>NZ_JANHDI010000011.1 GCF_024494595.1 Halobellus rarus | reverse complement strand
CTGAGCGACATCGACCGCCTCTGAAGGTCGATCGACAGGGTTCGTGGTGGAGGGCATCGATAGCATGTGGACGAACCGTCGGTGTAGATGTTCTGTTATCGAGTCGTTCAGAGTAAAACAAGCACGAGGCCGAGCGCGACGACGAACACACCGAGACAGACCCCGACAAGTGACGTCTTGGCCATCCGGACGAGCGTCTGGCTGGGCGGACGATCGGAGACGACGAGTGGGTCGATGCCGTCGCCAGTCTCGGTGACACGGCCAACGACAGTGACCTCATCGCCGGGCATCGCACGCTGTTCGCTGTAGCGGCGAGTCCCGAGCGAGAGACGCCTCGTGAGCGGTCGGACGAGCGATGGAGGGGATCGCCAGTACGTCGTCACTGGGACGGCGTCAGTGGTCCGCTCGAACCGTGCGATGCGTTCGGGGGGCTCGTCGCTCGGCGGGACGGTCGCGACGATTTCGCGTTCGAGTGTCACGGTGCGTGCCGGCTCGACGATATCGACATCGGCTTCGGCTGTGCGCACACGGAACGCATCCGAACCCGCCAACTCGTGGATCGTCACGAACCAGGGGAGCAAGAACGGACTCAAGCGGCGTTCTTCGACGGCGTATCGGAGGGCAAGACAGTCGTTCCCGCTGACGGGCGCGCTCAGGAGGTCGGCGTCGCCCTGCTGGGCCGTCCCGGAGACACGAACGAGCGCCCCAGGAGTCGTCTCACCGAGCATCGAGACGACCTCAGCCCGGTAGATGCTGGTAGCACGCCAGACGTACCGCGCACTGAACGCGAGGACGATCGTCCCGACGACGGCGAGGCCGACGCCGAACAGTTGACTTCCGGAGAGTCCGAAGACCATGCTGACTGATTACGTTGTGAGCTCTCGATAGAACGACACGGAGTACACTCCGAAGAAGCCACCGAACAGCGTCCCGACCACGAGGACGAGGAGGCCGACGACGGCCACGAGCGGGAGTGACAGCTCCGGGAGATGAAGCGCCGCTGCCGATTGCGGTGACAGCAACAGCGAGAGCACGCCGAACACACTACCGAACACCCCACCGAGGACTCCGACGAGGATCGAGTAGCCGAGCGTACTCACCAAGTGCTCACGAACGAACGACACGCTGCGTTTGAGCCCGTCGACCGCGCCCATATCTTCGAGCACGATCGCCTGGCCGTAGAATTGGACGAAAAAGAGCGCTAGGAGATACAGAAGGACGACGATGGCGACAACGATTCCGATGACGGCGAGAACAGCGATGCTGGCTGATTCGAGACCACCGCTTCCGATGACGAAGATGCCGCCGAATAGCGCGACGAAGAACGCGACCATCCCGAGCGCAAAGTTGACCGCCACCAGGGCGAGATACGCGACGAGGATGGAGACGTAGTTGGCTTGCCCGTCGTCGACGAACGTCTGCAGTGCTGTTCGTCCATCGAGAGCTTCGTCGGCCATCGCGATCAATCCACCTTGGAAGAATGGCATAACGACGAGGAATACGAGCGACACTCCGAACGAGACGACGCTGCTGAGCAGTGGGTTGACCGCCTGCAAGGCTAACTGTGGGATTTGGAACAGCGATATCACGAGTATCGGGACGAGCACAACCGGATTTCGGCGGAGAGCACTCGGCGTCCGGCGGAGGGCATTCAGGACAGCCATATCGGAATTTCCATCGGGCGACGTGAAAAGCTGTTCCCTATCAGACAGCTCGCCGAGTACATCGACGGCGACGAGGAATTCGACATCCAAACGGCCGGGTATACGAAGTGTCGATTCCCGGTCCTCGCAAAGCGGTACGTCGTTCGCGATAGCGAAGTCCTCCATGCCGATCTTAGCGGGCTCGAACCGATCGACGAGTAACTGTTGATCAGTCACCTGTCGGGTGAAGGGGAGCCGTTTATCGGGGGCTGATGGCTTGAGCCCCCACTGGGGCTTCGTGATTCCATGTCCGAGCAATCATCAAACGACCCATTCGAGGACTGTGAGCTAGGCCCCGACGCGATCCTCGGGACGCGAACCTTCGATGATGTCCTGTTCACCGAGGAGACGGAAACGCCTATGAACGTCCTGACCGGCGAGACACCGGCACATTCGCAAGCAATCGTCGAGGAAGCGAAGGAGTTCGCTGCGAGTATCGACACGGAGACGCCCCAAATCGCGCTCCCCGCATCCGTCGAGTCGCAGGTCGAAACACAGAGCAAGCCCTACACGGCGGCCGCGTTCTTCCACTTCAAGGCGACAGGCTCGCTCGAACGGCACCGCGCCTACCACGCCGCCTACGAGGCGGACGCGTTCGCGGTCGACTTCGAGGCTGACTACGCGTCGGGCGACCTGACCATCACTGTCGAACGAGCGGACGAATCCTGAGAATCCGCCGTCACGAGGTGAGTTTTTCGAGCGCCGGCGATGGGTGCCGGCGCAGCTGGAGCGACCAACGACACCCGGTGCGTCGGCGTTTCGAGGTGTTCGAGATGCATATGGTGATTTACGCACTGGTAGAGGCATCGACGCACGACGACGCACTGGCCACCGGAAAGTCGGTGTTCGACCGCCTGGTCGGCGCGGACCCACACGCCGGCGCCGTCTTCGATTACTACGTCACGTTCGACGAGGAGGACACGTCCGTTGCGGGGAAGGCGCGATGGGGTGAGCTCCCGACTGCAGCCCCCGTCGACTCTAATGACGGCGAAGACCTGCTCGAGCGTGGCTGGGAGGCGACGAAGGAGGAATTTGAGCGTAATCTCGATCGGGTGAAAGAGGCCATCGACGAGCTCTCCGACGAGGAGATCATGCGCGACGAGGACCTCGCCCGGCACGCCTTCCACCAGATCGGTGCGTACGATGGCCCGACAATCTTCCTGTACACCGAACACGGAACCGGCATTCGCCACCGTGGACAGTTGGACCGACTCCTCGAGGAGAGTGAAGAGCTCTGGATCGTGCCCGCTGACGTCCACTTCTGAAAAATGTCCAAGATCACCAACTGGCGACGCGAGAGCCGCTCGCCGACACTCGCGTATCGGAACACCGAGACCGGTGCGCGAGCCGTCCTGCATCGAGCGCCGGACTCCTACCGGTACAAATGGCGCGGAGTGATTCTCGTCGACGGCTACCCGGTCTGGTCGCAGGGATACGAGACGAAGGATGCGACGTCGTTCCGTGACGTGCTCCGGGAGCGGTCCGCCCCGGCCCTCCGCTGTCCGGAGTGTCCCAACGACGACGTTCTCGTCGGCGAGAAGACAGCTGATGGAGCGAAGGTACAGCGCTGGTACGACTGTCCGGACTGTGGGTACAAAGCCCCCTCGCGCATCGTCTACGGCCCTGAACGCTGAGAACGTACACACGCAGGGTGTTTTTCGGCCGGGGCGGAGAGAGTGACCCGGTCGAACCGGGTTGGTCCAACAATGAGTCTCGAAGTACTCGACCGACACAGCGAGGCACTGTTCGAGTTCCTCTGGTGCCCCGTCTGCGGGCAGGAAGTGTTCACCCACATTCCCTTCGAGGGAGTGTTCTGCAAGAACTGTAACACGCAGGTCGTCCTCCGAGAGTCCCGAGAAAACCGTGGCTACGAGGAGGCTGTGCTCGCGTGCTTCGACACCGACTCGACGTGGAACCTTCACGTCGACGAGAAGCTCCGTCGCGACCTGCCTGACGGCTCGGCACGGGCAAAAATCCTCGGTGCACCGGGAGCCTACAAAGTCGACTGGTGGAGTCCAGCACCTGGGGAGGATTGGGAGCCGGTCGAGCGTGGTGAATTCGACGACATGGAGGAACCAGACGAGGTGTCACATCTCGCTTAGCGGATTGCAATCCCGCTACGACTGTGTGGTGTTGTTTCTGCGCCGGCGAGTACCGATGTCGACACGGAGCCAACTCCGATTCGTCCAACGAGTCGAACAGACCGGTGAGACAGATGGCAGCGCCGACCGCGTCGCGCAGGTGTACCGGCATTCGGACGGCTATCCGGGGAGCGTCCTCCGGGATCTCGCACAGCTGAAAGAGCTTCTCGATGCGACCCGTGCAGAGCGGGGACCGGGCTACACGGCGGCGACGTTCATGTTCCTCGACAAGCTCTCGACAGTCGACCTCTATCTGGATGGCGACCCAGAGCGAACGATCGACGCGGCTCAACCAGCGGATCTCCTCGAGCCGTCCAATATGGAGCACCTGGACCAGCCGCTGTTCCTGCTGGGCCACGGCGTCGAGAATCCGGCCGACGGCATCCACGGCGACGAGGAGTACCTCTACGTCGTGGAACTCCCGACGGAGAACCCTTTCGACGAGCCGACCGAGTGGACAGTCAAAGTGAGCGGTCACTCCGCGTTCCCCCGCTGGGACGGCCCGACTGACGAGGCCTTCGAGCGAGCTGGCAGTTCCACAGATCGCTCGAGGACGCGCTCGCAGAACTGGTCCGGGACGAAGCAGTCGTCAAGTAAAATCCCAAGTCGTATTTATATATTTAGGGTTTAGAAAGACCCAGATGATTTCGAAGGCCGGACTCGCCGTGCTTGACGCGCTTAGTGCCGGCCGTGAAGCAACACCGGAGGAACTCGCGGCCGAAACCGGATATTCACGAGAACATCTGTACGACGTACTCGACGAATTGCTCGCAGCGGGATTGCTCACAGAAACCCGTGGGTCCAGCAATCAGCGTCGTGTCCGCCTCGCGGAACATCCCGTCGCCGAAGCGTATCGAACGCTCCAGTCGGAGTTCAGCCACGTGGACTGGACAGAAGTGCTCTCCCCAGCCACACTCCGCGTGTGTTGGTATCTCGATAGACCACGACACATCGCTGATATCGCAGACCGGCTCGGAATCACTCGACAAGGTGTCCACAGCGCGTTATCACCGCTCAAGCACCGAGCACTACTCTCCAGATCCGATTCGAAGTACACCCTTCATAATGAAGTCTCGCCGCTGTTGGCGTTCGCCCGGGCTACTGTAGAGCACGAACATCGAGCCCGAGTCCGGGAAATCGCCCCCAGCGCCACGATCGCGTGGTGCGATCCGAACCGATCCCTCGTCCGCGTACAGACCGCTGAGGATACGGACGCACTCCAAGCAGCTCCGGACTGGGAGATGACCGGACTGGGTCGGTTTGCAGCGTATGGTCTACAGTTTTTCCTCGCCGGCGAGCCTCCGTTCTGGTATGCGCCGGACGAAGACCTAACGCCTGCTGAAGTCGTATGCCATACGCTCCTTCTGGATAGCGGATCTCGGCAGGTCAGCTATTCGATGCTGCTGATCGAGGCGGAGGATATCGATCAGGAGACACTCGTCGAGACCGCACGGTGGTACGACCTGAAACCCACTGTGAAAGCGTTGTATCGGCCACTTCAGGGCGACTTCGACAGGACAGATGATCTGCCAGTCATCCTCCCAAAGAAGGACGAATATATGGCACTCAGAGAGCAATACGGAATCTCGTAACACCAACTCTCACAGCCTGGCGGAAAATTGCGACTGGTTAGATGATGCCGCCGATTATGAGTAGCCCGACGACGAGCAGCAGCGTCACAACCACGCTCCCGCCAGCCAGCAGTTTGTTCTCCATCGCCTTCTCGTGGATGGGCATCTCGGCGTACTCCTTGCGGAACGCGTCGAGGTTCTCCTCGTCGTAGAAGTACTTCCTCTTCAGCGCGAACCGTTCGGTCACCGCACAGCCGGTACAGACCGGCTCCCCTTCGAGCCGTTCGGTCTTGATGTGGGTGTTGCAGGCGATCGCCCCGCAGTTCGGACAGTAGGTGTACGTCTCGTCGACGCCGCTCGTTTCGCAGTGGACGCAGCGATGAATCCCGTCCTCCAGAGTGACCCGCGAGGGGCCAGCAGCATAGTATTCGTACGGATACGAGTACTCCAGTATCTCTGTCGTCTGCCGAACCTCAGGTAGATACACCGGCTCAATCGATTGCACTGAGATGTCCGAGAGATTCGGCTCACACGTCTTGTTGTACGTGACGTTATTGTCGCCGGTGTAGGTCACCGTCGTCGTGTGGTAATCCTGGAGGCGGTCAACAGCCCACTCCTTGTACTCCGTTTGGGTCTGGCCGAACCGTCGTTCGTCGACGTCATCGAATACCTCGGTAAACTGGCCGGTATCGAGGGGAACCGTCGCGTGGAAATTCTCGGTGACCAGCGTCGCGACTTCGTCGTCGGCCATCTTCGGATGGCCGCGCTCAGCGTGGACAACGAACTGTGTGCGGTCGTTGATCCGGTGGATGACACCGACTGAGGTCTCAAAGACAGCGTTCGTGTCGGCGGTGATCGCGACCACCGGTCGGAACGTCACTTGCGAGTGCGGCACCGGCAGATCCGCGGCCTCAATGTTCTCGATGTCGCGGAACGCCTCCTGGACAGGTGCGTCGACATCCGCCGCCGGATCGTACGGTCGGAGCGTCTCGTCACAGAGGATCTCGATGCGCCCGTTGTAGAGATCGAGACCGATTTCGTCGGCAATCTCCCGAAGGTCCTCGCCGTCGATCAGCTCGATGGGATAGGGATCGTCGTTCCGCTGGAGCCGGTCAGCGTACTCCTCGGCAGGGTTCGTAAATCGACCTGTGGTGGCGACCATCCCTCGCTTCGGGCCGTCGAACTCGAACGTCGCGATGGCCGAGTGCAGCTTCTGGACGACCGGCCGGCCGACCGTCCCGGTGTGCTTGCACTCGACGATGATCGCCCGTCGCGTCCCATCGACGACCTCCTCCATGATGACATCCCGCCCCTCGTCGGCCGTCCGCTCGGCCTGACGGACGTTCTCGTAGCCGAGGTTCCGGAAGACATCCTCCATCAAGTCCTCAAACTCGAATCCCGAGAGGTCGTCCAGTACAGCCATCCGAATGTAATTGGACAGTATCTTGCTATAACTAAATACGTTGTCGACGGTGGCGACGAAGTCCCGACGACGTGAGCGCTGGTGTTGTTGTTCGTCCCGAAAGGGGTGCGGGACGACACATTCGTCCCGGATTACCGATGAGTTCTGAGAGCAACAGCGAGATCGCTCCCGACAACTGGTGGTTGCAACGCCGAACAGATGACGACCATTTCGTGTTCGCCTACGAGTTCTCGAAATCCGTCCTTTGCCACGTCCAGCAACCCTCGGACTGGCTGGTCCGGATCGATCGAGCCGATGGGACGATCCTCTTCAGTCAGCACGACCTCCGGTCGCGAGCAGCGGCGTTCGACCTCGCCAAGAGCGTCATAGAGCTCTGTACGATGCTCCATCGGGAGGTCGTCACGGAGCGAAGTCAAGCGCGAAAACCGATGTACATCGGGCCCCGACCAACCGAGGCCGCGAGTGGGAGCAATCAGGGAGCCGGACGCAGTCCAGATACCGCCCGTCGGCCGTCGGATTCCTTCCCCCGCCAGCCCCCGGGACGACCACAAGGTATGGGCCACTGGGAGGGTGGGTTCCGATGACCGGCGGCCGAGCCTACCACGGTGAACGCTGCATGGGTGGACAGCTGGTGTACACGCCCGATGGCGATGTGCTGGACAAGCACCTCCACGTCCTGCGCCGCGCCCCTGGTGGGTTCGACTGGGGGCCGGAGGCCGATACGGCCCGCATCGATCAGCTCGCCATCGCGCTGCTGGCTGATTCAGCGACGAAGAACATCGCGCTCGATCACTACAAGGAGTTCGCGCAGTACCTGCGTGAAGAGCTCGAGGGAGACGAGTGGCGGCTCCCGACCAGCGACATTTCGGCCGATACCTGGTCGCGAGACATCGACGTCGCTGATGAGACGCCCTCACCGGAAGACATCGATATCACGGCGGTCAATTTCGACGAGATGACCTTCGCGGTCGAGCGGGCGCTCTGCGAGCAGCACGGCATCAGCATCCACCAGAGCGTCGACGACCGCCGCGAGGAACTGGAGGACGCTCGCCAGGCAGTCCAGTCAGAAACTACCGACTCGGAGGAGTTACAGACCGACACCGGCGGCTTCGAGTTCCCCGCAGCTAGCCAGTAGGGGCGGTGACGGCGTTTCCGGCTCTGTTTGTAGAACCCCCGAGAGGGGTGCGGGAGTTACCACTCCCGCGACGTACAAATGAACGGGAACGCACGACGCCCCACGTCGAACGTAGTCCAGACAGAAGCGCTCGCTCACCGTCTCGACGACCCCGTCGAATACGTCGGCTTTCGCGTTGACGGCCACGCCGTCATTCTGAATCTCCCCGAACACCAGCGTCTCACTCCTGATCGAAGTCTCGATCTGGTCACCCACAGTCCGACCGGCTTCGAGTGGGGATACGCTGGAAGCGGGCCCGCACAGCTCGCCTGTGGGCTCCTCCTCGACTACTACAACGACGCCCAGGTCGCGAGAGAACACTACATCGGGTTCCGGAATCGCGTGATCAGCCAGCTCGAGTGTGACGGCCCGGCGGCATGCTGGCACCTCACCGGCGAAGAAATCGACGCGGCGATGGCGACGATCACCGACGACGTCGTCCCCCTTCCCGACGGCGGGGGGCCGTCACCGACACTCCCCGAGAACTGGCTAACGGTCACTCGCCCTGACCGGCGAGTCTTCCAGCGGGCTGATCGCGACCACTACATCGTGCTCGGGGAGGGAACCGACGGCTGGCTGACCGTCCTCTGTAATCAGGGCGATCGCGCCTATCCGGCACCCCTGGCGAGCCGGACGGTTTCGGACGATGCCGATGTCGAGCAGGCTATCCGGTCCCTGGTCGACGAGAGCGACAACCTCATCGAGCCACCGGAGGGGGAGTGCTGATGGAGACGCTTCGGTTGTCGCGAGTCACCCACCAGCTGCTCGAACGCGGGGTCGAGGCGCTCGAGAAAATCGGTCGCGAACTGGAGCGGTACAACGACCGGCAAGATCAGACTGACAGTACTGACTCGTGATGCAAACTCATCATCAGGCTAAAGGAGGAATAAAGGGTTTCAGTACACGAACACTCCGATAGCTACTCTACCCGACTCATCGGGTTGGCTAACTGGTCGTAGTACCACCTCGCTTGCGGTTTGCAGGGCGAATCTAAACTTCCGACAGGATGGTGCGGGTGTGCAAAGAGCGTGCCCTTCCAAGCAGATTCGAGCCGTTCAGGTCTGGGCGTTTATAACAAACCCGCAACTATACTACGATTATGAGGCGTGCCTATCTTTTCGCGCTTCTCGTACTCTGCAGCATTCTGATTACTCCAATATCTTTCAGTGATACAGGTACTGCCCAAGAACAATCAAAATCTGACTCGTGTATAAATCCGCGATCCGATATCGCTCTACAAGACGGGGTTTCGGTGCCACGTGGCGACGCGAACGTCACTGGTCGCTTGTCATACGACCAGAACACCCAGAATCTCACCATTACATATCGAAACCTGTCTTCAGTCGATGAGTTCTGGGTAGGTCTCACGACGACCCACTACAATCGCGGTGTCAGAGTTGTAAACGCAACTGGGTTCGCTAATCTGTCATCCGACATAGGATATTCTTTCCAGTGGGATGGAGAAACACGACGACCGCAACTGACGTTGACAGTCATCAACCAGCCAGCGCCCCGAAAGGAGGACCATGAATACGCTGCGACACCGCGCTGGGGATTCTTCCCGGTTCCAAGCCATTCTCCGGCCACGAATCTCACCTTTGCTGGACAGGGATTCGTTGGCGACCAGTTCATCCTCGCTGGTCCGAACACTATCTATACGGCTACAGCAGGCTGTCAAGACGTTCGGCTCATCGTACCGCGAGCTGCTAATCTGTCCGAATCCCCCAGTAGCATTGTCGATTCACTTGCCTCAGCGTCCCGTCAATTCGATGTTGGACCGCGTTATTCCTAT
This sequence comes from Halobellus rarus, assembly GCF_024494595.1. GTDB lineage: Archaea > Halobacteriota > Halobacteria > Halobacteriales > Haloferacaceae > Haloquadratum > Haloquadratum rarum. Next base: position 186,758 of record NZ_JANHDI010000011.1, on the reverse strand, counting down.
ATTAACGCATATGCTGTGACGGATCCAATCCGACGTGGCGGGGCTGCACAAACCCACGAGTTCTGGGTTCATGATTCGGCGACCTTTGATTTTAGCTCTGAGTTTCGCGGCGGGGTGATCCCGGCAAATACGTGGCTGCATGAGTATGTGCATACACGACAGCTGTTTGTAGCCAATACGTCCGTTCTTCTTGGGGACCGCATGTGGTGGTTCACAGAAGCGAGTGCATCATACTATGCTGTTGAACTTACTACCCGGCAACAATACGCTGGCCCGTGCGAGTACACGTACTACTTCTGGAACGTCAGTCGAACACGGATGGGCCAGGTTGTACTCAGCAATCAGAGTCGATGGGGGCCAAACGATCAGGGCCAGTACCGGAAAGGTGCTGTCGTGTTGTCAGCACTAGATCAACGTATTCAGAACGAGACCAACGGGCAACGTTCCCTAGACGACGTGGTTTATCGCATTAACACGCACGAAGGGACCGTGACTTACACCGATTTCAAACAAATCGTTGAATCGGTAGCCGGTACCTCTCTCGACTCTTGGCTTGATGCACGGATCACTACCAGCACGTATCCGGAGCCAGGTCTTCAGAAGAATGCATGCCGATGGCACCTGACAATTGAGCAGCTCCTCTACACTAACAAGGGTCGGGCAGTCCTCGCTATGGCTGCTCTCACCGTCTTCGCTGCCGGTTACCGAATCTATCATTGGCGACAATCCTGAGAATTGCGGATCTTGCCTCGATGCCGCTCTGGGGCTGGTGAAATTCGGTTAGCTATCTCCCATTCTCAGCAGATCACGTTGTTTTTGCGCCCGGCGGAGGGGCGCAGGGCGCGAGACGATGCAGACGGCCGTCAATGAGCGTTCCTGCGTCGAGGTGACTGAGATGAAAGACCCAGAGTCGAGAACCATCTTCGCTGGCGTCGATGGACGGACCGACACCGAACTGCCCGAGTGGTACCGACAGCGTCGCGGGGGCGAAAACCCTGTGACCTTCGCCGAGGCGATCCGCGACCTCCCGCAGGCCGCCGAGACGACCGTGGCCTACCGGAATCCCTACACCGACGAGTGGGTCGAGACGAAGCGGTTCAATGCGCTCGTGGAGCCGAGTCGCGCTCGGGAGCAGGCCCGAGATGGGGACGCAGAGAAAGACCCGTTGTTCCACGTGCCCACCGACTCGTACGCGATCATCAACCCCGTCGACGTCTACGGGCCACTGGAGGAGGTCCTCCGCGAGGAGACCATCGACGGGACGCCCCTGGGTAACGTGATGTTCGGCGAGATTCGTCGCTACCGGGGCGGGGGCGAGGTCCACATGGACATCATGTTCGACGGCCTTGAGGTGCGCCTTCCCGGCCGGTCGGACCCGATCACGATGGGCGTCACGTCGGGCTACGACTTCTTCGGCGAACACGCTGTCTACGTGGAGGGATTCGCCCAGGATGGGTACTGTTCGAATACGATGCGGTCGCTCACCGACAAGGAGGTCATCAAGCACGTCGGCGACGTGCGGAACTTCCGCACCTGGTGGGAAGAGATTCTCGCACAGGTCGAACTCGTCGCCGACGACCTCTTCAAGTTCATCCGTGACGCCCAGGACATCGACCTCGACTTCTCGGAGCTGCCGTTCACCGTCACGGAGTTCTACAGGCTGCTCGGCTTCCCGGACTACCTGGCCGAGCGCGCTGCGAGCGATGCTGAGGCCAACGCGGCCTCACCCGTCGAAATCGATATGTGGACGCTGCATTCCGGCGCCACGTACGCGCTCACGCACTTCTTCCAGGGCAAGGAGGGCGCATCGCTGGACGGCTACGTTCGCACGGCCAACGACATTCTGTTCAACCCAGAGGGCACCATCGAGCGTGTCGAGCGTGCCTACGAGGAGCAACTGGAGGCGGAGGGCGACGACGGGTCGCAGGCGTCGCTCGCCGGCGAGCGAGCGCTGGCGAGCATCGAGTGCGTCAGCGACGACCTGCAGGAGAAGGTCGACCAGTTCGAGGAACGGGAGGACGCGCTCCGTGAGCGGTTCCAGGACGCGATGAGCTGACGTCGCGACGATGCTGTAGTCGGCAATTTGTTTCTCTCGCCCTCGTGGGGTGGAGGCCAACAGAGATGGGTCAGTCTACGGATAACGACGAAGACGACGAGTTCCCGCCTGAGAAACGCCTCGAGGCGCCGAATCATCGCCTGATTGAGGCCGGAATCGCGACGATCCCCGATATGGAGACGCTCCGGGAATGCGTCGCGTACGAGAACGCTCACCAGAACCGCACGCCGATTCTGAAGCGACTCGACCGCAAGGCAGCTGATCTTCGTGAGGCCGAAAATGAGTGATGTAATTAACCAACGGAAACGGATAGCTCCCAGTATTGTTGGTTAATATATGGTTTATCGGCCTCTCTGGAGGGGCGCAGGGTGGCCAGCGGCGACCTTCACGAGTTGAGAAGATACGCAAAAGAAGAGAGACAACTGCTTTCGACAGTATGGATTCCATCGGGTCGACAATAATTTGAAGTATTCGATACTTTTTGCACTGTCACATGGAGTCCGATAAGGTAGCAGCCGTGGCAATTAATGTCGGGTCCCAGACTGGGGAGCCTCTCGGTAGGGGCCCGATTTTCGCCGATGGGTCGTTTGAGTACCTGCCAATTACCGAAAAGTATGAGGACGCTGTTGACTGGCCAACATATTCTGATATTGGTTACGACAAGAGCATTATTGCTGGGTCTGAGGATGCAGTTACACATTTTGATCCCGAATTCCCGGAACTTCCGGGCGGTGAGCATTACACGTTCGCTGATCCCGGGAGTACGAAGACCAGCCAATTAGAGAAACTCTCACAGGGGGATTACCTCTTCTTCTATGGAACGTTAGATTTCGAGAATGGAAGGCGGCAGCGGTACTGGATTAACGACGGCTGGGGCGGGTACGTATTCGGACATTTTCGACTTCAGCGGGATCCGATTTCCATCGAGGAATATCGGAACCTACCGGAGAATGAGCAATCTCCGTTTTCCAACAACGCTCACCTGCGCCGCCCCGAACAGGATTCCAACCTCCTGATGCTGCTTGGAGATCCTGACGAATCAGAACTGTACGACACTGCCGTACCACTTTCTCTCCCAGAAGGGTCGTTAGGACCCGATGAAAAGCGCATTCCGTTCTTCGATTCGGACGGAATCGACATCCACATGGTATGGTATCGAGGTCCAGTTCAAATGACCAAAGATAGAAGAGACGAATTACTCGAAGCCCACCAGACAGGTGACGCTCGACACCTGTACGGAGCGTCACTTTCGAGCGAGCCGGGGTTCAAGGATTTCGATGCAGAGCTCCGACCTCCCTCGTCGTTTTCCGACTTCGGCGCATTCATCGACGATCATAACCTCTCTACCGAACAAGAAGTGCTAGCAGCATTCTCTTATGTCTCTGGAGGATGGTCACTTGAAGTCCCCAAAGCTCTCGTTACTGATTCGGGCTTAGGTGTCCGGAGCCTCTCCGAATTAACAACGAGCGATGAAGTCCTGGAGACCCTATCGGGTGTTTTTGACGACCTTCACAACTCCAGCGGCTGGCCCCATGGACATCGTAGCAATATCCCACGAAATGCAGGTAGACGGCGTGAAACAGGAGAAAGATACGGACCCCACGAGGCAGAAATTCTTGTAGAATCAATGGCAACCTTCGCAGCAGATGTTAACTCCTCGTTTACCGACTTCCTTGATGACTTGGATCAGGATGCTCCGTTCTTAGATGCTCTAAAACAAATCAAGGAGAGCGTGTATTCCTTCCAACGACTGGCGGCATTCGATTTCCTTGAAGTGGTCGTACAAGCGCTGGATTACGAATGGCTAGCGCCGACCCAGCTCCGATACGAATATGTGAACTCAAACGGCCCTCGGCGGGGCTTAGAACACGTGTTTGGGCTGGACAGTGTCGGTGGCGCAGAGTTGCGGGAGAGGACGCAGTACCTGACCCGGCTTACCGCATACGCGTGTGAAGAGCGGGGTATGGGGCTTCCAGAGGCTATCTTCTCCGTCGAGTCAGCGCTCTGTAATTGTCAAAAGGAAAATAGAGGGGCTGCCGATACGACTGGATGTTAAGCCGACTTGTCCCGCAGAACCCATTTTTCGGGTGAGCGACTACACAAGGTAATGGACGAGTCGCCTTCCGCACAGACCCACTCTCGTATCTACACGGCGCCGCGAACGGATATCTCGCAGAACCAGGGCAAGTTTCGGATCCACTTCAACTTTCCCGGCCGTGCCGTCCCCGATCACGACGACCACGGGTACGGGCCCTTGGCGACCGTCGTCGAGTCGTTCATGGACCCCGGAACCCTGATCCGAATGCACCAGCACACAAACGAGGAGATCATCTCGTGGGTTCCCGACGGCGTGATGCGCCACGACGACCGCCAGGGCAACCAGTTGGCCACCGATCCCGATCATCTGATGGTGATGAACGCCGGCAGCGGCTTCTGGCATTCCGAGGAGACGCTCGCCGACGACCCGCCGCTACGGATGCTCCAGATCTTCGTCCGGCCACACAGCCTCGACCTCGACCCGGGCATCCAGCACGAGCCGATCCCCGACCCGGTCGCCGGCGAGTGGCGCCACCTGTTCGGCCCCGAGGGCACCGACGTCCCGCTGTACGTTCGGAACGACGTCGACTTCTACGACTGCCGCCTCGCCGCCGGGGCCACGACCACGCTCCCGTCGCAATCGGGCCGCCACACCTACCTGTACGTGTTCGACGGGGCCGTCGAGGTCGGCGATGAGCCGGTCGGGTACACCGAGAGCGCACTCGTGACCGGCGACGACGACGACGTGGCCGTCACTGCAACCGAGGACGCCACCATCGTTGCGTTCAGCATCAACCCGGACGCACCGGTCACGCGCCAGGGCACCATCGGCCGCTGAGACATCGTCGGACCGACTGTGGATTGTTTTTTCGCCCCCTGAGAGGGTGAGGGCTTCAGCGAACGCCCTCGCTGTCAGGTGATTTCCGTGAGTCAACAACAGTCTCCGAGCGATGTCTCGATCGACGAGATTCCCGTCGATATCGCGAACACGCAGTCCGGCGACGTCCACGCAACCGACGTTCCCGAGGAGATCCAGTCGCTGACCCGTGCGCTGGCGAGTACAGAGCCGCCGACGAACCCGCTCGTCGTACTGAAAGCGGCGCGCTGGTGGTACATTCACGGCAAGGGCGGAGCTGATCCTGCGTTTCAGTGGGCAGTCGAGTGGGCCCGCCACCTCGCGACCGACACGCCCAGCGACGTGGATCGGTTCGACGAGTTCCTCGAGTATCTCGTCACGGTCGGCTTCGCGGACGATACAGCCGAGCTTCGATAGCGTTCCTCGAGGTTGTTCATCCGCCCTTGAGGGGGTGCGGCGCGTTCTGAACTAGCGAAATCGCGTTAGTCAGATTCAGTGACCACTATGTCCACGACCAGAGACTCGTCGGTCTCCTTCGACCAGACCGACACGCGATCAGACGAGATGAACAGTACCATCGAACAGTGGATCGACGACCTCGTCGCCGGCGTCGACGACGCGCAGGCCAGCGAAGAGTTCCAAGAATGGCTCGACGTACAGAGTCGCTTCCACGACTACTCGTATCGAAACACGCTCCTCATCAAGCGGCAGTACCCGAAGGCAACCCGGGTGGCGGGCTACCGGACGTGGCAGGAGGAGTTCGACCGGCACGTCCAGGAGGGGGAGTCGGCCATCTGGATCTGGGCGCCGATCATCACGAAGCAGTGTCCAGAGTGCGAGAACTCGCCGAGCTACCACGAGGACAGTGACTGTGAGTACGACGAGACGCCGCCCGAGAAGTGGTCGGAGGGCCTCGTCGGGTTCAAGCCTGCGCCGGTGTTCGACATCTCTCAGACCGAAGGCGAGCCGCTTCCCAACCTGGACACGGAAGCGACCGGGGACGCCGGCGACCTCGTCGAACAGTTGACTGACGCCGCTGACGACCTCGGCGTGACGGTGCGAATTGTTCCAGCCGAGGAGTGGACGCACGGCGAGGCGAAAGGTATCTGCGAGCAGCTGAGTCTCGTCGATATGCAACCGCGGGTCGAAGTACGTGATCGGGAGAACGAGGCTGACCTTGCGCGGACGTTGATCCACGAGTACGCCCACGCCCTGCTTCATTTCCACGTTGACGACGACACCGAACGGTCGAAACGCGAAGTCGAGGCCGAGGCGGTCGCCTACGTCGTCGGGCGGTACTGTGGGTTGGACACCAGCGGGTCGGCGTTCTACCTAGCCGCGTGGGAGTCGGACGATCCCGAGATCGTTCGCGACCGTCTCGACCGGATCAGTTCCACAGCAGAAGAGCTCATCGACGTAGTCGAAGACGGCGCTTGAACCCTTAACCAACACTCGGTTCTACACCCACCAATTTCGTTGGTTAAGTCTGCTCGTCTCCGTCATCCGCGGCAGTCGCAAGGCTAAAGCAGGCCCGTGTTTATACTCTATGTAGGAAACGCAGGTATGAGTACCATAGAACAATCGCAAAATATACGGCAGGGCCTCTCGACTCGAGAAAGTCGACTCCTTGCACGACTCGCTGGCGCGGGTCACCAGATCATCTCCGTCGACGACATCGAGACGACGCTGGAGGTCCCCCCAAACACCGCCCGCGAGATCGCCTCCCGGCTCACCGAGAAGGGCTGGCTCGACCGGCTTTTCCCGGGCACGTATCTCATCATCCCACTCACAGCCGGCGAGGACGCCGTATACACGACCCACGAGTACCTCATCGCCGCCCACGTCGCCGAGCCGATGTACATCGGCTACTACAGCGCCCTCAGCCACCACGGACTGACCGAACAGGTCCCCCGGACGGTGTATGTCGTTACGCCGACCCGAGCGCAAAGCCGGGAGATCCACGGCGTCCCGTACCGCGTCACGACAGTCACCGAGCGGAAATTCTTCGGCTTTGAGCCAACATCGATCGAGGGCACGGCCGTTCAGGTCAGCGACCTGGAGAAGACGCTGGTCGACTGTGCGGACCACCCCGAGTTCTGCGGTGGCCTTCGGGAACTCGCAACCGCGATGCGAACTGCCGACGAACGGGATTGCGACTGGGACACGGTCGGCGAGTACCTCGAGCGTCTCGATAACGGCGCTGCGACCAAGCGGATCGTCTACCTCGCCGACCAGCTCGGCATCGACCTCCCCGCCCGCGAGGAGCTCGTCGCGTCGTTCACGAGTGGCTATTCCCCACTAGACCCGACGCGACCCGACACCGGGTCGACCAACAGCACGTATCGCCTCCGGATCAACGTCGAGTCAGCCACGCTGGAGCCGACGGAGTCCTGATCGCGATGATCAGTCAAGATCGGCTCCGTATTCTCGCTCGGGAACTGGGCGTTCGGCAAGGATACGCCGAAAAGAACTACGTCAATTCGTGGCTCCTCTGGGGTATCTTCACGAGCGACTACGGCGACAACCTCCTGTTCAAAGGTGGGACCGCGCTATCCAAACTGTATTTCCCGCAATCGTGGCGATTCTCGGAGGACCTCGATTTTGGCGTCGAAGGAGAGTACCAGGGGTCCAAACAGGAACTCCGAACGGTCCTCGATACGATTGCCGACCGCTCTGGCATCGAATTCGAGATACGGGAGCATCACGAATCCCAGCAGGAACACTACCCGACCCACTACGTCGACATCAGCATTCAGTACCGCGCCGTCCTCAACCACCCCAACACGACCAGCATCGACGTGATGGTCGACGAGCACGTCGCTTTCGATCCTGTTCAGCACACTCACGCGTACGAAGACGTGCCCGAATTCGACCTCCAAGCGTACAGCGTCGAGGAGATCTTCGCCGAAAAGCTCCGGGCGATCTATCAGCGCGGGGCCGCCCGTGACTACTACGACCTCTATCAGTTGCTCGAAACCGATTCGGTCACGATCAACTTTGCCGACGTGGGGCCTGCCTTCGAGGCAAAGTGCAAACACGATGGGCTCACCGTTGATCTGAGCGACGGACTTCCGGACGAGCAACAAGAAACGATCCGCCACCAGTGGGAGACCACGCTGCCGGACCTGACCGGTGATCCGCCGGCGTTCGAGATGGTCTGGGAACAGTTGGATACGGCGATCTCCCAACAGGGATCGTCGTAGGCAACGGCCGATATCGGTGTCGATGGCCGATGGGTGCCGCATCCGGAACTCTGGTGTTTAACCAACAACCTGGGATCTATGGCTGGTGCGTTGGTTAAGTTTTTGAGCGCCCGCCGAGGGGCGGAGGCGCATTCCAGCCTTCACCGAATCATGACAGAGCGACATCTTAGAGCTGTTCTGGTAGAAGCTGAGCGGGTTGCAGAACAGTACGACCAGGTCGCCAAAGCCAAGGATTCCCCTGCACACGAGTATCTCCGGTATGCCGTACTCCGACTCCTCGAAGGCGATGCCAACTCGATCCCCGAGGAGGTCCCGCAGGTTGATGGCGTGACGGTCAGATACGGCCGAGATCAAGCGATGTACGACAGCTGGGGTTCCGACGTCGAGTGGTGGGACACAGTACCGCCACAGGACGACTGTACGCGCTTTCGAGTATTCTACCCTGAGGACCAGACAACGGTTCCCCGGGTCATCCTCATCGTGATGGCCGCGCTGGGGGCATGGCGGGTCTGGGAAGGTAGTGCCGCTGACTGTGGCTCCTACGACCATCGAGAGCGACGAGAAGTCCACTTTCTCTGGCCGGAGGGGAACCTTGCGGAAGCACTCTTGGAAAACCGGATTCAGGAGACTGGCGGCGCTGTCGCTCCAGACGGAGGACAGGCGGGAGACGTTCGCGACCGAATGCTCGTCTCGGATGGCTCCACTTCGGCTGAGGATCTCGAGCCACGAACGAAACGCGCTGTCGAGGAAGCGATGACCGTCTCCCTACTCGCCAAGGGTGGTCGCTACGAAGTCCTGGCTGCGTCCGGAAATCGGTACGAAGTCGATATCATCGGGCAATCCTGTACCTGTCCCGATTGGCAGCAGCGCACGCCAGACGGTGGCTGCAAACATATGCGTCGCGTCGATTACGAAATCAAACAGGGGCAGGTCCCACGTCCAGATGGTCACCTTCCACTACAGGCGTAAGCTCCTGTCTTGCTCCTCAGTCGCTTCTGCTCGGTAGTTTACTCTGGAGTAAACTACTTTGGTCTACTCGGTTGAACACACGGATATGGACGATGGCCTTGGTAACGGTGAGAACACGACACCACGGGAACTCATTCACTTCGTTACTCAGCAGACGCGGTTCGCGCTGATCAACAACATCCTCCAGCATCCCGAGCAGCTCCCCTCGATGTACGAACTCGAGGAACTCAATCCCAGCGTGAGCGATGCCACCGTCTACAAGCACATTCAGAAACTCATCGACGCCGGCATCGTCAAGGAGGTCGCCCTGGACGACAACCAGCGCCAGCAGGGCTACCCTTGGAAGTTCTACGGTCTTTCCGAAGAGGGTCGGGAGTTCCTAGCGGAACACAACCTGCTCGCCGCTGAAGAGACGCTCCAGCAGATCTACGACACTATCGCCGATAAGCCCGAGAAGATGGTCAAGTACGAGAACGCGCCCCGTCCCGACGATATCTAATGGGGCGTTCTATTCCCGAATAGTTTGCTAGATGATATCCCGTTAACCAACAAATCTATGCCGATACGCCCTTTGTTGGTTAATACGAGGCGACCGCTGATGTCCTACGAGCCACCGACGCCGCCGGCGGAACTCCCGACAGGTATCGTCAACACACTCAACGGCTACTCTCAGGACCAACTCCAGCACGTCGCACGCTACGCCGAGGAGTTGGCAGAACACAAAGCTCGCGAGTCCCTCCTCGAGGAGGAATCGGATGACGCCGGGATTGACGAGCGGCCGGACGATCTTCCGGACGATGTCCCGTCGAAGGCCACAATCACGATTAAGGAGATCAACAATAATCGCTACTACTACTACTGGCAGTGGCGGGATGGAGACCAAGTTAAATCCAAGTATAAATCACCAGTTAATCCCGACGAGTAGGACGGATGACTGACGCGATCTTGGGGTCAACACACCCCGTGTGCGATATGAAATTCTATTATTTTGACCCTTTTCCCGTGCCGGTGAAGACTACATTATGATTTCGCCCTCAGACAAACCGACCAGCGTAATGATATGCCGTCAGAACAGGAAGGACAGATCACCCCGGGTGTCGAGTGTAAATGGGTGTTAAACTGCGTTCCACAGCGTATAGATGCCATATGAAAATTCTCGGGATGAGCCATCCCGAGAAACAGAGTGAGACACCCCAACTGTCGAGTGTAAAATTATGAATTATCCGTTAGGCGAGAACCGCTGATCAGTTTCAATAGCACTTTGTACGACTTCAGGCTCCTCAAGGAGGTAGTAGAAATTGGTCATCCCCTTGCCACGGCCACGACCAACTCGATCTGTGACACCAAGAATATCGAGAAAGGCCTGTTCGTTCAACCGGTCAGACATCCGCCTTTGTGAGAGAGGGTCAATATCCAGCGATTCAGTGAGTTGCTCATATCGTTCATAGATTTCACGGGTGGGGAATTCTTCCTGTTTGCTCCCGTCCGCAAGCAATGAAAGAGCGTACACTGCAGCTTTCGATTGTGTTGGCTGGTCTTGAAGCAGCTTAGAGAATCGATCGACATCCGCTTTCTCACGCGCATTTCGGACATGTTCTTCCCGGACAACGTCACTATCATCGTCTTTCGCGAGCTCACCTGCATTTCGAAGAATGTCTAGTGCCTTTCGAGCGTCACCGTGTTCCTGTGCAGCAAACGCAGCCGCAAGAGGAATCACGTCACCGGTAAGAGCTCCTTCGCGAAATGCATCTTGACGATGACGCATAATTTCGCGAAGTTGGTTTGCGTCGTAGGGCGGAAAAATAAACTCACGCTCTTGGAGACTACTTAGGACTCGCTCATCCAGGGAATCTTTAAACGAGATTTTGTTGCTAATCGCGAGGATCCCTACCTTACATGAATCAATCTTTCCAGCTTCCCCAGCTCGGGAGAGTTGCATTAGCACGTTGTTCTCTTGGAGTTTGTCGACTTCATCAAGAATGATGATAACGACGTCGTGGAGGGTATCGAGAATCTGCCAAAGACGATCGTAGTACGCATTCGTCGATAACCCAGAAAGTGGTACGGAGACATCTGTTTCATCTGGTCGGTTAAATATTCGAGCGAGTTTGATAACGACCTGTGTTTCTGTCGTTGCTTGAGTACAATCGATATATGCGCGATCGAGTCTCGTACCCTGCTCGTGAGCAAAATTTTCGGCACTTTGAGTAACGTGTTTAGCCACGAGACTTTTTCCAGTCCCTGTCTTTCCGTAGATCAACGTATTTCTAGGCTTTCCACCCCTGATTGCAGGATGAATACTGTTGGCAAGATTAGATATCTCATCCTCACGTCCAATAATCCGCTCTTCGTCTGGAATATGTTCGATGTCGAGGAGTTCTTTGTCAGCAAAAACCGGATCCTCGCTTTCCCAAATTGAGTCGAGAGAACTTTGTTTCTCGTTACTCATCTGAATAATCGACCTCGGAGCGTCCGCCTCATATTACACACGACAGTCGGTATACCATATAAAACTATGTCTTCACCACACACCACCCGTCGAGTGTAAATGCTGTAATACACTGCTTACAGGGACTAGAAGGCAGGAATAGGAGAGTGTATTTCAGGAAGAAGGAATAATAGATCGCCCCTCCAGGTGTCGAGTGTAACACTGGTAACTTCCCGATGTTTCAGTTGGCGAGAAACGTACGTGCTTGAAGACACACACCCCGGGTGTCGAGTGTAAATTGTCCACGGTAGCTGTGTCAGCTCTACTCACCCATCGTTAAAGCGTACAGAAAGGCGGTTAACACGAGAATGTATACCGTGAACAGCTAAGAAAGAGGTTCTAAGACGGTTACTAATCATCTGATATTCTGCTGAAAGGTCCTGTCTTCTTCTCTGTCGTTTGCTTATAAAAGAGATACTATTAATATCTATAGCACTCTAAGGCTTCTTATAGCGCCTAATTCCTGATTTATTATTGCCTGCATAATAAAATATATAAACTGTTTATAGATAGTAGTAGTAAGACTGCTATAAAATAGGATATTAAGGCTTCTTGTCCGAGAAAGCGCCATCTAACAATACCGACTGTATCGAAGACTACCGAGTAGCAACCCACCGACCTGTCGATTTACACTCGACACCCGGGGTGTGTGTGGTACCGTTCACAGTCTACAAATCCGAATGATGGGAATTACATCGAAATTAACCAACAATTGTTGGTCTTTACGGATGAGAAAGGGAGATATCCTCGGAGAATGTTTCTCTAGCGTTGTGACACAACCAGTTGGAACGCAAATGGAGTTAGAAGCGCGGCGACGGCTTGCCGTCGCCTTGCTTCGGCTAGGTCACAGCGTCTCCGAGGTTGCACAAGTTGTTGACGTCTGGCCTAGCTCGGTTTATCCCTGGAGAGACGCCTACGAAGCCGGTGGCGACGCTGGCCTCACCTTAAACCCGGTCAAAGGCGGCCCGTCGACAAAGTTATCGGACGAACAGCTGACAGCGCTTGCGGCCCTCCTCGAAGAGGGGCCGCAAGCCTATGGGTTCGATACTGATCTCTGGACGCTCAAACGCATCGTGATGGTGATTGAACAAGAATTCGATGTCTCTGTCGGCCAAACAACAGTCTGGCGATATCTCCAGAAAATGGGCTGGAGTTGCCAGAAACCCGAGCAACGCGCTCTCAAGCGCGATGCGAACGCGATTCGTCGCTGGAAACAAGAGATGATCCCGACACTTGAAAAAAAGCGCGAGTGAACGACCTTGCACTCGTGTTTCTCGACGAGAGTACCGTCTGAATGCAGTCCACGGTTCGACGAACGTGGGCACCGCGTGGAAAAACACCAATCCACCGAAACTCGGGAAGTTGGCAAAGTATACGTGCGATTGCAGCCCTGACAGTCGCACCGAAAACCGGTGAGGCCGTCTTGGATTATTGGCTCTCTGAGAAAAGCGTCGATAGCGAACAAATGGCGTTCTTGCTACGCGATTTATTCAACCAACGAGGACAAGATTGTATTCTCATCTGGGACAATTACCCGGCGCACAAACCGACAGCAAGAATGATGACAACACCTGGATGGCCGATGGCTCCCAAGGTCGCCATCGACATCCAGTACCTCCCGACATACGCGCCAGATTTCAATCCAGTCGAACAGGTCTGGAAATCGGTGAAATACGACGACCTTGCGAACTACGTGCCCACGGATCTCGCCGCGCTCAAAGCGCGACTCGATCGATCACTCCGATCAGTGCAAGACCGACCAGAACTACTCAGATCCTTTGTCAGATGGGCTGGGTTCGACCTTGATGAGTCGCATTGGAGGTGAAAAGACCAACGTATGTTGGTTAATACGTAGCAGTGACCGCTAGCCTGCTACCGATATGCTGTGAAAGCCGGCCTCTTTGACAAACCCCTTCGCTTCACTCTTGAAGATATACGCGCCACAATTTGGTTACATACCGCATATCCCGGTCTTTAGGCGCTGTCAGAGGATTCAGACAAATTCGAGGGGGTCCATTCGGAAACCTCGCCGTCGTAGAAGGCATCATTGCTCGGGAGATCATTCTTGAGTTCGGGTATGGCGGACGTCTGGTCAATCGACGCTCGGAGGAGTTTCAACCGCCTCGCCTCGTTACGGCCGAGAAGCGCTTCGACGGTCTCATAATCAACACGGCCGTCGTAGTAGACGTCGCTCAGTCGTCGGCAGAATTCCCCGTCGGTTGTGAGTTCTTCGAGTTTGTCTTTCAAGGCGTTGAGCAGAAACCGAGTCCGCGAGGTATCGAGGATTTCAACGGCGCTGTCGACTCGTTTGACGCGGGTATTCGGAGCGTCGAATTCGACGCAGGTTCTCTCTCCGGTCATTACTCTACGTGATTGGGCTACGCGCTAACCGATGCTTCATCCCCCGAGAATTCGGTTAGCGCTGTCCCAACCGACGCCGCAGAAGATCGGTATCGACTCCGCGGCACGGGACGACCGGCCGCTCTTCCCGACACAGTCACCGATTACGAGATGACAGCTGTCGTCGACGAGCGCGGGTTCGTCTGGATGTTCGAGGCCGAATTTAGCATCCCCCGCGACAGTGATAGCGACGTCACCAGTGGTCGCGACCGCGTTCGCCTAACGTGGACCTACGACCGTATCAACACCACCGAAGTCCAGATCCAATCCCGGCTGTGAACATACGAGACCGCCGCCCCACATTCGTTGAGCTACCCTCAGCGCGACGACACGTCCAAAATCAAAAGCGTGCGTACATCCGTTGAGAGCGGTTACATCGACAGTGAGTGACCATCGAATCGCCACACGGCTATCCAGTACGCGAAAACTACGATGATGACTGCATCGAAGACGAGGAGACTGCCAGCAGTGAGTCGGAACGAGTCGATAATGACAGATTAGTCGAGATCATCAGTTACCTCAATACCAGCTTCGACTAGACTCTCCCTGAGGTCGTGGGCTATAGGTTTATCAGTGATCACCATATCAACGTCTGAAAGGTCCGCAAACTGAATAACAGACCGCGCGCCGATCTTCGAGTGATCAGCGACGACAACCACTCGACGACTATTTTTGACCATTAGTTCCTTTATCCTGGCAGCATCGTTGAATACCGTCGTTAGCCCATCAGAATGGATTCCTTCTACTCCGATGAAAGCCAAATCAAAATTCATCTGTTCGATAGCTTCTTCGGCGAGTCGCCCAACCAAGAAATTATGATCTTCGTTATATCGTCCACCGGTGAGGAAGACTTCTGTTTCTGCTTCCGCAAGTCGTGATGCTACAGGTGGATTATTGGTGACTACGGAAATATTGTAGTCTTTGGGAATTTCGCTTCCAATTGCCTGTGTCGTAGATCCGGCATCAAGAAGTACTACTTGTTCGTTATGTATTTCTTTTACAGCTCGTTTTGCAATAGTCTCCTTAGCCTCTCGGTTCTGAATCGTCCGTCGTTCGTAGTCTGAAAGACGTTCAACAACTGGAACAGCGCCCCCGTGAGTCCGGTTGATCGAATTTCTATCTGCAAGTTCATCTAAATCACGTCGCACCGTCGTTTCGGATATATCCAGTTCTTCAGCTAATTCTGAAACGGTACACCCATTTTCTTCTATAACGAGTTCGACAATATATTCTCGACGCTTTTCTGGTAGCATTACCTAATGTTTTAGCGAGATAAATATAAAATTGTCTTCTACCATACGCGAGGGTGTCAACCTTAGCGTGAAGGAAGCGGCCGAGCAAGGGTAAGTAGGTGACTCAGCAATGATTGGCCTCGTGGTTGAGAAAGCACGCGAGGAAAAAAATATTTTCGCGTGAAGGTACGCCGACGGAGCAGCGTGTTGAGGCAGCGTTCTTGTCTCACGCCGGCTTGTCGTATCGCCGCGTGGAGAAGGTGATCGGGCGGTCGTATGAGGCCGTGCGCCAGTGGTATCACAAACTGGCGCACCTGTTCGATCCCGTCCCCGATCACCACTCGACGGTCGCAATCGATGAAACGAAGCTGAAAGTCGAAAAGACCGAGGTCTACGTCTGGGCAGCGATCGATGTGGAGACGTTCGAAGTCGTCCACATCGAGGTCTCGCCCGGGAGATCTGACCTCGACGCGTTGCTGTTCATCAAGCAAGTACTGAAGCGATGTCGCGGCGATCCCGTTGTACTCGTCGATCGCGGTCCGTGGTACAACTGGCCGCTTGACGACCTTGATCTTTGTGAGTCACGCCGAGAAACGTGGGGGAACGGTCTCTCGTCGAAGCGTGGTTCGGCCTGCTAAAATACCGAACCAGCTCTTCTACAACCGGTTCCCCCCACTATAGCTCCTGGAATCGGTCGACCGCTGGGTCAAAGCCTTCGCAGCATTTCACAATGCGATCTTCTAACCTTGACACCCTTCCGATTGGATCGTGACAGGTTTATGAATAGTTCTTGATCGGGGTTCGTAAACTAGGTTAAGAAGTGGCTGAACTTGAGTGAAGGGTGGCACTTGTGTGACAGTCATATATGAAATGTTTTGGTAATATGGTTCTAGCCGCGAGCGTCCACCCCAACCATAGTATTGCTGTCTACTATCCCTTAGACCATCTGATAGCACTCATACCCGCATAATAGACTGGTATTTATGTGAATCAAATTCGCGGAGCGCCCCCATTTACGTTTCTATTCTTGGTCAAATGACCTCCATATTGAATATGTCAGAGATCAATTCTTCCAAAATTAAAGTATATTTATTGATAAATATTTGTCGGTTGTTTTCAACAGCACAAGTTCATTGACGGTAGTTATACCGACTGGGAGTATTGATCAATTATAATATATTTTTCTGACATAAAGTAGGTTGAGATGTACAATCCATACTAATAGGAGATGGCTATGGGCGTACTTCGGTGAAGGCCTCTAGTGGGAGAGGTAAAACGGCCCTTAGTTTTGCGAATATTCTGGTCGGGTTAGCGATCTGTATTCGGACTCAAAAGCTCTATCCTCTCACACGTCCCAGACGTCGTCTGCCGACTTGCCGTCGTGGACAATCCCCTCAAGTGCCCTAACAACGCTTGTAGGATCATCTGTTTTCCAGATCGATCGACCGATCATTATTCCCCGAGCGCCGGACGCAATTGCCCCCTCCACGCCTGTAAGCATCTCCAGGGTGCTACCGGTATTCGGTCCACCGAGGATCATAACTGGAATTGGGGCATTCTTGACGATGGGCTCGAAAGTTACAGGATCACCGGTATACGGTAACTTCAGGATATCTGCACCGTACTCCCAGGCCATTCGCGCAGCCCGTGAAACGTATTCCGGATGGGTCTCAAGTTCTGTCGGCACACGACTACCCCACATTACGGGTTCCACCACGAGCGGAATATCTGTTCCACGTAGCTCTTCGGCCATCTTAGCAATATATGAGAGATTGCGGACGAACATCTGTCTATCGTCGCGACCAAAGACGAGGACGATCTTCACGCCCTTCGGATCAAGATCCAATAGCAACTCTGTGTCGAACCCTGGGGTCCAGATATCTTGACCGTCGTCGAATCCGGGCCTTGTCGAACTGGAAACGATATCTGCCGTCACGACCGTGTCTACACCGGCATCTTTGATTAGGGCATTGTAGTGCCGTGCAAAGTGAGGGCCCACCAAAACGGCATCTGGTCCACCTTTCAGAATCGACTGCAACGTTGCTTCGGGATCACGAAAGCCCTCCGCTGCACCGAGACTGAGTCCGTGGTCGATTGCTGCGACGACAGAATTACCTGATTTCGTATCTAGCAGGTCGTATTCACTCATCGGAGTATACCTTTCTATCGAACGAACAGAGAACAAGTACTAAAAGATTAGGGTTCAGATTTAAGACATTGTTCAGATTAGCTGATTGAAGCAGACGGCGAACGCTTGCAGCCAGGTTTCTGCGGTGTTGGGATCAGCGTGTCTGAAGTGGTTCGCGAAGGCTTCAGTTCGGCGTTTCAGCTCTTTGAAGACGCGTTCGACGCGTTGCGATTCCCGTGGGTGACGTGTTGGAATCGGAGCGAGTGGCGTTGGCAGGCCGCCTGCAGCCGGGGTGCGCCATCGACCAGAAACATCTCGGTCAGCGCGGAAGTTCTGGTCGGGAACAGCCGCACGTGCAGCAGGCGATTCGTGTCGGGGTCGACCGCAGCAAACAGCCAGTAGCGCTGGTCATTCACGCGAATTACGGTCTCATCAACCACGACGTACTTCGGATTCTGCCCCTCTGTTGGCTGTAGATCGGCCTTCTGAATCCAGTTGTGAACGGTCGAGCGACACCGATCGACACCCAGGCCAGCGAGGACTGAGACGGTATCCGACAGCGATAATCCCGCCAAATGCAGTTGGATACCCAGACTCATCGCCGGCTCGGACGTCGCCTCTCGCTCCACAAACTCTACTCCGGAAAGTCGCTACATCCGATGAGGCGGTCTGGTTCTTGCATAGGCACCAACGAACTACGACCGCCTCACTTTTTGATCTTATCTGAACAGTGCCTGGCGTACAGCTGATGGCAGAAGCAGTGGCATAATTTCTGACTGGTCCGTGTCCATTTCAGAAGTCCACCGGATGGGCAGACAGAATTGAGTTGGCGGAAGTAGATCGGCAACTAACGCCCTAACCAGCGGTGAAGTTAGGTATCCAATTGTAGTTCCGGGCTTGTTGCTGTGGAACAAAGTCCCGGTTCCTGATGAGTTAGCTGCCGAGCGGTCGCATAAAGCAATCTGTAGATAAGCAAGGCGAATTGCTTAGGGCTTGACTCAGAGACGGTTGGCATCATAAGATCGCCATTTCGACCTGATAACCTTGATCCGAATGGATGTTAATCGAACTGGATTGAATAGCTCACAACACTGTTCACTCTGACACGGTAGATTTCAGGCCTCTGGTGCGTGAGAAGCCTCCACTCCAACGCCTTTTGATTTCAGGGTTTTGCCGTGTTCATCGAAGAGATAGAGATCATCCAAGTCGAATGTGATCTGCACATTTTCACCCGCACTGTACTCCTTCGATGACCCTGTACGGCCTGTCCATTCTTGTCCGGCGACGGAGAAGTAATGATAATTATCGCTCCCCATCGGCTCAAAAACATTCACTTCGATGCCCATCGTATTCTTGCGGTCGTCTTCTGGATTAACAAAGACGATATCTTCGGGTCGGACACCGGCAGTGACAGAGTCACCCTCGGCGAGTCCAATATGGTCCGCCATCTCCGGTGGAAGGCGGTATTCGAAGTCTGTTTCAGAGCGAGTATTTTTCAGCACGACGCTATCCGGACCGACTTCCACGTCCACAGCGACACAGTTCATCGATGGTTCCCCGATGAACTCTGCAACGAAACGGTTCGCGGGGTCTTCATATATCTCTTCAGGAGTCCCGACCTGCTGGATCTGGCCTTCGTGCATCACAACGACTCTATCAGCCATAGTCATAGCCTCTGCCTGATTGTGGGTGACATATATTGATGTCACCTCAAGCTCCTGCTGGAGCCGTTTTATTTCAGTCCGCATCTCATTCCGGAGTTTAGCGTCGAGGTTTGACAGAGGTTCGTCGAAGAGGAATGCCTCGGGATATCGAACAATAGCCCGTCCGAGCGCAACACGTTGTTGTTGGCCACCGGAGAGTTCCTTCGGTTCTTTATCGAGCAGCGGTTCAATCCCCAAGAGGTCGGCAACTTCATTCACCCGGTCATCAATTTCTGACTGATCCAGTGTCGTGGAGAGTTTCAGTCCAAATCCAATATTTTCCTGGACAGTCATATGGGGATAGAGGGCGTAATTTTGGAACACCATCGCGATATCTCGCGTTCTCGCAGATCCCCCAGTCACATTGTCCGATCCAATATAAATATCGCCATCAGATGGTGTCTCTAACCCAGCGACCATTCTCAGCGTCGTACTTTTGCCCGATCCTGAGGGTCCAACGATGACCACGAACTCCCCATCGTTGATATTCAGGGAGATGTTGTCGACCGCGACGATATCTTCGTCGAAGACTTTGCTTACGTTGTCAAGTGTTACTGAAGCCATAGTTTGTGTAATGTGTTGTTGTAAACTGGTATTTTAGCTACTGTCTTAATACCTGTGACCGTTATTCTTTGACTGCACCCATACTCAGACCACTGACCAGGTAGTCACGAACGATATACCCGAACACGGCGACAGGGATTATCACGAGTGTCCCTGAAGCGAAAATCGTTCCCCAGCCTAAGCCTCCGAGTGATTGCATAGAGGCTACTGCAACCGGAAGTGTCTGTGTATCCTGCCCGGTAAAGACGAGAGCGAAGAGGAAGTCATTCCAGGCAAAGATGAGAGAAATGATTGCTGTTGCGCCGAGTCCTGGAGCGGCCAACGGAAGTGAAACGTATCTGAACGCTTCCCACCGGGTCGCTCCGTCGACTATTGCAGCTTCTTCAATCGAGACAGGGATCTCGTCGAAGAACGACCGCATCAACCAGATAGCGAATGGCACGTTGAATGTGCTGTATACGATAACGAGCCCGACACGGGTGCCGAGAAGGTCTGCGTATCTGAATAGGAACCACAGTGGGACGATGACAACGGCCATCGGAGCCATACGCGTACTGATGATCCAGAATGCGAGATGCTTTTTGCCGCTGATATCGGTTCGGGAGAGTCCATACCCACCGATTGCGCCAAAGAATGTCGCAACCGCGGTGCTAGCGACAGCAACGATGACACTATTCGTGATATTGCTGACAACGGGTGTATCTCCAACCAACACATCGTGATAGTTTGTGAGATTCGGGTCGAAGATAATCGTGGGAGGCATCTCAAACATTCCCGTCTGATATTTTAGTGACGAGAGAATCATCCAGACGATTGGAACGAGAGTCCAGAAAGCGAACAGCATTAAGAATAGATACGGCAGCGCTCGACGAAGAGCGGTTCCCATTCCAATATCCATTTCGCCCGTAGACGTTTCACTCATCGCCGGCACCTCCCATGATAGCCTCTACGAAGAAGAGGCCCATCAATATCGTGACTACTAGCATAACCACTCCGAGAGCCGACCCCGTTCCAAGATTCCCGAACCGTAGCGTCTGTTCGTAGACGAAGTAACCGATGATCTTCGTGCTGCTACCGGGACCGCCTTCTGTGGTGATGAAGATTTTTGTGAAAAACCGCATCAAGTCCATCGAACGGAGAAGAAGCGCTATCACAAATGCGGACTGCAACATCGGGAGTTCAATATATCTGAACTCCGAAATGAAGGACGCCCCATCGACTCGCGCAGCCTCATAGAGGCCTTGTGGGATCGACTTCAGTCTCGCCAACAAGATTAGTGAGACCAAAGGCGTCCACTGCCAAGTATCCATCACGATAACTGCAATCATAGCCCCAACCGAGTCACTAAACATCGGTGATTGGGTATAGAATCCAAGTTGGTTGAGCAGATACGTATAGAGTCCAAACGAAGGGTCAAGAAGGAAAGCCCAAAGGAACCCGACGATGACTGGAGCGATCAGCATCGGCATCAGAACGATGCTGGTGAGTAGGTCGTCGATATACTTCACCCGATCAAGAGCTACCGCCACCATTGTCCCTAGCGATATCTGAAGGCCAAGTGAAACGAATAGGTAGATCCCCGTCACTCGCCACGATTCGATAATTGAACTATTAGTGAATATTGCTCTGTAGTTCTGTATCCCGGCAAATGTGGCTGTATCAGTCGGCGAGAGTACCCCTTCCATAACTGAGAGCCACAACAAAGTAACCAGCGGGATGATACTGAGCACCCCGAGCACGAGGATGCTCGGGAGTAGAAGAAGCATCTCAAACGAAATTGGGAGCCTTTCTATAAACGATTCCTCTGTCGACTTGAGGTGATCCCGTTTGGCGTCTTCGAGACGGGTGATGTTCTCTAAATTGACCATACGCTTTTGTATGAAATACTCTGATTAAAAAATATTATCATTAGTGTCAGTCGAGAAGCGAATGCGGATGTGCTACGACTGCTTAGCTGAGGGTGCCCGACCAATCTTCGTCCACTGCAGACAGCGCATCCGACATAGACTGCCCACCTGTCAGGGCCGAATTGACATTCGAATACACAGCGTTGTTAAGTTCCGGCCATCCAGCTAAGTGAGGGCGTTGAAGCGTGTTTTCGGGTTTCCACGCCTCGAGCACAGGTGGAACGATCGTGGGCGTTTGGCTCTCGGTACCCGGTTTCTCGCGTTCAGCCACGATTTCATCCATCTCATACACAGACGCTCGTGTCGGAGCGCCACCGCCGTTCATCACCGCCCGACGCTGAACGTCTGGCGATGTCGCCCACGTGATAAATTTCCACGCAGCGAGTTTCCGGGAATCGCTGATTGCACCGTTGATGCCGAGACCCGTACCTCCCCAGAGATTTCCGCTGCGCTCGGATCCGGAGGGAGCAAGTGACCATTCAATTTTGCCGGCCACTTCGCTGTTGTCCGGGTTCTGCAGAACGGGATTGAACACGGTCCACTGGGGACACATCGCAACCTCACCGTTTGCGAACGCAGAGTTCAGGTCATTCCAATCCCAAGAGGTGCTTCCTGGGTGTGCGACCTCAATAATTTCTTTGTATGAGGTGGCGAGATCAGTATTGGTGCTGTAGCTTGGAGTGACATTCTCGCTTGCCGGATGATTCCTGAGGTTTTCGAGCGTCCCGCTGTAACTGCCACCGTCCCACTCAAACGACGTGCCCCCGTTTGCCCAGAAGTATTGGTGGAAGTCACACTGCAATGCATCGTGTTGTGCCGCCTGATGACCGATCCCGGCTTCCACCTCGTCAACATTCTCATTCATCCACTCACCCATCTGTTTGTACTCTTCGTACGTGCGCTCCTTACCGGGCTCAAACGGGAATCCAAGGTCACTCTCAGCTTGGTCCTTGTACTGATCTATGATGTCTTTTCTGTAGACCAGCATCAGCGTGGGACAATCGAACGGAAGCGTATACAATTCCTGGTCGGACCCGAATCGACCAGCACCCACGACGTGGACATCTTGGAAGTCATCAAGTCCGTTCGGGATATCTTTTATCTCTGGATCGTTCGCCAGGGGCCCGAGTGGTTGAAGATTTGGGTAATATGTCGATGCAATTTGGTAGGGATCCGAGTGTGCAACGTCGTACTGTCCAGCTCCCGATCGAAGATCTTGGGTGAATTTTTCTTGATAGTTATTGAACGGGAGGAAGGTGGTTTCCACTGTGATTCCGGTTTCCTCTTCGAACTCTGGAATCAGATCTTTGATCGCCTGACTTGAGGCATAGTCCTGGGAGATCCAATTGATTTTGTCTGCAGGTTCGGAGGCGTCAAGAACCCCTGAGGAACTTCCACCAGAATCTCCAGCGGTTCCGCCACCGTCGCCGTTCCCACCTCCGCCTGAACAGCCGGCCAGTGAGGTTCCGATTAGTGTAACCCCTGCCGCGCCCGCTTTCTGTAAAAACCGCCGCCTGTTTTTAGAACTAACCCTCTCACTGGTCTGGTCGGATTTGACCATACGCATCTCAATGAACAATTAGTATATAAATTTTTCCACGAGTTTCGAGATAATCTAAGATGAATTCGGTTGGAAAGAGTTACACCGGGAGGTCTGCTCAGACGCGGGGAGAGTACGGACCGGAATTGGCTGGCGTACGGTCGGTTCGGGTATAGGTGAGGGGTCAGTACAGCATCCCTCAAAAGACAGCCAGTTTCAATTGTCTCCGAGGACTTACCGGGCGAGGTATCCGCCGTCGACGACGATGGTTTCGCCTGTCATATATCGTCCCGCATCGGAGGCCAGTAAGACAGCTGCACCTTTGAGACAATCCGGTCCCATAATCTCGTCCTGTAACATCTCGGACCGCCAAGTGCTTGCCAACTCGTCGTCGGTACGGAGAACCTCATCAACCATCTCGGTTCGGATATAACCGGGGGCGATTGCATTGACTCGAATGTCATACTCCGCCCACTCCGATGCGAGTTGCTTCGTGAACTGCTTCACCCCACCTTTGGATGTATGATACGCAATTTGCGGCTGGGGATTGCTAGCGATGTACGCCGCAATTGACGAAAGGTTCACAATCGTACCACCTCCGCCGCCGTCGATCATCTGTTCGCCTATATGACGGGAACAGAGGAATGTGCCAGTTAGGTTGATGTCGAGAACGTGGTTCCACTCGTCTAACGTTAGGTTCTCGGCAGCCGTGTTGTTGGTAACCCCCGCATTGTTCACGAGGATATCTATCTTGCCGAACTCGTCGACTACAGTTTTAGACAACTCACGGACTTGTTCTTCTTCACTGACGTCGACAGAGACCTGTTGGGTTGTAACGTCGTAACTATCCGCGATCTCCGAAGCTGCTTTTTCACCCACTTGTTCATCCCGGTTCGCAACAACAATATTCGCCCCGAGTTCGGCGTAGGCATTTGCAATAGAACGCCCAATCCCGCGATTTCCGCCCGTAATTACCGCCGTTTGGCCTTCAAGTCTGAATTCGTCAAGGATTGACATCGGTGCCAATCGAACGACAGAGAAAATAAAGCTTTTGCTGCACAGTCGGAGGGCTGCGTCGGCTAATAGAATTAGAGGAAAATGCCTGCACCCGGATTTCGACGATCTGGATATCGTCTCTAATTCCACAGACTCCCATATTCTGAAATCCGGGGTGCGACGCTATTCTTCGCAAAGGCTCGGAGAAACTACCGCCGCCTGCTCCTCGGTCATTATATGGACATTGCAAAACCGGCCGGTCGTGTTTAGTTAAGGATGAAGAGTGAGGCGGTGTGATTTTCTGCTGATCTATGGCAAAAATCAACCGCCTCAGCAGATGTACGGACTGGATTGATTTGGATTTTGTGGAACGACAGCGGACACCCGAGCGTGCGATAAAGCTCGGTATTCACCTGCAGTTAGCGGGGCTGTCGCTGTCGAATACCGTCTCTGTTCTCGAAGAGTTGGGCGTCGAGCGATCTCGCAAAGCCATCCACGATTGGGTGCAGAAGGCCGATTTACAGTCTACAGAGGGTCAAAGCCCGAATCACGTTGCGGTTGACGAAACGGTGATTCGGATCAACGATCAGCAATTCTGGCTGTATGCTGTGACCAGAACGCAGAGTGTTCTGGTTGACTCACGAGAGCAGAGCTCTCGTGAATGCCGCCGATCCCGAGACGAACGAGCTGCTGCACCTGCGGTTGTTTGCGACTACAACGACCGCATTAACCGAGATCTTTCTCCGAGAACTTCGCCAGAAACACAATGTCGAATCTGCCGTATTTCTGGTCGATGGCGCTCAACACCTCCAAACTGCGCTGGCCAGAGCTGGACTCCGATTTCAAACAGAACGAAATGGAAATCGGAACGCCATCGAGCGTATTTTCTGCGAGTTCAAACGCAGAACTTCCTCGTTCTCAAACTGCTTCAGTCACGTTGAGCCACAAACCGCCGAAAATTGGCTCCAAGCATTTGCTGCCTGGCTCAATGCTCCAAACTAAACACTACCCAACCGGCCAACCCACACATTTTTACCTTCTGGCCTGTCTGGTTCGCTATGGAGCGCAATTCCGGCAGTGCGAATGGAAGATATGGTCCGTACCGCCCTGATGGAGGCGGGCTTGATGCCGAAACCGCTACGCATTTGCAGCGCTGTCGTTCCTCGTTACCATCTGATATCGAACGTGGACACGTGGCGTTCGGATTTGATGGTTTCATAGACCGAGTTAAAGAGACGATCACGGAACGGATCGGAGGATCATACGAGACCCACTCGAACTTACTGGAATTGGGGAATCAGATTGTTGAGTCAGCCGAGAACGATAGTTCGCTTACGGTTGAGTGGACGACAACCGGAATGAGAACGGGTGGTCATACAGCACACGTGGGTCGTGCGTACGACCGTCTTGGTTTCGACGTAACCGCTGTTGGAACGTTCGGACAGCCGATGGTGGATGCATTTGAGGAAGAATTCGGTCACCAAACCTTCATATCGATTGCAGAACCGGGGTATACCGACGCCGTAGAGTTCGGAGAACACAAGCTTATGCTGAGTGACACCGGGACACTGCGAGAACTCGATTGGGAAATGATTATTGACAGGGTGGAAATCGAGTCCTTGGCCAATCATATCGATGGAGCCCGAATGTTGGGACTCGGCTATTGGGCTATTATTACATCAATGCCGGGAATCTGGGACGGACTCCGAGAAGACGTGTTTCCGCTTTTGGATGATCCTCCGAAATTTTTGCTAATTGATCCCTTTGACGTGCGTCAACTACCAAACGAAGAGATCTTGCAAGGGGCAGAACCCCTAACCCGGCTCGACGATGCGATTCCGGTGACGATGAGTGCAAATCGGGTAGAAACCTACGCTATTGCCACAGCATTCCGTGGTGCTAAAGCGGAGGACCTCTCTTTCCGTGAGGCCGCAGAGGTTGTGCGGGAAGAACTTGGTGTGACCGAATTCGCTGGTCACGCCATCGATCATAGTGTTTTCGTAAATGATGAGGAAGCGATCCGGATCGAATCACCAAGGACAACGGATCCAGAGATCACAACCAGCGCAGGGGATCACTTCGCTGCTGGGTTTGCGCTGGGGAAACTACAGGGACTTGACCCGGGATCATCACTAATTGTAGCCAGTACTGTCGCTGGGTGGTTTGTGAGGAATGGAGAACCACCGACGTTCGAAGACATTACGACGTTCATCCAAGAGTACGAATGGTACTTTAGATCTCCAGAGCGGTAGCAGACTTACTGTTTTGCGACGCGGAATATTCGAGAGAGTCTGCAAACCGAACCCGGTTGGGATGTCACTCGTCTAATCTCGTTTCTTGAGCGTCAACTCACGGAACCGGGAAATATCTGTGAGCCAGTATCTCGCAGTTAGTGGGACCAGGCGACGATTACGATTCGAGCGATTGTTCGAGCACCTGCTCGTTAGCGATGTGATTCGGATGGTCTCCGTTGAGCAGGATTTCGAGATCTGAGACGATCATCTGACTGTGGCGGTTAATCACATCGGTCGTTGCCGCCGCTATATGTGGTGTCGTGACCACACTATCTAGTTGAAACAGAGCGTGATCCTCAGGTATCGGTTCCATATCGTATACATCCAACGCAGCGCCGCCGAGATTGTCATTCTCGAGTGCTTGAATCAGTGCATCTTGGTCAGCAATAGATGCTCTGGCCGTGTTGACGAAGTATGCTGAATCTTTCATCAGAGAGAACTCTTCTTCCCCAAGCAGGCCACGTGTCTCTTCTGTAACGACCGCGTGAACGGTTATGACATCTGATCGGCGACACAATGTGTCCACGTTAACCCTTTCGACGTCTCGGTCGTACAATGTGTCGTCATCAACGTACGGATCATATGCGATGACATCCATCCCGAAGCCCTGTGCACGTTGGGCTACTTTTTGACCAATCGCACCGAACCCGATGATCCCAAGAGTTCTGCCATTCAGTTCCACACCCTTCAGTTCCGCATAAGGGGACCCTTTTGCGACTCCCCATACGACGTCTTCACGCTCTCCCCCAGTGGATGTGTCTTCAACTGGGTCCCCCGTGTAAACCCCTTCGTGCAGTAGATGATGGGAATGAGCGATATGTCGAACGGCCCCGAGCAGTAGCCCCAGAGTGAAATCAGCAACGCTTTCAGCGTTTCGACCAGGGGTATAGAGGACCGGAATATTTCTCTCCGTTGCAGCTTCGATATTGATGTTTGCGTCGGGGCCCCCTCGTGGGCACGCGATTATTTCGAGATCCGTTGAGTCCATCAGATCGGCAGAGACTCCCTCATAACCAACTACAAAGATGTCGACACCCTGGAGTAAGGTTTCCAGTTTTTCTGGTGGCAGTCGCCCATCACGTTCCTGTATGGGCCGGTAATCTACATCAATCCCCATCTGATTTTTCAAGGTATCCAGTCCCTCTTCGCTCAGGTTGGCAGTCACGAGTGCTTTCATTTTATTTGTGTATCTGCTTTCTCCGTGGATCGGTGATGAGAGATGATGGTGTACAAAACCCCCACCGATTACTTGGGCTTCTGACCACGGATTGTGATTCTATGAGATTGGTCGATTGGTATAATTCTTTCTGTGGATAGATCCTCCCCCGGGAGCTGTCTACCAGTTGATCCGCACCTTACGACGAAAGGGTTCAAAGTGAGTCTGTGAGTGATTCTCGAGGTCGCATATCAGGTTCGGGTCTCTTCAAATAACTGGGGCTAACCGAGGCCAGTTTTGTGGTCGCTGAATCCCACCATCAGTAAACGCTCGGCTTCCATCTACCTCGGTTAACTGAAAATCTATCTCGGGATTTTCACACGTTGGGGGGATGTTGGCTTTTGTGCGTTCGCGTGAACTTTTTTGCATTTCTTGATTTGATATTATCATATAAAGCGCTAGAAAAAAATTCACCGCCTGCAGACGACATCGTGAGATCGATACAATAGAGGTGATAATCACAGGCGTACGATTGTGACATCAGTTCCTGGATCACTCTGGAAGCTCCTTGTGAATCTTAAGCTATGTAATATTCTATCATTAGTCACAAGTGTACTCTTGTTATCTGAATTTTTCTGCTGGTATAAGATAAATACAACTTTAAAATAATCGTGAATATGTAACCCTCGCCCTTAGTTTGACTGGGATCACAAATTCGACTACTGGCTTACGCCAACGGTCTGAGAGCGAAGACAGATTCTAATTCGTGTAGACACTTGATTGAAGAAGTCGTATCAACTTGCAGCTGAAAAGAATAAATCAAGATGATTGAGTCTGCTGATCAACCTCGATCTGAGGTATTTTGTGTAATCTTCTCCAGACACGTATACCGCTCAATATCTAATATCGGAGACAGTATACCAGAAATTTTTGTAAATACCCGATCCTTTTAATATATAATTGATGATTTCATACCCGGAATGGAGTTAGAATATCCAACACCCTCGCGAGGACCGCGGGTAGTTGTTTCACCGTCCCGGATGGTCGTCGGACTTGATGCCGTCAAAGAGGTCAAAGATTATGCAACACTGTATGGAGATACAGCTCTTGTCGTCGCCACTCAGCAAATCTACGACATTCACGGCGAAACAGTCATCAACGAACTCGAGTCAGCCGGAGTCGATGTAATACCGTTCACGGACGTTCGCTCGGATCCGACTGTAGAAAACGTTGAGGATGCATACGACCTGTGGGAAGCCGAAGAGTGTGACGTCGTAGTCACGCTTGGCGGTGGTTCATCGATTGACGTCGGCAAGGCAGTCGGCGTGCTTGCGACGAACGAAGGTGAGATTCGCTCATTTAGTGTGGACAAGAGCAGTTATGAGGGTGTTCCGAATCCGACTCCACCACTCATCGCGGTTAATACAACGGCAGGGACGGGGAGTGAAGCGACACGAACAATCGTCCTAACCGACACTGAAACCACAACGAAGTTCATCATCGTGTCAGAAAATGTGGTCCCTGACGTAGCAATCGAAGACCCGTACCTCACACTATCATTGCCAAAGAGCCACACCGCCTTCACAGGTATCGACGCCCTGACGCACGCAATCGAGGCATTCGTTTCAGTGAAATCCTACAGCGTTTCAGATGATTTTGCGCGGGCTGCAATTCGACGGATTGCACGGTCATTCCCCAAGGTATGGGCTAACGGGGATGATATCGATGCGCGAACCGATATGATGATTGGCCAACTGCAGGCCGGTCAGGCTTTCACAAATTCTTCAGTGGCGCTCGTCCACGGGATGGCTCGGCCACTCGGTGCACAATTACATATCCCGCACGGTCTCGCTAACGCACTCTTACTCCCATACATTATGGAATTTTCTGCAGTCGGTGCGCCTGGTAAATATGCTGAGATCGCACGTCTCTTTGAGGCAGCCGACGACTCAGACCCAGACCGCGAGGCTGCGAAAGCCGCAGCAGACGTCGTTCGAGAACTTTGCACCGACGTTGGTCTCGCGACCTATCTCGATGACTTCGGAGACGTCCCCGAACGCGAGGAGTTTCTCAGTATAGTACCGAAGATGGCTCAAGACGCAATCGACTCCGGATCACCAGACAACAATCCTCGAAAGCCAACTAAAGACGAGATCGAAGCCCTGTTTATCGACGTATACGATGACGCTCTGTCCCCGGAGAGTCCCAGACGGACTTGATTCAGTTGGTAACTAAAGAGGGCCGGTGGACTTGATCGGATATTTTATAAATATACGAGTAATTTATCAGTTGTGCAGCGACCAGCGAACCTGACCGAATCCGGTGGAGTACAGAACTACATCGACGGTGAATGGAAAACACCTACTGGCGGTGAGGAGCAGCAAATCGTTAATCCGGCGTCCGGAGAAGAAATCGCACGCGTCTGGTTCAGTTCACGCGAAGATATTGACGAGGCAGTCCGGACTGCGGAAGAAGCTTTCAATACGTGGCGAAGGAGGCCCGTGGAAGACCGGATCCAACCATTCTTCCAGTATAAACAACTTCTCGAGGAGGAACTCGACGATCTTGCAAGGCTGCTCGTAGAGGACCACGGTAAAACACTGGACGAAGCACGTGGTGAACTTCGCCGCGGTATCGAGAATGTGGAGGTTGCGACCGGGATCCCGTCGATGATGCAGTCCGGGACACTCGAAAATGCCGCACCAGATATCGATGAGAGTGCGGTTCGACAACCGCTAGGGGTGTATACTGCGATAACACCATTCAATTTCCCTGGTATGATCCCCTTGTGGTTTCTCCCTTATGCGATCGCCACAGGGAACGCCTTCGTGCTTAAACCCAGTGAGCAGGATCCACTCGTTCCTCAGCGCCTCGTCGAACTGTTGGCTCGGACTGACTTGCCGGACGGAGTTGTTCAGCTAATCCACGGCGGACCAGATACTGTGAACGGTCTACTCGAACACGACGGTATCGTTGGCGCTTCTTTCGTCGGTTCGACGCCTATCGCAGAACACGTCTACGAAAAGGCAGCAGCGAACGGAAAACGAGTACAAGCACAGGGAGGAGCGAAGAACCACGTAATCGTCACAGAAACAGCAGATCTCGATTTCGCAGCTGAAAAGACTGTTTCCTCGTCCTTTGCTTGTGGAGGTGAGCGTTGTCTCGCAAACGACGTCGCACTGGTCGAGGAGTCGGTTTACGAGGAATTTGTTGACCTTGTCCTGGCTGAGGCTGAATCGCAAATAGTCGGGTGGGGACTGAATGAGGACACGGATATCGGGGCTCTAATCACACCGGAGCACACACAGCGCGTGCAAGAATTGATTCAGACAGGCGTTCAGGAAGGCGCCGAACTCCTCTTGGACGGACGCAATATTACCGTTTCAGATTACGAAAATGGTAATTTCGTTGGTCCAACGATATTCCGTGATGTCTCACCGGACCACACAATAGCTCAAGAGGAAATCTTTGGTCCAGTACTTGGACTCATCTCCGCAGAAGACCTCGACGAAGCAATTGACATACTCAATCAAAGTGAGTTTGGTAATGCGGCAAGCTTGTTTACCAGTCGTGGGGCCGACGCTCGAAAATATCGCCACGAAGCCGAAGCAGGCAATCTCGGAGTAAATGTCGGGACGTCAGCACCTATGGCTTTCTTCCACTTTGGAGGACGCAAACAGTCCTTCTTTGGAGATCTTCACGCACAGGGAGAGGATATGATACAATTCTACACTGAAAAAACGGTCTACATCGAGCGGTGGCCAGATACCTAACCACTACACCGTCTAACAGCCTGTGTGGCCCGTGTAAAGAATTCGAATGATCTAATTTCGGTCATAATACAAATCCGGTTTGGGGGCGATCCTATACCGTATTTGTTTATGAGTCCGTATTAATTAGTGGTCGTGTTTAGTTAAGGATGAAGAGTGAGGCGGTGTGATTTTGTGGTGCTCTATGCCAAAAATCAACCGCCTCAGCGGATGTACAGACTGGATTGATTTGGATTTTGTGGAGCGACAACGGACACCCGAGCGTGCAATGAAGCTCGGTATTCAACTCCAGTTAGCGGGCCTCTCGCTGTCGAATACCGTCTCTATTCTCGAAGAGTTGGGTGTCGAGCGTTCTCGCAAGGCAATCCACGATTGGGTGCAGAAGACCGATTTACAGCCCACAGATGGGCGAAGCCCGAATCACGTTGCGCTCGACGAAACTGTGATTCGAATCAATGACGAGCAATTCTGGCTGTACGCCGCCGCCGATCCCAACAGAAAAGATCTGCTGCATCTGCGGCTATTTTCCACAACAACGACTGCATTAACTGAGACTTTTCTGCGAGAACTCCGCCAGAAACACAATGTCGAATCTGCTGTGTTTCTGGTTGACGGCGCTCAACACCTCCAAACTGCGCTGGCCAGAGCTGGCCTCCGATTTCAAACTGAACGAAATGGAAATCGGAATGCCATCGAACGAATTTTTCGAGAACTCAAACGCAGAACTTCCTCGTTCTCAAACTGTTTCAGTCACGTCGAACCGCAAACTGCCGAAAATTGGCTCCAAGCATTTGCCGCCTGGTTCAATGCTCCAAAATAAACACTACCCTCGACCAGAGTGTAAATCGGGCTATGGTCGTCTTCTGATGTTTTGTCGCTGGCGTATCATCCTCACAAAGGGTCGAGTCGGTCCCGAGTGAAATCGGATTCGGAGTGAGAGTTAACGACGCAGACCGGCACCCCTAATCCAGAGTGAAAACGCCGGACTAGAGCGGGTTTGACACACCCCTGGTCAAGAGTGAATTACCCTCCATCCGGTGAACAGCGTACTTGGTTGAGACGACACCCCCCGTCCAGAGTGTATCTCCCGAACGAAGAAATCAATCATATCTCTGAGAGGACACAACGGCACTGGACGTCTGACGCACGGCACACACCCCTCGTCCAGAGTGAAACGCCGGTGTGACGAGCTGGAGTGGAGAGTGAACTTCGAGTGATGGCGACGAACGTTCGTCGGCACCCCAGTCAAGAGTGAAGATGCAGGTCAGATCTCCAACCGAAGTAAAGCAGGGTGCAATCGGAACTGTCGGTATTGTGTGTCCTGATCCCGGTTGACGAGGGAGATCGGAAGATACCAATCCCGATTTCGGCTTTGCTGGTTGGCGAATAGTCAGAACGACGATTGTTCGTTCAACGTTTCACAATACATAGACAACAGAATCGAACCCTCACACCCCTCGTCCAGAGTGAAACGCTACGAGAGGCCCTCGGTTGGCTCGGCGGAAACCACACGACGAGTCGGCTGGGAAGTACCGAAATCACAAGACGTGAGACGAGTATCCCTCTAACAGCAATCGTCATACAGTCGAAGATCCTCTAAACATACCAATATACATAGTATTACATAGAAGTTTTATTACCACCTACCTTTTACCATTCCCCCAAGTGCATTTAGCACAGGGAAGAGGACGAAGACGGCATTCGTCCGGGTGGTTTCGAACTGATGCTCGTGTTCGCTGTTCCATTTCTTCCGCTTTCTCCCGTCTCAGGCAGTCTTTCCGTGATTCTTTCTGATCTTCTCTCACGAGAACCCCTATTTCCCGTGGACCTCACCCCACACCTCTGATTGGTTTTCCCTCTGGACGAGGGGTGTGTGGGCGGGGTATTCTCTCCAGCTCCCTTCCGTGTCTCCACTCATCATTAACCAACAACTCTCGCTATACCTCGACAGTGTTGGTTAACCCCTCTTAATCTCGGTGAAGGCGGCTAGGTCCGTTTCCCGAGTTTCCGCGATCTCGCGTCGAATCTCTGTCCGATCCCAGCCAAGCGGTGCCAGCACACTCTCGACAGCTCTGACGAGTTGCGTCTCGTAGTACGACGCATCGTACGACTCAATCTCTTCGTGGGCCAACGCGACCCGCTCTCGCGAGCATTTCTCGTCGTCGACAACTACGTACTCGATATCCTGTCCCGGGTGGATGGCGAGGTCTTGGTCCCGAGCCCGCTTCAGCGCCGCCACGTTCTGTGTGTTCTGCGTGTACCCTCCCAGCGGCTTGGAGACACGATTCCGTTCGACGAGCTGCTCGACCGGCACCGTCCCAGCGTGGAGGCGCTTGATCGCGTCCTGAAGACAGTCGAGTACGGCGTCCGGAGATCGAGTCGCGTCGAGCCGTTCGAGACAGTCCCGCTGGACGTCCTCGATGAACGGCGGGGTCGAGCGCTGCCGGGCTTCGATGCCTCTGATCTTGAAGTCGTCGTCGCCGGCGACCTTCCCGAAGTACTTCGTCAGCGCGCCGGCGTCGGTCTCGCGCTGTGGGACGAACGCCACCCAGTCGTAGTGGGCTTCGTGTTCGAGCCGAATCTCAACGCAGTCGGTGATCTCCGTTGCGAGTGTCTGGAGGTCCTCGCGATTCTCGTCGTCGACGTCAGGGTCCGGGGTCACCCAGATGGAGTCGACGATGCCGTGGACGACCCGCCAGCCGCCAGCTTCCAGTCGCTGTTTCGCCGTCAGGAGAATCTCGCGAGCGAACGCGTTGATCGCTTCGTGGCACTCGATGCGGCCGAACTTCGCGTTGCTGAACCCCTGATAGCCGAAGCAGGCGACGAGGATCCACTTCAGCGCTCCCGACCGTCCCTCGAGTTCCGTCAGCCGGTCCTCGTCGGGGTCGTCCCGTTCCTTCTCGCGACGGATGGCCGCCTTGATCTCGTCGCGAGCGTCGATGATCGGCTGTAGCACGTCGACGAGGTAGCCCCGGTCGTCGCAGATCGAGTATCCGAGGCCGGGGACGTCGTCGCGGTCGCTGTGGCAGGTACACCGGATGACGTCCGGCGAGACGTTCCGGGTACAGATGATGTTCGGATACAACGAGGAGAAGTCGAGTTCGTGGACGTTCTCGTGGAGGCCGACCTCGGGTGCGAAGATGAAGCCGCCGCGGTCGGCATCGTGGAGCGTCCCCATCGACTTGTAGAACTCGTGGCGCCAGGAGTTCCACGGGACGAGGACGCCGCGGTCGTTGGCCTCACAGATTTGGATCGCCGTGAGGACGTTCCCGATTGACGCCCACGCGAGCTCCTGGACGGGCTTTTTCGAGCGCGACACGAGGTCGAGGACGCCCTCGAGGTTCGCCTCCCCGTAGAAGAACGTGTTCGATTCGTCGATGATCGCCCGGCCGGGCACGTTGTACCGTGCCGGCGAGTGGCCGACGCGACCATAGCTCGAGTACGTCGACCGGCTCGCGAGCTGCTGGTAGTCGACGTCCGGCCACCGACTCAGCGAGAAGTCGTCGACGCCGGCGTCCGTCGCCATCTCGTACAGGGTCGGGACGATCTCGCTCGTCGAGCAGACCAGGACGTCCGGATCGTGCGCGTCGAGCGCCCTCTGGACGGCGGTCAGGAGATCCGTCGGCGAGCCGGTAACAGTATCGCCGGCGACGGTCAGCTCGCCGTAGACGTCGTTGCTCGTTTCGGTCACTGGGACGCTGAGCCGGAGCGTCGACAGCTCGCTCGCCGGCGTCGGATCGGCGCCGGTCTCCAGACAGTACCGGAACTCTCGCGAGAAGTCGACGTTGAAACAGGCGAGATCCCCGACTGGATAGTCCGACAGCTGGCGTGCCTGCCGGGCGAGTGGGGTGACGCGGTCGATGTGGGCGACGTCGACGGCGAGAACGGCCTCCTCGTCTCGTCGAAAGCCGGGGCGTCGCGCAACCATCTCGGTCGCGACGACATCCGGGTGCTGGTCGTACACCGATTGGAGTGTCGTGAGGTCGATGTCGGACGCTGGGTCGCGAGGGGCGACGTAGAAGCGTGGGGTGTAGTCTTCGCGCTCGGTCGCGACGGCGCCGTCAGCGGTTGCCTCCCACTCCAGGACGCGGCCGTCGTCCAGAAAGTCGATACTGAACGGCATCGTCACGGGTTCGAGTCCGGTGGGGCACTCTCTTGATCATCGCGTGCTGCGACCGCGGCTTCGAGCTCCTCGAGGCGTTCCTCGTGGTCGTCGAGGCGGGCCTCCTGTTCGAGATCGATGCTGAGCAGCGCCGGCAGCAGCGGATTTTGGTGGTTCAACAGCCCGCTCGCGTCGGCGTGCTCGCGGGCGTACTCGAACAGCCGGTCGAAGCGCGGCTGGTCGCGACGCCGCAGTGCCCGGCGGAACTCCGCCCACCGCTCTTCGATGGCCCGGAGCGCATCCCGGTACGTCGGGTTTGTGCGCCCCATCGCTATCGGCCTCCTGTCCCGGTCGCGGTCCACGCATCGAGCAGGGGGTCCGTAGTGGCCGCCACCGTCTCACCGTCAGCTGTGACGCCTGTCCCGACACCATCCGGAGTCGGCGTCGACGGCGTCGGCGTTGTCGGTTCCACGCCGACCTGCGTGGCGCGTGCCGCGAGCAGCTGCCGCCAGTACGCGAACGTCGTCTGGTAGTACGCGCCGTCGTCGACGGGATAGACGAGCGTCTCGAAGTCTTTGCCGACGACCCGTGGCCCCATCCGAGTCTGCTCGCACTCCAGATGGTGGTCGGCGACCGTCGCGATTGACTCGGTGAATTCGTCGCGCTGTGCCCGGGTGATGAGCACCGGGATGTCGTACCCCTCGGCGTAGGTCGCCAACCGGGCGAGGGTTCGGGCCTGGAGGGTTTTCGTATGGGTCTCACTGAGAGTATCGTCGGCGCGGTACTGGGCGTCGATGGCCGGGGCGACGATGAGGGCGGGCGTGTGGGGCGACGTATCCTCGTCACGACTCGGTTCCCCTCGACCTGCTTCCCCGGCGTCGGTGGTGGACATCTGGATCGACTTGTTCACCGCTGGCGGGAGATCACAGACGGCGCCGTAGTGCTGGTAGGCGGTAAATCCGCGTGCGACGTGGATTCGGTTGAGCAACCGTTGACTAGGCGCGATTTGGGCGAGTGTCGTCGTTGTCGCGTGGCCATTTGCGTCGACCCAGAAGGCGGGCCCGTCGTGCAGGAGGAGATGGTCGAGCACGAGCGACTGCAGGATCGGGACGCCGCGACCTCCCTCAACGTCAAGCAGCGTGATGCCGTCCTCGAGTGAAGGGAGTAGCATCTCGTCTGTAGCCGGATCGGCCTGGTCAGCAAGGGACCGATTGCGGTCAGCGCCCCGTGTCGGCTGGTCCACCGCCAATCGGTTCGACGTTGCGTGTTCTTCCATACTCGACTAGAGGTCCACACTCCCGATAAGCCGCGGCGTGTAGCTTCCGCGTTTCAGGGAAGACACGAGACAGATACTGTCCCCATCCTCTGTCATCGACTTTCTGCGGCTGTTCCGACTGTTTCCGAGAACGTTTCCAGAGACCGGGTTCAGCCGGCGCTGATTACTTAACCAACAAACTGGTGCTCCGTGTCGTCTGTTGGTTAATATCTTACAGTTGATCTCGCTGCTCGGACAGGAACGAAACAAGGTTGTTAATCGCGTCTGCTGGCAGCTCTTCTTGTCGGAAGACACCTTTGAACGAGTCTTCGAACCCCTTCTGTTGGAGTTGATCCAGCACCATTTCGATCTGTCTCTTGAGCTTCTCGGGGTCGCCACGATGGAGGTGTCGCTCAATACGGTTGAAGTCCGCACGCAAGCTGATCACGACCAGGTCACGGGTATCGGCCTTCCGGCCGCTGTGGAGTTTCATCGCGAACAGCAGGGCCGGTTCCGGGATTCGCCCGTCGAGGCCTTCGGCGACATCGAGTGCTTCGATCGTACTGTGTTCGTGAAGATAGCGGTACGACCACTCTGCGTCCGTCTGTCGACATCCCATCGCATCCACGAGTGCCTCGAACTTGACTTCGTTCTCTCCGACCGGTTTCGCGTACTGGATCATTCGACC
The DNA here is from genome assembly GCF_024494595.1 of Halobellus rarus. Taxonomy (GTDB): domain Archaea; phylum Halobacteriota; class Halobacteria; order Halobacteriales; family Haloferacaceae; genus Haloquadratum; species Haloquadratum rarum. The sequence goes on along the minus strand of NZ_JANHDI010000011.1, from coordinate 149,414 downwards.
GTCGTACTCGTTCGAGACATCCTGCTCGAACTGTTTCTCGTATCCGAAGTCACGAAGGAGAGTGTCGTAGTCGTCGAGTGCAGTGTCCGGGATCACGGTGTCGATATCGGTCGTGAACCGGGTTTGAAACGCGGAAACTGCCCAGCCGCCAACGAGAACATACGGCAGTTCGGCGTCCTGTACCGCGCGGTGCGTGTCGATGAGTTCGGATTGACGCTCGGGAAGACTCATTCTATTGCCTCTGTTAGGTTGTGCTCATCGCGCTGTGGTGCGACGTATCGATGTCCCTGTCGTACTCGTCGGCGATGATCTCCAAGGCGGGCTCGTACGCCGGGCGATTCTCTATCATCTGAGCAATGGCGTCGTCCAACGGGATGACGGGGTTACCGTCGACCCACTCGGCGTCGATACCGTTGGTCCTCGGGAACAACACATAGTGGACGTTCCCGTTGACATCGCTGGCGTCCGGGCGCTCGTTGATCGTCGCATCGACGCCAAACCGCTGGAAGAACGCAATCCAACGTTCGACGTCACGGTCGTGCACTTCGATGAACACCGGATAGTCGTCGTGGTTCCGCGCGATTTGGTAGCCGCCGTGCGTCCAGACGTACGCCGCGTCAATTTCCGTGTACGCAAACTCCATCCCGGCGAAGTGTGGGATGACGTACGCATCCTCTTGGGAGATGGTGTCGCGGCTGTACAACGCAGCCATCATCTCGGCGTACTGCTGGCGCATCTTGTGGTCGACGACCTGAATTCCATTATCGGTTTTAGCGATAATGTCTGCGTCATCTAACCGCTCAATCCAGTCGTACACCCACGAGTACGAGACGTCGATCTTGCTCGCGATGCGATTAATAGAATCGCCACGCTGAACTGCCAAGACAATCTTTGCAGCTGTAGCATCCATTAATTCGGACATTATTGAATAGCCTTCTGTCCGACTTGACGATCTCGCCATTAGTTATCTCTATAGAGATACCGATACATAGAACTTCCGTCCAGGCCGGATCGATGCGGGATATGCCTACTCGACGGCGCTACGGTCACTGCATCGGCGACGCAGCGGCCGAATCGACGAGTGAGTACTCTCGATCCCGACTCGTGCCCTCCGCCTTGAGGAGATTGTACTGCTTCATCTTGGAGAGGTACGTCCGGACGGTCCGTTTCGTCCGGGGGTCATCGACCTCCTTAGTGTAGTGCTCGTGGATCTCACTTGGCCCGACCGGGCCGTGCTCGCGCACGATGTCGTAGACGACGCGCTGGTGCGGCGTGAGCGAGTCGAGGCTCTTCTGCTTAATCTGGGCCCGAGCATCTTCGGCGGCATCCAGAAGAATGTCGTCGGTGATCCGCTCGTGGTTCTCGCGGTCGGCCTTGCTGGCCGCTGTTCGGAGGATGCCGATTGCGAGGCGGGCGTCGCCGGCGGCCGCATCGGCGATGCGATAGAGTTGGTCGTCGGTGATGACGTCCTCGTCGAGTCCCCACTTCGCCCGCGCACTCAGTATGTCGTACAACTGCTCGTCGTGGTACTTGTCCATCCGGACGTGCTCGCTGGAGCGCAGGCGGCTCACGAGGCGGTCGTCGACGCGGCTGAACAGCTCCTCTTCCTTGTTCGCGATGCAGATGATCGCGAACTGCGGGAGGCTGTGGAGGTCGTAGATGACGCTGGGGTCCTCCAATTGGTCGACCTCGTCGAGGATGACGACCGTTCGCGGGCCGTCGTGCTGCTGTAGACGGTCGACGAGTTCGTCATGCGGCGTCGACTGCCGGTGGATGTCGATGGTGGCGCCGAGATCGTCGAGGATCTGGTAGAGCGTCCGAAATCGGGTGTAGTTACGCCAGCAATTCACGTAAGTACTCTCAACAGCCAGCACTTCCTCACGAAGGCGTTCAGTGACGAATTTTGAGATGCAGGTTTTGCCGGCCCCGCTGGGGCCAGTCACGACGGCCGTGTCGGCTGGTTTGCCGTTTGTGATCGGTTCGAGGACACTAGAGAGGTGGTTGACTTCGGCGTCGCGATGCTCAATTTCCCGTGGCACAAACCCGGCACGGAGGACGCGAGCATCGCGGATCATAGATGCGAGAGAGTTTCTGTGCAACCCACAAAAACGTATCCGGGTTGTTTCCGGAAAGTACCTCTCATAGAATCGTGGCTTCACGAAAATACTGCTCGTTAGGAACCAAATTCCCTGAATTTGTGGAGATGGGGAGAGGCAGCTTTCCGGAAGTTCCAGCACTACCGTGGCGTCCTTAACCAACATATGGGAGTGACATTATCCATTGTTGGTTAACGCCGAGACACATCTCTATCGATGTGTTCGGAGCAGATAGGAACTGATACTGCTGCGTTCCGACCATCAAACAGTTCCTCTTCCCGGTTCACAATGCAGATGATCGCGAACTGTGGGAGGCTGTGACCCTCATAGATGACGCTGGGATCCCCCAGTTGGTCGATATCGTTGAGAATGACGACTGTTCTCGGGTCGTCGTGCGGCGGTGATTGCCCGTGAATGTCGGTCGTCGCACTGAGCTCCTAAAGGATCTGATAGAACGTCCAGAATCGGGCGTAGTTGCGCCAGCAATTGATATGACATCCTCCCCGTTGTGGACGACGGGGTTTCATCCGTGGGAGTTTCAGCTATACCGATTCCCCGGACGCAATATTCCCATCCCGGTGGACGGTACTCGGGTCTGTGCGCTGTTCTTTGGGACTTTCGTGAGGGTGTGGTATCCCCGACCAGTTGTGGTCGTCCCACTCGAACCGCACGGGCCGTGCCATCGGCCTGACTGCTTGCTCTGTGTGCCGCTCTAAGAACGTCTCTGACGCTGTGAGATCGGCATGGCCCAAATCCACACGGACAGGTGAGCGTGTCACGATGTCGGGTCGTTCGGTCCGTTGAACCGCACTGCGGACACTCTTGGCTCGTCCACGCCTCCGACCGAACCTCTACAGAAATGCCGAACTCCTCGGCGGTGCAAGCCAGCCGTTCGGTGAACTTTCTGAATGACCAGAAGTTGTGGGTCTTGGCGTTGGTTTCGACCGACCAGTGTGTCTCCAGAACGTCGGTTAGCCCGCCGATATACACCGTCTCCACGCCGTCCTCGTAGAGTCGTTCCAGCAGGTCACGACACAACGCTTCTTGGGCATGGTCGCGGCGACGGGTTCGCTTTCGGTACAGCCGCCGAATCCGTTTGCTACTGTATTGTCCGTCTTCGAGTTTCGATTGTAGTCGGGCGATTTCTCGTGTCGTCTTGCGAAACCCCTGGAATAGTCCGCGACCTTCGTACAGATATTGCTCGCCGGTCGTGGTGGTGCAGGCGACGAGGTTGTTTGCACCAATATCCAAAGCGGCCTCCTCTGAGGCCAGTGGAGTCGCCCGTGCATCCTTGGAAACAGTCGCGGGCTGCGAAGCTCGGAAGGTGCAATCAGTCTCGTCGTACCGCAGATCCAACCGTCCTTGGCTCTCGTAATCGGGCCAGTTCGGATCGCCTGCTATTTCGAGTCGGAGCCGACCAGTTTGGTCATATCGGTCTTTCAAGTCGCTCCCGACCAGTATCTCAAGTCGGGAGCGCTCGCCCCAGTCGACGGTGTACGAGGTATTGCGAATGACGGTCTGGAGTTGCCGCCCATCGTTGTCGTTGCCGCGGAACCCCGGCGGTTCCGGGTGTTCCGTGATCGACGTGTTCGACCCGTCGTGATACTGCTCTTTCAGGCGGAAGAACCCGCGCCACGCTTCGCTGTTCTTCCGTATCACCTGTTGGGCGGTGGACGCCCCGAGGCGCCTTTGTATTTGCCTTCGAGTTGGCCTGTATCGGCGTCCCACACGTCGCCCTTGAATCCGTCTTCATCGTTGTACCGCATAAGGCGCTGGTAATTAACTTCGTTCCAGAGAGCGGCAGAAGCGTCCAACAGATCGCGTAGTAGTTGCTCTCCGGTATCGGAAAGCGGTCGCACGGCGAACGTGTTGGTGCGCTTCATCAGCCACTTTAGCATACCTTCGCTTCGGGTATGAACGTCAGCCATCCACAGTGAAAGTAAAATCGTTCATTCTCGCTGGAGACGCAAATCCCAGAACTCTCTCACTGAAACAGGTGGGTGGTCCCGAGGTCGAGGACCTCTTGACGAAAATCGAGGAGTACACCGGTAACGCGTCGATGATCGATATGCAGACGCTGATCTACATCGCCGACGACACGTAGCACAAAGCAAACCTCGCCGGCTATTCGTCGGTGTCATTGGCGTGGTCGTCGTACGATTCGAGTGACTGATTCGGACTCGTTGGTGGCCGCCCCAACACGAGCAGCGAGTACGACTCCACGTCACAGTCAGTGACCGCCTGCACTTTGGTGAGGATATCAGCTGGTACCGCCTCAAGCGATACCGCCGTCATCGTTAGCGACCCGAGGTGCATCGCCGTCGCCCATCCGTCTGGATGTGCGGCGACGACGTTTTCGGCAGGCGTTTGCCTGTATCGGTAGTACGCAGTCGCCCCTACGGCGGTCGCGCCGTCGGCCAGCGTGTCGCACGTCCGGATCCGGTTCGCACTACTGTACGGGATACTGTTGTGAATCCGGTACAACTGCGTCGGCGTCTCATTCTGTGGCGTTGACTCCGTGTGAGACCTCACGTCTCCCAATATATACTTCCAAGTAATAAATTTAACTCCTATAATTTTTCCAATTCATATTCAGTACGAACGTCAGGATCGTCACGGGTCCTGCAAAGCGAAGAGTACCGCCACTATCAACCCAACCGCGTCGCGTCACTCGACACGTCTGCGCGGAGGTTCCTGTTACGATGTCCACACTCGTCCTCGATATCGAGACGGCAAGCCCGTTCGAAGAACCGCCAGAGAACACGAACGACTCACGGTACTACGAGTGGGTCGCTGTCGGCCTCGCGTACGCCGAGGAGTTAGACGCGACGCCAGAAACCGACGTGTTGTTCCGACGTGGCGGCTGGGACGACGCGTACACGATCGACCTCTTCGAACGACTGTTCGAATGGTGTGGTCGGCGGCCGATCGACCGATTCCTCACGTACAACGGGACGTGGTTCGACGGCAAGCACTTGCTCACCTGGGCTCGTGACCTCGACGCTACAGCCGACACTGCGGTACGAGAACGAACCGAAGCGCTGTTCGAGAACCACATCGACGTGGCACTCGCCGCCGCCGACGAATACGCCGCCGAACTCTGGGACGACCAACACATCCTCCCGGACTGGAAAGCCTACGACCTCGCCGGGATCGACAACCAAAGTGTGTGGTACGACGATTACGACTTGCCCGACTCGTACCTCTCGGATGTCGATGGGCCTGCCGTACAAGGGAAACACATCGGGCGAGTCATCGGCGAACGGTACGTCGACAACGTCGAAGCCGGGATCGAGTCAACCAGCGTCCACCGGGAACTCACACGACTTTTCGAGGACTACTGTACGAGCGACGTCGCCGACCTGATTGCACTTTACCGGGCCCTGGGCGGGTCTGCTCTCGACGACACGTACCGCCGTCCAACGGACCGCATCAGTTGATACGTACCACGGCGAATTCTGTAAATAACCTCGTAGGAGGGTGTCATAGAACGATTCACAAAGAGTTTCTTACACTCTTGATCGTTGAACCTCCCGTTAGAGTGCGCTTGCGCAGGTATCGATAGCCGTTCTATCGGATTCCATTGATGTTCAACGCGACTTGCTGCATACACAACGCGTATCTTGCACGGGTCCCCCGAGAGACATCTCTAAGTTGGTGGGGTTCAGCACGCTTTTCTCTGAAATATAGGGTACGAACTCCTGGGTGTATATTAGTAATTCATCTTACTGATCTCTGCATATCCTTACTTATAAACGCCGATAAGAACGTTCCCACCGAAATATATGTGTATTGCTAGTTGTAAACATACATATAGACAACTCAGTAGGCCTTATTCCCACCCCAAATCGCACCTATGACCAATCTTCCCGACAACGTCCGACTAATCACAATCACGGATACCGCCCGCGTTAACGGGTCCCGTATCCTCACAGCCCCAGCAGAGTCCTACGATCCATTCGACAAGATCGGCTTCAAACGCGATAACGTCCCTAATAAATTCTTTGGGCGAAATGGCAAGAAGGCGGTCGGAAAGACTGTATTCGCCCGCATTCAGAGTACTGACGCCGACATACCCTACGCGAATCTCTACAAATACTCGGTCTTTGGCCCCATTCCTACTGACGGGAATGTAAATCGCCATTCGAAACTCCTTGACGCCGAATTCGAACAAGGTTCAACCACCGTCAAAATCAATGATACCCCGCTTACGGTGAACGAACCAGCGCTAGTCACTACAACTGGTACCGTCAAGATACGCTTCGATTTAGACCAGCCCGCCATCTCAGCCACCATTCACGACTACGATATCACTATTCCCAACGAAGGCGATACCATCACGGCCAGCATTCCCACCTCAGCCGACAAAACCACAGCCGTCGTTAACCAGACCGATGGCATCTACCGACTCCAGCTAGACGAACCTGCCATTTATGCTGGTTCGATTACCGCTAAAATTACGGACGCGTCATATCCACTCCAAGCGACCATCGTTGACTACGGTGAGGGCCTCCCTTCTGAAGGCGACACCATTACCACCACACTTAGGCAGTATAGCGACACCGTCTCTGCGATTCACCAGGGGGTCAAGTTCGACATAGAACTCGAAGATGATCCCATCACAACTGGTGACATCACCGTTGAGATTACCACCATCGATAATCCTATGCAAGGACGAGTTACCACCTACCATGACCTTCCTGGAGAGGGTGATGTCCTCACAATTAGGGTAGAACGAGAACCTCCACCAGCTACTATCACACCCGATGCAGAACGCTATGAAATTGAGTTCAAGGAACCGATTCTACTGGACGGGGAGATCGATATCCGGTTGACTTCTGACGAGCCACCGTTTCAGGGTACCGTTGAATCGTATCGTGGGAAGTTACCAGAAGTTGGCAGAGAAGTGCTAGCTAAAGTGGTGAAGTCTCCTACCGGACTGTACGCTGAGCCAGCCGTTTACTCGTATCGTGTGACGCTTGAGAACGAACATAACACTGATTACAAAGGTACGGCCAAAGTCCGAATCACGGATGTCTCACACAACGAAATCAAAGGCAGGATTCTAGAAGAAACCGACAACGAACGGATCCCCCAAACTGATACAGACAACCCGTTCACGGAGCAAGTCGAACGAAAGAACGACCTGCTCAGTCGTGACAAGTTCTGAATCTCACGGTAGCTGAGGATAGAATTTCGAACCAAATTTCCTAGCATATTAGGCTATTTTGAATCCAGTCACTGGTTTTCTGTGAACTTCGACCGACTATTCTGACGAGGTTTCTGAGAGATTCAGTCTCTGTATCTTGCACGCTGTTCTTGACAGCCACTGGATAGTTCGACCCACGCCGTGTTAATTCGTTCCTCTGGACTGAACGATTCAGTCCGTGACGATTGGAATGCATAGGAACCACTCTATGACATTCTCCCCTTAGGTCAAGAGTGAAGCGAAGTCAGCGAGGCACTGCCACAAAGTTCGTAACTATTGTGGTCGGCTTTCATCTCAGACCGCCACTTCTCGCACAGCACCTTTGTCGATGGCCACAGTAACTTCTCTTGTGGATAGAGACGCACGGCCTGCCGACTGGGCGGGGCTTGATTCGTGGTGGGCCACGCTTGCGCAGCCACACCGCCTCACATCGCAGTCCGACGGTGCCAGGGTCGTGGAACGCGACCGGGTTGGCAATTGGTGGAGCGAGGTAGATTCGTGGTGGCAATCCTCCGCTCGATACTCCGGACCGACAGCCGACACCTCCTGGTCTCAAGTCTTTCCCGAGGAACAGTCACCAGACCCGTGGGCGGACCTTGATGACTGGTGGGAGTTGTACGCACAGACCGGCACTGATGCGGCGGTTCGGCTTGCAGCAGTGCTTGCGCGGTCAAACACGGTCTGGTCAGCTTCCAACGCCCCGTTTGATACCGACCCCCTCGCAACCGACGTGAGCGACGGAGCTACTCCACGCGGCCCGTATCACCCGAGCAACGAGGTCGCGTGGTCTCGGTGGCTTGCCCAACTCCTGCGGCCAGCCGGAGCTCTCATCGCTACTCTCTTCGACATTCCAGTTGAGGGGCCGCCGGACGAGGTGATTCGGGAGGCACGCCTCTCGAACCCTGGTGGGAGACCACGCCGTGCGGACCTGTTAATTTGTTACGGCGACCGCGGCATCTCGATCGAAGTAAAACTCGACGACGAGAACTACGGCAAGACTGCCGAAACAGCCGCACTCGTCGAACACCACTACGACGACCGGGAGTGGACGCACGTATTGCTCCTCCCAGAACGGAAACGCAACCGTCTTGACGCGATTGTCAGTCCCGGAGTCGAACAGACTCCGGACGGCCAGCTCCGTATTCCGTGGACCGATCCAGGCCCAGTCGAAGTCCGCTACTGGCGAGATATCACGACTGCACTCCGCACGCTCCTGCGTGCCGGGGAGATCGTGGATGACCACTGGGCAGCGAACGCGTACCTGTTCTGCGCCGTGGCGGAGCAACAACTCCTGAATTTCGTGTCCCACCCCGACGCGAAACGGTTTGCCTCGCCGGCGAACGTCGTCGAGGCACTTCGCCCACACCAGCTCACCGATACAATCGACCGACAACTAACTTACCTGCAGCAACAAAACACCCGATGACAGACGATTTCCTCACCAACGGCCTCACGAACGATCGATACTTGAAAGCACTCCGGTTGACCGACCAGTTCCAAGCCGAGATCGAATCGATCCTTCGACAGTTCGATCAACGAATGGTGGATGCCCAGCCCGACCTCTTCGAACCGGGACTGAACCCCGATGTGAAAACAAGCGAGAGCCCCAGAAACGGGTTAGCGTTCCACCGGATCAATCATCAAATGACGGGGCCTGCCTCGCCCAGCGGGAATCAAAAACTGAACGTCCACCTGTACTGGATGCCGCCAACGGAATACGACCGAACGGACATCGACGGCGCGTTACGCGCGTTCGGATACAAAATCAAGAACGCTGCCACCGACAAGGATACGCGTGTCGTCGAACAGACCCGAGCCGGCGATTGGGCCGTGGAGATCTCCAACAATCCGTACGACTCGAATAAAGTCTTTTACAACCACGTCAGCTCACGAGCTGACATCGAAGACGCCGTCGACACGCTTGTCGATCACTTCGCCACGGTCGGCGACGTATACAGTAAGTGAGTGGGGGACGCTCGGCTTCGCCACATATGCGTGAAGTTGGCACCTTGAGTTCCGAGACTGGGACTCAAATGCATCGTCTCCAATCTTCGTCGAACGATACGATATCTGTAAGATCAGCACCGACCTCTCGGGTTCTGATCGCCGGCTGGGGCCGTAAAAACGCCCAAATCAAGCGCCGTGTCGTAATCCTTCGGAGCTGATTATTCCCATACGTGTTCGTATTCGCAAACGGCTTGGAAGTAGCTTGATTCGTCGACGATTGGTCGAGGGATGACCCCGTTGTCGAAGTCGCTTAGCTGTCCAAGGTGGATCGGGAAGTGGCCGGTGGACGGATCGTCGTCTCCGCTCGTGGCGACCAGTCGCCGGTTGACTAGTCGGAGGGTTGCTGTATCGTCTACCTGCTCGGCTGCTCGTTTCCACTTTTTGATTGCGTTCCGGACAGCGGATTGTTTCGCTGGTGCGATATCGTTTTTCGGGATGTTTACCCAAATATGCGCGTTTTCTGTGATGTAGAGGCGACCGGCTGTTCCGCGGTATTTTTGATATTCGTTGATGAGTTCTGGATGGTCGAACGCTGAGTCGAAGCGGTAGTCTTTCCATTTCCAGAATAGGGCCCCGTCTTGGCTGACGCTCCAGCGTTCCCCGTGGTGGAATGGGAATCCTTTCCAGACCTTGATGCGGTTCTTCTGAGGTGTGAGTGGGTCTGAGTCGATTTCATCGAAGTCGAGGGTGCCTGAGAGTTTCCCGACGTACACAGGGATCCACCCCTTATCGACTGGGGCTTCATTTACGTGTTTGTACTCGTCGGCTTTGATTTTCGTGAGGACTTCGTTGTCAGCAGTGACTCGGAAACTCCCGTACCCACCGTTTTTCCCGAGGAGAATGAGCGTGCGGCGTAACCCATCCGGTGGATCTGTGTAAATCGCAAGATCGCGTTGCTCCCATTTGAGTACGGCATCATTAAAGTCGTCGTCAGAGACGAGACTGTATTTTGAGCCGCGGTACGCGGACGGCCATGGTTTCCCTGGTTTCAACGTGACTGATCTCTGATCTTCCAACGGGACGCTCGTCGACTCTTCTTTCAGTGTTGCCGTCATTGAGACTCCTCCGAATATTCAACATTTACTGCGACCAACGCATCCGCAATCGAGCCGAACTCTTTCAGATAATACTCAACTGGATACGAGGTATGCGTTCGCACCTCTTTCAGAGACATTCTCCCGTCGACGTCTTGTGTTGCTTCTAAGAGGTCGAACAACAGTTCTTTCCGGTCGACATCATCATAGGTGGTTGATTTGTCATCTGACTCGTTGGCTTCTTTGGCTCCCGCGTTCGCAGTTTCATCCGTAGTCGAGTTGGATTGCTGGTTTCCGTCCGTGATCTCATCGACAAACCGGTCGAATGCCTCGAAATCGCCATCTTCACCAGGGTCTGCGTACAGCGTCCCGGTTTCACCGGCTGGGGGTTGAGTGCCGCCGAGCGGATCGTCTCGGGCAGTCGAACGGCCAAGTCCGGTGTCCTGTTTGCCTTGGTTCGCGTCTGTTCGTTCAACTGTAGAGGGCGAGGTGTCATCTCCGGAAGGCGGTGTGAGCGAGTCGATATCGAACGCTCGATTGATTTCAAGGGGATCGACGGTCTTCCTCGGGTCCGGAATTGGTGGGAGTTCGACGAGGTCGGTCAGCGGTCCATCGTGAGATTCACCGTCTTCGAGCAGTGTACCGACGGCGCCCATTGGGATTCTGGCTCGGCGGAACCATTCTTCGACGTGCCCGGCATCGAAACAGTGGATGTCGTGTTCAACGGCGGAATCGAGAGCCTCATCGGTGAACGCTTGATTAGTGACGATTGCCAGTTCGGACGGGCTTCTGACGTCATCCGGCACGACCGTACCGTCCAGTAAGGCGTCGATGTGGTTGGTATCAACAGCACCTGACGGGATTGGGACGATACGAAACGCGACGGTCATTTGCTGTCGATGCCAGACAAGGTCGGTTTCTACCCGTGTGGCACCGGGCGGGCGTACCGTGTTCCCGTCGAATTGTTCGAGTGCAAGCCCGATGAGTCGAGCAGCCTCGCGGTTCGAGACGTACTCCAGATCGTGAACGGCGAGTTGGTTCGCTACGGGTGCACGCGGTTCTGCGTCCGTTGCTTCGGGTTGTGAGAGATCAATTGTCGCTGCTGACGTGTCCTCAGAACTCGGTATGTTATCGACGATGCGTTCGACGCGGGACACCGGGATGTCAGCAAACTGGCGTTGTGCCAGATACTCCGCTATCCGACTCGGATCGATACTCTTCGCTTTGCCATTGGCGACTGTCGTACGGACGCTCTCCGGATTATACCACGAGAAAGATTGGTCGCTGTTGCTCATAGTCGCCCTCCGGAGAGCCGGGCAAGCAACCCGGTTCGATACTGTTCGATAATGTCACCGGTGTCGCGTTCGAGCACGATAGTCTCGTTCGACCGAACGAGCCGTTTACCGTGGACGACGACGTACGCCGGATTGGTGCTGATCTCCATCGAGCGGAAACTTAGTGACTCCGGGAGTTCATCCTCGACATCCGGCTGTAGTGAGTCGTTTTCAGCTAACTCGTGACAGGTGCGACACTCCCCATTTTCCACAGCGGCAGTGGCGACCTGCTGTCGACACGTGGTACACGTCGTTTGGTGCTCTGCACACACCGCCTCCTGTAGCACCGGGTCAATGTGAGTATGTTCGGAACACAGGTTCGCCTCGTCAATGACGCACTGCTCCAGATGATTCTGACAGCGTGGCTGGTCACGGTCGGTCTCGTGTTGGCAGACACTGCACGTGGCGATGTGCTCGTCGCAGTGCCGGTCCTCGTCATCGACGCATTCGGTGCTATCTGCGGCACAGATTGGGCTATTACAGGTGCCACAACGGAAGTGGTGATCGGCACAGAAACTCTCCTTACAGTGGATACAGTCTGCGCTGTGTGAGAGACACGCTGTTTCGCCGCAGGATTCGCAGGTTTCTCGGTCAGTGTGGCAGACGAGGTCACCGCAGTTGTGACACTCCTCTACATGATCCATGCAGAACGTGAACTCGCATTCCGCACAGGTGGCTGAATGAGTGACGCAATGCGGTTCATCGCAACTGAGACACTCCTCAGTGTGGGCCGCGCAATGTGGTTCGTCACACGTGGTACATATCGTCGCGTCATCGTCGCATAACAGATCGCCGCAGTGTGCACAGGTTTTCACGTGGTCGTCGCAGACGCCCTCACCGCACGTGTCACAGGGAACGATGTGGGACGCACAGTGTGGTTTCCCGTCGACAGTACACGTAATTTGATCCGTCTGGCAGAGTACCGCACCGCAAGTAGCACAGCCGGCTCGGTCGTCCTGACAGACGTGTTCGCCGCATCGATCACATACTTCCAGATGCTCGGGAGTAAACGGATTTTCGCAGTCAGCACATTCAGCTGCGTGGTCCAGACAACGGACTTCGTCGCTATCGTCAGCGGTGACGGAGTGCGCCGGGCAAAACGCATCTTCACAGACGGTGCAGGCCCGGTTGTGCTCGGCGCACACTGTCTCACTGGAATGGGTACACGTCTCTTCGTGGTGATGACAAACAACGCCATCACAGTACCCGCAGTCAGTAACGAGGTCAACACAGTACGTTTCCTCGCATTGGGCACACGTCTTGGCGTGCGTGTCGCAGAGTACAGCGTCGTGGTCTGTACACCGAGATTGGTCAGCCGGACAGAGGAGGTCCCCACACGTGGCGCACGTGTCGCTGTGCTCCGGACATAAGTCCTTTTCACACGTGTCACACGTCTCTGCGTGAACATCACAGGTGACACTGTCACAGACAGCGCACTCTATCCGGTCAGTTTCACAGATATCGTCACCGCAGGTAGCACAAGTGTCGAGATGGTCAGCACAGAACACTTCGGCACACAGATCACAGGGATCAGTGTGGCTCGGGCAGGTGACATCGTTACACTCCGTGCAGGTCGCGGAGTCCTCAGTACAGACGATGTCATCGCAGATCCGACACTCTCCGCGGTCAGTCTCACAGATTTCTTGACCGCACGTGTCACACGCTACTAGGTGTCGCGCCCCGAAAGAGTCTGCGCAAATCTCACACTCGTTGCTGTGCGTGGCGCACAGCGCGTCACTGCAACCAGCGCAGTCAATAGCGTGCTCCGTACAAATCGTATCTTCGCAGGTACCACAGGTCGTGGAGTCTGTTGCACACACACTCCGGTCACAGGTGGCGCACATAGAGAGATGAGCGGTCCCGAATTGGTTCGTGCAGATCTCACATCGTTCAACTGATTCAGCACAGTGATACCCACCGCACCCGTCACAAGCGATGGCGTCGTCGTGACAGCGGGTATCACCGCACGTCTCACAAGTCACTCGGTCGGCAGGGCAGATCTCTATCTTACACGCAGTACAAGACCGGAGATGATCGTCACAAAGCGTGTCTGCGCACTCATCACAGGTGCCAGAATGAGCGTCACAGTGCAGGTCGCCGTCAACACGGCACCGGTGGAGTTGCGAGTCAGCGTGGAACGTCCCGCAGCTACTACAGTCTTCACCGCAGGCCAAACAGGTTGAGTGGTCGGTTGCAGCACATATTTCAATGTGGTTGGTGCACACTGCTCTACCACACTCGTCGCAGACTGAGCCACACTGGTGACATTCGACGCGCCCGCACAACTCGCAGGCCGCCACTGGTGTGTCGCAATTTGGACAGCCTGTGTCGCCACACGCCTCACAGACGTTGATACAACCGGCACAGACGGTAGTCCCGCACCCACAAACTTGCGGCCTGGTTTGTCGATCGAACGGCGTGTCACAGGTCGCGCAGTCGAAGCGAATGATGTCCCCGGTTGCGGGTGCGTATCGAGCCACCGCAGTACCAGAACGTTCGCCGTCGTCAATCGAGAGTGTGAGGCTCCCAACGTCGTGTGAGAGTAAGGTTATCCCGACGAGCGAGACGTTTACGTTAACATCGTGCCGGTTGACCATATCCTCTATCTCGTTTCGCTCACGTTTATCGAACGATTTCTGTCGTTGGCGTAACGCGGAACCGTGCAGTTCGTCTGTGAGTTCTTCCCGTCGCTGGTCGTACAAATCACTGATTTCTTCCGCCCGAGTCGATGCGGCTTCGGTGGCTTCGTCAAGTAACTCAGCCGCATCGTCTTCGATTCGCCGTTCAATCTCCTCGACAGCTGTCGTGTATCGCTGTTCAATTGTGTCGCCCGCCGGATTGATATCGCTTGTCTCGTGAGACCGGCTGAGCGTGCTGGTATGGGCTAGTAACCGCTCGGTGAGGTCGGGTTGCGGACTCCCGTTTGTTAGGTCTAGTGTGACGGTTTCGAATCGCTCCCGGTGGAAGGACGAGACACTCTCCATCTCGACCAGAAAATGAAACGCGACAGCGTCAGCCGTCTGCTCTGGAGTAAATTCGTCAATCGTCACCGTCGTTTCGGAAACATCGAGAACGTCGGGAAAAGTGATCTGCATATCAGCCGCTGTAAGGTATAGTTGACCGACTGAGAGCTCCTGTTTTACTAATTCGAGTAATTGATTGAACGCGAGGGAGCCGGGTTGGACGAGAATTTCATCACGACCAGGTTGCTGGTCTTTCGGGTCAAACACCACGGCAACGTCAGGCGATTCCGCGAGATTACTGAGTGGATCTGGAAGTGTAACTTGCCAAGAATCCGCGTTGCGTCGGTCAACGTCGCCTCCGTATGCTTCGATTGTTATCGCAGTGAACCGGCGGATTTCTAAGCGGTTGAGTGTACTGATGTCATCAACGCTCATACACTCTCACCGAAATCGAAGCCGTCGAACACACCGCGGTTGAAATCATTCATTTTCTCCGCAGCTTTAGTGTTCTGTTCAAGATCGACTGCCATATCCTCGAAGTTGTTTTCGAGTTCGACTTTAGAGTCGGCGTGCCGTA
This sequence comes from Halobellus rarus, assembly GCF_024494595.1. Classification (GTDB taxonomy): domain Archaea; phylum Halobacteriota; class Halobacteria; order Halobacteriales; family Haloferacaceae; genus Haloquadratum; species Haloquadratum rarum. Next base: position 134,194 of record NZ_JANHDI010000011.1, on the reverse strand, counting down.
ACTGTTCGAATACCTCTCGTTCGAAGTCGGAACCGGACTTTTCCATCCGGGAGAGGATATCTCGGAGCCCACCGATGGACTGGTTGAACAGATCGATTTTCCCGAACAGTTTGTTCAGGACGTGTTCCTCGATCGTGCCCTCCAAGGCCATATTGAACACGTGGACCTCACGGTCTTGCCCGATACGATCGACTCGCCCGATGCGCTGTTCGACTTTCATCGGATTCCACGGCAAGTCATAGTTCACTAAGACGTTACAGAACTGCATATTCCGGCCTTCACTGATCGAGTCCGTGGCAACCATAATGCCCCCTTCGTCTTTGAACTGCGCCACTTTCCGTTCTTTCCCCTTGCTGGAGAGATCCCCGTTCACAATATGGACCGGCAGGTTTAACCCGCGAATACTGTCAGCGATCGCATCTTGAGTCGGACGGAACTGCGTGAACACGACGGCTCTGGTCGTTCCGATTTGATCCTGAATCGTTTCGATGATATGTCGAAGCCGCTTCTGCTTGGTCGTCCGAGCGATATCATCGACTATCGACTGAATGTCTCTCAGCGCGTTCCGTTCGCGTTTTGAGAGGGCCTTTTCTTTGTCAGCCACCCACCGTTCAATCGTCTTATCGACCGCGTACGGGCTTGAAACGACTTCTTTCTGCAAGGTGAACAGCACTAGGTGCCGAGCATCAGCGCTGGAATAATTCGACCGAACATAGTCCGTGACAGCGTCGTACAACTGGGTTTCCGCCGCTGAAGGCTCAAAAACGTTCGTGTGGACGTTCCGATTCGTGAAATCGATTTTTGTCTCTTCACGACGGTTCCGAATCATCACACGATTGAGTTTCTCTTGTAGTTCCTCGCTGCGTTTGATTTGGGCATCGTCACTATCGACGACGTACCGGTTGTCGAACTGTTGTCTGGTTCCGAGTATCCCGGGGCGGATGAGATCAATAATGTTGTAGAGATCTGAAATATCGTTTTGAATCGGTGTCGCGGTTGCAAAGAACGCCTCCCCATAGCTCAGTTCGTCCATAAGTTCGTACCGCATTGTGTCCGCGTTGCGCACATAGTGTGCTTCGTCGAGAACAGCAACATCCCATCGCCGTGAGAGGACATCGTCTCTGTTGGTTTTCGACTTGGCAGTGTCGACACTCGCTATGATCTTATCGTGCGCATCGAACCCACAGAAGTCCTCGTCGTAATTACAGACGAAGTCCAGTCCGAACTTTTCGTCCAGTTCTTTCTGCCATTGAGGTGCGAGCTGAGCCGGGGTCAGGATGAGGAAGCTGTCTCGGGTGTCTCGGAAATCCATCTCCTTCAGAACCATTCCAACCTCGATAGTTTTTCCGAGTCCAACTTCGTCAGCGAACAGCGCCCCACCGCTCATTTTGAACAGCGCACGGTGAGCAGCCTGAAGTTGGTGGTCCAGCAGTTTGATCCGATCTTTAATCTCCTCGACGGAGAGTAACTCTTGTTGCCCTTGGGCGATTTCAAACTCCCGCGCTTGAACGTTGAGGAGATGACTTGTCACATTGATAGTGTCGGTAGAAAGTGCCTCTGCTGCAGTCGAAGGGTCATCGATAGAATACGATAGCTCCGGAGAAGTTCCGGATTTCGACACCTTTTGTGGCATCTGCACGTACCATCTGGCACCTAAATGATAAACGTCACGCTGCGCTTTCAGAGTATGATAATCACACCACGTCGCACGAAGACCTGTGTTCAAGTATATTTTCGCCCCTCGATTTTGTCGTCAGACATATATCTCGGCCCTGTGAGTACATTATAAAACGGTCCTTCTGACCGTCACCAGTTACCGATGATATCGAGATACGAACCCGGCGATAGATGGACTGAGCATTACCGTGGCTATCGACTTCGGACGAACCCTGACGGCGATATCTGGTGGCAAGCCTACCAAGGAACCGATCGACTGTACTTAGAGCCTACTCCTGGGGATCTCATCGAGTCACTACTCGAACTCAAACGCCTCGGTGGCCGTATTCGGATAACAGAAGGCAACGATGTACTTACGCGGGCTGAAGAAGATGACGAATACAAGACCCACTGGATCGGGAGATTTGACCTCAACGGAGAGTTGGTCCCGCCAGAGGATCCAGATTTCAGTGTGCCAGTACAGCCCGATGGCTTGGAACCTGGTGACTTCTGGCCAAGCGTGTATGACGGTGCGAAATACTCGTTCGGACCCGGCGTTGAGCGGATCTGGTGGGACAACCCACAGACCCACAAGCGACATCCAGTCCAAGAATTTTTCTCACAGGAGTTAGTGACGATATTATCGCGGTATAAGCCGCAGGGAGGCTCCTTGCGGGTCACACCGTGGAACGATGTTCTAACACTTGTTGACTTAGATAAACTCCCGTCGCAAACTCGGGCGGAATTCGATTCACTTCCACGAGTGGTGAAGAACCTCATTGCCCTTCGACGTGACCGCGGAGGTGTCCAGAAACTCCCAATTTACGCCGGCCAAGTCGAAGCCACCCCGTTCTCCATTAGTGACCCACCGTCGCTGACCGATCCATTTGAGGATCAGAGTGACGGAGTCGATAGTTGGCTTGATTCGCTCGGTGAAACATCACAGACAGAGGTCGACAACCATACTGTGGATGGCCCAGACACCGAATCGCTCCCGGCAAATGATCTTGATGATGAGATCCCGGAGGATGATCCGATCGACTGGTGATTTATGGGGCGACGCTTTCCACCACCGTTGTTCGGCGTAGAAGAGACTGCAGCCAGAGCACGGTGCTTCGTCGACATTGCTATCGCTTCGACTGAACCACTGGATAAATCCGAATTCGTTCGTCGCGCTCGCTCACAGTTACTGAAACCGGATGGAGAGAAATACGCTGAGCAGTATCTTCGCCGCATCGTTTCGACGTACATCCAGCTAGGTGTCCTGCGTCAAACACAAGAGGGAGTCACAGTTCACGAGTTCGCCCACGACTGGCGGTCGGACGAGTTGGATTTTGAGACATTCCTCTGGTACGCTGTCAAGCAATCGTGGGCACTAGAAGGCTCCTTCCCGGAAGGCATTGAGGGATTGTACGATATCCATCACGTCGTGAAGCAGGCGGACGAGCCAGTCCGTAGAGGCACGATCCGGGCGCGTCTCGGCGAAAAGTACGGATACGAGTTCAACGACGAGGGAATTCGCGGGTATCCGCAGCTATTGGAGGGTATGGGCGCGTTGCGTAACCGTGAGGGTGGGTACGAAACGACGAATCCGGAGCGATTCAGTGAGCGCTTCCGTAATGCGGATATTCTGTGGCAATTCGAGCAATGGCTCAAGCGGGAAGGGCCGAACACATCGCCGCCATCGGATCGAGTGAAACGCGACCTCGCAAAGTACTATATGTACCGTGAGTCCGGTGGGCATAGCCAACACCGGCAACTCCTCGATACAGCCAGGCGAGAGTACCTCGACGAGTCCGTGTTGACGGATACATCGGAGCCGCAACTCAAACGGTCAGAGACGTACGTCGAGCAACGCCGACATCGCCGAGAACTCCGTGACACCATCTGTGCAGAGTTCGATTCGTTCACCCCGCGAGCTCTCGCTGGACTGTCAACGACAATGTTAGAACAAATCGCCGCTGCGGACACCGAGGCTGCGGCGATGCGAGCGAAGGCAAGTGCTGGCAGCGGGTTCTCACGAGCGACTCTCGAAGCGATGGCACCAGACCGGCAAGCGTACACGTTTCCCGAAGCGTTCGAACTGTACGACTGGCAGGAAGACGCCGCTACAAAATGGTTCACTGGTGAGAAGACAGACTCGGAGCGTGGTATCGCACAGGTGGTGACCGGTGCTGGGAAAACGGTGATGGCTCTGGAAGTTCTGCGTCAGTGGCTCGCCGACCACTCAAACGGTGTGGTGACAGTCGTCGTTCCGACGAAGGTGCTTCTGCATCAGTGGCTCGAAGAACTGGTCGAGACACTCGGTATCCCGACCGACGACATCGGATGGCTTGGCGATGGGCACAACGACGGGTTCGAGGACGGGTGTCGGGTCCTCGTCTCGATCGTTAATTCGGCGGTGAAAAATGATTCGCTGTCACAGACGCTTCGGAAGGCCGATGTGAATGAGCATCTGCTCATAGCCGACGAATGTCATCGTTACACCGGCGAGACATTCGGTAAGGTGTTCGACTGTCACAGAACAGCTAGCTTGGGTCTTTCTGCGACCCCGTTGTCTGACCCGGCTGCTGACGAGCGGAGTCCCGAAGACGAGATGTTGGTGGCTAATCTCGGCGAAATTTATTATGAACTGTCGTACGACGAAGGTCAACGTCGTGGCCTCATTCCGGACTTCCGGATTAATTACGTCGGGTTTGAACTCACCGATGCCGAACAGATGGCATACCAGCGGTTAACCGATGCGGTGGTTGACGCCGTGACGGATATCGAGAGACAGTACCAGAACCGGTTATACGAACTCAGCGGGAGTTTCTCACGGAAACTGCAAGTCATACGGAACGATGCTGACAGGGCGACGCCAGCGATCTCGGATTACTTCAAATACACACAGGAGCGGCGAGAATTGGTGGCTGACGCCGTCGCTCGGCAAGCCGTAACGCTGGAGTTGCTCGAAGAAAGCGTGGCCAACGAGCAGAAAGCGATTGTCTTCCAGGAACGAATCGAGCAGTTGGAGCGAATGGTCGCCCCGAAGGAGACACGGGGCCGTGACGCACGGACTGGCGAAATCACCGAGACAGACGTAGACCGAGCACAGCTCTACGAGCGATACCCGGCACTGAAACGTATTGACGAGAAACTGGAAGAACTGTTCTTCACGGCGAGTTACCGTCCCGTTATGTATCACTCTGGACACCGGAACAAGGCCTGGAACGATTTTGCTATCGAGTGGTTCAGCGATGACGGGTTTGCAAACGTAATGCTGAGTGTGAAGGCACTGATCGAAGGCGTTGACGTCCCATCAGCAGATATGGGTATCGTCCGTGTCTCCTCGGGAAGCGTCAGACAACGCATCCAAACGCTCGGACGTATCCTTCGGACCGGCGAAGATCCAAACAAGCAAGCGGAGTTGTTCGTTCTCTACGCACGAGATACAGTTGATGCGAGCATCTTTGAGCGATACGATTGGCGGGAAGAACTCTCACAGGCAGAGGTGCGCCATCTCACCTGGGAAACCGAAGAAGACGCGATTACCGGTCATCTCAGACCCGCGACTGACAACGAAATCCCCGATCCTCCGACGAGCCAAACTATTCCAGAACCCGAGGAGTTAGCACAAGGCGACCCGTATCCGGGACCGAGCGAGGGATTCGAATTCAGTGTCGATGCTGAAGGCCGTCCGTTCACCAGAACACAGGACGGACGGAAATTTATCGCGTCAGAAAGCTACCAGAATATCGCCTCATTCATCTATACTGAAAAAGGGGGTGGGAGCGTGACGGTTAACGAAGCAAACCATGCAGTGACCTATCTCGGTGAGTCGCTTGTCTTCGTCGGCATTGTCGAGGATCCCACAGATATCGAATACGAACAAAATTCCGCTGGTAGCTTAATCGAAGAATCAGATTTCTCTCTCGATGAGATAGGTGACTCATTCTAAGATATCCTGTAGGAACTATTAAAATTTGACCATCCCTCATAGCCTAAGTGGATCAGAGAAAACCAAGAAGTGCTTTTCCCGACTGGCGAGCCCCCGAGAGCGGGAGTATTGCATATCGACTCCGGATTAGCAAAACAGTTGCATTTGGCTGGGATAGTGGTAGTACGAGTGAATCAACGGTCCTAGTACGGTTCGACCGGTACCTGGCTATAAGATTGATCCCTAGATACAGCGGTGAACTTCGTCTGCAGGCCCAATTCGAGAATATATGGACTGATGAGGCGGGTTAGGACGGCCAGAATATATCCAAACAGATCGGACTGACCGTTATTTGTCGAAACAGTCCCGGTTTGGACCTTAGATTCGTGATCCACACCAGTCTGGATGGCCCTTGAGTAACTTGCTCTACGCCGATCGGTTAGCTCTGCGTGTTGTGTGAACGTGCAATTTAACGAATTATATGCGACGAAAATAGAACAATACTAACCATATACCAAAAATTTTGTATTTGGTCTGAATTCAGATAGGTATGAGTGAATTATCGGTGGGGAGGGCCTTCGAGCTGCTCGCCAATGAGCGCCGCCGAGTGATCATCTGCTGTCTCGATCGCACCGACAGCGCTCAGAAACAATCGGTCCTAGCAACGCAAGTTGCGGCCCTCGAAGCGGAGGTCTCTCCAGATCGTGTCGACGATGAACACGTCCGAGATGTGTCTGTGATGCTCAAACATCTGCATCTTCCCAAATTAGAAGCGAGTGGAGTAGTTTCTGTCGATCGCCAGAGTCGGACGGTCATCTCGACAGCCGAAGTATCGTTTCTCGCCACTCTACTGCAGTGCGCTGAACGCCAAACATAACCTATGTCATTCAGCGTCTCTCGGCTTTGCCAGTTGTGTCGGTCCTCAGTACCTCCCAAAGTCCCGCCAGCTAACCCGGTCTGAGTCTTCGGTTCTATCCTGATGAGTCGTCGGTAGCAGTTAAGCTACGCTCCTCAAAGAGAGAGCTGTCACTGTCGGCGGCAATCGCAAACCACCTCTTTTACCCTCTTCTCGTTCGGTTTTTTTTCGCCCGTTATGGGCGGAGGCGAACTCCTTCGCTTCCGTGGTTCTATGTATGACCGAACTTCCAACCGCCAGAACCGCTACCACCTCACTCTGCTTCGAGGTGAGAGTAATGCATACTGACGACCGGCTTGATCCGGTGGATTTCTTTGATCTACTCGGAAACCGACGTCGGTTGCTAATCATCGTATATCTCTCTTTGTTTGACCAAGAGGCGTCGGTCGAGGTTCGGCACCTTGCGCGGATCGTTCGTGGAATCGAACTTGGTGTCCCACCTCGCCAAGTCGGCTCTAAAGATTATGAATCAGCCTACAATGCTCTCATTCAAACGCACCTGCCAAAACTTGCAGCTTGCGATGTCATCGAATACGACGATGCACGGAAGACTGTCTCTGTGACACATCGAATCAAACAGTATGCGCTCGTCGCACAGATTGCTCGCTATTTCAGATGATGGCGTGATCAGCCCTTCCACGATGATCCTGCGGGTGATTCAGCGCCAACAAGTGTTCTACCTGGATATGATCAGGACGTCCGTGAAAGGAGTAGACGACCCGTTGTAGTCAACTCGACGACCTTCGTTTTTCCGTGTGTTTCTGATGTGACCAACCCCTGTCGCTCGAGAACTTTCACGTGCCGGGTGATGGTGCTTTTTGAGACATCAACAGCGTCAGTAACCGCGGTGAGCGAGACGGGTTCCTCGAGTGTGCTGATAGCTTCGAGTGTCGACCTGGTCTGCGCTGGTGCGTTTGCAGTAAGGTTGGGGAGGGAACGCTCCCGGACCTCGCCGTCGATATCGCTGAATTGGTAGCTTGCGTGGATTTGATGGGTTCGCGAGAGAGCAGCAACAGTGAGTGGTAAGAAAATATCACGGGCGCCACCGCCGAAGACGACAACGACCTCACCATTGGCGTCGTCGATGAGCGACCCACAGGCTTCGATCGCCGCTTCGAAGTCGTCGTGTGGTACTTCCGTTGTCCCGACATCGACGTTCGGTTCGATCTGTTCGACCATCCGACGAACGTCGTCGATAGCTTGTGCACCACGGCTATCGTCTGTTGTTGTGGTCGGGATCAAGAGGTCGATGTGAGTGTCGCGCTCGATACCTTGGCTGAGTATCGGGCGTGTCACGCGCGTGCTATCATAGCCAATAGGAGCGATATATGTTCGCATTATGCTATTCTCTCCCTGTCTCACCTATAGAACTGTTGCGTTACTCTGCAACGGTTTGGTCTTGATGTTTTTCTCGAACCGTTGAAATACCAGTATTCGGATGCCTCTATTCCTGCAATATATTTGCAGTATTTTGTCTGTGGAATATTCGGGACTGACTGCTGTCCTCTTCTCTGTACTGCAATAATCATAACTATAACGACAATTCTAATACGTGATGAGAGATATCTGGTTTCACGAATCACTATGCAGCAAGGAGGACTCCTTCCGTGACCAAACCGCAGTACAGTGATATAAACCACGATTCCAACCGTGGATTTATGACATTTCCCTTTCCACGGGGATATGTGTCTAATCCGACTTCCATCGAGGATATCCTACAGACGACAACACCAACTGTTGTCATACGGGATCCGCAACTCCAGAAGCGCGGCCAACACGCACGCGCCCAACTTCGGAGTATTCCGTTCTTCGGTGAACTCGGAATTGATACTGTTGTCCACGCAGATGTCTTCGATAACGACTTCAAACTAGTCGACTATACCTATCACTCCTCACAGGACATTGTGGATTCTGTGGATGATGTTGAGTTCCCCCTCGTCCACATCACCACCCAGCAAGGTATCGAGGCATACGGCGAAGAAGACCTCGTCCGCGCATTGCTCAAACGCTCTGCCAAAGAGCGGAAACGCTACATCCTTGTCACTGACACGACATCACCACGCCTCCCGACGTATATTCCGAAACCGGGGCGATCGATTGTCGACGACTACGACGTCGCAGTGAAAGACTACAACACACTCTCCGCACGGTACATTGAGAACTATGCCGACTCTGCACTCCCAGCGTCACAGACACGCAACCTCCACTATCACCGTGCGTCCGAACACCACAAACAGCACGACGCACCCGCGGACACACTGGAGAACATCTACGACTATACGCGCGCTCCCTCGGGTAGTCCTGTCTGGGACCCGATCTACTACTTCATCGAACACGATCTTGAGAATATTCTCGAAGACTACTCCGAGCGCATCCGTGACGCACTCCGCTCGTGGACAGAACGTGGTGAAACCCAGAAGATCGCGAACCAAATGCTCGATGCACTTCGTGTGTGTGAGTTCGAAAAAGCGCAACTCGACGAGTACCAGCAGACCGACCCAGACCTTCGCTAACCTATGGCCACCTATCGCTTCGCGGTAAACAAGCCGAATCGGACGCTGATCAACTACAACACGGTCCGTGCGGCGGAACTGAAATCGATCTACACGTCGCTTATCAGCGACCGTACGGTACAAAACATCGTCTCGGACTTCGCTCATAAAAACGAGGACAACGTCCGAGACTGCATTGACTTCCTTCACGGGGTCGACCTCGTCGAACGCGACGGAGACGATCGTGTTGTCTCGCAACTGAACCGCGAGATCTTCCCGGAGCTACCCTTCGAGCCCCGACTTCTCTATCACCTCCGGCAGCAGCCTCACCCCAAGAATCATCTCACCCGGATTCAGAACGTCGCCCTCGACACTGCCGATCGATCGTGCACTCTCGACGTGCTTCTCCCACAGGTCAAAGGGAGCCTCGATCAGTATGACTTCTCGTGGAACGAGACGAAACTCCGTATGTGGCGGGCACTTAGCACGCAACTCGGGTTGGTCTCCGAAACCGAAACGCGTGGCGTCATTCTGAGTCCGTGCCGCCGACTTCTTTATGACCTTTTTGACCTGCATACGCGACAGGAAGACACGACTGACCTATATAGCGCTCTCTCGTGGGTTGAGGACAACTTCTTCGATGTCTTCGAGACGACGACTGGTACTCCGCGAGTCCATCCTGCGATGTCGGACGTCCTTCAGAATATGGAGTCAGAGAATGTTCTCGAGTTCCGAGGGCTGTCCGATGCAAAAAGCGAAGTCACACTACCTCAATCCGTGCACACCCAGACCTCCCGCTCAGTCTCCGATTATGACCTTAACTCGATGCCCGACTCACCCGCATATCAGTATCCACTCACGCAGTTCAAGCAGGTGATCACACAATGAGCTCGATGCCCAAAATCTGGGATGATAGCGTCGTCCGCGACTATCTGACGCCGGAAGCCCATCAGAAATCTCGTGAACAGTTCCTGAAGACACACATCGACATCGACAAGATCCGAGCGGACTACCTCTTCCCGCACGAGGGAACCGATGAGTTCGTCACGCAGGAGGAGTTCCGCGACGCTATCCTCAAATCGAAGGTCGATGACGACAATCGGATATTCATCCTCCGCGGCGAGACGGGAAGCGGGAAAAGCCAACTCTGTCAGTGGCTCGAATACCAGATCGGCGCCGAACCCGATAAAGGGGACGAGACGCACATCGCACTCCACGTTTCCCGGAGTAAGACTGGAATCGGCGATATCCTAGACATTATCTCCGGACCGATTGATACCGACGTCACCGTGAGTAATGTCTCGAACCTCGACCCCGAGAAGGTCGCCGCCGCTATCATCACTACTCTTCGAGCGTTCGGTGCGGGGATGGAGCAATTCAGCGAGGACGAGATCGAGGCTCTCACCGCGAACCGCTCGAACGCGACCGATCTTCGGACGGTCCTCGAGAAAAATATCGCCGAGTATCAGGAGTCTGCGACGAGCGAGGGCGAAAAGCGAATGTCCGACCTCATCACAAAGAAGGATTACAGGGATCTCTCGATGGCGGCCTTCGGCTCGACAAAGGGCGTCGATACGCTCTTCCCCGCTCTGCAGAGCCAAGTCCACGAGATCCTCTCCCGGAATCTGGGTATCGAGGATTTCCAGGGCAAACTTGAGGAACTCTCCGAAGAGTACGAAGATCGAGACCTCCGGCCGGTTCTCATCTGTGAGGATCTTACGACGTTCACCGTCCTCAAAGAGCAACTCCTCGATCACATCTTCCAACTCGACAGCGGTCACTACGACGTCGTGCTCGGCTGGACGTCCGGCTGGGAGAAGGACGACCTCTCGCGCGCCCTCGGCACGAGCCAGGGCATCAGCACGTATATGGAAGATCGCGCAGAGGGGTACCTTAGCACGACGGACGAGGACGGACGGGCGTATTTCCTCGACGACGACCTCACCGTCAAACTCGCCCGAAAATATATGTCGACTATCATTGAGGAATCGGATACGGACGAGTCACTCCCCGATGGTGTCCTCGAATCGTTCGACAGTCTGTACCCGTTCAACGAGACGTTCATCGAGGAATCCTACAACCATCTCATTCAGGATGGGAACAAGCGTCGCACCCCCCGCCTCCTCTTGATGCGGGTCATTCGAGAGTGCCTTAGCTCGACCGTTCCGCCGTTCGACGCGATTGAGGATAACCCATACGTAGAACCGTTTCCCTCCCCAGTCGATCTCTCGTACTCGGAGAGTCTCCAGCGACTCGGCAAGTGGTACGGGAGCGCGACGACGGATCGTCGGCTCCGCGTTCACCGCCAGATCCCTGAGACGTTCGACGTTCCTCTGACCGATGTAGACGTCGACGACGACTGGGCGTATTTCCAAGCAGACGTCCCGGCTCCGACACTCAACCTCGGGGTCAGCGAGGGAACGTTCCACCCCAGCGAATACATCACGCTACGGGCGACGCTCGATAGCCGTGGCGAGGAAGGCGTCACGGTCCGTTTCAACAGCAACGAGGTCGCGAAGACCGACTCTGACGGCTTCGCTTCCGTTCGGCTTCCGGACGAGAAGGGAGACGTTACGTTCCAGGCTGAGAAAGATGGCGAGACGGACAAGACGACCGTTACCGTCGTCGAACCGACTGACGACACGTCCGTTTCCGTCACGGTCAACCCGAAGACGCCGACTGTGAGCGACGAAGTCACCGTCACGGCACGTGTGAACGGCGAACCGCGAAGTGGTGTACGGGTCTCCCTTGACGATGACGAAGTCGGCGAGACACGCAGTGACGGGAAGATCCACTTCAACGCGCCAGATGCTGATTCGGCCACCGTTCAGGCAGTCTACGGCGACGCACGCGATGAGACGACAATCGACATCGAGAGTTCCGACATCCACGTTCCCGTTGGGACCGACCTTGACTCGACGACGGTCAAGGAGTACCTCCTCCAGTATCGCAACTGGATCAAGGTTGGTGACACGTACGACAGCTCGACAGTCCTCCGAGAGGGGGCCGCTGGCGTTCTCAACGAGTGGCACGACCCAACGCTCCTCGGCAACCTTAATGCGCGTAATGACGGTGTCCACGGCATCTATTACACGCGTGGAGCTGACGTCCCGGTCACGCTCGTTGGCGCAGACGAACGTCAGGGGATGAGCTTCGATCTCGACTTCGGTGTCGAATACGACGACATCTACGAACCGCTATTCTGGTACGGCATCAGCGAGTCGGGCGAGTTCCCGCAGGAGGACAAGTACGATCTCAACTACGATCTCCTCCGCGTATGGACGGACGAGCAGGTCGCCGACTTCCGGGTGAAGATGCGTGCCGATCTGGAAGCGTGTATTGACCCGATGACGCTTGAGGAGTTCACCGTACTCGCGCAGTTCCTTATTCTCAACGCGAAGACCGGTCGCCGCGAGATCGAAGCCGAAATGATGTTCGAGAAACCGCCACAGAGCGGATTCGTTCCCGGTACCGAAGACGAACAGCCGTCTGCCCTACGGGAGGCGACGATGAGTCTCCTCAAGTCTCGGGACGCTCCGTACCACCTCTCGAAAGGCCTGTTTCTCCTCAAGTCGAACGTCGTCGACCGCGAACGTCTCTCGAAGGCGGTGCAGAGCGTCTCCGAGAACCTCGATCAGTACCTGCTGCAGGCTATGCAGTTCGACACGGCGAACCTCTCCAGCGCTTACCAGATCAGCACCACTCGGTCGACCGGCTACGGCGTCGACGTCCTCTTCGAGCGCGTGAAGGACTACGCGACGACGCTCGACGATGTCTCGGCCGAACAGAACGCCGCGCACGTCACTGAAACCATCGAAACGGTTACGACCTATTATGAATCGAACCACGACCGGGACGACCTCCACGACGCCCTCACACGACTCCACGATGTCCTCGATAAACTGGGCGCGAGCAAGTACGAGTCGTGGAGAGAAGCCCGCGAATCGGTAGCGGGCGACGCAGAGATCGACCTAGGACGGTTCCGCCAGCGAATGCGGACGTTCGAGGACATCTCCGATAAGCGGGGCTACGAACTCATCGCGACGCTCCACGACTATGAGGAGAGCCGAGCGGCGGAATCGGTATGGGAGATCTACGAAGCGATCGCAGAGATGATCGAGGAAGCCGAGGGCGTTACGCTCCCCGAGGATGTCGGCTTCCGTGACCGCGTCAGAGATCTCTCGGAGTTCGAGACGTACGAGCAGCGGCGGTATGCCATCGAGACCACACTTGGAGGAAACTAACTATGGCTATACAGACCACGGAACTTGAGTCAGAACTCGATAGCCTCGAACAGAAGGCGGAGGAGTACGACACGCGAACGCACACAGAAAAGCGGGTCGCCCAAGCCGAAGAAGACCTGAAGAAACTGAATCGGGCGCTTAACAAACTCGAGAATTCCCTCGACGGTTTCGAACGCCAGGCGGGAATCCTCACAGAGGTCTTCGGACGCTCTCTTCCGTCGAAGGCGACGAGTGCTCGTGACAAGGCGCGCTCGATCACACGTGTCTCGCAGGATGACGTTCTCAACATAATTGACGACAGTAGCCAGTCATTGTCGAGTCATATCGACGACGTCAGAGAAACGCGAGAGGACGTGAACGACGCACGACGCTTCATCGATGAGCACCTACAAGAGATCCAGCGCCGACAACTCGATGACGCTAACACCGCGGAGAGCATTCAGAAGATCGTCGGTGAGGACCCAGATGCGATGAAGACGATCAGCCGGTATCGATCGTTCCTCAACTCCATTCTCAACCCGAACGACTCGGTTTCCCATCTGAAGTCACAGTGGCAGGGACTCGAGAAGGCTTTCGAGAACCTCGATACGGACTGGAAGGGCTTCCAGAGACGCCACGGTCTCAGCGATCAGACGATCGAGGATCTGAAGACGCTCAGTGAGGTGGGCCAAGTCGACCTCGATGACCTCTCGGATACGAGCGTCAACGAAATGCTCGACGTTCCCGAACTCCGCTCGACGATCAAGGTGAGTCTATAGACGCCGATGGAGAATCCTGCCAGACGCGCGGAAGCGGCGATGGATGCCTATCGGAACCACTTCATCGGTGCCGGTGGACGAGCGGCGCGAAACGTCGCGCATCGCTTCGAAGCCACCGACAACGGCGAGGACTCCGTGATCGGCTTCCGTGGCCCGTATCTGCAGGCGCTTGATGTTGCGAACTGGAGCACGGAGTCGTGGCTCTCCTTCAGCAAGCGGGCAGGGATCCATCCGCTCGTCCGCCTCGCGTTCGAGGACATTGGGTTCCGCCGCCTCTACGACTTCCAAGAGCGGAGTGTCGAGACGATCCTCGACGGGCAGGACACCGTCATCACGGCCGCGACCGGCCGGGGGAAGACCGAAGCGTGGCTCATCCCGATCCTCGACTACATCCTCAACGCGAACCAGGGGAAAGTCGAGGAGAGTGGCCCTGACGACGTGAAAGCGGTCCTCACGTATCCGACGAAAGCGCTCGCCCAAGACCAGTTGAAGCGCCTGATCCAGTACCTCTATCGGATCAACGCAGAACTTCCGACGAACGACCGCATCACCGTCGGGATCTACGACGGGGACACGCCGAGCAATATGTCCTCGCGTGCGGAGGGCTACCTGAATGCGACGTTCAAGTACTTCGAGTGTCCGGGCTACAACGACGCGCTCGAGAAATGCCAGAACTGCGGGAAGAGTGTTCATGTCCGGAACGCCGGCCAGCGTTACGAACTCGAACCCGAGAAGAAGCAGTGCGTCGACGACGTTCCCCTGGACTTCCTCCGACTGACGAAGAACGAGATCCTTGAGGAGGGCGTCGACATCCTCCTCACGAACCCGGACACGATCAACCTCAAACTAGTCAACACGAACGCAAGCGACGAACACGACGCGTTCGTCTACGAGCCACAGTTCTTCGTCTTCGACGAGGTCCACACCTACGACGGCCTCTTCGGGAGCTATACGGCGACGCTCACGAAGCGTATCCGCGCACTGCGTGAGGCACGCGACGTCGATGCTCCGCAGATGATCGCGAGCAGTGCCACCGTCGAAAACGACGTCGAACTGTTCCGCCGCATCAGCGGAGCGGCGGACGTTGCGCACGTCGACGAGGACCCCCGCGAACTCGACCCACCGCCACTCGAGAACGTACCCGACGCCCTCTACGAGGAGCAGATAACAGTCGCGCAACTGCGTCGCGCGGTCCGAGGTGAGGGACCGTACCCGGCCGCGCTCGACTCGTTCGGGCCGTCCATCGACGACCCGAGCGCAGTCGACAACGAGAGCCTCGACGAACTGCTCGGTGACGCGCTCTTCGAGTACCTCACCACGACGTCGAGTGACTCGGTCGCCCACGCCGTACAGCATCTCCATCAGGAACTCGCCGAGGAACCGCGGACACGCGAGGCGTTCCTTGACGACCTCCGGACGGCATATTCGCTCACTGACACACAGGCGGAGACTGCCCTCGAGAACTTCCGTACGCTTGGCGAGTATTCGGGCTTACTGGAGAACCGAAGCCACCTCTTCTCGTGGCCGCTCGACGGATTCTACGCTTGCGCACAGTGCGCGGCCGTCTATCGTTCCCCACAGGACTCGTGTGCGGAGTGTGACTCGGGCGTCGTCACGCGTGCGACGTACTGCCGTCGATGCGCTGAGGAAGCCCTCGTGACGTGGTACTGTCCCGAGTGCGATCAACTCGAGTCCTATACGCCGTCCGAAGAGGGGAGTTTCGCGTCTCGAGACGAGCAGTACTGTGGGCGGTGTGAGGCCGCACGCGACGACGAGGTGCGTCTGCTCCGAGTGTCGTTCACGCCTGAACTGAGGTGTCAGTCCTGTGGCGCCGTCGAAGAGCGCAGCGTCATTGAGACCTGTACGTGTGGCGCGGCGATGACGCGCACCGCCGTCGACGAGTGGACGTGCACGAACCCACAGTGTGGCCGGACGGAATCCGCGGACGCAGGGTGTTCCGCCTGCGGTTCCGAGCAACGCGTCCTTCGACGGAGTAACGCGGCCGTCGAGTGTCCGTCCTGTGGGCAGACGCACGACGCCACAGACACTCCACGCCAATGCGCGTGTGGGCATTCGATCGCGAACACCCGACTCATTCCTTGGATATGCGCGCACGAGGGATGTACGTGCGACTACTACGCGCCGTCGCCGCCGGCGGAGTGCGAGTGTGGTGCGGAGACGTTCGTCAAGAGGGGTCTCTTCGAAGTCTTCGAGAACAACTACTGTGCTGAGTGCGATACCACCGTCCTCCCCGGGTCGTCCTGTCAGTGTGACGATCCGGCGCTCCAACAGCAGGCGGACGCCTTCCAGTCCTATCAGACGATCACTGCGGACGGACGAATCGTTCCGGTTCGCGACCATACGTCGGTCGTCCCGTGTCGTCATCAGCGACTCGGGTATCGGATCGGACAGCGCTACGACGAACTGGTCCGCAGTCCGAACAACATCGCTGTCACGACCTCTCAGTACTTGCTCCGCGAGGTCGCTGACGACGAGGACTACTCGTCGGCGAAGATGCTGTCGTTTGCCGACTCCCATCGCGATATGAAGGAACTCGGTCGCGATTTCAACGAGCCGGAAGTTGAGACACTCCTCGATCAAGCACTCGTCGAGGCGATCCGTACCGCCGACGACTCGTGGCCGACGCTCGACGACGTGCTCACGGAATCGCTCGCGTGCATCGACGCCCTCCACGACGAACTCAGTCCACTACGGGGCCTCCAGGACGTCTCGTTCGACTTGAAGGATCATCTCGTCGACCGCTCTCGCCGGTTTATGGACGCCGAAGAGGCGATCCGGGACAGACTCCGTCGACGAGCGATCCCGCACAGCTACACGCAGCGGTTCCGAGAGCGGGGCGGCTCCCTCGCCTCGGACGGTCTCGTCGACGTCCGCGTCGATCCGGGGGTGCTCGCGGACCTCTCCGATGCCGAGCGTGACCTCCTCCGGAGCGTCGTCGATACCGGGAACGATTGTCCCGTCGACTCACTCCCAGAGCGTGTCGAAGACCGCGCACGCGGCGATGTCATTGATGCGCTGATCAAGCGCGGCGTCTTTGACGAGGAAAGCGACGACTATCTTTCCCTGAACCCGATGGTGCTCGAACTGACGCTCGCCGGCGACGCCGACGGCATCCAGTACAATCCCGAATCGGGCCGGTTCTCGCCGTCGTGGCTCGATCAACTCGGAGTCCGATCGCGTGGCCTAGTCCCCTTCGAGACCACGCTCGCGGAGCGAGCCGACCCAACCCATCCGCAGTTCCATCAGCGGGCGTACCGCGCCGAATACTCGCGGGCGCGAATCCTCATCGCAAAAGTCTACCTCGGGATGACGGACAAACGCGAGCGCCGCGAACTCGAGTATCTCTTCCGCGAGGGGAACTACCCCCACTTCCTCTCCTCAGGCCCGACGATGGAACTCGGTGTCGACATTGGGGACCTCGACGCGCTCCTCCTCTACGGGGTGCCGCCGAATATGAACGCGTACCTCCAGCGCGTTGGCCGCGCTGGCCGAAGTTCGCACTCCTCGCTCGTCCACAGCGTCAGCCAGCGTAACCCGATCGACTACTACTACTACGAGGAACCGACGGACCTCATCAGCGCGGACCCGAAACCCGTCCCGCTCAACGAGCACAATGAGGAAGTCCTCCGGGTCTCCCTCTCGTGGGCTGTCTTCGACTACATCGCAGCGAATTTCGTCGTCCCCTGGGAGATCGGCGGCTGGGGGCCGAACGCCACTGTTTCGGGCGGGGACGACTTCAAGCGTCGCGATACCGATACTGACGATTCTGACTACGGGAAGCTCACGCATCTGATGACACTCCCCGCCTCGAAGCTCGGCCTCGATACTGACGTCTCGAAACTCGCCGCGCTCGGCACGCTAGTCAGCGACAACGAGCGGCAGGTCCGGGACTATTTGCGCTCTTTGCTCGCGTACCAGTACTGCACTGAGTGTAGCGCGAAATACGATCGCTCGGACACGGTCGACACCTGTCGTGTGGACGGATGCGATGGCCAAGTCCTTGACGCGCAGGCGGAGTTCGGTGACCTCGTCGACGAGGCGGTGGCGTCTTTCCAGGGACGCTACCTCGACCAGTATCGGACGTACCGCAATCGGCTCATCGAGGAACAGCAGGCGCTGAGCCAGGAGCGGACGAACCTCCGCCGGGAGAAACGGCGTGCCGGACGCGATGAGGTGGCGCGGCTTCGCCGTCGCGAGAGCGCGGTCGCGGAACGGATCCGCGCGCTTCAGGACCACCTTGACACGCTCGAGCGACAGTCCTACTCCGATTTCCTCCAGAACGCACGCACCAGCAAGTTCGCGTTCACTATGCGGAACGTCTCGAACAACGTCGGACTGACGCTGGTCACCGAACACGACGGCGTGTACACTCGTCGCGATGTCGGCGGAAATTATGGTGGACGGAACGTCCGTATGGCCATTCAGGAACTCCACCCCGCAGCGGCGTACCTCGAGGACGGCGAGACGTACGCCGTCAGCCACCTTCGAACGGACGACTTTGATTCCTCGACACTCCGCGAGCAAATCGTGGACGCCGATACCGACGCCGACCACCTCGCCGAGGAGAAGGTCTGTAGCGCGTGCCACACGTCGCACCCGCTCTCCACGTCTGAGTGTCCCTGTGAACACGACTCCCCACTTAAACGCCGTCGACTCGTCGCGATGGACAGCGTCGAAGCCCACCGCGACGACCTCCGTATGAGCAAGGATGGTGACCCAGCTCGCGAACTCTACCAGAAGCCCGCAGAGGAAGTCCAGAACACCTACGCGGAACGTGAGACGTCCGTTCTGGAATTTGAACCGATCGAGTCCTTCCGCGTTCACGATGGAGACGGCACGCCGATCGGGTCGCTTGAGTATGGGGACTACACCGTGATCACGCACACCCAGAGCTACCGCGCAAAGTACAAGAACGGTGAGACTGATCCACGCCAGACGCCCTTCGAGGTCTGTGGGGAGGAGAACTGCACAGGCGTCGTCTATCGTGACGACGAGGGGCACGCGCAGTGCTCCGCGGATCCCGAACACAGCCCGAATCGGCGCGGCGCCGACTCCGTGTACGTCCGTCTCGGTTACTCCTACGAGACGAGTGGCGTCCGTGTCTCACTCGGTGACGCCGAGCAGTCGCATACGTTCGTCCACGGTCTCCGCGTCGCGCTCCAGTCGCTCGGCGGAGTAAACATCAGGGAGCTAAACGAAACGACGGCTGACGACTATGTCGACCTGCTCGACGCTCAGGAAGGTGGTGCGAACATAGCCAAACTCCTCGTCGAACGCGATGCGGGTGACTTCCGGAACTTCCAGCACGCGATGGAACTGGTCCGCGACCACTTCGTCTGCGACTGCGAGGACGGCTGTCCACTGTGCCTCTACCAGTACGGCTGTGACGAACACAACCAGCCGCGGTCGTTCGCACGCGACAGCGTTCTTGACTACTTCGAACTCGGGCTGCCAACGATCGCACCGGTCGAGACAACTACCACCGATTCGCCAGCTACCGACTTATGAGCCACGACACACTCGAGCATGCTGAAGACCTGAAGCGCACATACGGCGACCACTACGTCGCCAGCCAGAACACCGCGACGCTCAAGGACGTCATCTCGCGGTACGAGGGCGGGACGGAGCAGTCGCTCCACGATCGACTCCCCGAGTTTATGCGGACGCGCGGTCCGTTCCTCCAGGCGCTCGATCTGCCACGGCAGAGCGACATTCCGTGGCCGGCGTTCGCCGAAAGTCGGCCGTCGATCGCCGACGACGCGCCCGACGGCCTCCACGACGACATCGTTCGGACGTTCTCCGAGGCTGGCTTCGAGCGCCTCTACGCGTTCCAAGAGGATACCGTGGACGCGATGCTCGCCGACAACCACACCCTCGTCACCGCTGGGACGGGCCGCGGCAAGACCGAGAGTTGGCTCATCCCCATTCTCCAGTACATCTGTGAGGCGAAAGCCGGCTATCACGACGCTGATCCGCAGAGTGTCAAGTGCGTCCTCACCTATCCGACGAAAGCGCTCGCACAGGACCAACTGAAGCGTCTCATCGGGTATCTCTCCACGCTCAACGAGACGCGAAACGGTACCGACCGGATCACCGTCGGGATCTTCGACGGTGACACCCCGCACAACGACCCGGACGCCTACTCGTATCTCGACACCTCGTTCAAGTACTTCGAGTGTCCCTGCAGCAACTGCTCGTCCTCGCTGACGGTCGAACGGACCGAGGACGGCTATCGCGTCACGCACGACTCGCCCGCCGAAATGGGCGTCGACCTCGACTTCATCGAACTCACGCGCGAGGAAATCGTCGACGCGGAAGTCGACATTCTTCTCACCAATCCAGACACCGTCAACTATCGGCTGTTCAATGTCAACGAACAAGACGAACAGGCCGTATTCGTCACGGAGCCGAAGTACGTCGTCTTCGACGAGGTCCACGAGTACTCCGAGCTCTTCGGCTCGTTCACCGCGACACTTATGCGGCGCTATCTCCGCTCTCGTCGTTCACTGCTCGGACTCGATGATGACGTGGACGACGACCTCCGACTCGTCGGCGCCAGTGCGACCGTCGAGAACAAGCGTGCGATCTTCCAGCGCATTAACCCCTTCACGGACGCGGACATCACTGTCGTCGAGGAGGACCCACGAACGCTCGAGTGCCAACTCCCCGACGATCTCCCTGCCCCGTTCGTCGAACGTACTGCCGACCCGGATCGGCTCGCCGATACGCCATCGAAGTGGACGCCCGCCGAATCCCTCGTCGCGGACGTCATCGGGGAACTACCCAGTGACGCCGATGCCGACGAGCGACGGCGCATCGCCGGCGACCGACTCTACGACACCCTCCTTGACGAGCGCGACGACGACCTCGACATCGTCCGCGCGCTCTACACGACGCTTCACCAGGAGGCGCAGCGGCCCGCGGACCTTCGCGAGACGCTCACGGAGACGTACGACCTCACTGACGACCAGGCCGCCCGACTTGTCGATAACTTCGTCACGCTCGGTCAACTCTCCGGTGTCCTCGAGAGCCGCGCTCACCTCTTCAGCTGGCCGCTCGACGGCTACTACACCTGCGTGAACTGTGCCGCCGTCTACGACACGCCGCAGTCCGAGTGCGCCCAGTGCGGCCATCACTTCGTCACGAAACTCGCCTACTGCAACCACTGCGGTGAGGAGGCGCTCGAATCCTGGTTCTGCCCGGACTGCGAACGGCTCTCCCCACTCAACGTCACGTCTGGCGAGGGGCGCTTCGAGTACTTCCAAGACCACACGTGCAGTTGCGGAACGGAGACGATCCGGACGGTCTGGCGTCCCTACTACGAATGCTCAGGGTGTGGCGATCGACAGAAGGTCGACCGGATCACTCACTGTCCAGACTGCGACACCGTCATGGTCCTCAGCGACGATCAGGACGAACTCGTCTGTCGGAACCCCGACTGTGACGTCACGCTGGAGACCGGGACCGAGATCGTCTGTGAGAACTGCCACTCGCACGACCTCGAACCGCTCAGCGACGACTCCGTCCTCTACTGTGAGGACTGTGGGGACGCCCGCGAGCAGGAGGCCGGCCACCAGTGCAGTTGCGGGGGAATGCTCCGTCCGAAGCGCTACCTCGGCTGGTCGTGCAGAGACCCGGATTGTGACGCCGTCTATTTCGGAGAACCGCCCAACACCTGCGACTGCGGGAAACGGCGGTTCGCACGCACTGGTTTGCTCGACATCAACGCGATTGACCACTGCTCGAACTGCGACACCGACCTCCTGCCGGGTGCCGAGTGTCGCTGTGACGACCCCGCGATCTCGCCGACAGTTCGCGGGTTCCGCGAGTACAAACTCGTCGACGAACTCGGACAGATTCGCAAACCCTCGTCGTTCCACGGCGCCGTCCCCTGCTACGACCCCCGGAAGACTTACCGAAAGTCCTCGCGCTACGAGTCGATGATTCGCGGGCCCGGGAACACCGCCGTCACGACCGCGCAGTACTTCCTCCGCGAGATCGCGGACGTCGACGACCCGGACTCGTTCCGGGAGGCGAAGATGCTCTCCTTCGCCGACAGCCAGTCGGATATGAAGGAACTCAACCGGAACTTCACCGAACCCGAGCAGACGCTCTTCGTCACGCAACTCGTCGTCGACACGCTCGATGAGGCCGACGACGACTGGGTCTCGCTCGCTGACCTTCAGTCCACGGTCGTCGAGGGCGCCGTGGAGTACGAGGATATGCTCACTGAGTGCGATGGTGGGCTGCTGGAAGCCATGACGGGCTATCGGCAGTCCGTTGATGACTTCCTGGAGGAGGAAGTCGCGGCACGCGTCCTTCGCGGGCGCTACAACAACCGCTGGCGGAGCCGTGATCACCTCCCCTCCGATGGCCTACTTGACGTCAGCCTTGACATCGACTGGAGTGACCTCGACGCGGGTGAGAAAGCCGTCATCGAGGCGTTGAACGAGCAGAGCAAGCAGTACGTCGATTCGCTCAGTGACGATATCGAGGATGCGGGTCGACACGTCGAATCCCTCATCGAACAGGACGTCCTCCGTCGCATCGAGACTGACTCCGGATATCTCATCGGATTCGACGAATCCTGTGTCTGCTGCACGACCGTCGACGCGGAGACGCCGATTACGTACGTTCCCGCAACAGAGTCGTTCTACTCGACGCTCGATGAGGTCTTCACTGACCACGACCCGGACCTCGACACGGTCACGTTCAGCGCTGATTCCGAGGCCCGAAGCGAGTTCACGCACCCTCACTTCGACCTCACGGCCTACCGCGTGAACTACTCGGACCCCCTACTGCTCGTCTCCCGTGCCTACTTCGGACTCACGGAGAAGGACGAACGCCGCCGCATCGAGTATCAGTTCCGGGAGGGGCGCTACCCCAACTTCCTCTCTTCTGGGCCGGCGATGGAAGTGGGGATGGACATCGGTGACCTCGATGCGCTCCTCCTCTACGGCACCCCGCCAAACACGAACTCGTACCTCCAACGGATCGGTCGCGCTGGCCGACAGTCCGGGTCGTCACTCGTCCACTCGATCAGCCAGCGCAACCCGATCGACTACTACTACTACGAACAGCCGAACGAACTCATTCAGGCCGAACCCCAACCCGTCCCACTCAACGAGACGAACGAGGAGGTGCTTCGCATCTCGCTGACGTGGGCAATCCTCGACTATTTCGCCACCGAATACTGGATTCCGTGGCGTCGCGAGAGCAGCGACGTCGTCGATGAACTCTACTGTGAGGACGACCTCGTCCCGCGGAGTGAACCGCGGCCAAACGACATCGTGACCTTTACCGCGCTCCTCGCGAGCGAGAACGAAGCGATCCAGTTCGTCGATGAGGAAGCTCCCCTCCAGACGCTCAAGGCGGCGTACGAGGAGCATCGACCCGAGGTTCGCGACTGGATTGAGGACATCCTCGGTTTCAGTTACTGTCGCGATTGCGGTCGGAAGCACGAGGCCGGCTACGAGGGGCCGTGTAGTCGCTCGGAGTGCGACGGTCGTGTCGTCTCTGCGGTCGACGCACACGAGGACGTCATCGAGGAGGCGATGACGACGTTCGTCGACGAGTTCGTCGCGAGCTACTTCGACTTCGAGGACGACATCCTCGACGAACTCGATGAGGTCCAGACACAGCTCAACGAACTCAATCTGGAGTCACGTGGCCGGCGGAACCGCCGCCGACAGAACTCGGATAATCGCGTTGAGCAGCGCGACGAGCGTGATCGACTACAGAGTCGGAGCGCAAATCTGAACCAGTATTTGGACCGACTTGCACGGATGGATTACGGGTCGTTCCTCGAAGAACACAGCACCACGCCGTTCAGTCTCCGCTCCGTCGAGGATACCGTCGAATACGAACTTATCGGTGAAGACTTCGAGTCTGTGACCGCCGACTTGCACTCTCGGCCAATCAGGATCGCGCTCTCCGAACTCCATCCCGGCGCCGCCTATCTCCACTCGGACAACCAGCGCTACGTCGTCACCGGCGTGCGCGCCCACTCCTATCAGACCTCGCAGCTCGAGAGCACCGCCGCGATCTGTCCGACATGCGGCGCCGAATACGACCTCGGTGAAGGCCCCTGCGAAGAGTGCGGCTCCGACCTCAAGCGCCTCAAGACGATCGTCCCCGAGCGCGTCACCGCGTACAAGTCCGACCTCGTACTCGGTCAACTCCCGAACGGCGACCCCCTCCTCCCGACTCGGCTGTACCAGTCGGATTCGGAGGTCCAGGACACCTACGCACCCACTGAAACGAACGTTACCGCGTTCGACCCCGACCCAGAGAGAGCGTTCACCATCACGACCGACGACGGCGAGCCCGTGGGGCGGTTCGACTACGGAGACGTCACCATCAAGTCCTCCGTCCGTCAGTTCAGAGCCCACTACGTCGGTGGCGGATCCGATCCGCTACCGAACGTCTTCGAACTCTGTGGGAAGGAGAACTGTGACGGCGTCATCGCACGCGACGACGAGACGGCGTACTGTATGCGTCATCCCGAACACTCGACTGAGGACACGGACGTCGTCCGCCTCGCGACCGAGTTCGACACGAAGGCTGTCCGTATCCAGTTCGACGACGAAGACCTTGAGCACGCCTTCTCGCACGGCGTCCGTATGGCGCTCCAGTACATCGGCGGCGTCGGCGTGCGTGCCGTCCCCGAATCGCTGGGCGAGGACGGAACCTACGTCTTCGACAACGAAACCGGCGGCAGCGGCGTCACCGTCCTCCTCACGATGGGATCTGGTGACACGCGCGAGAAATTCGACACTGCGATCGATCTCATTGAGGACGCATTTGAATGTGACTGTGATAACGGTTGTCCGTTCTGTATCTACCAGTACGGCTGTGAGAATCAGAACGACCCCGAAACGATCGCGAAGGACGACCTTATGACTCTCCTTGACACTGGACTGTCACTCACCCAGCGAGATGTCGAGGCGAGCGATAATGAGTAATCTTCCAGACGCGATTTACGATCTGCGGACGCGCTCCCCGGAAGCACTCTGGGGCATCTCAGCCGAGAGTCTCTACCTCGCCGTCTGTGCCGTCGCGACCGAGACTGAACTCTCACACGCGCTCTGGCCACATCATATAACGGCTGTCCTCCAGACAAACGACGAACGCGCTCTCGAGACCGTCGCCGAGGCGCACTACTTCCTCTTGGCCGAACTCGGACTCATCACTGATGATCACAAGTTGACTGACCGCGGTCGATTCGTCCTCGCAACCGAGCAACCCGGCGACGCGATTCGTCTTGTCGCTGCCTGTTATCTACCTCGTGTCCAGCAATTACTCCGTGAATTTGCCACCGCCGATACAGATCGGCTCCCGCGAAGCGAACTTGAGACACTCGTCCGGGACACAGCAGACGAGGTTTTTATCACGCCACTTCTCGCCTCACTTGCCTTCATCGAACTCTACCCGGAGGGCGTCATCCTCGATCACGAGACGATCACGCAGACGATTGATTGCCTCGAACAAACCTCGACACTCCCAACTGCAGCAATTGCACTCGCCACTGCGCTCACGACACTCGATGACCCCCACCTCATCGCTCGTATCGTAACGACTCATACCGGCACTACCGTCTCACCCGTGGACGTCACGCAGACTACCCAACTCGATGCACTCGCCACCAACAAGCGCCACTCTCCAGAGCGCACACCTGCTGTCGAACTCGCCAATGCGATTGAGGACACTCGAACGGCTGTCTTAGAAGAAGCCGACACGTTTGAGACCGCTCTCGATCCTGAGGAGCGCACAGTCGCCCGCGAAGACCCGACTGTTGATGCTCACCTCGTTACAGACACGTTCCCGGGTGACCCTGCAAGTGAGTCCGTCACGACAGTACTCGATCTTATTGCTACCATCAACGCTCACCCCTGTCTTCACTCAATCTCTCTCTCCTCACTCACCGACACCTTGGATCTCGAACCATATTCCATCTACCGGGCCGTCTCGGATCTTCCTGGTGTCGAATGCTCGCTCCGGAATAACCTGCTCCTCACATTCGACTCCGTACCATCCGCTCCCCAAGGGACCGACCGCTATGACACCTTTCGCGACGGACTCTTTGAAGCCCTTCACACGCGATTCTCGTGGCGTGATACCCTCACTGATGTTACCCCTGCCGAAACACCGCGTATGCGAGCGGACGTCATAGAATCAGTCGCTATGAGCGTCGATGATGACGTCGTCGCACCCACATATTTTGTCTACACCCTTCCGGACCCCGACGCCCTCGGCAAGGAACAGATGGAGAAATATGTCGACGACCAGCCCGCCCTGCGTCGTGAACGTGCGCGTTTGAAGCGCTGGAAGGACCAGCGGGATAACGATTTGCGTCGGTTCACGGAGATGACCGACCGACTCTTCGCACGCGGACAAGAGCGCGATTTCGAGGAACGTGTCGTCCGCATTATGACTCCGTACGACGACGATACTTTCTCTAAGTATACCTCCCAACTCCGTAGCCTCCTCCGAGATGGCTACGAACTTCGTCTCCTCACACGACATACGAAACAACGCTGGGAGTGGGAGCGCCTTCGCGACAACCTTCTCGGCGATCTCGAGGAGAACCGCGAAAACGTCACTATCAGAACGTACTCCCGATACAAAACGTATCAACGAATCACAAGTGAGACGGACGAAACTGATCTCGCTGAATTCGGAATTCATGCAAAACTCCAGACGATCGGGAATCCGACTGAAGGCTCTGCGCTTCTAGGTTCGGCGAACTTTATGGAGAACAGCTACAACTGGAACCCTGAATGCGGCGTCTACACTGAAAATTCGAGCTTCGTCGCCGCCGCGATCGACTTCTTCGACCACGTCTGGGAACTCTCCGAGGCCGACGAAGTCGACCTCACTAGCCTCCAAGAGATCCCGCGGCGCTCCTTCTATCCTTCCTACTATACGTAATTGCAGCAGGCCGCAATCGTGGCTTCCAGCCGTCGTTTTTTCGACGAGGTTTGATTGCTCACGTGGGCAGTTTAATAGTCGGCTGAGAGGTCTATGATGGGCGGGCATTGGGTTGTGCCTCTGATCGTCTCCTTCTCGATCCCTGCATAGCGATTATGTCTGTACGACATTACGAACTCGTTACTCTCCCCAGTCTGCCTTCTAGATGGGATCTTCGAGCGCCCAGATGACGGAATTCGGATCTAGATCCGACTTTTTATCATTCCCGCGGGTGGTGAGAACCCCAGCGTGGTAGAGCATCGCCTTATACTGGAAGGTCGTGTGAGTTGAATAGACTAATCCGTCGTCGAATTTTTCGAGGTTGAGTTCGCCAGTAGAGCCATTACGGACGTCGTCACGGCTGTCTGGGGCGACGAAGAAGTCGAGAGCGAATGATGGTCGTTGTTGAGCAATTGTTTTCGCGACTTGCGAGAGTGATGGTTCCAGATGGCCACGCTCCGCCAGCGTATCGAGCGCGTTCAGTAGGAGTTCAGTCGGCCGATAGTCCAACAATACTTGACGTATAATTATTCCCATAACTGGAAGGACATCGATAAAACGGGCAGACCGACCGGACTGAGCGTCAACCTTCTCAAGCGCTGCGGCTATACTGCCATACTGATAGCTGAGTGTGCGAACTGCCTCACGCCCGGTTTTAGTCAGCCGATTAGTCTCAGGACTCTCACGGAGAAACCCGAGTCCGGTCGCATCAAGGCGAGCGTCGCTACTGGACTTGATGACATACTGCTCGAATATTTCGTCCGTCTCACCGTCCGCTCGCACTGCCAAGACGTATCCAAGAGCGTTCTTCGGGTGGTTCTTCTTGAAGGAGACAATCTCCATTAGCAACTGCTGCGATCGCGTCATCCTTGAAACTACCTCGCAACTCAGCTCTCGGTCAGAAGGTCTCTCCGAGAGACGCGAATACGGTTAGGAACGTGCTATGCAGACCTCTTTTGAGTGAATCTCAGTCTTCGGTGTAGTCTGGCCGCTCAGCGTACTCAATGGGGTCGCGCATACTGATATTCTGGAAGGCCTGCAGACGGAATGCACACGCGTCACACGTCCCGCAGGCGGGCTCTTCGTCGCGGTAGCAGCTCCACGTGAGATCGTACGGGACATTGAGTTCGGCACCCTTCTCAGCGATGTCAGTCTTTGACCATTCGGTGAAGGGGGCCTCAATACTGATCGTTGTGCCGTCTTTTGTGCCAACGTCGACGACCTGCTGGAACGCGTCGAAGAACTCGGGACGGCAGTCGGGGTAGCCGGAGAAGTCCTCGGAGTGTGCGCCCATAAAGACGGCGTCGCAGTCGTTTGCCTCCGCGTACGCCGTGGCCATCGAGAGGAGGTTCGCGTTACGGAACGGAACGTAGGAGGTCGGGACTTCCTCCGATTCGAGATCGGCTTCTTCGACGTCCATTTCCTCATCTGTGAGTGAGGAGCCCCCAACCTTCGAGAGGTGATCGGCCGTGAGGTGAAGGAAGTCCGCGGCGTCGAAGTGGTCGGCTTGTGCCGTCGCACACTCGTACTCCTTGGTCTCCGTGCGCTGGCCGTATGACGTGTGGAGGAGATAGAGTTCATAGCCACGGTCCCGTGCGACTGCCGCTGCAGTCGCAGAATCCATTCCTCCTGACGCGAGAATGACTGCACGCTGCTTCTCACTGCTCATCGCCGATCACCATCCCTATCGATCGCTGCCTGGAATTGGTCGCGCTCGATCTCGGTCGGCTCGCCGACCGCTGTCCGAGTGGTAGTCATACTTTTTGTTTCGATCCCACGCATCGCTTCGCAAAGGTGGATTCCGTTCATTTCCACGGTGACCATTGGTGCATCCAATTCGTCAGCAAGTCCGGATGCGATGTCATTTGTAAGCCGTTCCTGCATTGTGAGTTGGTGTGATTGCCAGCGGACGTACCGCGTCAGTTTCGAGAGCCCAACGACCTCTGACCCGGCCCGGTAGGCAATATCCACCGTCCCATAGAATGGAAGCAGGTGATGTTCGCAAAGCGAATAGAATGGAATTCCTGTTTTGATGACGAGGTTGCCCTCCTCGGCATCAAATGTCTGCATTGTGGGCTTTTCGCTGTCCCGAGTCCGCTCTGTGAGTGTTGCGAAGGCTTCTGGGACACGCCGTTGCCAAGTCTCAGTAAGTCCGGCCCTGTCTGGATCTTCACCGACTGCTTCCAGAAGGAGGCGCGTCGCTTTCTGTGCTTTCTCTTGGTCGATACTATCTTTGCTGTCTGATTGTGTGATCTGCGAGTGCTGACTCATTGTTTATGTACCGGGAGCATCGTTCCAGAGATCCACGTGGAGTCGCGGCGTGTAGCGATAACCGTGTTCTATTGCGAGCTCTGCGACACTATTACGCGACTCATCGAGTGCTTCTCGAGTCGTGCCCTCGGGCATCAGGAGTACGTCGGAATCGAGGATCGTGGTCGATGCCACGCTCCGAAGTTGCTTCAGCAGCCGCTTGACTTCTGGCAAATCATCACTATCGGTGATAACGAACTTCAATTGCGAGCTGTAGGCATCGACAAGTTCTGCAAGTGCGTCAGTGTCGATCCGCCGCTTCTCGTGTCGATCGGCCCATTCGCCATCTCCCTTCGGATCTTTCTCAGCGGTGGGAGCGCTGGATGCAAGCTTTGGACTGATGCTCGCGAGGTCGATCGGCGCGTCGCGATAGATTGTGCCGTTGGTTTCAACGGTCGTGTGATACCCGAGTTCGTCGAGTCGCTGAAGCAGGTCGACTGATCGATCGTGGATTAGCGGTTCCCCACCTGTGAGGACGACGTGGTTCGCCTTTTCGTAGGACTGCACCTCGGCAATAATTTCCTCGAGGTCCATTTGTCCGTGTGTGGGCTCCCACGATGTGTGATACGAATCGCAGAACCAACAACGAAGATTACATCCACTTGTGCGGATGAAGACACTGGGGACGCCGGCGAGTTCTCCCTCGCCCTGCAGCGAGTAGAAGAGCTCGTTAATCGGGAGCGTATCCCTTTCTGACCGGTCTGCGGCCGTTTCGCTGGCTGTCGAGTTGACCGGCATCAGTAGCTGCTGGCACAAAGCTCGGCTGTTTCACGCACCGAGACTGAGACATCAGAGATCTCACCGGGGAGTTCGTCGAGAAGTCGCTCCTCGAGAATGAGACCCATCACTTCTGCTGTTGGCGGGTGCTCAAGAACGACGAGACTGTCGGCGTCTCCGCTGGCTTCGAGAGCCTCGATCAGGGGATCGCCCTCTTCGAGTAGGAACCGATGGTCCCACTCGTCAATAATATCCGTCACCTCTCCTTTGTCGACGACCCATCCTTCCTCAGATAGTGTGCCAGTTACACGGACAGAAATTTCGTAGTTGTGCCCGTGTGGCCGACTGCATTTACCATCGTGGTGGAGTAGGCGATGCCCTGTGCTGATTCGGATCGGTCGATCCTCGCCAATGTAGAGGGTTCGTTCATCCGTGTCCGCGAGTATGGACTTGGATTGCAGTTCAATAGACACGAACGGGTATTCTACGAGTATGCCTAAAGTATTATCGGTAGAATACTGGTATAACAATATTTTAGCATAAGTCGACCGAAGACGACATTCATATAGTGGAGCGAGAAAAGAATAAGTCGGTGAATTGAATCTGTGAGATTCTACGTTCCTGAGTGGGACGATGCCGTCGACGCTCACTATGATTTCGAGCACGACGAACTGTCCACGCTTGACCGCCAGGAGCGAGATTTAGACTACATCTGGGATATCTTCGATCCAGAAACAACGCCTATTGATGGCGTACTTATTTCTCGGGAGCAGGTCGAAGAGACGGACCGGAAAGCTGAGAGACTCGCGGAATACGGTGTCTATGATGACCCGGTACTCTCCGTACCGGACTGGCTCCCAACGATCAGTGACTGTGGCGCCTGGGGCTACAAGTCCAAACCCTTCCCACCGTACGGAAACAGAGAGATGCTAGAGTTCTACGAGACGCTTGATGTTACTGTCGGCGTCACGATAGACCATCTGGTCCTCGGTTCTGGAAAGGAGGAAGGCCGCCTCTATCTCGATGAACGAGCCTTCACTAGCGACTTCTCTAAGAGTGACATCCCGGATACGATCACGGATGTCGTCGACGTGATGATCGACGAATGGCCTGCTGAGTGGCCAATGTACGTCGATGAATACGAACCAACCATCCGGACGGGCCTCGACGCTGATGTCGAGTCATTTTCTTCCGAAGACTTCCGGGGCGACGTCGACACCGTGCTCGCGCGACTTGCGCAGGATCAACGAGCAGTCTACCGTGAGGACGATGCACGATTTCGGTACGAGCTCACATTACGAAACGCCCGGGAGATGTACGATCTGTACGAAGAGCAGGACTACCCCTTCCGCCTGATGGTCGCAATCCAAGGCTGGGACCCTGACTCCTACGCTGCGGCCGCTGAGGACGTCTTGGAGATCGGCTACAATTATCTGGGGATCGGCGGTGTTGCGGGCAGTCCGATCCACGATGTCCGTGCTATCGTCAAGAACGTGGGGAAGACAGTGAAGACGTTCGAGCGCGAACACAACATACGCGTTGACTCGCACGTCTTCGGATTCGCGAAAACAGAAGGATTCGAGACAGTTGGGCGGTCGGGGATGACGAGTTTTGATAGTGCCAGTATGCTCCGATCGGCGTGGACCGGCGGTCAGAATTATCGGCTCGATCACGACGAGCGGTATGATGCGATTCGTGTCCGATACCCTTCGAGTCGAGACGATCTAAACGAGGCTGTCGAGACATCGCTTCGAGGCCGCGAAACTCTCGTGGCGCTCCGGGCTTATGACGCCGGAGATTCGATCCGCGAGGCACTCGAGGATTGGCACGCGCTTGCTAAAGATATCCTCCCAGCAACGAGACAGTATCTCCGAGAGCACCGACACGACGAGCAGTTTGATGTTCGTCTCCTTGCTGACGTTGAGGCAGCATTCCGGGAGGATTTCGAGTACGGCCGTGAACTCCAAGCGAGCTTTAGCGACAATCTCCGTGGCAATCTCGTCAAACTGCTCCGGGATGACGATCCTGAAGCCCCGATTCCATTTGCAGAGTATGATGAAATTTTGAACACTGCTGCCAATATATTTGAGCAGTTCCCGCTCGCAACGACGGCTCTTGACGATGTCGATGCCGTCAGCGACTACGACCGCGTCTGGGCACTTGTCCGTGAGTATGCAGTCTGGGTCGGTGATGAAGACCTCTTGGAGGAGTATCAAACCGTCCTCCGTGAACGTCCGTGGGAGCAATGCGACTGTCCGATCTGTGCCGAACACGGTATTGAGGTCTGTATTTTCCGAGGGAACGATCGGAACCGGCGGCGGGGCTTTCATAATACACGCCGCTTCTACGATGAATTCGAAGACGATCTCCCGAAGATCCTCGTTGCGACGAAGGGGACAGCAAGTCTTAGTGGATATGACACCGTCGAAGACTACCTCCGAGAGGCCCATCCTGAATTCTGGACACAGACGCACGACCTCCCCGTCGCCGAACTGGGTGTTCTCGATGCCAACGGCGTGAATGAATGGTGGGAGGAAGCCCCCTCGATGATCTCATTCGCTCCGGATCGGATGAAAGCCAATCTTGCAGAGCAAGCAGCTCGGTATCAGTATCTGTTTGTAGAAACGGAATCGGGGTCGCTTGACGATGACATCGCTGCCGCAGTGCGTGACAACGACTGCGAAGTCATCACGCACAGCGACCCCGACGAACTCCGACAGCAGGTGCTCGAAATCTGCGGTGAAAACTATGCTGTCGGCTCTGATTTCCTCCCCTACCCTCCAGAGATCGAAACAGACGAGCTAGATGTCCTTGTGATCGATCAGTGTTCCGGCTCCAAAGAAATCCCAGAGGGAGCGCCCGTCTTCGATGCCGACGAGACGCTCCGATTCTCCCGCGAAGACCTCCTTGCTCGCGATAATGTGCCCGGAATCGCGGCTCGCGATCTCTATACCGGTCGCCAGCAACAGTATGTCCAGGATGCGGTTCGTCGCCTTCGCTCGAACGGGCACAACGTTGAGCGGTACTTCATCAGTGCTGGCTTCGGTCTCGTTGCGGAAGCTGAACTCCTCCCACCCTACGAGGTGACGTTCAGTTCGATGAACGTTGGAGAGATCCGAGAGCGGTCCGAAAGACTCCATATTCAGGCGGACCTTCGCCGTGTTCTCGACGAGAGTGACTACGATATTGTCTTTTTCACCCTCGGGAAAGACTACTACACGAGTATCGATATCGACGAGATGGTACAGGAAGTTCGCGCCGATCATATCGGCGTCGTATTCAATCGCGAACTCGTCGAAGACCAGTTCGATAATATTGAGTCCGTCCCTGCACGCACGGAGGATGCGAAGAAACACGGGACGATCGTTGTTGGCCTGAAGGGCGTCTATATGAAGAACTTTGCTCGCTACGTTGAGGGAGTCCAGACGCTTCAACCAGAAGTGG
Organism: Halobellus rarus; assembly: GCF_024494595.1. Classification (GTDB taxonomy): domain Archaea; phylum Halobacteriota; class Halobacteria; order Halobacteriales; family Haloferacaceae; genus Haloquadratum; species Haloquadratum rarum. The sequence continues at coordinate 100,748 of NZ_JANHDI010000011.1, read as the reverse complement.
TTGATGAACTCTGCCGGCGCGTTGAAGACGAACCGAGTCAGGCAGCGTTTGAGGAGTACTAGCAGGTAGTTAGTTCCTTACCTACGATCCGAACGGGATACTACCTGGACTGGGATATGGTTAGAAATACAATATTTCTCTATGTGCCAATTATATAAGTAATAGTACAGCTTAGCCGAGCGGGAGGAATGTTATACAGACAACGAAAACTCGATCTTCCCAGAAGGGAGTTGCAGACACCGGTGCTCTTCCCGGTGCGCAATTTAGGCAAGCGATCGAGTGACAACACCCCAGCATACGCAGGCACCATCCCAGAATTTTCGGCGGCGATGATCAACGCTCGGTCGATCCGAAATCGAGAACCTATGTGGGACCGACTGACGAGCGACGTTTCGCTCCGAGACGAAATGGGTGTCCCCGAGGATACGATCGTGTTTGCAGACAGTGGTGGGTTTGATTTCACATCCGGAGATGTGGACACTACCCCAGCAAAAACGCTCGAGACACAACGGCGCCTTGACGCCGACATCTACGGGACTGTCGACATTCCGCTTGCACGCGACAACCGAGATGCTGAGAACGAGCGTCGAGTTGAGCAGAGTACTGATTACGCACTTGAAGCGAGTGACAAACACGACGGCAGTGGCTATCTCTTGGCAAGCGTCCATGGTTATGACCCAGAAACAGTCCGGAACAACATCCGGTATCTGGAACAGCACGGCGATTTCGACGGATATGCGCTCGGGAGTATGGTCCCAATTCGGACCGACTACAAAAAGGTTACAAAATTAATACTTTCGGCGAGAAAAGCAACCGACAAACACCTCCATGTGTACGGACTTGGTGGACTCGTTTACCAGCCACTTCTCCTCTACCTCGGTGTTGACAGTTTCGACTCATCGGCGTTTATCCGGAGTGCTGGGAATCGAAATTACCTCATTCCTGGGTTTGGAGGAGAAGAACTCCGGAATATCGAATCCTTGGAGCGTCTTCCATGTCCTTGCCCCATTTGTGGACAGCGGACGCTTGATGACATTCGTGAGGACCGAACTGCACTCACCCAGCATAATCTCTGGGCACTCGCGACTGAACTTCGTCGCTTCCGCTATGTTTCCGAATCTGACTGGGACATTGAGGAGTACCTTGACCTCCGCTTCCAAGGCAATGAGGTCACCCAGCGTGCCTATCAAACCGCAAAGCAGCAAGTACGGAGGCTGACGTGAGCGACGAACGAGCGACCGTTCGGCCGGTCACTCTGAGCCGTCTCGTCGAACTCACGCACGCCTGTGCGGACCGATCTAAAGAGACCGCAGAACTTGAAGACGCGCTTGATGTCAGTCATCGGCGGGCACGTGAAACAATACTAGAGGCTAGCCGAATCGGACTCCTCGCAGAAGACGACACCGGCGTTGAGCCAACATATACGACTACAGAGATCGGAAGTCGTTTTCTCGGTGCGATCCGGACCGAAGACTGGACGCAGGTAAGTCAGATCCTTTCGACACACAGTCCTCACTACGGAATGTTCGTCGACGCTGTTGACGACACAGAACACGCCGACCTTGAGACACTCCTAGAGTATCTTGAGAGCAAACAAGAGTTCACACCATATTCGTTCAATCAGACGAGTGTCGAGGTAGTTGGAGATTGGGCTGAGCGACTTGGCCGCGTTCAGCGCAATGCCTTTACGGGAAGCTACTATCCCGCAGCACAAGATTCGATTCCCAGTCACTTCCCGTTTGTATTACTGAAAGTCTATGATGAACTAGAACAGACAGCCGGTGTCGATCTCCGCCAACGCTATCTCTCGATTCCTCGACTCCGAGAAGAGATGTGTGAACGGCTTGGCTGCTCCCGAGAGGCGTTCGACGAAGCGCTTCTCAGCCTTTGCCAACAGAACGTCGGGAAACTCGAGCTTTCAGGGGCTCCAATGGATACGGCTGCGAAAGATTCAGCGCTTGGTATCAAGGCGATCACGCTTGCAGACGAGGACAGACTCGTCTCGACTTCCCAATCCAGTCAGCAAGTAATGGCTGGTGTCGAACAGTTCGACAAACAGTACTACTATCTCGCCGTGCACGACCGCGACGTTACCTTCACCCAGGAGAATACATAATGAGCGATACATTCACTATTACGGACGAACAGCAGGACTACTCACAATTCGATCTTGAAGCGAACCCCTTCCCGTACAGCCCTGTTCCTGCCGCAGATCCAGAAATATATTGTGGCCAACCACACGTCACAAAGCAGATTAGCTCGACTGTCTCGTCGATGCTCTCGACGGGGAAATCGAAACATCTCGTCGTTACTGGAAAGTACGGAAATGGGAAGTCCCATACCCTCAAGTACACGCGATCGTTGCTCCGTGACCGCGACGATGTCGTTGTCGGTTACGTTGCACAACCTGGCGAGGGATTCCTCGACATCTATCACGAGTTTATCTACGATCTTGGATTCAATCGACTCCAAGAACTCGCCTACGAGTATCTTGCCACAATTACTTGTGAGATTACTGAGGCCACCCCAGACACCGCGAACGCGATGCAGTCACTGATTGATGAGGGTGATGTACTTCTTTCTGAGATCGTTCCGGAGGCAATCAGACAATTGAGCGATGTAACAAAGTTTGCTGACTTTGCACGGGCAATCATCCATATGGTCTATGAGGATACGAATCTCTATGCGTGGCAGTGGCTTACAGCCGAAGGGATTCGGTATGAGCAACGCAAAGAAATGGAGATTCACAGCGCCCTTGACGACGATACGATGGGTGTTCGGGCCTTCACAGCGTTGAAAAATCTCCTTCTTGACCTTGGGTCTACGGGTGTCTTTGTCTTCGTTGACGAGTTCGAGAGCATCGCCCGTCTCACGCCAAAGAACGAGCAAGCGACATTAAACAGTATCCGGCACCTTATGGATCAAAACAGTTCCGGGCTCTCTATGTTGTTTGGCTGCGCACCTGAAGTTTGGCAAGACGTTATGAGTGAGTACCATGCCTTTAGCGAACGTATCGGTCAGGAGGTCGCTCTTCGCCCGTTAACAGCAGAAAACCTCTACGAACTTGTTGAGGACTACCTTGATCGGGAACGGACGGCAGCTGGATCTGGTCGTCCTATCCGCCCATTTACGAAAGAGAGCCTTGAGCTGATTCTCCAGCGTTCACAGGGGAATATTCGACAAGTTCTCTCTGTTTGTAGTCGTATTCTTGACGAAGCCGCAAATGAGGGGCGGTCAGAAATTACCACTGAGTTTGCCCAAGAGGTATTTTAACATCTGAGATTCCCCGCTGTAGTTTGTTTTTCTCGCCCACGAGGGGCGGAGGCGAAATTCAATGGAACTCTCGATACGAGTTATTGATGAGAACGGGAACGAGCAGACAATTTCGGGCGTCAAACGTGAAAACTGGGAAAATATGACGGATTCTTGCCCCGAGTGTGGGGGGCGTGAATTCAACCATTTCTCAACATCTGGCGGCCATTACGGCACAAACGATTCTGCTGTCGTTCTGCGCTCTGACTTTTGGGATGCTGAAAGGCCGCTATTCACACGTTGCCGTGACTGTCGAGAGATTCTTTACAAGCATCCAGCATTTGATCTCCTTGTTAATTCGGATGAAGATGTGGAAATACCTCTAGACTTCTAATTTCTCCTCACTAGAGCTTTCGAGGTCGTTGTATCCGGTCGAGCATCGCGAGCGCCGACTGGAACTGGGCGTAGTTCTCACGTATATACTCGATCGTCTCGGCTCTCGGGATCACCGGGTAACCCCTCGACGTGCTCGATGTCGAGTGAGGGGCGTGCCTTGAGGACGATCTGTAGCGGTCCGTCCAGTTCGTCTCGGGGCTATCGCTCGAATGCGGTGGGGAGGTCGAACGACTCAAAAACGCCCCCTAGGCGTCGACGTCCCGCTTACGGACGGCTAGGAAAGCGGATAGTCATCCGGATTCCGTCCAACTTGGTAGCTTTCTTGGGTCCACACATAGACGGCGTCGATTCGTGTGAACGCGAACTCCTCGATAGAGGGTGGACTGCCGCCGGCGCTGGCAGTGACGAGCTCGCGGGTTGCGTCTTTCACGCGGCCGTCGACGACAGTGAGGCCGTCGTCGTAGTTCACATAGTCTGCATCTTCAAGACGGTTGACGGCCTGACGAACCGTTTCATACGGCTTGTGAAGGGTCTAGGAAACACGTCGGGTAGAGTCACCGCTCTCTATGGTGAGGAAGGTTGTGCCGCTATGTCGTCAAGTACCTCGTACATCTGGTAGGTACCAACCACTTGGTAATAGTAAAAAGTCTCACTTTAATGGGGCTGTTGTCTCGGTTGTTCTCTTGGGTCGTAAGAGGTGGTCGAAAAATTCTGCTGTCCTAAATCATTGGGAAGTGAGTCGGTTGGGTGAGTTAGCTATAGTCTCTATACGGTATAACTACTCTTCTTAGCTGACTTACCCAGCTGTACCATATAGCTATACTGATTAGCTATACCGTCTGACTGAGTTTTATAGCTGATGGGGCCAACTATCTGGGTATGCTAGCCTATACAGTGTACTCCGAAGCGGGAGGCGTTGGAAAGACGACGCTCGCGACGAACCTCGCGAAAGCGGAGGTACGGGCGGGACGAAAGGTCTTAGCGATCGATTTGGACACCCAGGAAGCGTCGCTGTCATACCTGCTGGATGTGGCCGAGGATCGAGACAACGACCAGGCGGATAGTCTGCTCCGGCATATGATCGATCGGCCACGGGGAGAGTTCGCCGACCTCATAAAGACCAGTGAGGGCATCGATGTCGTCCCCGCTCACAACATTCTTGAGTATGCCTCCAAACACCTCCGCCGTCGCGAGGAAGAGGCTGCCGACTTCGGTGAATCTTGGAATCCGAACAAGCAACTTCTCCGTGTGTTGCGCGAGGCCGGTGTCCACGAGACCTACGATACGCTCATTATCGATCCGCCAGCCAGCGCGGATATCAAACTGCACAATGCGATTCATTGCACGCGCCACCTGGTGATCCCGTTCGAGCCTAGTGGCAAGGGTTACGAGTCGGTCCAAGGTCTGGATCAACTCGTCGGTGGACTTGAGGAGTCCCTGGGAATCGAAGTCGGCGTGTTAGCTGTGGTCCCAAACCGCTACAAAGGGATGAACGACCAAGACCGATTCTTGGAGCAACTCACAGCAGATGGCTGGGAGACACCGATTCGATTCCGTGAACGGTCGTCGTTACTGGAGGGGTGCTGGGCTGAACAATGTACCGCGTACCGCTATATCGAGGAACATCGTGACCGGGAACGCGAACACGAACTTGACACCTTAGAGAAGTTCGACAAGCTCGCGAGCCAAATTCGCGAACAGAAGGCGGTGGAAGCATGAAACAGGGCTCTGCAGACGATCCCTTCGCTGACGACGCCTCCGAGGAGACGGAGGCTGAAATAGAACCTGAGCTGGAGACAGGTAGTCAGGGAACTGAGACAGATCTTGCAGTGACCGAGACTGACCTTTCGACAGGCACCACGGCTTCCTCCCAGAACCGCTCGCTCCCCTACATCCACTCGCGCGATGGGGTCAAAGACGGCCGGACCCAGCGACCGATTTTCCTTCGAGACCACATTGAAGCGGGTATTGACGACCTCCTCACCCAGATGGAAGAAGAGTTTGGGGAGGATGTCTACAAAACAGACATTACAGAGGCGGCGATGGCCGTCGCCCAAGAGAACCCCAGTCTCGTTCGAGAGAAACTTGACGAGTGGGGATATGGGTGGGACTGATTTCGTATAGCGATATACAATACATAGTCCCGCTTAGTATTGGAATTCGGTGTCAGGAGGCTCCAAACCCTCGAATACTGCCGATAATTCGAATACAAGGAGTGATCCTGATTACCCCAATAATCACGACCACTTTGAAGTACCCCGCCGCCGTCGGTGAAGCACGAATGCTGCAACCACCTCACGACGCCGCTTCCCCCAGAGTAGAGGCACCGAGACCGGGCTCGCAGGACGGTGGAGGGCCGGTGGATGCCTGATCGAGCGCTTTCGACGCCGCTCGACGACAGCTTCGAGCGCTACCTCCAGGACAAGGGAAAAGGCCGCGGTGGGGACGGTGGGAACTATCGACGAAACGCTGCACGCGAACTCGAGCGGTTCGCCGAGTGGACCGCCGGCGACCGCGGTGCCGACGACTGGACCGGGATCGTCCCCGAAGACGTCGACCGCGAGCCGACCTTCGACGATCTCGACGAACGCGTGTTCCGGGAGTACGCCCGGCATCTCGGTGGAAATCGGGGACTCAAGCAGAACACGGTACAAACCTATTACCGGTATATCTCTGCGTGGTGTGGCTGGTGTGTCAACGAGGGGTATCTCGAGGCGCACTACGCGCAGCGGGCGAGTGCGATGGCGCCGCTGCCCGAGGACGACGGCCGCAAGCCCGGCGACCAGCAGGCCTGGACGTCCGAACAGCGCCACGCCCTCACCCGGCACGTCGACGAACGGGCCCGCGACGCCGTCGATGCGTACACGACACTCCCAGAGGATACTGACCCCGTCGACAAGCAGCGAGCGCGCTACGCGGCACTGAAGGCGACTCGTGACCGAGCCCTTGTGTTCGTCCTCGCGTACACGGCCGTCCGCGTTGGGGAACTCCTCCGTGATCCCGATGACCCGCGACGCCGTGGCGTGCGGTGGGAGGACATCGACCTCGAGGACGGGAGTATGGATGTCTATCGGAAGAAACAGCAGTGGGACGCTGGCAGCCTCCCCGATCCCGTAATCTCCCCGTTGCGGAGCTACCGGAAGCTGATGGCCCCATCGACCGAACGGTGGCCGGTCTTTCCGACGTTCGACCAACGGACGCTTGCGGGGGTCGTGAAGGATGCACTCGCGGACCGAGGGGAACATCCGGATACGATCGAAAAGCGCCGTGATGCATACGCTCGAGACCTCCTACTGGCACTCGATGAGGATATCCGACCGCCGTCGATCACGACGGACGGCGCACGATCAATTCTCCAGCGACTCACGGAAGCCGCGGAGATCGACATCGGCCATCCGAAACACAACTACCTCGCGCCACACGGCGGTCGGCGGGGGATGGGTGAGGTCCTCGTCCGAGCATTTGGCTATACCGTGGCTGCTCGATATCTCGACAATTCTGAGGAAATGATACGAGAACGGTATTCGCATATCGAAGCTGGAGAACTCGGTGATGTAGCCACTGAAGCAATCGAAGAAACTGATATTGGAATATAAATAGATACTGTACTTTTCGCTTTACCTTTTAACTTCCTCTCATATAAGGGGCAGTGTTCAGATAAGGATTGAAAGGTGAGGCGTGACGTTTTCTGAGTAATCTGTGCCCGAAAACGCACGCCTCGGCGGTAATCTCGACCAGATTGACTTAGAGTTTGTTGAACGAGAAGCGACACCACGGCTGCTGATGAAGATCAGTATTCAGTTGAATCTCGCTGGATTATTGGTTTCGAATACTGTCTATGCTCTTGAGGTATTCGGTGTCAGTTGAGCTCGATCGACCATCCACAACTGGGTTCACAAAGCTGATCTACAGCCCGTATCTGGTCGGTTACCGGGTCACGTTGCGGTTGACGAGACCGTGATCCAGATCGGTTACGAACAATACTGGCTGTACGCCGCCGTCAATCCCGACTCGAACGAATTACTCCATATGAAGCTTGAACCGACAAGAATGAACGCTCTTGCCAAAATATTCTTAGGTGAGCTTCGCGAGGAACACGACGTCGACGACGCCGTGTTTCTCGTCAATGGCGCCACCCCACTGAAAGAAGTCTGCCACCGACACGGCCTCGATTTCAGATACGAACACCGCGGAAATCGCAACAGCGTCGAACGTATATTTCGTGAGGTAAAACAGAGAACTAGTTCGTTCTCAAACTGTTTCCACTACGTCGACCCAGAAACAGCTGACGACTGGCTCAGCTCTTTCGCATTCGCATAGAATCAGCTTATCTGAACACTACCGTCGCTAACAGGCGGTTGATTAATGAGACTAACTCAAACCTACATCGGCGGAGTTAGATTTTGAGATCTATTCTACGGTAGTGTTTAGTTTGGAGCATTGAGCCAGGTAGCAAATGCTTGGAGCCAATTTTCAGCAGTTTCAGGCTGTAGGTGGCTGAAACAGTTGGAAAACGACGAAGGTTCTCGGAGTAGCGGCCTCGAAGCGCTAACGTTCGGAGGCACTCGATTGTATCGCTGACCGATGTTTCACACCGCCGTTCTACGGATTTTTTGCGTGATTCTCGTGAATCCAGTTGTGAGCGCCGCGTTGCCAGGACGTGATAAAGTATATATGCCCTGGAATTGTGGTATCGATGCGGATCCAATCGGGGCAGCACTCGTTCGGACCGTATGACAGACGATGACTACGATACTCCTCGCGATAGACACCGATGTGGAACGTGCGACGGCACAGATCGAGTCGCTACTCGAACTCCCGCTCGTAAGAGAGGACACGAAAGTCGTCCTCTTTCACGTCTTCCGGGGCGACGACGAGCGAGCAAACGCACGGGATCTCAACTCGGTACGAGAGGTCCTCGAACGGCTCGAAGCGTCGGGATTCGATATCGGAGTCGAGCAGGCGAGTGGCGATGCAGTACGAAAAATCCTCGACGAAGCAGAGCGACTTGACGCCGACGTCGTCAGCCTCGGCGGCCGGAAACGGTCGCCGACGGGCAAGGCGCTGTTCGGTAGCGTCTCACAAGATGTCGTTCTGAAATCCGACCGCACAGTCCTGCTCGAGACAGTCACAGACTGACGGATCAGCGGAAACATTCCGTCTCGCTGAATCGACCGCTTCTACCGACCAAGACTCGCTACGGGCTCGCTCAGCGACGCCGACCACCGGAACGGTCGAGGGTTCCTTTCGATTCGACCCCTGGTTACTGCATACTACTATAGTGAACCTATCGGCTCAGAGCAGTCCTAACGCTGCTGCCACGTGGGTCAGGGCTGCGGCGATGGGTACGAGGAGTACCGTTCGCATTACCAAGAGGACAAAGAGATCGCGGAAGCGCATCGGGACGTCGTCGAACATATCGACCATCATCGGCGCCGGCGCAGAGAAGAATATCGCCTGCGCACCCGTCACGACGAGAACGAACACCTGTGTGACCAGGTCGGCTTCGACGACGAAGGTGGCACCAATGAAGAACTCTGCGCCGCCGAGAATGATACCGATGGTCGCCAGCTTTGGGTCCGGAATACCGAGAAACGACATAACGGGAACGAACGGGTCGGCGAGGTACTCGAAGATTGGGGTGTACGCTTCGAGAAGTAGCACAATCATCGACATCGTCAACACGGATCCGACGACCGTTCCGGCCAGTTTCAATCCGTCGATGAAGCCGTTGAGGGAGGCACGGCCGATCGAATTACCCTCTTCGGCTACCGTCACGCCCTCGTTGAACGCGAATCGGAAGTAGTCTCCGACCGTCCCCGTGAACCTGGGTTCCGGGTCAGGTTCTGCGATGTACTCCTCGGGAACCGTCGAGAGCGGTGGAATCCTGACGAGTATCGCCGCGACGACGAGCGTCGAGACGACGTACAGAAGGACGATGACGGGGAACACGTGGAGAAGGCCGAGGATCGCTGCGACCGCTCCGACCGTCCCGAGATTTGCGGTCGCGAAGCAGGTGCAGATGACGAACACCTCCCGTTTGTTGTAGCCACCGCGATCGAAGACGTTCCGCGTGAGGTAGTAACCGATGCTGAACGATCCGAGCCACGAAGCCGCACTGTCGAGTGCAGACCGACCGGGTAACTTGAACGCGGGGCGCATCAGCGGTTGCGCCAGGGTTCCGATGAACTGGAGTCCCCCGAGTTCCGCGAGCAGATTGACGAAGATCGCACCGATCGGAATCACGAGCGCGACGGTGATGACGAGTGCTCCCCAAGCGATGTTGACGATGGGGTCGGCCAGTATCCACGCCGGTCCAACGTCGAGTAGAATTGCGAATCCGAAGAAGACGGCGGCAAGTCGGAACACTACGAACACTGTCGCAGTCTGCCAATACTCCAGTTCGAGTACGTCTACTGTCCTTTCACTGAGGGTCGGTGATCCCCGATAGTGAATTTCGGCGACGGTCGTGAGCACACCGCCTGCTATGATGATACCCAAAGCGAACAACTCGACCGCGGTCATCGACGCGTTCTGAATGAGCGTCATTATGACGTCGAGAGGAATCGTTGTCTGTCCCTCCCATTGGACAGGGAATAGGAAGACGAACCCCCCCATCAGGAACGCGAGGACGAATCGAACCGTTGGTCGCCACCCGTTCTGATCGAATTCTACGTCGGAGATCGATTTTTTCTCCGGCGTTACCGACGCATCCGATACGTGGTCTTCGCTCTCCCACACTTGGCTGCCGAACATAATCGCCGATCACTCGGATCCGTCATAAAACTTTCTAATATAATAGATGTAAGTTATATTTGCATCAGTCGGAAAATCGTTCCTAACATCCTCAATTAGCCCCGTTGAGGAGGCTGCCTGCGCCGCAGACCTGCGTGCTGAGCCGGAGTTGATCGAGGATCTCGTAGGTTGTCGCCGTTGCCGCTGAGAAGACCGGAAGTCCGAACTGGTCCTCCGCTGCCTGAATCGAAGCGAGCGACGGCATCTGAACGCACGAGGAGAGCACGAGGGCGTCGGAGTCATCGGTCTCCAGGTTATCCGCGATATCGAGGAGGTTCCGCTGATCGAGCTGTGCGACTTCGAGGTTATCCGGGCACTCAAGTGCCTCGTAGTCGACAACCTCGACACCACTGTTCTCGAAGTAGTCGATGACCGTCTGCGTGAGTTCCTCCATATAGGGCGCGATCAGCGTGACTCGCTCCGCCTCCACCTGGTCCATAGCCCGGACGAGTGCGCCGGCGCTCGTCACGACTGGCGCTTCGGCGTCGTTCGCTACCGTGCGTTCGTGTAGTTTCTTCTCGCTCTCTATGTGGTATCCAGGTCCCTGCGCCATAATGCCGATGAGACACGCATAAGCCACAACGTCGCAGCGGGCGTCCGACAGCAGGGTCGCGCTCCGTTCGGACTGATCGTCCATTCGTTCGAGTTCCTCCTGCGTGACGTTCTGCATACGCATACGACTGGCGTGGAACGTGAATTCTTCACCGAAGTGGTCGGGACGAGCGTTCAGCATCGCGGGTATCTCCGTCTCCATCGTGACGTTCGAGCTGGGTACGATCAACCCGACACGGAAGGTGTCAGTCATTGCCTCGTTATGGGTAGTGTCGATATCCCAATTAAGCTTTACTCATAACGATTGTCGTCGGCGTTCGTAGATCCGGTTGCCCTCGGAGCACATCCCCACAGTAGCCGCGGAATCTGAACCTCCGGCCAGTTACGAAACTCTTGATCAGCCTCATCGCGGAACGAGGGGCCTACCGGACATCCCACGTCGATCCGTGTTCGTTGGCCTCATTCCGAAGTAAATGATAGTATGAAAAAGTAAATTATTTATATTAGTCTATCACACCCGGACAGTATGGGTTCGCCAGTTAGCCAAATAGATGCAGATGCGGAGGTACCCGAACGCGCGTACGAGGACAGGGTTATCGACCTCGACTTCCACGTCAATCCACTGGAGGAGGACCTGCTGGCGTACGTGGAAGACGATGTCGTGAGAGACAAACTGACGACCGAATTCGGTCCGACGCCCATCCCCGGCAAGTGGGACGCTGCATATGCCATCAAAGAAGGTAACGAAGGGCTGTTCACACAGGGTCGCGCGGAGTACGCCGAGGACGTTCGGGAAGCCTGCGAGAAGTTCGCTATCGACGAGCCGATCGTCAACGCCGGAGTCAACAATCTGCCGCTTCAACACCATCCGATCCTAAAAAACGGTGTCGTGCAGGCGGCGAACGATTATATGCTCGATCACTTCGCGGACGAGGACATCTACACGTCGATGCTCGTCCCGAAGTGGGACCCCGAGTACGCAGTCGAAGAGATCGAACGCGTCGCGGCGGAGGACAACGTCGTCGCGGCCTATTCGTGGTTCGGACCGAAGACGCCCTGGGGCAGCGAGCAGTTCGACCCGGTCTTCGAGGCGCTAGTCGAGAACGACCTGCCGCTTCTGCTTCACGGGTCGCTGGCGTACTGGCCACAACATTCCTACATCGGCGACGAGATGCTCACGTGGACCGAAGTGCTCGGATTCGACTGGCCGATACACACGATGGTAAACGTCGTCAATATGATTATGCGCGGAGTGTTCGATCGGTTCCCGGACCTGAACGTGGTGTTCCAGGAAGGGGGCCACTGGTGGGTCCCATTCGTTCGGTATCGGATGGACGAGTTCTACGAGATGCATCCCGACGACGTAAAAATCACGCCTCGAAAGCACGAGGCCGGCGGTGAGCTGCTCGAACGGCGGCCCAGCGAGTACCTCCGAGACAACATTTACCTCACGACGCAACCGCTCGCACTCCCCCGTGGGTCCGGTCAGGCGAGAGACCTCCTCGAACTGAGTATGGCGGACGATATGTTCACCTACTCGAGCGACTGGCCGCACCAGACCCTCGACCCGCCGACGTGGTTCTACACGTCGCGAGCCTTCGACGACGAACTGCGGGAGTCGATTCTGCACGAGAACGCCGAGGAGATACTCAGACTCTGATCACCGATGAGCGCAAAACCAGAAATTGACGACGGGTACAGTCGTGTTGCGTCGGTCGGAGAAGTGCCTCGAGGCCGTGGAATTGCGGTCGATGTAGACGGTATCGAGATAGCGGTGTTCAACGTTGAGGGCGAATTCCACGCAATCTCGAACCGGTGCCCGCACCAAGGAGCACCGCTGTACAAGGCCGGTGAAAAGAAGATCAACGCGGAGGACACGTGGACGGAGTCCCGCGGCGGCGTAAACGAGGATGACCTCACTGTGAGCTGCCCCTGGCACCTCTGGGAACTGGATATCGAGTCGGGCGAACACGAGGTGTCGGGCAAGTGTATCGGAACGTTCGATGCCAAAGTGGTAGACGGCGAGGTATTCGTCCGCATCTGAGACGCGGTATCCGGACTAACGGAGCGGAAGCGGCTGTTCGGTTTCCCCCTGTTCGTTCTCCTGCGAAGTGCTCTCGACAGCCGGCATCTCGCCGAGTTGCACCCCGATCGGAATGCCCCGATCCCGTTCAGTCACCACCGTCACCGATTTCGATATTTCGGAAGTCTCTAATCGACGGACGAAGGCCTCTATGAGCCGACGTCAACCCGGGAAGCCATCTGATACACCCCTGCGAAACACGTCGATTATGTCGAAGTTCGGCTCGGCGGTCTCGGGGTCCTCACGGAGTGGTCCTCCTGTTTCAGCGGCGGCGGCAACAGACTTCAGTTGGGGTCTGCTATGGATGGAAGACCACAAGCGTTACAGCAATAGTATTGTAATGCCACGCCCGGGTAGGCGGCCCCGCGTGTCCGTCTCGAACCCATGTCACACTGTAACACAAATCTTATACGGGCTATTCCCCTCATTTGGCGTATGATCGACAGAAAAACGCCGAAACGGTCCATCAAAACAGCGGTCAGGGTGTTCGAGTTGGTAAACGTGATTCAGGGACTGGACGAGGCGACGTTTTCAGAAATATCGAAAGAGGTCGAGATGGCCGGGAGCACGTTACACGACTACCTGACGACGCTCGTCCACATTGGATACCTTTCGAAGCGAGACGGGGCGTACCACCTCTCACTCCAGTTTCTCGACCACGGAATCGCAGCCCGCGAGTCGATTTCCGTATACTCGAAGTCCCGGCCGACTCTGGAGGGGTTGGCCGAGGAGAGCGGTGCGGCGGTCTGGTTGATGGTCGAAGAGAACGGAAAGGCGGTGTATCTCGCACAGGAGTTAGGAGAGAACTCTATCGAGACGCACGAGCGAATCGGGAAACACGAGCATATGCACTGTCTCGCGTCGGGGAAGGTGATGCTGGCCTTCTCATCGGACGAGTTCGTCGAGGAGGTCGCTGAGGAGCACGGTCTCCCCCAGAAGACTCCCGAGTCCATCTCGACCCTCGAAGAACTCCGAGCAGAACTGACAGAGATCCGTGAACAGGGGTACGCCGTAAACCACAACGAGGCGGCGCAAGGGACGTCGGCGGTGGCGGCACCCATCATCGTCGAGGACCGTGTCGTCGGCGCAGTCGCGGTTTCCGCACCCGTCACGCGTGTCGAGAACGCTACGTTTCGAGAACAGTTGATCGAACTGGTCCTGACCGGGTCGAACGAGATCGAGCTCAAGATGACCTACGAGTGAGGCGGCATTCTGGTGCGAGAATATCGAACGGACGCGCGATCGGGTACGGGGCCAGTCGCGAGCGGGTTTGGAAACCGTACGAAACTACTGGCGAACGAGTGAGAACCGACCCGATTGGTTGCGGGACCACCCCGGAAACCGCTTCGAGCGATTCGCTGGAACGTCGCTACTTCCCCGTGCTATCGCGTACTGCGAACGCGTCGGACGCCATCGGCAGTTATATATATATTTGTTCCTTATATCAGGATTTATGATATGGTATCGCACGAGCTAGTGTCGATAACACCAGCGTACATGGATGTCGCCAACAGTCGGTGGTTGTGGCTCTCGACGGTGCCTGTCGTTCTGGTCGTGCTGATGCAGGCCGCCATCTTCCTCCGACGCGCGTGGAACGACGGGAGAGAGATGGGGCTTTCCGAGGAGAAACTGAAGACAGGGTTCAAAACGGGCGTGATCTCGGCTATCGGCCCCTCCGTCGCGGTGTTGGCCGGGATGTTGGCTTTGATCGCGACTGTCGGTGGCCCCGTAGCGTGGATGCGTCTGACGGTAATCGGCTCTGTCGCCTTCGAGCTCCCCGCCGCCGAGTTGGGCGTCAGTCAGTTCGGATACAGCCTGGGAGACGAAGGCATCACTGAACAGGCGTACGCGACGGCCGTCTGGGCAATGACACTCGGTGGTACTGGGTGGCTACTTGTCTCGGCGTTCGGCACCCGGCATATGGAGATGGTCCGTACGAAGATAAGCAACGGCAACGAGAAGCTCCTGCCGGTCGTCAGCGCGGCGGCGATGCTCGGCGCATTCGCGTACTTCCTGAGTGGCGAAGCCACGGCCGGGACCCCGGAGACCGGCTCCATCGCCGTTGGGGGACTCACGATGCTCGGGTTGCTGCACCTCGCCGACAGCCGAGACGTTCAGTGGCTCAGGGAGTGGGCGCTCGGGGTGGCGATGTTCGTCGGTCTCTTGGTTGGAGTCGCGATACGAGTGACCGTCGGGAGTTGGTGGTAATATGGGTAACAGTCAGAACAAGCAAGCCAGCGAGTCCCAAACGGCGGACAGTAGTGACGTCTACACGAACAGTTTCGTTCCGTACGTCAACAAATGGGGACGGCGAACCAACTTCCTCGCGGTCGGTCTCTCGTTGGGGCCGGCGGTGGCTCTCTTGGCGGTATTCGGAATTCTCCCTCCCACAGCGGCGATCGTCGGGGCGATCGTCTCGGTTGCGATCACCTTCGGGTGGGACTGGTTCATCGAACCGTTGTCGTATTACCCGGTACTGGGGATTCCCGGGACGTACATGGCATTCCTGTCGGGTAACATCTCGAATCTGCGATTACCCTGCGCCGCAGCGGCCCAGGAGGCCTCAGACGTCGAGACGGGGACGCCACAGGCGAGCATCATCTCGACGGTGGCGATAGCGGCTTCGATCTTCGTCAACACGGCGATGCTCGGCGTCGGTGCGGTCGCCCTCGTGTCGGCCTTCCAGGCGCTCCCCGAACTGTGGAAGAACGCGCTCGAATCGTACCTGGTCCCGGCGGTCTTCGGAGCCATCTTCGCACAGTTCGGACGAGACTACCCGAAGGTCGCGAGTATCGGGTTCGCCATCGCGTTAGGTATGACCCTACTGTTGGAACTCGGGTACCTGGCTTTCCTCCCGAGTTACCCGCTGTACGCGGTGATTATCGTCTCGGTGTTCGGCACGACGCTTATCGCTCGCGAGATGTGGAAACGCGATATGATTTCTCCACCGGAAGCGGACGAATAACGTAGGTATTAGCATTGAGGACAACACGTACTCACGAAAACCTATGACAGCGAACACACACCTGTTGACGGAGGAAGCGCTCGTCGATCTCCGGCGCGAGTTCCACGAATACCCGGAGCCGGGGTGGCGCGAATTCTGGACGACAGTACACATCGTCGAGGAACTGGAACGTCTCGGTATCGATCAGATTCACGTCGGGGGCGACGCACTCGATCCCGCCGAGCGATTGGGAGTACCCGACCAAGAGGAACTGTCGGAGTGGTATGAACGAGCGGCATCCCGAACGGACCGGACGGACGTTCTCGAGCGAGTTGCGGGCGGACACACTGGCGTCGTCGCCGTCGTCGAACGCGGTGAGGGTCCGACGGTCGGCCTTCGCGTCGACATCGACGCCCTTCCGATCACCGAATCGTCCAGTGAGAACCACGAGCCGGCCGCCGCAGGATTCCGTTCCGAGAATGAGGGATACATGCACGCCTGCGGCCACGACTCGCACATCACGTTCGGTCTTGGCACGCTCCAGACCGTCATCGAAAACGACTTCAGCGGCACGTTCAAGGTGTTTTTCCAGCCGTCCGAGGAACTTCTCGGGGGCGGCAAGCCGATGGCTACCGGGCCGCACATCGACGACGTGGACTACCTGATCGGCACGCACGTCGGACTCGATTATCCGACCGGAACCGTGATCGCGGGCCTTGACGAGGTTCTCGCCTTCTCGCGGTTCGACGTCACGTTCACAGGGGAGTCGGCCCACGCCGGATTCGCACCCAACGAGGGTCGCAATGCGGTACAGGCACTGGCAACTGCCACGAACGATATCTTCGGCATCCCCCGTCACAGAGACGGCTCCACTCGGGTCAACGTCGGTGAGCTCAATTCCGAGAACGCTGCCAACGTGATTGCCGATAAGGCGACTGCGAAAGTGGAGGTGCGCGGGGAATCGAACGAGTTGTTGGAATATATGCGTGAGTCACTCCACCGGCGCATCGACGCGGCGGCGGAAGCCCACGGCTGTGAGGCCGAAACCGAACTCATCGGAGAAGGGATCCGCGAGGACAGTGACGAAGAACTGGTCGACCTCGTCGCCGAGATCGCGAGCGGCGTCGATGGCGTTTCCCCTGTGCATCGACGGAGGAGTGCGGGTGCCAGCGAGGACGTCACGTACCTTATGCGTGCTGTCAAAGATAACGGCGGAAGAGCGACGTACGTCGGGATCGGCAGTGACAGTCCTAGCGGACATCACACGTCGACGTTCGATGTCGACGAGGACTGCCTCCTGATCGGTGTCTCGGTCCTCTCAGAAACCGTTCTCGACCTCCTGTCGTGAAAGCACCACGGAAGCGATCCGGACGCTCTGGGTAATCCGGTGACGACGGTCGGCTGGTGGTAGTCGTACTCCTGCCGCCTTCCCGACTACACCGAATTGAGTAAATATCATAGTATCAATTATAAATAGATGATGGCTGATATTACTGCCGTATAGTAACCAAAGTGTATTTCTTGATTCGGAATCAAATCTCTCATCACTGTTGCATCGACTATCGAATATTTGACGCCCGTACCAACTAAATGCCGATTATCACAGGATAAGTACAAGCGGTAGCGGAATACCAAACACTAATTAACAATTTATTTATCATCTACGATGCTAGATAAAATAAGCCTACTGATACCACGTCTGAGGAGACCACTGGCGGCTGGTTGCGAAATATCGAGCGTGTCGGCAACCTCGCCAAGCGTTACATCTCGGGGGTCTTCGAAGTACCCCATCTCGAACGCGACGAGAAGCGCCTCTCGCTGACTCTCCGTCAAGCCGGCGGAGGAGGTACCGATACTGGCGTACTCGTTCACTCGCAGGAGATCGATGTCGACGTCGTTCGCCTGTGCGTAGTCCCAGAGGTCGACGAGCTTCTTTCGTTCGGGCATCCACACCGTTATGATCCACGCGTTGCTCTCGTTCTCCATATCGAGCGCGACACCGTTTGCCATCGATATCACCGGCGAGAAGGTCTTCGCTTCGGCGGTGTACTTGAAGCTGTAGATCGCCCTCTGGTCGGTGGTTTCGATGACCCGCTCGAACTCACTAATCGTATGATCGTCTCGCAAACCCTCCTCGAACCGATAGAAATCGGACGATTCGACGTGATACAGGAACCGCCCCGACTTGGGGTCGGTTCCCGCCTCCGAGACCGGCTTGACCTTCGAACTGTTGTCGTACGTAACCGTCTTCGTGAGCACGATGTCAGGGTGCTCGACCCGGACGACTGCTTTGATATCGCTCATTGTCTTTGATTGTTTTCCGGTCGGGAGTGGGGAGTCGACGCGTGGGCTTCGAGGAGTAATTGGCGTTTGAGCCACTTGATAGTAAGGTTTTCTCGGGGCTGCCCCGCTACCAGCGGGCGTTCGGTCACCGTAGCGCCCGATGCGGTCGTCGAAATCACTGTAATTCCAAAATAGCACAATAAAATCACATATGAAGTACTGACCAACGCCCCACGAATCGTGTGATTCCTCACCCGTCATCTTTGAGCGGATGAGTCAATCTCGACGCTTCAGGACCTATATGAGAAATATAGTCACTGAGCCGGTGCCTCGGCGGTCGAAGAGTTCGGCACTGGACAGCAATTTTGCATCGGTGTCTCTTGTGGTGTATGAACAAGACAGCCCGCTATCGGTGCGGACAGCGGTCTCGTCGACAGGGACCGCGTTGGCGATGTCGATGCCGGGCCAGATACGTCATCAGCGAGCCGAGGGATCTATTGCCACATCGACTGACGAGGTCGTTCTACGCCTAATTCAGTTCGCATCGTCGCTATCTCTGTGCGAGAACGTCCGTCCACGTTCTCACTATTCATCTAATTCACCGGCTGACTTCTGGCCGAGCAGGCTTGCAAGCAGTCTTGGACCGGACTCTCGACCACCTACTCGTTCCTCAGGCAGTACTACCTAGACAGTGCCGCTGCGGTGCTAAAATAAAAGAGGTGTTCGTGTTCGGTCTGCGACTTCAACACCGACGGCCTCGAGACGGCCGCTCGTACGGGACGGGGTGTCAGACGCGGTGATTGAACAACTTCGCCCAGATGCGTTCGAACCAACCCTTTTCAGACGACGGAGAAACTCCAACCGGGAGGTAAAATTTCGATTCCGCCTCTCTGCCGACACGATCGGTACGATTGCTCTGTGCCATACATTAAAATAATGGGTCGGAGACAGTATTGCTATTTAGCTTAATCGTATAATACCCTTATATCGGGGTCGAAAAACGGTGCCCCGATTCGCCATCTATCGGGCCTCGAACGAGCAGAATCGCCGCGCGTAGAGCGGCGAGAAAAGGGACACGCCTCAGCGATCAAGGATGTGGATTGCCTCGTCGTCTTTCGGCCGCCGTTTCCCTAGTCGTCCCGGCGAACGTTAGTGGGGACGTGATGATTCCGTGGATTTGCCTCTCGCATCGCCGTCAACAAATACGTATTCGGTCTCCCGACCGTCTCCGTCCGGTGGAGAGCGTTTCTATACCTTCCGATCACTTATTTCCGTATTGCTCCAGAGCAAAAGAAAATATTCTGGGAGATTCGCGTCTCGTGAATGCTTTATACTGTTCCTGCAAACGTTCAGTTGTGCCTGGACACGGACGCGAACTGACGACGACCGCAACGTCGCTTCGGATCGTCGACGCGATCAATCGGTTCGAGGGGGCTCGGATGAGCGAGATCGCCGAGGAACTGGGCCTGGCCAACAGTACCGTCCACGCGCACCTGACGACGCTTCGCAACCACGAACTCGTCGTCAAGGAGGGCAACGAATTCTACCTAGGCATCAAGTTCTTCCATCTCGGTGAACAGGCAAGGCACCGGAAACCCGAGTACGAGATCGTTCGACGGCACGCTCACGAACTGAGCAATCGCCTCAACGAGGAGGTCGCGTTCGCCATCACCGAGCACGGCCGATCGGTGATCATCTTCGACGAGAACAACGACCCCGCGAAGGAAGGGTTCCAGGTGGGTCGGTACTTCCATATGCACAATTCCGCGAGCGGGAAGGCGATGCTCGCGGAGTTCTCCCGCGAGCGCGTCGAGGAAGTGCTAGAGCGATGGGGAATGCCCAAGGAGACCGAGAACACGATCCAGAGTGCCGAGGAACTCTACGAGGAACTGGAGCAGACCCGCGAGCGGGGCTACTCGCTCAACCGGCAGGAGGCGCTCGAAGGGCTGATGGCGGTGGGAATGGCGATCACGAACCTCGACGGGAGCGTCCTGGGCTCGCTCGACGTCTCCGGACCTCCGTACCGGCTCTCCGAAGACGAGATCGTCCCGGAGTTACGCGAGACGGTAACGCAGATTGAACGCGAAATCGCCTCCCGGTACGGAACCGAGTGAACCGCTCGCATCGACACCGTCCGGCTGGTGGGTCCCGAAACCAGAGCTCGCACCAGATCGATCCCTCGTCGCTGACGGTAGGTATCTGCCTCTTGAACTGGCTCTCGGTGTTGGCCGGCGCTGAGACGCTGGAGCGGCGGCGCTTCCCCTCGACAGTCCCGTACTCCTAATTGTCGTCAGGGCCGAGCAGTAGCTCACCGAACGCTTGGGCCGTCGGGAGTTCCCAGCCGCGATTGACCGCGGTCAATCGCGTTCCAACGGTGACCGTGGCACACAAAGCCGCAGCGGCGCCATCGGTCGCAAGCGCGCTCGTTACGATCCAGTAGGTAACACCGCCCAACACCGCGCAACTCGCGTAGAAGTCGGTCACCAGAATGAACGGATACCGGTCGAGCAGGAGATCCGCGAACGCCCCGCCGCCTGCCGCGTTGATCGTCGCGATCGCGATCACACCGAAACTCGAGGTTCCGGCTTCGGTCGCCACGATCGCGCCGGCCGTCGCGAAGGCACCGAGTCCCACGGCGTCGGCGAGCATCGTGACCGGATGATCGTCCGGGGAATCGAGAACGACGTTCAACCCGACCGCGAGGACGACTCCGAGCATTCCGAGACTCACCTCGCTCAGTGAACTCAACGCTAGTGGAACCCGATTCACGAGCAGGTCGCGCGTCGTCCCACCGACGAATGCAGTTGCGAGACCGACGACAGCCACCCCGAACAGGTCGAACTGCTCGCGTATCGCCTTTGCCGACCCGACGAGAGCGAACGCGATCAGTCCGATCGTGTTCATAACCGCGAACGGCTCGGCTAGGAGCACTCCCACGATTTCTTGCACTGATACGTACCTACAATACTCGCTCTATTCAACGCTGCGGTTGATCTACTCTCACCTGATCGTGCGTACACTCGCAGTTCTGTGAGAGCTCGAAGTGAGCCGTTCAACTGATTCGCCGCTCGATCCACCATCTCGCGTGAGGGAACTGAGACAGAGACGGACTGTAGGGATTGGATCTATCGGCGTTGAAACCCCGTTACTCGTCGCTGACCGACCTGATTAACCCGTCGATGTCCGACAGTTCAATGAGCTTTTTCACGCCTCTCCGAAGGCGTCCACTCGCGGCAGATGTCGATATATCGAGTTCCTCTGCAATTTCCTCGAGCGTCATCTCGCGCGGTTTGTCGAAATACCCGTTCCTGTAGGCTATTGCCAGTAGTTCCTGCTGTTTTTCCGTGAGTCCGTTGTGTTTGCTCTCGCCGTAGTTAGACACCTGTTGGATCGCGAAAATCTCGAACGCAAACGACTTTTCGTCCGCGAAATTCCAGATCTTCTGCAGGGATTTCTGATCCGGGAGTTGCCACCGTTCGATCCACCCGTCGCCGTGTCGGTACGCATTCAATGCAAATCCGTTCTCCTCAGTGACTATCGATCCGAGTAACAGCGTATCGGGAGTGAATTCGATACGGTAGACGGGCTGGTTTTCGTAACTCGGCACCCATTGGGCGGTTGCGACAGTGTGATCCGATTCGACACTCTCCTCGAATCTTTGAGTACTACCCGTATCGACGACAAAATAGTGCATATTATGCGTTGGATCCGTGCCTACCTCCTGAAGGGCTCGAATCTTGGCGTGCGGTAGCGATTCGATCACGTGGGCCAACGCCATCCGCGGATGAGAAAAATAGACTCTTGCTATAATCGACATATCCGACTTTGGCGGGGCGCACACATCAATATTACTCCATCAGATCCGACCTGATTCGCTCGGGGTTACCGACACATCCTCGTTTCATCACTCTGACTTGGTGACCACAGCGAGGGCAGGTCATCCGTTCTGTACGCGGTGCGGCGACGGGGGTCGACCACACAAACATTATATGAACACCACGGTATGGCGAACTATGGGGAGCTTCACCATACTGAACGCCACCACCGTGGCGGATCGTCGTGTAGATATCCGGATACGAGACGGGGTAATCAGCGACGTCTCCGAAGCCGGGACCGTTTCCGACCGCTCTGCGGATGAGCAAGGCGTTTTCGATGCAGACGGGCGGTTAGTTACCCCTTCGCTGACCGAACCGCACATTCACCTCGATTACGCTCTTGCGGCAGGAACCCCTCGCTGGAACGAAGCAGGGACCCTTTCGGAGGGTATCGACATTTGGGCCGAATACAAGCGAGATCTGACCAAGGACGACGTCAAAAAGCGGGCTCGGCGAACGATACAGTGGTTAGTCGCTAACGGCGTCACGAGGGTCCGAACCCACGCAGATGCGACTGAGAGTACCCTCTCGACGGTCGAGGCACTCGTCGAGCTGCGTCGGGAACTCCGGGATTTCATCGACATCGAAGTCGTCGCGTTTCCACAGGACGGCATCTACACCGCGGATGGAAACGAGGTGGCGCTCCGGGAGGCGGTCGAAATGGGTGTCGACGTCGTCGGTGCGATTCCCCACGCCGAGCCGACCCGCGAGACGGGGGTAGAATCGATAAAGACTGCGTTCGACGTTGCCAGGGACAAAGACCTGAAGATCGATATGCACATCGACGAAACGGACGACCCCGGCTCGCGATTCACGGAGGTACTCGCACACGAAGCCCGGCGGCACGACTGGGGGGAGCGAACGACAGCGAGCCACGCCGCCGCGCTCCACTCGTACCCGAACCCGTACGCGAGCAAGGTTATTTCGCTCCTCGCAGACAGCGGCGTGAGTGTGATCACGAACCCACCGGACAACAGCGTATTGCAGGGTCGGTATGACGACTATCCGCGACGAAGAGGACACACTCGTATCGACGAGCTTCACGATGCAGGGGTCACGGTCGGTCTCGGCCACGATTCCGTTATGGACCCCTGGTACCACTACGGTAAAGCCGACCCGCTCGACGCCGCATACGTGTTGATCCACTACGCGCAGATGAGCGGGTACGACGACGTCCAAACGATATGGAATATGCTAACGGTGGCGAATTCGGGCATCTTCGGCGCAACAAACTACGGGCTCGAATCGGGAGACGAAGGGTCTCTCGTCGTGTACGACAGTTACAGCGCCTTCGATACGTTACGGACGCGACCTGCCCGTCGGTTAGTCTTGAAAGAGGGGATCCCGGTTGCACGGACCCAACCGAGTGAAACGACGGTGCAGTTCGGAGAGAACAGTACCGATATCGACTTCCACCGATCCTAACCCGCCCGTTTCGTACGCCGTTCGGGGACGAAGACCGTGCTCGTGTCGAGCACCTCGAGCGGGGGACCGAAACCCGGAACGATTCGTCGCAGCGCAGTCCGATCGTCACACCAGAATTTATTAGAAAGAACGACACACTCTACCGTGTGACCACCAGACACTCAGCCGTTCGTACGGGCGAAATGACGTGGAAGGAGTACGACCAAAGGGTCGAGCGCGTTCCCGTTTTCATTCCGGTTGGGAGTACCGAACAACACGGTCCCGGACTGCCGATGAACGTCGATTCCGTCATCCCGACTGAGTTCTCCGAGCGGACGGCCGAGCGTGTGGACGGCATCGTCGCGCCGACGATACACTACGGTGCGAAGTCTCAGCCCGGAAGCGGCGGCGGTTCCGAGTTCGTCGGGACGACGAGCGTTCACGGGGGGACCCTCCGCCGGCAGATCCAAGACGTCATCGGTGATCTTGAACGCGACGGCGCGAGGAAAATCGTCTTTTTCAACGGACACTACGAGAACGAATACCCGATCCGAGAGGCTATCGACCGCCACATCGAAGACGGCACGCGGGCCACGTTCATTATCGCAAGCTGGTGGGATCTGCTGTCGCCGTCGCTCCGAGACGAGATCTTCGAAGAGATTCCCGGTGGGTTCCCCGGTTGGGCGAAAGAACACGCCGGCGTCATCGAGACGGCGCTGATGCGTCACTTCCGACCGGAACTGGTGAGAGAAGACGAAATCGTGGACGACGAGGCGGACAGGACCCCCTCACACATCGTCAAACCGGCACCGACGTCGGCGGTCCCGGACAGCGGCGTCTTCTACCGAGCCACGTACGGGACCGCCGACGTCGGTCGGCGGGTCGTCGAGAACGTCACCGACACCCTCGTCAGCGCGATCGAGAAGGAATTTGCGTAGTTGCTGCCGGCCGTACGCCCGCGAGACAGTTCGCGGCACCAAGGTGTCGATTTACCGATCCACCGAGGATCTTTGCGGCGTTCGACGGTATCAGGGTCACTCGGACGCTTCTGCAACGCTTTTCACACGATTCGTTGAGACCGAGAGAAACCGAAACTTGATCGTGTCGTTCAGACGGATCACTGTCGCAGGTACAATCACCCACGCTCACCACGCCGTCGGGGATCCGGTGGAACCGTGACGTACGGGATGACGCACAGTGAGTAGTGCAGACGTTCGTCCATTCCAGACCGTGGGGCCCAGTCGCTCTGAGGAGCCGGGCCCGTACTATCCGAGATCGGATACACGAACCCTCTCCATTTGCTTGTTTTCGCCAATTACCGGTGCTCGCCGTACGGTGCCAGCAAGCACCGGCACACAGCGAGAACAAACACTATCAGTCGTCCGCTGGACCCACTTGCCGAGAGGCATCCCGTGCAGTTTCCCGCATCTCGTAGACGAACTCTTGCACGCGGTCTTCAGGCGGCGACGGAGTTGCGAGATTGACGACGACCAGGCCGATCGTCGTACTCAACCCGCCCCAGAAACCGATCCACACCTGGAGCGAAGTTTGACCGGTCCAGATGAGGTACGACAGAGTATCCAGACCGGCGATGACCCCATATTTGTTCGCGCGGGCCCACCAGAACGTCGCGATGGCGACCGGATGCAGTATGAAGTATCCCGGGAAGGTGAGGTCGAGCAGGAACGTGAAGAACTCACCGAGCGGTCGCGTCGCAAACAGAAGTGCGGCGAACGCGATGAATCCGGAGTGATCTTCAAGTACCTCGACAACTGTTTTTCGGGCATATCGCCCTGTATGAGCACCTGATAGATGTAGCGCGAGATGATGGACCCGAGCATCAGGATGATCGAGTCTGCCGTCGACATCGCAGCGGCGACCGCTGCCGCCATCATAATCCCTAGGAAGGGCCCCGGCATATCTTGAATGGATCGAAGAATGGCCGTATCAGCACTCGAACCTTCGATTCCGGGGGATATGAGAAACCCTACCAATCCGATGAGACCGGCAAAGAGCGTCAGGAGGAAGGTGTCGCCGATACCCTCAGCAAACCCGAGCCCCCAGATACCAGATTTCCGACCTCTCAGTCGTCTTGTGGTGCCGATTCCCCGCGTATCGCGGTCGAACTCGTGTCGACCCCCCTGAACTGATCACTGAACAGTTTCGTCATCGAGAAGATGGAGACGAGGACAACGAGTCCGAACGGACCCCCCGTGATGATCGCTGCGGCCTGTAGCGCGTTCACCCCGCCGGCAACCATCAGGACCGATGCGAGTAGCCCGATGATCCCGCCCCAGATGACGCGGTTGATCAGCGACGGTGATTCTTCGCCTCCCGTCGTCAGCATCCCGAGTGCCAACGTCGACGAGTCTGCAGAGGTCACGAAGAACGTCGTGACGAGGATCAAAAACATCACCATCAGGACCTCGCCGAACGGCAGTGCATCGAACAGGGGATACCCCGCTGCGGCTTCGTCGCCCCCGTACTGACCGATCGTGCCCAGGATGTCCGCCACTCCCGTGTTCTGGAAGAAGATCGCCGATCCACCCATCGTCGCATACCAAGGGACCGTGATCCCGGTCGACGCGAACACTCCGATGATCGACACTTCGCGTATCGTGCGACCGCGGGAGATGCGTGCGATGAACAATCCGACGAACGGTGCCCACGAGAACCACCACGCCCAGAAGAATATCGTCCAGTTCCCGACCCACGCCCCGGAGTCGGTCCCGGCACTGGTGTAGAAACTCATCGCGATGAACTGATCGATGTAATTACCGAGGGCCTGCGTTCCGGTCAGGAGAATGTAGGACGTCGGTCCCAAAACGAACGCCGCGACAGTGAGAACCGAAAAGAGAGTCATATTGAAGTACGAAATCCGCAGGATTCCCTTTTTGATCCCCGCCGAGACGGAGAGCGTGAACGCGACTGTCAGGCCGGTTATCATAAGAACAGTGCCCGCATCACCCAATTGGATACCCGTGACGTAGTCGAGTCCGACGAGGAACTGGCTGCCTACCAGCCCGAGAGTAGTGGCGACCCCCCCGATGGTGGCAAACACTGCCACGACGTCGATCAACTTCGCCCAGACACTGTCCAGGTTGTCCAAGCCGACTAACGGTGCGATGAGCGTAGAAACACGCAACGGAGCGTCATATTTGTAGGCCAGGTAGGCGATCGGGATTGCAATTACCATATACGCCGACCAGGCCGAGAGCCCCCAGTGGAAGTAACTGTACTGTATCGCGCCGACCGCCGCCTGCTGACTTCCCGCTGCTACATCCAAGAACGGGGACGGCGTTTGATAGTGAAAGATCGCTTCGGCCGGCCCCCAGAACACGACGCCTGCCGCCGTTCCCGCAGAGTACAGCATCACGAAGTACGTTAGGTAGCCGAACTCGGGTTCATCGTCCTCCTTCCCGAGTTTGATCCGGCCCCACGGGCCTAGTATGAGAAAGAGCACAAAAATCACTGCACTGAACATAATCAGGAGATACGCCCAACTGAGCTCCGTCCAGAGGAACGTATTGATGTTACTCGTCAACGTCGTCGCCGCTTCTTCCCAAAAGACGAAGCCGAGTACAGTGAGTGCAGTGACTGTTATTCCGATACCAAAGATTACACCGTCTAACTCGTCTATGAATTGCCTCAGCGATGTCCGGTCAGTATTATCAGTCATAGTTTGGGTTGGATTCATCGGATTGCTCCGATCGCTACCGTGCCAAAGCCTCATTTGACACAGAGTACCGAACAAGATAATGCCAAATAAAAATAACTAAACATATTTGATATTTATTGGCTTAGAGTCCGTGTTCGGCTACAGAGTGCTGACACGAGCGAGAAGATATGTCGGGGCCAACGAGGGAGTGAGAGCACCTGCGACCTCGAGTTGTGCTCTCTGGGAGATTCTACGCCGTGATGCCTCTGGATAACGTTCTGTTCAGATGGTACCAGACGCTCCGTGTTACTAGTCGAGAGACTGGTCCCGTAACGACACTACCGGACAGGGCGCGTTCAGCAGAACCGACTGTGCAACGCTCCCGAAGAGCACCTTCCCCGTCTTACTCCGCTGTTGCGGGCTCACGACGATGTACCGTGCGTCCTGCTTTTCGGCGTACTCAACGATTTTGGTCGCCGGATCACCGATGCGGCCGACGGCCTCGACCTCGGTACCGAACTGCCGTTCTTCGATCAGTTCTGATGCGACCGCTGCTGCCCGTTCCTGAAGATCCGGTATCCTTTCGTCGTTGTTGTCGTCTTCTCCGCACTGAATCGCTTCCGCCCGCCCCATCACATGCAGGACGTGTACAACGTCGTCGAATCGTTGTGCAAGGGTTTCGGCTTCTTCGAGCACGGCACTGGCTTGGTCTGACCTGTCAACCGCGGCCACGATAACCATACCCCCCTTTCGAAGCTCATCAGTTATATAATTTTAGTGCCAATTGGGTAACTCCGTGCCGTTTCCGTAGGCTCGTCACGGCAGCACGCCGGCCCGACGCGTACGCGCGAAGACTCGGTCACGAATACTACGGCTCTCCTTGTGGTCTCGTTCGGCCCGCGACATTCGTCCTCCGGAGGTCGTCCTGCGTATTCCCCACGACAGCGTTTGGAATAATAAAACAAACTGTGGCTACTGGGACTAACGCCGTCCGTGGAATCGGATTCCATTACAATACTAAGAATGTAATATTTGTTTGTGAGGACGGGCACTGATCCGCCGCTATGTACTCTCTATCTACCCTCTCCAGTATCTCTCGTCGCCAGTCACGGACGTTTGGAATAAACTAACAAATTCACGTTGTTTCGCCATACAACCTGTCCCAAATGCTACTCTACCACCGCCTTCGTGAAAGAATACACAAATCTGAGTCAGAAAATTGGGCTTCTCTCGACCTTTTTCTACGAAGAAACAGAAAATTTTAAGTATTTTTGATTGGTATGTGTTTGCAAATGACTAACCAACACTCCCCTCGAATGATGACGACCGTCGCGACGAGTTGGGAGATAATCCGCACGCTCGAGAAGTTACAGGGAGCCGGCGTTACGGAGCTCGCGGACCACCTGGATATGCCGAAAGGGACGGTTTACACTCACCTTGCGACGTTGAAAGAAGAAAAATACGTGGTCAAGCGGGACGGGAAATACCATCTCGGATTACATTTCCTCAATCTCGGCGAGTTCGTCAAAAAGCACAGCGTCCTCTTCAAGGCGGGGCGGTCAGAGGTCGAGCGATTGGCTGAAGAGACCGACGAATACGTTCATTTGGTCACCGAGGAGCACGGCGATCTCATCTATTTGCACGAAGCTCGGGGGCAGAACGCCGTGGGAAAAAACTACTTCGAGAAAAAATTAGAGAAACCGGGGTACTTACACAGTTCAGCGTACGGGAAGGCTATGCTGGCATTTCTGCGGGAGGATCGTGTAGAGGAAATCATCGCGGAGTCGGGACTCCCACAGCGAACCGAGAAAACGATCACCTCCCGTGATGCGCTCTTCGACGAGTTGGAATCGATTCGCGAACAGGGGTACGCTCTGAACGACGAGGAGGAGATATTCGGTACGCGGGCGGTCGGCGCCCCGATTCTGGACAAAAATGAGACCGTGCTCGGGGCCGTCAGTATTACCAAGCCGACGAGCAGGATGCAGGGTGATGACTTTTACGAGGCGGTTCCGAATCTTGTCACCAGCGCGGCGAACGTCATCGAAGTCAATATTCAAACGATGCGGAACGAAGATATCGGACACTGAAAACGGAGAACGACCGACCTCCGTGTGATACTACTCCCACTGCCGGTTAGCTCCCGAGGATGTCCTTCTGGAGATCGACCCCACCGACGACGCTCGTCCGTTCGAGAAGGATCGTGTGTTCCGGTTTCCAACTCACCTGTACGTCTCCCTCCGGTACGTCGGCCAGCTCCCACGACTTGAGACTGATCTCCTTCTCGGCGTTCTCCGCTCGAACCTCCAACAACACCTGCGTACTCGATCCGGGATTCCAGATGACGTCTTTCACCCTGCACTCGAGGGTGTTCGCGTACTCGTCGGACAGGGTCATATGCTGGGGCCGAACGGAAAACGACATCTCGGACCCCAGAAGCTCACTGACCGACGAGTGGAGATTGTCGGGCAAGGCTTTGAACGAGCCGAGCTCGGTAGCGATCGTTACGCTGCCGTCGGGGTGCTCTTGGTCGAGCGTCCCAGTGACCGTGTTCGAGTCGCCCACGAACGCCGAGACGAAAGCGGTGTTCGGTGAGTTGTAGATCTCCGCGACCGACCCCGACTGCTCGACCTGTCCGTCGTTCATCACGATGATCTGATCCGCGAGCCTCATCGCCTGTGTCTGATCGTGTGTGACGTACACGAAGGTGGTGTCGAACTCCCTGTGGACGCGGAGTAGTTCACGCTCCATCCGCTTTTGGAGCTTGTAGTCCATATCCCCCAGCGGCTCGTCTAGAAGGAGCAATTTCGGTTCGAGGACGAGACTTCGTGCGAGCGCCACCCGTTGTTTTTGCCCGGCAGAGAGTTCCTCCGGGTCGCGATCCGCGAGACCCTCCAACTGCATCATCTCCAGAAGGCGCTCCGTCCGCCGTCGTCGCTCCTGGTCGTCGACCCCCAGTTGCTTCAATCCGTATTCGATGTTCTCGGTCACGGAGAGGTGCGGAAAGAGCTGAAAATCCTGGAAGACGAGGCCGATGTCTCTGTCGTGGGTGGGTTGATCGGTAATCTCTACGCCGTCGAGACTGACTGTCCCGGCGGTCACGTCGAGATTCCCGACGAGGGAGTGAAGCGTCGTCGACTTTCCGCAACCGCTCGGGCCGATGATCACGCAGAAATCACCGGCGTCGACGGCGAAGTCGATGTCGTCGACCGCGAGCGTTCCATCGGGGTATATTTTCGTGAGTCCAGACACGTCCAGCATCGTTCTACTGGATTCGAGCTGTTCGGGCTGTTCTGATTGTATCCGTGGATCGTTCGTTTCGCTCATTGTTCTGCCTTTAAGAGATCGCTAACTTTCATATCGCCAGTGACGCTCATTTCCTCGAAGAACTGCGCCGCACTCGCATCGAAGCCGATTTCGGTCTCGTTGCTGTTATCGACATCGTCCGGTCTGCCGGGCTTTACCACCTGGAGGTCGTTGTCGTACCCGGGTACGGAGACTGAATACTCCGTTACTTCCCCGGTGTAGGTCTTCCCCTCGAGCACGACGCCCACGTTGTTTCGGCAGTGTGCTGCGCCGTCACCGATGACGATATCTTCGGGACGGACCAGTACTGCACCCTCGGAGCCCTCCGCGGGCCGTTCGCCGGTATCCGAAACCGCGAGTTCGCCTACTGGTGTTTCGACGACAATCTCCGAATCGGTCGTCCGAACGACGTCGCCCACCAGAAGATTGGAATCCCCGACGAAGCGGCCGACGAACGCGTTTGCCGGGTTCGTATACACTTCTTCGGGCGTCCCGACCTGTTCGATTACCCCGTCGTTCATCACGATCAACCTGTCTGCGAGTTTCAGCGCCTGGTCCTGGTTGTGCGTCACGTACAGGAACGTGCTCTCTAACTCGTTGTGGAGCCTTCTCATCTCAATCTCCATTCGCTTTTGGAGCTTGTAATCCAGATCCGCCAGCGGATCGTCGAACAACGTGATATCACAGTCGCGAACCAGATGGCGTGCCAGTTCGACGCGCTGTTGTTGCCCCCCGCTCAGTTCGTCCGGATAACTCGATTTGGTGTGGGAGATCGCGAGGAGGTCGAGCATCTCGTCGATCCGGTCTTCGATCTGTTCCTCCGGCGGCGCGTCGGACTGTTGTCTGAGACCGAATCCGATGTTCTCCGCTACCGTCTTGTGTGGAAAGAGCGTCTCCTCGAACTCCTGAAACACGAGACCGACGTCCCTGTCACGGCTCGGCACCGATTCCGTGTTCCGTCCTCGGAGGTGGATCTCTCCCGTGTCCGGATCGGCGATCCCGGCTATGCACTTCAATAGCGTGCTCTTTCCACAGCCGCTGGGTCCGATGACGACACAGAACTCCCCGTCGGTAACTGAGAGGTCGATACGGTCCAAGACGAGTTCGTCGGCGAACTTCTTGCTCAATGAACTGATGCTGATCGCTGGCTGGGCTGACATACGTTCACGTTCTACATTCCAATATAAAATTGTTCCCAATAATATAGTAAATTATACTATTTTAATATTATGTGTGGTGGGTCATTTCTGACCTTGATCCGCTCGGAACATCGGACGTACTCTCTTTTCGTGTATAAGGTCTACATATGAAATTATCCACTACATTTATATACTTCCGAGAATCTTTGTTAGTAGAAGCCATGCCAGAGTCACTCAGCAGGCGTAACTTTGTCAAGTACGGTGGTGCAGCCGCTGCGGCGGCTGGAATGAGCGGTTGTCTCGGTGGCGGCGGGCAGGAGGGCACCGACAGCTCCAGTGGTCAAGAGAGTACTACTGGTGGAGGCTCCTCGCTCCAGTGGATCGGACCCGCCTACGGGGTGAGAGACGGTCAGGGCGAAAAGTACACCGAGGTGACCGGAAATGAGGTCGAACTAACCACGGCCACCGGTTCGACTGTTCAACAGCAGGTCCTGAGCGGCGGTCGAGAGACGATGGACGTG
Source organism: Halobellus rarus (assembly GCF_024494595.1). GTDB lineage: Archaea > Halobacteriota > Halobacteria > Halobacteriales > Haloferacaceae > Haloquadratum > Haloquadratum rarum. Next base: position 68,540 of record NZ_JANHDI010000011.1, on the reverse strand, counting down.
TTTTCGCTGGACACGTCGACCGCATCGGCGCTCACGGTGGACAATGACGCCAGCTATCCGGTGGATACCGCAGACCTGGATAACTGGTCGGAAGATTCCATTTCAGACCTCTTTTTGAACCCCGGCGAGCGGATTCCACAACTGGAAGAACAAACGGAGACGATCAACCAGGAGGTGTGGGAGAACAAATCGGAGGGATCCCTTCGGCTTCCCCCGTACGCGTACAACTTCGACGCGATCGGCTACAATCCGAAGTACGTCGACGACGTCTCGAAGTGGAGCGCGCTGTTCGACGACCAGTACGAGGGGGAGGTGCTCGTCAACGGTGCGGCCCCGATCCAGATCCCCCAGACGATGATGCACCTCCTCGACAACGATCAGATCGACGGGTCGGTCGGAGAGCTCAACAACCCCACCGAAGACCAACTCGACAGGGTCATCGATTACCTGGTCGAGCAGAAAGCGAACGGACAGTTCAGATCGACGTGGACCGCCTACGGCAACTCGGTCAACCTGATGGCCGGCGAAGAAGCAGTGATCGGTGATCTCTGGCAGCCCGCGGCCCTCGACGTCCGTCGTTCCGGAACGCCGTGTGAGTACGCGACGATGAGCGAGGGGGCACAGGGGTATCGGTTCTGGTACGTCGGAATGGCACCACTCAAACCTGGCGCGTCAGGTCGAAACAACCTCGACGCCGCCCACTCGCTGTACAACGACATCCACCTCGGCGCGTGGTTCCCCGGCTACATTCAAAACTGGGGGTACTCGGTCCCGCACTACCCGAACAAGGAGTTAGTTCGTGACGGCTCCGACAGCAGTGGTGAAGGGATGGGGCCAGAGTACTACGACTGGGCCTACGAAGGCAAGAAAACCTACGAATCGATCGACAACCCGGCCCTGTTCGATCCGCAGTCGTACGACTGGTCTTCCGAGGAAGGGTCACCCGCGTCCGACGGCCAGAAGCGCGACTGCGGTTCGATCGAAGAGCGCATCAACCGTATCGGATTCTTCCAGATCTGGCCCGACAACGCGGAATATATGCTGGACCGCTGGCAAGAGTTCCAGAGCGCGTGAGCACTCACGATCAAGACACCCGAACACACTATGAGAAAGATATCACGAGACTCGATATCACTACACGAATCATACCTGCTCGCCGGGCCCTCGTTGCTCTGGTTCGGCCTCTTCCTGCTGATCCCGCTCGGCGTCATCAGTTACTACAGTTTCCTCACCTACAGTTCGTTCTCGGTGCAGCACACGCTCACGCTGGAGCCGTGGATCAACGTCGTGACGTCGGCTACGATCCGCGAGGTATTCCTCGAGACTCTCCTCACCGGGGCGGCCGTGACGCTTCTAACCCTCGTCTTCGGATACCCGCTGGCGTACTATCTCCGGTTTTACACCAGTCAGAACGGAGGCATCATCCTCTTGTTGTTCCTTATCATTCCGTTCTGGACCTCGGGGATCATTCGGACCTTGGGGTGGATTCCGGTTCTCGGGAAGGAGGGCGTGATCAACCAAGTGCTTCTACTGGTCGGTGTTATCGACCAACCGCTCTCTTGGCTCCTCTTCTCGCCCGTCTCGCAAGTCCTGGGGTACCTGCAGAACTACGTGGTCTTTATGGCCGCCCCGATCTACATCGCGCTCACCCAGGTCGACGAGGGATTACTCGACGCCTCGGAAACGCTCCGGGGTGGCCCGGTCGCGACGTTCAGAAACGTGACCTGGCCGCTTAGCCTGCCGGGCGTAGTCATCGGCTCGATCTTCGTGTTCGTCCTCTCGATCGGCAACTTCGCTGTCCCGCAGTTTCTCAGCGGTGGAAGCAGTACGATCTCCACGTTGATTTATACGACAGTGAACCAGGGACTGGACTATCCCGCCGCCGCAGCGCTCTCGCTTACGCTGTTGATCGTCATATTCGGGATCGTCTACCTCTCGCTTCGCAGGGTCGACATTACGGAGCTCGCCCGCGGATAGTCGGGCTGACACGCTTTCGAGCACCTGCCATTGACGAACGTACCTTTCAGGAATTACTCCCAGATTGTTCGAGAATCGGCGTCTTCGACGTATTCTTTATGTCGCTCCGCTGGTTCCCGATAGACTGCGTCGCCCGTATCCACCGTGTCACCCTCGAACGTCGCGTCCAACGCGTCATCGACGCGAAGGACCAACGTAGTGAGGTCGGTGCCACTCCTGTAGACGCTCTTTTTCGTCGCCGTCGTATCGACGACCCCGGCTTCGAGTGTCTCGGTGATGTCGCCTTCGGGAAGGACGACACCGACGTTCGAGTTCTTTCGGTTCGCTGTCCGGAGATCTGTGACGGTGGCAAGCGGATCCAGTCCGGCGTTGCCGACGAGCGTCCGGACCAGGCTCTCAAGCGCTGAGGCGTACTCGTTCATCGCGAGCTGGCTTTTCGATCCCTGCGTTTTTGCCGCTCTCCGAACCCGGCGTGCGATAGCCATCTCTGTGGCTCCACCACCCGGGACGACTCCCTCCGAAGCGCCGTCTCTCGTAGACTGTGCGGCCGCCAAGACAGCTTTCCGGACCTCACGGGGCGCTTGCGATTCGAGCTGTCCGAACGTTCCACACAGCAACATCGTGACCGAATCGGGATCGGTACATCCATCGAACACGACGATGCGCCTGTGTTTCCGACGGTGCTTTCGCTGTTCGATTTCCCGCTCGACGACGCTGCCGCAATAACCGAGTTGGTCCGAGTCGATGTCGTGGTTGTTCTTGACGATAGTTGCTCCAGTCGCCAGCGACAACCGCTGTAGATTACGAGGATGGACACGGCGAATCGCCATAATTCCTCGATCGGCCAACAGCTGTTGATAGTGACTGCTAATTCCCATCTGTGTGAGCACGACGTCGGCACCACTCTGAACGATCTGATCGACGAGCTCTCGTCGCTGATTCGCCGCCGTTCGTTCGAACGTGCCGAGGACGTCCGGTGACTCCAGTTTGACCTCGAAATCGTCCACCACGTCCGGGTCCTGTAACCCGCCTTGGTCGTGTCCACCCAGCAAAAGCACGGTCGCATCCGAAACACGGCGGGGCATATTTTGATGGACCACAGTATTGCGGTCGAGAACCGTTCCTTCGATCAAACGACTATCGCGTATAGAGCCGTACCGCACCGTCGTGACGTCGAACGAACGCTCGTTCGGTTCCCCTATCTCCCGAGCAGCAGCCGCGGCGAGCTTCGCGATTTCGTCCCGCATCTTTCCGAAATCATTCCCCGTAAGCGCCGTACGCGCGGCGTCGATGGCAGAAGCCCTCCCGTCTGCATCAGGTATGTTGGAGGATCGGAGTGTACTCTCAACCACCTCAAGGCCCGCACGATAGCCGCTGATGATCTCCTGTGGATGCAGCCCTTGCTCCAGCAGGCCGACGGCGTTCACGAGCAGTTCACTCGCAAATACGACCTTCGAGCTGACCCCGTCGTAGATGTCTTTTCCGTCGACCGCCGTATCGCCTGGTCGGTACGGACCGACGGACCGCTCGAGTAGTTCACCGACGGGGTGTTCTACCGAAAGGGACTGCAGGAGGTGCGCTCCGTCCCCGGTCACAGCGTACTCGTCGATCTCTGCCCTCGCGTCCTCACTTTCCCCCGTCGAGGGCGTCTCTAGCAGCAAAACGTCCATCGACTGGGGACCGACTGTCGATCTGAACACATCCGCTATCACGTCGATCGCCGATATATTCGCGTGGGGAAACCTGATCGTGGTGGCGGCCGCTCCTGAAGAGCGCCGCGACTGGCCTTGCGGGTTCGGCTCCATCGATACGCATTCAATCCCTCATCGCAGACAAATAAATGTTTTGCCGACCTCGCTCGGGATCGGAGGCGACCTGCGCTCGCACTCGGTCCTAACAAGTGTGCAAGCGGGTTCGGGGCCTGGCTCGCGTACACGAGGGCAGGTCATCGATCCCGGACCGCACAGATCTCGTGTTCGTTACACTCGGGGCAACGCGGGAGATCGATTACCTCCCCGTTCCGCTCGCGACGATCGCTGATCCAGTACAGGCCCTGAAAGGGTGGGATGACCGTCCCGCAGTTTTCACACCGGAACGTATACGCCGGTTCGTCGTCGGGATATCTGGGCATCGTACTTCGGAGTATGGTCGAATTGACTCATCCGGAGGCCGAGGACGATTCCACGATAACCGGGTCGAAACCCTGACCGGACGAAAGTACGTCCTTCAGCGGGTGATTCGGAGCGCGCCGCTCGGGAGCACTTCCGCCTCCCACTCGGGGTTGATCACGACGGTGCTGTCGAATTCGTCGACGATAGCAGGACCGTCGATCACGTTGCCCGCCCTGAGTTCCTCGCGTGCGTATCTCGGCGTTTCGTACTTCTCGGGTTCGAGTGACGTCCCGAAGTAGACGGGGTGCGACTTCGTTTCGGCGTGCGAGGGATCCGTGGCCCCACTTTCGATCTCGACGGGATCGTACTCCACGCTGTCGGCCGACGCGGCGACGCGGAGGTTCAATACTTCGACCGGATCGTTCTCGAAGTAGTGACCGTACTCCTGCTTGTGCTTCTCTTCGAACTGCTCTCGGATCCGGGAGCGCCAGTCGCCGTCGGTCCCCGTGTATTCGATGTTGAGTTCGTACCCCTGTCCCTCGTACAGGCAGTCGATCGACTTTCGGAAGACCGCGTCCTCGTCGACATCGATTCCGTCGGAGCGTAACTGATCGGCCCCGCGCTGAGTCAACGACTCGATGCGGTCCTCAAGTTCGTCCGCTTCGACGTTCTTCAGTCGCTTGCTCAGGGTGACCTGGTTGTCGTACTGAATATCGCCGGTCATAAGGCCCCGTGCGGAGCCGATACCGGGCGACGGCGGAATCAGAACTTTGGAACTTTCGAGGGATTCGGCGAGGTCGACCGTGTGCATCGGCCCTGCTCCACCGAACCCGACAAGCGAGTAATCGCGGGGATCGTACCCCCGCTGCATCGTCTGCTCGCGTACCGACTGGTACATATTGCTGTTTGCGACGTCGAGGACGGCCAGTGCCGCTTTCTCGACGGTACTGAACCGTTCCTGATCGACCGCATCGACTAGCTTGTCCTCGATCGCTTTTTCCGAGAGACTGGGATCGATGTCGAGTTCGCCACCGAGGAAGGTCTCCGGATCGATGCGTCCGAGCACGACCTGTGCGTCGGCGATTGTGGGCTCGTCGTTACCCCGCCCGTAACACGCGGGCCCTGGGTTGGCACCGGCGCTCTTCGGTCCGACGTTGAAGCCCTGTGCCTGGTCGAACCACGCGATGGATCCGCCCCCGCTCCCGATGGCTTCGATGTCCAGCATCGGTGTGATGGCGGGGTACTCGCCGATTTCGCTGTCGCGCGGGTCCCGCTCCAGGAGGCGTCCCGGCAGGACCGAAATGTCCGCACTCGTCCCACCCATATCGAACGTGATCACCTTTTCTTCGTCGGCTGATCGACCAGTGTACTGTCCCGAAAGTACACCGGCCGCGGGTCCGGAGAGGAGGGTCGTCACCGGCCGCTGACTGGCTTCTCTGATACTCGCCACGCCGCCGTTGGACTGCATAATGAGCACGTCTGCGTCCTCGAACCCGTAGTCGTTGAGCCGCTCCTGTAACCGGTTCAGGTAACTCGACATCACGGGCGCGATACGTGCGTTTATCGCCGTCGTCGAGAAGCGTTCGTATTCGCGGAACTGCGCCACGACTTCGTTCGACGTCGAGACGAAGACGTCCGGGAACTCCTCTTGGATGATCTCTTTCGTGCGGTCTTCGTGCGTCGTGTCCAGGTACGAGTGGAGGTAACAGACGGCGATCGACTCGACACCTTCCTCGACTAGTTCCGCCGCCGCCTCACGTACCTCGGACTCGTCTAACGGCTCGACGATCTTCCCCGGAGGGTAGATCCGCTCGTTGACCGTTTGACGGTAGCGACGTTCGACGAGCGGCTCCTTCTGATGTTTTATCTCGTGTTGTACCGAGAACGTGTGCGACTTCCGGTGTCGTCCGATGTGAATCGTGTCCCGGAACCCCTCCGTGGTTATCATCCCGGTCTTCGCACCCTCGTGTTCGATCACGGCGTTCGTCCCGACCGTGGTCCCGTGTAGAACGGTGTCGACCTCTCCCGGAGCGATACCAGCCCGTTCACAGACTTCGAGGACTCCGTCCGCGGTCGACTTCGAGGGATCGTCAGTCGTCGGGAGTTTGTACGTGTGCTCTTCAGTGCCGTCAACCAGGATGATGTCGGTATTCGTTCCACCGACGTCTGCGCCAACGCGAATAGTACTCTCTGTCATAGTCTCTCAATATGTTCGACATTCTATGTCACAGAGACCTACATAATAAATTTACCGGACAAGGCGGGTCGGCTGGGGCAGTCGCGCACGACGATGCAACGGGCTGCGCCGGCCTATTATCGGATCCTCACTTGCGGCCTCCGTAGAATATCAGGAGGCTAGCTCCGACGAGCAAAAATGTCGACATCACGGTGGTGAAGCTCCCGAGTGCGAAAAGCTCGGGGGTTGCTCTTTTCGATGCCGCAATGCTGAAGATCTGGATCGGCATCGTGTTCGCTTGTCCGACCACGAGGAGGCTTCGGGTGGCCTCGTTGTACGATAGCGTGAACGCGAAGACGGCTGCGCCGAGCACGGTCGGCCCGATCTGTGGAAGAATCACTTCCCGGAACACCGTCCAGTTCGACGCCCCCATCACACGCGCCGCCTGTTCGTTACGGGCCAAGTGTGGCGGAATACCCGCCAAGAGTACGATGACGGCGAACGGGAGCGCCCAGACCACGTGCACCGGAATCGCGAGCCACAGACTCTTGTTCAATCCGAGCAACTCGTTGAAAAACAGCGTCGCTCCGACTCCGTACGTGATACCGGGGGTGATGATCCCCAGCAGCAGTATGTAGAGAATCGTCTTCCGCCCTCGGAACTCGTAACGGTAGGCGAGGGCGGCCGCAGTGCTCAATGCGGTCGTGATCACCGTCACGACGAGTGCCACCTTGAGTGAGCGTACGATGGAGGACGTCACCGCCTCGTTAGCGAACAGTTCGGCGTACCACGAGGTCGTGACCGCGACGAACGGGAACGTTAGACCACCTTCGTTGAACGAGAACGCGATGAGTGAGATGATCGGGACGTAGATATACGCCGCGATCAGTATCGCGTAGGCGATCAGAACGGTTCGCAACGAGACTGCTGCCGATACCTTCTGGAAGCCGTTTCTGAGGGCCCCACCTGTGGACGAATCACTTGCTGTCTCCGCGTAGGATGCGCTCGCCATCTTGTGATGATAAGACACATCAAGGATAATAAGTCTATGCCTCTCGTACGCACGATCAGCGGGAACGACTCGGACGACTACACGGTTTCACTGATTTTTGCCGCTGAGGTCGCCTTTCAGATCTCTAGAAGCGCGCCCGTTCGGAGCGCCCTCCGGTCTCCTCCGTGTGGCGGGATCTCGATCGGCGTTTCCGACGTACAGAAAAACGTTGGCCTCTCGCTCCGGCGTTCCCGATATATCCTATTCGGTTACCAAGTCGCCGTCTGCGACGACTACCGAGGGCGAGCCGGTGACGTCGATGTCGGCGAGAGGATCGTCGGCGAATCCGACGATGTCCGCCGGCGTCCCTTCCTCTATGACGCCCAGTTCGGGGCGGCCGAGCTCCTCCGCAGGTGTGCTCGTCGCGGCCGTGAGCGCCTCTTCTTCGGTCATTCCACCATCCACCAGGCAGCGGAGTTCGTGGTGCAGCGCCGGATGGGGAATGTTTGGCGATCCGGCGTCGCTTCCCGCCAAGATGCGAACGTCGCTTTCGATCGCCTCTTCGAAGACCTCCCAGTGGCGATCGGATACTCTCTGCGCGTTCTCGTAGGCGTACTGTGGGATGTCGCCTTCCCCTTCGGCCACGGTCTTGTAGATATAGAGCGTCGGTTCGTAGGCGATGTCCTTCTCGACCATCTCCTCCAGACTCTCGCTCGTCATCAAGTTCCCGTGTTCCAGGGTATCCACCCCCGCCTCTATGGAGTTCTCGATCCCCTCCGTCCCGACAGCGTGGACGGCGACAGGGATATCGAACCGATGGGCCTCATCTACAGCAGCGATTACCTCTTCCCGAGAGAGTTCCGACATCCCTGGATCCTCGCCCACGGCCTGCCCGTAGACGCCACCGGTCGCGCTGATTTTGATCACACGCGCGCCCTTGTCTCGCTGCTTTCGAACGCTGGAGCGAACGGCGTCGACCCCGTCGCTTTCCATCCCCCAGAACGGGTCGTGACCGCCGCTGATGATGATCGTCTGACCGCTCGCGTAGATCCTCGGCCCCGTAATATTCCCCTGGCGGGAGGCGTCGGCGACGCTGATGGCGATGTCGTGTGTGCTTCCGATGTCCCTGACGGTCGTCACGCCGCCTTCGACCTGTTCGCGAGCCATCGCGACCGCGTGAATGGTCTGTTCCTGTTCGGACTGCCGTCTGAGGGTGGCGACTGGATCGCCCGTACCGTCCCACACCAGGTGGACGTGGAGATCGATGAGACCCGGTGTGATGAGTTCGACCTCCTTGACGTCCGCCGCAGGCCCCGGCTTCTCGTCGTACACTCCTTCGATCTCGTCGTCCTCGACGGCGACCCACTTGCCCCGTTGTCGACCACGCTTTGCGTCCCACACGTCACCGAACAGTAGCAGCTCGTATTCGCTCATTATATTGCTCCGTTGACTATCAATTCTTCAGCACTGGTCGTTCGACATACGCAGCTATTCACTGGCATACGCTGTGACATAATTTATCTAATTATATTAATTTTTCGCTGGAAACGCCCGTCCGTCGTCTACAGGGGAGACACGAAAGCCGACGGCTGACGTCCCCGGGAACGAACGGCGGTGCGTCGACGTCTCGACACCACGCGTACTCATTGAAACGGCGTCACGCTCCCGATTCGGAATCGAGTCACGTCCGGTCCTCCGAAGCGTCGTCGTCGGCTGTGGCCCCGATATTTGGCCACCTCGTTCTATCATTAGCGGCTCACCGATGAAGAATCCCTATCTGCGTCCCTCAGACGTCTCGCAGGCGCTGGGTCGCTTCGGAGTCAACCCCTCCGTCTCCGATGACCACGCCGTACTCCTCACGCGCGGACTCCTTCGTGATGTATCCGTCAAGATAGTCCTCGTAAACCTTCTGTTCGGGTCGATCCTGCGGATCGCCGTAGCCACCGCCGCTGATGCTCTTGATCGAGAACTTGTCTCCAGATTCGAACTTGTATCCGGAAACCTTCGACGGCAAAGTGATCTCCTCCCCGTCGGACTTGATGTGTTTGAGTTCTCCGGAAGGGGCCCCCTTGCCGCCGTCGAATCCCCAAGAGCCGTATTTATTTCCGTCTCCCTCGATTGTGATCGTCGAGTCACTCAGGAACTTCACCATTCGCTCGTGACCGTGGCCGCCACGATGCTCGCCGGCACCGGCCGTTTCTTCGCGGAGGCGGTAATGTTCGATTCGGAGAGGATGGGAGAGTTCGATGTCTTCGACCGGCCGGTTTTGGGTGTTGTGAACCAAGGCGTCGACGGCATCAAGCCCGTCGGATTCGGGGCGTCCACCGTATGCGCTCTCGTTGACCTCGATGTATACCCAGTATTCGTCGTTTTCGTCCACGCCGGAGTAACTGATAAAGTAACAGTGCGGTCCCGACCCCGCCGAAGTCTTCTCTGGAATAGCGTTGCTGAATGCCTTCAGAATGAGGTCACCCAACAAGTCCACCTGATTGATTCGAGCGAAAGCCGACCGAGGCATACTCGGGTTGAACAGACTCCCCTCTCTTGCTTCGACGTTTATCGGTGCGAACGTCCCCGAGTTCTGTGGGATGTACTCGTCGTGCGTGGCCGTATCAGTCAAAATCGCCCGAACGATGAAGTACGAGGCTGGCTCGGCGGAGCCCCTGAACGGGACGTTGTACCCGGTCATAACCTCGTCTTCAGACCCACTGAGGTCTATCGTGAGATCACCGCCGTCGACGGTGAGTTCTACGTCCACCTTCAGACGTTCGTCGCGGTTTCGACCGTCGTCGTCGAGGTACGCCGTCTCGTGGTACGTCCCGTCGGGGACCTTCTCGATTTCTTTCCGCATCAACGATTCGCCGTAATGCATCAGATCCTCGCTGGCCTGGAGGATGTGCTCGTACCCGTGTTCTTCTACCAGCCCGAGGAACCGTTCTTTGCCGACCTCACACGAGGAAATCTGTGCCTGGAGGTCACCCAAAACCACGCGCGGTGTCCGCACGTTCTCTTCGATCAGGTTCCAGATCTCGTCGACTCGTTCGCCCTGATCGTAGACCTTCGTCGCCTTGAACAGTGTCCCTTCGGCATAGACGTCCTCGAGGTCGACCGCTAGACCGGGCGTCGCTGCCCCGATATCGAGGTGGTGTGCGTTCGTTGCCGTCCACGCGATGTGCTCTCCTTCGTAGAACACCGGCGTAATGACCGCGATATCGGGCGAGTGGGCCGCACCGTAGTGTGGGTGGTTGTGAATGAACACGTCGCCCTCGTTGATGACCTCGTCGGGATCCTGTCCGCGTTCCTCGAAGGTCTCGAACATCCCCTCGACGGACGCGATGAGCGTTCCCACCTGCATCGGTGTAAAATCGCCCTCCGCGATCTGCTTACCTTCGGCGGTCAGGATCCCGGACCCAATGTCCTCGCTCTCCCGGATGATCGACGAGTACGCTGACCGAATCAGTTTATGTCCCATCTCCTGGGCGATCGTATCGAGTTCGCCACCAATAACCTGCAGCGTAACCGGATCGATCTGTCGTTCCTGTATTACTTCTTCGGCATCCATTGTCATACAGGAGCTTGTTACTCTCTAACCATATTTAAATGTATGGTGTAGTACAGATCCAACACGTACCAGATTGGACAGTTTCCCGCTCATATTACTACTGGGAATCAGGATCACGAACAAAATACAGGCACTTACATTCGTTTGTATTATCAAAACGCACGATATCAATTTATACCCCATCGCCTCCTGGGTGCCGTCGATTTTCGTTCGCTATTCGTCTCCAGAACTATACAAAAACGAATATTATCCATATTATGAGTTTGTAGGCTCTTGTGCCTCTACGATCCAGAGAACCGTTTGATCCTTCGGTTGGTGTTTGGAATATCCGAATCAAAAGGCACCACCATCCGAACCGTGTCCGTACGTTGTCGACTGAGTCGCGGTCGTTCGTGATTGTCTCGGTTCGATACGTCATTCTCACTCAATAAATTACAAGACTAGGTTTGTAATGGAACTAACGGACCGCCTCCAGGTGAATTATTATGTCCTCTTCGTCGCAGTTTTCACCCTCGTGGTCGCCGTTCTTCAAATGCTGTTTGGAATATGCGAACATTATCCGGTGCTAGCGGACGGATCGTGCGTTCGGGCTATGCCCACAGACCATCAATCCCCAAATCGTAGTCAGTACCGAATTTCACTGCCCCATCTTGGTAGCCAATCCGATTGCCATTCGTCGTCACCGTCACAGTATATATACTTCTTCAGCATTGAGGGTGATGTTAGTTACTGATGAACACGATACTCATCAGCGTATGGCACTCAATACATCGGACGGTCGATCCTCGGCCGGCAATAGCGGTTTCTTGTCGGATAGCAACGGTTCTCACAGACAAACTCTCCGAAGCGGTGCATCCAAATGAGTCGTACCGACTTTCCATCGACGACAGGTACCGTAGTGATCGGAGCTGGCATCGTCGGCAGTTCCCTTGTAGGCGAACTCGCCGAACGCGGCAGAGAAGACATCCTCTTGATCGACAAGGGACCCCTGTCGGACCCTGGCGGCTCGACCGGCCACGCCTCGAACTTCATCTTCCCAGTCGAACACAGCAAGGATATGACCAAGATCACCTCTGACAGCCGGGACATCTACCGGGAGTTCGGGGTGTTTACCAACTCCGGCGGGATCGAGCTCGCTCGCACCGAGGAGCGGATGGAGGAACTCAAGCGCCGCGTCGTCTCCGCGAAGGCCTTCGGTGAAGACGCCGAACTCCTCACGCCCGAAGAAGTCGAGGAACTCGTCCCCTACGTCAACACCGACATCATCAAAGGCGGCTTCCACAGCACGGATGCCGGCACTTGTGACCCGCTCCGCGCCGGCGAACTCTACCGTCAGCAGGCCGAGGAGAAGAACGCGCTCCGAACGGCGCCGAACACGGAGGTCACCGACCTCCACGTCGAGGACGGCGAGATCACCGCCGTCGAGACCGACAAGGGCACCGTCGAGGCCGACGAGGTCGTCATCGCCGCGGGCCTGTGGAGCCCCAAGATCGCGGACATGGCCGGCGTCGACATTCCGCTCACGCCCGCCGTTCACCAGATGGTTTCCGTGGGTCCCGTCGAGCGCTTCGAAGAGGGGCCCGAAGGTGAGATCAACTACCCGGTCGTCCGGGATATGGACACCCAGATGTACGAGCGGCAGCACGGCAACGACATCGAGGTCGGTTCCTACGAGCACCGACCTATCCTCTGGGACGTCGAGGACGTTCCCTCGATCGAGGAGTCGCCGCTGTCGCCCACTCAACCGCCGCTCACTGAGGACGCTTTCGAGAAGTCGATGGAGCACGCTCTCGAGATCATCCCGGACGTCCTCGACGACCCGGACGCCGGTATTCGACACTCCATCGACGGGCTGCTTTCCGTTACGCCGGACGGCCACCCGCTGCTCGGCCCGATCCCCGAGGTTGACGGGCTCTGGTCGTGCGCGGCCATCTGGATCAAGGAAGCGCCCGCGATCGCTCGGGAAGTCTCGAAGTGGATGACGAAGGGTCACCCCGACATCGACATCGTCGCCCACGACCACATCGCCCGCTTCGACGAGTACGGCGAGACCGACGAGTTCGTCAAGAGCCGCGCTCACGAGGGGTTCCAGAAGATCTACGACATCGTTCACCCGCGTGAGCAGTGGCAGTCCACCCGCCCGCTGCGAACGAGCGCCTTCTACAACCGCCAGGAGGACCTCGACGCGGAGTTCTTCGAGGCCGGCGGCTGGGAGCGCCCGCGCTGGTTCGAGTCCAACGCCGACCTCGTCGACAAATACGAAGATCAGATCGAAGACCTTCAGCGCCCCAACGAGTGGGACAGCCGCTGGTGGTCGGACATCATCCTCGGCGAGCACCTCCACCTGCGGAACAACGCGGGGATGATCGGCGACACGGGCTTCGGCATCTTCGACATCATCGGCAGCGACGCCTACGAGAACATGGAGCGGCTCTGCGTCGCCTCGATGGACATCGACGTCGGGGATGCGGCGTACACGCCGATCCTCGCGCCGAACGCCGGGTTCGTCGCCGACCTGACGGTCGCGCGCTTAGGAAAGAACCACTACCGTGTGATCACCGGCGGCGCCCACGCGGGTCAGGACCGCACGTGGTTCGGCAACCATCTGGAAGGCGACGCCGAACTCATCGGCCGCTCCTCGGAGCTGTGCACGCTCGGCGTGTGGGGGCCGAACGCGGAAGCGCTGATGGACTCCATCAGCGAGGAACCGATGACGGCCGATTCCTTCGACTTCGCGGAGATGAAGGAGGTCACGATCAACGGCGTCACGGCGAAGGCGTTGCGGATCTCCTACGTCGGGGAGTTCGGGTGGGAGATCTACGCGCCGATGGACCGCGGCCAGCGCCTCTGGGACACGATCTACGAGGCGGGCCAGGAGCACAACATCCGCCCGGTCGGAACGGGCGTCTACGGCGAGACGGGTCGGATGGAGAAGGGCTACCGCCTGATGGGCGCGGAACTGGAGATCGACTACAACCCCGCGGAAGCCGGGTTGACGTTCCACGGGGTGAAGGACGCGGACTTCATCGGGAAAGACGCGTACGCGGAGGCGATCGACGAGGAGAACACCGCGACGCTCTGTACGCTGTCGGTCACGGACCACGCGCCCGACGGCGGCGAGCCCCGGTTTATGACCGGCGGCGAGCCCATTCTCGATCAGGATGGTGAGGTACTCATCGACGACGAGGGCCGTCGCTCCTACGTCACGTCGGCGGGGACGGGCCCGTCGATCGGCAAGCACCTGCTGCTCTCCTATCTGCCGCAGGAGTACGCTGAAGAGGGTCAGGAACTGCAGGTCGAGTACTTCGGCCAGCACTACCCGGTGGAAGTCGAGGTCGCGGGCAACGGCGGCGTCTTCGACCCCGAGAACGACCGGCTGTTCCGCAAGGAGTACTAACGGGAGGAAACGGAGCACACACCTATGGAGATACTCACAGCAATCAAGCGCGTGCCGGAGACGGGCGCGAAGGTATCGCTCACTGACGACAAGCTCGACATCGACACGACGTCGCTGGGCTTCACGTTCAGCCCGCACGAGGAGTGCGCGGTCGAGGAGGGCGTCCAGTTGGTTGAGGAGCACGGCGGCAACGTGACCGTCCTGACCCTCGGCGAGGAGGATGCCACGGAACAGCTTCGCTCGGCCATCGCGATGGGTGCAGACGACGGTATGCTCCTCGATGGCGGCGACGACGAGTGGGGCCCCGCCGCGACCGCGACGGCCGTCGCCGAGGCGGTCGAGGCGAGCGACACGGACTTCGACCTGCTGCTGTTCGGTAACGAGTCCGCCGACGCGGCGAACCACCAGGTCGGCGTTCGGGTGGCCGAAGAACTCGGCTTGCCCTGCGTGACGGGCATCAAAGACCTCGACGTCGGGGAGGGCGTCGCGACGGCCAAGCGGGAGATCCCCGGCGGTTCGGAAGTCTACGAGGTCGACCTGCCGGCGGTCGTCACGGTCAAGGAGGGGCTGAACGAGCCGCGGTACCCCTCGATGCGCGCGAAGATGCAGGCGCGGAAGGCCTCCGTCGAACAGACCGAACCCGAACCGCGCGAGGACGACCTGGAACTGGTCGAACTCGAGGTGCCGGAGACGGACGACAGTCCCGCCGAGATCATCGGGGAGAGCCCCGAGGCGGCCGAGGAGGTCGTCGACGTGCTCGAAGAACTGGAGGTGGTCTGAGATGGTACTCACGCTCGTCGAATACGACGAGGAGGGACTCGACGACGTGTCGCTGCAGGCGCTGACGCTCGCGCGGGACGTCGCGGAACAGGCCGACGAGTCCCTGGAAGCGATAGCGTTCGGGGCCGGAGCCGCAGACGTCGCTGGCGAGGCCGGCAACCACGGCGTCGAAACGCTGCACGCCGTCGAGGACGACGCGCTCGACGATTACGCGCCGGAAGCGTACGGGCGGGCGGTCGTGCAGTGCGCCGAGGAGGTCGGCACGGAAGCCGTGATCGGGCCCGGGACGGACCGGGGAGCGGAGACGCTCGCGCACGCGGCTTCGAAGCTCGACGTGACGATGGCCGCGGAGGTCACGGACGTCGAAGTGGGCGATTCCTACGAACTCACCCGGCAGCGCTGGGGCGGGACGCTGATCGAACACTCGCGGCTCAGCGCGGAGACGAACCTGTTGACGGTGGCGGCCAACGAGGTCTCGGTTTCGGCGACTGGCGGCGACGCGGCCGCGGTCGAGGCGTTCGCGCCGGACGTCCAGGAGGGCGACCTCCGCGTGCAACTCACGGCGGTCGAGGAGTCCGACGTCGAGGGCGTGCCGCTGGGGGAGGCCCGGGTGGTCGTCTCCGGCGGCCGCGGGACCGACGGGGACTTCTCGGAACTCGAAGCGCTGGTCGAGAACGTTCCGAACGCCGCGCTGGGGTCCTCACGCGCGGCGGTCAACGAGGGCTGGCGGCCGCACGACGATCAGATCGGGCAGACGGGTGCGAAGATCGCGCCCGAAATCTACATCCCGTGCGGAATCAGCGGGGCGGTCCAGCACATGGTCGGGTGTAAGGGCGCGGAGAACATCCTCGCGATCAACACGGATCCGGAAGCGGCGATCATCCAGAAGGCCGACTGGGCGGTGATCGCGGACCTCCACGAGGTGGCCCCGGCGATCGCGGACGAACTCGAAGCCCGCGGCCACTCCGAGTAACGCCGGCGTGTTCGGTTCCCGGATTCGGCTTTCGGAATCTGTTCTCGGACTCGATCCTTTCGTCGAGCGAATCTACGTTTGATCCGCGTGGAGCCGTCACGTTTCGTTTTTTACTTTTTTTCTCTAGTGACGTCCTCGACGGTGTAGTCGGCGGCTTCGATGGCGTCGACGATCGACGCGGCGTGTTCGGCGCCGCTGGTCTCGACGGTGAACACGAGGTAGGCCTCGCCGACTTCGAGGTCCTCGACCGAGCGGTCGTGGCGGACGTCGTGGATGTTCGCCTCCTGGTCGGCGATGATGCCGGAGAGTTCGTGCATCTTCCCCGGGCGATCGTCGATCCGGACGCGCAGGCGGATGCGCTGTTTCCGCTGGGTCAGCGCGTGGACGACGACCGTCTGCAACTGCGTCATATCGAGATTGCCGCCGCAGAGTAGCGGCATCACCGTCTCGCCCGACACGTCGAGGTCGTCGCTCAGGAGCGCCGCGACCGACGCCGCGCCCGCGCCCTCGACGACCTGTTTGGCGCGCTCCATCAGGAAGAGGATCGCCTGGGCGATCTCGGTGTCTGTGACGGTGACGACCTCGTCGACGTTGGCCTGGATGATCGACAGCGTTGCCTCGGAGATGCCGCCGGTGGCGATGCCGTCGGCGATGGTGTCGACCTCGTCTAACGTGACCGGGATGCCCTTGTCGAGGCTCTCGTGGACCGTTTCCGCGCCGGTGGCTTGGACGCCGACGACGCGCGTCTCCGGCGAGAGGTGCTTCATCGCCGTCGAGACGCCGCTGATGAGGCCGCCGCCGCCGATGGGGACGATCACGGTGTCGGCGTCGGGGCAGTCGTGGTACATCTCCGATCCGAGCGTCCCCTGCCCGGCGATGATGTCGACGTCGTCGTAGGCGTGGACGAACTCCGCGTCGCTGTCCTCGACGGCGGCCTGGGCGTGGCTCATCGTCTCCTGGAAGTCCTTGCCCTTCAGTTCGACCGTCGCGCCGTAACTCCGGGTGGCGTCGACCTTCGCCTGCGGGGCGTCCTCGGGCATGTAGATGGTCGAGTCGGCGCCGCACCTGGTGGCGGCGAGAGCGACGCCCTGAGCGTGGTTGCCGGCGCTGGCGGCAACGAACTCCGTTATACCATCGGCGACGTCCTGGCTGATCTTGTTGTAGGCGCCGCGGGTCTTGAACGAGCCCGTCCACTGGAGGTGCTCCATCTTCAGGTACACCTCCGCGTCGACGAGTTTGCCGAGCGACGTGCTCTTTTCGACCGGCGTCTGTTTGACGACGGTGTCGTCGTCAAGGCGTTCGCGAGCGCGTTCGATATTGCTATACTGGACTACCTGGTCGGTCTCTGCCGCATTTCTGTTTGGATTATCTGTGTTCATCCTACGCCTCGTATACTTGGATTGATTACATATCAAATATAAACGTACCGTTGAACTCGGACTGTAGTAGCGTTTGCAACTAATTTCTCATCCGATCGCACGCTGTCGTAGATCGAGTGAGTGAAAGCTTGCAAACGCTACTATAGACAGGATATGACGATATAGTCACATTCGAATATTTAAATTCATTCAGTATTCCGGACGTACGAGTAACTGACCTCAACGTATCGAATGTAATCAGTGATATGCCGGCACAGTTGTCCTCATCGTTCGAAACGCTTGCATACGTTCTCAAGCAGTTAGATTCGGATGGCTGGTCTGTCCGCCAAGTGGATGTCGTTGCAAAAAAGAGCGATACAGAACCGTTAGTAGGTATAATAGAGATCTCAACACCATTCCATAATTTACCCTCGGTCAGTAATGACTCAACCCTGGAACTAATTTCAGCATCGATAGACAAGCAGGAATTATCACTCACGTTCCGGATACCAACGTTTTCGGGATTCACAGCAACAGAGTGCGATACTGATCAACCCGGTAACGAGACTGTGACTATTACTCCCACTGAGACACGCTTTGAGAATGGTGCACTACTGGTCTCACTAAAAATAGTGGATCTTACTCAGAAGATACAGGATACTCATTGCAGTAGTACAACGTCTTCTAATTCAGACTCGCCAAAATCAGAGAGTGAATCTAGTATTCTAACAAATCTAGAAGCCGCTCGGGATGAATCAGTGCCTCCATTCGAGGATACGGAGTATCTTCAGTGTTTGTACGATTCCTGTGAGACGTTCGCAGAAATGAGTGAGAAAATCAATATGGCTGTTTCGGATGAGACCGTACGTCGATATATGATTGATGCAGATATTCATTCCCCGTCTGCGAATAGAATCCCAAAAACAATCTTCTAAGTAATACTCCGAACGCCTCTTCGAGATTTCTTAGAGTGACTTCCGATTTATCGAATCAGGGGTTAATTCTATACTCAAATTATATGGAATTTTCTACTAATCACGGATTTTACACGGTAGGAAGTATACCGCACGGTATGGACTTGCACAGCAGGGACGTCAAGCAGGACGTCCACGAACTCGGTGCCCTCCTCGGCGACGTGTTGGCCGAACAGACCTCTCGGGACGCCTTCGAGACTGTCGAAGACATCCGAACCACCGCCATCGACTACCGGAAAGGCGAACGCAACTCGCGGACCGAACTGGACGATCGCCTCGACGGGCTCTCTCCCGACGACGAGAGCGTCGTCGCCCGCGCGTTCACCACCTACTTCGAGCTCATCAACCTCGCCGAGGAACGCGAGCGCGCCCGCGTCGTCCGCGAGGCGTCGCAGGCGGGCGAACTCGAAGACGGCCTCGTCGCCACCGTCGAAGCGCTCCTCGAATCCGACACCGATCCCGAGACGGTCCAGCAGGTCCTCGACGACGTCCTCATCGAGCCGACGTTCACCGCCCACCCGACGGAAGCCCGCCGGAAGACGGTGAAGGCGAAACTCCGCTCCATCGCGAGCCGGCTCGAAGAACTCGACGAGCGTCGACTCACCGACCGCGAGCACGACCAGCTGTGGCGGAAGGTCGACGCCGAGGTCACGAGCCTCTGGCAGACCTCCCAGGTGCGGGAGCGACGCCCCGAACCGCAGGACGAGGCCCGGAACGTCCAGTGGTATCTCGAGTCGATCCTCTTCGACGTCGTCGGCGAGGTCTACGCCGAACTGGAAGACCTCCTGGCCGACGAGTACCCCGAGGTCGACGTCCCGAAGCTCTTCGAGTTCCGCTCGTGGGCCGGTTCCGACCGCGACGGCAACCCCTTCGTCACGCCCGAGGTGACCACCGACACGCTGGAGCGGCAACGCTCGGTCGTCCTCGAGAAGTACAGCCAAGCGCTCAAACGGCTCTCGGGCGTGCTGAGTCAGGACGGCCGCCGCGTCGAGGTCGGCGCGGGCCTCGAACGGTCGCTGAAGGCCGACCGGGATCGACTCCCCGGCGTCGCCGCCGAGGCCGAAGCGCGCTATCCGGGCGAGCCCTACCGCCAGAAGCTCAAACTGATGCGCGAGCGCCTCCGCCGGATCGAAGACGTTCGACCGGACGGCTACGCCGACGAGAGCGAACTCCTGGCGGACCTGGGAGTCATCGACCAGAGCCTCCGCTCGATCGGAGCCGACGTCGTCGCGGACGAGTACGTCGAACCGCTGATGCGGCAGGTCGACACGTTCGGCTTCACGCTCGCGAGCCTGGACCTGCGCGACCACCAGGAGAACCATACGGAAGCCGTCCACGAGGCGCTCGCGAACGAGGGAATCGACTACGCCGCCCTCGACGAGGACGGCCGGATCGAGGTCCTGACCGAGTCGATCCTTCAACAAGAACGGGTCGTCGACCTCGAGGACCCCGGGGAGATCTCCGAAACGGCCGCGCGCGTCCTCGAGCGCTTCGAGATGCTCGGCGAGTGGCAGCGGGAGTTCGGCGTTAGCGCCATCGACACCTACTGCATCTCGATGACCGAAGAGCCGAGCCACGTGCTGGAGGTCCTCTTCCTCGCCGACCAGGCGGGCGTCGTCTCCCTTCCCGACCACTGCGGGCTCGACGTGGTTCCCCTGCTCGAGACGGAGTCCGCACTCAACGGCGCGCGGCGCATTATGGGCACGCTCTTCGAGAACGAGGCGTACGCGACGGCGCTCGACGCCCGCGATAACGTCCAGGAGATTATGCTCGGGTACTCGGACTCGAACAAGGAGAACGGGTTTTTGGCCGCCAACTGGGACCTCTACAAGAACCAGCGACGTCTCGCGACGATCTGTGACGACTTCGACGTGACGATGCGGCTGTTCCACGGCCGCGGCGGATCGATCTCCCGCGGCGGCGGCCCGATGAACGAGGCGATGCTCGCGCTGCCGAACGAGACGGTGACGGGCCAGATCAAGTTCACCGAGCAGGGCGAGGCGATCGCCGAGAAGTACGCGAACCCCCAGATCGCCGAGCGCAACGTCGAGCAGATGTTGAACGCGCAGGTTCGCTCGCGGCTTCGGGCGATCCGCGAACCCGAAGAGGACGTCCGAGACGAGTGGCTCGACGCGATGGACGAGATGGCTCCCACGGCGCGCGCGCAGTACCGCGACCTCCTGGAGTCCGACGGCTTCGTGACGTACTTCGGGCAGGCGACGCCGATCGGCGTCATCGAGAACCTGAACCTGGGGTCGCGACCGGCCTCGCGGTCGGGCGAACGCACCGTCGAGGACCTGCGGGCGATCCCGTGGGTGTTCTCCTGGACGCAGTCGCGCTGTATCATCACCGGATGGTACGCTCTGGGCACGGGAATCGAGGCGTACCTCGACGACGGCGGCGACCTCGAGACGCTACGGGAGATGTACGAGGAGTGGCCGTTCTTCCGGACGACCCTCGACAACGCGTCGCTGGCGCTCGCCCGCACCGACTTCGAGATCGCGGCGTACTATGCGGACCTCGCCGACGAGGACCTCCGCGAGGAGTTCTTCCCGCACCTCTCCGAGGAGTACGAGCGCGCCCGCGAGGTCGTCCTCGACGTGACCGACCGGAACTCGCTGCTGAAGCGCGAGTGGCTCGAGGAGAGCCTCCGCCGACGCAATCCCTACGTGGATCCGCTGAACCTGCTGCAGACGCACCTGCTCGGGCAGGAGCACCGGACCGACGACGAGGAGCAGACGCTGCGGCTGACGGTCAAGGGCATCGCCGCCGGAATGAAGAACACCGGGTAATAGTGAGTTAGACTTCTAAGGGGGGAGGGATCGACACGACAATCAATGGGATTGGGAATTTTTTCGATCCCTCACTTACCGGCTGTGTGGTAGTGACATATAAGTGTTTTCTACTCAATCATCACATAAACGACGTCGGAGAAGTAGATCGACAGCAGTAATAGGTATATCCATATTGCTGACTATTAGTTCGTCATAACTAAATCGAGGTGACGCGGGTGAACTCGCCATCGAGCGCTTGGGCGTCTTCGGGCAACAGCGCCACCACAAGGAAGTCCGCGTAGTCCCCGAAGTACTCCACCAGCGCCGCGATCCGGTCGGAGTCGATCGCTTCCAGTGAGTCCAACAGCATGAACGGCACCGTCTCGTGGAGGTCGTGAACCAGATACCCCGCCAGCGCGAAGATCAGTCCCGTAACCTCGCGTTCGCTCTCCGAGAGGTGATCAATCGTATCCTCGTAGGCGGCCCCGTTTTCGGTCGTCCGCACGATGTGGAGATCAAAGCGCGTCTGGCCCTCGCTCGCGCCAGTGCCCTCAATCCGCTCGATCCAGATCCGCTCGATGTTCTCGTAGCCCAGGAGATCGAGAATCGACTCCATATGCTCGTTGAATGAGTCAACGGCTTCCGCTTCGATCTGGTCGATCTTCGTCCGCTGGTCGGTGAGTTCCTCGACCAACTCCGAGCGTTCCTCCCGGAGGTCGTCCGCCCGCTCGACGTCGGCCTCGATCTCCTCGATCTTCTCGGTCACCTCCTCGAGATCCGACTCCAGACTATCGATCTCGAATTCGAGCTGGTTGGCCTCCTTGTGCAGCGAGAGGATCTGCTCGAAGTCCGCCGACTCGAGGTTCTCGACCTCCGACTCCAAGGACTCGACCTCATCGGTGAGCGATTCGCGGTTCTTTTTCAGCGCATCGATCTGTTCGTCGCGGCGGTCCAGTTCCGATTCGATGTCGTCGAGTTTCCGCTCGATCTCCTCGCGGCGGCGCTGCTTTTGGGTCGCCTCGCGCTGTTCCTCCTTCTTATTTTTCAGCCGGCTCTTGACGTCATTCAGCTCTTCGACCTTCTCCGTGCGGAGGTCTTTCAGGCGGTCGATGGTCGATTTGATCTGCTCGCGTTCGACCGAGGAGCCGCAGGTCCAGCAGATGACGGTCTCGGAATCGTCGCTGACAAGCTGGTCGGTAACCGATCTCTCACTACCTTCGGCGGCGCCGCCGTCTTCGAGCAGTTCGTAGTCCTCGGCTTCGAGTCGTTCCTCGTTGTACTGGATGAGGCTGCGGAGTTCGTTGATTTCGGTGTTCAGCTCCTGGCGCTCCGAGCGGAGCCGTTCGATTTCGGTATCGAGGTCGCGGTGGTCGCCCATCGGCGTCTCGGGCAGTTCCTCTAAGTCGTCTTCGAGGTCGCTACGTTCGCGTTTCAAAGAGGCGATGCTCTCCTGTTGGCGTTCGATCTTCCGGCGGATCGATTCCAACTCCGAGCGGGTCGAGCGGAGTTCCTGGAGTTTCTCTTCGAGTTCTGCTTGCTCTTTGCGTCCTTCTTCGACGTCGCGGCTGCTGTCGTCGATGTCGTCTTCGAGGTCGGCGAGTTCCTCGCGTTTGTTTTCGATCTTCTCGCGGAGTTGGGTGCGGCGCTGTTCGAGTTCTGGCAATTCGCGCTTTTCGGATTCGATGCGGGCGAGTTCGTCGTTGATGTCGCCCTTCTGATCTTCGAGACGGCGGATCTCCGAGCGGATGGCGTCGACGTCGACGGGACGCATAATGACGTCCCGCAACTGTTCGCCACGGGCGGCGGCCTGGCGGGCGTCGTTCGTCTCTAAGACGAAGGCGAACAGATCGGCGACTTCGGGGTCGTCAAGGTAGGCGTCGCCCTCGAAAGTGACGCCGTCGCCCGCGCGGGTGAGCGTACGCTCGTATGTCGTACCGTCGAGCGTGAGTTCGATCCGGCCGGTGTCGGCGTCGCCCTTCAGTGAGACGCGTTGGCTGCCCATCGAGCCCATAATGGAGCGAAGGAATGAGGTGCGGTTGGTCGCGTTCTTGCCTGTGAGGACCGTCACGCCGGGTGGAATGTTTACCTCAGTGTCGTCGATACCACCGATGTTCTCGACAGAGAAATGAGCGGAGTCAGTCAGTTGGCCTGATGTAGCCATTGTCTCGTATGTAAGTCACAACTACAAAATAATTCGGATCAACCCCGAAAGTTCAAATTAAATGGAAGTATTGAGCTACTTCTAAATTTCACGAAGATCAACTGCCGAATGACTATTTTTATAGAATGGCTTCAGTGGAACCGAATAAAATATTATTTTTGGTATAAATTTTATTTTATATATAATATAGAATGTAGATGGAACATTTATATATGGGTATCAAATCCGTCTAGAAAATACAAAAGAACCTATTAGATCCCTCTATATGAGTTACAACATATTATTTATTTAGATATATTTATTGTTTTATGACATTCTGTGATACGCAGAAGGGTAATGGTGTTGCCAAATCCAGAAAATATTTAATCTCAATCATAATATTCGGCCACTGTGTACCATAGTCCAGTTGGTGCAAGCCCATACTCGCACGTATGATATCGAAGACAGTTACCATCGAAGAGATCGACAACCTGTCTCTGCGATGGAACGACTACATCGACGCCTCCGTCCTCTATCGTCGTTCACTCCGCGAGGAAATGGAACTCCGCGGTGTTGACCCCGATGAACTCCGGAACCTCCTCGACCGGGCCCAAAAGCAGGGTTACACGCTCGACGAAATCGCAGAAGACACGAACCGGTTCGACGACCTCCAATTGCTCGTCGAAAACCAGCAGCGCCAGCCACCCGCTGGCGACGCCACTGATGATTGACCCGCTATGGCACAGGACACCACTCCCTCCGACGCTGAACGTCGCACCGACATTGAGTCAGTATTGGCGGGCCGGATTCCTCGACAGGCCGCCCTGATGGTCGTCTTTCTTAGCCTGGTCGCTGTCGAGCCAGTTGCCGCCCAAGACAACGCCGTCTGTAGCGCTGATAACCTCCCGAGTATGATTGAGGGGTTTTTCCAGTTGACCACTGGCCTCGGCATTGTCGGCCTTGCCGTCGTCTGGCAAGCAGATTCCCTCATCGAGATGTTCACCATCACCCCCGATCAAAAGAAGGGCCTCAAGCGCCACAAGCGCTCGGCGATGAAATCTGCCGTCATCCTCGTCGTCCTCGGCCCGCTGTACACGGTCGCCGGCTCGATGATGGGCCTCCCGCTGGCAGAGTGTGTTGACCTCGTCCCCTGGTAAGCCCCATCTCCCACCGTGACGGAACCCCGCCAGCAAGCGTGCGCAATCGCGTTGGTCGCATTACTCTCGACCAGCGGCATCACTGGCGTTGTTATAGCCGATCCCCCACGGCCAGGCACTGAAAATAATGGCCTCTCCGAAAACGAATCATCGACGCTGTGGTCACGGGATTCGGATAGCTACATCTCACAACGAGAGTATCGGCAGCGCTACGGGGAGACACGCTCCGCAGGCCAGCAGGTCGCGAACGGCACGGATGTCACGTTCAAACGACCGCCAGATACTGCCGCCACGTGGTCGCGAAACGATTTCCGTGATCTCGATGCTGGTGCTTCCAACATATCGATCCATCCCCCACACGCACAGCTGCAGAACAGCACTCTCATCGCCGATGCACACGCGACCTTCTTCGGGGTTCATCCGTCAACGCGTGGGCATCTCGAATCCGGCCGTACCCCACTGTATATCGCGCCGAACGGAACCGTCCGTGGACTCGTCGACTATCGTGTTCGCCTTCCGGATGAGAACGCCTCGAACACGACCGCTACCGAGTGGACAGTAATCGAGGATGAGGTCACGGAGGTCCGATTGATGAGCGATACCGAGACTGTCGCCACGAGTGAGGGTACGCAGACACCGGTGATTCAGTATCACCTTGAGGAGAGTTGGGAGACGACGCTCACGCTCGAAGCCGACATTCGGGTCCGAGTCAAGGGGACGGTTGTACCCGACAAGGGAAACAGTTCCGACGAGGAGGTGACCTACCGGACGGATACGCTCACGGTGAGTGATTCGATCGATGTCGAGGTGTATGACCTCACAGCCTCGCCATATTATGCGACCTATCCGAACGGCGATGCTGGTGTGGCAGTGTATCAATCACGACCGTGGCAGGGATACACCTTGACGGCCGATGGTGACGCTCGCGTCCGCGGCGTCTGGCGGTTTTATACCGCTCGGAACCCCAACTGGGATCAGCTTGTCCGATCGACGCGAACGGGAGATACCACGGTCAAGTCGGATTCTCGTCCGGTGTTCGTCCACGCTTACCCGTCACATATCGGCCCCCGGACGGAACCGGTTCGGGATGGGCCCGAAATTATCCGCACGTGGGGAACAGAAAACCCCGCGCCAACAGAGACGATTCCAGAGACCGTCAATATCGATATCGTTAATCGATCGTATATGTCGACATATGGGCTCGCAGTGCGGGCCAACGAGGTTGATCCAGAGGACATCCAAATCAACGGGATCGTTCGTGGGGAGACAGCTCGGATCGTTGAGCCGGCAGATAAATCTCCACGGCAACTGCGAGCAAGCAATCTCTCCGTGGAGGTCGTCGATCAGAACCATTCCGCTGCGACACTCCGTATCGAATTACGGGACAATCGAACGAACGCCCCGATCGGCCTCAATGAGTCTCGGATGTATCCGCTCGGTGTTGAGTCGCGAAGTGGCACCATCACGATCGCTGATCAGCAGATCGAAACAAACGAATCAGGGGTTGCGATGGTCACTGTCGACGAGCCGGGGATCTACACAGCACAGTATCAGCCGGGCTCGTGGCTCGGCCACGAGCCGGCCTATGTGAGTGACACTGCTACAGTCCGCTGGCATCCGCTGGTGACGATCGACGGCTGGTTTGCGCTGGTGTTCGAGGTCGGCTGGCAGCTCCTGCCGTTCTTCGTGATGTTCTACGCTGGCAAGCGCCTCCTGCGGATGCTCGGCCCAGAAGACATCTTCGGACAGAAACCATGACTCAGGACAATCCCCACCTCAGTAGACGGACCGCCCTCCGAACAGTCGCCGGCGCCGCTCTCGTGAGCATGGCCGGCTGTCTGGATGGCAACGGAAGCACCGGTCCTAACGGTAAGTCAAGTCCAGAAGGCGAATCTGGTGTGTTCCAGCAGGTAACTGTTGAAGGAACAGAACTCATAGTCCAGTTCGATTCGGATTCGGAGTTCGACCAGATCAACCTCATCCAACCAGACGGCGAACTGTTCGGACAGCGGGAGGTCGCTGCAGGTTCCCAACAAGTCTCATTTGATCTCGGCACAACGTACGCTCCTGGCGAGTACGAAATAGTAGCCCTCAGTGGTGAGGAAACAGTTGGTGAAAGCTCGCTTTCTGTCCAGCCAAACCTCGGGATCGTCGAGATGGGCATCGGTAGAAACCAGCCTGAAGAGATGTGGGATGGATCAGAAAGCGAAACCGAAGAGGAGGCCTTCGTCACCCTCGAAAACCAGGGGACTGGCCCCGATGCAGTTACAAAATTGCTCTTCATCGGTGATGTCCCCTATCCGTCCGACGAAGAGGGGACGAACTATGTCGATGATGAAGACGTAAGCGGGATTTACGACCCGGAGTCCGACTCCGAGGTCGAGCAGGTCATTATCGCGCCCGGGGAGCAAATTACGCTCTATAGTTCACGCTCGCCGTTCGCCTTCGTTCCTGGGGCAGGCACGTCCTGTTCGGAGGAGTCGAAGACCGGTGAGTTTGAACTAATACTCGAGACGCGAGTTGGCGGGGACCGAGTCACCAAAACGTACCGTATCCAATATTCAGCGTCCCAAGAACCCGATAACTGCGAAATTTCCATCAGTGAGGCTTAACCATGGTTGATCTAATCGACGTCGTCCTTGAGGGATTCAAAGAGGTCGTCGATTGGATTGTCGGCCTCTTTATGGACGGCCTGCGTTCCGGCTATGAGACCCTCACCGAGGAGATGTTCGGGACACCAACGCCGGAGACGGATGGTGCATTCGTCTTCGGAGAGCCCAGCAATGCCCCGTGGCCGTCAATTCAGGACGCGCTTGTAGGTGGAGAGATCATGTTGATCTCGCTGCTGCTCCTCGTGATGTGCGTTCAGGGGCGTCACACGATCCGTATATTCAATATTGGAAGTGCATACGAGGCCAGGCGCACCAACAAAACAGCTTGGGTCGGCGCGTTTCTGATTATCAGCTGGTACTGGGTCAGTATTCTTGGACTCTACATAGTGGACGGGTTCACTATCGCCCTGATGCCGAGTCTGGGTTCTCTGGGCGATGCGATGCTCAACTTGCTCGAAGTCTCAATCACAAACCCTGGGCTTTCACTCGTATTCGCACTGATTGGAGGACTCTCAATGTGGGCTTTGGAGGCACTCTACTACATTCGCGAAGTCTTGCTCTACGTCTACGTGTATGGTATGCCGATTGCGTTCGCGCTGGCCTACGGAAACGTCCCCGTGCTCTCGGATATCGCGATGGGGTTCAGTAAGAAATTCGTCCCGTTAGCGGTCCTACCTCTGCCTGCAGCGGTGGTGTTCAAAGGATACGACTTGCTGTACTCTCAGAACGCCATCGCTCCGAGTAGTCCGTTTTTGCGGTATCTAGTCGCGGCATCGCTTCCGCTGATCGCACTCTACCTGACCTGGAAGACGTTCAAGTACGCGACCCCGCTGACGGCGAAGGTTCTCGGTGGTGCGACGAAGGGAGCGGCCCTCATCGGCGGTGTTGCCGCTGGGGCCTACATCGGCGGCGCCGGCGTCGCGACGACCGCGGCCCGATGGGGACCGAAGGCCGCTGCCGGACACGCTGTGGCGCAGAAAGCTGCAGCCCGGGGGGCGAACAGCGACGAAGACAGCGGGACGCCGTCCTACCGGCGAACCGAGAACGATCCTGGAAGCTACTAACAATCCATGTCCATCGACCAAGACGCAGCCGCACGGCGCATCATGGACCAGTTCGGTGAGGAGAGTCGCATTCCCTACCTCAACATCGAGGAAGGCGACGTCGGCGTCCTGATCGCCTTCCCGATCGTCGGCCTGTTCATCGCCGGCCTCACCGGCATCGAATCACTCGCCCTGCCGTTCGTCGCGGGTGGCTTCGGGTTCGGCGTCGCGATCGTCTACGTCTCGCCCGACCACCTGAATGCGTGGACGTGGGCGAAGGATGTCTACCGCTACGTCAAGCGCCCCCAGATTACGTTCAGCGCCCCGGAAGAGGCCGACAGTAGTACCAACGAGACAGAGCGCAACGAGGGCGGGCTCGCGAACTACACGCCGTTCAAGCCCGATGAGCGGACGCAGGACCTCACGAACATCGAACGGGCGTGGCCGGGGGCCGGCGCGATCCAGCGCGCCGACGGCACGATGGAGGCGTTCATCGAGGTCGACCCCGGCAACATGGACTTCGCAATGTCCGACGACTGGGCACAGCTCCAGGACGCCGGCGAGGAGTTCGCCAATAAGGAACTGGACTCAAAGCTCAAACTCCACGCGACGACCCGCTCGTTCCCGGTCGAACAGATCACCGAGAACATCGAAGACCGCCTGAACGACGAGGACGTCAAAGAAAATCCGATCTTCCGGGAGCTTCTCGAGGAGTATCGGGAGACGCGGCCGAAGGAGATGCGCGAACGGGGCATCCAGCAGGTACGGTACTACATCGGCGTCGAGGTCACGCCGCTGGAAGTCTACGACCGCTTCCGGGATGAGGGGACACCAGCCGAGAAGCTGACGCAGTTCCCCGTCATCGGGTTCCTGTTCAACCCGTTTGTGACCCGCCGCGAGGACCTCACCGACGTCGAGCGCCGCGCACAGATGTTCGAGAAGCTGGATAGCCGGGTCAACGACGTGCGGTCGGAGTTCATCCAGCAGGCCTCCGGGTGGTCCGCTCGGCGGCTCAGCACGGTCGAACTCTTCGTGTTGAATATGGACTTCTGGAACGGCCGCGAACACGAGTACGACGACGCAGAGAGTGTCGTTCGCGACCAACCCATCATCGGCCATTCGCGCCGGGAGGATGACCACGATGCGTAACCTCGCCCTCCAGACGGGCAGCGGAGCCGTCGGCCAGCTCACAGAGTGGCTCACGAACCCAACCTCAGCTGAAGGGGCGGCCCTCTACATCCTGCTCGCGGTACTGGTCGGCATCGGCGGGAAACTCCTCTGGGACTGGTACACCGAAGACGATGAGGAAGAGGTCGAGTTCTCGGACCTCCTCGACGAGGAGACCATCGAACAGGGCGCGGCCGAACGCCAGCTTCTCGACGATATCGCCGAGTCACACAAGACGGTGACGGCGCCGGCGGCGATCGAGTGGGAGACGCGCGCGGCACGGGTTGGCGAACAGTGGACGACGACGCTGTACATCGCTGATTACCCGGACTACCCCAACGACGGCTACCTCTCCGAACTCTTCGAGATGACCGACGTGCAGTTCGACCTGACGGCCCACATCACGCCGAAGAACCAGGAGCGGGCGCGGAACGAACTACAGGACATCGCTGACGACCTCCAGGTCGACGCTGACCTCGAACAGAGCGTCCGGAGTGCCTACCTGCAGGAACGCGCCAACGAGGCCGCAGCGACGTACAAGGCCGTCGAGAACGGCGCGAACGTCTTCGACCAGGGGATGTTCATCACGGTCCGGGCCGACGAGAAGGAGGAACTCCGCGACGCCGTCCAGAAGGTCAAGAGCGCGCTCCGTGACGACCCGGCGAACCTCACGCCGAAGACGGCGATCTGCCGCCAGGATCTCACTCTCCAGTCCGCCGCGCCCATCGGTGACAATGAGTTCGGCCGGACGTCGATTGCGCTCGGCGGCGCCGTCGGCGCCTTGCTGTCCTCACCGCACAACGCGACGATCCTCGAGGAAGGTGGCGTCGAGTTCGGGATTCACAAGGACAACCAGAGCCCGGTCGTCATCGACCCGTTCGCCCGGGACAATGGGTACGCGATGTTCACCGTCGGCGACACCGGCTCGGGGAAGTCGTTCAGTTCGAAGCAGAACTTCATCCGCTCCATCGAGCAGAGCAAGGACCGTATCGGCATCATCCTCGAGCCGTTGAATAACTGGGCCGGCGTCGCGGAAGCGCTCGACGCCAAGCGGATCACGGTCGGCGGGACGCTCGGGCTGAACCCCTTGGAAATCCGGGAGACACCCGAGCACGTCCAGCGGGCGATGGGCGAGGACGCGAGTCCGTTCAACGAGAAGCTCGACGACGCGATGAGCTTCCTCACCAACTTCTTCGCCCTCCGCGGCATCTCGCTGGGCGACCGCCGGACGACGCTGGAACTCGGGCTCAAACGGGCGTACAAGCGAAACGGCATCACCGACGACATCTCCACGCACGGCAACCCGAGTCCGACGATTCAGGATATGATGGACGTCTTCGAGGACATGGTCGACGAGCCCGAGGAGTTCGTCGTCCGGTCCGACGAGGAGGCGGGGAAGATCAAGGAGGACGCGACGTGGCTCCTCGACCAGCTCCGTCCCTTCGAGAACGACGGTCGGCACGCCAACCTCGGCCAAGAATCGGACTTCGACATCCGGGACGAGAAGGTCATCTACCTCGACCTCGCCCAGCAGGAGGGCAGCGTCGACAGCAGCACGGCGCTGACGATGCAGCTACTCATCTCGCTGGTGTACGAGCGGGCGAAAGTCTCGGAGAAGGAGGTCGTGTTCTACATCGACGAGGCGCGCTACATCATGCAGGACGCCGCGAGCCTGGCGTTCCTCGAGACGGTGTTCCGCCACCACCGTCACCACGACCTCTCGATCCGGCTGGTCACGCAGACCGTCGACGAGTTCTTCGAACACGCCGAAAGCGAGGCCATCCTGGATCAGTGCGCGGTCAAGCAGTTCCACCGCCTCGACGGGATGGACGAGGAATGGGCCGACGAGTTCGGGCTGAACTACGCGCAGATGCGGTTCGTCCAGGACGCCGTGCCCGGCAACGAGGACGCCGGCTTCTCCGAGGCACTCGTGGGCGTCGACGGCGAGTGGCGCGGCATCCAGGTCAAAGCGATGCCCAAGGAGAAGCAGGTCATCGACTTCGACCCGACCTCACAGGTCCGATCCTCACTGCCCGGCGCCGGCGACGAAGCCGTCGATACCGAGATGGAGGAGTTCCAGGAAGAGCTCGAACACCGAGCAACGAACGGAACGAACGAAACGAGCGAACTGAACGAGGAATCAGACGCCGTCGAAGCTGAGCTAGATGGCGGGACTACGGAGGACACCAACGATGGCTGAGTACCTGCGCGTCACGCCGACATCCGAGCGGCTTGACCCGGAGAGCATCCCCCGAGTCCTCGACAGCCTCCACAAGCTGACCACGCCCGGCTCGTCGGGCCTCGGGGCGAAGCTGAACCCACTCCACAGTGAGACACCACCCCGATTCGAGTTCCTCGCGATCAGTGACGGCCCGGATGACCCAGTAGAGTTCTTCTACGGGGCCGATGCCCATCTCGATACGCTCGAGAAGCGCCTCCGCTCCATCTATCCGGCCACGTTCGACATCGAGCGCGTCGACGTCGACGTCGCCGCTCGGCTCATTCAGCCAATCGATCTCACACCCCAGGAATTCGTCGACCACTACGAGGCCGGGCGGTTGCAGTACGAGTTTGGCCCGGCAGAACAGTACGACATCGTCGACGAGGAATCAGCGGACTCCGAGCCAGCCGAAGCCGACCCCGTTGTCGACGGCGGTACAGCAGCCACGAGCGTCCCCGATCATCACGTTACTGTCGGGGACTCAGCCCTCGAACTAGCGCCGCCCGATGCACTTCCAGACGACGAGGAAGAGCGACGGGCCATCGAGAAGCCGACGATGACACCGGCGGGAACGATTCTGGCCCGCCCGGCCCAAGACGCTGTCTCGCCGCTCGGGGTTCGGTGGTGTGGCTCCGCGTCGCGGAAGCAGGACTGGATGACCTCGCTGACGCCGTTCACGACAGAGGAAACGAGCGGCGATCTCTCATCCGTCGACGAACCGGGTGCGGCGCTGGCGTCGCTGATCGACCATCTGATGGAGGCGACAGCCCCGACCGCGTTCCAGGTCGTCTTCCAACGGCGCGCCAGCTGGCAGTCCGATGCGGAGGTGCGGAAGGAGGACCTCGTCGACGGTCGGGACACGTTCTTCCAGGAGGTCGTCGGGTCGTTGCTCGAGGTCGAGGACCAGCGGAGCGACCAGGACGACCGGCAGCTCAGCGAGGCCGTCGAGAAGCGGATCGAGTACATCGACGCGAAGAACGCCAAACGGTCGTTCACGGTCAACATCCGCGCCGTCGGCGTCCCCACCGACGACACCCGCGAGGACCTCGATGGCCGGATGGACTCGCTCCTCCCCGTGTTCGACCCCCTTGATGGGCCGTTCTATGAGGTCGAGGGGCAACGCCTCCGGGACAGCGGCTTCCGTGAGAAAACCAAGGAAAAGAAGGCACGGGCCGCTCTCCAGCGCCTCCTCAATCGCGAGTTGACGACGGGTCGGGGGAAGACCCGCCCCGAACTGACTCTCTGTGGAACAGAGCTCGCGAACTTCGTCCTCGTCCCTTCCTCCGAACAGTTGACCGTCGAAGGGACGCGGGGAACCAGAGCCGAACAAAAGAGTCGGAACCCGCTCCCGTGGCCCAACCCAGATCTGATCCAGCAGTTCCAGGACGGGATGGCCATCGGCTACGCGCTCGACGAAAACGGTGAGCCACGACCAGACCCCATTAGGATCCCGCCGGACCTGTTACCAACGCATTACGGGCGGTTCGCGTCGACGGGTGGCGGGAAGTCGAAGGCCATCATCAACGACGCCCTCTCGCTCCGCGAGACGACTGGTGGCCCCGTCGTCCTTGTCGACCCGAAGGGTGACGGGATGTGTGAGAACTACCTGCGCTGCCACTACGAGCGGTTCGGTGGCCTCGACGACGTCTACCACTTCCGCGTCCCGGAGACCATCCCCGCGTTCTCGTTTTTCGATATCCGTCCCGCGCTCGAAGCGGGTCGCAACCGTGAGGACGCGATTCAGGACAAAGTCGACCACTTCCACGACATCCTCCGGATGATTATGGGCCGCGAGCAGTACGGCCAGGCGTTCGTCGCGAACGAGATTCTGAGCTACCTGATCAAGGCGCTGTTCGACGAGGAGTACGGGAGCGACGTGTTCGGGCTGGACGACCTCTTCGCCGCCGCGCTCCGGATGCAGCGCGACCAGACGATTCCCCCGGTCTCGGCGGACAACCAGAACATCGAGGAATCGCTGACGCGTCACTTCGCGAAGGACAACCACCAGTTCCAGGTGTCGATGGACGCCGTCGGGAACCGCCTCGACAAGCTCAAAGAGGACGCGCATCTTCGGCGGATCTTCAGCCACGTCCCCGAGCAGAATGACGCCGGCGAGTACGTCGACAACCGCTTCGACTTTCGGGAGTTCCTCGATGAAGACGCCACCATCATCTTCGACCTCGGTGACCTCCGACCGGAGGCACAGCGAGCGATCACACTCCTGCTGTTGAGCAACCTTTGGGACGCCGTGCAGGTGCGCCGGCGCGATGGCCAGACCGACTACGAGAAGCTCACGAACCTCATCATCGAAGAGGCGGCGCCGGTTGCGTCGACGAAGCTCGTCTCCGAGCAGCTACTGCCGCAGGGCCGATCGTTCGGGCTGAGTATGGGGCTCGTGATGCAGTTCCCTGAACAGGTACGAAATCGGAACGAGCGGGCCTACGACGAGGTGCTGAACAACATCAAGACGAAGCTCATCGGCAATATCTCGATCGAGCGCGACCTCGCGGAGTCGCTGGCCCACGAGGACCTCAGCCCGACCGAACTCCGCAACCGAATCAACACGCTCCCAAGTGGCGAGTGGATCGCCCAACTCCCCAGTCCATCGTTCGGCGAGACTGGGCCGCCGCCGTTTTCGTTGAAGCCGCTCCCGATTGCGCCGGGGCATCCAGAAAGCGACCAGCCGCTCACAGAGCCCCAGGAAGACCATTTCGAGTCCGTGTCCCGGCCACGGATGGTCGAGCGGACACAGGCCCAGCACGGGCTAACAGAGCCGACTGAGTCGAGTACTGCTCCGGAAGAGACTGGCTGGGGGAGTTCGGGGGCCGAGACGACGGGCTCGGCTACCGACGGCGACTCAGGAACGGACCCGACGCAATCCGCGTTCGTCAGCAAATCGACGACCGAAGATGCGTCGACGTCGACCACGCCGACCGAGACGGACAGCGACCCAGATGCAGACGAGTCAGAGATGAGCTCCCTGTTCGGGCAGGCCACCGAAACGGACGAGGACCCAGCTGGTGACCAAGCAGCGCAGCCGGAGAACGGGGCAACGCCCGTCCAGGAAAGCAGTGTACCCGTCCCCGATGACGAACTCCGACAACGCGGGCTCAGCCGTGACGACGTCCGGTTCCTGAATCGGGTCCTCGACGTGATGAACCGGGAGGACGACGAGTACACGCTACTGGACAGGATGAGCCAGCTCCGGGACGAATACGACGACCTCCATATAGAGCGGCTCACAGAGCAGGATCTCTTGGAGGCGGACTCCGCTGCCGGGCGCAAGTACTACACCGTCCTCCCGGACGGTCGAGACCTCCTCAGGAGAGAATTGAAGGCGGGGCCAGGAGCGGGCGA
The DNA here is from genome assembly GCF_024494595.1 of Halobellus rarus. Taxonomy (GTDB): domain Archaea; phylum Halobacteriota; class Halobacteria; order Halobacteriales; family Haloferacaceae; genus Haloquadratum; species Haloquadratum rarum. Next base: position 33,770 of record NZ_JANHDI010000011.1, on the reverse strand, counting down.
CCTCGGCGAGAAAACGCCACACAAGGTTGGCGTCCGGCTCCTCGAGCTCTGGCTCCAGCAGCGGGACGACGTCGTCCGCGTGGAACCGTACTACGAAACCGACGACGGCACGGTACTGGATGTGGCCGGCTTCAACACGGACAGCGATCTCGTCTGGGCCGGCGAAACAGAGCTCGCGAGTAACAACCGGCACGCCCCGGTCGAGGATTACGACAAACTCAGCGCGGTGGACGCCGACGCAATCTGGGCCTTCAACAATCGCGAGACGGCGCTCGACGTCCTGGATAGCCTTGCCGACGCCGATCGGATTGGCGAGCGGGTCAGCGGGCGGGCGGCACGGTCGTTCGCGACCATCAGAGACGCCGTCGACGAGTTCGATGCTGCGGGCCTGACCACCGTTCGGGGCTTCAAAAATCTCGACCAAGAACTCAACCAATGACCTGGCGACAGGCGACCCGCGAGGAGATTTACGCCTACTACGCCGAGGAGTTCCCCCGCTATCTGGACGACCTGCCGGAATTCATCACGGCTAACGGTCCGAAACAGTACGCCATCGCCTTCCGAGAGTCCCACCCGGTTCGCAAAGACGAGGTGCCAGCCAAGGACTTCATCCGGCGGGATACGTGGCAGACAGATCCGTCGGGGGACCGAACGACATCCGAGTTCAACGACTTCGAGGACGTCGTCGACTTCATTCGACACCCCGCTCGCAACGACCCGCTGGGGCGGAGCGAGTTCGCGCTTGCTGATCCGGAGGTGCTGAAGGAACCGGACCCACGGCCCGACGCCGTCTACTACGCGCTGGATCACTGGGAACGACCGTGGGTCCTCCTCGTCGACATCGACGCGAAAGAGATCGCCCGAGACCGAGCGGACGAGATGGTGTCGGCGGACGTCGACAGTCGGGACGACGATGCGCTCCGCGACGCTGCGGGTATCCTCGACGCCGCTCCCGAGGGGTATCCGTACGCCTTCGAAGACGTCGACCGCGCCATCGAGTACGGGTTCGAGCTGAGGGACATCTTCGAGGACGATTTCGACGCCGAGGAGACGATGGTCGTCTACAGCGGGCAGGGGGTCCACGTCTACCTGCTGGATTCCGACCCGGCGCACCGATACGACGAGCAGAGTCGCGAGGTGTTGAACGACCTCCTTCTCGAGACGTACGACATCCCGATCGATCCCGTCGTGACGGCCGACCGGCGGCGTGTCGCTCGCCTGCCCTATTCACTTCACGCCGACGTCTGTAGCATCGTTCAACCCATCGAGAGCCCGGCGTTCGACGTTCGGTCGGCGACACCCGAGGTGATCGACGAATGAGTCCGAGTACCCCCACCGACGACGAGGACATAGCGTATCGGGTTGCGGCACTCCCGCTGGAGTACGGTGAGACCCGCATCAACCAGCTGTTTACGCGTGGCTACAACCGATACGTCGTCGACGGCGAGGACCAACCCGAGGACCTCGTGAACGACGTCGAGCGGTTCGGGACGGCGGCGTTCAAAGAGCAGGTTCGTGCCGATGCTGCCGAGGAGCCGTTCGTCGACGAACCGGGGACGCTTGCTGTGCTCGCGACGCTGAGTGCGATCTGTGTGAAAGCGCACCCGAAGTTCGAGCACGCGTCGCCCCGGAACATCCAGGTACTCTACGATATCCGGGAGCTGTACGTCAACAATCTCGCCTCCCTCATCCGCGCCCACGGCGATGGGTCACTCCAGCAGGACATCGCCGACGTGCTGTACAGCAAGGAGCCCGGTGAGGATGGCCCACATCCGGGTCGGGTCTGTACGGGCATCACGGAGATGCCGGAGTTCGGTGATGGCCTGTACCTCGAAATCCCGATGGCGGCGGCGTCACGCAAATGCCTCGTTCGGGAGGGCAAGTCATCGACGGGGAGTGACGATGGCGGAGAGATACTGACGCAAGTGAAGGACAACAACCTGTACGTCCCGGTCGGTGATTTCGACAGCAAGTATCGGGACTACGCTGAGCGGGCGTTCAAGAAGCTCCTGCGGGTGCAAGAAGACGGGCTCTCCGACGACCAGCTGACGTGGCTGACCACGAACGAGTCGGCGATCACGGAGCGAATCGATCGCTTCCTCGAGACCGGCCATCACGAGCGTATCTGGCGGAACTGGGACCGTGGGGAACGGACGATTCGCGTCCTCCGGCGGGCCCTGAGTGATTCCCCCGACGACGTGGCGCAAACGGGCGAGTTCCACACGGCGAAAGAGCTCTATCGAGCGGTCACCGCGTACGACGCCGAGGACGACTGGGAATCATCCGTGACGGATTGGATCTCGAGTCCGAGCAGTCTCGCCAAAACGTTGGCCGACCACGAGTCACATTCGGCGGTCACGATCGACCGCGACGGGCGCGTCAACACCTATCGAATCGGGCGGGCCGGAACCGGGGCCGAACAGATCGAGGTGCGGGAAATTAAGGATCTCTTCGAACTTCCCTGTATGGCGAATATGGAGGAGCGACTCCACGAGAAGAAGCCGGTTCGGAAGGATCTCTACAACTTCGCGCGGATGGTGATGTGGCTCCCGCAGTACCAAGACAGCAGCCTCGACGAGATCGTTGCGGACCTCAAGGACGTTTTCTCCCGGTGGCCGTGGTACGACGAGCAAGAGACCGAGTACCAAGTTCGCTACGAATTCTCGAACACGATCGACGGCGACACGCCGTTGCCGATGAACTGCGATAACGACGATCTGCAGCGCTACTGCATCGGTCAGGACCAGTGTCCCTACTCGATCTGGGGCAGCCTCCCGTTCCCGGATGAGATGTACGAGCAGGTCGAGGAGGAATCAGCTGGGCCTACTGAGCAATTCTGAACTACGAGTTCCTTTTGTTTTCGAGAACAGGGCAGAGAGGTCTTGATATTAATCACCTCAGTTTCGGGAGTTCGAAAGACACAGACACGTTCGTCAAAGAGTCGGATACCCGGCCAGCCAAGTCGACGAAGAAACTATTCCGGCGCTCTGTCTCCTTCTCTCTTCGACGGCCGATAGCCCGCTCAAAATTCATTCTGACTTTGTCGGCCTCGTCATCAATCATGCGGCGAACCCTTCGGAACTGATTCTGGGTCAATGGTTCCTTCCCAGCTATTTGCGCCATTTCCGGCGTCACCAATCGTCCAGGATTGTATTCAGCCTTGAACTCCTTGACCTCGGCCTCAAATAGGTGCTTCTGCGACTGAAGCTTGTTCTCCGGCAGCTCCTCCAGATTTTCGACAGCGTAGGTCTCCTCCCACTTCTTAAACTTATCCTCCACCCGTTCCGGCGGGAGCTCTACCTCAGTCATTTCAGAGCTGTAACCCAGCCAGCTGGAAAGAAATACCGGACCAAACACTTTGTCAGCAACAACCAATCTCTTACTTATGGAAGAGATTCGGCTTGAAGCCGTAACGATCAACAAAGAATACGATGGCACAAAGGAGGAAGCACGAGAGCAGGTGAGGCAGTTCCTCGAAGAAGCTGGAGACGGCATAAAACCCGAATACACTAAGCAAGTCGACGAGGAAGGCGACGTCATCAACAAAGAGATCCGCGGCTACACCAGGCAGTCAGATATCTGGTGGACCAGCATCGCCATCCTGGTTATCTCAAACCCCAACGGAGTCATCCAGTTCATTAAATGGGCGAAAGACATCCCTGGCCTGACGATGGGCCTCACGATGCAGGGCAACTCCCGGATCAAGCTTTTCTCCGATAACGACTTCACGTTCATCGACAGTTCTACCGAGTACAACATCGAGAAATTAGGCGAGGTAGACGACGAAGTCGCAGTGAAGATGTCCGAGGAAACCTGGCGACAACTGAGGGACGACATCGATACTGGGGAAGTCGACGTCGAACTGCCGCCCGAAGACCAGATTGGTCCCTGAGCCGATTTGAAGTCTGGTTCTCCAGCAGCGCCTAGCCACCGTTGTGGCGTTAAAATCCTGGCCCCTTGAGATTCTACTTGACCGCAATTAATCTCAGTGAAACAGGTGTTGGGAAGGTTGTAGTTTCGGTGTGTTCAGCATGGCACCCACAACATATCAAAACTAGAGAATTACAACAATTCCGCTCAAAAGTAGAAACAGGTCGCATGAAATCCCCGTCGAGCAATTTTCAACGGCTAATACGACCAGGATCGAGGGAATCGGGGTGTTTCACGGCTCCAAGTGCCGGGACGGAGGACCTCGAGGGACTCAGAATAGATGAAGCAGCGACCCTAAGGAATCCAGATACGGCCGATATCACCTTCGTTACCCCGCCGTCGAGCAATTTCTGAAACTACAGTATTATCACGGAACTCGTCGAGGTACTTTCTATGCGCTCAAATCGGCCCGACGGGGTTCTTCTGCGATTTGAGGGCGTTATATCGCCTTGCATATCGCGGTTTTCGTCCAAAGAAAGAGGCGATATGCAGTGTGCGAAGGCCGCCGGCTCTCTCAGGCCGAGGGGCCGTCACAGGGGTAGCGGATCCACGGAAGTATCAGATTTAGAGTATAGGTTGGGCGGGTGCGTTTCGGTGGTGTCTGTTGCCCCCGCGAGGGGTGGCGGGGCGCAACACGCGCCCCCGATAGACGATGGCTTCGGAACGACGCAGCAAGACACGAGCAGCGCATCACGCAGTAACCACTCCCGACGGTGAGGCGCCGTGGGCGAATCTCGAGATGACGGTTCCGACCGACCGGGATCACGCATCGGTCGTCGCGCTCGTGGAGTGTGCTCTCGTCGAGCTCACACACGAGGCCGTGGGCGCCGTCTTCGTCTCACGGCAGGTCGGGCGGTCGACGCGGACACAGTACGTCGCCGCCGGCGACGTCGGCGAGCAGTTCCAGAAACGGCACTTCGACGACCGGCTGGGCTGGCACGAGACCACCATCCCTCGACGAGCCGTTCGCGACGAGCTCATCACCCAGCTCTCGCGGTCGGCGTCGACGGCGGCGGAGCGGTCAGGTGAAGGAGCAGCCAGCGGCCCAGACATCTTCGTCGTGAAGCCAGTTCGAGAGCTCCGAACGCCGTAGCAGCTAGACTTAACCAACATTCTCGGTCGATACCGACACGGTGTTGGTTAAAGCTGGGGGTGGATCCACTCCCTTGCCCCCACCCTCCGCCCGACTCCTCGAGTTAGTGTATCCTGGCGGCCGGGCGATCCGAGGAGGTACCGAATCTGTACGCTATGAGTTGTTTGTCGGCGCCGGAAGGCGTGCAGCGCGCAACAGCGTGCGCTGCGTGACTCACCATGCCTGGTCCCGATCCTCACGACGACACGAGTCGCGACTACGAACAGTTCGAGAAAGAACTGCTCGCCCAAGACCGCGACGCCGCCGGCGGCGACACGGCGGACGTCGACGACAGGACGGCCCAGAACCTGATCAACGACCTCGTCGACGCGGACATCGTCACTCCGGTTCCTGAAGACCACGTTCTGGTTCACGAGCCGAGCGGCACCACGTTCGGCTCATCGACGCAGCTGGCCGTCTTCCATCGCGGCTGGACGGCCGGCCGCGACGCCGACGCGGAGGGCGAGTGATGCAGCAGACCCTTGTCGGCTGTGCGTTTTGCGACGCGCCGCCCGGTACCGAGACTGGCGAGGCCCATACCTGGGGGCAGGACGAGCGGGTCACCCACCCAATCTGTGTCGACTGCGCGATTCAGACGGAGCCGGATCCCGACGAGCGCGATCACGTCGCCTGTGACGGCTGTGGGCTGGTCGTCGACACGCTCGCAGCGCTCACGCGATTCCGGGTCGAACTCGGGCATCTGGAAGGCCCGTTGCAGCTGTGCGCCCGCTGTAGTCGGGGCGGGCTCGCGACGTACTGGACCCGCGACCTCGAGGAGCATCTCGTCGCGACGCCGGCAGAGTGACCCCAACACTCTTTACTGATTCGCTGTAATCTGTAATCAAGAACGAATCGTGTCACGCACTTTAAATCGCGCCGACGGCGACATCGTCCAGGACTTTCTCTCGGTCGCTGACCTTCTCGAGGAGCCACAGCTCGCCCAGCTGTACGCGTACCTCGCTCGGGAGGGGGAAGCGACCGTCCAGGACGTGATGGAGGACCTCGAGCTCGCACAGGGAACGGCCTACAGCTACGTCAACCGGCTCGTCGACGCCGGCGTCGTCGACGTCACCGACGATGAGCAGCCACGCCGGTACGCCGCCCGTGAGATCGACCTAACCGTGACGACCGCCGCGGGCGACCGCGAGTATACGATCACGCCGGCGCTGATCGACGCCGTCGGCCGCCGCGAGACGGACGCCGACATCGACACCTACATCGACCGCCACGGCGTCGCCGGCCTCGCAACAGCGCTCACCTACGCGGTTGCTCGGGAGCGCGGCGAGGTGACCCACCGCCTGATGGCCGAGGATCTCGATATCTCGCCGCTGGCTGCGGAGATGATCCTCCAAGCGCTCCGTCCCGTCGTCCACGAATATTACGACATCGAGGAGGCTGGGGCAGGACTCAACGAGTTGGACGTCGGCGACGCGGCTGACGACGCGTGAGCCGGCTCCACATCGCCGATACCGGCCTGTTCGTCGCGAGGGGGCAGCCGTCGAACAGCCGCTATCAGGCTGTTCGGCGGTTCGCTCGCCGAAACGACGTCACCGTCGTCCTGTCCGAACGGGTGTACGAGGAGCTGACCGTCGACGATCCGGATGTCGAGGCGCCGCCCGTCGACGCCGCGATCGACGAGGGCTGGGCGACGGTTGCGTCACCGTTGGAGTTCTCCGAGTCGGTCGTCTCGCGGGTGATGGATGGCGTCCAGCGGTACATCGCGAACGCCGACGACGCCGAGGGCAGCCAGCGCGAAACCCTCGCCGAGGTGGCCCAGCATCTCAGCGTGGGGGCGGCGACCGAGGTGTACATCTACACGACCGACATCGCGGCCGGCGAGGGAGCCGAAACCGTGCTCGCGAGTGAGGGGTACGGTGACTCGGTGACGTTCGTGAACGGCTTCCGGTTCATCGACGACCTGGTTTCGGGTCGTGGAGAGGGATAGGGACGGAAGGAGACGCATCTTACGAGGATTTGTGGTCGCTCAGCATTCCCCCTTATTCGATTCCAAGTACCATCGCTACAAGAGCGACCAGAAATAGACCAGCGACAACCGTCGCTTCGAACCACGAAAAAGCAGAAGATGTAGCTAATCCCGCTTGAAGGTCACTTGCAGCACCAACGAGTGCGCCGCCGATGAGCACGAGTACAAAAAGGCCAACGATGAGGCGAACATCGATCTGACCGCGTTGACTAGATGCTGCAGCATCGTTCTCTTTCCATGTACGTAGTAATTCTCCAGTCAACCGCCAATAGACGACGTGTTCCGCAACAATCGTAGCAAGCTGTGTTCCACCTCCGACGAACCACGCTGCTCCACCACCACCCGCGATGGCGTATCCCCACACGAGCAGTACATCCGCAAAGGGATCCACCGGCGTTGCTGCGAGTGCTGTACTCAAACTCGTGAAGATGAGGGCAAACCCGGTGAGGAGGATGTACATTCCCAGTCGGCGGGTCATTGCAAACTGGTCTCGGATTAGGTCAAAGGCGTGAACAAGGCGGTCGATTTCAGGCGGAACTACGTCTCGCCGTTCATCTGGATGCAGATCCCAAACGAGAACGCTGCCGATTTTCTGTGACTGGACTCGATTCTTGAGTTCGAGCTCGTCTAATCGGTTCTCGACGCCCTGTCGAGACATATCTACTGCATCGGCGATATCCTGCGTTCCCACCGCGATACGGTCGTTCTCACGGAGGACGTTCAGGATCTGCTCATCTGGAACCTCCTTCCGGTCATTCGTCGAGACGAGGTCGACGAGAAGTGAGCGTAGTGTCATACAACCTCCGAGATGACGGCACCGGCTGCAGCTGCAGCGGCCGTTACGAGGACAACGATACCGACGAGGACGTAGACGATCCCCCAGAAGCTGAGATCGATCAGCCCCGTCGTCCCCAGCGCGCTTCCGAACAGGAGGAAAATGAATCCCCCGCACACTAGCGCGATAGCGCCCTCGGCCGCTCGACGCCCGCGACCGCCGCTGCGCGCCTCGTACCTGCGGTGCTTGCGGGGTCGGGGGACGGCCGAGGCGGCCTCGCCCTTTCTGAGTCCGCCAGGACTGTAGATGGTTCACCGAGCGACGTAGCCGGCTGAACAGGTGCGTACGTGACGGCCCGCCCCTCTCGCCGCTGCCGCCCTCCGTGTTGCTCGCGACCGACCATTCCGGGCGGTCTGCCCGCAGTAGCGGGCGGACTGCCGGGCTAAAATGAATGTGCCCTCGACCCCAGCGAGTAAGTGCAGGGGGTTGCGCTCCAGTGGGTGCTCACCCTTGACTGATGGTTATTATTCACCGTAGTATTGGACGAATCTCCTGAGAAGTAGATATTCGCACTTAGGAATTGAGAGCGCAATATTTGATTCCTTTCTGATATTCCAACAGAGACATGTTAGCCTAATCTTCAGTATCAAGCGCCAGTAAATCCTCAGTATCCTCAGCTGTGAACATCGGCTTATCAAGAGCCGCCTCATACGCTTTCCGCGCCTTCACCATCCTAAGACACCGTTCCCGAATCTCCTCGGGGACCTCCGCCGACGGTTGTTCGCCCAGATAAGCAATATAGAAATGATACCATAACATCGCGAACGCCGGATTCTCAGCTCGCTCCAAAACATCCCCGCCGTTGATCGTAATCTCCTCAAGCACCCCTGTGTCGACGAATAGATCCTCGTGCACATCATCGAACGTATGCCGCCCGAGCTCCATCATCTGGTCTCGCAGGCTATGGAAATCCAGACTACTGGTCAAGCTCCCCTCGAGCTCCTGGCCAACCGTCTCAACATACTGCTCGACCAACGATTCGAACTCGTCCCCGAGCTGGCTCTCCACAAGTGTCTGTTTCACTTCCGCCCGGAATTCAGAGAGTAGCTCGTATGAGATGCCGTAGGACTCAATTTGCTTGTGTGCTTGCCGTCTGTGGGTACTACTCCGATAGGGCTCCTCAATCAAGAAGTAGCTCAGAATATTCTTGAACGAGTTCTCCAAGTGCCGGGCTTGCGCCTCACTGACGTCCAGTTCATCGAAGGGCTGCGACTCGATTGGGAGATCATCCATACTCCCCTCCACGCGGACCTCAGAGAGCTCGATTGGGTCATCATCCCCAACCTGACTCAGCGCCCAGTCGGTGATTTGCACCAAGAGATTTGCCGTGGGTTCGTTTTCTGCGTTCTCCAGTAGCCACTCGCTGAACGCCTCATGTTCCGTCTGAAAGAGTTCGATCGCTCGTGCTGGAAACACGCCCACACCGCCAAAGAACACCAGTATGCCGCGTTCCGGGTACGTAATTCCACACTGGTCGAGTTCCTTGAGGAAATATTCTGGCGTGACCTCGTCGTGGAGACTTGTAAGATGGAACCGGAGATGGAAGGAGTGTGGGAGAATCTCCTTCCACGTCTCATCCGACTCCTCGCCGATTTTCTGCAGGAGTTCCTCGAAATGGTGCTCCAGGGCGGTTCGATGATCGCGCGTCGGATTCGGGTGCTTCTGTATCAGGAACCTGCGAAACCGCTCGTGGATTTTATAGATTTTATCGCCGGCATCACTGCGGTTCACCTCTTGGACGATCACTTGGCGGTTGAGCCGTCTCAGCATCCGATCGATTTCCGTTGCAGAACGGTCGTCGATGATCCCGCTACAGGTTCGTTCGCTCAGTTCAGGTAACACTGCCACTTGCCGGAGGAACTGTTCTGTTTCTGCAGGGAGAGACTCAATGTAGCGTTTCTCAATCGTATCGAATACAGCATCCTCAGGCAACTCGAAATCCGCTGCATCCTCAGTGGACTCCGTCAACAAGCTCAGGTAGAGCGGGTGGCCTTCCACCTTTGAATGCACCTCCTTGATGGTCCCCTCCGGTATGTCGCCGTACTCCGCCTCTAGAAACTTCCTGGTTTCTTTGAGCGTGTACAGGTTCAAGTGGAGTTCCTCGACGCCTTTGATGGCGGAAATCTGGCCGACCGTAATGAGGTGGATCTCATCACCAAACACATCAGCAATCTCACTAACAACCCCACGAACCGTCTGCTCATCGTCCGCAATCTTATGGACGTCATCGATGCAGAGCACCAGGGGATCGCTCGACCAGTTTGTGGTCAAGTCCTCCAATTTGTAGAGATCACGAACACGGTCGTCGACCGTGGCCCCGCCAGAGAATCCGAAGGCGCTTCCAGAGGCGCTGGTCACCTGATTGGGTTTCGAATCTCGTTCTACAGCAGCGCGACGCGCGATATGCAGGAGGTCACGCTCTATATCTGGGATATCGTGATGGATGCGAACGGTGGTCTCTTCGATGGTGTACTCTGCTGGGAGGCTGGTCTGAACGTGTTCCAGGAATTCGGTTTTGCCAATGCCGGGTTCACCGGAGATGTGGATGTCTCGCCCGTCATCGACAATCTTGCTGACGGCACGCTGGAGCTGTTCGTCCCGAACCTGAACCATTCAATCGTGCTACAAACAGGGCTAGATTATAGGTTTTTCTCTCCATATTCTGGCTTCAAGTTGTATGGACAGCCATTACAGAGAACATCTGCGGATGGCGATTTTTGTGCGCCTGCAAAGGGTGCAGGCGCGGTCGGTCGTGCCTGCACATCACAGGTGATTCGAAATGCGATACCCCCACCAGCGACAGGTGTACCGACAGACAGAGGCACGATGACCGATGGCGGTTGAACTGAATGAGATCGAAGAGGCCGAAGTCGAACTGGAGGAATGGCTAGTCGAACAGTCCGAGAACGGTGTTCCGGAAATCGTCCTGATCGGACTCCTTCGGGACTACGCGGACGACATCGAACACCTCGGCTACGTGCCGCGAATGTGGGGTGGGTCAGAGCGATGAGACGAACCAACTCCTTCGAGGTCGTCCCACAATCGGAGCAGGCAGACATCGTCCTGCGACGCCTCCTCGATGCGTCGGCGAGCCTCTGGAACCAGTTGACGTATGATCGCAGACAGCGGTTCTTCGCCGGCGAAAGCGTCTGGGACCGTGATGGCTACTACGACGAGTACGTCGATGTGTTGGGGTCGGCGACGACCCAGCAGGTCACCCGCATCAACGACGCCGCTTGGCGGTCGTTCTTCGAAATGGTTGAGGAGGCCGGCCAGGAGGTCAGCCCGCCGGGCTACTGGGGGAACCAAGCCGACGGGCGCGACCTGCGGACCTACATCCGCAACGACGCCTACACGATCAGCTGGGGCGAGTGCTCCCGGCTTGAGGTCCCCATCGGCAGCCAGCTCAAAGACGAGTACGGCTTCGGTCAGTTCGAACGGCTCCGGATTGCCGTCCACGGTGAACCGCACTGGCAGGGCGAGCAGGGCCGCCTCCACCTCACCTACGATGACGTCGACGAGACGTATCGGGCCCACCAGCCGGTGACCGTCTCCGAGGCGGAACAGGCGACGCCGACGGGGACGGACGTCGCCGCGCTCGATATCGGCGCGAACGTCCTCGTGGCGTGTACGACGACTGCGGGCCAACAGTACTGGTACAGCGGTCAGGAGCCGTTTCGGCAGTTCCGCGAAACCACCGAACGCATCGCCGACGCCAAAGCGAAGCTGCCGGATGGACAGCAGACCAGCAATCGAATTCAGCGGCTCTATCGGAAACGGTCCCGCCGGCGCGATCACGCCGTGAACGCGCTCCTTCGTGATCTGGTCGAGCGACTCCACGACGACGGCGTCGAAACCATCTACCACGGCGATCTCACCGGCGTTCTCGGCGAGTACTGGTCCGTCGAGGCCAATCTCAAAGCGCGTACCTTCTGGGCGCATCGGCAGTGTCTCGACCAGCTCGCGAACGTCTGTGAGGAGTACGGCATCGAGGTGGCTTCACTCTCCGAGGCGTGGACCTCCCAGACGTGTCCGGAGTGTGGCGAACGCGAGCGGACGCGCCGACATCGCGAGACCCTGCGGTGTCCGTGTGGCTTTGAGGGGCACGCCGACCTCGTCGCGTCGCGAACGTTGCTCGAACAGGCGACGAACACCGACGTCAGGCCGACGGCACGGCCCGTGCGGTTCCAGTGGGACGACCACCAGTGGTTCCCTGTCGAGGAAGCCACAGTGGCTCTCAACGAATAGCGCACAGACCCGCAAGGTGCCGCCGTGGTGTCACCGTGACACCAGCGAGCGGACGCTCCGTGAACGCGGAGTGGATGTCGATCCGCTGGTCGCTCGCTTTTCCAGCTGCTAGCGCATTCAGTACCGCTCTTCTTGGGCGTTGTTTGGCCGCCTGAATTCACCAGTTGACCGAACGACTCAGCTGCGGTTTATTGAGCCGGCATTAGTCTCTCTCGGCTGGCTGGTGTGGTACTCTACGGCTCGCACCGCTCGCCGCATTCCGCCCTCCGCGTCGCTCGCGACCGACCATTCCGGGCGGGCTTCCGCTCCAGTAGGTGCGGGTCCTGCCGGGCTAAAGTGGATGTGCCCTCGACGCCAGCGGGAAAGCGCGGGGGGTTGCGCGGCGTGGCTGCTCACCCCCCACGCTTTCTCCGCTGGTCGCTCGCTCCGGGCGGGTCGGCGCGCGGTGCTGGTTGGGGCCACCTCATGCAGGCGCGCTCTCGCTCGCGCCCGGTAGGGCGCTCGCGAAGGCGCGAGCGAGAGCGCGCAGATGGTTCTGTCGGTCGTTGTTGTCGGAAAACCGCGATGTAGGAGCATCGCGGAGTCGGCGCGTGAGCGCCTTCGGAATCAGGTCGATTCCAATGTCTAGTAACAACGCTAGCGGAAAGGTCGTTACGGTCGATGAACAGGCATTCGAGAAAGCGGGCGGTCAGGCGGTCGATGAAGACGGCTTCCCAGTCGTCGACGAGACGCCGGAGTTCGAGGCCGCGGTCGAGCAGGAGACGCAGGCGAAGGTGGATGCGAACCACCCGGACGGGATCGCGGACACGAGCGAGGACCGGATTCACGGTGTCACCCTCGAACAGGAAGAGCGCATTCGGGCGCGGGAAGCCGAACTGGAGCGCATCCGTGCCCAGGCCGAGCTGGGAACGCAGGATGGTCGTGAGCAGCGCACGCGAGCGGTCGCCGCGCAAGGGAGCACGCAGCGCCGGCGGGAGTTCCAGAAGCGGGCTGCGAGCGTGGACCCGATGGCCGACCCCGAACGAGATGATCCCCGAGCGGAGCTCTCCCAGGATGAACTGGCGACAGTGAACACGGAGGCAGACCGACTCGCGACGCGGGTGGATGGCTGGTCGCGCGCGGCGATCAGTCGACGCCTGGCCGACGCGGTCGTCGACGACACGGACATGACGAGTGCGGTCGTGCGGGTGTTCGAGGAGTTGCAGACGGCCCCAGGACAGGTGGTTCCAATCGGGAAGCTCGAGGACGTCGATCGCAAGGAGGTGAGCATTGAGGGTCGTGTCAAGACCCTCTGGGATCCATCTCATCCAAGTATCGCTCAAGTTGGACTCATTGCCGACGAGAGTGGCCAAACCCGAGTGACCATCTGGAAAGCTTCAGAAGCACCGTGGATCGCGGAAGGTGAACGTGTTCGCATTCACGGTGCAGCCCGGAATTGGTACGAGGGTCGCGTCTCCTTGGCCGTCACCGGCTGGACCACCATCAACTTCCCTGAGCGCGGCCGCTGGTGGGAAGCATAACCAATTGACGCAGACTTTTTTTTGTTGGGTGCCGGACCGACCCAAGCCCCACCGCCCCACCCACCGCTCCGTGCTCGCTCCCTACGGTCGCTGCGCGCGCAGCCACACCCTCGATATCGGGTCTGAGGTTTATGACTAAAATCGAGGGAAACGGTGCGCGACCGGGCGTGTTTCTCCGACCCCACGAGGGGTGCGGGCGTGCCAACGCTCGGAGCTACGCATGAAAGTCGAAGGAGACTACACGTGCGATATCTGCGGAGAATCGTTCGAAACTAACGTCGAGATTGCCGGCCATGTGCGTGCCCATCAGGTATCGATTCCTGCTGAAACGATCATCGACGAACTGCAGCGACTAGCCGAAGAGAAAGGTCGAGTTCCAAAACAATCGGAGATCGAAGAAGAGACTGAATTCACAAAAGGCGCAGTGCGCTCAACGTTTGGGAGCTGGGACCAGGGATTGGAGGCTGCCGGACTTGACCCTCGAACAAACGGATATAGCGACGCAGAAATCATCGAGGAGCTACAACGAGTCGCCAGCCAGATCGGCCATTCGCCCTCACGAAATGAGTGGCGAGAATTGGGGCGTATCTCAGCCAACGCAGTCCAGACTCATTTCGGGTCGTGGAACGAGGGTCTCAGGGCAGCTGACTTAGAGACGACCACGCAGCAGACCGCCACAAAGGAGGATGTCATCGAGGCGATTCAGAACCTCGCCGCAGACCTCGGACGACCACCGAAGGCCCAAGAGATGGAACAGCACGGAGCGTGGTCGGTGAAAGTCGCCCAGCGATGCTTCGGCCGCTGGAATCGTGCGTTACGCCGTGCAGGGTTCGAACCCCACAAACAATGGAGTGTCAGTGAAGAACAGCTCCATCAGGAGATCGAGCGCTTAGTCGATGAGCTAGGCCACGTCCCATCAACTATCGAGATACGTGACTCTGGTCGCTACTCGGTTGGATCCTATGCCCGCCGGTATGGGACTTGGCAAGACGCCATCGAAGCGGCCGGGTTCGAGTATCCCGGACGTCCAAGCGGCCCAGAGCATCCGCTCTGGAAGGGCGGCTACGGAGACATTTCGTACGGACCGAACTGGTACAGACAGCGCAAACGCGCACTGGAACGGGACGGCTTCGAGTGTCAGATGCCGGGCTGTCCCATCGACCGCGAGACCCATCGCGAGCGCTGGGATCGTGACCTGAACGTCCACCACATTACGCCGCTTGGCACATTCATCGACGCCAACGGGGTTCTGGACTACGAACGGTCGAACCGGCTTGAAAACCTGATCACACTCTGTCAGCGTCACCATATGATATGGGAGGAATTCGCGCCGCTCCAGCCCGATATTCGCTAACCGACTCCGGTGGTGTTGTTCTGCCCCGGCGATGGGTGGTGGGGCCACCAGCTATCCCGTCTCACTATGACCGATGACACGACACTCACGGCCCGAGAGCGGCTTCGCATCCATATTCGCGAAACCCGCCACACGAGCGACTCGCTAATCGTGGAAGCACAGTTAGAGGCCGCACTGGACGCTTGGAACGACCTGCCACCGACACCCCTACAGGAGTGTCCCGTCTGTGGGAAGGTTGTCCTCCCGGAGCGGATTCTACAGCATCAGTACAACCGGTTATAAATCGGTACAGAAGCGTTGGATGACTTCACTCAAGACGTTGAATCCAACCGCCTATTGAGAGACCGTAGTAATCGAGCACGAACCGAAGGCCGAGGAATAAACCCAGGAAAGCTCCGAAAAAGTGCGTGACATCATCAGCACCATCCATCATCCCAAGGAGAGCAACCGCTTCTCGAGCCTTCACAAGTCCAAAGAAGACGGCAGTGAGATGGAGTATTCTCAGGTCTAGTGTGCCCTCATACCCCATTTCGAGTAAGCGGCTGATCGAGTGAACTAGTAGCCAAGATGTGAGGCCGAATGTGACTCCACTTGCTCCAACAGATCCTACTGAGCCCATCAATAATGGAACCCAAGCCGCAAGATATCCGACCAGAGGATAGAAGAGATAGAGGAATCTGCGATTGTATTGGTATTCTAAGTAAGCCCCGGCAACGAGTAAGACGCCAAGGTTATCGGTCAGGTGACGTGGACCCTGATGGATGAATGGACCGATTGTTGCGGCAATAATTATCTTGGCGTCTCTGGGAACAGAATTGAGCAATGCCTGCGACGAGGTGTACTTAAAGGCGGTAGCTATGAGAACCTCTGCTTGAAAGATAGCAACAAGAAATGCGATTAGCGTAATTGTGCCGACGACTTCGTTCCGGAGCACGCTGTCAGAATGGAGAAATCGAACGAAAGGGGCCGGTAGAGCACTATTAGAATGAGATCTTGTTTCTTCGTGGTCTCCAGACATTGTGTCTTTACACATAGCCTCTTGCCAACTTTATAAATTGATTTCATCTGTCATCTGGGAGAAGATGATACCCAGCTAGGCAGAGGTGAGTGACAGTTAGAAAAATGAGGTCTGACTTCGAGATCTATCACATGGATATCAGTGGGGTCATTTCATCGCTCAGATTGGCACAATCCGTGATTCCGGAGCAAGAGTCAACATCAGAGAGGCGCAGGAAGATTTTTGCCTCTGTCGCCGGCCAAAAAATCTCTTTCACGCCAGAGGTTGGTGAGGAAATCGACCTACAGTTACGCAACTGTGCCTTCGATGATGACGAGAAACTGACGTACCTGACCGTATCGGTAAATGATCCAAACCGTCCAACTGACCTATTCCAGCTGGAGACGGATATGCGGTACCACTACCTGCAGATCTATATGAAGAGAGCAACGGAACTGGGTAATCCGTTGGTGAAAGGTATGAACTTCGTTGAGTTGGGTCCAGAGGATTTCAAGGTTGAGCTCAAGGTCGAAAGCACTGATCCGCCCACACTGCAGTTGGCTTTTGAGCGGATTGAGAAGGTGCTAGCCCAAGTGCACACCGAGTACCATCAGTTCCTTCGGTCGATGTACGAGAGATACAAGGACGAGTTTGAGGTAACACAAGAATTCGAGAATGGCCAGATGCGGTATACGGCCGAATCAGACATGGATAAGAGAGAGATGATCCCTCAGCCGGGAGAAGACGATTTTGAGATCTGGACAATGGAAGGAGATGTCGAAATGCATGATCGGATCACTATATCACACTACGCTTATGACTACGTCAAGTACGCAGTGGGGGCAGAAGCCGGCGGTGACAGTTACTTCGCTCTCTCCTAAACGTCGTCCTCAACTTCGATATTCAAGACAAGTTGATCTTCCATCTATCGAGGACTCCAACTCGAGTGGTTATCCTATTCATTTTGCTTCAAAGAAAATCAGGTGTCAATCTCCGACAATGGGGACCGTCGCGGGAGGTGAGAGCAGGGGACACCTCCGTTCTTTATTGCTAAGCGCCGGACCAGCCCAAGCCTCACCGCCCCACCCTCCGCTCCCGGCCTCCCTACGGTCGGCCGGCAGCCACAACCATCCTCACAGCTTTGAGAGGTGTGTAGCGAGAGGCAAGGCCGCTGTCGCGACGGAGTTTGTTTATCTGCTCCCAGGAGGTAGAGGGTACACCAGAACCTGCCCCCGCGCAACAATGTCTGAGTAGTGTACTCTCACGACTCGTAAGCGGCTTCGGATCTATCTACGCGATGCCCGACGGGCGACCAACTCGCCAATCGTCGAGGCACAGTTGGCGGCCACTCTGGACGCCTGGAAGACGGCTTCCTTAGAATGACACAAGAGGACGAGACGTGACCGCGGCCCCAGTCTATTTGTGGATCTGCGTACCGTTTCAGAACTGTGAAACGGCGGACATTCCTATCAACGCTAAGCGTTCTCGGTACGCTTCCAGTAGCCGGTTGCTCTACAACTTCAACGAATACCTCCACGACCAGCACACCGTCCCCTTCGCCGACACCAACACCAACGCCCGAACACTCGCCGACACTCACCTCTGTCAGCGCATCACAGGTCCGTATCTACGGCAGATTGAATCCGCTCATGGTCACCATCCACTATGCCAATCTCGATACACCAAAACGATACTCAATCCGGTTTGTTACGGAATCAGACGCCGGGACAAAGACGGAAACACATATCATCCAACGGCAGCAAGGAATCTACCCCGGCATCACCGGATTTCGAGCAGATGCTCCCGAAGGCACGGCAACCGATGGAACTGCAAATCTCTCATATACAGCCATACTCCGAGAAGAGGGCACGAAAGTAGACACCGAAGAGGGAGTCCTCATCTCATACGAGTAGCTCTCTGGCAGAGAGAAGTGTGTGGTCTGCGCCTGATGATTTATGTACCTCGCATAAGGAGATGGTAGTTGAACTCTTAATGATTGGTTTGTCATTTCCTCCTCTTTCCGATGTCGGTGCTGTTGTCGTTCTGCTGGGTGCAGCCGTACTTCTCCTTTATTTTGTGGTTTGGCCACTGTTGCAAGCAGTAATTGACCGCGCTCCCTGGCTGCGTTTTCCGTCGAATTCGCTTCGTGTGAAGACACTCTTGCGACGACAACAACAGGAAGGATGGCGATGGTTACTCAAGGAGATTCTTCCGGAACGGAAATCCTGGCTCACCCACTGGAGCTTCCTTTGGGTCATCCCCGCTGGATTCCTCATCGCAGTCTCTCTTGCACACATCCTCGCCCCCTTGACCGCTGGCAGCTTCGACAAGCTGCAGACCACGTGGCAGGCCCAACTCACAATTACCAGCCTCAGCTTCATTGTGCTCATCTTTCTTCTGGACCAGATCTACCGAAGCCAGTACCAAGAAGGCGTTATGCAGGACTTCCTTGCAGCTGCACGCGCTATGCCAGTCATCTACTTCTCCCTGTTCACCGGCGGTATCATGGCGTACGCCTACTTCCAGCTCTCCCAGGAGACGACCACCGCCTTTGCGACTGACGTGATCTTCCTCCTCTTCGTCGGAACCATCACCAGCATCGGCTATGTCTACTACCGGGTTGCAAGGCTCATCTTTCACGACCCAAAAGACGAGTTCATGCAACAGGAAATCGAGCGAGGTATCGACCGGAAGGTGGATACAGATACCCGTCAACGCATTGCGAACAATATTCTAAGAGAGACACTTCCCGACTATGCCAAGTTACAGAGCGACTCCCATTCGGTAAGCCAGCGAACCGACCTCTTCACCGCTGATGAAATCGACACCATCGGTCACATCGCAGATGTGGATCTATCGACGCTAGCACAGGCGTTCATCGAGGTAGAAGCCTCACTTGACGAAGGTACTGATCCCAAAGATATCCGGCTCTTACTCAACGTAGAACTGGGACAGAAGTTAGTCGCTGGCGCACCGGTGCTA
Organism: Halobellus rarus; assembly: GCF_024494595.1. Lineage (GTDB taxonomy): Archaea > Halobacteriota > Halobacteria > Halobacteriales > Haloferacaceae > Haloquadratum > Haloquadratum rarum. The sequence continues at coordinate 14,788 of NZ_JANHDI010000011.1, read as the reverse complement.
TCAGTCAACACCCGTAACGGCGCAACTATCGATGTTCCTCGCCGGGTCGGTGAGGTACTTGAACAGGCAATAACCTGCAGTGACTCCCACCCCTTCGATACAGGGGAAAACCAGATCGACCGCAATCTGGATTACATTAATGATTCCTGCAAGCAAGCGATAGAAAACCTGAATTCCTCGGGGTTACGCCGCCACATGGAGTTCTACACCGACATTCTGCAGTACGTCACGCGTTCTCCGATCGCTTCCTCAAGCACCTCAACTGATCTCATCGACCGCATCCATCGAGAATTCTATCACATCTTCGATGCAGCAGCCGATACAGGAAACGCAGAACTGATTAACACAATACGAGCACAGACGTTCCATATCTGTCTGCGGTACCATATCCAAGGAGACAAAGCCCTGTTCGACAAATTCCTCGGACTCTACACGAACTACTACAAGGTCTTGGTGTCGCAGACGAGGAGCAATACAGATGACCTCGTACACGGATTCCTCGTCTCGATCGAAAACCTACAAACCCGGTTGACAGCTGAACTTGGCAGAGCTGAGACGGAAGACGAAGTCAACGAAGTTGCCGCGAACATCCAAAGCTGGTACCAAGTGCTAGAAGACGTGTTCCGTCATTCCATCGACCTTGGTGATGCGAAGACCTTCAATAATGTCTGGTCCCTGGGCGAGGACGAGTTCATCTTAGCGGATCCAAGGCGGAACTCACCTACAACCTACGAACTCCAATACCAAGTTGAAAACGCGGAAGATGACGAGGAACGCGATCGGCTGCAAACCCGGTTAGATGCTGCCAAGGAGAAGGAACGGGTCATCGACCTGTTCCAAGAAGAATTTGAACATATGCAGTTCATCGCGGCTGCACGTGCCTTCCTCGCATTCAAACAGGGAGAGTTACCCGAGGAAGACTTCGCCGATATGTTCGATGAATCGATCAGTAATAGTCTGGCCTCAATCAACAAGCTCTCTGAAATCTACTTCCGACTCCACCAAAATCCCCAAATCGTGAGCTTGCTCAAATGGGAATCCGAGGATTCGGATGTCTTTGAAGGCGTCCAGACGAGTCTTCCAGCCACCCATACATGGCTCAAAGAGTTTTACTGTGTGCTTTGTCTCCTACTCTTGGATCCCGACGACTACCCTGACGATGACATCGATCCCGATGACAACCCCTTGACCGAAATCGATGTAACCAAGCAGGCATACCCCGGGTTCCAGGAAACGTTAGACGAACTTGACGAAGACGTGTTCAAGCGGCTCCCGGTCGCAGACGAGCAACTTGATCAATTTGAGGAGCGCAAAGAATTGCTTCGTAGCTTGGATACACAGATGCAAGGGGTCTTAGAACGACGCGAGGAAGACCGGATCATCGAAGCAGACCTTGATCCGGAAAAGGTCGAAAACTACAAAGACAGCTACGTCTCCCAGTTTGTCGAAAGCTTCGCCCTTCGCCAAGCGTTGATCGATCTCGACTGGTGGATCCAAGACGAACTCGACGATCCTGATGCGATACCGCCATCGGGCTACCGACGGTGGTATCCGAAGCACCCCTTCATTGAAGACCAACGCGAAGACTACGTGCAGCATCTTGATGCCGATATCGCGTCCCACGTCACCGCGATCATCGAACGTATTCTGGACGAGTGCAATCCGTATCTTGCGGCAGAGACCGTGTCGTCACATGATGCAGTACCTGATCGGGTCGCCGCGCTCTGTCCCGCAAGGGGTCCGGTCGCTCTGATTGTTGGACGGTATCGGCCACGGCGTGCCATCCATGATAGCGACGCGTTCGATCCGGACTATGCTGAATTCGACCACTGTATCGGCGGATTCCAGTACGCAGACGATCAGCCCACGGTTCCTGTTTACAGCGAACCGGAGATGGAACCCGACGTGCTCCTCTTGACGGAACCAACGACCCAACCCGAATTCACTGAACGAAGTGAATCGGACGCGCCCGTTGATATCGAGATTAATGCTGCCGATCGTGACCTCATCCGTGAGGTTACGGGAGACAAGGAGTATGAGAAGTTATCTAACGACGAAATACGTGACCTTCTCCAATGCGTCCGGATGCAGATCGAACACCGGCTCACCGTCGATGTCGCAGACGACATCGGTGTCAGCATCACAGTTGAGGAATCGTGATGCTATCGGGTCAGGAGGGGAGATTGGCTTTTTATGAGAACGCGATATACATTTTAATCAGCTAATGAGTGGGACTCGGTCCTATGCCCAGGTCGATGATTTTGTCGACTACATGGAGCAGGAGGTGTGGGAGGAGTACATCCGGGAGACGGTTGTCCCGTTGTGGGAGGCGGCGTGGCAGCTGAAGGAGTATCACAGGCAGCTGCAGCACGAGTTCAACGGCCGCCGGTTGGAGACGCTATCCGAAGGTGAACAGCAGGTGTGTCTCGGTGGTATCGATCCGAGAAGGGATGAAGTCTATCGTCGGAACAGTGTCGCGAAGTTCTACAAATCGTTCTTCGGCGCTCAGGTAAGTGATCTGCAGTCGTGGCTGTTGTCGGAAGCCGGTGAGGTGCAGACAGAGGTCACGGTCGAAGTGGAGGACTCTCAGTTCATTGAGTTTGCCGATGAGGTCCACGACCGGTTGACGCAGGCCTTGTCGTCCCAGACCTTGTATCAGCGGTGGCAGGAACCGGAGATTGACTTCGACGCTCTTCTTACGTCGCCTGATCAGGTGCGTGACATCGTTGAACGCCTGTATCAGGGTGTGCTGGAGTACGTGGTGAATCATTCGTATCCGACGTTCTATCTGTGGTCGTTGAATCAGACGCCGCGTCGGTTCCTTCAAGAAGCATATCCTGAGTTCGACGATACGCAGCCGTTGGTACGAGACCAGTTCGGCCTGACAGCGTTGGACTGGACGAATCCGATCAAGCCAGACACCGAGATCTACGATAGCTACGAGATCCTGTGCTTCCCGGAATACAATCCGAACAACCAGGGACGGTCGTTCGGCGGATCGATCGCCAAAACCAACGAACTCATTTGGACCTATTTCAGCGACTACTCAACCCAGACGTTCCGTGACGCTCTTTCAACCTACTTCAACAATGTCTCCGATCTCAAGCAGGACTACGAGGACCGCGTGGCTAACCGGATCGCGAACGTCCCGGAACAGTGGGTTGGACGTCAATTCAGTATCTACTTCGACGGGCTCTCAGCTGCAACCGACCGCTCCGACGTGGAAGATAGTAAGGAAAGCATTATGGATTTGTTTGATCAGGCCGCCCCGCTCCTTTTCCTCGGGTTGAATAAAATCACGTACGTGTCCGATGACTATCTGAAAATCAAACCAATCGGAGATTGATTCCACCTATGAGTTACGACGACATCGTGCGACGGATCACGAAGCAAGAGGAGTGGACAGTATTCGCTAACGACGAGGTCCGTCCTGTCGCAGAAGCCGCCCGAACCCTGATCCAACTACGTAATCGGTTAAAACCAGCTGAACCGGGTGAGACAATCTTAAGCGGTGTTGTTGACGAGGAATCCCGGGTCCGTCCGTTCTTCCTTGGCGGACTCACGGAAGGGGGCGAAGTCCCAGACGGGAGCCTGGCGGAACTCACCAACCAGTTTCTCGGTGTCGCACTGAATGATCCAAACCAGTGGGTGAACGCCGAACGGGAAGGACTCACCGGCGACGACTACGTTGCCATCATAACGACGGAAACAGAGATCGGGTCTTTCCTCCAAACTGTGGACGAGCAGCTGACCGCCATACTACAGCAACTCGACGAAGCACCGCCGGTCGTCGACGACCGCGTCAAAACCGTACTTGACGAGCCGGAATCAGTGGCTAACATCATCCAGCAATTGTTGAGCGGATTGCTGCAGTTGACCGCGAATACCTGTCCGTTCACGTTTTTCGCCCACACGACACAGGCCGCCACAGCACGCTATCTCACCGAAGCATATCCGCCACTCCACGGAGAGGTACATAACATAGCCGGTTCACTCGGGTTGCGGAAGTTGTTCGTCCCGGAACTTGCGGACGACGAACAGGACGCCGCCTACACAGTCTGGGGACACACAGATGACGGCGTCCTCGACCGGCTATCCCGCCTCAATCAGGCTGTCTGGACCACATTCAGTGATGAAACAGCCCGCTCAACACTGTCACCGTTCTTTGCAAACATCCCCAATCCACAGGAAGAGTTCACTCGAAAGGTGGATACAGAGCTCACTGCCGAAAACTGGACATACCCCGACTACCTCCCGAAGTGCGCACATCCAGACCGTGTTCCGACACGCTCGGCCAGCAGCACGAATGATTCCCGCTATCGCCAGAACATAAACTTGACGAAGGCATTCATCGTCGAGGACGGGGCCATCACTGCACAGGAAGTGATCACAGCAGTCAACACGAGTTCCGTCGTGCATCGACGGCAGGAGTTAGAAGAGCCGGTGTCAATTCTACAATACCTCGGCGAAGTGATGCCAGGCGTCTTCCTGGGCGCATACAGCTTTGAAACGGTGGAGCACCAAGCCAGGGATACGCCGACAACCGGGGTGCGCGTCTACCATGCCTGACGACCACGAACAAGAAGCCGACTCCCACCACCACGACACGGAGGAAGAACGACATCGACGCCGAGACGACCAACAAGACGAGGAGCAGGAAACACAGCCACCGTCGTCAAGCCAAGGCAGCAGCAACCCCTCTGAGGAAGAACTTGAAGGCAATACAGATGAGCCGGAACCTGACTACACCCCGGGCGATCTCACCGTGCCAGACGTTCCACTGGACGATCTGACTGGGGCGGAGTCGGTTGACCCCGCCGCTACGATCCCAGCAATTGAAGAAACAAGCCGTGACGTCACGGTACCGGAACTATCGCTCCGTGACATAGACGTTGAGACGACATCGGTGGACGTAGCGACCGAAGCACCTGATATCGCAGCAGCGGGCAAGGAGTGGCAGATTCCCTTGGTACAGCTGGGATCCGCGTCGACTGTGCGGTTCCAGCCGTCGTCGTTTGATACCGAGGTCCGGGAACCGCCGAAGCGACGTCGGCAACCCCTCTCTGTGCCGCTGTACCGTCAAGTGTCCACTCCACAGATCCGTTTTGTGCCCGCTCTCGACGAAACATTAGACGAAGAGATCCGTCGCCCGCTCGACCAACTCGAATCGGACGAGATCGAGGAAGTCCACACACAGGACGATGAGACGGAAGACAGTACAGCCAGTGACGCCGGGTCATCCGCGGCAGGAAGTACAGCTGCTACGGGAAGTGGCGGTCACACTGGCGGTACAGGGGAGGAGGTTCCGACGTTCCAGGATATCATCTACGGTGGTGGCGGCGCGGCGACCACCGCGGATGGAACGACTATCGTGCTCTTCAATGAAGCGGAGGATAACAGCTACGTCGGAAGTTATCTCACGCTGTGCCGCCGTATCCACCGCGAGGCCAACGGTGGCCATCCGGAGTTCCAAGCGATCAACGAGCTTGACGAGATCAATAAACGCGAGATCGAGAAATGGCTCGACGCGGATAGGAAAGTCATTTTCATCGACCTCGATGACCGCGAGGAACGGATCGATGAAGCAAAGCTGCGAGAAAAGCTGGAAGCAACGCTTGGCAAGTTCGGCTTCATCGTCTTCAAAGCCACCGACCCTGACGTCGTCGACGAGTACCGCGACATCTTAGACGAAATCAAGCTTGAGAGTCCGCATCCGCCGTTGAACGTGGTAGAGATCGCCCCACGCCAGCCAGGATTCGAAGTTGAACAACGGATGGCCGAGTTGTGTTGGGGCAACCTCGACCTCGCAACGGGTGACATCAAGGTTGACGAGCCGACTATTGAACGCCCGACTGGGCCTGGCGTCTTTGATGACCTCTTCAACCGCTACGCTCCGACAGAGTTCAAGGACTACTTGGACGATATTAAAACGGAAGAACGCGGCTTGTTCAAGCGATTCACAACGGAGAACCAGGGCCAAGTCCAAGGTAAGGAACGGGTTGACTACGAAACCGGAGAATCACCGCTTCATTACAACATCAAGGTCTACATCGTCCGGTATCTCGTCCAACAGCTCCGCGACGGCGGCGAGGACATCGACGAGTTACAGGACCTTGAACGGTGGATCGAGACGGAAACCGAACGCGAGGGTGTAATCCCTGACGTGTTCTTCTCTGGGCAACGGAAGGAAGCGTACGAGGTCGAGACCCTGTTCAGCGGTGGTCAGAATCCCACCAACAAAATTGACCGCACCATCAACAAATACGACAAGAACGGCGTCAATGTCGATAAAATCCATATCGTCTTAGAGAACTTCACCTTTCTCCGGCACTTGGACGAACTCAGCAACATACAGCATCACTACGCCCATAGCACAAACGAGGAAGGCGAACTACTGATCGAATTCGAAACCCTTGATTTCCAGAATGGCGGACTGCTCCCTCTCAAGACCATCATTGACAAGGTAACCAGTCCAAATGATAAATGATAGACCGGATTGCTCTGAGCCCCAGTCATCATTAGGACGGCCGTGTGTGAAGCCACCTCAGTCAGGTGTAAATCAGTTTCCAACATGCCACTAACAATTCCCGAAAAATTTATGCAAATTTTATTCTCCCTAAATTAACCAGCAAAGATGCCCCCTCTTGGATTGAAGACTAGCTAAAGATGTAGTTACAAAAACCATCGATGAATGGGGTTTTTCAGCCATTCGCAGCAGATCATCTTCTCTATTCAATCAACGGGGTCTAGGCACTCTTGGGTTAGTTGCGCGTCCAAGTTGGTTTTTTAGCCCCATAGATGGGTGAGGGGCTCGCTGTACTGGCGGGTTCCCGAAACACGGTGAGAACGATGGCAACCAGAGACATCTACGAGAGCGGATTCGACGAAGACGTCCAAACGGAATCGAGTGCAAACCAATGCCCCGAGTGCGAGGGGCGAGTCACCACGAACGCGGTCGAAACGGTCTGCGAGGACTGTGGCCTGGTCATCGAAGAACAGCGTATCGATCACGGGCCGGAGTGGCGGGCGTACGACGACGAGGAGTGCGAACGAACGGGCGCGCCGCTCACTGCCGCTCGCCACGATCGCGGCCTGTCGACGGAAATCGGTTACGGCACCGACGCGAACGGGAACGAACTCTCCGGACAGAAGCGACGGCGACTCGCCCGGATGCGCCGTGAGCAGACCCGAGGTCGCTGGCGGTCGAAAGCAGAACGGAATCTCGCCCACGGACTGGGCGAAGTGCGCCGGTTGGCGAGTGCGCTCGAACTCTCCGGTTCGGTCCGCGACCAGGCGTGTCAGCTCTTCCGAAGCGCACAGAACGAGGAGCTTCGTGGCAGATCCATCGAGGCCATCGCCGCGGCCAGCGTCTACGGGGCCTGCCGGTGCAACGGCCTCTCGCGGTTAGTGGACGACGTCAGCGAGATGGCCCGCGTGGCGGAGTCGAGAGTTACGAACGCGTACAAAACGCTGAACGAAGAGCTGGGCCTCCCCGCTGAGCCCGTCTCCCCCAGCATATTCGTGCCGCGCCTCGCCTCGGATCTCGAGTGTCCGGACAGGATCCGACAGCGGGCCCGAGCCCTCGCGGAAGAGGCCGAGGAGCGCGGCGTGACGACGGGCGTCCATCCGGCCGGGTTCGCCGCGGCCTGCCTCTACAAAGCGGGACAGGAACAGGAGAAGTGGGTGACGCAAGGTGACGTCGCCGAGTCCGGGAACGTCACGCCAACCACGGTTCGGACGCATCACGAGACGTTAGAGGAGTATGTAGCCTGACAACGCACCTGTACAACTACTACCGTTAGATAGTTTTTTCAGGAAACTATTTGTTTCTCGACCGTGTAGCACCCAGTATGACCGAGACGTGGGACGACGTCAACGAGCAAGTCAAAGCGGACTGGAAAGCGGAGACCACGCCGTTCGAGCGGGTGTACGAAATCGTCGAACAGACCCACGATGGGCAATCGGCCGCCGAGATCGCCGATCGAGCGCTCGTGAGCGAGCCGACGGCGCGTCGCCACTGCAAGGCGCTCGTGAACACCGGGTTCGCCGAGACGGAACAGGACGGCCAAACAACGCTGTATAAGCGCAATAGCGACCGGGTTTTGATGTCCCGGATCCGTGAGCTGCGTGACGAGGCGAATCGGACGGAGTTGCTCGAGGGTATCAAGGAGATGAAAGCCAAGATCCGGCGCTATGAGGACCGATACGACGTAGTCTCTCCCGAAGAACTCGCCCAGCAACTTGACGCCGACGAGACGGACGGCTGGGATGACCTCACTGCGTGGCGAACGACGCGACAGAACCTTGCCGTCGCCCAAGCGGCACTCGCCTATGACGAGGCCAGCCACCAGCTCGCGGTATGAGCGACGACGACCGAGCCGGCGAGTTCGGGCCGATCTATCTCCCGGCGCTCCAGCGGATTCGTGACTGCTGGCTCGAACTCGAACCGCTCGTCGACGCCACGGGGTACGACGACGTCGTCGCCCCCACGGAACTGCAGATCAGTCTCAGCGACGGGCTTGGCAACGCCGAGAGCGCTCGACTCGATATCCAATGGAGCGAATTGGGGATGTACTCGTTCCATTACGTCGATAGCGACGACGTCAATTGGCGCTTCGATCGCCACCCAAATACACACTCTCCCGAAATCCATTTCCACCGGCCGCCTGAAGCCGCAACAACGGGCGCCGAATCGTCCTGTATCGACGTGACCGAGGTGTCACTCGTGACGCGTGCAGTTCATGCGATGTGGCGGGCAGCGTACGAGGACGACGACATAGAGCAAGTGAATAGCGCCTCAAACCCGCCGTGGGACGGGATTAGAGACGAGTTATTAAGTAGGCGTGCTGACTTTTAGAATGTCAGTCTTGACGCTTTCACTCTCTTAGGCCTGAATGAGTATATCTGAGCCATCACTTGTAAGCTATTCATAATATGAATATCTACCTTCTTACAAAGTGGTCGCCCGCCCGAGGGTTGCTGTGACAGCTACAGAAACCGACGATACCGTCGCTGAATTCGCAGACGGAATTCGTGGGGCAGTTCTCCAAGCGGGTGACGATGGGTACGATGAGGCACGCACGGTCTGGAACGGGATGATTGATGAATATCCGGCGCTGATTGTTCGGTGTGCTGGCACCGCAGATGTCATGAGTGCAGTTGCGTTCGCAAAAGAACAAGACTACCTCATTTCGGTGAAAGGTGGTGGTCACAACATAGCCGGTAGGGCCGTTGAAGACGATGCCCTGATGATTGACTTGTCGCCAATGAAGTCAGTTCGCGTCGATCCAAGCGCGAAAACTGCCCGTGTCGAACCAGGTGTCGTACTTAATGAACTGGATCACGAGACCCAAGCGTTCGGCCTCGCCACGCCTGTCGGATACAACTCGACGACGGGGATCGCCGGCCTTACACTTGGCGGTGGGTGGGGGTGGCTCTCGCGGAAGCACGGACTAACTGTCGATAACCTGATCTCGGCTGATGTCGTAACTGCCGACGCTGAACTTGTCCACGCAAGCGAGGACGAAAACGAGGATCTCTTTTGGGGTCTCAGAGGTGGCAGCGGGAATTTCGGCATTGTCACGTCTTTCGAGTTCCAACTGCACGAGGTCGGTCCGACCGTGTTGTCCGGACCAATTGTTCATCCGTTTGACGACGCCAAGACGGTTCTCGAGGGCTACCGGAAGTTCGCCGCGGACGCTCCCAATGATGCGACGGTCTGGTGTGTCATCCGGCACGCGCCACCACTTCCGTTCATCCCCGAGGAGTGGCACGGCCGGAAAGTCGTCATCCTGGCGACGTTCTACGCCGGCGATATGGAAGAGGGCGAGGAGGCACTTCAGCCAATCCGTGACGTCGGTGATCCGATCGCCGACGCGGTCGGTCCACACCCTTACACCGGCTGGCAACAGGCATTCGACGGTCTGGCCCCGGCCGGCAACCGGCACTACTGGAAGTCCCACAACTTCGACGAGATGACCGATGGGATGATAGAGACGTTCATAGAGTACGGGAAGACGATCCCAACCCCGGAGACGGAGATCGCTATTCCACACCTCGGCGGCGCGATGAACGAGAAACCCGTCGACGCGACTGCCTACCCCCACCGCAACTTCGAGTTCACGATGGTCCTCCACACGCAGTGGGAGAACCCCAAACAGGACGAGGAGTGTATCGCGTGGACTCGCGAGATACACGAGGCGATGGCTCCTTATGCGACCGGCGGCGTCTACGCCAACTTCGTCCCCGAGGAAGACGGTGACGAGCAGGCTGCCTACGGCGAGAACTACGAGCGGTTGGTCGAAGTCAAAAACGAGTGGGACCAAGAGAACCTGTTCCAGCTCAATCACAACGTCGAACCGTCCAAGTGACATCCTCCTCGCCGTAAACGGCGAGGCGTCCCACATTCCGGACGCGAGGCTGGACGACGGCTGTGAGGGTGCCCCCCGGCGGCAACGCGTCGCGACGAGCGCTGGTGGCTACCCCGATGCGCCGACGGTAATCGACGGCGAGTGCCAGTCGTGTGGGGCGTCAATCCCAGACGGCCAGACGAAATGCCGGTTCTGTCTCACTAACCATCTCGGAAGTGACGCCACTAGCACGAACGAGGCAGCGTCGACGACGGTCCTCGGCATCGTCCACCTGGTCGTCGAGTCGATCACGTTCTACGGCGCCGTGGCGAAGGGCGGCGCCGCGGCGAACCTCCTCTCCGCCAACGAGGCGGAGCCGGCCGTCGACGACTACACACTCATCTACGACCTCGACGAGGCGCCAGCGCGCCAGCTGGTCGAGCAATGGCCCTCACTCCCCGACGCGGTACAGGTGTCGTCAGAGGAGGGAGAGCGGCTTCTCAGTGCCGCCCGTGACCGGACTGAGTGGCACGGGCAGGAAGCCTCGGAACGTCCGAAGCAGGGCCCGACGCGGCTCTACGACCAGCGTGGGGACGGCATCCGCGACAAGTCGCGTCTCGACGCGGTCCTCGACGACGCCGACGACGCGGTGTGGCTGGTTCCAGCGATCGCGCTGACCGAATCTACTGGCGAAGCTGGGGCTGATCGGCAGGCGTCGTCGGTACCGACGACGCAGGAACTCGACTGTCAAACCTGTGGACGGGCGACTGACCATCGGTTCAAGACCCACGAGTCGATCCCGGATGCGGCGTGGACGGGGCAACCGATCTGGGAGTGTCGGGTGTGTGGCTCGACTCGCTACGGACCCAGCAAAGCGGGTCAGGACTCGCCTTAACCAACATCGCGACATAGAGATACACCAATGTTGGTTAACGAGCAGACCCAGTCCGACAGCTACCCGCAGCCGGAGATGTTTCTCTGCGCCGTGAATCGGCGAGGCGCTTCACATGGACCCACGCAACACGCCCGGATATCGACTTCATCGCTCACTCACCAATCTCAAGCGCATCGAGACGGCCGGACTCGACGACGCCGATCAGGAGCGGATCGAGGCAGCGAGGACACTCCTCCAGAACGTGAGTCTACTCACCCAACCACAACACGGCGAGGACGCCGATACACAGGTCGAGTCCTGAGCGGCGTCGCAATGAGGAATTTGGGTGGATCGGGTCGGAGAGTGTTTATCGCCCCAAGAGGGGTGCGGGGCGAACCAGTCGTGGACGGCCTCCGTGGGGCAAACCAGATGCGGGCGAGTTCGACAGCGCGCTGGTTGGCCCTCCAAGACGACCAGTCAGTATCAGAGGGTGATGAGTCGTGACTGAACTCACAAAAACGCTGGAACTGAAGCTGGTAGACCCAAACGCTCACAAACGGGAGAAGTTCCGCGAGACGCGGGCGGCCTACCAGCAGGCGCTCCAAGAGGCCTTCGACGCCCATTGTACCACCTTGGGAGAAACGAACGAAATCGTGGGTGACTACCAGCTGAGCAGTTACGCGAAGAACGCCCTGAAGCGGTACGTCCCGCAGCTAACAACGACCTATGGGGCAAATGAACTCAGTGACGATCACCCTGTCCGCTTCACGAACGAGGGGGTGAAGATCGACCACAAGCCCGAAAACACGATCGAGTGGTACGTCAAGATCCCACACCACGAAGACTACCACCTCTGGGTACCAGCACAGCCGAACCCTGAGCAACGGGATTGGCTTGAAGCAGTGATTGCTGGCGACGCAGACGTGGGGGAAGGTCGCTTGCTCAAGCAGGAGGGAACGTGGTATTTCCATCTCATCGCGACCCGTGACATCCCGCTCAACTCCGATGTTCCCGCCGAAGAACGCACCCCCATTGGCGTCGATATCGGGGAAGCAAGTCTCGTCACGGTGTGTCACCGCGACGAGCATGGGTCCCCGACAAACCCTGAACTCTGGACAGATGAAGGGAAGACTGTTCGTCGACTCCGTAAGCGCTACTTCACCACGATGCGGCGACTCCAAAGTCGTGAGAGCGAACGGATTGCAGACACCTTTGGCGACGAGTTGTGGGCGCAAATCGACGATATCCTCCACACCGTCACCAGGGAAGTGGTGGAGTACGCTGAGTCAGTCGAGACGCCGGTTCTCGTGCTCGAGGACCTCACCTACATCCAGGAGTCGATGGACTACGGGGACTACATGAATCGCCGGCTTCACGGCTGGGGATTCGCAAAACTCCACGCACAGATCACGTACAAAGCTGTAGAAAGAGGGATCCCCATTGTGACAGTCGACCCGCGGAATACCTCTCAAGAGTGCCATATGTGCGGTGAGGGGGGAACCCGGCCTCAACAGGCGACGTTCAGGTGCTCCAACGACGCCTGTTGGATCGAAGAGTACCAGGCAGACATCAACGCCGCACTCAACATCGCAGATCGCTACCTCAGCGGAGAGAGTCGTTCCAGAGAACACGAGAACGACGATGACTCGGCTGAGGATGGGGCCTCGTTGACCGGGCCACAAGACAGCCAAGCCGATGCTGAAACCCAGCAGGCGACGCTTGGAACGTATGCGTCTTGAAACCGTAGAGCTGAGCAACCGCTCAGCGTGAAATCCCGTGGCGGGCTTTCCACATCAAACTGATGTGGCGGAGGTCAAGGGACATCGCGCACTCTCTCCGAACGATATACCGGTCAGTGCTTTCCAGTGGACGTCGAAGTTTCGTGAAATACTACACCGGTAAAACAGCTGCTCGAGACTTCGTGCTTGTCTCTCAGATTCATATCTCTTGAGAACCTCGACAAGAGTCAGACCGCTAAGTAAACTACCGAATAGAAGAACGAACCAGAGTAGTGAAAATGGTTTTTGCAGGTCAGCGGCTCTAAATGCACCTCCTGCTAGTAGAGCGAGCACAATTAGTTTCGTTTTCTCAGAGACCATACGCTGAGTCAAACGAGATTCTGAGGGGCTAAATAGAACCACCTATACCTCCCAGTTCCTGCAGTGGAATCGCGTAGCACGGGAGAAGACGTTCCAATGGAACCATATTAAGTCATCATTTTGTATCTTTAGCAGGAATACATGGACTATGGTCCCCTATATTAGCGACGTTCTGTTCAACGAGCCACAAGGCCGCCCCAACTCACTCATCCAGTTTGGCGCGTCGCTTTCTTTCTTGTGTATATTCGTGTATTCTTGGAGTGTCGGCGAGGCTGGAGCAGTAGTCCCATGGGTACTATTCTTTATCGTCGGAACTGCTCTGTCCGGAATTGCTGAATCTCTTCCGAAAAATCGACGGCGGGCGGCTGGTCTACTTCGTCTCACAGCCATCCTCGTATTGATCTGTTTTCTCGCCATTATGTTCCTCGCTCCGGAGTACATCATTGGGTGATTGAAGACCGGTCTTTGAATTCACAGTAGTAAGACTGATTATTAGATGACTACTGATGCTGTGAGCCACGCGGGATTATCCTACTGAATTCACCCTCTATATTCATCAGATGACCCGTGTCAAATTCTAAGAACTCACTCAATCCAATATATCACAACACACACCACGGTTCGGCATCGATAGTCTCTCGTGCCCTCCATCGAGTCGTTCAGAACGAAGCGCGGAGTCGCACGCCTCACAGACGATGCCGTCCACTTCGATGAGTCTGCCGTCGGGTATGCCCGCTCGCTCTATCGGGGGTACTGGCAAAGCGAGGAGCGATGGCGCAAGGCGATTTTCCTCGGGTACGTATCTGGACTGCTGTTTGCCATCAGTTGGCTCGTGAGCGCGATTCGCGCTGGAGACAGACTGCTTCTCGCAGGACTGCTCGGCATTCTCACTATCCTCGTTGGAGTGAACTACGCTCGAGGATTCCGGTCTCCTGATCGTATTCCGCTCGACGATATCGAGGATGTCTCGACGACACGCGGTGAGAAGGGACTGACACGACCACGACTCGTTATCACGTACCTGGACGATGAGTCGACCTACAAGCGCCGGGTGAATCTGCCGTCACTCTATACGGCCGACGGGAAGGCGGCGTACGAACGTGCACTCGACGCCTTCGGCGAGCGCGGATTCGACACGGGGTGACAGGAACTCTCGATGTCGGGGCACCACGACCAACCGCCGATCGATCTTCAACACGTCAGAACAGAAGTGAGGTCTCACGTTCGGCAACCGTATAGCCCTGTGCAGCGAGTGCGTCAGCCCGGTATCGTTCGGCGACGAACTGCTGTGGGAGCCGTCGAAGGCCGAACCGACGATCCGAGGTCCAGTCGACGTCGACGACTGTGTGGTCGTCGTCCTGTCTGATCGAGGCCGTGTACGTCCCCCACGGCCGACCGCCGGCGGTCACGAGCAGTTCGATATCACCATCTGGATCCCCATCGGGAGCGTTCGAGCGCGTCTCGAC
>NZ_JANHDI010000010.1 GCF_024494595.1 Halobellus rarus | reverse complement strand
CTGCCAGCGTGTCAGCAAGTACTGGAGTGAGCGATCCTCTGGGAACACTGGCTCGCCGCCTCCCACTCATACACTCATTCAAAGAGCCCACGAGACGCGGTGTCTCGTGGGCTCTCTTCATTTCGAAGCGGAGCACCCCCCGAGCGCCCGCTTCGCCTTTCACGTCGTACCGCTAGGCTTAAACGCTGAAACGCAATAGTGTGAGGTGCGCCAAGGTGGCAGAGTTCGGCCTAACGCAGCGGCCTGCAGAGCCGCCCATCGCCGGTTCAAATCCGGCCCTTGGCTCTCACACGATACCCTAAAGCCGAAGACGACTATCTATCGGCGTCTACCTTCTCTCGCAGGATAGAATCAGATCTTCGATAGTTACCTCTCTTCACTGTGACGAGCATATCTGCTGCTGAGTTCACTAACGGTCTGAGCGATATTCAAGACCTATGGGACGTTCTTGAGGACGGATATCCGTCACCACTCTCGAATGAGTTCGACAACTCCTCGTTCCTTGATCGTATAGTTTGCTCCGCATTGGTAGCATTCGTATCCCATAGGTAGGTTGTCGAGATCCCACACCGGGACCTCACCGCCACAACCCGGACATTCCTCAACGTGGTCCGGATCGCCATCAGATAATCCGAAGACCCGTTTTGCCTCGTCCAATGATTCTCTAATATCCTCTTCACACATACTCGTGAGTTATCGTCTCCATTTCTCAAATAGTTCCTACTCTCTCGATAGAGTAGACTTTGCTATTGATCTCGGTCGATACCTTTCCAGAGCGTATCGTCAGCGAACCGATTGTACAGTTCCCCATCCTGTAGGACGACTTCGAGTAGCGTCCGAACTTCTCCCGGAGACTGAATGAGATTATAGCGGTCGACGAGCTGTTCAGCCATTTCAGGTCGAAGTGACTCTTCAGTCACGATCGCTTCTCGAAGTCCGATCCGAACGATTTGGAGGTCGTTCCGTGTCCGGAAACCCCACTCGTGCGCCCGCTCTTCGACCTGATTATCATAGCTATCGAAGCCGATGACGTCGTGGCACTCTCGACAGAGGGTAATCCCCTGGTCAGGGTTTGTCGACCAGTGATGATAGTCGAGGCTATCGTGGGCACCAGGAGCGTTTCGTTTGAGGTAGTTGATCCCCCGTCGACAGAGCGGACAGGTGAGTTCCCAGTCCCAACCGAACTCTGACGCCTTCGTGCTGAATCGCTCCGTGAACTCGTCATTACGGGGCTGGTCTTTGTAGTTGGTAATCCCAGACCAGAGCCACTCGTTCCAGTACGCTTGAGTCATCGCCGTTAGCGTTGGTGGCTCAACCAGTTCGCTGTATGCTGCGTCGACGGCAATTGCACACCAACGTCGAAGTTCGACTTGACAGGTCGTACAGCACAGATCAAATTGCGGAATAACCCTTGGAAGTCCCTGTTCGTACGCCGTAACGATGTCACCACAGTTCGGACAGAGAATCACCGTTGGTGTTGATTCGAAGATCTCCGTGTCGTCCGTTCCAGCAAGTACGTAGGCCCGGTCACCGTAGGGAGTTGTTTCGTCTGCTGGCTTAGATTGAGTCGGTCGTAGACACGATGCCTCTGTAGATGATTGCTTGGACTTACTCATCACTCGATGGAATGCTGTTCAGCGTGATCGGGATGGGGCTCAGTTCGACCTACCCGGAGCTGCTGGATGGGTTCACAGCCGATGATACGCCAGCTCCGATTCTCTTTGACTTCGTGGATTCGCCACATCCCAGTCTGTTCCTCGAGATGGAGGAACCGGAACCGATGGCGAGTTCCATCCACACGACTGGTAAATGCGATCGCTGCTTCGGGTTCTTGCTTCTTGGCGCTACGCCGACCTCGACTTGGAGTACCTACTCTACTCATATGTTCTGTCGTGGACGGACCTCTCAGGTATGTTTACTACATCCCACGAGTCCGCTCCACTTCTCTGGGTAGATATAAACAAACTCCAGCAGCAATTTCTACATTAGTTGACCCACTGGTTAGAGTACTCAATCCTGGGATTCTACTTTCAGTCCGGTTGGAGGAATTATTTATTTGCCCATACTGACATTCCACTCGAGGGTGCTTGACCCTCAGTGTCACACGTCCATTCCCCCGCTAGCAAAATTATATGTCTACGACAAACTCCTCAAGAATCGGCTGCTGCCCCTTCTGTAGTACTAGTGTTAGCACAGTCGATGTGCTGATTACATACGAAACAGATGGCCAAACAGCAGTCTTTGCTGAATGCCCACAGTGCCAAGACGTTGTAACTCCCGAATGAATACGATACAACGGCTGAAGAGAGTAATTTCACGAGAAACGTCCTCTGTACCTATCGTAGAATGTCGACACTGCGGGACAATACTCGATAAGAAGGATGATTCTTGCCCCGAATGCGGATCCCAGAAATCGCCTCCTACGAACTCTAAGTCCAACTGTGTGCAATCTGCCAGCCCTCACCTCTGTCCAGATAGAGTCATAGAACGATCTCTCCAGGATGTTAATTTCACGTGGAGATAGTCGAAAGAGGTGGGAGATAAACGTGCCTTTGTACTGTCTACAGACTTTCAATCGCTGCTAGCAGCGCTAACACCCGCAGGTTCCGAAATCCGTAGTAACCCTGAGACACCGAGTACATCCTCAATGATTTTATGCACGACCTCGATGTGCTCTCTTTTGGTAAGATGCGAATCCACAGCAACAAGTGTCGATATCGAATGCTGGCGAGAGATTTCGACAGCATCGATGAGAATCTCACAATCATGGCCGATATCGAGATCACGCCTGAACCGACGTAACAACTGATCGTTGCTCTGTTGCGGGAAACTGCAGTCAATCAATTCTTCTGGAAGCTGCACTTGATACAGTTCTATATCTTGGAGACAGCGACGCAGCGTCGACAACTGCTCTCGCTTATCCATATCGTACCAGCTCATCTGGATATCGTCCCGGAAATGACTCCGGTCGTTCGGACTGACGTGGATATCCCGGTCACGTGGCTCGTAGTCGAAAATCTCGTTGTCAGTATCGCGAAGGTAGGCAATCACGTCATCGTAGAGGTTGTACCGGCGTTCACAGAGCGCATCGAACTCGCCGTTGGCCTTCCCACCAATCACGGTATAGAACGACTCGGTGTCAGCAAGTACTGGAGTGAGCGATCCTCTGGGAACACTGGCTCGCCGCCTCCCACTCATACACTCATTCAAAGAGCCCACGAGACGCGGTGTCTCGTGGGCTCTCTTCATTTCGAAGCGGAGCACCCCCCGAGCGCCCGCTTCGCCTTTCACGTCGTACCGCTAGGCTTAAACGCTGAAACGCAATAGTGTGAGGTGCGCCAAGGTGGCAGAGTTCGGCCTAACGCAGCGGCCTGCAGAGCCGCCCATCGCCGGTTCAAATCCGGCCCTTGGCTCTCACACGATACCCTAAAGCCGAAGACGACTATCTATCGGCGTCTACCTTCTCTCGCAGGATAGAATCAGATCTTCGATAGTTACCTCTCTTCACTGTGACGAGCATATCTGCTGCTGAGTTCACTAACGGTCTGAGCGATATTCAAGACCTATGGGACGTTCTTGAGGACGGATATCCGTCACCACTCTCGAATGAGTTCGACAACTCCTCGTTCCTTGATCGTATAGTTTGCTCCGCATTGGTAGCATTCGTATCCCATAGGTAGGTTGTCGAGATCCCACACCGGGACCTCACCGCCACAACCCGGACATTCCTCAACGTGGTCCGGATCGCCATCAGATAATCCGAAGACCCGTTTTGCCTCGTCCAATGATTCTCTAATATCCTCTTCACACATACTCGTGAGTTATCGTCTCCATTTCTCAAATAGTTCCTACTCTCTCGATAGAGTAGACTTTGCTATTGATCTCGGTCGATACCTTTCCAGAGCGTATCGTCAGCGAACCGATTGTACAGTTCCCCATCCTGTAGGACGACTTCGAGTAGCGTCCGAACTTCTCCCGGAGACTGAATGAGATTATAGCGGTCGACGAGCTGTTCAGCCATTTCAGGTCGAAGTGACTCTTCAGTCACGATCGCTTCTCGAAGTCCGATCCGAACGATTTGGAGGTCGTTCCGTGTCCGGAAACCCCACTCGTGCGCCCGCTCTTCGACCTGATTATCATAGCTATCGAAGCCGATGACGTCGTGGCACTCTCGACAGAGGGTAATCCCCTGGTCAGGGTTTGTCGACCAGTGATGATAGTCGAGGCTATCGTGGGCACCAGGAGCGTTTCGTTTGAGGTAGTTGATCCCCCGTCGACAGAGCGGACAGGTGAGTTCCCAGTCCCAACCGAACTCTGACGCCTTCGTGCTGAATCGCTCCGTGAACTCGTCATTACGGGGCTGGTCTTTGTAGTTGGTAATCCCAGACCAGAGCCACTCGTTCCAGTACGCTTGAGTCATCGCCGTTAGCGTTGGTGGCTCAACCAGTTCGCTGTATGCTGCGTCGACGGCAATTGCACACCAACGTCGAAGTTCGACTTGACAGGTCGTACAGCACAGATCAAATTGCGGAATAACCCTTGGAAGTCCCTGTTCGTACGCCGTAACGATGTCACCACAGTTCGGACAGAGAATCACCGTTGGTGTTGATTCGAAGATCTCCGTGTCGTCCGTTCCAGCAAGTACGTAGGCCCGGTCACCGTAGGGAGTTGTTTCGTCTGCTGGCTTAGATTGAGTCGGTCGTAGACACGATGCCTCTGTAGATGATTGCTTGGACTTACTCATCACTCGATGGAATGCTGTTCAGCGTGATCGGGATGGGGCTCAGTTCGACCTACCCGGAGCTGCTGGATGGGTTCACAGCCGATGATACGCCAGCTCCGATTCTCTTTGACTTCGTGGATTCGCCACATCCCAGTCTGTTCCTCGAGATGGAGGAACCGGAACCGATGGCGAGTTCCATCCACACGACTGGTAAATGCGATCGCTGCTTCGGGTTCTTGCTTCTTGGCGCTACGCCGACCTCGACTTGGAGTACCTACTCTACTCATATGTTCTGTCGTGGACGGACCTCTCAGGTATGTTTACTACATCCCACGAGTCCGCTCCACTTCTCTGGGTAGATATAAACAAACTCCAGCAGCAATTTCTACATTAGTTGACCCACTGGTTAGAGTACTCAATCCTGGGATTCTACTTTCAGTCCGGTTGGAGGAATTATTTATTTGCCCATACTGACATTCCACTCGAGGGTGCTTGACCCTCAGTGTCACACGTCCATTCCCCCGCTAGCAAAATTATATGTCTACGACAAACTCCTCAAGAATCGGCTGCTGCCCCTTCTGTAGTACTAGTGTTAGCACAGTCGATGTGCTGATTACATACGAAACAGATGGCCAAACAGCAGTCTTTGCTGAATGCCCACAGTGCCAAGACGTTGTAACTCCCGAATGAATACGATACAACGGCTGAAGAGAGTAATTTCACGAGAAACGTCCTCTGTACCTATCGTAGAATGTCGACACTGCGGGACAATACTCGATAAGAAGGATGATTCTTGCCCCGAATGCGGATCCCAGAAATCGCCTCCTACGAACTCTAAGTCCAACTGTGTGCAATCTGCCAGCCCTCACCTCTGTCCAGATAGAGTCATAGAACGATCTCTCCAGGATGTTAATTTCACGTGGAGATAGTCGAAAGAGGTGGGAGATAAACGTGCCTTTGTACTGTCTACAGACTTTCAATCGCTGCTAGCAGCGCTAACACCCGCAGGTTCCGAAATCCGTAGTAACCCTGAGACACCGAGTACATCCTCAATGATTTTATGCACGACCTCGATGTGCTCTCTTTTGGTAAGATGCGAATCCACAGCAACAAGTGTCGATATCGAATGCTGGCGAGAGATTTCGACAGCATCGATGAGAATCTCACAATCATGGCCGATATCGAGATCACGCCTGAACCGACGTAACAACTGATCGTTGCTCTGTTGCGGGAAACTGCAGTCAATCAATTCTTCTGGAAGCTGCACTTGATACAGTTCTATATCTTGGAGACAGCGACGCAGCGTCGACAACTGCTCTCGCTTATCCATATCGTACCAGCTCATCTGGATATCGTCCCGGAAATGACTCCGGTCGTTCGGACTGACGTGGATATCCCGGTCACGTGGCTCGTAGTCGAAAATCTCGTTGTCAGTATCGCGAAGGTAGGCAATCACGTCATCGTAGAGGTTGTACCGGCGTTCACAGAGCGCATCGAACTCGCCGTTGGCCTTCCCACCAATCACGGTATAGAACGACTCGCCATCAATGAGTCGCTGACAGCCGCGATCCTCCTCGAGGTCGCCCGGAAGTTGTGAATAGACGTAATTCACTATTACCGATGTATCCAGATTGAGCCGGGCGGCTTCGCTCATTCAATACCCTCCAGAACCCCTCTTGCCATCTCGTGTAGATGCGCCATCTGCTCTTCGTCAACTCGCTGGGAGTGATGGCCAGCGCGCGGGTACAAATCCGCATCAGTACATCGCTCACTCAGTTGATTCCGTTGCGAGAGTAGGTCTTCGTGAAAGCTCGTAAACCGGCCTGCGTGCTCCTCGACCAAGTGGTGTCGATTCGGACCCTCTGCAGTTTGCGTAGAAATGTACAACGCCGGGTACCGCCAGACATCATAGTAGAAGTACGGCGCGAGATCCTGTAACACAGTTTCTTGCTCGCTCGATATTGACTCGAGGGTCGTGAGTTGCGCAAACACCTGCTCAATAACATCTGTTCCACGAGTGACTAAGTCCACTATCTCGGACAGCTCGTCGATTTCCGCAAGCTCGAGATGGAAGTCAGAGATGAGCAATCGGAACTCTTGTTCGTCCGATTCAGACAGCAATCCCTCTTGCGAGCCCCCGCCGAAATCCGACAGCGAATGGTTCGTTGTTTCCTGTTCAATCGTCTCATCAAGGGTTTCGAGGTGCTCCCGGATGTCCGTCGACGTGAGATATAGATCGGTGTACTCGTTGGGAGCGCATTCCTGGTAGAAGTCGCGGAGGAAGTCGAATTTCCCGGTATACCAAACTGCTCGCAGGTCGTAATCGTCGAAGAAAACCTCGGACCCGAAGTAGTCCCGATACTGTTGCACTTCCTCGGTTTCACCGTGATCGCGTCGAACCCCACCCGTGTTGGTGGTCATCCGTCCCGGGACGTTGTCGGGCTCGCCGGCAACCTTCGTGTATGCGCCAGCAAGGTACCAGCTGTAGGTGACCGGGAGGTCGAACTCTTTAATTGCGAAGTAGCACAGCTTCTCTTGCTCCGTACGCGTGATGTTTCGACCAGGGTCGTCGAACACGTCCTCTACCGCAAGTTCAATACCGCGTAGAAGCGCGTCTGCATAGGGTTCCTCCTCACTATATGGGTTGTTTGGCCCCGGTGTGGGAGGAGTCATAATTAGAGTGTTTCTGTTATGGTCCGGATAGGTTTTGTGATACTACTTCGGCAGTTCGATACCTGCTGGTGAGAGCTGTTCTTAGTATAGTATTCAACAGCGATAGTCAAAGATGATGGCCTCGGACTGAAAGTGAAGTTCGACAGGTATCTTCCATCTCTACCGATTGACCTAGACCCAATCACGATCTTCGTCGGTGATCGATTCGCGCATTATATCCATCACGGCGTGTTCTGACGGCGTTCAGAGCCTACAATTCATCACCTAGAACATTCAGAGCATATTTTGTATGGTTAATCCTCCCGAAATAATTAATGATTTCTAATTATTTCATCGATATATTTTGCATGCCAGACGCGATTAATACCTGTTTCACGCTCAATATTCTCTAAACGATCTTCTAATTCGCTCAAGAAATCTTTCAATCCTGGGTTGGAATCACGACTAAGGAGATCTGATTCAATATCTTCCATAGAGATTTCGTCATCAAATTCTAGACGTTCTCCTGAATGAACTCCAAGCAAACTTGTGTGTTTTCTTTCAGTAGTACCTTCTACTCTAAACGGTTCAACTGTATCCCAATCTGGATCAACTTCTTGCTCTTCAACTTCAATATCCACAATAGATGGCGCATAGACAACAGGGCTTCCACTCATCCCATCGTGAAGCCTTGCATCAATTACAAAATATGGGGAATCGTAGAATGATACCTGATATGAACTAGATATTAGTGCTTGTCGAAGAATTGGCAGTCTATGGAAATTACGCATTTCAGCAGGATACCCAACTACCTCCGCAAGATCACCTCCAGATACAGAAGAAGGCTCTGAAACTATGTTGGCTCTGTGAAACATTGCAGTTTCTCTGATCTCAAAGCTAAGCGGTATTAAGACAATATCGATATTCTCGTTTTCAGGATGGTCGCGCCACTTTGGCTCTCCATCTGATCTATAAAGATCAATATGGTGCCTGGTCGTTTCCTGAACCTTTCCAGGATTTCGAGTATATGCGATTACAGAGTCTGGCTGAGGATAATCTGAGGGCTGAACAACATGCTTGTTTGTTACAAGATATGGGCCCAAATCGGGTAAGTCTCCAGCCCTATCCTGCTCTGAAACACCCCACTGATGGCGATAATAAAACCCGGATGCAACGAAGGGCTCTGACTTACGATTGCTATATCCATACCCGATCGGAGTAGTTTTCCAGAAAATTGATGGGGTATCGTTTCTGGGATGACTCATTCAAATTTGTTATCTGCTCACCATCCACAAGATTGTTTTGCTGTGCTGAATGATTCACGCTTAAAATGTGGTAACCTTTCTGGGACACGCTCTCTCTGTCCAAACTGGTGAATTTAGGTCACTCTATTGCTACTCCTGTCGTCTGTACCAGCGAGCGTAGCTCCTCAAACGTGAGCGGAGTAACCTGTTCGCGTGTCCCATCCGTCGTATAGAACAGACTCGCTGTGACGTCTTTTTCGACAAACCACTCGGAAAGGACGTGGTAGTACACGCTAAGCTGCTTCCGGTACTCCGGCTGTGCGTGTCGCGTACTGTCCGTCTTGTAGTCGATGATCTCAACCTGATCAGCCGTCACGTGAACGAGATCGACGATTCCTGAGATGGTAACTCGATGACCATCGACCTCGATTGGGAGCGTGACTGGCTCTTCAACGTGCAGTTCACCAGAGAGATCATCGACAAAGTCGACGATCCGTCTCTCGTGGGGATTCGACGGCGTCACTTCCTCACCGAGAACGTACGCCTCGGCGAACTCGTGAACCCGTGAACCGAAGTCCATTCCTCGGGTTTCTGGCTCCGTTTCGAGCGTCGCTTCCATTCGTGCGCCAATCTCCTCGAAGACAGTCTCGTCCATCAGCGAATGTGGTGTCTGATTGATCGGCCCCTGCGGAGTCGTTACCGTGAACGGCAGCTCCGCGTCGGTGAACTCCTCGCGATTGAGTGATTCGACACTCGGATCGATTGCCTTGGCATCGGCTGGGAGTTCCTCGAAGAACGTATTTGGTTCCGATCCAGCTGCGAACACGACGTGATTCTTCGCGCGCGTGACGGCGACATAGAGCAATCTGCGCTCTTCATCGTACTCTTGTGGCAGGCAGCGCCGGAGCACGTCAGATCGCCAGTTATCGTAGATGTGGGGATAGGTACGTTCCTCTGAGTAGATCTTCCGCTGCCGGAGCCCGACTGGATCCTGATATTGAATCACGCTCGAACCGCTCGAACGTGGCGGGAAGCTCCCGTCGTTCATATTCGCGAGAATGACGATCGGATATTCGAGTCCCTTCGCGGTGTGAATCGTCTGGACGGTCACAGAGTCATCCCCCGCGCTCGCGCGAACGTCTACTGTTGTACCGTTCTCGATGCCGCGCTCGATGAACCGAATCAGTTCTCCCCGAGTAAGCGTCGTCGAATCATAGACCGATTGAATCGTGTGGAGAAGGACGTCCGCTGTATCGTCCGTGTATCCGTAGCGATCGAGAACCCGACGAGCGACCGCGCCGATCGACTCCAACCCACGAAGCTCATCGCGGAACGCGGCTGGGTCGGACGGATACGCGCTGGTCTCCAGAATATGCTCGATTTCGTCGTACGTGTACCCAATCTGTTCGAGGACGACCGCCCAGCCGCGGTCGGCGTCCGAATCGAGGATTCGGAGCCACGCGAGTAGCAGCTTCGCCGAATCGGTTCGGAAGAGTTCGATCCCGCCGTCATACGCCATCGGGAAGTCGTATTCGTCGGCGACCTCGAGTAGCTCTCGACCGTAGTCTCGCGTCCGCGTGAACACCGCGATGTCGCGGTACTCCGGCGGGCGTGGGTCGCCTCCGTCTCCTTCGACGGCGTAGTCGTCGTTCCCGACGATCTCTTGAATCGTCGAGAGCACTGCCTCGTGTTCGTCTTCGTGGGTGATCCCCTCGATGGCGGTGTTGTCGAAGGCAGCGTTCGAGGAGAGTTCGACGACGTCGTCGAGGGAAGTATCGACCTCCTCGCCGCCAGTGGCTGGCGTTATGATCGCCTGCTCGGAGAGGCCGATGACCGACTCCGTCGAGCGGTAGTTCTCCTGTAGTTCAATTCGGGTGAGATCACTCGTGCCGAAGGCAACTCGCTCGGCGTCGCTGTTGAGATCTGTGCTGAACTGCGCCAGCCGGTCCTCGAAGTCGAGGATGTTCCGAACGTCCGCGTACTGGAAGGAGTAGATACTCTGCTTCCAGTCTCCGACGGCACAGAAGTTGTCCGTCCCGGACAATAGCAGTGCGAGCTTGAACTGGATCTCGCTGGTGTCCTGGAACTCGTCGACCATCACGTACTCGAACTGCGCCAGCTGCCGGACGCGCTGGTCCTCACAGAGCAGGACGAACGCAAACAGCTGAAGGAAGCCGAAATTGAGATAGTTACGGCGCAACGCGAACCGGAGGTACTCGATGTAGACGTCGTGAACGAATGATTTGAGGTCCTCGCGGTCCTCGTGGAAGACGTCGGCGGCGACGTCGTCGCCTAACTGTTTTGTCCCGCGACCGCCGCGTAGCTCCGATTTCGACGGCGCGTCCGAGAGATAAGTCTTGTTGCGGCCGAAGCGACTCAGATCATCGCGCAACACCGACTGCTTTCGACCGTCGTTGCGCGGCTCGTTCACCGCATCGAACTGTTCTTTGAACGCCTCGAAGTCGCCGTCGAGGTGTGATTCGCCGTCTCGATACCAGCCTTTGGTGGTGGGAAAGACGCCTTTCGAGGCGAGCTCTTTGATCAGATCGAGTAGCTCACCTGGATTCGAGAGTACTCGATAGAAGTCGGCGTACTCGGGATGATCGTCACGGAACCCGCTGAAGAACTCGCGGAACAGTTCGGCTTCGATCAGTTCGTCGTCGATGAGCTGCGTCGAGTCGGTGATCTGCTCGTCGAGCCCGAGATGCGTCGGGGCGGCGTAGCCGTGCTCTCGGAGAATGTCGTGACAATGCGAATGGAACGTCTGGATCGGGGCATCGGCCAGCTCTCTGAGCCCGTAGGTGCTGTGCTCGACGATCCGTTCTTTCATCTCTGTCGCGGCGCTCCGCGTAAAGGTCACCAGCAAGATGTCTTCGGGTTCGACGTCGGGCTGATCGACGATCGTCCCGTAGCGACGGGTGATGGCGAACGTCTTTCCCGTCCCAGGTCCCGCATCGACGAGGTACAGTCCGTTCGTGTTCTCGATGAGTTCCTGCTGCCCGTCGTTTGGTGTCGGGTCAGTCATCGCTCCCCCCCGCTAATAGCAAATCACGGTTATCTACACGACGGTAGTTGGGCTCGCCAGCGAGGCCATCGACGGGGAAGCGCCCATCGCCCGCTCGCCTGTCGTTGAGCTCCTTGAGGCGCTCGTCGACGAACGATTCGAACGCGTCCAAGTCTTCGCGGAAGAACGTCCGCTTGCGAACACCGTTGAGTTCGCGGATTGCCTGATCTGCACCCTTCTCGGCGTCGACGTCATCGGACGTTCCGCTGTCGACAGCAACCGTGAACTCTTCGGCAAACTCGGAGGCGCGCAGCTCGGTTCGGTCCGTCGTCTCGGGGAACGTCTGTTCCCTCATAATGTCGCTATACGCCGAATACCCGAGTTCGCCGAACGTCTCTTGGCAGTCGTTGTACCCGTCGAGAAGCGTTTCGTATGCGTCTCGAGATCCGACGTACTCGTCGAACGTGAACGGATGGTACGTGACGGTCGTGAGCGCGTCGTCGAGGTCGGCCTCGCCCGCGATAACGTCGTCCATCGGTTCGAGGAAGTGAAAGAAGATGAACTCCAGTTGCTCGTTCGGTTGGACCGCTCGATAGTAGGTCAGATACAGCGCCGCCTGGAAGTTCGGTGTATCCGCCGGTGGATCGATCGCCGCGCGCTTGACGATCTGAGAGGTTCGCTTCTTCCCTCCGCTTTTGTAATCGAGGAGGCGATCCGGGGCGTTCACGAGGTCTATCTTCCCCTTGACGCCGAGCGCGTAGTCCTCGAACCACCGTTCGGTGAGCGGCGAGTCGACCGCTTCGTCGAAATACGCCGCGAAGAAGTTCTCACCCCATCCCGAAGTCTCCGTGAGAAAGGCGTCCGACTCCGGTCCGTGGTCGTCCAAGTACTCCGTGACCAGCTCTAGTCCGATTCGGTACTTTCGTCGACGAAGCGTTTCATCTGCACTCGAAAAGAAGGGCTTCGCCTCCTCGAGCATCGCATCGATCAGTTCGTCGACATTCGTGTTCGCGACAACGTCGGGATGGTTCACGTAGAACTCCGCGAAGTCGTGGAAGAGATTCCCTTCGACGAACCGTTCCTGATCGGGCGCATCGAGGAGTTTCCCGAAGAAGTAGTCCCGCGGGCTGTTGACGTAGTTGTTGAGGCTGGATTGGCTGATCGTCTCGACGGCCTCGGACTCGACGTCGAGCGATTCTCGATCGAAGCCGACCCCCGTCGATCTCGGTCGTCGTCGGTGGTGGACCGAGTCGAGGTCGCCGAACCGTTCGAACTCCTCGTCGATGAGGTCGCCGAAGTACAGACAGGGCGTGACCGGCTCGCCGCCGGCCGTATCTTGGACGAAGTAGTACTGCCGGTCGCCGCTCTGAAGCAACCGCTGGAAGTTGCCGATATAGCGCTCGAACTGCGCCTCAGTATCGACCCACGGCCGTTGTGGAGCCGAATGCGTCCACTCCCGTCCCATCCCAAGGTGGAAAACCACGGGGCGGTCAACGTGGGCGGAGGATTTCGCATCAGCGAGGAGAATGCCCTTGTTGTCCCTGTCGACGGGTACCTCGTACGTTTGTAGGTAATAGGAAAGGCGATCGACGCCGCCGCTGGTCACGGGCTCGTCAGCGATGCCGAGCGTTCGCAACTCTTCATCGAAGCGTGCGAGCTCGACGTCGGCTTTCCTCGCGTACATACCGAGCGCCTCCGAAAACGTCTGCTCTTCGACAGACCGACAGAACTCCTGTAACCATTCAACCTCTGGTATCTCTACTGTATCGAGTCGCTTTTGATGGTCGTCGATCGGGACGTCACTACCCATTTCCGTGAGTATCGGCTGGCAATCTCCGACTGTCGTTTCTGTGCCTCGGAACCCGATGCGAAGAAGACAGATGAACGCTCTATGATGTGGATCCTCGATGAACCCCGGCCCACCGTAAAAGGGAATATCAGCCGCTTCAAGTGCGGATTCGACGAGCGATGAATACTGGCCCCCGCCGTCGAGAACGACAGCAACACGCTCGGCGTTCTGGTCTGTGATCGTATCCAAGAGCGCGGAGACTATGTCGGTTGCCGAATCGAAGACGTGGAACTGTGGATGTTCGAATTCCTCGTCCGTGAATAACTCAACGCGGTCGAACGTCTCTGGGAGAATGCTCCGCTCCAACCTGGTCAACTGATCGTATCCGACAACGGCGATCGATTGCTCGTCGTCGATGACAGTCTCAGTGAGCCGTTTCGAGGTCGTCCGGAGTGTTCGCATCACATCGACGACTTCGTGGGTCGTCTCGTCACTATAGCCGTCGTACTCAAGGATTGTATCGAGACTTCCCTGGTGTTCCCAGCACTGGAGGACGTTCCCAATCGCATAGGCGACAGCCCGCCAATCGTGATCGGACTCGTCGATAACCTCGAGAAATGCGAGGCGGTCTTCGGCCTGTTCACGTCGGCCGGCGGCGAGACGCCGTGGCGTGATCGCGAAATTCCCGAAATGGGGTCGATCAAGGCGTCGATTGAGCGCACTCGCAAACGGAGCGTCGGGGACGATGACGAGGTCGTAGTCTGCTACCTCGTCGTAGAGGGAATCGAGATCCTTCGTTCGTCGAATAGGCACGACCTGACATGATCGGTCCGATGACAAAAAGGTATAGCGACCGATCTGGTTGTCAATATCCGATGACAAATAATAAAGTGAGTTGCTCAACTCCACTACCTTATGAACACGTTCCCGGACGGCAACGGGGGGCCGCCATCACTCTCCCGTGAATATTCCTCCGAGGCAGTTACGATGGATTTGACAATGTGCGGCCTGCTCGTCGAACGAGCTGAGGACCTCTCTCTGTTGTACCGTAAACACGGGAACTGGAATACGGTCAAGGAGATCTGGTTCGAGGAGCGCCGAGGGGAGCGAAGTACGAAGGGAAGTTCACAGAAGATCTATCGTGTCCTCTCCTCACGGCTGAAAAACGCCCCTTCCTCGCTCCCCAACCCGCGAGACCTTCCCGTAGTCTTAGATAATTCTACTACGCCAACCGACAAGGCACAGATTCTGTATCTCTATCTGGTTGCAGACGATCCGCTCGTTCGCTACGCGGTCCACGAATACGCCCGGCGGCAGGCATCAAGTCCCACGGCTGCACTCGACTTCTCGAATGAGACTCTCAAGGATCTCCTTTCGAACTTCGAGTATGCCGACGGAACACCGTTTGATTACGCCGAATCCACCACAGAACGGTGGTGTGAGGGGTTCCGATCTGTAATGCGTGAGATAGGCGTATTAGAGAGTCAGCAAACCACTACGGGTAATCCACCTTCTATCGGCGACGTCCCACTCCTCGTTGCGGTGGGTTACTCATACGAGCAGGGCGGAGACGATTGGCTCACGTCCCCCCTCGGCCTTCAGTATCTCTTCCAACCGGAGACTCGTTGGGAGGAACTATACGACCGAGTGGCAGAAACCGATTCCTGGACGTTTTCTGAGATGCACGGTGTCCTCCAACTTCGACCGGTCTCTGAGTCGTATAGCTGGATTGATCGAGAGGTGCGGAACTAATGGTGGAACGGAACTGGTTCGAAGGCCTTCCTGAGGATTTCGAGGAATCCGTTCGGATCGACAGGAAAGAACAGGGCGGTGACGAGCATTATCATCGCACACAGGCTATTGAGTCGTATCACGTAACGTCCGACTCCCAACGGTTTTTGGAGGACTTCATCGATCGCCTGCTCGACGATGCAGAGGATATGCGAACGGGATCTACCTACTGGCTCTACGGATACTATGGGAGCGGCAAGAGCCACCTGCTGACTGTCTTAGATGGGCTGATGGATACTGAATGGGTTCGTTCACAGGGCGATGAGATCTGGACAGACCTCGTTTCTCGTGCTTCCTCAGGAACGCGCTTCGATGATCTGCACGCGCAGTGGGAACGTGTTCATTCCGAGTATCACGTGATCCCGGTCTCGGTGAATCTCCTCAAGTACCAAGGGCAAAAACAACGCAGTTTCAGTGAAATCGTACTACGCCACGCCCACCAAGACCCGATACTCACCGGCGTTGACGACGATATCTCCATCGGATTATCCTCCCAGCTCGACGTCGCCTACTTCGAGGACTGGTATCGAACGACCGAGGAATGGACAAACCGGAGAGAACGGGCTGCCAGCGTAGTTGACAGCATAACGCCGTCAACACCGAAATACGACTGGGAACAAGACGACCTCTGGACTGATATCCAGCAGTATGGCGCACTATCGGACGTTGTACTCCCGGAGCTGTTCAAAGAGATCACTGGAACCCAAGACGGATACACTGACCTTCAACCGTCGGACATAGACCCCGAAGAAGTTGTACAGCGGTTGGAATCCCTCCGTCAGGAGCGGGAAGATGAGCTCGAGAAACCGGTGAAGCTCGTCCTCTTGCTTGACGAAGTGAGTCTCTTCATCGGTACCAATTTCGAACGGCTCACCGAGCTCCAGACGCTCGCTGAAAACGTTAACAGTATCGGCGATGGTGATATCCAGCTCGTCGCAACTGCACAGGCCAAGATCGAAGACGTTCAACCGAAGTTCGCTGCACACGGTGCTGATTTCAGCATCGTAAAAGACCGATTCCCGCACCGGTATCAACTGCCGAGCAAGCACGTCGGCGATATTGCCAAGCGCAGGCTGTTCCAGAAATCGCGTAGCGGAGAACAGCAGATTCGATCGGTGTTAGACGGTGCAGACGTGAAACCGTCCGAGTCACTCGTCTACAACGAACTCAAGCAGAACACGAAACCACCGTTAGATGCGATCGACCAAGAGGAACTCGTCGAGTTCTATCCATTCCTTCCGTATCACGCACCGCTATTCCTCGAAATTCTGTTCAACCTCCGCCGAGAGGCCAACGACCCTGCGAAATCGATTTTCTCTGGGACAGCACGCGCGATACTGGCGCTTATGCACGGGCTCCTCGAGGAATGGGTCGAAGATGGGGACGCCGATCGGATCGTCACGCTCGTCGACTTTTTCGATCTGATCGAGCCTGAACTCCGAGATACTCTCGCACAGGATATGCGAGTCGTCGAGGGAACTGAGGAAACGACGGGAATCGCAGACGAGGTCCAGAATCCTGATAGCGAGATCGAAGCGTTCGATCTTGCGGTCGCAAAAGCGATTCTCCTGCTTCAGCACGTCCACGACATCGTTCCGTTGAACGAGGGGAACATTGCAGTCGCCGTGATGTCCGATCTGAATGGACAGTCGTGGATCAGCACGACCAACCAGGTCGAGAGCTCCCTTGATCGCCTCCAGAAGTTCATTCGTCCGACGCAGACCGAGGGAGGACCGAGGTACCGATTTGCCACACAAGAAGAGCGCCTGATCTACGACGAAACGGAAGCGAACGAGGCGGATCCAGATTGGGATGCGGTCATCGACACGCTGGATACCCATCTCTGGAGAGAGATTACACGTGACCTATCGCTCCCTGAGTCCGTCCCGTATGGTGAATCCGGTGAGGAATATCCAGTTGCCTATCGGTTCGAACTCGATGGGAACGCTTTCGACACCACTGCCGACGCCGAAGATGGATTGGAAGTCGATATCGCTATTCGTGGCCTTCGTCCGGATGAATCCTCTGACCAAACTGACGAGAGAGCGCTTTACTGGGAGATCGATACTGACGGACTCGATGATCTCAGAAACCGACTGATCGAATGGTGGGCACTTCGCGATGCGATCTCGACTCGTGACGTTCCACCGGCCGTCGAAGGAGATCTCGACGAGCGTGCCAACACCATCAAAAGCAAGCTGACCGCAGCGCTACACAGCGGCTCCTACCGTGTCAAAGACAGAACGGAGCTCTCTAGCGTCTCGACGGCGGTCCAGACTGCTGTCGACGTCACGTATCCCGATGACTTCCATCCGATGCTGCTACAGGTGGACGAAGACCGGCTCCGCGAACTTCAAACGCTCGACGGAAACGAGCCGCTGCCAGCGTGGGCACAGACGATCCAAGTGCCGGCACCAAATGGTGAGCGGAGTAGCGGAAAACAGACGATTCAGCGGAACGTTCTGTCGTTGACTGGCCGCCAGCTCAAAGACCGTGACGACGGACTCACGATGCAGACTGTTCTCGAGGGCATTACCGATGAAAAGCCGTTTTACAGCGATGCTCGCCCTGCTCTCTGCACCATTCTCTGGGGATTCTGCCGCAATGGCCGTCTCGTCCCTCTCGATGAAGACGGAAACACGTTAGCGGATGAGGCTGTCCTCGACCTGAATCGATTGTCGACGACACGACTGAAGTTGTTACCCCGAGAG
This sequence comes from Halobellus rarus, assembly GCF_024494595.1. Lineage (GTDB taxonomy): Archaea > Halobacteriota > Halobacteria > Halobacteriales > Haloferacaceae > Haloquadratum > Haloquadratum rarum. The sequence goes on along the minus strand of NZ_JANHDI010000010.1, from coordinate 194,245 downwards.
CCGATCGGGAAGATTTTGGAAGAAGGCGGCTTCAAGGAAACGACCGAAACCGTCGCTGATGGCCTCATCTCTCTTCGCGAAGCGAACCGAAGTATCCGTTCGACGATCACGGGACTTCGGGAAGACGTCTCTCTCGTCGTCGACGCCGACGTCCAGAGTTCGGAGGTTCGAACGCTTCTGAAAACGTTTGTCGATGAGTTGGATGACCGGATTGCAGAGACGGATCAGCGTCTCGAGACGATCAAATCACAGGACGACAGTATTGGGGACGTTATCGAAGAGACGAACAGGGCTCAAGATTGGATCGCAGAGGTTTCCGACGTTTGGAACCGCCGCCTCAGCGCATTACAGCGTCTTGATGCGATTCTCACGATCCGCACAGTCGAGTTCGAGTGGATCGACGCGGATACACGCAACACGATAGAATCTCGGGCTACAGACGTCACGTCTTTCGACGGCGACTGGTGGACACCAGACGGTTGGAGTACGTTCTCCAGTAAACTGGTTCCTGATCCACTCCCGAAAATCGAACGCTGCTGGGAGACGTTTGTCGATCAGTACGAATTACAGGAATTGGTTACTCAAATTGATGATCACCCCTGGGTACTCCCGCCGACGGAGCTCCCGACTAGTGTTCACGTCGCCTTCGAACGGAAGTACATCACCCCAATGCGCCGACTGCAACAGTGGTACGAAACGATCAGTAACGCGCTCGAAACCCTTGCTTCTGACCCATCTGTCGACGACGTTGTCGAGGCTACTGACGAACTTGCGGCTGTCAACTCGTTCAATACTGCGTTCGACCACAGCCCCAGTGAGTTGGAGACACGGCTCAGTACTCTCTCGACAGTCGTTGGGGATCGAACACCCGAGGATATCGATGGAATCGGAATTATCCCAGACGACCGCGGAGAGTTGGATCGCCGTATCACACGGCTCATCGAGGAGGGTGACGTGAGTACTGAGACTCTTGACTCGGGGGTGATCATCCGATGAGTCGCGGTAGCTCCTCACCGTATCGCGAGTTCAAAACGAAACTACGGACCTTTGCCCAGGGTCAACACGGGATCAGAAACCCGTTCGTTATCACCGCTGTCGACCCTGCGCTCGAACACCGAACGGCGGATCGGCTCAACGCGTGGGCCAGTGATTCAGCCGAACCACCGGAACTTCCCGAAGACGTTACCGTGCAGTCGGTTTGGCTCGATGAATTACTCCCAAAAACGGACGTGTATCGGCTTCTCGTTGATCTCGGCAAACCGTTGAATGGACTCACAGATGGCGTTTCATCGGCAGAGCGGATTGAAGAGACGATGCAGGACCGGTTGGCAGCGGAACTCGTCCAACAGATGATCTCGTCTGAGATCGATGCGGAACGACTGGAACAGCAGAGTCATATCGTTCTGCTGCTCAACCTCGGCAGTCTGTATCCGTTCACCCGTGCATCTGAGCTACTTGATGAACTCGACCGCCGGAACGTGAAGTGTACAATCGGCGTTCCCTTCCCCGGCGATGTTGTCGGCGGGAATTTGAGTTTCTTTGGTGGCGACTCACGACATTACTATCCTGCCCATCAGATCGATGACCCCATACAGGAGGTGCATCTCCAATGACGATCAGAGACCTCTTCCACAGCGACCCTACCCGGCAACTCGAAGAAGTACAGAAAGTCAACGCCCGTGAGCGAGCGAAGACTGACGTTCGTGAGTTCCACGAAACGGAAAGCTCCGAGCGGGTACTCACGGAACTCGCCGACACCATTACGACGCACCCGAGTGAGGCAGCTCGGTTCCTCTATATCCACGCCACGTTCGGGTCGGGGAAGACACATCTCTTGAAGCTCGTCGGGCTCGTCGTTGACAACGACTCCGAGTTCGCCGAATTGGGCGACAGACTCGCGACCAAATGGGCTGGATTCGATGAACTACAGCGTTCAATCGCTGAGTCACATATTGACCGACTCAAACCGGTCTTCCTCAATCTTCTCGACCGGGACGCTTCGAAAGAGCCGCCGTTGCCGTTTCTCATCTACGAAGCGATCGGTCGTGAACTCGGCTACCCGACGGATCCAAACTGGCTGCTCGAATGGGCCTGGCGACTTGATATGGAGTACGATGGAGTCTGGGACGCAATTCAAGAAGCCGAATACGACGGGAAAACGTTCGACGACGTACTCTCCGAACGTGCGTCACTCCGTAGCTGGCTCTATGCGGTCGTCCCTACTTTGGACGAGACCGCAGGAACCGATCTTGATGACGAATCGAGTGTGAAAGCCTCCATTGAGCAGGCGGAGACGGATATCGATCCTGAGGCATTCGACCCGGCAGACCTCGTTCAGCGCGTTGAGACGGCGACGCAGTCGTTGAATACGGGTGGAAAACAGACCGAGCTGTTACTTGGACTCGACGAGGTCGCGTTGTTCGTTGGCGACAGTCGGCATCGATACCGTGAGTTCGAGGAAACGATGGAGGCGCTCCAGCGGGGTCCAAACCCCGTCGTCGTCACAACGGGGCAGTACTCGCTACCGGCTACACGAGAGAACCTCATCGGTGAAGCGTCAGCTGACCACTGGACGGGCCAGCAGGTACCACTCGAAGGGGCAGATACGGAGATCATCGTCAGAAAGCGCTGGCTTCAGAAGGCGACTCCCGACGGCGAAGAGCGCGTTGAGTCACTGCTCTCATCGATGTCTGATCTCTCACTCGCGACGTATGCCCCCATCACGAGTTCGGATCCAAATCCCATCGAGTCCTACCCGTTCCGTGAGTACGACCTCTCACTCCTCAGAGCCGTAATGCAGGAGCTCATCACACAGGGCCGGTCAACCGATCGAGAGTACATTCAGGGACGTGCGTTGCTCGTCCTCGTCAGGTCGCTGTTCACAAAGTTCGACTGGGCCGAGAAAGAGGAGGGAGCACTCGTCACGTGGGACGTCCTGTTCGACCTGTTGGTTGAGGAGACGACGTACCTCCCATTGTGGGTTCAGGAGATGATCGACAACACGTTGATCCCAACCTTCGATGGCGATGAGGACGCTTGGGAGGTCCGCCTCGCTAAAGCTCTGTATCTCCTGAATCAGACCCCTGCTGTACCGTCGACACCGGAGAACCTCGGGCGGTTGATGGTCAAAGACGTCACGTTCTCGGTTACGGACGTCGTCGACCGAACCGAATCCGGTCTGGAAACGCTGGTCAACAAGCAGAAGGTACTGACCGAAACGAACGACGAGGGCGACGAAGTGTACACACTCGTCTCCGAAGAACAGGAGAGTATTCTCGGCCGCGCACAGGATAAGGCGGCGCAGATCTCGCCACACCAGCTTTCCGCGTGGATCGAATCCCGTCTCCGCGAGAACGACGAGTTCTTCAAGAGCGATGGGAGCCGCCACGAGGTTGATCTCGGCGACGAACGGCTTGTCCCACTCCGATACGAGTACTCAGTACTTGATCCGGTCGATCGGGCACCGACACCGTCGTACGACGCACTTGGGGTTCGAATTCTTGCGGACAGCGAAGACAGCATCTCCGAACAGGTCGAAACCTGGCAGAGCGTTAACGACGGTCGTGAGGGCGGAGAGCACCTCCTGATCACGGTCGAGATACCCGAGACAATGCTCGAACGGATCCAGAATGTCATCGGGATGGGGCAGGTGTTAGACGAGGAGACCGAGTCACACGAAGAACTCGAACGCGAGCATCGCACGGACAAGCGTCGACTCGAGGCGTCTGTGTCTGAGATTCTCGAAGACGCATCTGTCTACACAGTCCACGAGCATCGTGGGGAACGCACTACTGTCCTTGAGGACGTTATTGCAGACCAACTCGCGGCCGTGTTTGGTTCCTCACGGCGTGTGCTGTCACAGCCGCTCGTCGAAGTCGATGACGCGACGTCGATGGCCTCCTTCTTTCGTGGCAGCGGAGACTGGCCACTCTCAGAAACTGATGCCGCAATACTCGGTATCGACACAGCAACTGCGACGATCGCTGACTCGGGATGGGTTCCCGAATTCATCGAGCAGTATGAGAGACAGAAATCTGTCGACGTTGAAGCGCTCCTTCAGCAGACTAGAACTGCTAATGGTGACTATCGCGGGACGCCACAGGAATCGATTGCTGCGCTGTGTATCACACTCGCGACCTCGAACGAGTCGGTTGTGCTCAAGCAAGATACCGAATATCTCACGGAACCTGCAGCGATCGGGCGGCAGGTCAGAACCAAGGGTGGGCTGACGTCGATTCAGATTCGATTCGGCGTCAAGGTCATCGATCCGAAAGCGGTGAAGAAGCTGGCCCGAGTTGTCCTTGACCGTGAGCCAGACGGAGATGGCCCCGATGAGTGGGTAGCCGAACTCGGAACGTGGGTGGACGAACACAGCACGTTGGTCAAGCGAACGCTGAAACACGCTTCCCGAGAGTTCGACGTCTCCTTGCCGGCGTTCGAAGCCGCGATCGAACCTGCTCTTGCCGGCAAGGAGCTTTCGACGGCCGACGTTGGCGGTGACTTCGATCTCGAGACGATACTCGCGGAGGCTGAGACATTCGCAGACGCGCGCGAACTCTTCGACACCGACGAGGATGGCAACACGCTCTGGAGGCGCTTCAGTGAGCAGTTGAACGTGATGTCCTCGCTGTACCCGAACGCCTCGATCACCGCCAGTATGCGCGCGACTAAAACAAGCGATGTCGTGCCCAGCACTCCGACTGTCGAATCACGTCTCGAGGATGCGAAGGCTCACCGTCTCCAAACGGTCGAAGCGCAGTACCAGCGCATAACCGGGGAACCGGCCGAGGGATCGGATCCGAATACTATCTGTGAGGACCTCACCGACTGGCTTCGAACGAACGAGGATAGTGTCCGACAGCGAGTCGATATTGTAACCACTACGTTCGGTGACGCCACGTTCGATGCGCTTGAAGCCGTCTTCCAGTCCGCCTGGGACGGTGAGGACGTCTCGGAAGCAGATCTCGTTGACTCGGTTGTAGTTCAGGACGCCAAAACGTTCGAGACAGTCCGTCCGCTCTTCGAGGAAGACGATGGAGACAGTCTCTGGGTCCAGCTACAACGTGCTGGAGAGCGGCTACGGAGGAAACACCCAGATTCGCCGACCACCGAGACGGTCGAAACAATGATCGCATCTGCACGGCCACCGACGGAACAACGTGCTCGACGACTCCTCGAACAGGCTGCGGATCCGAAACCCAAAGGAACTGGTGACGAAACGTGGGATGAACTGCAGCGGGTCGCCGACCGCCTCCGTGGGGAGCTCCCGAACGCAACGATTACTGACGAGGTGACCGCAGCTGTCGATACTACCGACCGGCCACCTGAAGAACGGGCTGAGGAATTGCTTGACGAAGCAAGGACGATGCTGAGTCGAAAAGCAGCAGTAGCCGAGGCACTTGATGAGTTGGACGAGGGAGATATCGTACTGATCGAAGACTAGGACGGTTTGCGGGAGTACTATTCTTGGAGTCACATAACACGGGTCCCGAAAGACAATTCACGGACTCTGAGATAGATATCTCATCAGTAATTTCTGAGCCTCTATCTATTGGAAGGCAGACCAATCGTCTCAAATTACGAAAGGGATTTATATATCGTTTGCCTCATTTGAGACGATATGGTCGAAAAGAGTCACTTCCGGGTTGTATCACACCTCATAGAAGAGGGTGAGTCGGAAGTGAGTATCAGCACGCTCGCTGATCAACTCGAATGGAGCCCTGGCCACGCTTCACGCATCGTCTCCGAACTAGAAGCGTACGGATACGTCCAAACCAAACAGAGCGGTCGGCAAAAGCTGGTCTCGCTTACGGACATTGAACCGATCGAGCAACTCGAGGGGCTCCTCACCGAATACAGCCATATGGATCTCTCCGGCCTCATCGCCGGTTCTGGGTTACAGATTCTCTATTACCTCGATCAAGGACGGACTGCGACCGAGTTGGCCGAACAAAGTGGTGTTAGCCAAGCAACGGTGTACCGTCGCTTAGATGATCTCCAGCGCGTTGGTGTCGTCGGGAAATCGAAGTCTCGGTATCGTCTCAACGATCCGTTTACAGTATTGGTCTCGATCGCCAGAGGGCTGTTCCACCAGAAACACCGGCGCGAAGCAGAGAAATATGCGACTGGTCTCAACTTCATCTGGGAAACACACGACGAGTATCTCTTCGCGTGCGACTCCGACGTTAGCGCTGATAGGTTTCATCTGACCGGGCCAGCACTGTTCGGTGAATTCGGCGTCCCGCTTCTCACCCGTGATCGTCGGCATTACTTCCAGACGGATCGACTCTCGGAAATCACTCCCGCAGAGTTAGTCTGCCACACGCTGCTCATCGATGATGACTCGCGATACCGAACCTACTGTCTGTTACTGATACAGAAACAGGGAATCGATCGAACTGTGCTCCGCGAGCGCGCTGAATACTACGTATCCGAGGCAACGCTCGATCTACGCGCTATCATTGACGAACTCATCGAATTCCTGGAGTCGGAAGGCACCGTCACGGCTGAGAAACTACCCGAATGGGAAGACTTCAAACAAACAGCCAGAGAGTATGAGGTCACTCTATGAGTTCTCGTGAACGATTCGGCCGTGACTATATCGAGGCCGAACTCCAGCGGATCGCAGATCACCTCCAGACTGACGTCGAGGCGTACCTCATCGGCGGTGGCGCAATGTCACTCCACGAACCGTCTCTCAAGGACACGACCAAAGATATCGATCTCGTTGTCGTGGACGAAGCGGCTCTCAGCCGCCTGATGGGGGTACTCAACGACCTCGGGTACGAGGAAGTCACGGATCTCGGTGACGAGTACGATCGGTTGGGCGCACGCCACTGCGTACGAAACGACGCCGGCTGCCAGTTCGACGTCTTCTATCGCCAAATCGCCGATAAGCTGTTCTTCAGCGATGGAATGCAAGCGCGAAGCGAACCGTTTCTCTCGGAGGAGTATTTCTCGGTCGGCCTCGTCTCGTTCGAGGACATCTTTCTCTTCAAAGCCGTCGCAGAACGCACGGACGACATCGGCGATATGGCCACGCTCGTCCAGACGAATCTCGACTTCGACGTCATCGAATCCGAACTCGAACGCCAGGTGGAACTCCTGGGCGGGGAATTCTTCGTCACGGTGGTCTCCGAATCCCTGGAGCGACTCGACGAAAATGAAGGAATTCAAACGCCACTCGATGACGCCGTTCAAGAGTACTATCTGCGGTATATGGAAGGATACGAACTTCGTATGCAGTTAGAGGAGGACACTCCGAAGTCCGTGAGCGCACTGGCCACGGAGTTGAGCGTTTCTGACGAGGAGATCGAACGTCGTTTCGAGTACCTCGAACAGTACGGGTTTGCTGAACGAACTTCTGAGGGAATTCGGGATACAGGCAGGAACGACGCATTCACGCGGTCGTGATGCCTTCGGAAGATGTTTGCCCTACTAGTGTTAAGAGGCTATAATGAGCAATATCCCCAGCTGGGGGAAGTCGCTCCTCTTCGCCAGTTCATACGCTCCGCTATACCTAGTTATTGCGTTTCAGACCCAGATAGTCAGATACGAACTATTCGGAATTAGCACCCCAGTCTATCACTTTCTCGGTATACAGCTATCGCTAATCGCTATCGTAGCCCTTCTACTCTCAGCTATCAGCGTTACGTTTCTCTTGGCCTTAATTTATATCAACCGCGATGATGAGGGCGAACTCCTAGAGCTAGATCACTACGAAAACCGAGGTGACCTCGTTAGTGAATATGTTATCGTGTACATTTTCCCGTTTGTCGTCTTGGACTACTCTCAACTCTCGAATATGCTGTCGTTCATTGTTCTATTTCTCACCGTTGGAGCGTTACAGATCCGATCAAACCGTCTATACATCAACCCCGTCTTAGCCGCTCTTCGATATGATGTATACAAAGTACGCGTTGATGGCGATGAGTTGCTTCTGCTCTCCAAAGATCATCTTGAAGGCAAAGAGGTGTCAGTAAAGACAACAACTATCAGTAAGGATGTGTGTCTTTCAACTAGATAATGTCGATGGGGGATAAGCTTCGAGAACTCAACACCCTACTGGACGAACTCAAACAATCAGAGTCAGACAATAAGGGTCGTGATCTACTCGTTGCAAGAAGATTCGAGAACAACGACGGTATCGGAGAAGAGGATATCGAGTACGAATTCGAGCGTATCAAGATTGACGATAATATTGCTACGGAACTGGAAGACCTCATTCGTGACAAAGTAGATAATAAGGTCTCTGCACTCAATAACGACACAAAGCGGATTGCCGAGTATGACATCCAGAATCGGCACAAGGATGAGGATGTTATTGAGTATGAACCAGTAGAAAATATTCCCCAATTTGAGAGGTTTGAGCGACTCTTCAACGGGCAGCGCTTCTCTAGCACGCGATACACGGAATCACCGAAGCCAGAGTTCCAGTCGATCCGAATCCAACATAATGATCTCGACCAGCCAATTATTGCGTTCATCAACTACAGTCGTCGTCAAATCTTAGGTCGGACTTCGTGGCTAAGGATGAAGGTTGGATCCGAAACCCACCGCAAGGTTGACGATTCGCTCTTGGGGATTCCTAACCGCCTTGATGCCGTCTATTATGACGGGATGTTATTTGTGTTCAACCACACGAAGTTCGAGAACGCCTTCGGTTATATGGATGCGTATAAAAAGAATGCCGAAGAGATGCTTACTGAATTAGAGGATGGAGACATCCCATTCGATAACTTTCAGATGTTTTCCGATGCAGTCCGTGGCAACCCGAATGCGCTTCGTCTTCTACAAGAAGTCAAAGAGCGCGGGGTTTACGAGGATATGGACGCTGACGATGCATCGTTAGTCAGAGAGGAGTTTGATACTGACTTAGAGTTTGAGGAGCGTGAGGACGGGACACTTGCGATTACGATGGAGAACAAACTAGACGTGTGGAAGGTCCTCCGCTTCTTCAACGATGACCATCTGAATTCTCCGATTACCGAACAGGGATACGTTTCTTTAGCGAAGGAAGACGCTGGCGATTGATCATACAATCAACGGTACGGTATAGTACTCTTCGTACGTGAACTATTCAGAGTCTATTTGATCCCATTCTGCTGGGTCTGTTTGGAAGTCATTCTGCTCTAATCGCCGAAGTTCTTGAAAGCTATTGGAGCGTTCCTTGATCTCGTTCCATGCCATTCGAAATGCAGGCCTATTTAGGTTTGACTCAATGCCTGCCTGCCAGTTTTCCCACGTCTCTTTACTCACTCGTTCTTCAAACCGCAAGAACACCTGCTCGTTTGAAAGGTCAACGTAGTAGTAGAGATCTGAAAACTGATCTTTGAATTCCTCTTCCGTTAGTTCATCTCCCAAGAGTGCCTTCACCGGCAGATCCCTTGCCAACTCTCGATATTCTCGAGCCAGCTCGTCCTCAAATTGAGTTGTAGCTTGCTCTTTTCGGAGCTTGACCTGTCTGTAGGTCAATGATACAGTTCCTACTGCGACCATAATCGCTCCTGCCTGAATGATCGGTGCCCACGTCCGTAGAACGTCGATCCATTCCATACGATGGCCACTTGTTTTACTCAGATAACTTTCAGACCATCGCTACGCAGTCGCGGTGACTCCTTTTATCGCCAACCTATAAGACATTCCTGCGGTTCGATAGAGGTATACTGAGTATTTCGTATGGAACACGATTCTCCCTCTCAACGGAAGGCGCAACTGGACAAGGCCGAACGTGAGTATCTCGAGGACGTCGTCGCCGAAATGCGCGACCGCGTCGAGGACAACGTCGAGTTCCAACTGACGCAGAAGGGACTTGACGACGAGCCCGAAGACCGTAACGCCCTCCAGGAGGACGCACAACAGATCGCCGAGGCGATCGAACTCGAGGTCGTCGACGGCGAGTCGTGGTCGGAGGCGTTCGACGAGTACGTCACGGGCGTCGGCTACACGATCGTCAACCGCCTTGCGGCGCTGCGCTGTATGGAGGTCCGGGACTTCGTCGACGAGGAGGTCACCGTCTTCAAGGAGAACGGCCTCACACCGGCCGCGGAGACGCTCGTTCACAAGGAATTCCTCTTAGAGGACGAGGCGATCCTCCAGGCGTACCACGACGTCTGTGACGAGTTAGCCGAGGAAATCGAGATCCTCTTCGACCGGGAGACGGCCTACAGTCAGCTCGATCCGGACGACGACACCTTCGAGGAACTCTGTGGGATGCTCGACGAGGTGCCCGACGAAGTCTGGCGAGCAGACGACGTCCTCGGATGGGTCTACGAGTACTACAACCGGCCAGTCGTCGAGGCGCTCGACGCGAAGAATACGCTCGAACCGAGCGACGTCGGTCCTGCCAACCAGTTCTATACGCCACACTGGGTCGTCCGGATGCTCGCGGACAACTCTCTCGGAAAGCTCTATCTCGAAGCGACCGGAAAGGAGTCGACAGTTCCTGAGCCGGAGACGCTGTCCCCCGAAGAACGCAAGGAGCGTCTCGTCACACCGGAGGACTCACCGTCGGTCGCTGAACTCTGTACGTATTTGATTCCCGACGAGGAAGATCAAGAGGCTCCCAGTTTCGACCATCCGCGTGAACTCCGCGTCATCGACCCGGCCTGCGGAAGTGGCCACTTCCTCCTCTATGCCTTCGACATCTTAGAGCGCATCTGGTGGGCCGAAACCGACCTCGACCGTGGGGAGATTCCCGCGAAGATTCTCAAACACAACCTCTACGGCGTCGACATCGACCTGCGCTCCTGTCAGCTCTCGGCGTTCAACCTCTATCTGAAGGCGCGAACGCGGGCGGAAGACGAAGACAACGATGCCTTCGAGATGCCGAATCTTGGGATCGTCGCCGCCGACGCCCGTGTTGCGGAGGTCGAGGAAGCGCTTGACGTCCTCGATGAGATCACGGGCGAAGGGACAGAAGTCCGGAAAGCGCTCGACGAGGTCATCGAGGAATTCCAGACGACGGAGGCGCTCGGAAGTCTACTGGATGTCCAAGGCGCACTCGAAGATGAGTTTATGGAAGACCAGACCGACGTGATGGAGTGGGGCGGCGACGGCCCGCATACCCTGAACGAATTTCTGCGGAAGTTGGAAGACGCCGTTGATGAGCGGACATCGGATTCTTTCGGTGAGCAGAATCTTCGGAGCTTCCTCAACCTCCTGGTGGTACTGACGCAGGACTACGACGTTGCGTTGATGAATCCGCCGTATGGATCACGAGGACGGATGCCCGATGGCGTACAAGCGTACGTCGAGGAGCACTACGATTACACGACGGAGTACTATATCAATTTCTTCGAAGCGTGTGATCGACTCGTCAGTACGAACGGTCGCGTCGGGATGCTCGTTCCCTGGTCTTTTATGTTCAATAGCTCATTTCGTAACTTTCGAGAAGATTTCATTGGAGATCGGGGTTCGTTCGACTTTTTCACAGAATTTGGATATGATGTTCTGGACAACGCCACAGTTGGTACAGTTGGTACAGTCGTTCGATCTCGTGCAACGAGTGGGGAAACAGGGACGTTTATTCGACTACCGGATGTTGACAAATCAGACAAAGAAAAAGAATATCTCAATTCTATATTTGTTCCCTCTGAAGACCCTCCTATCCAGCGTCTGTACCGTCGTGATCTGACTGAATTAAGCATTATTCCTGGTGCCCCCCTATCATATTGGGTCCCTCTAGAAATACGTAAATTATATGATACTCCTCACATCCTTGACGGCGGTCGCGGGTCTGAAGACCAATCAGGGATTGGCGTAATTCGGCAAGGGATAGCCTCTGGTAACGATCTACGATTTGTGAGAAAGTTTTGGGCAACCTCTGACGAGTATTGGGCTCCGTACTCAACCGGTGGAGAAGATACCTGGATACTACCACGGATTCAGGAGACGATTTTATGGGGGGAAGATGGAAAAGAGCTACAACGTAGGTCTGTCGGGAACGGAACACCAAGCAAAAATCGGTACTTCACGGGTGGGATTACATATAATCGTATCAAGCGCGATGGTCGTCGCTTTGGGTATCTACATTCTGAATCGGTTTTTGGCAGCAATGGGCCAACTATCTTTGCTGATGATGTCGAATGGCAACTCCTATCATACGGAAACAGTCGCCTTTTCACCTACCTTATGTTGTGCAAAACTTCTGAAAGAATGTGGCAAGTAGGTATTCTTGGTGGCGTACCTTGGAACAAAGCGCTTGAAAATGAAAAACTCAAAAAGCTTGCCAAAGATTCTGTTGGAGGGATAATTGCCAAACGTTCATATGAATTTGATTCGCCCCATTATACTGTACCTATCCTTCTGGATCTACTGGATAGTGGTAATAGCCTTCCCCAGTACCGGCATCCTCATCGAGATCTCAGAACTAAGGTCGATACCATCGAACCAAGAGATTATGTGGACCGGTCCGAATCGCTGAAGAACATTGGGGTTGCAGCAGCACAGCATCTTGAATATATTGAGAAGCAAATTCATTCGTACTCCGACGCCATCGATAACGCAGTCTTCGACTGTTTCGATATCAACGACGACCAACGCGAAACGATCCTCCAAGAGATCGCGCTTCGAACGATTGAGGACCCTCGTGAGAGAGAAGCGTACGATCCTGAATCCATCACCGAGCCCGGAGATGACTTCCCGGAGATGGTCAAGGACCTGCTTCTCCACCTCACGCTTCGAATCGTCCACGAGGACGACGACGGTATCGTCGCCCTCTCGGATGTCGACCGCGAGAGCGACCTCCTCGCGCGGATCAAGGACGAGTTCGAACGGATCTGGGGCGAATACGCCGACGCTCGCCTCGCCGAAGTTGACGACCTCCTCGGGAGCCGACCTGCGGACGAGGAGGCCTATCCCAACCTCCGGGCGTGGCTCGAAGACGACCTCTTCGAGTACCACGTCTCGAAGTTCGACCGAACACCGATCCTCTGGCGGCTGACCACCGAACGGCTCGTCTCCGATCCCGAGGGCGAGGGCTTCGCCTGCCTGATTGACTACCACCAGCTCGACGACGGCGTCTTTGACCGCCTCCAGAATCGCTATCTCGAACCCCGGAAAGCCCTCCTCCGAGAGCGCCGCAGTGCGGCTAACCGCCGACGGAGTGATGACTCCCTGTCGGCCTCCGAGCAGGCCGAGGCTGCCGATGAGTACGCCCGCTGTGAGAGCGGTCTTGAACAGATCGCTGTCTTCGAAGACCGCCTTGCCGAACTCGCACAGTCGACCCCGCGGGAGTGGTCCGATGAGAACCGAGCGGCGGCGTCCGCGGCGGCCGAACAGGTCGCAGCGTTCCGCGAACAGACTGCCGATCGATTGGAGGCGTTGGAGGAACTCGCGAGTATGGACGACGTCGATATGGAGGACCTCTTCAGCCCCTCCTTCTACGAGACTGTCGAAGAGAATCGCGAGGAGTGGATCGATGCGCTCGAGGAACTGGAAACTGCCTTCGAGGCCTACGCGGAGGACGGCTCCGAGCCAGTGGAGGCACATCTGTACGATCTCTTCGAGTACTACGATGATCTCGTCGGCTCCGCGCACTACGCCTCCAACGGGATTCTCTTCACCACCTACTACTACGAGCAGTTCGAGGACGCCGGACAGACGACGATCGCTGACGGTGGTGACACTCGGCGCGCTGAACTACTCGCCGAACTCGCAAGCGACCTTGAGGAGTACAGGGAACTCGCTGAGGAGATCAGCGAGACGTGCGATGAGGTTGCAGCCGATATTTCGTCCGACTGGGCCGACCGAGCCCTCTCGGAGATTACGACCGCTGGCTACCGGCCGAACCATAAACACGGCGTCGAGATCAATATCACGCCGCTCGCGGAGGCCGACCTCGTTCCGAAGACTGTCGACGACACGGTACTGTAACCGCTTTTCGTCATATTTTGAGCTGTCGGATCTATCATACACCAAAATTATGCTGATCCCGGTTCGCGTCGCTCTAGAGGCAGCGATTCGGCGAACCCAGAGAATCCAAACGCGAGACCAGTAAAGAGGAAGAAGTGGGAACTATTGAGTACGATACCAGTGTACACCCACGCAATGAGGCAGATGGACGATAAGGACAAAAAGATGAGTCCTTTCCTTCGTCCATCTGGCTTACGAAACACTACCCGCTAGAATATCCCCATACCTACAAGCAAGAGTTCGACCCGATAAAGTGTACGGATGACTGAAAAAGTAGTCTATAGTATCTCTCTCCTCGTATTGACTCCCATCGGGTCAGAACATCTCACTTTCTGAGGATTTCAACAGAGCCACTTTATATTATACCGGCAAATTCCTAACACCGGACAGTCAGATATCCTGTAATGGCAAACGACCAATCGCTCCGTGAGCAGTTCCGGGGTAACGTCGATTCCAATCTTATTCGGGACATACTGTTGTTCTTCGTGTTGCCCTCGTTGATTTTGATCGCAATCTACCTGTATCCCGGAAGCGAGCAGGCGTTGGAATACGAAGCACGGAACCCGACTGTCGTCGGCATTATCGGGTCAAACCTCGCGCATCGGAACATTTCACACATCCAGTCAAACATTATTGGCTATTGGATTCTCGGCGGTGCCTCCCTACTTTTGATGCGCGTATCTGGCTCCGCTGCCATCTACCGATACGCATTCGTCGCTTACATCCTGATTCTGCCATTCTTTGCCAGTTGGACGATTCTTCAAATTTTCTCCGATAGTCCAGATATTCTTTCCCGGTTCGAGAGCGTCGGGTTCTCACAAACAGTCGGTGCCGTTACAGGCTTCTTGCCAATCGCCATAGCATACTACTACTCCGAATTGACCGGCGACACGCGCTGCATACAAGTTTCACTCGGATTGTTCGTACTTGGATTCGCCGTCGCGTTTTATAGTCTCGGCGAAGTGAATAATACCGTAATTCTCCTCGGAGTGCTCGGGGTTGCGGGACTCCTGTATATGTCTTATCAACTGGTTCAATCGCCCGAAACGCTAGCTGAACCGGGGCTACCATTTCTTGGGGGCTCCGTTGTACTGTACCTCTACGGCTTATTACTCCTATTTCCGCCGTCTGCGCCTGGAGGGATTTACGGACATATGGCGGGTTACGTATGGGGCTACCTGCTCCCAGCGGTCGGTATCGCAGTGAAGACTGGCTACGATGAACTACGCAGCTGAACATCAGCCCAGTCATCAACGGAGTGAGGATGTCTCTGTTAATACAACGGTGGGAAGATCGCCCCGACCCCTGTAGAGCGAACCCCACTATCAGGAAATCATCTAAATGATGATCTGGATTGAGAAGCCGAAAACCAATTAGAAGAATCTCCATCGCGGCTCTGTTGAAATCCTTAAGAGGTGATAGAATCGGCGTGCGAGATACAGATGATCACATCAGCGTTCTGCGTCGTAGGTCGCTGACTCGCGGTAATCTTCTAACTCGTCACCGTGTTCTGCCTCGGCGTGTTCACCGATGGCTTCAACGAGTTCTTCGGCGGCCTCGTAGTGAAAATTGATGCGACGTTCGATGTTGATTGTGTCGCCTTCGACTTTCTCGTAGTGATGATCCGCGCCTTTTCTGTATCCGTCGGGCCCGTAAGTGTCGATATCGGATTCGATGACGTTCACTTCCTCCAAGCCTACACTCAACGTCATTTCTGTACTACCCGTATTCTCGTCGATGAATTGGCCGTAGCGGAAGGGAAGTGAGAGGTTGTGCTGCGCGTATACTCTGAGCCCCATTATTAACCGTTCTTCTTCCTCAAATTCTTCCTTCGCTTTCTCTACGGGGCCGTCGGTCGGGATGTTTGGTTCGATTGTTTGGAGGATTTGGTTGAAGGTGTAGGCGCTTGCTATGTAGTTGTGGACATCAGTGTTAACCCGGCGGCCAAACTCTGCTCCTTTGTCGTCGAATCCCTCGTCTCTGAAGGTGTCACAAGCGTCGTGGATGCGGTCTCTGTTCTCCCAAAGGATGGCAAGTGCCACATTGAGTTCACCGAAGCCCTCTACGAGTTCTCTCATCGGGTGCGTCTGTCTGTGGAGTGATTCCTTCCGTGAGCTGGAAAACATATTCACGTGATTATCGTCTTCGTCGAGTCGGTTGGCTTCGTAGCTGAGGAGCTGTCTGTCGTTTTCTACGGTAATTTCGTACTCCGCTTCGCATCCGGGACAGGAGTGTGGGGTGGTGTACAGGCCGTCGTCCTCTCTGGTGAGCCGGTTTGCTTGTATGACGAATTCTGTTCCGCAGTTGTAGCAGGCTATGTCAGCGAAGAGACCGTCTATCAGGCGTTTGAGTTCGGTGTCCATAGCCGTGAGTGAAATACAGAGCCTGTCATAGAAAGCTTCGCACGGCTCTGCCCGTCCAAGTCTTGTCAAGACCCGCGTGCAAGATACGCGCCCTGTATCTCGCACGACTATCGGGACACCTCTTTGAGCTGGCAGAAACCTTGACGCTCCATACGCAATCAGAGTCTCACGGGTGATTCAGCCGTGCAACCGTGAAATAAACACCGTGACAACTCTTCTATGACACCCTGGGGTACTGAGCTACGGATCGACTATCCTCTCCTCGGGTACTCTCTGACGTTTGTGGGCTTGGTAACTGACTGGGGGATTGTCTATCTCGTTTACCGTGAAATCAGCCAGATCCGAGATGAGGTTGAACAAACGAAATATGAGATCGAGGATGCTCGGTCAGAACTTGAGGATACGAGATCAATAGCTGAAGGGGCAGAGGAGAAGGCCCAAACTTGGGGATGACCCAGTCAATCCACTCTGCTAACAGGCTTGTGTAGCAACGAAGCGGGCCGTGGCTGGTTTCAAGGTAAATGAACGAATACTCGAACGATAATGTCTCTCGACCAAGAATACGGAGATCGGTTCCTCGGTAATATCGAAGGCGTCGCTGTCGCTCTCCTCGCTGGAGCCTTTTCTATAATGGGGGAATCGCTGGCTGAGGTTTCCGAATCTACGGGGAGTATTACAGCCGATGGCTCAATTACCACGCTCCTCTTTGTTCTCCAAAACTATCCCCTGATCATCTCTCTCGCCGGGCTGGCTATTGTCACTCTCTCCGCTGGTCTATTCGGTATTCTGGGGTTCGTCTTCGAAGCAGCGGGAACGAGCGTGTTCCTTTCTAACCCCATCGCCGGGCTGGTGATGTTCGCAATTGGTGCGGGGATCATCGTCATCGGAGCAAGGCTTTGGAGTTGGATCTCCTTCATCGAGTGGCTCCTTTCTAACCGCCGCAGTAGCTCAGGGAGACACAGACGATTCTGATGTTCCGAGTTCCGAAGGACGTCAGCGGCCCCCTAGTTTTCACAGTCTGTGTAGCCCCAGCCTCTGATTGTTGAGATACATTAAAGGCAATTGTGTGGCTCTGCTAGTACACGAATCTACCACACATGGAACGTGATGCTCCTCTGTGCCAGTTTTCTACTTCAATTGGGAGCCGTTTGGGTCCTCAGCTGATTCCAGATCTCCAAGTGAACCATCCTCTGATCGACGGGGAGCAATAACTATGCCCGCCACGAAAACCCTCCCCGAGTGCGCCCGAGACGCCATCGAGACGGCAATCACCGACGCTCAGGACGACGATCCGGTCGTCCTCTGGTGGGACGACGGTGGCCACCTCGCGGAGATCGTCGAGAACGTCAGCCACCAACTCGGCTGTCGGTTCCGAGCGGCCGAGCAGACCCCGCTCGAACTCCGGACCGATGCTCCCCGCGATCGAACCGTCTGGTACGTTCCCCAGCCGAAACGCGACGACGTCGATTGGTTCCGGGATGTCGAGAACACTGGCGGCGTTGTTGAGGCCCATATCGGCAAGCTCGCGGCACGGTGTTTCGAGAACGACCGCCTCCAGTCGGCGTCCATCCGTACCGCCTACGAGGAGGCTGACGACCGCGAACAAGTCGCGACGACGCTCTACCAGGAACTCAATGGCGACGGTGGACTCCCCTCGCTCAAAGGTCTTCAGACGAAGATTGTCCTCGACGGCAACGATGATCCCGTAAGGATCGTCCTCGAACACGGCACCGAGAACCTCCCCGATGACCACGATGACCTGCTTCAGATCCGCGACTTGCTCGTTGACGAGGGTATCGCCGCGGTCGAGGGCGTGACGGACGCGGAGGTGATTGTCGATCGAACTCGACGCTTTGCGGTCGCCGAGTGGCTCGTCGACGCTGGCCTCGATGAATCAGCGCTCCCAGCCGAGTACCGTCCGGAGCCCAGTTCGGGACTCGGGATTTCTCGCCCGGACCTGCAGTCGTTGTTGAGCAAAGTCGATAGCGACCGAGCCGCGGAGCTGGCTGGAACCTACCTCGACCCGAACGCAATCTTTTGGCACGATGTCCTCCGAACGTATGATGACCCGTGGGAACTCGCCGACTGTCCGGTCGACGCGACGCTTGAACACCAGTTGTGGAACGCGTGGAAGCGCACGTACCGAAACGGCGAGTACGAAACCTGTATCAATCAGGCGACTGAGCGCCACGATCGTCTCGAGACGACCTACGGCGACGTTCCGTGGACTCGAACCTGGGCACAAGCGACTGAAGTCGCGAGGCTCGCCCACGAACTCGATACGTGGGAAGAACGCGGCGACACGACTGACGTCGTCGATCTGTACGGCGACGTTGATCGAGGGACGTGGCAGATCGACAACGCCGTATACAATCTCATCATCTCGGGCGAACCCGAAGCTGACCTTCACGAGGAACACCCCGCGACGGCGACGCTCGGAGAGTTACGAACCTCACTGACCGAGTCGCGGTATCTTGATTACCTCACCGAGCTCGGCGATCTGGTCGTCGACCAGATCGAGGCAGGCTCCCCGTTCGTCGGCGAAAACTACGCGCATCAGTTCTTCGACCAGGAGAAAGAACACCTCCAGAGCGGCCAGAGCGTCGCGCTGTTCATCGTTGACGCGCTCCGCTTTGATCTCGCTCACGAACTGGCCGCATCCATCCGCCGGAAGCTCCCGAGCCTCGAAGTCGACGAGACCCCGTGGGTCGGAACGCTCCCTTCTGATACGGAGTTCGGAAAAGCGGCCCTCACACCGGGAAGCAAGTTCAGCTTCTCTATCGAGCTCGAGGATAGCGAACTCGTTCCCAAGCGCAATGGTCGGGAAATCACCAATTACCGACGAGAGAAGCTCCTCGCGGAAGATGGCTGGAGCTACATTATGCAAAGCGAGGACGACGATTCGGGCTGGACGAACCGCGTCGCCTACTACTGGAACGACCTCGATAAGACCGGTGAAGAGGAACTCACCGACTTCGAATCGGTGTTTTCGGACCGCATCGAGACGATCTCGGAGATCATCTGCGAGAAACTCGACCAAGGCGAGTGGGATCGGGCGTACATCCTGTCTGACCACGGATTCGTCTCGCTACCGCGGAGCGTCGACATCGACGACATCTATCCGCCAGCTGATGCCGCAAAAGTGACGAGACGCTGGGTCGCCGGCACTGACCTCGACGACGCACCGGGTGTACTCCTCGACGAGAACGCCCACCTCGGCTATCTCGACGACAACACGGAGATCAGTGCCCTCACGGATCCGATCCAACGGTTCCGAAACCAGGGGCTTCCCGACGCCCGGTTCTATCACGGTGGCGTTCTCCCCCAAGAGTTCATCTTGAATTTCGTCACGATCACACAGGAGTAACAACAGTACCCCATCAAACTGTGAGCTATGATGCTACTCATCTACCATCCCTGGCCGTCTGGAGGCGAACAGAGTAATGAGTCGTAATACGGGCCACGTCGATGGGGAAGTAGCGGAATTCGCCGTCGCGGCTGATCTCGTTCGCAAGGACTGTCGTGTCTCCTATACCCACGGCCTGTACAAGTACGACCTCGTTGCTGACAAAGACGACGAGTTGCTTCGCGTCCAGGTCAAGAAAGCAAATCAGCTAACTGAGTCGCCCTGGAAATATCGGATCTTCACAGACCGGTACGAGGAGGGACAGGTCGACATCTTTGCCGGCTACATCGTCGATCTCGACGAGGTATTCTACGCGACGTACGATGATGTCGGCTCTAAGGAGTTCAGGATCAACACGAAGCAACGAGACGAGCTTAGTAAATCAAACGCAGCACGAGCTAAACTCCTCGAGGAGTATACGTTCGAACGAGCTATCGAGCTCGTACTGAACACTGAGGACCCATCCGACAAGCGCGATGAGGAGACTACATCTGCCCACTCGAGTGATCTATGAGTACGTTCAATCCGGGCGATGCGATCGTCCTCAACGGAACCGCCGCAGAGGTCATCAAGACCTACTCGGTCGGAGATCTCGACTACCTTCGGGCGTACGTCGAGGATCAAGGCGTCAAAACGGTCTGTATCGATGACGTCGAAATCGAACCGCAACGCGATTCACTCGCCGAGTTGGAGCCGTCGATAGCTGACCAACTCCATCCCGACCACGATCTCGTCTCGGCCGAATGGTTCGATCTCCGATCCCAAGCGCTTCAGCTCCAGATCGCGCACGAACAGGGCCAGCTACTGAGCATCTCGAATTCGTTAGTCCGACTCGAACCCTACCAACTCGACGCGGTCAACTGGGTGATGCAAAAGCTCCGTCAACGGGCGCTCATCGCCGACGACGTCGGTCTCGGGAAGACAATCGAAGCCGGACTAGTTCTCAAAGAACTCTCCGCCCGAAATCGTGCCGATCGCGTGCTGTTTGTCGTCCCGGCCCACCTTCAGAAAAAGTGGATCCGAGATATGGACCGCTTCTTCGACATCGACCTCACGCCGGCGGACAGAGAGTGGGTCGAAGGCGAGCGACGCCGTCTGGGAGATGCGGCGAATATCTGGGATCAAGACCACCAACGGATGGTGACGAGTATGGCCTTTCTCCGGCAGGACGAATTCCAGCCCGCACTCGAGGATTCGTTCTGGGATGTTGTCGTCGTCGACGAGGCACACAAGGCCGCCAAGCGTGGTGAATCCCCGAGCCAGACGTCGAAGATGGTCGAGCGGGTCACGGGCAACTCCGATTCGTTGTTGTTACTCAGCGCGACGCCCCACGACGGCAAGGGCGAGGCATTCCGCTCGCTCGTCGAGTATATCGACCCGTTCCTCGTCGCGGAGGATCGCGACCTCTCGACGGACGCCGTCGATCGAGTGATGATCCGCCGTGGCAAACAGACGATCTATGACGACGACGGCGAGCGCATCTTCCCTGACCGAGATGTCCGGACGGTCGGCATCGAGATGAGCCACGAGGAGCGCCAGTTCTACCGCGCCGTCACCGATTACGTGAAACACGTCTACAACCGCTCCGAGCAGCTAAACGAGCCTGCAGTCGGCTTCGCGATGGCGCTTATGCAAAAACGGCTCGTCAGTAGTATCGGAGCGATTCAGGCGACGTTGAGTCGTCGATTGCGAGATCTCGTTGACGAACAGTCGACGGGGACGGATCTTTCGGAAGAAGCGGCTGCGTATCTTGACGGTGAAGACCTCGACGAAGACGACAAACAGCACGCCGAAGAAGAACTCGCTGGGTTGACCGTCACCGAAAGCGACGCCCAACTCGAAGAGGAGATCGAAACGCTTCGGGATCTCGTCGAACTCGCCGAAGGCATTCCTGTCGACTCGAAAGCCCAGAAAGTTCGTAGGTACATCCAACAGCTCCTGGAGGAACAGCCCGACGAGAAGGTACTACTGTTTACCGAGTACCGCGATACCCTCGAGTATCTTCTGGACCTCGTGAAAGACGAACCGTGGGCTGACGAAATTCTCGTCATCCACGGCGACGTCGATAAGGAGGAGCGTGCTCGCATCGAAGAGGAGTTCAACCACGGCCAGTCCCGTCTACTCTTTGCGACCGACGCGGCGAGTGAAGGAATCGACCTCCAGCACAGCTGCCATATTATGGTGAACTACGAGTTGCCGTGGAATCCGAACCGTCTCGAACAACGGATCGGGCGCATCCACCGTTACGGGCAAGACAAGGAAGTCAAGGTCTGGAACTTCTCGTTCGAGGACACTCGAGAGGGAGAGATTTTTGAGATGCTCCAGAGCAAAGTTGAGAGCATTCGCGGCCAACTCGGCAACACTGCCGATGTCCTCGGGATGCTCGACGACATCAATATGGACTCGCTCATTATGCGATCCATTCGGAACGAGGAGCCTCCGAGTGCAACCAAGGAGGAACTCGAAGACCTCATCGACGAGCGCCAACAGACGCTTCAGGAGTGGTACGAGCGAAGTCTCATCGATACGAGTACGTTCGATCAAGAGAGTCGCGAGAAGATTCAGGAGGTAATGGATGACTCCGAGGATGTCTATGGCAGCGAGGGAGACATCCATGAGTTCGTCGAACGTGGCGTCGAGACGCTCGGTGGTGACGTTGAAAAGGCAGGAACGAACCTCTATCGAGCAACGCTTCCTGAACCGCTCTACGACGGCACGGACGAGGAATATGGACCATTCACGTTCAGCCGGGAATTCGCGATGGATCACGAGGGGATTGATTACGTCTCTCCCGATGCCGACCTCGTCCAGCGACTGATGGAACACGTCCTCGCGACCGAGAACGGCAATGTCGGTTTGAAGCTCCTCCCGTTCGTCGACGAGCCTGGACTCACCTACACGTACCGGGTAGGGTTCGAAGACGGGACTGGCGAAGTCATCCGCGAAGAGTTGCTCCCGGTCTTCGTTGACCGAAACCACCACGATCCACGGCATCGACTGGGAGAACGCGTCATACAGGGCGATAGCATCAAGGGAACGCCGGATGCGGAAAGTGTTCGATCGCTCATTCAGGAACAGCCGCAGTTACGCGAAGCTGCGGATAGCTACGTTAGCAAGCACGTCGAGTCGCTTCGAGAAGATCTCCACGAGCGTCGCAGAAGAGAGACGCAACAAGAGCTCGATGACCTCGAGGAATACGCCGATGCTGAGCGGCAACGAATCGAGGAGTTCATCGACGAGTACGAGCGGAAGGCCGAGGCCGGTTCCAATATGGACATCGCAATTCGGGGTCAGCGAGAGCGACTCTCTAAACTCGAACAACGAATTGAGGATCGGCGAGCAGAACTCCATCGGAAGGCACAGGTAATCTCGTTAGCTCCCTCTGTCGAAGGACTATGCCTTACGCTTCCTGTCTAATGTCTTTAGATGTCTAAGATGTCTTTGAGGTCTTTATCAGTTAAGCCTGCCTCGATAACAGCCGGGTAATAATCTCGATTCTTCTCGAGGGCTTCGCCGTGCTGTCTTTTGTGTTTGGCATTGAGTTCATCAAATCGAATATCGAGTTCCTGCCGGATCTCCTCGGGAAGATACATCAGAACGCTTGGTCGGTCCTTGACAGCACTACCTGTCTCTGACAGAGTAGAATCGCTATCGTCGGTCGTCATAGTCGTCTTAGACGTATTAGACGATATCTCTTCTGTGTTGGGGTCTTCCTGATCTTCTGTATCTCCCTGAAACCGTTCCCGGAGACGGTCTGATCGGTTGCCTCGGTCCGTCATACTGTCCCCTCCAAATGTGTCGCAACGGCAGTAAATACGGATTCCATATCGGATTCTTCCTCGTGTTCAAAGATAGAAACACCGTTGTTCCACGCTCGCTTTAATGCGACGCGCTTTCGAACCTCCCAGACAGGAAGCTGTCCTTCAAATGTATCTTCAAACCACTCCATCATTTCCTTTGCCTCCCCATCGTGTTCCACGCGATTCGCCACGAGTCCAAGTTGGGTAATCTGGACGTCGTAGCCCCGTTCGATTGATTCTATTTGGTCATACAGAATCTCAAGCGCACGAATGGAGGTTCCTTCTGCAAGCGCTGGGATCAACACGTTTTGGCAGGCGAGTAGCGCATTATCGGTGAGATGCCCCAACGAGGGTGGACAGTCGACGATTATGAAATCGTAGTCGTGATCGAGATTATCGAAGAGTAATTCCAGTCGTTCCCGAGATCGCATCGCACCCGTCAGATCCGTTTCAAGCGTGAACATATCGACGTTTGAGGGAATGACATCAAACGCTTCGTGTGAATAGACAATCTCCGCAACTGTTCGATTTTCGTCGATCGTCTCGAGAACGCTTCCGAAGTGTGGTTTGGCGGAATCATACGTGTCTGCTAATCCTACTCCCTCGGTTGCGTGACCTTGGGGATCCAAATCGGCGAGCAGTACTTCGTGGCCACGATTGGCAAGCGCTCCCGCAACGTTGATCGCGACAGTTGTCTTCCCTACACCGCCTTTCTGATTGCTTATTGCTATTTTTGATGTCATAACTATTTTAGACGCTTATGCTATCTATGATAGTATAATTCTTTAGGAGACTATCTCGGTCATTGATGACTTGAATACAGATCCTGCCGCTAGGTTGCCCTGAGCTGGCCCTGTAGTTCGTATACCTGGCCCCGATTTTTCAGCGATTGAATGTCGTTTTTGATCTTCGTCTCTTCCTCATCTATGATGTCGGCTATCTCTGCAACCGTGATCTCCTGTTGGTCCTCGATAATGGCGAGAATCCGCTTTCGCCGTGTCCGTTGACTCTGCGACTGTCCTGTCTCGATTACATCTGCATCGAATGACCCCGTCTCAGGGTCAATCCCAACTTGTTTCATCGACGTTCTAACGAGGGTTAGGGCTCGCTCGATATCGTCTTTCGAAACGTTATCATCGAGACGAACCCGTGCAGAAGCTTCTGCTAGCCGCTCGATTGCCTCCTCCTGTCGAAACGTTACTGGAACCGGATTCTCTTGGTCTTCCTCGTTAGCCAGTCGGAGCTTTAGAAACTCTTCACGGAGATACTCCCGCGCATCACTGTTCGTTTCGGGGAGATACGGTGTTACCTCCTCTTTCGCATACGCGACATACGCTCGAAGCGTCTCCGCCGGAATTGCTGGCTCGACGCTCTGTCGTTCTTCTTCGGTTAGTTCGTCTCCGAGTTCTTGTTTTGCTGCTGCCCGCCGTGAGCGAATCATATGGTCGATCACCTCTCGATCATCGGCCAAATCCGGCGAATCAGAGACCATAAACATCAGATCGAATCGGCTCATCAACGTAGGCCCCAGATCGATCTGCTGAGCTCTGGATTGGAACGGGTCAAACCGACCCTCTGATGGATTTCCTGCAGCAAGCAGCGCCGTCCGTGAATTTAGCGTCGCGTTGATGCCTGCCTTGTTGACTCGGACTTTCTGGCTCTCAAGAGCGTCGTGCATTGAGGAGACCGCCTTCTCTGGAACTTTATCGATCTCATCGAGGCAGGCGATCCCTCCATCGGCTAAGACGAGTGCTCCGGCTTCAAGTCCCCACTCGGAGTCACCAAAGTCATCGGCCACTGCAGCAGCCGTAATGCCCGCTGCTGTTGCTCCTTTTCCAGATGCGTATGTTGACCGTGGGGCTAGCTTATCAACTGCTTGGAGGAATGTCGACTTCCCGCAGCCAGGATCACCCAACAAGAGAATATGAGAATCTCCACGCGCTCGGCCGCCACGAGACCAGCCACCGAACATTTGGAGACCGATAGCGAGTTTGATATCCTCGTCTCCTTTGTGCTCTGGATTGATCGAATCGACAAGTAATTCGTACGGATCGCCTTTCTCGCCACTCGCGATGGCAGCGATCTCCTCGTGGTAGTTTTCGACGTCGATGTCTTCATAATCGCTCTCC
This sequence comes from Halobellus rarus, assembly GCF_024494595.1. GTDB lineage: Archaea > Halobacteriota > Halobacteria > Halobacteriales > Haloferacaceae > Haloquadratum > Haloquadratum rarum. The sequence goes on along the minus strand of NZ_JANHDI010000010.1, from coordinate 168,633 downwards.
TCACGAACGACCGCCTGAGCGTCGACAGTCGTGTCAAACGACCGTGACTGTTTCTCAGTCGCAGTTTCGATATCCAGTACGCCAGTCAGGGTAATTCGATCACCTGCCTCGAATTCTCGGATCAGATCATCCTCAAGGTGGACGTCGATCGTTTCCCCTTCTCCGCCATTGGTTCGTTCTGGCGGTTGTTGTATACGAGCATACTGGTGGTCAACCCACTCGCTTGCTGTATCAACCAGCACGAATGGCCCTTGTCGTTCACATCCTGAACACTCGTGAGGCTCTGCTAACTGGTCGCCAACTTGTGGGATCTCTGTTTGGGTTCCACAGCGTTGGCATTCGAAGACAGCGGTCTGGATTCGGGGTTTTACTGCACTTACCTTCTGGACTTGCCCGCGAATATCCAGCATTGTCCCGATATTCCGATGTCGTGAGACTTGTTCGACATCCAGTGAGTCGGGGAGATTATGGATACGTACGTGCGCGCCTGTGAGGTCGACGTCGACAGGAAGATCACAATATCGAAGCGCTTCGTTAAAGCATTCGAGCATACGCTCCGGTTGCTCACGTAGATCCTTCGCGACATCTGGGTCAAATCGATACACATCTCCGTAGTCGACATACAACGACTTCTGATCGCGAGGGAAGCGTATGGCGAGTGTTCCAATTTCCTCCCAGTAGTAATCTCGGAGGAATTGTATCAGTTCGTCCGTGAGCTCTTGTGTGATGGGCATCGTTCTTGATCTGTGGACGCTCCACAACACCGTTCCAGGAGTGTGGTCTCCGGAACGGAGCGAGCGGAGCGAGCTGTCTTTAGCGTACTAACGACTAATCGACACTTCATTCAAACCCGCTCTATCCCGCAATTACACCGGATAGAGGGAACGCACGGACTCCAAGTAGATCACGGAGGGGGCTTCCTCTTCGACAACTGTTGTGGAGCTTCCACAGTCATCGACCTCCGTGTTGCCCGACGACTTCTGTAGGGAGGTCACCGGCCTCAAGATTCAGCTTCAGCCGACTACGTCCACTCGAGTTGCTCTCATACCAGAGAACGTCTCTATCTCCGACGAGACGCTCTGCGCGATCCATATCGGTGTAAACCGTTGTCCGGTCAATAGCTGGATACTGTAGTGCGCGCTCGGCTTCTTCTCGGTTGAGCGACGCCTTCGCTGTGCGACCGCGCTCGCGTTCTCGCATTGCCGCTCGTCGGAGATGTTGGATCAATGCGACTGATCGTTGCTTTCCACTCATCTCATCGCTACTCTCGACGAGCCGGAGAAGATCTGTTCTCGTGTCGATCTGCTCTATCGAGGCCTGAAGATCAGTCTGACCCTCCTGTATGCGACGTTGCTCCGCTCTTATCTCCTGCATCTGATCTTGCAGGTCTTCAATTGCGTCCCAGGCATTATTGTGCCCCTGCTGAAGCGCTTTCAACTGCCCTTCTAATTCTGTGAGGGACGGCGTTTCGCTACTCATAACTCTTCTCTCCATCGCTGGAGCAGCGATCTACGAGTTCGTCGAACCCTTCTTCCTCGAGCATCTCTGGGTTAACTCCGTATGTTGTTAGACGCTCAACTTTGCCCTGCCGTTCTCCAACCTTGACTACCAAGCCTCGATCAATAAGGTCGCTCGCGCGTTTCGTTCCCGCGCTTTTGTGAATACCAACTAATCCACCGATCTCTGTTTTTATCACTGGCTCATTTTCGGCGATAGCCGCCAAGATCGTCGAATCAGATTTGTTTTCGGGCCAGTCGACGGGCCTACCTGCTGCTTCGAAGAATTCGCGAGTCAGTAGGTGAGTAGATAACCCCATTAGTTCTGCAACCTCTCTTGAAGAGAATTCCATCCGGACGAGATTCGTCCCATATGTTGCTCGCATATCTCGGGGTGTGATATTTCGCCCTAGACCAGCCCGTTCCGCCAACTTCGATAGCCGATTTTTGAGACTGTTCACGCTGATCGGCGTCGAACTATACCTCGAAAACCACCAGTATAGCGTTCGTGCCGTATCTTCATCGGGTACTGGGACGTTCCGAACGCGACAATCGCTATCTGGCTGTCCAGGGAACCACTTCTCGTACCCAATATCCTTACAGTATCCACACCGGCCTGTCCGCTGATGAATTTCCAAATTCACTCCCAGCTTGAGTTTACGACAGGTTGCTTCCGATGGGATCCGAATTATCGGGACGGTATCCTCACACGCTTCAATTGACTCTGGAAGCGGATCTAGCCAGTTGTCATGCATATGCGTGAACTCTGTCGCAGTCAAACCGGTATGGAGCAATACCCCTAGCAACCGGTCGACGAAATCTCCGCTTTTCGCCGCCTTCTGAAACGTAATTGTCTGCTCTTGCGTGAGCGGATCGCCATTCATAGACTGTCTAGGTTGTATTTCTTTTCGACTAGGTCACGCGATGCCTGCGCGGTATACGTGATGTACTTCCGGGGCATCTGGATAGATCCGTGACCGAGCCGGTCCATTATCTGAACCGCAGTCCAGTCCATTCGAGCTAGCATCGTGCCATGTGTATGCCGAAGGTCGTGGGCCGTTACCTTCCGATTTAGACCAGCCGCATCAGCGAGCTGTTTGAGATGGTAGTTGACCGAGCGGTGTGAAAGCGGCATATAGTCGTAGCCGTTCTTCCACCACTTGAGGAGGTCAACCAGATCCTCTTGCTTGCTGTTAATGGGGATGGTTCGGTCAGAGGACCGAGTCTTGCAGGTCCACCGATTGTCCTCACGATGTGATTTGTTTCGGCACTTCGAGCAAGGCTCCCCCCTGTCGTTCAAGTTGAAGTGATTCTGATTGCCGAATCCTGCTGGGCCGGCACCGCCGACACAGTCCTCTCGTCGCGGAATGTCGATTCGGTATTTTCCATTTTTCTCGAGGACCCACCAGGGACGCATATGATTGAACTCACCATTACGCATCCCTGTATGCAGTAGGAGACGAGCAGTTAGCGTTCGGATCGGGTTGGTTGCGTCTTTCGCTGCCGCCTCGAAGACCTGGATCTCATCAAGGCTCAGTGGCTTGAAGCCTCGACCCGTCATTGGCTAACCTCGTCCATCCGCTTGAGGGATTCAATATCGCAGCCTTGCAGGTTGTTCTCTTGGTCTGTCTCACGTGATGTGGACATCCCCACTTTGCCTTCATCCACCAGCTTCCTACGCCAAATTACCATATTTCTGTTATTCTTTGTTTTCTTATTGTTAGTCGAATACCGGGCCAAAACCCGTCTACACTCTTTTGCTGGATCTGATCCCGTACACAAGATTTCACCAGCTGAAATCCCTGATATCAGGTGTTTCAATCCGCGGGCGGTGGCTTTTTGTAGAACTCGTGGAAATCGTCTACAAAATCCTCTTTATATATGAATCCATCTGCGTACTGCGGTTTTGGAGAGGTGGCTATCGACAGAAAAACCTGATCTCGTGATTCGGAACGGAGTTTTATAGATGATTTGAAATATCTAGTATCCCTATCTGTATGGATATACATATGGTATTTTATATTTCTGAAGGGCATATTCAACTACGCTCTTTTTCAACCTGCTCCAACTGCTTCCTCACTTCACTAACGTCCCCCTCGTTTCCATACTCGACAAGGGCAGCAAGACAGAGACTCCGGACGAACTGGTCGTTGCTGTGTTTGATGACGTAGGCGAGCTGGTCAGAGTTGTTGTTCACATAGTGATCGGGATCAAGTTCATCCATCAGAATCACCCCACGACAAGCAGTTCATCTATCGATTGCAGGTTTGTCTTGCCTGACTGCGGGAAGTAGTGGCAATGCCTGCTTGACTTCCCTGACGAGTCTGGCTTTTTCGACGACTGCATAGCAGAACGAAAGAGTGTAGACACAATGGACCTGATTACCCCCAAACAGACTAATTCACAGACGGTCCTCTACCGTTAGAAGGATCTTTTATTAGTGTAGTTAGTCGAAATTCGAGAAAGGTATTCTGAGGGTCCTGAGTACGGGTTAAGAAATCTATTTTAACGTATCCTCTTACAGAGGAGAGTATGGAACAATCAGACGAACCTAACGGGTTTCTACGAACAGCCGATAAAAACTGGATACTAGGCGAGACTGACTACGACCACCAATCAACACGGTCACAACGTAAACGAGAGATACGAGAGCATTTCAAAGCAGCAATGGAAGACTTCTCTCTGTTGATGAATCACTGGGATCGGGATCAACTACAGATGGCCTTTGAGGAACTGAGACATTCTGAGGGCAGTAGTACTCGTGATCCAACTGACATCGATAACGTGATGAATGCTAACAAAGATCCAGAAGAGTGGGAAGGCAATCACGCAGTGGAGTGCGTTCGCAATATGGTTGCTCTTTCGTACATTGGATTATCCCAAATTGATGCAGATCTGGCCTCTCCTGAAGCGGTAGCTCATCAGGCACTGGAATTCCATCGAGCAACAAGGCGAGGAATTCGGGATGGGAAGAAAGAATTTGGACAGGCCCCGGAAGCAGTATTATTGGCGTCGAATGTGCCACTCTGGGAACTGCCAAGCCCGGAAGAATTTACCAAACAGATTGATTACGACGATGTCGGGGAGAAAAACGACATACATCAAGCCAGAGAAGGCACACCTGATTATTACATTTCAAAAGACGTAGCGGGGGGAGATTATTATGCAAATGCTATTGCTTCGATTGGACAGCGTCTCTATTCGCGAAAGCGGAAAGCAAATGTTAGCCTATCTGAATTCCATCTTCAACAGTAGCGAGAGTCACCCCACAGTACTCTGTCTGTACCCCTCTCCAGAGAATCTGATTTTTAACCTATGTGAGGGATGATAGAGTAAATTACAATTGTGCCGAAGGACTATACACCCTCGCCTGCTTCGTGTCTATATCGACGATCGAGATCCACCAGTGGAATTTGCGGACATCAATGAGGCAGTCGGGGACGACTGGGAGGCTGAAACGACGCCCTATGAGCGCATCCGCCACGTCATTGCTCACACGTACAGTCCTGTCTCAGCTGATACAGTTGCTGAAGACGCACGAACTGCTGCAAAAACTGCCCGCAAACATCTGAATACACTCGCAGAGGAGGGATTCGTCGAGACGGAGACTGGCGAGCACGGCGGGACGCTGTATCGCCGCTCTCCTGAGTCGCTAGTCGTCGAGCAAGCTGCGGACATCCTCGAGCACGTCTCGACTGACGAACTCGTCTCGCAGATTCAGGAGATGCGCGAGCAACTCGCAGAATATCAGTCTAAGTTCGGCGTCGAGTCACCGGAAGAACTGGCTGTCGACCAGACGAACCAAGCACTCGCTGCGTCTGATTCCACGCCGGACGAACCCGATATGGAGACGATCCGTGAGTGGAAGACGCTCCGACGAAGCCTTGCGTTCGCGAACGCGGCCCTTTCGATCGGGAACGCCGAGCAGTTCGTCGACGGTGATCGTCGCTCCACAGACGATAGCGTCCCCGCATGAGATATGGCGGACTCACAGGAAGAAGATCATACCCCCCGCGGGGCAATTGATCGCCCAGCACTGCTTTCAATCCGCGATATCATCGAAGAGAGGGAACCACTTGCGACAGCCCGTCTCGACGACTATCTCAATCCATCAGTACTCGAAGTCTCTCTCGACGACGGGCTCTGTGACGCCGACGGAGCTCGGATCGATGTCCAGTGGACGACGCAGGACGATTACAAGTTCCATTATACGGATACCGCGGACGTGACTCTTCGCTGGGGAAACCATCCCCACGGCGGGGACTATCTCCACGTCTCTGGGACAGAACATTACCATCCGCCGCCAGATGCGAGTTCAAATCCTGCTGACGTCGAAGACTCCTGTATCACGCAGTCCCTCGAAGAGTTGGTCACTCGCGCCGTTCTCAAACTCTGGCGAGTCGCCTATCCCACAGACTCGTATTCACCGCTAAACGCTGGAAGCAATCCACCCTGAGACAGAAAGCGATGGCACGACATCACAGAAATTATGCGGAGCACGAGATGATACCGGAGCCACCGTTTCATTGGATTCGGCAATCACCTTCCAGAGAGTGTCAGAGAACCGTTCACCCGGCGGTTGTTTTCAGAATCCTCGGAGATGAATCGCCCGCTCAGTAAGTACCCCTACATTGAGCGAGTTGGGGGTAAGCTGATCCGTGTGCCAACAATTCTATCACTCCCTATCACCATTCTTTGCCAGCTTATAAGTCGTGATGGTGAGTAGCATAGAATACGAGGAGTCGCCACCGCTAGTAGCAAGTCTCAAGGAAAAGAATAATAATCAGGCTGGAAGAAGACACGGACCTGTAAACGTATTCCCGACAAAATACACACTGAAAAATGGAACGGACAGGCACTCTTTACGACTTCGCGGAACACGAGACGGAGACTTCCTTCCGTGCATATATTGAGGAGCTTATAGAGGACCGTGAAGAACCTGTCCGGGCCTTAACTGTTATCTCGGAGCGTACTCCGAAGGAGATCTTCGACGAATACCTATTAGAGGAATATAGTGTTTCAATCGAGGATCAGGAGGTTTTCACGAGCGGCCGCCTGATCAGAGAGATCGAAGGCGAGTCGTACGAAGGAGGGTCTCGACAGTTCAAGGACAACTTCTTCATCGTAAGCCACTCCGAGGAGATGTTATACACCATTTTCGCAGTCTCTGACAAGGATTTCTTCGACAAAGCACTCACCCGTTACATCGAGACTCTGCCTTCAGAGATTACTGGATCTTTCCTGTCCAGCGAAGATCTCCGTCACCTTATCCAGAACTTCGACAACCGTGTGAACGGAAATCTCGTGGTGAAAAAAGCGGTTCTTAAGTCGACCGGAGAGGACACACAGATTGAATATCACGAGGACAAGCCATTCTACGAAGTCTTCAACGAGGCTTCTACCAACGATCTCTACGTCGATAAAATCGAACTCACCGTTCATAATGCGGGAACGAGGTTCCAATTCTTTGTGTCTCGAAACGGAGCGACTCGTTACATCAGTGGGTCCAGCGACCTCTACTTCAACGTCTTGCTGAACAGCTTAGCCTCCTTCATTTCTGACAAAGGAGAACTCTTCCAAGACCGCGACAGGGAGTACGGATCCCGAGATACAGACCCAATCAAAATCCAGTACGAAGAAGGCTCGATAACCGGTGTCGAGGAGAATAAGCGGCTGATAAAAGCATTAAAGGGGATAAAACGCACCTCTGTTACGGTCTACCACGACAATCCGTATATGCACGCATCTGTCCTCGATTTTGACGACGGAACCAGCGTGGATGTTTACCTCACATCGGATAGTGATATCTCGATTATCCCTGGATTCAACGCCTCGAAAAAGTCCCTGAGCAGGATCTGCGACCAGATTAACAAAGGATTCCTTGAGGGAGAAATCAAAGCCGAGGAGAAGCAGGAACGCGATTTCGACGACTACTTCTCAGCAGCATAACCACCCGTGACAGAGTCAGATAGTTTCGTACAGTGCGTTGACCAAACTTTCGATAGATTTGAGAGATACGACAGATACGTCGATGTCGTTTCTGCCTGGGAAGAGTTCCTTGTTGACCAATATAGCTCTGAGTTCCGAGACTTCAGCTTTGATCGCTTTCCCGAGGAAAGTATCCAGTACAACGGGTCAGAGCTGACTCCGACCTTCACAGCCTATTTCGATGAAGACTACGGCATCCTATTCGATGTTTACCATAATCTTCCCCGAGGCGAAGAAGATCTGAAGGAGTTTTTAGAGGATATCTCTGGTTATGACCAGGGCTACTCGTTCCGGGTCAACGGGTCAGAATCCAAGATACCCGAAAAATATGATATCGCCTTACTCATCAGCAATCAGAATGCTCAGACGGCGGAACACAGGGTCCAGAACTTCCTGTCCAAGGGAGATATTCAGTTCGACTCAAATTTAGTACTGCTCAGCTACGATTACGTCGATCAAAACACGAATCCGAAATACGAGTTTGGACGACTGTCGAAGGTTAATCAGAACTTCCGAGACGATGTGCTCCCAGAACGTAAGCAGATCAGCACCCGTCTTTCCATAGCGGACGGTGGCTTCGAAACCATCGACTCGCCGCCTGGATTCTTCGACGACAAGAAATCAACGGGCGTTCTCTGTAACAAGGAACTCTCTGAACTCTACTTCGCCTGTTATCTCTGGCACAACGTCTTCTTCAACTGTCTTGATGACACCGAGCAGGTCATCTGGCAGGGTAAGAACCCTCGCCGAATTATCGAGTTCAAAATTACGATTGACGAACTCTATGCGATGCTCAACCGAAAATACATTCCTGGCAACGGAGTTCGGGAAGAGTGGATCCGTTCTACACTGGAGTATCTCGTGGGTGTTGAGGCTGCTGAACAGGTATCTGACGACGAGTACCGGGTTAAGTTCCGGAACCTCCAGGACAAACGCAGAGACCACAAAGACGTTGTCACCCGTCGCTCTGATCTAGCTGACTTAGCGCATATCTTTGCAGAATGGTACTGCGAAAACGCTGTTGACACCGATACATCTGTTCGGTCAGATGTTCGTGATGATTCTACACAGACTACTATCACGAGCGACCTGACTGAGCCGGAGAAAGGCGAGTACTGAATCTATGTCGGGGATTGAGGAGAAGAAACAGAAGGGAAAGAACGGGGAGGCATCTGGAGGAGGAGAACAAGCTCTCAGTTCTAAGCGTGATTTGGCGAATAGGTATCAGTCGATGGTGGCCGACCAGTTTCAGTCGGTCTCAAACTTCGAGGATAAGGCCTGGAAGGCTATCAGAGCGAATATCGCACTCATCGGGATTTATCTCACAGGTCTCTCGATCCTGCTGCGTACCTCAGATTCGACGCCTAGTATCGCCCTGATAGATACTCCACCGGTCCTGGTCGGGATAGTTGCCTTGTTCGCGTCTCTTGTCTATGCGATTATTGTGATGCTGGGGATCAAGATCGGGTTCGGGCCTTCGACCGATACTGCTGAGTCTCTGATCAAGAGTGAGTTAGAGGCTGATGAGTATGATTCTATCATAGTTACCAACTATGCCAAGACAGTCAACAGCAACTGGGGTATTTTGGAGGACAAGTCCACGCGACTGAGGAAGTCTTTCGCTCTACTCGTTGTCGGTTTGACCGAGATGTCTCTGGGATTGCTGCTCATCATCTCTCCTTCCCATTCACGTATAGTCGAGATCAAGGCCGGATCTTTCATTGCTGTCTCAGCGACCGTAGGGTATATCGCATACTACCTCTGGATGAAGGGCTACGAGTCCGAGGATAATGGCGAGGAAGAAGAGGATGATGAGGGAGAGGATTCAAACTCAAATGAGCCTTAGTGCATTGAGCGGTATCCCCTACCCGGCACATAACATCTATAGCTCAGCTCCGTACTGAGCACACATAGCGGGGAATGGGGTGTTGGAACTGTTGTATAACTTGCTCTATTGAAAATGCGGTACAGCGGCGGGATTGATGGATTTTGAGCTGAGTTTTTCTGTCCCTTGAGCGGAGGATGATTTTGATTTCCAATCTATTCTTCTGCTCACTGGCGAGATAATCCTATCCAAATACATTTCCCCAATTTCATAATGAAATATACTTGGTCTTCACAGCTAAATTCGCAGAAACCCGACGCTGTCTTCCATTTTCAATAGAGCAGTATAACTCTCTCTCAAGAGGAATTCAATTTCTTTACCCAATCAGTTACTGCGTACATATCGTCGTCGGGAGCAGTCTTATGTAGGCGTTTAGCGGCGTCTACCGACTCAAGTCGAGATTTGATATCTTCTGCACGATCTGAGTTAACGTAGTAATCTCCCTGTTCGTGTTCGACGAGATTCTTTTCGAGGAGATTATGCAAGGTTTCAGGCGCACTTGCTTCGCTGACGTCCGCGTGTACAGCGATTCCGGAGGGAGTGAACCGCTCACCCTGATTGCGCACAAGGAAACTGAGAGTCTCGTACTCGTCGGTATCCGGGAGTACTGGGAACGGCTCGTGACCTCGGGAGTCGTCCATGATTCTGTTATTGACTGATCACACTGGAGGTCTGTGAACTATTCTACAATAGATCCATTCCGGCCAACAGGAACCGGAAGCCGATCTCAATCCTCCTCGTCTCACTCGACTGCTTCGGTAAAGCTCGCTGCTGCATCGATCAGTTCTGCATCACCACCAAGTGCTTCAATCAGCGGTTCCATCTCTTCAAGTGTTTGGAGGAGTTCCGGATTATCTTGGGCAATCCGGAGTAGCTTTCGCCGCTGTTCATCCTCTCGCTCTTCGAGTTCCTGTACCGCCTCGGGCTCCATCGCTTGGTGACACCAGACGCAGAACGGTTCGTCACGTGGGGTCTGCTTATCACACCGAGGGCACGTGAGCGGAGTCCGATCTTCCGTCTTCGCTGTTTGTACTTCGAGCCCCTGAAGTTCCGCGTACTGATTGTTCTCGTTTTCCGGTCCGAACTCTGCGATATACCGTCGAGCGTGGTCAGAAGTCGCCTTTCTGCCCTGACGCTCGTTGATGAATGACTCATTTGCGCCCTGTTTGGCGAGCCAGTACGTGTTCGACTTTCGGAAGTTCGTAGGCGTGACGGGCTTGTCCATCTCGACTCGACGTCCTGCCTCTTTGAACCGACCGAGGAACGTCTGATAGCTCGCGTTATCGTGGGGATCGTCCAGGTTACACCAGAGGTATGCCTCGTCATCGTCTGGAGCAGGATGTTCGCTGAGCCACTGCTGTAAGTAGGGGACGCTGTTGATTAGCGTGACCGAATGTTCCCCCTGCTTCCCATCGAGACTGATCTGGATCCCGTGATCCGCGTCATTCACTTGCTTCATCCGGACCCCGTGCATTTCTTCTCCCCGCGGTCCGAGTTCGTGAGCCACTGTGATGAGGGCCTTGTCGCGGTGATTGGTTGTCCCCTCGATGGCCATCCTCTTCGCTTCCTTCCAGTCTAACATATTGGACCGACTGGGAGAGGGGTCGTAGGAATTGCTCGTACCTGTTGGAACCCACGCTAGTGAGTCCGGAACCTCATCATCAGCCAACTTGAGAGTTCGCTTCCCGAAGATCCGGAGAGCAACTCGATAGTCTTGGTTGGTCTCTTCACTGTATTCGGGGACACCACGCTCTCTGTTGATCCATACGACGACTTCCTCGGCGGCGTCTCGACTTTCGAGCGCCTCGGCGAGCCCACCGACCTGCTCCGCCATAATGACGCAGTGACGGAGAAGTTTGAGATGCCTGTAGTCAGTATACTTCGAACTGAGCAGGTCGAGTTGCCGGCTGAACTCGAGGAGGACCTCGGCATCGTCCTCGGAGATAGTTGGTGCGTCTTCGTCTTCGGGGGGCTCATCGGCCAGACCTGAACGTTTCTTGATTCGTTTTTGCAGGTTCTCGATTTGATCTCGTGTCCCCATCTCTGTTTATATTCTTTATTTGCTGGGCTTTAACCCTTAGCCCTAAAGCCGGCCCTTGGCTTTACAATTCGTTTTATTCTCTGACGTGGTCGAGCCGAGTTGCATTACCGAGCAGTCGTTCGGGGACTCGGTCTTCGAACGCCTCGTGAAACGCGGCGACTGTCCGGTGGTCGGCTTCGGCGCTCCGAAGTGGGTCGTACGTCGCAGAAGTCGTCCGGGGAGCGAGGACGAACTGCGCGATCCCGGTCGCGACGGTTTGCGTCCGCCAGTCGACGTATCTCTCGATCGCTTGCCACGGTAGGTCAGCGAGTAACACGGCGTTCCGCCAGGCGAATTGCCGACTCCGCGTGAGTCCGAGAAATGCGAGTTGCTCGTCGAGCTGGCCGAGCAGATCGTCGATTTGGGAGATTCCGACGGCGGAGTACACATCCACCAGGACATCCTGAACGGTATCGATGAGCCGGTTCAGGACCTCGTTGATCTGATCGTGGTCCGCCCGCTTCGCGTCGCGATCCGGGTCGATCCCCACGTCGTCGAGAGTGTACGTGAGATCGTAGTTGATGTGCGCGTTGATGCCCGACAGCGCGTCCTGTGCGATCAAGGAATCGCCCCGGACCGACGCCGTGAATCCGATTCGCCACGGGGCGGGGACAGCCTCGAAGTCGCGGCGCTCGAACGCGAGGAGCGCCCGTCGATAGTAGTTCGCGAACGCGACTAGGTATCTTCTCGCCCACTCCTCGTTAGCGAAGCGTCCAGACCGGATGCCCGACCGAACGGCCGCGGTCATTCGCGTGTACACCGTGAGAAACACCGATCGGCGGTCGCTGCGCTCGCGAAAGGACTGTTCCGTCCGCACCAGCCGGTCGTGGGTATCCTCGACCGACGTGAACGGTTCCGATAGTATCTCTAGGACCTCCTCGTTGGCCTCGATCGAAGCCAACCGACGGGCGGTGGTTCGAGGATCCGGGCCGGATCGTCGATATTTCAGAGCAAACGCGCGTAACTCTGCCGCCGTCGGAATTCCGTTGTGAATAGTGATCATTGACAGTCGCGACCCGGCGGACGCTGGTCTCCGATTCCCTTCCGGTGAATATAGTGGTTTGTCTCGTCGGATTCCTTCTACGACCGTCGTAGCGGTTTTCGCCTCAAAACGCCGTGAAGACCTGCCGACCTGAGATCGGACACTCGAGCGTGGGGCCGAGTCTCGCCACGAACGTTCGAGAAAACGGTAACCGTTATACGCCACGTGATCAAATCCGGAGATATGCAACGACGCGCCGCGGCGATCTACGTCGCACTCTTCATCGTTATCGGTGCGGCTTCGTACTCGCTCATCGCGACCGCGCAGACACCGACCGTCGAGTTCGACAACCCCGAGTACGAACTCGCACAGGGTGACCAGTTCCAGGTCGGAGACCAGACCTACACGGTTTCGAGCGTCTCCGACGGCAGCGGTGAACTGCAGTACACCGAGGAGTCTGCAGAGTACACCGTCACTTGGGAAAACGACTCCACGCAGACCGTCGACGGCGAGGAGTGGCGAGTGCTCGTCGCTGACGGCGACGAACCCACCGAGTTCACGCTCCGCGAAGAGATCAACGAGACGGCGATCCTTCTGGACGACCCGGACGCCAGTGAGGAAACGGTCGAGCAGAACGGCACCCGATACGTCGTGCTCAACGACTCGGAACTCGTTCCGGCCGCGGAGTACTTCCCGGAACCCGAGACGCAGTCGTACGCCGAGGGAGAGACGATCCAGTACGAGGGCAACGCGACCACCGTCGATTCCGTGACGGCGGACGCCGTGCAGTTGTCCTGGACCGGTCCGCGGACGAACGCCATAAGCGTCGGCGACGAGGCCAACGTCACGCTGGGAGATCAGACGTACCTCGCGCACTTCCCCGACGATTCGACGATGCAACTGACACAGAACTTCGAGAACTACAACAGCCAGATCGACGACATCGACCGTTTCCAGACCCACATCAACGGGTTGTGGGGAATTAGCATCGTCTCGTTCCTCACGGCGGTCTTTATGATCGGCTTCGCGTACCTCCCCTCGCGGTACTGATACGGACCGTCGTATCGTAGCGTCCGTACCATCGCTCGTTCGAGCCCGCACCGGGGAGCGCGCGAAGACGTACGAACGCCACTGTGATCGCGCACCGGCGATCGCGACATCGCGTCGTCGAGTCGTCGGTGCGAGACGACGCCCCTTCAGGAACGACGACGTCCCGTCTTCTCACCGATTCGACATTCATCGATCATTACATATTCGGCAGATTGATATACGGTCACACACTCCGTGGAGATATGTCGATTCAGCGGCCGTCGAGCGTCGACGAGAAGTGGTGTCCCGACTGCGGGGAAGAGATGTCGTTCACCGGCGTCCAGCCGGCCGGCTACGCCCAGTTCTTCTGTGAGCAGTGTCGGTACCGCCGGGACACGTTCGTCGGCCAGTAGCCGGAGAGGGAACCGTCTCCGGGATCGGAACGGATCGATGCACCGCAAGTGACATCGGTGTCACTCCGGCACTTATGCCGGTGGCCGTTCTACGGCGGGTATGAGCGACGACCCGCCAGTCACCGCGGAACGACCGGACAGTCCGTTTCAGACGACCGGGACCGACCACATCACCATCTGGGGGAGCAACGAGGAGGACACTCTCGCGTTCTATCGCGACCTGCTCGGGATGCCGCTGGTGCTCAGGCAGCCGAACCTCGACGACCCCTCTCAGACGCACCTGTTCTTCGACACGGGCGACGGCCGAATCCTGACGGTGTTCGTCGGCGACCGCGAATCGAACCGCGGTCCCCAGCGCGGCGGCACCGGCTCCGTCCATCACCTCTGTTTCAGCATCGCGCCGGAGGACTTCGAGGACGTCGCGGCGGCGCTCGACGACGACGGCCGCAACTACAACGTCTTCGACCGGGGCATCTTCTTCTCTCTCTATACCCACGACAACAACGGCCTCGTGATCGAACTCTCGACCGACAAGTACGACATCCCTGACGACCGCCGCGGCGAGGTGCTCGCGAAGGCCCAGGAGCTACGCGTCGAAGACGGCGCGGAGTACGCGAAGGACGAACACCTCGCGGCCGCGCTCGAAGCGCTCGGTCTCGACGCCGATCCCTACGACCTGCCCGACGCGGCCTCGGGCGTCGGCGGCGTGGAGTGAATAGAAACCCTTCAGACCTCGACGAGCACCTTGATCGCCTCGCGCTCGTCCATCGCGCGGTAGCCCTCGGCGACGTTCTCTAAGTCCACGGTCTTCGTGAACACCGGCGAGGGGTCGAGCGTTCCCTGCAGGACGTCCGCCATCAACTCCTCTGCGTAGGCGCGCACGGGCGCGACGCCGCCGCGGAGCGTCACGTTGTCGCCGAAGAACGAGAAGAGGTCCAGGCCCCCGTCGAGGCCGTGGGGGACGCCGACGTAGCCGACGGTGCCGCCGGGCCGGCAGACCGCCACGGCCGTCTCCATCGACGACGCGGCGCCGACGCACTCCATCACGTGGTTCGCGCCGCCGTTCGTCACCTGGTGGACCTGTTCGACCGCTTCCTCACCGCGCGCGGCGACGACGTCGGTCGCGCCGAACTCTTCAGCCAGTTCGAGTCGGTCCTCGTGGTGGCCGACGGCGACGATCCGCTCCGCACCGAGACGGCGCGCAGCGAGCACGCCGCAGAGGCCGACCGCCCCGTCGCCGACGACGACGCAGGTGTCTCCTTCCTCGACGCCCGCGCTCACCGCGGCGTGGTGGCCCGTGCCCATCACGTCAGTGAGTGGCAACAGCGAGCGGAGGGCGTCCTCGTCGTCGGCGTAGCGATCAGGGATACGGACGAGCGTCCCGTCGGCGTGCGGGCAGCGGACCTTCTCGCCCTGCGCGCCCCCGTTGTCGCCGCCCCAGCCGTCACCGTTCACACATGAGGTGTGTAGCCCCTTCCGACAGAACTCACAGGAGCCGCAGCTGATCTTGAACGGCGCGAGCACGCGGTCGCCCGGTTCCACGGAGCGGACGTCGTCGCCGACGGCCTCGACGATCCCCATCGGCTCGTGGCCGACCTTCGACCCCGCGTCGCGGTCGCTGTCGCCCCGGTAGAACCACAGGTCCGACCCGCAGACCGCGGTGTGGGTCACGCGGACGACGGCGTCCGTGGGGGCGTCGAGTTCCGGTTCGGGAACGTCTTCGACGCGAACGTCTCGGGGACCGTGAAAGACTGCTGCGCGCATACTGCCACTGCGTCCGGCGCGAAGAAAAGTCCGCGGATCAGATCGGTCTGCGGCCCTCCTTCGCCCGCTCCGAGCGCAACCGTTATTAGGATTTAGGCGGACCGAAAAGCGTGCCCAGGAACGCCCTTCCGTCCCGCGGTCGATCGGATCGATCGGGCGGGGTCGTCGGCCCGAACTCGAAGCGGTACGGAGGTGAACGACCGTGCCGGACGTCGGCGACGCCGTTTCCGAGCTGACCGCGGCCCGTCGAACCGCCCGCGACGAGCGGCGACGAACCGAGCGACAACAGCGCGGGTTCGAGCGATTCCGTCGCACGGTCGCCGAGACGGAGACGGCTGATCTCGGCGATACCGGTGCGACGACCGGACCGTCCTCCGTCGGGTGGACAGCGAGCGCGCCGACGACTACCGGCGGGTGTCGTCGGGTTCGCGCGGCCTTCGAGGAGTCGGTGTTGCCGCACGTCGACGACGCTTCCGGCGGTGTGCACGCCGCTATCGCAGCGGAGTTGAGTGGGGAGGTCGCCGTCGCGCTCGCCACCGAGGGCGGCGGCAACCGATTCACCGAGCCGCTCCGGCGGGCGGTCCTCGATTCCGTCGACCAGCGCCTCGCCGAGGGCCGGGTGATGCTCCGGGTATTGGCACGGGAACTGGAGTCGCTCGACGATGCGATCGGGGTGCTGAAGCGGGTCGAAGCGTCGCTCCCGTCGGTCGACAAGTCCGACCGCCTGCTGTGTGAAGACGCGGAACTGTGGGCGCGTCGCCGTCAGACGACCGCGCTGGAGGCCGACCTCGACGACGCGATCCGAGCGCGACAGTCGACTCTGGACGCCGTGACGTCCTCGGACGTGAAGGCGGGCATCGGTCACGACGCGGTCGTGGAGTACCTCTTCGGCGATCGCGACACGACCTATCCAGCGCTCGATGGACTCGCGCGAGCCGTCCGCGAGTGTCGACGGCGGCGGGATCTGCTCGACGCTGCGCTCGCCACGGAGTAGCGTGCGGCGTGGATACGGGACCGTATCGACGCCTCAGGGCGGCACTCTCCCTCAGTCGCAGACGTTCGCGTCGTCGCCGAGATAGAGCGGCGAATCTTCGGTCGTACACTCCGGCCGACCGCAGACGCCGGCGTCGTCCCCGGCGCGCTCGACACCCGGCGAGAGTCGGTGCAATTCCCACGTCGCCTCGTGTCCCGTCTCGGACCGGTGGGTCTCGATGAACGCCCGTGCCCGCGCGAGCTTGTCGAACGTCTCCCGCTGTCCGCACTCGGGGCAGGTCACCGTCGCGCGCTTTTCGGCCATTGGTTGTCTCTACCCGCTGGAACACATTGAACAGCGCGGTTTCTCGAGGCTTCGGTCCGACAGCTCCGAGGCTCGCCCGAAAGCCTACGCCTCGAACGAACCGGCCACGATGTCGCTGACGCGCTGTCGGTCGAACAGCTCCTCCTCGACGCCGTACAGCGTCCTCGCAAGTCGCTCGGTAACGACGAGGTTCGTGATCGGCCCCTGATACAGCGGCCCCGCCCGGTAGACGTCACCGTTCGCGACCGCGGTGAGTTCGCTCGCGACGTCGTGCGATTCCATAAACGAGACCACCGTGTCACGGAACTCCTCGGCCGTCTTCGCCTCCTGCCCCCGGACGAGCAGCACCTCGGGATCGACGTCCAGCAGCGTCTCGTAGTCGATCGCACCCCGGTTACTGAGAAAGTCCTTGACGCTCGTGTTCGCGAGGGAATCTCCCACTTCGAGGTCTTCGAGGTGCTTGAAGCTCGTTCCCTCGTTCTGCACGTAGGGATAGAACGACTCCGGTTGGTCGCCGCCCGCCCAGACGACCGCTGCGGAGGGTCGCTCGCCCGCTTCGGAGACGGCCGACCGCAGGTTCGTCTGGAACTCCCCGTGGAGCGCCGCGAACGCCTCGAACCGATCGGTTCGCTGGAACACCTGTGAGAGCCTCTCGAACGCCTCGTAGAGGGTGTAGTACCGATAGTCGTCGTGCCACGGATAGGTCCGCCCGAAGATGCTGTTCCCGAAGACCGGCCCGATTTGAGTCGTCAGTTCATCGACGTCGTCTTCCGACCACTCGCCGCGGTTACGCAGGAAGTTCGGGTCGAACACGTGGACGCCGGCGTCGAGTTCGTAGAACTGCTCTTTGCCGACGCCGCCGTCGCCCCAGAGCTGTTGGATGGTGTCGCCGTCGACGCTCACACCCGGAATCTCGTCGTAGTAGCGCGTGTGGTACCGGCTCGGGAGCCAGACGCCCTTCGGCGGCTCCAGCCCGAGCGCGATCCCCATATCCGCCCAGCTTCCGTTGTTAGCGACCCAGGTCTCCGGTACCGATTCGAAAGCGACCTCCCCCACGGGTTCGATGGCGACGGTGTACGACGGCTCCGCCGACGCCGTCGCTTCGGTCGTGCTTTCTACGGCAGTCGCCTCTGCCGACGTGGTACTCGATGCGCCCGCTCCGCCGTCCGATCCGCCGGTACATCCGGCGAAGAGGCCAGCACCGGTGATCGCTGCGCCGTACCGGACGATCTCTCGTCGCGTGATCCCGTCGTCAGCGTCTCTCGACATACGATTTAGGCCACCCTAAATACTCAGGTCCCTTTCGAAGTTTAGGCGGGCCTAATCCGGTTCGCTGCGAAAGAACTAAGCGACGTGGCTATATAGCCTAAATAGAGAAAATACTGGTATATACTCATATGTTCCTTTTATTTTGGCGGACGGTCACGGGGGGAATCTGACGATGCTGCAGCTCGGCCCGGAGACCGTCCCGATCAACGCGGACGTGCTCAACCTCTTCATCGCGGGGGCGCTGGGTATGCTGCTCGGACTCGAGCGGGAGTGGTCGAACAAGTCCGCGGGGATTCGGACCTTCACGCTCACCAGCCTCGTCGGCGCGGCGGCCGCGACGCTCGGAGAGACGGTCCTGCTGGCGCTCGGTGGGGTGCTGGTTCTCGTCCAGGGCATCCTGCTCGGTGCTCGCGGGCTCCTCATCGACGCGCGCGACAGTCCCGACGAGGACGGCGGCGGGCTCGCGCTGACGACGTCGACGTCGTTGCTCGTCGCCTACGTCGTCGGCGTGCTCGTCGGGATGGACTACCTCCTGGTCGGGGTCGTCATCGCGATCACGTCGTCGTTCCTGCTGGTCCTGCGGCGGGAGCTCCACCAGTTCGCGAACCGCCTCTCACACCAGGAGGTCCGCGGAGCCGCCGAGTTCGCCATCATCGCCTTCGTCGTCTACCCGCTCTTGCCGACGGGGACGTACGGGCCGTGGGACGCGATCGACCCGCAACTCATCTGGCTCTTGGTGATCGCGGTCAGCGCGATCGGGTTCGTGAACTACGCGATCATGCAGCGCTACGGGAGCCGCGGGATGCTCATCACGGGGTTCTTCGGCGGTCTCGTCAACTCGACGGCCGTCATCGGCGAAATCGCGAACCGGGCGAAGACCAACTCGGGGATCCTCGACCTCGCGGTGGCGACGATCCTCGTCGCCGACGCCGCGATGGCCGTTCGGAACCTCATCATCGTCGTCGCCTTCGTCCCGCAGTCCGCGTTCAGCGTCGGCCTCCCGCTCGGGCTGATCGCCGTCGGCGGCGTCGCGCTGACCGGCTACGAGCGCAACTGGACCGGCGATATGGAACTCGATCTCGACTCGCCGTTCAGCAGCGCCAACGCGCTGACGTTCGGCGGGCTGTTCCTCCTCGTCCTCGTGATCACGGCGGGAGCGCAACAGATGTTCGGGACCGCCGGCTTCCTCCTCACCAGTTTCCTCAGCGGATTGCTCTCCAGCGGGACGACGACTACGACGGCCGTCTCGCTGGCGAGTACTGGTCAGATTACGCCCGCTGTGGCGGCTCAGGGCGTCCTGGCCGGCACACTCGCGAGCATCTTCGTCAAGGTGTGGCTCGCCGTGGGCATCAACCGGAACCTGCTCGTTCCCGTCACGACCCGCTCGGCGTACCTCTCGCTGCTGGGCCTCGTCGGCGTCGTCGCCGTCCAGATTCTCTAACGCGACCGGAGAAGAGAGCGGCCCCCCGCGCTACTCGTCTCGACACTCGTCTGCGAGCCCGCAGTCGTCGATCACGACGCCGTCGACGTTCCGAGCGCGTAACTCCGCGATCGTGTCGCTTCCCTCGGCGGTCCAAGCGTTGACGCCGAACCCTCTGGCGTGAGCGCGCTCGACGATTTCGGTGTCGAGACAGAGGTGAACGTGCGGATGGACGTACGAACAGCCCAACTCGTCGGCGACGTCGAGCGCCTCGGCCGTGTCGAACTCGTCGGTCGCGTCGGCGTCGGCGTAGACCAGGTACGCGACCGCCGCCGCACCGGCGTCGCGGGCGTCCGCGACCTCGTCCGGTCGGAACGAGGAGACGATCACCTCGTGGTCGTACCGGCCGGCGATCTCGACGGCGTCGGCCGCGACGTCCAGCCCCTTCAGTTCGAGATTCAGCCCGACGCTCGGCGGAACGGCCTCGAACACCTCCGTCAGGAGGGGGATCGATTCGTCAGTGCCGAGGACCGAGGCCTCCTTGAGTGCCGACAGCGGCGTCGACGCAACCTCGCCGGTAACGTCGGTGACTCGATCGAGCGTCTCGTCGTGGAAGACGACCAGTTCGCCCGACGCGCAGCGCTGGACGTCGGTCTCGATCATCTCCACGACCGCCGCGGAGCGTCGAAACGCTTCGAGGGTGTTCTCCGGATACTGCGCCAGACAGCCTCGGTGGGCGATCGGGCGCACTTCAGACCCTCTCCGGTGAACTCCCCGCTGGGCGCTCGCGCGGTGACGACTGCCGCGACGACACCGGCGTGTCGTCGACGGTTTCGACGACACCGCTCATTAGGGTTCGACCTGCGTCTCGGCGGCGTCGGACACCGTCTCTCCGCGCGGGGAGGAGTGATAGATCGCGTCGCCGGCGTCGTCGAACACGTGCAGCCGCTCCTCGTCGACGCAGAGTTCGACGGTGTCGCCGGCGTCGAGTTCGGTCCGCGCCTCCGCTTTCACGTGGAGTTCGTCGCCGCCGAGCAGACAGTGAACTAAGAGCGACTCCCCGAGCGGTTCGGTGACGCTCACTTCGGCCTCGAACGTCTCGGGATCGCCCGCGACGTTGTCGACGAGCGAGACGTCCTCGGGACGGACGCCGAAGTACGCCGAGTCCGGTCGCTCGGTGAACAGCTCCGGGTTCGGCAGCGACAGCTCGAAGCTCTCGTGATGCGCGACGGCGCCGTCCCCGAAGGCGAGGTCGATCGGCACGATGTTCATCGCGGGGCTGCCGATGAACTCCGCGACGAACCGCGTATCGGGGAAGTCATAGAGCATCTGCGGCGGGTCCACCTGCTCGATCTGCCCGTCGTTCAGGACCGCCACCCGATCGCCGAGCGTCATCGCCTCGGTCTGATCGTGAGTCACGTACACCGTCGTGGCGTCGAGTTCCCGGTGGAGCTGTAAGAGCTCCGCGCGCATCTGCACCCGGAGCTTCGCGTCGAGGTTGCTCAGCGGCTCGTCCAGGAGGAACACGTCGGGTTCGCGGACGATCGCCCGTCCGATGGCGACCCGCTGTCGCTCTCCGCCCGACAGTTCGCTGGGCTTGCGGTCGAGGAGTTCCGGAATGTCGAGGATGTCGGCGGCCTTCCTGACGCGTTCGTTTATCTCCTCGCTCGTGTAGTCGCTGACGGACTTCATCCCGAACTTCATGTTCTCTGCGCTCGTCATGTGCGGGTAGAGCGCGTAGTTCTGGAACACCATCGCGATGTTGCGCTCTTTCGGTGCCAGTTCGTTCACGCGGCGTTCGCCGATTCGGAGTTCGCCGCTCGTGATGTCTTCGAGTCCGGCGATCATCCGAAGTGTGGTCGATTTACCGCACCCCGAGGGACCGACGAGGACGAGGAACTCGCCGCTGTCGACGTCGAAGGAGATGTCGTCGACCGCCGTTACGTCGTCGAACTCTTTCGTCAGACCGTCGATGTGAATGTCAGACATAGTGTATCACTTCTGTTGGATCGCGAGTGTCTTGAGAAGCGGCCGGTGCATCACGATGAGCACGGCGAGCGGCGGCAGGAGCGCGATCACTGCGCCGGCCATAATGATTCCCCAGCGCGTGAGCCCCGACTGCGAGGCCGCCTGGAGGAACCGGAGGCCGACCTGCACCACCTGCTTGCTCTGATCGCTCATAATGATGAGCGGCCACAGGTACTGGTTCCACGCGTAGATGAAGGTGATCACCGAGACGCCGGCGATCATCCCTCTCGACATCGGTATCAGCACCTCCCAGAGGAACTTCAGCGGCCCGACGCCGTCGAGGTGTGCGTTCTCGACCAGCGAGGCGGGAATCGACATGAAGTGCTGTCGGAACAGGAACACCGCCGTCGCACTCGCGATGTACGGGCCGGTGATCGCCATCAGCGTGTTCCCCCAGCCGAGCCGTGCCATCAGGTCGAACAGCGGCACGATCCGGACCGGGACCGGCAACAGGAGCGTGAGCAGGATGAACATGAACACGGCGCGCTCGTAGGGGAATCGGTAGTAGACGAGCGCGAGCGCCGCGAAGAGAGACAGCGTCACCTTCCCGACGACGATGATCACCGAC
The DNA here is from genome assembly GCF_024494595.1 of Halobellus rarus. GTDB lineage: Archaea > Halobacteriota > Halobacteria > Halobacteriales > Haloferacaceae > Haloquadratum > Haloquadratum rarum. The sequence goes on along the minus strand of NZ_JANHDI010000010.1, from coordinate 146,414 downwards.
ATCACGACCGAGTTGATCATGTACTGTCCGAAGTTGTACTCCCCGAGCACCGTTTCGTAGTTCGAGAGTCCCTGGCTCCCGATTCCGACGTTGGTGATCTGATACACCTCGGTGGTGTTCTGGGTGCTCATGATCAGCGCCAGGAGCAGCGGCAGGCCCATCAGGAAAATCGACACCACGAGGCCGCCGTGGACGAGCGCCTGCTCGGCGTCGATGTCTCCGGGTAGCAACCGGGCGAGCGTCGACTCGGACGTTGAGCGTGTCGCCATCTGTCACACCTCGCTCGAACTGCTCGTCGGCGAGGAGCCGACGCTCCGTGGCGATCGACGCTCGCGCCGTCGGTTCAACTGTGGGGTTTCACACATCGTATCACGCATAGGTAGTGTAGCTCTCCGACAGCCGCAACTGGACGTACATCAGTATCGCCACGATGGCGAACAGGACGACCGATTCCGCGGACGCGAGCCCGAGGTTGCTGAACTCGAACGCGTCGCGGTACAGTTTGAAGATCAGCAGGTTCGTGGCCTCGTTCGGTCCGCCGCTCGTCATCAGGTCGACGAGCGGGAACGTCTGGAAGAACGCGTAGATCGTGTTCATGACCACGAGGAAGACGAGCGTCGGGGACATCAGAGGTACGTACACCCGATACAGCATCTTCAGGTGACCGACGCCGTCCAGCTTGGCCGACTCGGTCAGCGTCTCGGGAATGTTGTTCAGCGACGCGACCATGAAGATGATGTTGTATCCCAACTGCTTCCAGATGGCGACGACGGCGACGATCGCGAACGCCTGCGGGCCGTTCGTGAACCAATCTAGCGAGGTCCCGGTGAGGCTCTCCAGCACGTAGGTGATGATCCCCAGGGACGGATGCAGCAGGAACAAGAGCACCGACGCGGCGACGGCCGTCGGCAGCGCATACGGCCAGATCGCCGCGATCAGGTACGTCGACGAACCGACGTCGACCTGGAAGAGGAGGTACGCGACGAACAGCGATGCCACGAGCGTTCCGACGACGACGACCGCGGCGAAGGCGACCGAGATCGCGAAGCTCCAGTGGTACGCCGAGGACGTCGCGAGCGTCGCGTAGTTCTCGAGCCCCACGAACGTCTTTCGGGTGCCCAGGAGAATCGTCTGCTGGAGACTCAACCGGAAGGTCTCGACTCCCGGGTAGTACAGGAACGCGATCAGGACCGCGAACGTCGGAAGCAGCAGCAGAAACGCCTGCCACCGCGATTCGTACGGTTTAGTGAATTCGGGCATTCTGTCAGTGGGAGTGAGTCGATTACGAGACCCGGTCGTTGTAGCTCTGCAGCGCGCTGTCGACGTCGCTTTTGATCTCCGAGAGGCCGTCGGAGACGCTCGGTCCGTCGTCCTGGATCATACTCACGTAGCCCTCTTCGATGATGGTGCGGACCTCCGGGAACGGTCCCATCAGGGCCCCGCTCGTCGCCGGCGTGCTCTCGGTCTCGTTGAGCTGGTCGATGGCCGTCCGGAACGCCGGGTTCTCCTCGTAGAACCCGTCGTCTTCGAGTTGCGTGATCGACTCCTCGCGAACCGGGAAGTAGCCGGTTCCGGTGTGCCACTGCGCCTGCTGCTCCGGCTGCGTCATGAAGAGCAGCAACTCCGCGGCGGCCTGCTGCTGGGCGTCCGAGAGGCCCTGCGGGACCCACAGCGACGCCCCGCCGATGGGGATTCCTGCCCGGTCGCCACCGGGCGCGGGCAGGTACGCCGTGTCGAGTTCGAACCCGTTGTCGGCGGCGCCCTGCTTCATCGGCGCGATGCTCGACGTCGAGTAGATGATCATCCCCGTCTCCTGGGTCAGGAAGGCCTGCTGGGCCTCGCCCCACGCCTCGATTCCGGGATTGAGGTACTGGTCCTGCTCGTAGAGGTCGACCCACCACTCGAAGATGTTCTGGGCGGCCTCGCTGTCGAGGTTCGACTCCGTCGCGCGCCCGCTCCGTCCGTTGTCGTTGTTGACGAGCGTCGTGTCCTGGTGCCCGAACCACGACTCGACGAACCACGAGTGGTTCGGGAACGTCATTCCCTGCTCGACGACGCCCTCGCTGGTGAGGGTGTTCGCGGCGTCCGTGACGCCCTGGTACGTCGTGGGTGGAGAGTCCGGATCCAGCCCGGCCTCCTCGAAGGCGTCCCGGTTGTACATCATAATCGCGTTACTGGAGTTGAACGGCATCGAGTTCAGCTTCCCGTCCACCCGATAGAAGTCCAACACCGGATCGAGGAAGTTGTCGTAGTTGATCCGGTCGCTCGGAATGATGTCCTCGACCGGGACGAACGCCTGGCTGTCGATCGCCAACTGCGTCCCGATCTCGAAGAGCTGCGAGAGCGCCGGCGGGTTTCCGGAGCTCACCGCCGAGGTCGTCGCGTTGAGGTTGTCCCGGTAGCTGTTCCGCGACGTCGTTTCGACGGTGATGCCGTCGCTCTGCTCTTCGAAACTGTCAACGATGTCGTCGATGCGCTGTGCGAGGTCACCGCCCATCGCGTGCCAGAACTGGATCGTGACCGATTCGCCCTGGCCCGATCCCGTCGTCGTCCCGTTCGAGTCCCCGGAATCGCCCCCGGAGTCGCCGCCGGAATCGCCGCCGGAATCACCGCTCCCGTCCTGACTCGAACACCCAGCGAGCCCCGCGACGGTCGCTGCGCCCGCACCTTTGATGAACGTTCGCCTGGTTCTTTCTGTCATCATTTCCACTCGACTTATGTTATTGTTTACCCTTATAATCCTTGGTATTTTCTATATATATCCGTAGGTGTCCGGTGTATCGGCTCCCCCGATTCACGTTCTTTTACTCCTCTCCGAACCGGACATCGCGCAGCTAGACGTTATTCCGGTCTTTCGGACCGTCTCAGTCCCGGTCCCACTATGAAAATATATCTCACAGTAGCAGACAATATTAAAAGAGTGTGCGATGAATTTCGATATACGAAACTCAACTCGGCATCTCGATTCCATTGTTCGCCACTGATGTCTCCATACCCGTTGAAATCGAGGTTTAAAGGAAATATTCACCGCCTCTGGCGAGTCATCCCCGGCGGCCGTTGCTCCCCCGTTTCGACATATCGAACAATACGCGAATTTCACGCTCCGAACGGCACAATTTGTTCTATATAGTCGGCCTACGTTCGAACCGGGAGACAACAGCCACGTCGGAGCGGACCGAGGCAATTCAACGACTGTCCCGTCTCTCCGATCACCGCGCATCGCCGATCGTGCGCCTGTTGGGAATTCGTCGATGTTAGGGTCCGAAACCCCTGAAATAGACCGCCGACAGCACGTGGTGCCTGATCCAGCGATACACTTCGGTACCGCCAGCGAGTGAGATCTTCGAGCGCGGAGCGATTCGTCTCTTCACCTGGGACTCCCCGATCCACATACTGACACGGATCTGATTAGATTTGGAACGGTTCGGGGCCCGATCGCGTCGTCGCCATCCGGGTAGTGCCCGATATCGGGGAGCCACCGCGACAGTCGGAGTACCGACTCGGCGTTCCGGTGCGATCGAGCGGTCTCGGATCTCCAGCGTTTCGGGGTTCGAATTCTCCGCGTCGCCGTCGGAAGCGTGTACGCGACCGATCCCACGACGGCGCGCGGTCACGTGATTGGTTCTGTCGGCCGTACGTCTGTGAGGCATCTCGCGGCTGGGTCGTGCATACCCCGTTATCAAAACCGACCCGACGAGGCACGTGCGCTGGACCGAAACGGAGGAACGCGGCTCAGCGGACCTTCCGGCGCAGGTACGCCGAGACGACCTCGCTGAAGACGACGATGATGAGGATCGCCAAGAGGATCGTGAGGACCTGCTGCCACGCGAAGAAGTTGATCGACGTGTTCAGTTCGACGCCGATGCCGCCGGCGCCGACGAAGCCGATGATCGTCGAGGCGCGGACGTTGATGTCCCACCGGTAGGTGGAGACGCCGATGAGGGCGGGCTTGACCTGCGGAACGATGCCGTAGATCGCGGCCTCGATCGAGTTCGCGCCCGTCGCCTGGATCGCTTCGACCTGACCGGGGTCGATCTCCTCGATGGCCTCCGCGATCAGTTTCGAACAGAAACCGATCGAGCGGACCGCGATGGCGAGCGTCCCCGCCAGCGCGCCCGATCCGAAGATGATGACGAAGACCAGCGCCCAGATGATCACGTTCACCGACCGCGAGGCGGAGATTATGAACTTCCCCAGGACGAACGTGAACCGGTTCGGCGTCGTGTTCTCCGCGCCGATCAGCGCGACCGGAATCGACATCAGGACCGCCAGCGCCGTTCCGAGAATCGCGATGTGGATCGTCTCGATCATCGGCGAGATGATCTCGCCGGTGTACCCGACGTTCGGCGGGTACATCCGGTTGATCAGGTCCATGAACTCCGTCGGAGCGGTCCCGAGGTAGCTGTAGTTGATCTGCAACAGTTGCCAGGATACCGCGGCCGCGACCAGTACGATCAGCATCAGGATGTACCGGCCGATCCGCTGTCTCGGCGTCCGCCGCTCCCAGGTCTGGTAGTCTGTCATTGTATCCGCCCCCTGATGTACGTACTGATCAGCTCACCGACCATGACGATCGCGATGATCGCGATGATGATCGTCAGGAAGAAGTCGTAGTCGTACTGGTCGAAGGAGTTCAGCAGCGTCGCGCCGATGCCGCCGGCGCCGACGATACCGACGATCGTGCTGTGGCGGATGTTGATGTCCCAGCGGTAGATCGTCAGCCCGATGATCCGCGGCATCACCTGGGGGATGACCCCGAAGAGCATCGTCTGCACGCGGTTCGCGCCGGTGGCCTCGGTCGCTTCCATCTGTCCGCTGTCGATGTCTTCGATCTCCTCGGCGAGCAGTTTCGCGAAGAAGCCGACCGTCTTGTACGAGAGCGCGATCACGCCGGCGAGCGCGCCGATCCCGACCGCCTTGACGGCGATGATCGCGATGATGAGTTCGTGGAACGACCGCGAGACCGTGATGATCCCTCTGCCGGTCCAGTACACCGGCTTCGGTGCGATGTTCTCGGCGGCCATGAACGCCACCGGGATCGAGATGATGACGCCGACGATCGTCGCGATGACCGACATCGCGAGGCTCTCGACGAGTCCCTCGATCAGCAGTTCGTTCTTGAACTGCGTGGTGTACTCCGGCGGGACCATTCCTTCGACCAGCCCGACGGCGGCGTTCCAGCCGTCCATTATCCGGGCCGGTGAGATCCGCATATTCCAGGCGCTCCACAGCAGGAACACCGTGATGACCACGTAGACCGCCCACTTCACGTAGTGGTTGTAGAACGCCGTCGGGCGCCTCCACGTCCGCTGTTCCGGTTGTTCTGTCGCCATAGCTAGCCCCGCCTGATTTGACCTTCTTCCTGCGAGGACTCTCCGGGGGTCCCGGCCTCCGCTACCTTCCCTGTCGGGCCCGCACCCTCCGGAATTTCCTCGCCGCGGTAGATCTGGCCGCGGGCGGTCTCGTCGAGATCGTCCGGTCCTCCCTCGAAGACCTTCTGACCGTCGCGCAGTCCGACGATTCGGCCGGCGTACTCCTCTGCGAGGTCGACCTCGTGGATGTTGATCAACACCGGGATGTCGTCTTCGGCGGCGATCTCTGTGAGGAGGTCCATCACCGCCCGCGAGGACTCGGGGTCGAGGCTGCTCGTCGGTTCGTCGACGAGCAGGATCTTCGGCCGCTGGAGGATCGCCCGCGCGATGCCGACGCGCTGACGCTGCCCGCCGGAGAGTTCGTCGGCCCGGTTGTTCTCGTGGCCTCCGAGTCCGACGCGGTCTAGGACCTCGTACGCGCGTTCGATGTCGTCGCCGGCGAACTTCCGCCGGAACGCGTCCCAGGTGCTCACGTATCCGAGTCGTCCGGAGAGGACGTTCTCCATGACGGTGAGCCGCTCGATGAGGTTGTACTCCTGGAAGATCATCCCCATATCGCGGCGTGCGTTCCGGAGCTCTTTGCCCGAGAGCCCCGTTATTTCGAGCCCGTCGAGTTCGACGCTCCCGCCGGTCGGTTCAGTGAGTCGGTTCACGCATCGAATGAACGTACTCTTCCCGGCTCCGCTGGGGCCGATCATCGCTACCGTCTCGCTACCTGTCACGTCGAGCGAGACGCCTTTGAGGGCCTCGTCACCCGAAGGGTACGTCTTCTGTAAGTCAGTTACTGAGAGCATATCTACGATAATGTTGTTGGACTAAACGAGTGAGCGGGGAGAACCGCCGATTACTCCGAGAGGTTGCCCGTCTCGTACTCGACGTCGAGCGATTCCTGGATTTGGAGGATGATGTCCCACACGGTCGCGTAGTCGATTTCGACCCAGGTACCCCGGCCTTCGAACTCCTCGGCGATCGAGGTGCCCTGGTAGTCGTAATCGATGAACGCCTTCCGGACGCCCTCCTGGATGTCCGGGTGGAGCGTGTTGACGTACGAGAACGCCGTCGTCGGGAACGGATCGGAGGCCCAGATGCACTTGAGCTGGGTCGGATCAATCTGATCGTCGCGAATGACGCGGGCGATACAGGTCGAACAGACCGGCGCGGCCTCGTAGTCGTCGTTGGCGACGCCGAGGGAGCTCTGCTGGTGACCGCCGGAGTAGCTGACTTCGTAGTCCTCCTCGGGGACGACGCCCTCGTTGGCGAACAGCGCGCGCGGCGCGAGGTTCCCGGAGTTCGACGAGGGGTCGGCGTGAGCGACGTTCTGCATCGGCTCGCCCTTGAGGTCCTCGAGCGAGCCGATGTCGGGGTTGTCGACCTGCGTGATCAGCCAGAGGCGGTAGCCGAACGAGCCGTTCTCGCCGCTGCCGTCGATCTGCACGCTGAACGGCACCGCGTCGGCGATGTTCACCGCGTACGGGACCGCACCCGTCGAGAAGCCGGCCAGGTGAAGCCGCTCGGAACGCATCGCCTCGACCTGCGCGGCGTAGGAGTCCAGTGAGGCGTAGTTGACTGTCTTACCGGTCTCCTCTTCGATGTTGTCCAGCAGCGGGCGGAGCGTTTCCTCGTAGACCGTCGGGTCTTCCGTCGGCGTCAGCGAGAACTCGAGGGTGTCGGGGTCGAGCCACTCGCTCTCGTCGTCGGGAGTCTCGGCCACCGGCTGTCCGTAGCGCGGTTCGTCCCGGGGATTCTCCTGCATCCGCTCTAGATCCGACATCGCGCCGGTCTCGAAGCCGGCGTCGAGCAGCGTGCTGGTCAGCTGCGGGAACTCGGGGCTCGAGGGGTCGAACTCCGGATACGTCGAGGGGTCGGTGTGAGCCGGCGCGTCGGAACCGCCGTCGTCGCCGTCGCCGCCGGAGTCACCGCTCGAATCCCCGCCGCTGTCGCCGCTGCCTCCGGAATCTCCGCCCGAGTCGCCGCCGCTTCCGCCGCTGCTACATCCCGCGACGCCCGCGAGCGTCGCAGCACCAATGCCACTGACAAACTTTCGTCGATCCACCTGACGCATAGTGCGAGAATCGATAGTGAAAAAACTTAACTCTTTGGTTACTATCTACACCTGGAGTGAAAATAAAAATGTCACCAAAGACGATGATCGCCCTCGGAAGGAACGATCCACCGCCGTCGTCGACCCGAGGCCGTAACGGGGTACAGCGGCGGGCTGGTGGTCGATCGTTGCTCCGATACCGCGGCCCCATCCAGCACGATCACCGGCGGATGCCGACGCCCGCCCGTCGCCGTCTTTATCGGTACTGGGCCTCGTACACCGCCCACAGCAGAATGAGTCCGAACGAGTTCGTCCGGGGGAGACGCATTCCTCGGACCCCCAGGAAACCGATTCGACATTCCACGCGACCGATGCACCCCCGTCAGATCACGCCCACGTACGGGACGTCTCGAATCCCGACGACGCCCTCCGATTTCGTGGGGCGGCGGGCACGCTCGACTGTGGGGTCGACGGCGCATCGCACGCTCGAACGACCACGATGCGCTTCGCTTCCCATCGGAAACCGATGAGCCGCCCGATCGCAATCGACATCGACGGCACGATGACGAGGTCGGCGGGCGGGATCGACGAGCGCCTGTTCGGCCCGCTCCGGGAGTGGGAGGAGCCGGTCGTCTTAGCGACCGGGAAATCGTTCGCCTACCCCGTCGCGCTCTGTACGTTCCTGGGGATCCCCGAACGGGTGATCGCCGAGAACGGCGGCGTCATCCTCGTCGACGGCGACCTCACCGTCGCGGGTGATTCGACGGCGGCGCGAGAGGTCGCCGGACGCCTCCGCGAAGCAGGATATCCACCGGGCTGGCCCGAACCTGATATGCACAACCGCTGGCGGGAGACGGAGCTCTCGGTGACGCGGTCGGTGCCGCTGGAACTCCTCGACGATCTCGCGACCGAGTACGGACAGACCATCGTCGATTCCGGGTACGCATACCACGTCAAGTCGTCGTCGGTGAGCAAAGCGACCGGCCTGCGCCGCGCCTGCGAACTGCTGGACCGAGACCCCGAGGAGTTCGTCGCGATCGGCGACTCGGCGAACGACGCGGAACTGTTCGACGCCGTCGGCCGCTCCTACGCCGTCGCCAACGCCGACGAGACCGCCGCTTCGCGGGCGGACGTCAGGACCGAGGGCTCCTTCGCCGACGGCGTGCTCGAAGCGCTTGCGGAGGTATCGGAGAAATGAGGGCGGTCCTGCCCGCCGATCGATGACCGCACTCCCCCGACTCCGTCGGCCCGAACACACCGGCGACGGCCGCTGTTGGCCCTGCACGGTGGTCAACGTGGTCGTCCTGGCCGTGCTCACCGGCGTCGTCGCGCTGGTGGCCACCCCGCTCGCCGACGGCGTCGCGCTAGTGGCTCCCGCGCTCGTCGCGTTCGTCGGCCTCGTCGCGATCTGGTTCCGCGGCTATCTGATCCCGTACACGCCCCGGTTCGCGCCGCGTCTCGTGGCGCGGCTCCCGGGCGACTACTTCGCGCACACTGCCCCCTCGGAGACGCTCGGTGACCTCGATGGGGCCGACGGCAACGGGACTGACGGTGTCGACGGGGACGACGTCCTCCGCGAACTCGTCGCGGTCGGCGTCGTCGACGTCGATGGCGAACACCTCGAACCGACCGAGGCGTTCGCGTCGGCGTGGCGGCGCGAGATGGACGCGCTCGCGGCGGACTCGGACGATCGACTCGTCGACGCCGTCCGCGACGCGTTGGCCCGCGTCGAGTCGGCGCGCGTCGAGCGGACCGGCTCGGAGACGTTCCTCGTCGTCACCGGCGTCGACGGGTCGACGACGTGGCTCCGCCGACCGGTCGCGGTCGCGGAGGTCGCCGCGGCCCGCGCGCTCGCCGAAACCGACCTTCGGCCCGAAATCCGAGGCCTGGCCGCGCACGCTCTCTGTGCGTTCCTCGAGACCTGCCCGATCTGCGACGCCGACGTCGTCGAGACCACGCCGGAGGACTGTTGCGGGCACACGCTCTCCGGAACCACGGACGATCGTTCGAACGTCCTGGCGTGTGAGACGTGCGGCGTCGTTTTCTACGAGTTTCGGTGAACTCCGTGTGCTCGGTCCCCGGGCACCCGCCGTCGTTCGAGCGTGCGATTGGGACGAATTCTTGTGTCGATGAGCGTCACTTTTACCCCACCGGTTCCGAACCGACACTGATGACTTCCGACACCTCGGAGACGATCAAATCGCTTCTGGAAAGCGCCATCGAACAGACGGACGACGAGGAGGTCCACTACAAACTCCGCACGGCGATGCAACTGCTCGACGTCGTCCGCGTTCGCAACGAACAGCTCAGCGACACGCTGTCGGCGGTCGAACTCGACGAGGACCTCGAATCCCGACTCGAAGAGCTCGGCTACCTCGAATAGCGGTCCGTCGCCGTCTCTCGCCGGCGTCGTGACGTCGTCTCCCGCTCCCGGAGCGCTCGTTCCTGTGAGTCAAAATTGATGGCCCTGACCGGTCAACGCCAGGGCGATGGCTCCCGGGTTCGGTTCGTCGGCCCTGCGTTCGCCGAACGTCTGGATCGGCGGCGCGGCGGTCTCCGACCTGTTGGCTCGACTCCCCGAAGACGTTCTCGTCCCGCTCGTCTCGCTCCTCGGAGGTACTGTCGGTCCGGAGTCCGTCGCCGCGGCGACGACCTGGCTGCTGTTCGCGACGGTCTTCTACACGTTCACGCCGCTCGTGTACACGTACCTCGACTGGCTGCAATCCGAGGCGCGCGGGTTCCGAGCGGTCTTCACCGCGTCGGCGGTGAGCGCCGGACTCCTCTTCGAGTACGTCGAGGGCGTTCGACTCACGGCCGGCATCGCCGTGCTGATGATCGCGAGCGCGGCCGCGATGCTGTGGTATCTGAGCCGGGTCCGCGGGTGGTCGTTGTTCGACCCGGAAGGGAACGGCGTCGAGGTCCTTCAACTCGTCTCGCCCCACCGCGACGTCTCAGAGGAGCTTCGGGCGGATTTCGCCCGCGAGGGACTCGTCGGCGTCGCCGGGCGCGTGGCGTACCTCGCCGCCGTCGGCATCCTCCTGACCTTCCCGGTGTTTCTCTCGGGCGTCATCTCGCAACTGTTCGTCTACGCGTACCCCCTCCCGGACCTGCTCTTTCTCGGCTGGGCCGTCGTCGCGGCCGTCTCGCCCCGGCTGACGATCGGGCCGAGTCGGGGACAGGTGCTGGACGTCGAGTTCGACCTCGAGCGATATCTGCTCGATTCGCTGGAGAACGTCTCCCGGAGCGTCCAGGGGCTCTTTCTGACGACGTTCGTCGTGCTCGGCGCGTTCGTCGCGACGGGGTACCTCTTCTTCGCCGTGACGCTGGGATCGCAGATGGCGAGACCGTCTCTCGCGCTCCTCGGTGGATCGATCCTCGAACTCGGCCTCGACGCGTGGGTGACGGTCTGGGGGCTCTCGGGGCTGGTCGCGATGCTGGGGTTCGCCGGGACGTTCTTCCTCTGGCTGTGGGTCCGCGAACTCCAGCGACTGCCGCACTTCCTCGACGCCTGGGAGGGTCGAGAGACGACCGAGGGCGCGCCGATCGCGCGCCCCGCCGGGTTCGTCGCGCTGCCGCTGTTCGCGGTCCTCGCGTCGGCCGCGTACGTCTTCGCCGTCTCCGCTCCGGGTACGTCGCCGGTCGAGTACGCGTTCGCGCTCTGCTGGCCGCTGGTTCTCGGCCTCGGCTGGTGGGTCGCCAACCGCTCGCGGGAGCCGCAGCCGCTGACGCACGAGAACCTCTGGATCGCCGTCGGCCTGTACGTCGAGACCGTGTCGGTGTGGTTCCTGTCCCGAGCGATCACCGTCGCGACCGCGAGCGGATCGCCGTCGGTGGGGGCGATTTTCGCAGCGCTGAACCTCCCGGTCGTCCTGGGGTTCATCACCGCGTTCCCGACGCTTCTCCCCTACGTGTCCAGATACGAGGACCGCGACGTCGAGGGCCGAAGCTACGCCCTCGTCTGGTTCCTGATCGCAGTCGCGGTCCTCGCGGCCCTCACCTCTCAAATCGCGACGAATCCGGTCCGCTTCCAGTTGCGACTGCTCGCCGGTGCGGCCTCCCTCGGGAGCGTCGCGCTGGCGCTCGTTCGGCGGCACGATCTCTGAGAATCCGCTCTGAAGTGAACGCGGTCCGGCAGTCTCTCGCTTCGTGAGGTCCGCTGGCGTCGCCCCGGTCAGTTCGCCCCCCGCACGATGACGACCGCTTAAGTTTCCCCCGTGCGAGGCTGTCCCAACGAGCATGCAGGTATGACCGACACGCCCGATACGATCGACGTCCTCCACGTCGACGACGACCCGGATTTCACGGAGTTGACGGCGACGTTCCTCGAACGCGTCGACGCCCGGATCGCGGTTCGAGCCGCGCGCGACGCGGACGCGGGACTGGACGTCCTCGCCGACCACGACGTCGACTGTCTCGTCTCGGACTACGATATGCCGGGACCCGACGGCATCGAATTCCTCGAAGCCGTCCGCGAGGACTACCCGGAACTGCCGTTCATCCTCTATACGGGAAAAGGGTCCGAGGAGGTCGCCAGCGACGCCATCTCCGCCGGCGTGACCGACTACCTCCAGAAGGGGACGGGGTCCGAACAGTACGAACTGCTCGCGAACCGGATCGTCAACGCCGTCGACGCGCACCAGTCACACCGACTCCTGACCGAACGGACCCGTCGCCTGGAGACGCTCATCGACAACCTCCCGGGGATGGTCTATCGCTGTCGGAACGCGCCCGCGTGGCCGATGGAGACCGTCGAGGGCGAAGTCGAGGCGCTCTCCGGCTACGCGGCCGTCGAGCTAGAACGCAACGAGGTACAGTGGGGCGAGGACGTCGTCCACCCCGACGACCGCGAGCAGGTGTGGGAGACCGTCCAGGACGCGCTCGCGGGCGACGGCACGTTCGAGGCCACCTACCGGATCGTCACCGACGACGGCGCGATCAGGTGGGTGTGGGAACGGGGACGCAGCGTTCGCCGCGACGAGTCGGTGGTCGCACTCGAGGGGTTCATCACCGACGTCACCGAGCGAAAGGAGCGCGAAGAGCGGCTCGAGCGGACCACGGCCCGTCTCGAAGCGCTGTTCGAGAACTCGCCGGATATGATCGACGTCCACACCGACGAGGGGACGATCACCGACGTGAACCGGCGGTTCTGTGAGGCGTTCGATCGATCCCGGGGAGAACTGATCGGACAGAAGGTGTGGGACGTCGACCAGGAGAGCGACCCCGAGGAACTCCGCGAAACCTGGGACGGAATGGACGTCGGCGAGCGCCACGAGGTCGAGACGGCGTTCAGACGCGCCGACGGCGAGCGCTTCCCGGTGAAGGTTCACCTCACTCGACTCCCCACCGACGACGGGGAGGGTCGGTTCATCGTCATCTCTCGGGACATCAGCCGGCGGAAGGCGCGAGAACGGGCGCTCCGGCGCTACGAACAGATGGTCAACATGATGCAGGAGGCCGCCTGCATCTACGACGAGGAGGGTCGCTTCGACCTCGTGAACGAGCGGATGGCCGAACTCTACGGGACGACCCCGGACGCGCTCGAAGGCGAGCCGAGCACGCTGATCGAAACGATCAGAGACGAGGCGGACGGCGATCCGTACCGCGATCTCCTCGACGGCGACCGCGAGGAACTCCGCGGCGAGATCGAAACGCCGATCGCCGAGTACGGTCCCGGCGTGCTCGAGTACCGGCTCACTCCGCTCGTCGCGGACGGCTCCGTCGAGGGCGTCGTCGGCGTGACCCGCGACATCACCGACCGGCGCGCTCGCGAGCGCGAGTTCGAGCGGATGCGCGAACTGCTCGAACGGACCGAGCGCATCGCCGACGTGGGCGGTTGGGAACTCGACCCCGACACGATGGAGGTGTTCTGGACCGACCAGCTCTACGAGCTGTTCGGCGTCGATCGCGACACGGACCTCTCCCTGGAGGTCGCCCTCGACGCCTACCACGAGGCGGATCGTCAGATCGTCGCCGACGCCGTCGAGACGGCGCTCGATAGCGGCGATCCCTTCGACGTCGAGGTCCGGTGCCGCGGCTCGACCGACGAGACCCGCTGGCTCCGCGTGCAGGGCGTGCCGACGGTCGAAGACGGCGACGTCGTGACGCTCCGCGGTGCCGTCCAGGACGTCACCGAGCAGCGGGAGCGCGAGCGGCAACTCCAGCGGGCCCGCGAGGACGCCTCGGAGCTCTTCAACGGGATGAACGACTCGGCGTGGGTTATCGGCCTCGACGAACGGTTCCACGCTGTCAACGACGCGGCGGTGGAGACCCTCGGCTACTCGCGATCGGAACTGCTCTCGATGCGACCCCACGACATCGACGTCGGGCTCGAAGACGGCGAGATCACGGCGCTCATCGAAGATATGCCGGAGGACGGGATGCAGGTCTTCGAGACCGCTCACGAGACGGCCGACGGCGAGCGGATACCCGTCGAAATCAACTCCAGTCTGATCACGTACCAGGCTGAGAGGGCGGTACTGAGCATCGCTCGCGACATCTCCGACCGCAAGCAGCGCGAGCAGCAGATGGCCGAATTCGCGTCTGTCGTCAGCCACGACCTCCGCAACCCGCTCAACGTCGCGGAGGGGCGACTCCAACTCGCCCGCGAGGAGTGCGACAGCGAACACCTCGAAGCCGTCGAGCGGATGCACGACCGAATGAATACCCTGATCAACGATCTGCTCACGCTCGCGCGCAACGGGACCAGCGTGATCGAGCGCGAGTCGGTCGAGCTAGACCGGTTCCTCGGGACCTGCTGGAAGAACGTCGCGACCGCGGACGCGACGCTTCGCTCCGGGATCGAGCGAACGATCAGCGGCGACCGCAGCCGCCTGCAGCAACTCTTCGAGAACCTGTTCCGGAACGCCGTCGAACACGGCGGCGAGGACGTGACGGTCGTCGTCGGCGAACTCGACGACGGGTTTTACGTCGAAGACGACGGGCCGGGAATCCCGCCCGACAGCCGCCCGGACGTGTTCGAGATGGGCTACTCGACCGCCGACGAGGGGACGGGGTTCGGGCTGAACATCGTCGAGCGCGTCGTCGAGGAACACGGGTGGGAGATCAGTCTCACCGAGGGCTCGGAGGGCGGTGCGCGGTTCGAGATCCGGGGCGTCGAGTTCGGGCGGTGATCAGCCCTCATCGCCGCTCGGCCGCTTCCGTTGCAGCGTCGTACCGTCCGACCAGCACGCGAAGCCACCAGAACTTCAGCCCGATCGAGGCGACGGTCCCGACGGCGGCCCCGACGGGCCGCCGTCGATACGCGGCGTACAGCGCGTAGCAGAAGCCGAGCGCGCCGACGGCGTTGCAGACGTTCGGGTAGTCGAGGCCGACGGTCGAGCGCTCCTCCTCGCGGATCCACCACTGCTCCGCCAGGACCGCCCGGGTCATCCACGCGTCGTCGGTCTCCGGCGGACCGAACAGGACCGGATTGAGGACCGTCCAGACGAGCGCGGCGAGCAGCAGTCGCCAGTCGCGACGATAGAGCGCGTAGACGAGAATCGGGCCGGTGGGGACGCGCGTCCAACCGCTTTTCGGATTCGAGTGGCGACTCCAGAGCGCCGTTTCGCCCCGCTTTCGGAGGGACATACCCAAAATCGGTTTCGAGAGGACATATACGTTCCCGCATTGACCGGGACTGGCGTGACGCCGAAGATCGAACGGACCCGACGGGACTCCCACGAGCCGGGCGAGTGGGAGGTCGTCGGGGGAGTGAGGACGAGCGAAGCGAGGCCGAACGGACCCGACGGGATTTGAACCCGCGACATCCTGGTCCGGAACCAGGGACTCTGTCCACTGAGCTACGGGCCCTCGGACCGAGGTAGACCTGCCGGTGATTTAACCGTTGTGAACGGGAAGGAACGTCGAAAAACCGATGGTCTCAGGGCGCTTCGCCCGTCTCGATCGTGAAGTCCGCGCGGGGGTAGGCGACGCAGGTGAGCGTGTAGCCCTCGTCGAGTTCACCGTCGTCGAGCATCTGTTGATTGTCGTGGACGACGTAGTCCTCGGAGTTGCCGCCGGAGGTGATCTGCCCGGCACAGGAAACGCACTGCCCCTGCCGGCAGGCGTACGGGAGATCCCAGCCCTCCTCTTCGCCCTGTTCGAGTACCGTCTCGTTGTTCGCGAGTTCGATCGTCTCGCCCTGCTTGACGAACTCGACCTCGAAGTACTCGATCTCGTCCTCGGGGATGTCGGCGGGACTCGACTCGTCGGTCTCGCCGCCCTCTTCGAGTTCTGCGCCCTCCTCGCCGCCGGCGACCGCCCCCGCGGGAGCGGCACCGCCGCCGATGGAGCGGTTCATCGGTTCGGGGAAGTCGGTCTCCGGCACGGCGCTCGCCCGCTGTTCGAGCACCTCCTGGGAGATGTCTCCGGTGGGGGACCACCCGGTGCCACGCGCGTAGTGCAGCGACACCGCGAGGAGCGTCAGGGTCACCCCGAGACCCAGCCCCACGAGGTTGATTTCGACCATATCGGCGGCTACGGAGTCGGGGGTTAAGGAAATTGTGATTGCCTCGGCGATACGGATCTCTCCGTGAAACTGCGCCGACTGGTTGGATCGGGACGACTTCGGAAGCCCCCGCGAGGCTCGACGGCTGCGACTCGCTGTGCTCCTCGCTCACTCCGTTCGCTCCGGTGCTTGCGTCGTCTCGCTCGCCGAGCCTCGCGGCCCCTTCCAGTCCCGCCCGTTGCGGTTGTTCAGTAATCGCCGCCGACGAGGTCCGTCTACTCCTCGCGCCGCTGGACCTCGTGACGGCCGAAGCCGTAGCGCAGGCGGTTCGCCAGCCGACGACCGAAGCGGCCGTCGTCGGCACGGCTGCCGAAGCGCTCCGCGAGCGCCTGGTAGATGAGCGGCACCGGAACCTCCTGTTCGAGCGCCTCTTGGACGGTCCAAGTGCCGGTCGAACCGCCCGACACGTGGTCGGCGACGTCGCCGAGGTCGTTGCCCTCCTCACGGAACGCCTCCTCGCAGAGTTCGAGCAGCCACGAGCGGATGACAGCGCCGTTGTTCCACGTGCGGGCGACCGCTTCCAGATCGAGGTCGTAGCGGCCGTTCGCGAGCAGCTCGAAGCCCTCGCCGTAGGCCTGCATCAGCGCGTACTCGACGCCGTTGTGGACCATCTTCACGTAGTGGCCGGATCCGCTCGGACCCATCCGGTCGTGGCCCGCCGGCCCCGTGGCGACGGCGTCGAAGACGGGCGCCATCGCTTCGTAAGCCCACTCGGGGCCGCCGATCATCAGCGAGAAGCCGAGTTCGGCTCCAGCGGGACCGCCGGAGGTGCCGCAGTCGAGGTACGCGGCGACCGTCGACTCGGCCCGCCGGACCGAGTCGTGGAAGTTGGAGTTACCGCCGTCGACGACGACGTCGTCGGCGGTGAGACGCGGTTCGAGTTCGTCCAGCGTCGCGTCGACGGCCTCGCCGGCAGGGACCATCAGCCATATTCGCTTCTCCTCGCCGAGGCGGTCGGTGAGGTCGTCTAAGTCCTCCGCCGGCGTCGCCCCCGCGTCGGCGGCGGTCGCGACCGCCTCCGCGTCGAGGTCGAACGCTACGACGTCGTGCCCCGCGTCGAGCACGCGATCGACGACGATCTGTCCCATCCGGCCGAGGCCGATGACGCCCAGTTGCATACCAACGGCTGCTCTTCGGGAGGTGGTAGTGGTTGCGGTTTCGGGAGGGGAGCCGATACCCCGCCGACGAAACCGACGACTACAGACGGTCGAGCAGGGCGTCTGCAAGCCGTCCGCCGGCGTCGGCGTCGACCCGGAAGAACAGCTCCGGTTCGATGAGTTCGACTTCGAGCAGTTGGAACCCGACCCCGTCTCCACCGCCGTCCCGCTCGATCCCGTCGACGCGGGCGTACAGCGGTACGTCGCCGCCCCGCTCGGCCGTCACGGCGTCGACCACCTCGCGCGCTCGCTTCCGGAGCGACTCGGTCGGCCTCTCGGCCGCGACGCTGCCGCCGTGGTCCTCCTGGACTCGGAAGTCGCCCGCCTCGGGG
Source organism: Halobellus rarus (assembly GCF_024494595.1). Taxonomy (GTDB): domain Archaea; phylum Halobacteriota; class Halobacteria; order Halobacteriales; family Haloferacaceae; genus Haloquadratum; species Haloquadratum rarum. The sequence continues at coordinate 129,006 of NZ_JANHDI010000010.1, read as the reverse complement.
CGCTTGACGACGGCGTGGCTGTAGCTCCCATCGAAGAACACGAGCGACCACTCGCCCGCCGTGATGCCGTCGGCGAACTCCTGGACGAGGACGTCGCGGTCGGCGGCGAGGCCGTCGAACCACGGCTGTTCGTCCGCGGCGTCCTCGCGCCCGATCCGCCGCGTCTCGAACGCGCCCGCACTCACGGCGGGCTTGACGACGAGTTCGTCCCAGCTCCGCCGGGCGAAGATGTCTGGAAGGGCTATCGCTGCTCCTCGTTCGACGTACTCCGTCGGGAGCGTGTCGACGCCGCGGTCTTCCAGGTCCCGCAAATAGAACTTGTGTCGGTTCCACTGCAGCGTCCCGGGCGCGTTCAGCACCGTCGGCGACGCCGCGTCGACGCGATCGACCCACGCCGCGAACTCGTCGGGCCGGCGGTAGTAGTCCCAGACCGACCTGACGAGGACCGCGTCGAAGTCGTCCCACGCGACCGACTCGTCGGACCAGACGACCGGGGTCGCGGTCGCACCGCGGTCCCGGAGGGCAGTCACAAACGACGCGTCGTCGTCGACGAGGTCGGGCAGGTCGGCGGCGGTCGCCAGCGCGATGGACGTCACGCTCGCCGCTCGGCCGCGTCGGGCGATAAGCGTTTTTGACCGCGGCGACGGAGGGGACGTATGGATCAACGCATCCGCGAGCACGCCGAGACGCTCGTCGACTGGAGCGCGCGCATCGAATCGGGCGACGACGTCGTCGTCAGCGTCGCCGAAGGCGCGCACGACCTCGCCGTCGCCGTCGCCGAGGCGCTGGGCGAACGCGGTGCGAACGTCGTCACCACGTACGCCTCCGACGAGGTTTCCCGCGCGTACCTCCGCGCACACGCGGGCGAGTTCGACGAGGCACCCGGCCACGAACTCGCGCTGTACGAGAACGCCGACGCCGTCCTCTTTCTCGGCGGCGGCCGCAACACGTTCGCGACCGCGGACGTCGACGGTGAGACGCGACAGGCCGCCGCGCGGGCGAGACAGCCGATCAAGGAGGCGCGAATGGAGACCGACTGGGTGTCGACCGTCCACCCGACGCGCTCGCTCGCTCAGCAGGCCGGGATGTCCTACGAGGCCTATCGAGAGTTCGCCTACGGTGCGATCCTCCGCGACTGGGAGTCCCTCGCCGAGGAGATGGCACAGTTGAAGTCGGTTCTCGACGACGGGAGCGAGGTGAGACTGGTGAGCGCCGATACGGACCTGACGATGTCGATCGAGGGCCGAACCGCGGTCAACTCCGCGGCCTCCGTCGCCTACGACTCCCACAACCTCCCCTCCGGAGAGGTGTTCACCGCGCCGTACGATACGGAGGGCGAGGTCGTCTTCGACGTCCCGATGACCATCTCCGGTGCCCGCGTCCGCGACGTGTGGCTCCGGTTCGAGGCTGGCCGAGTCGTCGACTTCAGCGCCGCCGCGGGCGAAGACACCCTCTCGGATCTGCTGGATACCGACGAGGGGGCGCGTCGACTCGGGGAACTCGGTATCGGAATGAACCGCGGGATCGATCGGATCACCGACAACATCCTCTTCGACGAGAAGATGGGCGACACCGTCCACCTCGCGTTCGGGCGGGCCTACGACGCCTGTCTGCCCGACGGCGAATCGGGAAACGACTCGGCCGTCCACGTCGACCTCATCACCGACGTGAGCGAGGATTCCCGGCTCGAAATCGACGGCGAAGTCGTCCAGCGCAACGGGCGGTTCCGCTGGGAGGACGGGTTCGAATCCGCCGACTGACCGGGCTCCGAGCGTCGCTGTCGCTCGCGTCTCGAATGTCCCGGTCGTCCGCCTGCGACGCCGTTCGAGCGGGAGTCGCTTTCGACGTACTTTTTATCGGCGGCCGTCTCCTCCCGTCTATGGCTGAATTCAAGGTCGTCGTCTCCGACGAGACCGGACACACAGAGCAGTTCGAGGTCGACGGACAGGACGCGAACCGATTCATCGGTCGCGAACTCGGCGACGAGGTCGACGGCGGTGCCGTCGGTCTCGACGGACACACGCTGGAACTCACCGGCGGCTCCGACGAGGCGGGCCGACCGATGCGCAAAGACGTCGCCGGCTCGAATCTGAAGGAACTCCTCCTCGAAGGCGGCGTGGGGTACAAACCGTCCCGCGACGGCGAGCGGAAGCGAGTCACCGTGCGCGGCCGACAGCTCTCCGACGAGACCGCTCAGGTGAACGCCGCGGTCGTCGACGGGACGATCGGCGACGACGAGGACGAAGCTGAAGAAGCCGACGACGAGGAAGCCGACGCCGAGGACGACGAGGAAGCCGACGCCGACGACGAGTAACCGCTCGTGTCCGAACGGATCCCGAGCGATCACGCCTCGGTGACGGGACTGCGGGCCACCATCGCACGCAGCGGCGGCACCAGGCGCCCGTGTCTCCGCCTCCCCGACGACGCCTCCGTCGACGAAGGCGACATCGTCCGACTGCTTCTCGACGGCGCAACCACCCACGCGCGAGTCGTTTCCGATTCGACGGGCCTGCTCGTCCGCGGCGCGTACGACAACGAGCGCCTGGCGCGCGAGCCGCGAGAGGGCGAGAACCGACTCGTTGCGTGGTGTGCCGATCACGACCGTGACCCCGGCGACGCGGTCGAACTCGACGAACTCGATCCGGGGTTCTGTTACGGCCTCCGCGAACCCGGCGAACGAGTCGTCTACGACGTCCCCGCGCGTCCGGACCAGTCGCTCCGCGATATCGCCTCCTCGCTTCGGGAGTAACCCGGACGACCGCCGCTTGTCTGCCGTTCGAGTCCCCTCACGGACGCGGGTTCCGCCGGGTGAGTAAGTCTTACCACGACGCCACCGCTTTCCCCGGTATGAGTCGGGTTCCCGAACGGAGCGAGATAGATACCGAGGACAAGTGGGACCTCACGAGCATCTACCCGGACGACGACGCCTGGGAGGCGGCCTACGAATCGGTCACGGACCGCGTCGACGACCTGCGGGCCTACGAGGGACGGGCGGCCGAGAGCCCAGAGACGCTTCTGGAACTGCTCGAACTGCGGGAGGAACTCCTCCGCGAGGTCTCGAAGGTCGTCAGTTACGCCAACCTGCGGAGCGCCGAGGACACGCGGAACCAGGAGTATCAGGCGATGAGCGCGAAGGCCGAATCCCTCTCTTCGGCGACGCAGTCGGCGGTGAGCTTCCTCGAACCGGAGCTCCAGCGGCTCGACGAGTCCGACGTCGAGTCGTTCGTCGATCGAGAACCCGCACTCGCCGAGTACGAGCACTACTTCGACGACGTCCTGCGGACGAAACCCCACACCCGATCGGCGGAGATCGAGGAACTGCTGGCTGAACTCGGCGAGGTCGCGGGCGCGTCCTCCGACATCTTCGGGATGCTCTCGAACGCAGATATGACGTTCCCGACGGTCGAGCACCCCGACGGCGAGCCCGTGGAGATCACGCAGGGGAACTTCACGAAGCTCCAGAAGCACCCCGACCGCGCGTTCCGGCGGGAGGTCTACGAGGGGTTCTACGACGAGTGGGGGGAGGTCCGCAACACCGTGGGGACCTCGCTGAAGAGCAGCGTCCGCAAGGACGTCAAGTACGCCCGCGCGCGGCGCTACGAGACCGCACGAGAGGCGGCGCTCGACGGCCCCAACGTCCCGGACGAGGTGTACGACACGCTGATCGAGACGGTGCACGAGAACCTCGACAGCCTCCACCGACACGCCGAGTTGAAACGGGAGGCGCTCGGCGTCGACGACCTTCGGATGTGGGACCTGTATATGTCGATGACCGGCAACGAGGGACTGGACGTCAGTTACGAGGAGGCGACGGAGTTCATCGTGGACTCGGTCGCACCGCTCGGCGAGGCCTACCAGGAGCGCGTCGCCGAGGGGTTGGAATCGCGCTGGGTCGACGTCTACGAGAACCGCGGCAAGCGCTCGGGGGCGTTCTCCGCGGGCACCTACGACACCCAGCCGTTCGTCCTGATGAACTACCAGGACGACATCGCCTCGATGTTCACGCTGGCACACGAACTCGGACACTCGCTGCACTCCGAGCTCGCGAAAGACGCACAGCCCTGGCACTACGCGGACTACACAATCTTCGTCGCGGAGGTGGCTTCGACGGTCAACGAGACGCTCCTGACGCATCACCTCCTCGAGACCGTCGAGGACGACGAACTCCGGATGCACGTGCTCGACGAGTACCTCGAACGCTTCCGGCAGACGCTGTTCCGACAGGCGATGTTCGCGGACTTCGAGCTCCGGATCCACGAGATCGCGGAGGCCGACGGCGCGCTCACCCCCGACCGGTTCGACGAGGAGTACCGCGGCCTGAAGTCGGAGTTTTACGCGCCGGCCGAACTCGACGACCGAATCGACCGCGAGTGGATGCGGATCCCCCACTTCTACTACAACTACTACGTCTACCAGTACGCGACGGGCATCTCCGCCGCCGTCGCGATCGTCGAGCAGATCCTGGAAGAGGGCGATGACGCCGCGACGGCCTACCGCGAGGCGCTGGCGCTCGGCGGCTCGGAGTACCCGATCGACGTCCTCGAGGCCGCCGGCGTCGATATGACCTCCTCGGAACCGATCGAGTCCGCCATCTCCGTCTACGACGAGTACCTCGACCGGATGGACGAGTTGCTCTCGGCGGAGTGAAGACGGCGCTCCTCGCGCCATCCGACGGGTTGGCGAACAGTCGGCACCCCGCTCGCGACGATGGCGACGCCCTCGACTCCCCACGACGACGTCCTCACCGGCGCCGTCGGCTCCTGCGAGGGCGACCGCGTCGTCGCCGCTTCCCGCGTCGACGTGCCGAACACCCGCTGCCCGACGCGGAACTACTCCTACGTCACGGGGCCTCTGGCCCCGCGTTCGTATATAAATCTCAGTGCCGTCGCCCCAATCGGTAAACGACGTGACCGCTTGGTAGTCGTATGGACGCGAACCGGGACGCTCGGCGGGTCGCGGACGGCCTCCCGCTCGGGGGTCTCTCCGAACGGTTCGGCGGCGACGTCGTGGCCCCGTCGGACGACGTCTACGACGAGGCGCGGCGGGTCTGGAACGGGATGGTAAACGAATATCCGGCGGCGATCACCTACTGCGAATCCGTCGACGACGTGCGGGTCGCGGTCGGCTTCGCCCGCGAGCACGACCTCGAAATCGCGGTCAGAAGCGGTGGTCACAGCGTCTCCGGCGCTTCTGTCGTCTCGGGTGGCCTCGTCGTCGACTGCTCGCGGATGGAGTGGGTGCGCGTCGATCCCGAGAAGGGAACCGCGCGCGTCGGACCGGGGGCGACCTGGGGAACGGTCGACCGCACCACGCAGTCGTTCGGCCTGGCGACGCCCGGCGGCGTGTACGCCGACACCGGCGTCGCGGGTCTCACGCTCGGCGGCGGCACGGGCTACCTCTCGCCGAAACACGGGTTCACCGCGGACAACCTCCGCGAAATCGAGGTCGTCACCGGGAGCGGTGAACGCGTGACGGCCGACGCCGAGCGCCACGCGGACTTGTTCTGGGCGGCCCGTGGCGGCGGTACGCCCGGCGTCGTCACCGCCTTCGAGTTCGACCTGCACCCGCTCGATCACGACGTCCCCTACTTCGAGTCGTGGCTCCCCGTTGCGGTCGCCGACGACGCGCTCCGCGAATACCGCCGCTACCAGCGGGACGCACCCGACGAGTCCTGCGTGTTCCCGTACTTCGCGAGCGTTCCAGCGATCGCCGAGTTCCCGGCAGACCGCCACGGCGACCTCGCGCTCGTCGTCGCCGGCGTCCACGCGGGCGACCCGGCCGTCGGCCGGCGGGAGTTCGAGACGTTCCGCGGTCACCCCGACGCGTTCGCCGAGTCGTTCGAGACGATGGCCTACACCGATCTCCAGTCGATGATGGACGGGGACTTCCCGGTCGGCCGCCGGTACTACTGGAAGTCGGTGCCGCTGGCCGAGCTCGACGACGACGCCATCGGCGAACTCCGAACGGCCGCCGCGGCCGCGCCCTCGGAGCTGTCGACGATCGTCGTCTGGCCGATGCACGGGGCGGTCGGCAGGACCCCCGAGTCGGAGACCCCGCTCGCCGGACGCGACGCCGACGTCGTCGTGAACGTCGAGGCCGCGTGGGACGACCCGACGGCGACGACGGACAACGTCGAGTGGGTCCGCGAGACCTGTCGTCGGTTCCGCGAGCGGACGTCGATCCCCGGGACGCTCCCGAACTTCGCCGGCGGACGAGCGCCCGACGCCGAGGACGTGTACGCGGCGAACGCCGAGCGACTGCGGGAGGTTCGCGAGACGTACGATCCGGACGGGTTGTTCGCGTACGAGCGCGGGTGATCGACGAGCGAGTCCGATCGACGAACGAGTGCGACCGATGAATGCGTCCGATCGACGAACGTGCGGTCGTCCGGAGGTCTCGGTCCCGACGTTCCCGACCCGCGGGAGCAGGCGACACTCTAAATAAATCGCCGCCCAACGTTCGGGTATGAACTTCCAGACGCTGGGCGATTCCGACGTCGAAGTGAGCGAGGTCGGCTTCGGCGCGTGGGTCGTCGGCACCGACTGGTGGGGCGACCGGACGCGCGAGGACTCGATCGAACTGATCCGCCACGCCATCGACGAGGGGATCACCTACTTCGACACCGGCGACGTCTACGGCCACGGCGACAGCGAGGAGTTGCTCGGCGAGGCGCTCGACGGACACCGAGACGACGTCACCGTCGCCACGAAGATCGGCTACGACTTCTACAACCACCCCCAGGCGGGCCACGGCGAACTGCCGAAGGAGATCACCGGCGAGTGGGTCCGCTCGGCGACCGAGAAGAGCCTCGACCGACTGGGGATGGAGTACGTCGACGTCCTCCAACTCCACAACGCGAACGTCGACGAGGTCGACGAGGATGTGTTGGAAGCGCTGGACGAACTCAAAGAGGAGGGGCTCGTCAGATCGATCGGCTGGGCGCTCGGGCCCTCGATCGGCTGGCTCGCCGAGGGCGATATGGCCATCGAGGAGGAGTTCGACTCCGTCCAACTGGTTTGGAACCTCTTCGAGCAGGAGGTCGGCAACCACTTCCTCGACACCATCGAGCGGACGGGCTCGTCGACCAGTCTGATCCCGCGCGTCCCGCACTCCTCGGGCCTCCTGAACGAGCAGGTCACGCCCGAGACGGGCCACGACCTCGACGACCACCGCGGCTTCCGCCCCGACGCGTGGTACGAGACGGGCTGGGAGAAACTCGAGACGCTTCGCTTCCTCGAACGGGACGGCGAGCGCACGATGGGCCAGGCCGCCATCGCGTACCTCCTCAGCCACGAGGCGGTCGCGAGCGTGACGCCGACGTTCCACACGAAGGAGGACATCACCGAGTGGGCCGCGGCCTCGGAGGTCCCGAAGCTCTCCGACGAGGAGATGGCGCGCGTCGCCGACCTCTACGAGGACAACTTCGGCATCGACCGCGACGACGGGATGGACGAACTCCGCTCCTCGGTCGGCGGCGAGGACATCCGCGCCGCCGGGATCGACAAGCGGGCGACGGCGGGGCCGCGGAACTCCGCGTCGTCGGACTGACGTGCCGTCCGACACGTCGATCTCGCGCACGACTGCGTTCGTCGCACTCACCGCAGTCGCCCACGTGGCGTTGACCGCGTGGGTCAGGCGCGACGCCGACGCGCGTGACGTCGATCCCTCGCCGTGGGACGCGCTGACGCTCCTGACCGGTGTCTTCGGGGCCCTCGCGTACCGACGCTATCGGTCGGACTGACCGAAACGACTTTTCTCTCGGCCGACAGATCCCGAGGTACGACGGCCCTCCACCGACTCGGAAGACGACTCTCCGGGTACGTTTCCGCCGTCGCGCGGAGCCCTCCCCTGCTCGGAATCGTCGTCGGCGTCTGGCTCGCCCTGCTGTCGCTGTTCACCGCCGCCAACCCGGTCACGGCGTTTCTGGTCGTCGCTCCGGCGACGATGCTGCTCTGGTACGGCGTCCTGTTCGCCGTCGGACGGTACCGCCGGCAGTCGGCCGAATCGAGCGGTGGCAGCGCAGCCGAGGGGATCGACGCGACGGGGACGACCGAAACCGGTTCGACCGGGTTCCTCGGAAGGAGGGAGTCCGACGACGCTGTTGACGAACGCCCGATCCAGCGACTCCGGACGCGGTACGCGGAGGGAGAAATCGACCACGCGGAGTTCGAGCGTCGCCTCGAGGCGCTCGTCGAAACGGAGGACCGCTCCGGGAAGGGATCGACTTCTGTGACGCTTGGCGACGACGTCACCCGGTCGGTCGAACGCGAGCGGTAGCGACCCCTTCGTTTCGCTTCGAAACCGACGCACTGGGCGGCGTCTGACGCTGCAGTCGCAAGCGCGTCAGACGCGTCGGAGAGGCGCGACTCTCGCGCCTACGCCAAGAAGACGTGTCGCGGCCGGTCGGCGAGCACGTCGCGACCCCACTGGACCGTCTCGCTGAACTCCTCGGAGCGGAAGAACTCCATCGCGTCCTCGCGGGCGTCCCACTGGCTGGAGATGAACATGTCGTTCTCGTCTTCGACGTTCATCATCAGGTCCGTCTCCTGGTGGCCCTCCATCTCGTCGAGGAGGTCGCCAACGGTCCCGAACGTGTCGACGAAGTCCCCGTGGTGCTCGGGTTTGACGGTGTAGAACATCCCCATCGTCCCGAAGCCGGACTCCTCGCCGGCGCGGGAGACGATGCCCGGCAGTTCCGAGAGGAAGCCCGCGGCTGTTTCCGCGGCCGACTGGGTGTCCCAGATGCTCACGACGGCGCTTCGACTTCCGTTTTGGGCCTCGTAGACCGCCGTCTTCACGTGCGTATCGTAGTGATCGAAGTTGCCCCGGAGGCCGTCGACCTCCTCGAACAGTTCGTCGGTGTCGGCCTCCGAGTACAGGACCGTGGCGTAGACGTCCTCGCCGTGCGGCTTTCCGGCGTAGATGTCCAGATCCGCCAGTTCCTCGCGGATGCTGTCGTCGCTGTCGGCGTCTCCGGCTTCGTCGTCGCCGTGAGGGGAATCGCCGTGAGCGCTGCCACCGCCGTGTGCCCCCCCGTGACCGCCCGACCCGCCGTGGGCCTCGCCGTCGCCGTGCGCGTGGCCGTGGGCCTCCCCGTGGGCGTCGGTGTCGCCGTGCGGATGACCGCCGTGGGCCTGTCCCGCTTCGTCGCCGTGTTCGCTCGTCGGCACGGCCGCGCCTTCGAGGTACGCGCCGAGGTCGTTCGGCGGGAACCGACGACCGACGTAGAACTGGCCGAACTCGCCGTACTTCGAGGAGACCTCGTCGAACCGCATATCGTAGACGATGTCCTTGATGTGGGTCGGGTCGTCGGAGAACAGCGTCACGCCCCACTCGTAGTCGTCGAACCCGACCGAGGAGGCGATGACCTGCTCGATCTTCCCGGCGTACTCCTTCCCCGTCTCGGCGTGCGTCGCCATCATCTCGGCGCGGTCCTCGAACGAGAGGTCGTACCAGTTGTGCTCCTCGCCGCGGCGCTTCGACATCGGGTAGAAGGAGACGTACTCGTCCTCGGGCATCTCCGGCTTCTTTTTGCCCTCCATGTAGCGTCGCAGGCCCGCGTCGGCCGATTCGGGGTCCTCGAAGTAATCGGGACTGGTGTAGCCCGAAATCTCCGTCACGGAGACGTACGAGGTCGGCTGTTCGGTGAAGGCCGCGAGCGCGGTCCCCTCGAACTGCCGCTCGGCGCGCGAGAGGTCGTCGAGCGTCGGTCGGAAGTGGACGACCAGTAAGTCGGCCTTGTGGCCGAGCACCGAGAAGACCGCCGAGTCGCCCTCGTCAGAATCGGCGATCTCTTCGTGGCGTCGGAGGTACTCCGTGCCCTCCGCGATCGCGCGCTCGCGTTCGCGTTCGGGTGCGTCCCGCCACGCGTCCCAGTCGACGGTACGGAAGTCGTGCAGCACGAACCAGCCCTCGTCGGTTGGTGGGGCCTCTGGCATAGATCCGGGTTAGAACGCCACCCGTATGGACGTTGCGAGTCGTTCCCAGATTCCGGGAGCGTCCGTCGGTCCGTTTGGTTCTTCGCCCGATTCGCCCGCGTTAGAATGGCGTATCCGCCGCCCTGTAGAGCTGTCTCGCCCCGCTCACGAGGAGGTACAGGAGAGCGACGATCAGCAACACGAGGCCGATGCCACGAGAGATCCCGGGGAGTGACGATTCGACGACGCCCGGAAGGTTCCTCGTGACGACCTCGATCTGGATAAGCAGGAGGGAGAGCGGGACCAGCAGGACGGCGGCGCTCCGACGGACGGATCGCCGTAGATCGGAATCGGTCATCGCCGCCGAAGTCGTGACCGCGACGGCAAGTATCTGTGGGACGACCCGTCCAGGACCGCCGTCGCCTCTTCACCCACCGAGGAGCGTCGGGCCGAAGATCAAGAGCAGGAGCGACAGCAGCATCGTCACGCCGACGCCGGTCGTGATGGTGCTGACGACCCGGTTGCGATCGTCGATGGGCAGCCGCGAGACCACCGCCTCCACGCTCGTCCGGAGGATCCGACCGCCGTCGAGCGGGTAGCCGGGGATACAGTTGAACAGTCCCAACTGGAGGTTGATCCACGCCATCCAGAAAGAGACGTTCGCGAGGAGGAACACGCCCGTCCCGAGGAAGCCGAGCGGTCCGCCGACGCTGTAGAAGTTGAAGACGTTCGCCGTGAATCCCGGGAAGTTCGGGATTCCGAGCACCAAGGAGGCGAGCGGAAGCACGAGCGAGACGTAGACGGTCGCCAGCGGTGAATCGGCGACCGCTCCGGAGAGTCCGGACGCGTCGGGACCGCCGTCGCCGCCGAGCAGTTCGATGTACGTCCCGGCGGGATACGACTGCGTCCCGAAGTCAGTCAGCAGGAGGCCGCTCGTCCCCGGGAAGATGTTGACGCCGAGGAAGCCGCTGCCGTCCTGCGGGTTCTCGCTGAGCGTCACCTCGCGCGTCTGGATCTGGCCGTCGTGGTAGAGTTCGACCGTCACCGTCTCGCCGGGTTCGGTCCCGTCGAGTGCCCGGGTCAGTTCCGTCGAGGAGACGATCCGCTGGCCGTCGATTGCGGTCACGATCACGCCCGGCGCTGTCGGCGCGCCAGATTGCGCCAAGGGACCGTCCGCCGCCACTCGCGTGAGGTACGCGCCGACGGGGATCGTGACCGTCCCGCGATCGGTTTCGAGTTCCGCGTACCGCTCCTCGCCGACGGCCTCGCCGAATCCGGCCCGCGTGTAGACGGTCGATCCGTTCACGGCCGTGACCGCGACCGGTTCGTCGCTCCCCTCGACACTGACGTTCGCGGGGTTGCCCGCGACGGTGCCGGTGACGACCAGCGAGCGCTCGACGTCGACGGTTCTGGACTCCCTGTCGGCGGCGCTCTCACCTGCGTCGAGTTCGACCGCGACGGTCCGGTCGTCGCTTTCGAGCAGCGCCGAGTCCAGCGAACTCTCGTTCCCGACGGGGACGCCGCCGACGGCGGTGATCCGATCGCCCTGCTCGATGCCCGCAGCGGCCGCGGGCGAACCGTCGTAGGCCCCCTGAACGGCCATCCCGGAGGCGACGCCGATGCTCCCGATCACCGGGCCGAAGAGGAGCAGGAAGGCGAGAAACGTCACGAAGAAGTTGTTCGTCACGCCGGCAGCGAACATTCGGGTGCGGCCGCCGCGACTCGCCTCGCGCTGACTCTCCTCGTCCGGCTGGACGAACGCCCCGAGGGGGATGATCGTGAAGAGGAAGACACCCATCGAGTCGATGTCGATCCCCTCGACGCGGCAGAGGATCCCGTGGCCGCCCTCGTGAACGACGAGGCCGACGAGCAGGCCGAAGACGATCTCCGGGGCCACAGACAGCGGCAGGAAGTCGTTGACGCCCGGGATCACGAGGAAGTTCTGCGGCTGGTTCACCGAGGAGGGCGCGGGCGGGTTCCGGGCGATGGCGATGCCCTGCACCAGGAGGAAGAGGAACATCCCCGCCATAATCACGAGCGTCGCGCCGACGCCGAGGTTGGTCCACGCGCGCCAGAAGCGCTTCGGCGTCGCGATCCAGTCGATGAAGTCCCGCCCCCGTTTCGTGTGCACGGTCGTGAACGGTCCCTGGATGCGCACCGAAGAGGGCAGCAGTCCGCGCCGGGAGAGGAAGAGCGCGGCCGCCGAATACGCGGCGAGGCCGACGAGCACCCACAGAAGCGTGTTCATCGTGGGGACGAAAGGGACGAACGCCAAAAGGTGTTCCTAACCACCTTTTTTATCGGGGGTCCTCGGCCGCGCGAAGCGCGGCCTCGAACCCCCGCAAAAAACCTGGTGGGAAAAAAGAGCCGCTCGCTCGACCTCCGGCCTCGCTCGCGGTTCGACTGCTGGTGGCTCCGCACCGCCTCCGCGACCGCGACGCACCGCCTCCGCGATTCTCCCGTTACGATTTGCGCCGCAGTCTGGCGACCACGAACTCCGTGTCGAGTTCGCCGAGGAACTCGCCCAGTCTGGGCCCCTGCGGCTGATCGAAGAAGAGCAGGTAGCCCGCCTCGAAGAAGTCGCCGACCTCGACGTCGTGTCGGCGGGCGGTCTCGTACATCTCGCCCTGGATCTCTTCGCCGTCCTGACCCGTTTCGACGAAGTCCGCGAGTTCGTCGAGCGCGGCTTCCACGTCGTCGTCGAGATCGACGTCCGGGAGGCTCTCCTGGATGCGGTAGTTGTACTCGTTGTCCTCGCGCTCGGCCCACGCCCGCGCTCGATCGACCCGTTCGAGGGCCTCCTCGATCGCCCACTCGGGGGTGTCGTCGTCGAAGTACCCCTCGTTTCGGGCCATCTCGATCCGGAGGTCCCGATTGTCGGTCATCCCGAGGACGGCCGCGAACGTGTACGGCAGGCGGATGCGATCTTCCCGGATCTCGTCGACCACGAACGGGTACGCCCGCTCGGCGAACGCCGTCAGCGACTCGTCGTCGACGCCGCCGAAGTACGCCCGCTCGAAGCGATCGAAGTCGTCGACGAACTGATCCAGCCGGGAGACGTCGAAGTCCCGCGCCTTCCGCGGGTTCAGCGCGAAGAAGTACCGGAGGACCTCGGGCTCGAGGAGTTCCAGCATCTCCGCGACGGTGACGATGTTACCCGCCGAAGAGGAGAGCGCCTCGCCGTTGAGCGTGAACCACTCGTAGACCATCGGCACCGGGGGTTCGATCTCGAGGACGTTTCGGGCGATGTCCGCGCCGGAGGGCCACGACCCCTCGGCGTGGTCCTTGCCGAACGGCTCGAAGTCGACGCCGAGGATCTGCCACTGCGCGGGCCACTCGAAGCGCCAGGGGAGCTTCCCCTCGCGGAAGGTCGCCGTCCCCTCGTGACCGCAGCCCTCGATCGTCTCGTCGCCGACGGTCATGTCCGTACAGACGTACTCGACGGTGCCCGCGTCGACGTCGACCGAGGTGACCGTCTCGGTGATCTTCCCGCAGTCCCCACAGATCGGGTTGAACGGGACGTAGTCCTCGTCGATCTTCGACTGGTACCCCGAGAGGACTTCGCGGGCGACGTCGGCGCGTTCGAGGACGTGCGCGACGACCTCGTCGAACTCGCCCGCCTCGTACATCTCGGTGTTCGAGAGCATCTCGACCGGAACGTCGAGTCGGTCGGCGTCGGCCTTCAGCAGCGCGGCGAAGTGCGCCGCGTACGACTCGGACTCGCCGAACGGATCGGGGATGTCCGTGTACGGTCTCCCCAGGTTCCGTCCGAGCGCACCCGCGTCGACGTCGCCGAGGCCGACGATCTTCCCGTCGACGTCCGCGAGCTTTCGGGGCAGTTTCCGAAGGGGATCCCGATCGTCGCTCGTGAAGACCTGCCGGACCTCGTGGCCGCGCTCGCGGAGGACTTCGGCGACGAAGTACCCGCGCATAATCTCGTTGAAGTTCCCGAGGTGGGCGACCCCGGAGGGGGAGACGCCGCCTTTGATCACGATCGGTTCCTCCGGATCGCGCGCCTCGATCTCGTCTGCGACCTCGTCGGCCCAGAACGCGCGGCGCGGTTCGCCGGAACCGTCGCTCTCTGCATCGGCATCGATATCCGTCTCGACATCGAGAGCACCAGCGTTCGCGCCGTCGTCGGGATCGGATTCCTCGGTCATCGCTTATCCCTGTACCCAGTAGGTCGGTTCGCCCTCGGCGGCGGTGGGGACCACGTCGGTGCCGTCGTGCTCGCCGCGGAGCACGGCGTCCTCGATCCGTTGGGGATCGGTACCGTCGAGGACGATCGTCCGCATCCCAGCGCGCTCGATCAGTTTCGCCGCGAGGAGGTCGACCGGCGCGGACGCCCCCGCGTCGCGGCTCATCGGCGCGATCACGTCGACGAGTTCGCTGCCGGTCAGGCGGTCGTACTTCTCGGCGTCGGCGTCGGTGCCCGGATCGGCGCTGTAGACGCCGTCGACGCTCGTCGCGTAGACGAGCAGGTCGGCACCGACGTACTCGGCGAGCGCCGCCGCGACCGCGTCGGTCGTCTGGCCGGGCATCACGCCGCCCATCACCGAGACGTCGCCCCGCCGGATCGCGTCGCCGGCGTCCTCGTAGTCGTGGGCGACTTTCGGGTCGACTCGCGGCCCGAGCGCGGCGATGAGCAGGCGGGCGTTGATTCGGGTCACGTCGATCCCGATCTGGTCCAACTGGACCTCGTTCGCGCCCAGATCGCGGGCGGTCTCGATGTAGTCGCGGGCGACGCCCCCGCCGCCGACGACGGCCCCGATCTCGCATCCCTCGTCGGCGAGCGTCTCGACGACCGCTGCGTGACCCTCGACGCGTTCGGCGTCGAGGTCGGGAGCGAGCACGCTCCCGCCGATAGAAACGACGACTCTCATTGCTCCGTCGTTGCCGCGAACCGGGCTTAAGGGTTGTCAACCGAGTACGACCGCGATATGCAGAGAAACCTCAGCCGATGGCGTCGGATCCGTCCCAGCCGACAGTAAGTATCAAGCCGATCGACGCCCCGATTTCGGGTATGCAACTGCTCGGAGTCGTCGGTCCGGAGGCGCGAACGCTCTGTGAGCGAATGAGTCCGCATCTGGACGGGAAGGTCGCGCTCGTCGAACGGCACCCCGAAGAAGACCTCTCGGCGGACGGTACGCTGCCGAGCGGATCGGAGCGAGTCGAGGGCGTCGACGCCGCGTACGAACTCGGCGAGGACGGAGCGTGGGCCGCCACCGGCGACGGCCGCGACCTCGACGACGTGCTCGACGACCTCGCGGCGACGTACGACCACGCGCTGCTCGTCGGATACCCCGAGGCAGACGTCCCGACTGTCTCGCTCGACGGCACGGAGGCGGAAGAGATCGTCATCGAGGCCGACTCCGTCGGCGATGTCGACACCGAAGACGCGCTGGACGCGCTCGCGGACGCGACTCCCCACGTGACGCTCGAGACGCTCGTCGAACGGGTCAAGGAATCGCCGCGGGCCGAACGCGCGGGGGCCATCGCGACGTTCACGGGGCGCGTACGAGCCAGAGACGACCCGGACGACTCCGAGACGCTCGAACTCACCTTCGAGAAGTACGAGGGCGTCGCCGACGACCGACTGCGGACCATCGAATCGGAACTGATGGAGCGGGAGGGCGTCCAGGAGGTCGCGCTCTTTCACCGGACCGGCACGCTCGAAGCGGGCGAGGACATCGTCTTCGTCGTCGTCCTCGCCGGCCACCGCGACGAGGCCTTCGAGACGGTCTCCGACGGGATCGACCGCCTGAAGGACGAGGTCCCGATCTTCAAACGCGAGACGACGGTCGAAGAGGACTTCTGGGTCCACGACCGACAGTGACCACGACCTCGGTCGACGAACTGTCGCCTCGGTCGACGAACTGTCGCCTCGGTCGACGAACTGTCGCAACGTTTGCGGTCTACCGCCGCTCGACCACCACTGACACTGTCGGACGTACGTCCCTGAGCGAGAATTCTCGGACGATGCGACGACCGCGCGCCGTCGGTTTCACGGCGATTGTTGCTTCATCTCGGGGTGCAAAACGCCCGAATAACCGCCGGTCCTCGGGTTTTTAACTCAATATATAATACTTAGAAATAAACACTTAGAGACGGTTATAAAATTTCTAAAAGAATTTCCCTCGCCACTGAAGTATCGGTTAAACGGTCTACGACGAGTAAATAGAGCCGAATTCCCCCTAACGTTCCTCCGTTTATATACTCTCCCGACGACAAGGCAGGATCGAGGTGACATAGATGAGCGCAACCGCGACACCCTCCACCGAGTCCGCCAGCGACGAGATGTCCAAAGAGGAGCGGCTGAAGTCGTACCTGCTCACGAAGGCGCAGGACGGCGAGATGTACTTCAAATCGAAGTTCATCGCCGACGAGGTCGGCCTCTCCCCGAAAGAGATCGGCGCGCTGATGGTGAAACTCAGCGACTCCGCTTCCGAGCTGACCGTCGAGAAGTGGTCGTACACGAGTGCGACCACGTGGCGGATCGAACCCGCACAGGACACGGCCTGAGCGCGTCCTGTATCGCCGCCCGAACGATCCCGACGCGGTGTACCGTCTTCGCACCGCCCTGAGAATTCCCCCTTCTGCCGGAGATTTCTCGTATAGCCCCTCGTTTCTCGACATCGTCACTCCGCTCGCCGTCTCTCTATCGGCATTGGTCCGACCGAAGCCTGCGCGGGGTCCCGTCGTTCCCCCGTCGTGGCGTTTATCCGGTCGTATCTCGTACGGTGTTCCGATGGATTCCCCGGACTCGGCGGCCGAACCGCCGATCGAGGCCCTGCAGTCGGTCTTTCACCTCCGCGAGACCCGCCGCGACGACGACCGGTTGCTCTTTTACGGCGAGTCGTTGGTACCCGAGCGGATGCTGGTGCGGGAGGTGTGGGGAGCGTTCCGCGAGGCGGGCTACGAGATACAGGTCGCGAGCACGCGGGGCGGCCGCGAGGACGTCGTGATCGCTCGCCCCGTCAGCCAGGGCATCGACGGAATCCCCTGGAAGAACCTCGGGCTGTTCCTCGCGACGGTCGTCTCGACGCTCCTCGTCGGATCGCTGACCTGGTACTACACGCCGCTCTCGGAACTGCTCGCTAACCCGCTGGTCGTGCTACAGGCCTGGCCCTTCACCGCGGCCGTGCTCGGCGTCCTCGCGACGCACGAACTCGGCCACTACGCGATGGGCCGATACCACGGCGTCGACGTGTCGCTGCCGTACGTGCTCCCGTTCATCTTCCCGTTCGGGACGCTCGGCGCGGTCATCCGGATGCGCGGGCAGATGCCCGACCGGAGGGCGCTGTTCGACATCGGCGTCGCGGGGCCGCTCGCGGGGTTGGCAGCGACGGTCGTCGTCACCGCGATCGGCCTCTCGCTCCCGCCGATCACGGTTCCCGAGTGGGCGATTCAGGGAACGGGACAGGTGATCGTCTTCAACAACCCGCCGCTTCTGGACCTCATCGCGGGGGTCCTGGGGCGGCCGACCGAGTACTCCGAACCCGCCGTCGCAGTCAATCCGGTGATCATCGGGGGCTGGGTGGGGATGTTCTTCACCGTGTTGAACCTCCTCCCGGTCGGCCAACTCGACGGCGGACACATCCTCCGGGCGATGGTGGGCGAGTCCCAGGAACGCATCGCGGCGGTCGTCCCCGCCGTGCTGTTCGGTCTCGCCGCCTACCTCCATTACGTGCTCGGCTACGGGCTGAACGAGTCGGTCGGCCTGTGGGGCTTCTGGGGACTGCTCTCGGCGGTGGTCGCGTTCAAGGGGCCGGCGAACCCCGTCGACGACTCACCGCTCGGATCCGTCCGAATCGCCGTCGGGATCGCGACGTTCGCGCTCGGCGCGCTCTGTTTCCTGCTCGTCCCGGTCGAAGTGATGTCCGTCTGAGCGGGGCTCGTCCGGGTGCTCGCGCTCGCCACTACTGCGCCGCGGGACGCTGCTGTCGCCGTCCAGTCGAGACACACCGGCGATGTCGATGCCGCGAACGACCACGTAGATGAGGACGATCCCCGCCCCGACCGCGAGGACGAACTGTCCGACGGCGGCCAGGAGCGTCCCCACGATCGACCCGCCGAAGAAGAACGCGAGCGCGAAGGGAACGAGCGCGATCAGACCGACGTACAGCACGAGCCTGGCCAGTGGGACGGCTTCTACGAGTATCTGACTCCTGTCGAGCGTCCCGCTCTCGACGTCGATAAACGGGCGTCTGGAGGACATACGTCGTCGCTCGGCCGGCGGAAATAAGAATCCTCGGTAACTTCCGATCCCGTCTCACTCGTGAGTGTATCCCTCGTCCGCGAGCGGGTCGCCGTCGAGACGGATCCCGCTCTCGACGACGTCGCCGACGATCGAGAGAGAGACGGGCGAGTCCGCCCGTGCGTCGTCGACGGCGTCCGCCGGGAGCGTACACACGAGTTCGAAGTCCTCGCCGACGGTGGTCGCCATCGACCGACGGTCGGCCTCGTCGTCGGCGTAGCGATCGACGGCGCCGTGAACCGGGACCGCGTCCCAGGAGACGTCGAAGCCGACGTCGGAGGCCTCCGCGAGCTGGTGGAGCGACCGCGCGAGGCCGTCCGAGGAGTCCATCATCGCGGTCGCGTGCGGGGCGAGCGCGAGGCCCGAAGCGATGCGGGGGGTGAACTGAAAGAGCGCGTTTCCGCGCTCCGCGTCGCCGGCGTCGAACGCGTGGAGTCCCGCCGCCGTTCGACCGAGTGCGCCAGTTACGCAGACGACATCGCCGACGTTCGCGCCGGAGCGGCGCACCGGCGCGTCCGTCTCTCCCAGCGCGGTCGTCGCGACCGTGAACTCGCTCGTCGTGTCGAGGTCGCCGCCGACGTACTCGGCGTCGACCGCCTCGCAGACGTCCACCGCCCCGTCGAGAAAGGCGTCGAGTTCGGCCTCGTCGAGCGTCGGCGCGGCGTACGCGGCGACCGCGGCCGTCGCCGCTGCCCCCATCGCGGCGACGTCCGAGAGCGACGCAGCGACGGCCCGCCAGCCCGCCGTGTACCGGGTCGTCCCCGCCGGGAAGTCCGTCGACTCGTGGAGCATATCCGTCGTCACGACGAGGCCGTCGACGACGGCCGCGTCGTCGCCCGCCGCCGGGAGCGCGGCCGCGAGCCGTCGGAGCGCCGAGCGTTCGTCCATAGCGCTCGTGCGTTCCGGGCGGGCAAAAAGTCGGCGTCACGTCCGGGGGGTCTCGCTCGGACGGGCCGCGGTGGATGCGGAGGCGACGGCAGTGGTGGCGGTGGTGGCGGTAGTGGCGGTGGTCGCTGCTTTGGGTCGGTTTCGATGGCTTGATTGCCGGACGGATCTACCCCCGGGTATGGCCCGCGAGAACCTTCGCGCCACCGTGCTCGGGTTCCTCGCGGCCGTCGGTGTCTTCGCGCTCCTGTTCTACTTCGCGGGCGTCGACGAACTCCTCGCGACGCTCCAGAGCGCCGACCCCGGGTACGTCGCCCTCGTCGTCCTCGCGACGCTGGCGTGGCTCGCGGCGTGGAGCGTCTCTCTGAACACCGTCCTGGACGTCCTCGGCGTCGACCTCTCGTACGGAACGTCCTTTCTCGTCTTCGCGGGCGCGACGTTCTCGAACAACATCACGCCGTTCGGGCAGGCCGGCGGCGAGCCGGTGACGGCGTATCTGATCTCCCGGGCGGCCGACGCCGAGTACGAGCGGAGCCTCGCGGCCATCGCCAGCGTGGACACGCTGAATTTCGTGCCGTCGATCACGCTCGCACTCGCGGGCGCGGGGTACTTCGCTTCGGAGGTCGCCCTGGGAGCCAACGAGAACCTCCTCGCGGCGATCGGCGCGGTGGTCGCCCTCGCGGTGATCGTCCCGACGGCCGTCTACCTCGGCTGGACGCGACGCTACCGGCTCGAAGCCCGAGTCATCGACGCGCTGACGCCGGTTATCAGGGCGATCGCCGACCGGCTCCCTCGGGTCCCCGTGCCCACGCCCGAAGGGATCGAAGAGCGCATCAACGGGTTCTTCCGGGCGATCGAACGGGTCGCATCGAACCCGCGAGGGCTGGCGCTCGCGCTCGGCGCGTCCAGCTTCGGATGGCTCTGTCAGATGATCGCGCTCTGGCTGTCGTTCGCGGCCATCGGCGTCGACGTGCGGCTCTCGATCGCGCTGATCGTCGTCCCCATCGCCGCCATCGCCGGCGTGACGCCGCTTCCCGGCGGGGCCGGCGGCATCGAGACGGTTCTGGTACTATTGCTGCTCGCCGCGCCGCTCCCAGGGGTCTCGGAGCCGGTCGCGGTGGCGGCGGTGGTCATCTTCCGGGGAGCGGTCTACTGGATCCCGACGATCCTCGGCGGGATCGTCGTCGGCTGGCTCGGATCCGGCCTCGGGATCGGATCCGACGGCGGATGACTGCCGTTTCGGGGCTGCTCCGAACCTGCCCCGGGTTCCGACGACGCCCGTTCCCGAATCGACTGAGGAACCGTCTCACGCGTCGTAGGCCCGATACGATGGCTTTAAACGACGCGGACGGGAATCAGTGCGTATGGTAAGCGTCTACGACGTTCCGGCCGACGCCCTCATTGAGGACGTCGCCGACCGCCTCGCGGATCGAATCGAGGAGCCCGACTGGATCGAGTTCGCCAAGACCGGACAGACCCGCGAACTCCCGCCCGAACAGGACGACTTCTGGCACGTCCGCGCGGCGTCGCTGCTCCGCAAGGTCGCCAAGGAAGGCCCGATCGGCGTCGACCGGCTCTCCACGGAGTACGGCGGCCGCAAGCGCGGCTCCACCCGCTACCGCGTCTCCGGAAACAGCTCCGCGCCCGGCAGCAAGAAGATCATCCGGACGGCGCTCCAACAGCTCGAAGAGGAGGGCCTCGTCGAGACGGCGAAGGGCCAGGGCCGCCGCATCACCAGCGAGGGGCAGAGCTTCCTCGACAACGCCGCGGACGACGTGCTCGCGGATCTCGACCGGCCGGAACTCGAACGCTACGCGTAACGCGCAGATTCGCGCGTCGAGGCCGAACGACGTAACCGTTTTTAGCGCCGCGACAGAATCCTACGACGATGAGTGGAACCCCCGACGACGACCGACTGGAGGAACTGCGCGAAAAGAAGATGCAGGAGCTCCGCGACCAGGCCGAGGGGCAACAGGGCGGGCAGAACCGCGAGTCACAGGAGGCCGCCCGCCAGCAGGCGGAGGCCAAACAGGAAGCGATGCTGAAGCAGTATCTGACCGACGGCGCGCGCCAGCGGCTCAACGCCGTCGAGATGTCGAAGCCCGACTTCGCGGAGTCGGTGAAAAAGCAGGTCGTGGCCCTCGCGCAGAGCGGCCGGATTCAGGACCGCATCGACGAGGACCAGATGAAGGACCTGCTCCGCGAACTGCAGCCCGAATCGAAGAGCTTCGACATCCGTCGGCGGTAGCGGAACCGTGGATCTCGCGCTCCTCTACAGCGGCGGGAAGGACTCGACGCTCGCCGCGCTGTTTCTCGACTCCTTCTACGACGTGACGCTCGTGACCGGCCGCTTCGGCGTCACAGACGACTGGGAGCACGCCGAGGCCGCGGCCGACCGCCTCGGCTACTCGTTCGAGGCCGTCGACCTCGACCGCTCCGTCGCCGAGGCGGCAGTCGAGGAGATGATCGACGACGGCTACCCCCGGAACGGCATCCAGCGCGTCCACGAGCACGCGCTCGAAACCGTGGCCGAACTCGACTTCCAGGCCGTCGCCGACGGGAGCCGCCGGGACGACCGAGTCCCGACCATCTCGCGGGCGCAGGCGCAGAGCCTCGAAGACAGACACGGCGTCGACTACCTCTCGCCGCTCGCGGGACTGGGACGGAACGCGGTCGATCGGCTCGTCGAGGAGACGCTGACCGTCGAGACGGGTCCGTCCGAGACGATCCCGAAGGGCGACTACGAGACCGAGCTCCGAGCGCTGATCGCCGAGCGAAACGGTGAGGACGCCGTCGAATCGGTGTTTCCGGCGCACGAACAGTCCTACGTCCGCGGGCTCCGGGACGACGGTTGACACTTCGGACCGACGCCGCGCTCCGGTGTCGAGCGCCGCCCCGAAAACCGAATCCGAACACATTTCTCCGGTTGGCGGCCACCTCCGAACGTGTTCTCTCTCCCTCCCGGAATCGGCTACTCTCTCGCGGCGGCGCTCGTCTGGGGGACGTACATCTTCGTCCTCAAGCAGTACTTCGAGGAGTACCCCAGCACGGTCGTGACCGTCGGCGTCAACGCCGCTGCGGTTCTGTGGTATCTCCCGCTCACGGTGCGGCGCACGGACCCGGCTGACCTCCCCTCGCTCTCGGGGTTCGGCCTCTTGGAGGGGCTGCTCGTCCTCGGGACGATCGTCGCGACCGCGGCGGCGTTTCTCGTGTTCCTCTGGGCGCTCGGTCTCGGCGACGTCTCCTACGTCGCGCCGATCAGCAAGATCGTCCCCGTGTTCGTCCTCCCGATAGAGGTGCTCTTCCTGCAGGAGCGGCTCACCCCGATCCAGATCACGGGGGTCGTCGTCGCCACGCTCGCGGTGTACGTCGCGAACTACCGGACGGGATCGCTCCTTGATCCGATCCGGAAAGCGGCGTCGTCGCGGGCGGCGCAGTTCGGCCTGCTGAGCGCGGCGTTCTTCGCCGTCAGCGACGTGGGCAAGCGAGTCGCGCTGCAGGAACTCGCGATCCCCCTGGAACTGTGGGTCCCGACGGTGCTCGGCGGGGTCCTCGTCGTGGTCCTTCCGCTCGCGGCCCGCGAGTGGGTCCCGATCCGCGACGCCCTGCCGAAGTTCGTCCTCGCGGGCGGCGGCGTCGCGGTCGGCGAGCACGTCACGTCGCTGGCCTTTTCGACCGTCCCGGCGTCGATCGCGTCGCCGATCATCAACACCCAGGCGGTCGTCGCGGTGCTCCTCGGCGGGATCCTGCTCCGGGAGGACTCCTTCGGGATCCGCCTCGTCGCCGCCGCGCTCGCCGTCGTCGGCGTCGGTCTGATCGCGGCGTAGACGGCGTAGTCCGTGGCTACCGAAGCGCCACCTCGTGCCGTGGCCGCGACGATCGGAGAGCGGCCGCTCGTCGCTCCCGCTTCAACAGTTTCAAGCGCGGCACCGCCGAATCCCGGGGTATGTACGACCGACTCAAGGGCTTTCGGGACTTCTACCCCGAGGAGATGACCCCCCGGCGGCAGGTCATCGACACGCTGGAGGACGCCGCCGCGCGCTACGGCTTCCGGGAGATCTCGACGCCCGCGCTCGAACGGACGGAGATGTACGTCGACAAGAGCGGCGAGGAGATCGTCGAGGAACTGTACGCCTTCGAGGACAAGGGCGGCCGCGAGGTGTCGCTGACGCCGGAGCTGACGCCGACGGTCGCGCGGATGGTCGTCGCCAAGCAGCAAGCGCTCTCGAAGCCGATCAAGTGGTACTCGACGCGGCCGTTCTGGCGCTTCGAACAGGTCCAGCAAGGGAGATTCAGGGAGTTTTACCAGACGAACGTGGACATCTTCGGTTCATCGGAGCCCGAGGCCGACGCGGAGATCCTCGCCTTCGCGGCCGACGCGCTCACCGACCTCGGACTCACGGGCGAGGACTTCGAGTTCCGGGTCTCTCACCGCGACATCCTCGGCGGCCTGCTGAGATCTTTCGACGCCGACGTCGACACCCACGCGGCCATCCGGGCGGTCGACAAGCGCGCGAAGGTCGAGGAGACCGAGTATCTCGGTCTCCTCTCCGACGCCGGACTCGCCTACGAACAGGCGGAGGAGTTCGACGACCTCGTGACGACGGGCGACCTCGACGAGATCGCAGCGTTCGGCGGTGACGAGGTCGAATCGGCGGTCGAGAACCTCCGCGAGGTCCTCGCCGCCGCCGAGGACTTCGGCGCGCGGGAGTTCTGCGAGGTGTCGCTGACGACCGCCCGCGGGCTGGATTACTACACGGGAGTCGTCTTCGAGTGCTTCGACTCGACCGGCGAGATCTCCAGATCGGTGTTCGGCGGCGGCCGCTACGACGATCTCATCGAGAGCTTCGGCGGGCAGTCCACGCCCGCTGTCGGCGTCGCGCCCGGCCTCGCCCCGCTCTCGCTGCTCTGTCAACGGGCGGGTGTCTGGCCCGAGGAGGCGCTCACGACCGACTACTACGTTCTGACCGTCGGCGACACCCGCGACGTCGCCGCGCGGATCGCCCGCGACCTCCGCGCGGCGGGGAACGTCGTCGAGGCCGACGTCTCCGACCGGAGCTTCGGCGCACAGATGGGTTACGCCGACAGCGTCAACGCCGAGACGGTCGTGATCGTCGGCGAGCAGGACCTCGCGAACGGCGAGGTGACGGTGAAGGACATGGAGTCGGGCGACCAGACGACCGTCCCCGTCGAGGAGTTCCCCGGCGACCGCGACTCCCCGACGTTCGCGGATCTCAGGTAACCTCCGCGGACCGACGCTGGGCGAGAGGCAGGGACCGCCGATCTCGACGGTGCTGTTTTACCCTCAGTGCCGTATCTACGACTATGTACGAGACGATCCTCACGCCCGTCGACGGGAGCGCACCGAGCGAGACAGCCGCCGACCACGCGATCAGACTCGCGCGGGACGCCGACGCGACGCTCTCTGTCGTCTCCGTCGTCGACGTCGAGGCGCTCTCCGCGGCCAAACTCGACACGAAGGCCCTGCTCGACGGCTACGAGGCCGAGGCCGAACGCCACGTCGCGGCGGTCGCCGACCGCGCCCGCGAGTCGGGTGTCGACGTCGAAACCGCCGTCCTCCGCGGCGCGCCGTACCGGGCCATCCTCGACCGGGCCGAGGCCGTCGACGCCGACCTGGTCGTGATGGGCAGTCACGGCCGACGCGGCCTCGAACGCTACCTCCTCGGGAGCACGACCGAGCGCGTTCTCAGACTCTCTCCGGCCCCGGTGCTCGTCCTCCGCAGCGACGAGGGGGACTATCAGGATCCCGATGCGGGCGAGCGAGACGATTCGGTCGATGAGTAGCCGGGACGGGCGTGAACGCAGCGACGGTCGGGAACGGACTCCCGAGGACGGAGAACGCCCTACCGACGGTCGCCTGCGCGCCTTTCGAATCGCCTACGACGGGCGACCGTTCCACGGTTTCCAGCGCCAGCCGTCGGTCCCGACCGTCGAGGACGCGATCTTCGACGCGCTCGACGCGCTCGGCGTGTTCGACCGGACGGCTCGGCACCGACCGCCGGGGTACGCCGCCGCCGGTCGGACGGACGCGGGCGTCTCGGCGCTCGCACAGACCGTCGCGTTCGAGTGTCCCGAGTGGTGTACGCCCCGGGCGCTGAACGGGGAACTGCCCGCCGACGTCCGCGCGTGGGCCGCCGCGGACGCGCCGGACGACTTCCACGCCACGCACGACGCGGTCCGCCGCGAGTACGTCTACGACCTCTACGGGCCGACGCTCGACGACGAGCGCGCCGCCGCTGCCGCCGCGGCGCTCAGCGGCGAACACGACTTCCACAACCTCACGCCGGACGATCGAGGAACGGTCCGCGAGGTTTCGATCGACCTCTCCCGCGACGGCGACTTCCTGTCGCTGCGCGTCGTCGCCGGCGGCTTCCCGCGTGCGCTCGTTCGCCGACTCGCGTCGGTGGTCCGGGGGGTCGCCGCCGGCGATCGGACCGTCGAGGACGCGCGTCGACTCCTCGGTTCGGAACCGCGCGACGGTCCCGAGGGGGTCCCCTCGGCACCGCCGGAACCGCTCCTCCTCGCGGACGTCGTCTACCCGACGCTCGACTTCGAGCGCGACGAACGCGGCGTCGGGAGCGCCGTCGACGTGTTCGCCGCCCGTCGGCGTGATGCGCTCGCCCGCGCTCGGGTCGCCGGTCGGGTCGTCGACGGCGTCGACAGCGAGGAAGCAACCGACTGTGCCGACCGGTGAAAGCTTATGCCCGCCGTGGCCGACCCCGGACGTATGTCCGCCGCCACCCCGCTCCCCTCGACCGCACAGGCACACCGAGACGCGGCCTACCGCTTCGCCGTCGGCGCGCTCTACTTCGCTGTCGTCTCCGGTCTCGGCTCGCTCGTCGCGCTGCTCTTCGGCCCCTACGGCATCGTCGTGAGTGTCCTGGTCTCGCTGCTCGGCGTCTACTACGGCGGCATCGAGGTCGCTCGCGGGATCGACCTCCTCGTTCGTCACGCGATCGCTGAGACAGCTGACCCGTCGATCGAGAACTGAGATGGACGGCATCGTCACCCGCCACTGATGGCTCTCCCGCGGTCACGTCCTCCCTGATACCGTTGTGACGACCGTACAACCCTCCGGATCCGTGTCGGGGGACTGCTCCGCTCCCGCCCGTGTGATCAGTCGTGATATCTCCCCCGAAATATTATTTTGATTCAATACAAATATCTGACCGATGCCGACATGCGAGAACTGCGGGTCGTTCGTCACTGCGGAGTACGTCCGGGTGTTCGCACCGAACGGGATGGACCATCCCCGGGTCTGTCCGAACTGCGAGGACAAGGTCCGCGACGGGGCCGACGTCCGCGAGGCGCGCGCCACGAGACACTGACACTGCGGTCGGGTCGATACCGAGAGTCGAATTTCACGCGGCTTTTCCCTCTCCGCGACGTCTCGACGCCATGAGCCAACTCGACGCGTTCCTCGCCGGCGAGCGCCACGACGACGTCGCGCTGTATCTGACCGAGGACTACCTCGACAGTCAGGGGAAACTCCCGAAGATGGGCGAAGCGGTCGAATCGGGCTACGTGCTCGTCGTCCCGGGCGACGACGGCCGACGCGCGTTCGCCGCCGGGACGGGGATGGACGCGATGGAGTTCGCCCGCGGGGCGATGGAGTCGCAGGGGCACATCTCTCGCGACCTTGACGGCGGCGAGTGCCCCGAGGCCGACGCTACCGACGGGGACTCCGGCGAGGACGCCGACGGCGACCACGCGGTCGAGTTCATCTTCGCGTTCTCGGAGGCGCAAAACGAGGAGGTCGGCGGGCTCTACGCCCGCGGTGCGGTCGTTCACGCCTACGCCCACTGCGCCTGCGGGGCGAGTTACTCGGACAAGTGGGTCGTCGGCGAGGAGACCGAGACGGGGGTTCAACCCGGCGAGTCGGAACCGGCCGAGGGAGCCGAATAGGGCGAACAGCCGACACGGGCGGCCGCTATCGACGCGAGACCCACGACGGCGTGTCGGGCAACCGCTGACCGACGCGGGGCGAACGCTACGTCACGCGGGCTCTGGCCCCGCGATCGTATATAAACGTCCGCCCGGAGAACCACTCGTTCGCTATCCCCGTTTCGGCTTCGTTTCGGTCCGTTTTCGATTTCGTCTATTCGTCCCCGCCCTCCTCATTTTCGTCCGCTTCGGCTTCGGCTTCCGCGGCGACCCGCTCGAACGCGCGGAGGATGACGCGTTTCGTCGTCGCACCTTGTGTCGTCCAGTGATGGGCGTAGTCCAGCATATCGTCGTAGATGTCCGGCTTGCAGCCCGCGGCCTTCGGGTGACCGCCGCCGTTGACGTGGCCGGCGACCTCGTGGGCGCGCTCGAACCCCTCCGAGCCGCGGATGCTCGCGCTGCCGGCGGGCTTGACGACGACCGCGGCGTCTGCACCGTCCTTTCGGAGCGCCTCGGCGACCTCGTTCTGCGAGCACCGACCGTAGGTGACGCCGACCGTCCACGGGCCGACCTGCTTCGTCTCGGCCCGGGAGACGGCCGCCTCGATCAGGTCCTCCTTCTCGACGCGACGGAGTTCGATGTACTCCTCGACGACCTCGGGGAGGTCGACGCCGAACCGCCCGACGACCGTGACGTACTCCTCGGGGTCCGTCCAGTAGGCGTAGTCCGCGAGGTCGTCGCTGCGGGGGTCCTCCTTCAGCCAGAGGTCGTGATCGCGCGTGACTGCCGCGAGTTCGGCCCACCGCTCGTCGAAGTCGTGATCGAGCGATCGCAGCGCCACGTCGACCGTGCACTCCTCGTCGGACTCGCCGACGACGAGGTCGACGCCCACGTCGCGGACCGCCGCGGCGGCGGCGTCGTTCCACTGGTGGTGATCGTACCACGCCACCGACGACGCGACCGAGACGGCGGCGTCGAGCTCCTCGGCGATCCACTCGTACTCGTCGGGACAGAGGTCGCAGACGTAGAGGTCGATCCCTTCGGGAGCGTGCTCGGCGACGTTTTCGAGCGCCTCGTCCAGCGAGTACGGCCCGGCACCGACGAGAGCGACAGTGGACCGGGGGTCCTCGTCAGGCTCGTTTTCGGTCGCATCGGTGTCGTCCTCGGAATCTGTGTCCTCGGTCGCTCCGTCGGCCCCCCATCGACCGACGCGGTCGGAGAGGTCGTCCTCGAAGCTCGCCCATTCGAGCGTCGCGTCGTACACCTCGCGGATCAGCGCGACGCACCCGAGACCGTCGGCGTCGGTGTCCGCGACGACGACGGCTTCCGCGCCGTCGACGGCTTCTGCGACCCGTTCTTCCGCCCGGTCCTCGTCGAGGGAGTCGGGGTAAAAGAAGCCCGTCCCGGGAAGCTGGGACTTCCGAGACAGCGAGAGGTTTCCGCTGTCGATGAGTTCGTCTTCCATAGCCACACCGACGGGAGCCCCGGTGAAAACCGCCGTGGTTCCGCAGCCGCGGAGTTCGCGGTCGCTATCTGTTGGGTTCGGACCGGTCAGAAACGGTTATCGAACCGATCAGGCCGTCTCCGGCGTCCCGGTCAACTCCGCTTCCCCCTCGTCGTCGGCGAGTTGTCGGACCGTCAGCACCGGGATCGGACACGTCCGGACCACGCGTTCTGCGACCGAGCCGAGGAGAAACCGGTTCTCGCCGTGTCTTCCCCGGGTCCCCATCACGACGACGTCGGCGTCGACGTCGCGGGCGTACTCGTCGATTTCGGAGGGCGGATGGCCCTCGTTGACGGCAGCGACGACGTCTCGATCGGTCGAGTCGCGGACCTCGTCGATCGCCTCTTGGCCGCGTTCGACCAGCGCGTCTTCCATCTCGTCGCGGAGGCGCTCCGGCGAGGACGCCACGTCGCCCTCGTCGACGACGTACAGGCAGTGCACCTCGGCGTCGAATCGATCCGCGAGGTCGAGCGCCACGTCGACGGCCCGTCTGACGCTCTCGGAGCCGTCCGTGGCGACGACGATCGTCTCGAACATACTCCCCCGTTCGCTTCGATCCCGGATAAATCCCGTCGGGTCCGTTCGGCCTTCGGCCTCACTCCCCCGACGACCTCCCACTCGCCCGGCTCGTGGGAGTCCCGTCGGATCCGTTTTGTGGCGTTTCCGTGTGAACGAGCGTTGTCTCGCTTCGTGGCGAATCCCCGCCAGGTCCGTTCGCTTCGCCCGATCCCCCATTCTTGGACGACCTCGCTCACTTCTTGGGCCCCACTCACTTCCGGATGGCGTCCGCCCCGCGCCGCTGCCAGCGACGCAACGATCCCGAGAGCGTCCCGTCGTCGATCCGCTCTGCGAGTTCGACGCTCGCCCAGGCGACGGCGACGCCGGCAACGACGTCCGTCGCCCAGTGGATGCCGAGGTACATCGTCGAGACGATGATGGAGACGGAGAGGACGGTCGCGATCGGAAGCCAGCGAGGATACAGCGCTCGGAACCGGTACGCGAGGAGCGCGACCGTCGCCGACAGCGACGTGTGCAGCGACGGAAAGACGTTCGTGTTCACGTTGACCTGCTGGACGAGCAACTGCGACTGCGGCCAACTCGAGTACAACAGCGGATCGACCAGTTCCGGCATAAAATTCCGTGGGCCGTACGCGACGACCAGGACGTAACAGAGGAGGCCGAACCCGTAGTTCAGGATGTACGTGAGAAACAGGACGCGCAGCGGCCGTGCCCGCTCGCAGATCGCGTACGCGAGCACGGGGAACGTCAGGAGGAAGGTGTAGCCGAACACGTACACGAAACCGAAGTACGTCGTCAGGGCCGGGTGTGCGAAACTCTGGACCGTCGCGACGAACTGTGATTCGACTAGGTAGATGTACCCCGTCAGGTTGACGCCAATGAGCCACGATAGCTCGACGCCGATGTCGCGGACAACCTTGTTGATCGCGAGGACGGCGGCGAGGACGCCGAGCGTCGGCGCGACCGACGTCAGGTTCGATCGGATTCGGCCGACCGCCGAGAGGCGTTCCGGGTCCCGACGGCGATCGGTTCTCTCGACGACGAGCAGCATCGTCAGGAGGTGACCGACGATCACCACGACGCCGACTTGGAGCAGTACGTCAACGAGCGCCATTACGTTCCCCTCACGAGCCGTCCGTCATCGTACTGGAATCCGGCGTTTCGGAACTCTTCTCTCGCTCGCTCGACGTCCAGTTCACCCTCCGTGCCGAGGAACGGCGTCACCGGATCGGTTCCGCCCCACCTGAGTTCCTCCGGGACCCACTCGGTCCCCTCGAGGAGGCTTACCGCGGGACGCGCGTAGCCGTCGAATACCTCCGTCGAGAGATACGACCGGTCCACCAGGCGCGCTAGGGTATGCCTGAACCGGGGGTTCGTGAGCGGCGGCGTTTGCGTGTTGTAACCCACGAGGTAGGGCGACGTCGATCGGTGGACGAGAAGTCCGAGGCCTGCCGTCCGCCCGATCCGCGGGACCGTATCCGCGCCGGCCGGCGTCCAGGTCACGTCGGCACCGCTTTCGGCGACGACCCCGACGGCGGCGTCGTCGGAGCCGACCACCTGAAGCTCCAGTCGGTCGAACTCCGGCGGGCCGATGCCCTGTCGCACGCCCACGGACTCACCGTCGAAGAGGAAGTGGCTCTCGTCCGCCTCGAGGCGCAACGATTCCCGAGGCGTATTCTGGACGAACCGGAGCGGTCCGCTCCCGACCGGTGGAATGTTGTTCGTCACGAGCGCCTCCGTCGCACTCCCGACCTCGATGCCGCTGATCGAGGCTGGATCCGTCCGCTCCTGCCAGACGTGTTTCGGCAGGATCGGTACGGTGAACGCACGCGTCGCCACTCGCGGAGAGCAGTCGCCGAACCGGAAGACCACGACGTCGTCGTCGAGGACTCGAACGTCGTCGACGAGTCCACTCCGGCCCTGAAAACGCGGCGCGGGGACCCGTGTTTCCGCGGCCGTCTCGCCGTCCTGCCCTTCCGACGAGCCGAGCGACGTGTCCGCGAGCAGCGCGTACGTGAAGGCGACGTCCCCGGCAGTCACGGGTTCGCCGTCGTGCCACGTCTGACCCGAGCGCAGTCGAACCGTCGCGCGCGGATTCCCGTCGCTATCGGCGAACGCCCAGGACTCCGCGAGCCACGGTGCCATTCCTTCGGACGTGACGTGTCCGATAGCGTCGTACAGCAAGCCCGTCAGCACGCCGGAGCGCCGGTACTCCACGGAGAGCGGGTTCAGGTTCTCCGTCGCTCGGCGATCGGTCCCCACGACCCGGAGCACCGACTCCTCGTCGGAGTCGTCGTCGCTGGTCCGTTCAGTGGTCCCTCCGGCAACTCGCCTGAGCGCCAGATACCCCTGTGGCGACCGGAGGTTCGCGCTCCGCCAGTTCGTGTAGTTCTCTCTTCGTGCGGCCCGGATCTCGTCGGGGAATCCGACGACGGTGAACGGTTGGGAGCGGGCGATCGACCACTGTAACTCGGCGACAACTTCCCGCCTCCGGTCACCTGTCGCGCGACGCTGGGTCTCCAGCCACTCGTCGACGTCGAGGTTGGTGTATCCGAAGGGGTTCTGCCAGCCCCGCGCGTCGGCGAACTGCGAGTGCAACAGTCCGTAAAAGAGGTCTGGGTCCCGCTGCAGACTCGCCGTCCGAACGAGGAAGGCGTCGAAATCCGTTCCGAGAAGCACCTGTCGGAGGAGTTCTTCCTCGGAAACCGGGACGACCTGTGCGTCGATGCCAGCCGCTCGGTACCACGACGTGATCGTTCTGGCCGCGTGGAGCGCGTAGGGATCCGAATCGGCCGGGAGCGTCTTGATCCGGAGCGATACGGGATCCATCGAATCCCATCCGGCGACCGAACGGGCGCGGCGGAGACAGCCGCCGAGGCTCGCGGAGGCGCCCGCACCGAGCGCTCCGAGCACCGCCCGACGGCGGATACTTTTCCCGTTCGCTGACTGCGACATATCTATTTCATAGCTGCACGACAATAATAGCGCTTGGGTCTCTTCCCGTCGGAGCGGGCAGTATATTACCACCGCGTTCGACCCTTCGCTATGGCCCTCCCTCACCGGATCAGTCGAGGACTCTTCGCCGTCCTCGTGTTGCTCTCGGCCGTCACGCTCGTCGGCGGCTACGTCGAAGCCGAGCGGACGAGCGACCAGGTGACCGGCGACCCCGGCGTCGAACAGGCGTTCCGAACCGGCGATCGATCACCCGTCGCCGAGCCCCGACCGAACGGCACGGTCGTCGCCACGGACTCGAACGCGTTCGTGACCGACGAGAACGACGCCCCGCGGGCGCAGGCCGAACTCGTCGCGTTCGCGCCCGACGGCCGCATCCGCTACTACGAGAATCGACACACGCGCTACTGGGACGTCGATCCCGTCTCCGGAACCGACGCCACCGTCGAGTTCGTCTACGCCGATCATCTGGAGGCCGACGCGTGCGGCGGCGACTCCGTCTGCACCAGGAACGGCGTCGAGCGGGTCAACCTCACGACCGGCGAGCGGACGGCCGTCTTCAGCCGGATCACGCCCGGAAAGCACTCCACGCGGTGGCACGACGTCGACCGCATCGACGAGGAGCGACTGCTCGTGGCGGACATCGACCGCGACCGCGTCTTCGTCGTGAACACGACGACGGAGCTCACCGTGTGGGAGTGGGATGCGCAGTCGGACTACGACGTCGCGAGCGGCGGCCCGTTCCCCGACGACTGGACGCACGTCAACGACGTCGAGTACGTGGAAGTCGACGGTCGCGAGGCGGCGATGGTGAGCCTCCGCAACCAGGATCAGGTCGCGTTCGTCGACTTTGAGCGCGGACTGCTGGACGACTGGACGCTCGGCTCCGACGGCGACTACGACACGCTGTACGAACAGCACAACCCCGACTACATCCCGCCGGAACGCGGCGGGCCTGCAGTGCTCGTCGCCGACTCCGAAAACAGCCGGATCGTCGAGTACCAGCGCGCGAACGGGTCGTGGGAGCGCTCGTGGACGTGGAGCGATCAGCGGATGCAGTGGGCGCGCGACGCCGACCGACTCCCGAACGGACACACCCTCGTGACCGACTCGAACGGCGACCGCGTCTTCGAGATCGACACCGACGGTGAGGTCGTCTGGTCTGCGACGGTCGGCTTCCCGTACGAGGCCGAACGGCTCGGCACGGGCGACGAGAGCTCCGGTGGCGAGAGCGCTGCGTCGCTCGGCCTGCCGTCTCGATCCGCAGACTCCGCCGGTGGGTCCGCGCTCGACCGTCTCGCCGGCGCACTTCCGTCGAAGGTCGTGAACGGTGTCTCGTATCTGCTCCCGCGGTGGATCGGCGTACCCGAGGGACTAGCGCTTCTCGTGCTGGCCGTCGCGATCCCCGCGTGGTCGATCATCGAGTACCGGAGAGCGTCGCTGACTCTCGAAATCAGGTCTCCACTGCGATTCGAGCGACGATGACCGGGAGCAACTCTCCGGACCCCCCCGGCCGGGGGCGTCGGTGGCTGCTCGCCCGACTCCGCTCCGTCGCCGCCGATACACGAGCAGCCGTCCCGATCGACGACGACGACCGGCTCTGGCTCGCTCTCGGATTGCTGCCGGGCGTCGTCGCCGTCGCGATCTACCTCGCGACGAACCCCTACCCCGCGTACGGAGCGGGATTGTACGCGAAGATCGCGGCCGAGATCGTCGCGAACGGGTACTCGCTCCCCGCGTGGATTCCGGGGTACACGGCCGATGGGGTGCCGTTCGCCTACCCCCCGCTTCAGTTCTATCTATATGCCCTCCTCGTAGATCTCGGCGGTGATCCCGTCACAGTCTCCCGGTTTCTCCCCAGTCTCGGGATGCTTTTCGCGCTGGTTCCGATCTACCTGCTCGGCCGCGACGCCGCCGACTCGCGACCCGCGGGAACCGCGGCGGCTGCGCTCGTGGCGCTGAACCCGCAGATCCTGGAGTGGCACCTCTCTGCGGGCGGTGTGGTCCGCGCGTTCGCCTTTCTTTACGCGACGACGTCCATCTACGCCGGCTACCGCGTCTTCGTCCACGACGGCGTCGGCGGACGTCGCGCGGTCGCCCTCGGCGCGATCGCGTTCGGCCTGACGGTGCTCACGCACCCGGTGTACTCGCTCTTCGTCGTCGTGAGCTACGTCCTCTTCTGGCTCGTCCGCGACCGGTCGCTGTCGGGATTCGCCTCGGGGCTGGCGGTCGGTCTCGGCGGTGCGCTGCTCGCGTCTCCGTGGTTGGTGTGGGTCCTCACGACGCACGGCATCGGCGTGTTCGCCGCGGCGTCGGGAACGCACGGCGGCGTCGGTGGCGGAGCGAACGCGCTCGCGGGAGCGATCTCCCCGGGCGTCGCCGTCGCCCTGGTGCCCGCGGTCTACCTTCTGCTTCGGCGCGAGTACCTCCTTCCGGTCTGGCTCGTCGTCGCCGAACTGCTGTTCAGACAGCCCCGGTTCGCCTACGCGGTGAGCGCGGTGTTGGTCCCCGTGGCTGTCGTGGTACTGGTACGCGCTCGGGAGAGCGAGTCGGAGGCGATACCGGAGCGAGCGGGAGACGGCTCCGAGCGGAAACAGGAGCGAGAGCGCTCCGAATCGGAGCCGCGACGCCGACGCGTCGGACCCGATATCGACCGCCGTGCCGCGGCGGCCGCGGCCGTGCTTCTCCTCGGAACGCTCGTCGGCGGGGCGTACTTCGCCTACGAGACGACGCTCGTGACGGACCCGTCGACGCCGGAGTTCCTCGACGAGGACGACGACGAGGCGATGGCGTGGATCGCGGCCGAGACCGATCCCGGGGCCAGATTCGTCGTCGTCGGTGACGCCGCCGAGTGGCTCCCGGCGCTGACGGACCGCACGCTCCTCGTCGGCTACTGGGGCGTGGAGTGGGTCGGAGCCGACGCGTTCGATCGACAGATGACGGCGTACGAGACGGTCTCGACGTGTCAGCGCGCCGAGTGCGTCGAGAGCGTCGCGGCCGACGTCGGCGAGCGCCCGACGCACGTGTACGTCCCGAAGGGACAGTACACGATCCGAGGTGAGAACGCCGCCCAGTTCGGAACGATCGAACGCTCTTTCGAGCGCTCTGATCGCTGGGAACGCGCCTACGAGAACGACGGTGTCGTGATCTATCGCGCGACCGACACCGACGGTTCGTGAATCGATACCGCCGGTCTGCGGGCCGACGCCCCCGGCTCGTGGACACGCACCGACTCCCGCGCGGTCACACCATCCCGAGGAGGGTCGCGGCGAGGATCGCCACCCAGAGCACCGCGCCCGCACTGGCTACCCGGCGCTCCTCGCTGGCGACGCCCAGCGCGAATAGTCCGATGACGCCGACGAGCGCCGTTCGGTGTAGCACGAGCCGAATCGGGACGGTCCTCACCCCGACGCCGCTCAGGTCGAGCACGAACCCGGCACCCAGTCCCGCGGCGGCGAGGAGCGCCATCCGCGTCGCTGGGCGACCCCGGGCCAAGAGCGCGGTCGCGAGGAGCGGCCCGACGACCAGCATCGGATAGAGAACCCCGGCGAATATTTTCGGATTCGCCGCCGGAAACAGTCCTTCTGCGGCGATCCCGACCGATCGGACCCCGAGGACCACGACGACGATCGACAGCGGGAGCGCGGCGTCCCAGAGGTCCCGTCGCCGAACCGGCGGGACGGCGGCGGCCAGCACCGCCACGGCTGGGACGACGCTCAGGAGCCCCAGCGTCGACCCGGGACCGGGTGCCTCGTCGATCGATCCGGGGGACACGTCCGTCGCGGACGTGAGCCTGATCACCGAGATCCAGCCGTCGCTGCCGCCGCCCGCGTGACCGTGGTAGACGCGGCTGACCTCGTCGACGAACCGCTCGTCACGGAGGTCGCGCTCGACGGTCCGACTCCCCTCCGCGATGCCCGTCACGGAGTGTCGCAGGCGGAACCAGTCCCAGTACTCGGTGTGCGCCTGCAGCGCCGTCCAGTTGTCCGACGGACCGGGATACGCGCGGATGTGCGTCCGACTGCCGAGGTACGTGCCGGTCGCGAGCTGGTAGTCGGATTCGACCCACTCGCCGGAGCCGGGGCGCTCCGCCACGTAGGTGTAGCGTGCCGCCCCGCGTGCCGACCGCCACGGCGAGATCGACACCGGCTCGTCGAGCTGTGAGACCGACACCGACTCGTTGAGACCCTGATCGCTCTCGGCGGCGGCCCACTCTAGTTCGGACTGATCGGTGAGCACGGCGCGAACCTCCGCCGGCGTCCCGACGATCACGACGTTCAGCGCGAGCGTTCGCCCGTCGATCGACTGGCTCCGGCTCGTGTACGGCCAGACGTAGTCCGCTCCCTGCCCCGGCTGAAGCAGCTGCTCCCGCGGTGGATCGCCGCCGTTCTCGACTCCCCCCGGGCCGATAAACGCACTTCCCAGTACCCCGGCGGCGACGAGCACGGCGAAGGCGACTGTCCAGCGATACCGCACGGGTACACATCACTCATCAGAATACATATCTTTTCGGACGAAAGTGTCACTACGTTCGCTCACCCCGCCCGGGAGAGCGAGCCGAAGTATCGGGCCTTTCGTCCGACAGGATACCCTATCTCCCCCTCCGGTCGGAGTGGCGTTCTCCCGAATGCGGTCGAATTCGACGGATGGCGAACAGTCGGCACACCGCCCGACGGCCGGACCCCCGCCTCCCGGTGGTCGTCGCCGCCCCGCGTCACTGTGCCGAACAACCGCGTTTCGACGCGGGACCTCACTCACGTCACAGCGTCGGTGGCCGCCCGATCGTATTTAAACGATCGCTCCCTTCGAGGATCTCGGAATCCGCGGGACCCCTGACGCGGATGGTCGGTGGCCGTCTCGGAAGTGAGGATTTTTGCCGTCGGACGTTGCAGGTGCGGGTATGACCGACCGCCGACCGCTGTCCGTCGACCTCGTGCTCGCTCCGGTCGACGCGAGCGACGAGTCGACCGACGCGGTAGCGTACGCCGCTGCGATCGCTTCCAAGTACGACGCGACGGTCCACGTCGTCCACGTCCTGGGCGAGGAGGTCGTCCGCGAGATCGAAGAGGGGGTCGTCGACGACGCGCAGGTCGCCGCTGACGGCGAAGCGATTATGGAGGCGGCCGAGCGGATCGCCGCGGAGCACGAGGTCCCGTTGTCGACGTCTGTCGCGTACGGGTTCTCGACGAAAATGAAGCTCAGACACCCCGGGAGCGTCGTCCTCGACACCGCCGAGGAACTCGACGCCGACTTCCTCGTCGTCCCCCGAGAGCCGGTTTCGGGCGACCCCGGCGAAGTGCTCGCGAAGGCCGCGGAGTACGTGCTGCTGTACGCGAGCCAGCCCGTGCTGTCCGTCTGAGATTCGACCCCGCCGTCGCGGAGACTTTCGACGCGTCCGATCTCCTATCCGCCCTCGTCGCTGCCGTCCGTCAGGCGGATCGCCATTTCCATCTCGAAGCTCTCGGAATCGCTGATCTCGAAGCCGATCTTCTTGTAGAGTCCCACGGCGGGCTGGTTCCATCGCTCGACCGTGAGCCACACCTTCCCGACGCCCGACTCTGCGCCGTGGCCGAGCAGCGCTTCCATCAGATGCGTGCCGATTCCGGCCTCCTGGTACTCCTGTAGCACGAAGATCGCCAGCTCGTGGGCGTCGTCGTCGGGGACGAGCGTGGCGTGTCCCGCGGCGGTGTCGCCGTCCCACGCGATGACGTTCAGACACGCGTCGCAGAAGATGTTGTCGAGCCACTCTCGGATGCGGCGATCGTCGCTCGGGGGGATTCCCTGAGCCCGGTCGGCAGGGTCGAATTCGCCGTACATCGACGCGAGCGCCTCGTACTCCCGCTCGCTTCCGTCGTGTGCCCGGATCTCGATCTCGCGGCCTTCGCGGTCTTCGAACCGCCGCGGCGGACTCTCGAACGGGCCGGCGACCTCGTCGGGGAACCGTCGGTCTCGACTCATCGGATAAGTGAGACGCTGACGTGCGAGTTCAGCAGGACGAACTCCGCGGTGCTGCCGAGTTGAATCTTCCCCATCGGGCTGGTCGTCCCGCCGCTGAGCGCGATCCGGTCGAAGCCCTCAGACTCGGCGATGTCGACGAGTTTGCTTCCCGGGTCGCCTTCGACGTACCGAATGTCGGCCTCGATACCGCCGGAGTCGAGCGCCTCCTTGACGTCGGCTTCGATATCGTCGACGGTGCGGTCGGTGCCGCCCTCGTCGAGGATCGCGACCGTCAGGTCGTCGCCCGCCTCGTTCGCCCGTTCGATCGTCCGTTCCAGCGCCCGGAGGGAGTCGTCAGAGCCGCCGACGCCCAAGAGGATTCTCATATGCCGGGAAGTCATCGCGGGAGTAGAAAAATCGTCGGGTGTGGTCACCGACGGATCCGTCAAGACCGCGCCGAGATTGAACCGTCGGCCGGGACGGAGACACCCTATGCGTCTTCGGAGTGCCCGACGTTTTCCCGGGAATTCACCGGCGATCCGATTCGGACCGACCGAGAACACGCCGACAGAACGCTTTTTGCGTTCGGAGCGACACGCGGCAGTATGGAAGACGACGACGCCGAGGCGTCGACGCCGGACGCGTCACAGACCGACGTCGACGCGTCGAGAGCGGAGTCGGAGCGCTCGGACCAATCTGACGGGGGCGACGCCGGAGAGGCGGACGCCGTCGGAGGCACAAATTCCGGTGGCGGTCCAGCGGGCGTT
This sequence comes from Halobellus rarus, assembly GCF_024494595.1. Taxonomy (GTDB): domain Archaea; phylum Halobacteriota; class Halobacteria; order Halobacteriales; family Haloferacaceae; genus Haloquadratum; species Haloquadratum rarum. The sequence continues at coordinate 90,363 of NZ_JANHDI010000010.1, read as the reverse complement.
GAGCCGGATTCGGCATCTGCCGATGAGAGCGCACAGAACCCCGACCCGGCGTCTGAATCCGTCGATGAGGGGTCCGAAACGCCGGCGGACGTGCGGAAGTACGCGCGGTTCAAGAAGGTCGACGGCGCGCAGTACGACCGCGTCAACGACTTCCTCCGGGACCGGACGTACATCACCGCGAGGGAGTGGGCCATCGCCCGACTGTGTGCGGACTTCCGAACCGAGACGGGCGTCGAGATGACTAAGATCGGAGAGAACCTCCCCGAACTCGTGCCGTTTATGACCGACACGTACACGCCGCAGGCCGTCAATCAGGCGCGGTCGTCGTTCGAGGACAAGATCCGGAAGTCGGGCGCGACCTTCCTCTACGGCGCGATGTCCGGCTTCTTCACCGCCGAGGAACTCGACGAACTGATGTACGAGGTGACCGAGATCGCGAAGTTCCTGCTCGAAGTCGAGGGCGTCGACCTCTCCGTCGAGGAGGAGATGGAGGCCGAAGAACGGATCTCGAGCGTGATGCGGGAGGTCAGAGAGGCGAGCGCGGACCTCCGCGCCGACGAGTTGGCCGGCGAGGACGGCATCGGGTCAGACGCCGATGCCGGCGACGACTGATACGGAGTGTCGTCGTCTCTTCCCGTCGAACGCCTCGCGCGTCCGTTCCCGCGAGGTCTCGCGATCGCCGGTACATAGTTACAACCGTCCGGATCGTACTGTCGGCTCCCCCTGTCTCCTCGCTGAGAGCCGGCGGTACTCTAACACCACAAGGGTTATTTCCGCATAGATGAATCATTAATTATGAAGATTAACGAGCTGTTCGACTTCCTCGACGACGAACTCGAGTATCCGATCGACCACGACGCGATGATCGAGCGGATCGGGGACGTCGAAATCGGGACGCCCGCCGATCAAAAGAGCGACACGGTTTCGACGATCGTCAGCGGCGTCGGTCAGGAGACGTACGGCTCGGCCGACGAGTTGTACAAGACCATCATCGGTAACGTGAGCGACGAGTACATCGGGCGCAAGTACTACGACGATCGAGGTGGCAATCCCGCGGAGTCCGAATCCGCTCCGAAAGACGACGCCAACGTCTCTTTCTGATATTCTCCGAATTCGCGGCTGCGTCTCCTCGCCCGGTCGGCCGGGTTCCGCAGGGACACTCGAACGCCGGCGACGTGGAAGCATCCAACTGTCTCGAACGCGAACAACTGGCTATGGACGTGACCATATACGGCCCGCTCCGAAGTTCGACCGGCGGCAAACGCGTCAGCGTCGACTTCGGCGGCGGAACCGTGCGGGACGCCGTCGACGCGTTCGTCGACGCGTATCCGCGCGCCGAGGGGCACCTGTTCGGCGACGACGGGCGACTCGCGTCGAGCGTTCGCCTCTCTGTGGACGGCGCCTCCGCCGAGCCCGACGATCCCTGTCCGGCGGACGCCTCGCTCAGCGTCCATCCCGCGATGCGGGGTGGGTGACGCTCCCTCGCGGTCTTCGGTCGAGCGACCGCCCCCGGTGGTCGGCCCCGCCTAGAGCCCGTACTGCTCGCGCACGAGGTGTGCCAGCCCGCGGTCGTCGAGGACGTCCATCGGCGCGAGCATCGTGAGCTGAACCACGCCCGGGAGTCGACCGATCTCGACGCCGCCGGTGAACGTGCACCGGGTGCGGACCTCGCCCTCGCTCATCCCGAGGAGGTCGCCGGCGCGGTCGAAGGCGTTGTCGGTGGCGTCGTTGACGGTCGCGCCCGAGCCGATCACCTGGATCGGTCCCATATCCGTCTCGACGTCGACGCCGTACTCCGCGCCGAGTTCGCGGCCGCGCGCTTTGTCTCCGTCCGTGTACGGCTTGCTGATGTGCGAGAGGTCTTCCTCGTTGGGGAGGAGGAGCGGCCCCCCGATCTCGAGGTCCTTGATGAGTTCGACCTCGAACTCGGTACGTCCGCTGACGTCCGTCGTGTGTAGGGCGAGTTCGCCGTCGCCCTGATTGGCGTGCAGATCGCCGACGTAGATGCCGCCGCCGTCGACCTTCACGGGACAGATCAGGACCGATCCCTCGCGTACCGCGTTGATGTCCATGTGGCCGTCGGTGCGGGCGTCGAGTTCCGCCTCGCTGTCGAGCCCCCAGTCGTGATCGGCACCGATGAGGAACTGGCCGAAGTCGCCGGCGTTGTGCGAGTCCGGGAGTTCGATCGGTGGCGTCGTCCCGATGTTCCCGACGAACGGTCGGAGGTGACCGAGCGTGCCGGGCATCTCCGAGGGCTCATAGAGGAGAATGGGGTGTTGCCGCGAGTTCTCCGGGAGGGCGCTCGCCTCCCCGGCGCGCTCGGCGAGGTCGTGAGCCGCCGCCTCGTCGACCGTGATCCCGACCTCGTAGTCGTCGTCGAACACGGTCGTGATGCCGTACTCGAAGGCGAACGACGAGGCGTTCGCGCCGCACTCCGCACACCGGATCGACTCCTCGCCGGTCCCCTCGACGACGCTCTCGGGCCACTCGGTGCCGCACTCGGGACACTTGTGATCGACGAAGGGGTCGTCGCCGAAGGCCCCCTCGCGTTCGTCCATCGAACCGGTGCTCGTCGCGACGCTCGTCACCTCGACGTCGCGGATCTTGATCGCGACGGCGTCGCCGACCTCCGCGCCCTCGACGGCGATGGGCTTGGTGACCTCGTGGCCGCCGCGGAACTTCGGCGTGATCATCGGTCCCCAGCACGCCGGCGGGGTGTGTGTCCGCACGGTGCCGCCGTCGGCGACGGTTCCCGCCCACTCCTGGTCCGGACCGACCAGACCGAGCGTGTACTCGTCGACGTCGAGTTCGGAGACGACTTGCTGAGACATTGTATATTATCTTTCGTGTGAACTATGTTAAGTATTCTCGTGGTCGGTGGGAGGGGTGTCTCTCGAACCGGTCAGATACAGGGGATAGAGGGCTCAGAAACGACGAGAAAGTCTTTTTCGGTGTTGGTGCTGACCGTCGCTCCGACAGTGTGTTACACGACTACTTCGTGACCCAGTTTCGGTGCCGAGGCATCGAACCCCTCGGTGGCGAGTTCGTCAGCGAACGCCGCACACCGGTCGCCGTGGTTGACGAGTATTTGGGCTCCCTCGTACTCCCCAAGGAGGTCCAGCAGCCCCTGCCGATCTGCGTGTGCGGAGAAGTCGTACCATTCGACGCGCGCGCTAACCGGCATCACCCGACCATCGATCTCCGCGCGTCCCGTCTCGAGCAACGAGCGTCCGGGCGTCCCCTCGACTTGGTACCCCGTGAGCGTGACCTTGTTCGTCGGATTCGAGCGAATCTCCGGGATGTAGGTCATCGCTGGCCCCCCTGAGAGCATCCCGCTGGTCGTGACGATCACCGTGTTCTGGGCCGCGATGCGCCTTCGCTGTCCGTCTCGGCCGGTGACGAAGCGGGCGTTCGACTTCGCTCGTCGGAGGGCCTCCTCGTCCCGCACGAACGACGGGTGTTGCCGGAGCATCTTCGTCACTCGCGTTCCCATTCCGTCGGCGTAGCAGTCGATATCGTTCGCGGCGCAGACGAGTAGCATCTCTTGTGTCCGGCCGATGGCGAACGCGGGTACGACCACGGTGCCACCCTCCCAGACTGTCGTGCGGACGCTCTCGACGAACTGGCCTTCGATCCGTTGGCGCGGGTCGTGTTCGACATCGGAGTACGTGCTCTCGCAGATCACGACGTCGGCGTCGGGGCGGGCCGTGGAGGCTGCCACCAGTCGCTGATCCTCGGTGTGGAAGTCGGCGGTGTAGAACAGCCGCGTGTCGCCGTCGTCGACGAGGACGTGCGCGCTCCCGGGAATGTGACCGGCGTTGTAGAACGTCACCTCGTGGCCTGCTGCCTCGAACGACTCCCGGTAGCCGTGCGTCTCCGAGACCTGTGTGACCCGGCGGACCTCCTCCTCGGTAAACGGGCAGTCGTAGGTCCCGCCGTGGAGTTTGAGCGTGTCGCGAGCGAGCGTCAACGCCAGTTCGCGGGTCGGTGGGGTCCAGTGGATCGGTGGCCGGCGGTCGCCGGAGAGCAGCGATGGAATCGCACCGACGTGGTCGAGGTGGCCGTGACTGACGACGACCGCCTCCGGTTCCGGCGTTTCGACCGGAAACTGTGGGGGGGTTCCGGTCAACATCCCGTAATCGAGCAGCAGGCGGTCGTTCACGAGGATGGCGCTGCGGCCGACCTCGCGCGTTCCGCCGAGAAAGCGAATATCCATTTTCGGGTTCTATAGAGGCCATCCGTTTGGCCTCGTCGCTTTCGGGTAGCCCGCTCGGACACCTGCAGCCTCACTGCCTGTTCGTTCGGTGTGTGGCTCACGGCCCGGCCGTCGGTGTGTCGGTGGCTTGCGATGCCCGGTCGACGATGACAGATGTCGCTGTCGCCCACACTATGCTAGAGAACACCACCCAATTATATTCCTCATATTCAATTGCACTGGATAAACTCATTATAGAATATTATCATTATAAATCATAATATTTATTTCCTGCCACCAGTCACGATACATCGAGCGCTGAACGATGAAACACGTACCCAGTTCCGGGATCTCTCACTCCAATCCGGAGCACGCCTCTTTGGACCGCAACAGACGACCGAACTCGCCGACACAACCCCCGAATCCACCGACATGACACGCTCGAACGAGCACGAGACGACGACCGACGAACGGAACCGATCACCGACCACGAACGCCCCTCGAACCGACGCCGAGCGCGATGCGCCGCTGGTCCCCGACCTCCGTAGGATCCAGGACGGCCAGCCGACGTCAATCGAGACGACGACCCGCACGGCCCAATCGATACCTCAGTACCCCCGTGCCGAGGACGAACGCGACGCGCCGCTGGTCCCCGATCTCCGCGGGATCCAGGACGGCCAGCCGACGTCGACTACGCTACGTTCTGAGACTCGCGAGACGACCGACCGATCCGACTCAAACTCTCGATCAGATTCGATGACACGACATATTGATGCGTCGACCGACACGCAGACGACTCGCACGACAACCGACAGCCGCTCGACGACGCAGGAGGGCCGCTGAGATGCCGCTCGATATTCCGTCTGATCCCTATATCCGCGAGGACCTCGACAACCCTGCGGCCCGCGAGTTCCGCGAGATGCTCGACGAGCAGACGTTCACCTTCGCGCCGGGCATCTATCACGCGCTCGATGCCCGTCTCGCTGAGATGGCCGGCCTCGACGCCGCCTATATGTCTGGGTACTCCACCGTCCTCGGCCAGTTCGGTTTCCCGGACCTGGAGATGGTGACGATGTCCGAGATGGTCGAGAACGCGAAGCGAATTGTCGAGTCGACCACGCTCCCCGTCATCGCCGACTGTGACACCGGTTACGGCGGCGTCCACAACGTCCGCCGGGCCGTTCGGGAGTACGAGAAGGCCGGCGTCGCCGCCATCCACATCGAGGACCAGACCTCGCCGAAGCGCTGCGGCCACATCGCGGGCAAGCAGATCGAGGACCGCGAGACCGCCCGCTCACGTTTCGAGGCCGCCGTCGACGCGAAGCAGTGCGACGACACCGTCATTATCGCCCGGACCGACGCCTACGGCTCGGCCAACGGCGACTGGGAGGAACACCTCGAACGCGGGCGCATCTACGCCGACGCCGGGGCCGACCTGGTCTGGCCCGAGATGCCGGACCCGAGCCGCGAGGACGCCATCAACTACGCCGAGACGATCCACGAGACGCACCCCGACCTCGACCTTGCGTTCAACTACTCCTCGTCGTTCGCGTGGTCCGAAGAGGAAGATCCGCTGACGTTCCGGGAACTCGGCGAACTGGGTTACAAGTACATCTTCATCACGCTCTTCGGCCTGCACTCGGGCGCCCACAGCGTCTACGAAGACTTCGAGCGACTGGCCGAAGGCGACGAGCAGGCCCAGATCGAACTCGAAGACCGGTATCTCGGTCACGAGACCGAGTCCCACCACGAACTCTCGTTCGTCTCTCGGTTCCAGGACATCGAGACCGAGTTCGACCCCGAGGCCCAGCGCCGGATGGAGTCCAGCGCAGGCTTCACCGAGGAAGAGTCCGAACCGCTCCAGTCCGACGACTGATCCTGTCGGACGGGCGTGAATGACTTCGGCACTTCGGAGTGCCGACGCTTCTCACGCACTCCGACAGTTTGGACGGATCAGTACATCCGCCGGTCTCTCTGACGACCCGATAGCACCCTCCACAGATATTCACCCACCCCACGATTATGGAACGAAGACACGACAGGCAGTTCGTGCGGACGTTCTTCACCTCGCCGACGGCGGTCGAGGGCGAAGACAACAGCGCGAAGATGCTCGAAGGAGCCGCAACGCTGCGTGGACTCCAGGCACCGGACGTCTGGGTCCCCGACAACGAAGACGCCACCGCGCCCTCGATGCGCGAGGAGGGCGCCGAGAACATCGTCGAGGCAGTCGCCGAACACGGCGCGGACTTCCCCGGTGAGATCCACCCACGCGTCGTGTGGCACCGCGACCGCCCCGCCACCCGGTATCAGGGGCTCCAGCAGATGCTCACGATCACCGACCCAGCGGGCGGCGCCGCAGAACACATCGACGGCTTCGTCATCCCCGAAGTCGGCGACATCGACGACTGGAAGAAGGCCGACGAAGCCATCACCTGGGTCGAGACCGAGAACGACCTCGAAGAGGGAGGCCTCACGATGTCGGTCATCGTCGAGAGCGGCGCGGCCGAACTGGCGATGGGCGATCTCCGCGAGGAGATGGGCAAGCCCTCGAACAACCTCGAACGCCTGTTCCTCCTCGTCGACGGTGAGGTCGACTACACCAAGGACATGCGCGCAATGACGCCGACTGGCGAACTCCCGGCCTGGCCGGAACTCCGTCACAACACCTCGCGCGGGGCGAGTGCCGCCGGCTGTATCGCCGTCGACGGCCCCTACGACGACATTCGCGACGTCGAGGGGTACCGCGAACGGATGACTGCGAACCGGGCCAAGGGGATGAACGGCATCTGGTCGCTCACCCCCGGGCAGGTCGAAGAGGCCAACACGGCCCCGCTTCCACCGAAGACCGGAAGCTGGCTGCTCGATCTGGGAAGCCGTGAAGTCGAACTCGAAGACGCCGGGGACGCACAGGTGTACGACGGCGACCACCTCTCGCTCGTCGAGACGCCCGACGGCTATCACCTCACCGTGGGCAACGAGGAACTCGACGTCGATGAGGACGAACTGCGAGAGGAACTGCTCGACCGCACCGCCTACATCCCGAGTCTGGACGACGCCGTCGACTCGATGGAGGAGTTCGAGGCGGCGAAGGAAGCCGGCAAGGGCGCCATCGCGATGACTCGCGCGGCCACGCTCCGCCTCGACGGCATCGAGATCGACATCGAATCCGACCGGATGTGGGACGAAGCGACGTACCAGGCCGCGATGACGCCCATCGAACTGTTCCAGGACGTCTACGAACACCGTCCGGACCAACACGAGGAACTGGTCGAACTGTACAGCGAGGACGTCGTCGAGCGGGCCACGGCCGTCGGGAACTGACTCCTTCCGGTCTCTCCGCTCCCGTCGCGCCAATCGCGACGGTGCGGACCTTCGATGGGCGCAGAACAACGCTCAGGAAAGCAGCAACATAGTGTGACCCGCGTCGGCGCGAGTCGCAGAATCGCGCCCTGGCGCACACGTCGGTGTGCCGACGCCGCGACGGGCTCAAACTGCCTTTTCTCGCCGTCGCGAGACTACTCCTCTGTCGGCACAGCCCGGACCTCGAACTCGCGGTAGCCGCCGTAGGCCGTCTCGAGCGCTCCCAGCCACCAGTTCCAGCGGTCGGCGACGCTCGACTCGTCGGGGGCGTCCTCCAGATTGCGGACGACCTCCTCGACCGTGAGGGGCTCTCCCCGGTCGTCGGCGACGATGCCGGCGTCGGCGAGGTCGCGCGCCTGCCGGGCGACGACGCGGTACTCCGCGGGGTCGCCCTCGAACGCCGCTTCGAGTGCTTCGGCCAGTTCGTCGGCGGTGAACCCCGCTGTTTCCAGTGCGGTGTCGCCGCCGACGTTGCTGTTCCCCGTCATACTCGGACGTTCGTTCCCGAGGAAAAAGAATCCGCCGGTGATGTCCGCCCGTCTCGCCCGACCCGTATCGTCGCGTCCCCGCTCACTGTCGCCCACTGACAACACTTCCTCCCTCCGCCCACCGCGACGCGCTGCTTCTCTCGCTGGGCTCACTCCCACCACTCGCTGCGACGGTCATCGTAGGAAGCGTCGCGGAACGGCGGCGGCTTTTCGGCGTCGTCTTCGGCTCCGAACCCGTACGCCAGCCAGTAGCCGACGTGCCACGCGACGGCGTCGGTGTCGAGGTCGACGAGCGAGATCCGCAGGCGCGAGTACGTCTCGATCTCCCCGTCGCCGTCGGTGTCCGTTCCGGCGGTCGCACCGCAGGAGGCGGCACCCTCACCGCACGGCGACGTCTCGACCGACCGAACGACGATCTCGGCCTCTTCGGGGTCGCCGACGGTCGTGAACGAGAGGTTCGTCGGCATCCCTTCCGCCCCGTCCTCGTAGTGCTCCAGCGCGTGATCGATCTGCTGGCGCGCCTCCTCGGGGTCCGACGCGTTCGCGGTGTCGACGTAGACGGTGAACTCGGCGTCGTCCCACGGGAACGCTCGCTCGGTCGCGTTCGGTTGCGGTTCCGTGTAGAGGACCGAGCGGCTGGCCATCACGTCCGCCGGCGCGTCGTCGTGCGTGAGCCCGAGCGTGTGTCCGAGTTCGTGTTCGGTCACCAGCACGGTCGATTCGTCCGAAAAGCCCGTCTTGACGGACACCGTCTGCGGGCGATCGATCTGTCGTCGATCCTCGATCAGGGGCGCACAGCCTGCCGCATCCGTCGCTCCGTCGCACTCTGGCACCTCGTCGACGAACTCGACGATCAGATCGGGATCCGAGGCGTCGGGTCGGACCTCGTAGTCGACCGGGAAGCCCGCGAAGCGCTCCGCGTTGGACTCCCAGAACTCGGTCGCCTCCCGGACGAGGGGCGTCCACTCCCTCCCCGTCCCCGCGGTGTCGCGGACGGCGACGACGATCGGTTCCGTCCCCCACGGGTTCGTCGCGTCGGGAACGGCTGTGGCCGTCGGCGTCTCTCCGTCGATCGACGCCCCCGATGTGGTCCGGGGAGCCGTCTCCGTCCCGCGCTCTCCCGGCGTCTCCTGTGATCCTCCCTCGACCGTCGTCGGCGAGGGGAAGTCGATCACTGGCCCGACGCACCCCGAGAGCGCGAGCAGGAGCGCCAGCGAGGCGGCGGCGAGTCGACGCGACCGGTTCGACATAGCCGCTCCGAGAACGCTGACGAACAAGAAGGTTCGGCAACGCGCCGGAGACGCATCTCTCCGTTGTCATCCAATCGTAGCCGTCGCTCGGGCGTCCGAAGCGGCTGAGAGGAGTAAGCCCCCTTCTGTTCGTCTCGGCATTCGGCTGAGCGGCCGCGCCCTGTCCGGACTACCTTGGCGGCGCGGACTTGCACCGGTGAGGATTCGCCGTTCCATCCGTTCTCGACCGTCGGCGGTCGTGTCGCGACTGCGCCGTTCGCGGCTGACGCCGCTCACTTTCTGCGGTCGCGTTGCGACTGCGCTGCCCTCGACGGGTCAACTCCCTCCCCTCGCGGGTCGGTTCGCGCGCTCGCGGGTCGCCCCGCGAGCGCCGGCGGCGGAATCCGCCGCTCGCGTCTCATCGGTCGGGTCGAGGGGTCTCGTCTCTGTTCCAGAGCCAGTCGTCTCCGACTCCGGGCTTGCGCCCGGTCACCCGTCCGGACGGTGGGGGGACTTTCCTCGTCAGTCCGGGGTGGACCGACGGGAGCCGAGCTCTCTCTGCCGTTCGATTCGAGGCGATAGTGTCCAATAAGGCGTTCGGTCGTTCGATTCGCGGGCGGAGAAAGGAGGGATGTGTCCGTCGATGTGCGCGTGGACGAACACAGCCTCAAGTATCATCATAAACCATATCGGACCGCTCGAACGGACTTCTGGGGCCGTATACGCCGCAGATAGAAGGGAAGCGTTCAAGTCAGCGGAGGGCTTTCACAGAGATATGTCCGAGGCGCAGACCGTTCGTCTCACCTACGACGATGGGGCGAGGGCGGTCGAGTTAGCGCGTGAGTCGGTCGAATCGTACGTTTTACACGGTCAACGCGAACAGCCGGGAAGTATGCGCGACGCCTTCTACGCGCGCACCGGTGCGTTCGTCCGAATTCGATCGACGCGCGGACGCGGGCGTCTCCGCGGCTGTGCGGGGGCCTATCGCGGTAGCGACCAACTGGGACACGCCATCGTCGACGCGGCGATCCAGGCGGCCTCGGAGAACTCCTGTGGCTCGGAGATCGAACAGCCCGAACTCTCGAATCTCACCATCTCGGTCTGCGTCGTCTGCGACTACGTCCAGACCGACAGCCCGCTTGACGATCTCGAACTGGGCACACACGGGGTCGTGATCGACAACGGTGACGACCACGGCTGGCTCTACCCGACCATCCCGGTCGAAAACGGCTGGAACGAACAGCAATTCCTCACGCACGCCTGCCGGAAGGCCGGCCTCTCCCCGCTCGCGTGGCAGGACGACGACACGACCGTCACGCTGTTCGACGGACAGGTATTCCGCGAGCGCGCCGACGGCGGCAGCGTCGAAGAACTGTAAGCGACGGACCCGAACGGTCCGATACGCGTTCAGACCGACCCGTTACTCACCGGTGTCGGCGTCGCCGTACCCACACAGCTCCGCGTCCCGGGCGGCCCGCTCGGCGGCCGCGTCGATGCCGAGATCGACGTCGTCGACGATTTCTCCGTCTCGGACGAGCGGCCGCAGCAGCGCCTCGCCGTTCTCCGGCCCCGCGCGGTCCCGCAGTCCGACGTGGTGGCCGCCGTCGGCCGTCCGGTAACTCTGCTTCGCGCCGGTGAGCTTGCCGCGCTTGGCCGCCGGTTCCCCGTCGACCTCCACGATGTCGAGCGCGAAGTCGACGGGGTCGGCGTTGGAGACGTGGCCCCCGACGCCGAAGCCGTCGGCGACGTCGCGGAGCTCGCGTAGCTCCGCGGGGCCGAGCCCCCCGGACGCGAAGATGTCGACGTCCTCGTGTCCGTGCGCGTCGAGCGTCCACCGAACCTCTCTGAGTATGTGTCGGAAGTCTCCCCGTCGCGAACCGGTCGTGTCGAGTCGGACGCTGTCGAGTCGGTCGCCGAGCGCCTCCGCGGCGCGGAGGGCCTCGTCGGCCTCGTCGGAGTAGGTGTCACACAGCGCTACTCGGGGAACGTCTTCGTCGACCGCCTCGTCGAACGCCCGCCAGGCCTGCTCTTGGTTCCCGCGGCCGAAACAGATGAGCAGCGCGTGCGGCATCGTCCCGCCCGCCTCCCGGCCGATGACCTCGCCGGCGGCGACGTGCGAGAACCCGTCGAGGCCGGCGACGAGCGCGCCCCGTTCGATCATCGCCGCGATGGACGGGTGAACGTGGCGCGCGCCGAACGAGAGCACCGTCGACTCCGGCGCCGCCACCCTGACGTCGAGGGCGGCGGTCGCGACGCCCGAGGCGTGCGAGAGAAAGCCCAGAAGCGACGTTTCCAGCCGGGCGAACGCCAGGTAATCGCCCTCGATCCGCATCACGGGACCGCCGTCGAACAGCCGCCCCGGCGGGACGGCGTCGACGTCGACGTCGCGGCCCTCCAGAAGCGCTGCGGCGTCTTTCACGCCCGCCAGCAGCTCGAAGTCGCCGTCGGGGAACTGGTCGGCGGTCACCTCGGCGACGACGTGGGGGTTCCGCTCGGCGTGGCGGAGCGTCGTCTCCGTCCGATCGAAGTACGCGTCGGTCGCCGACCCCTCGGCGATGGCGTCGGGACCGACGATGTCGAACTCCATACGCGGCGTTCGCCGCGCGCGTTGAAAAATACACTCGTTCGGCCCCGTTTTCCGAAGGGGATTCCTCTTCAAAGTCGGGACCGCTCGTCGAACCAGGCGGCCGCGACCGCCTCAGGACCGCCGCGGCCGGATGTCGTCGAGGTCGTCGACGGTCGGTCCGTTCACGACGGTCACGCGCGTCCCCGAGCGCGTCACCCGGAAGGCGTCCTCGAACTCGCCGTCGGGGACCACGTAGGTGCGCTCGGCGCGCTGTTCCGCGTCGTGGGCGTCGAGTATCGCGCGGTAGGCCCGCTGGAACTCCCTCGCGTCTTCCTCGGTGTCCCACTCGGTCACCCAGACGTAGCCGTACTCGGCCTCGGCGTCGGTCCCCTTCTGGTACGGGTAGAGTCGGTCGTTCCCCCAGCCCGCAGAGGGCTCGGACTCGTAGTTGTACGTGTCGTACCGACTCTGGACGTTCCCGATGCTCCGCGGGTCGATCGTCTCCGCGTCGTACGTTCGCGCCTGGTACCAGAACATCACGTACATCGAGGCCTCGCCGACGGTGTCGGAGCCGTCTTCGCCCTGCTCGGAGAACGTGTCCCAGCCGTTCCGCGCCCGATCGCGGTAGTCGACGGGAACCGGTTCCTCGTCGGTCCGGTGGATGATCTGCTCGGAGGAGGCCGGCGGGTTCTCGAAGCGCTCGTCGACGGCGTCCCACCCCTCGCTACTGACGAGGTCGTGGACGTAGACCGGCCCGTCGGAGTAGGGCTGGAAGATCGTCAGGAAGATACCCAGGTTCGGCGTTCCACCGCTACCGCCGCCTCCGCCGCCGCTCGACGGCGTGGCGACGCACTCCCACGCGCCGCCACAGCGCTGGGCGTACCGCTGTTCGACGTACTTCGCGTCGCCCTCGACGAGGCCGTCGGTCGCGAGCTGCTCGTCCTGGGTGTCGCCGCCGTACTTCGCCTTCGTCAGATCGTAGCGCTGGTCCTGAAGGGCGTGGACGAGTTCGTGAACGAGCGTCGCGTTGTTGATCGTCGGCGACTCGGGGGTGTCGGTGATGATCTTGATCTCGTCGTCGGAGGGGGAGTAAAAGCCGGCGACGGAGGAGCTTCTGGTCTCGCCGATCGCCTCGCCGCTGCTCTCGGTCTCGCCGGTCACGAACAGCGCCTCCCACACCTGATCGTTCCAGCGCTCGTACTCGCTCGGTCCGCCGCCGCTCGACCCGCCGGACGATCGGTTCCGGTACTCCTCGCGGGAGATCACGTTCACCGGCACGCGCGAGTCGAACTCCTCCCCGCGGACGTACTCGACCCTCGCCATCGCCCGCCCGACGTAGGCGTCCAACTCCTCGTCGGAGAGGCCGTCGGACTGATTCACGTCGATCGATTCGTTGTACCAGTAGCCGTCTTCCCAGCCGAGGACGTCGCGCTCGGGGTCGTCGAAGTCGGCGTTCGGCGTCGCGACGGCGTCGCCTCCGCCCGCTGCGGGCGGGGCCGAAGCGCCCGAGTCTAACGCCGGCGCGCTGCACCCAGCGAGGACGAGCAAAAGGGCCACCGCCGGGACGGCGAGGCCGCGTTTCCGCGTCATTGCCGGGGGAAGGGACCACGCGGGGAAGTACCTTTCCGCATCGACCCTCTCTCCTCCCTTCCGTCTCTGACTCTGTAGGACCCCTGTGCCCGCCGGGAGAACGCCTTTGTCGCCCGCGGAGCTACGGTCCGATATGGCTATCGCTGCGTTCGATCCCGCGCGTACCGCCGTCGTCGTCGTCGATATGCAGAACGGCTTCTGTCACCCCGACGGGAGCCTGCACGCGCCGGCCAGCGAGGCCGTGATCGACGACGTGACCGACCTGGTCGAGGAGGCCCGCGCCGCCGGCGCGAGCGTCGTCTACACCCGCGACGTCCACCCGCCCGAGCAGTTCGAGGACGCGCACTACTACGACGAGTTCGACCGCTGGGGCGAACACGTCGTCGAGGGGAGTTGGGAGGCGGAACTCGTCGAAGAGCTCGACGTCCGCGAGGCCGACCACGTCGTCGAGAAGCACACCTACGACGCCTTCTACGAGACCGAACTCGACGGCTGGCTGTCGGCTCGCGGCGTCGACGACCTCCTCGTCTGCGGAACGCTCGCGAACGTCTGCGTCCTCCACACCGCGGGGAGCGCCGGGCTCCGTGACTACCGGCCGGTGCTCGTCGAGGACGCCGTCGGCGCGATCGAGGAAGAGCACAAGGAGTACGCCTTAGGACACGCCGACTGGCTCTTCGGCGAGGTGGCGACGCGCGAAGAGATCACGTTCGAGTAGGCCCCGCCACGCTACTTCCATAGCCCGCGCGTCGCCGGGCTGCTTTCCGGTCGTCGCCGCTAACCCAGACGGATCGGCTCCTCGCTCTCCCGGAGGGACACCTCGACGCGCTCGCCGACCTCGAACTCCCGATCCGGACAGACGAGTTTCGCCCCGCACGCCGGACCGAGGCTGACGAAGAGGGAGAGTCCGGTGATTCGCTCGCCGTTCGCGACGACGTCGATGTCGCGCCAGGCAACGTCTCGCCCGTCCGCGTCGCCGACCCGCTGGCCGAGAAAGGACACCGGAGTGCGCTCGGCGACAGCGGAGCTCGGATCGCCGCCCAGCGCACCCCCGGCCGCGTAGTGGGCCAGCCCGCCGTCGAGGGCGATCCGATTTTCGGCGGTGTCGTTGGCCGGAGACGGACCTCCCGCGGCCGCTTCCGCCGCTCCGGAGAGGCTCCCGGCGATGCCGACGAACCGCTCGCCAGGATCCGGATGGGCCGGGCTGTCGAGGAGCGCGTAGGTGTCCCCGACGTCGACGACGGTTCCGATCCCGTTCCACGACACCGATTCGACGTCGACGTCGGCGACGACCGGAAGCGATCCGCCCGCGCGGTGGAGGTTCTGTTCGGCCCGCCGGAACCCCACGTGGACGTGGTTCGCGACCCAGGGCGCGAAGAACCCCGAGCGGATCATCGGACCGAGCGGGTCGCCGACGGCGACGGTTTCGCCCGGGTCGACCGCTGGCTGGACGTGGAGGATCCGTGCCACGAGCCCCTCCTCGTCGGTCCCCTCGACGCGAACCCCGCTGCGCTCGCAGTCGACGTCGACGAGAACGAGGTACTCCTCGTCGGCCGCGTACGGCTTTCCCGGCGCACGCACGGTACGGGTCTCTCGCACGACGCCGGCGACCGGCGAGCGTCCGACGTTGTCCTCCGGGTAGAGATCGATCGCACATCCGGCGTCGTGGGCGGGATACGGCGAGTTGTACAGCGAGAAGCGATCGTACGCACGGAGCGTCGACGCCGGTACGTGGACGGTGGCGTCCACCGTCACTCGCGACCACCGATCATACGCTCTCGGGGGACCGAGAGCGCTTAGGTTCGTCGGCCCAATCTCCTCACGACGTGCTCGAAGAGATCACACCCGACGGGGAGGACGTCCGAGTCGTTCGCGGACGGGCGTCCACGCTCGACACCGACCGGACTGGGACCGACGCGATGCTCACTCTGACGGCCGAATCCGGTGCCCCGACTGTCCGCGTCTGGACGCCGCACCGCCACGTGGCCTTCGGCCGCCGCGACGCGCGGTCCGCGGGATACGAACGGGCGAAAGCGGCGGCCGAGTCCCGCGGCTATCCGGCCGTCGAACGGAGCGTCGGCGGACGCGCAGTCGCGTATACGGGCACCACGGTCGCGTTCGCCGTCGCGGTCCCGACGGAAGACAACCGGCGCGGGCTCGAATCCCGGTACGACGCCGCGACGACAGCCGTGGTACGGGCCCTGCGGTCGATCGGGGTCCCCGCGCGCCGCGGCGAGCCGGAGGCGTCGTTCTGCCCGGGCGAGCACTCCGTGCAGGCCCGCGGAAAGATCTCCGGGATCGCCCAGCGGGTCCGGCGCGAAACGGCGCTCGTGGCGGGCGTCGTCGTGGTCGATTCCCACGACGAGCTCGCGTCGGTCCTCGCTCCGATCTACGAGGCGCTCGACGTGCCGTTCGACCCCGATTCGGTCGGAAGCGTCGCCCGCAGCGGTGGTGCGGTGGCTCCCGATGCCGTGGCCGACGCGCTCTGTGACTCCTTCTGCGGCGACCGCCCCAGACGGTCGGTCTCTCTCGCCTCGCTGCTCGACGAATACGGCGACGCTCGCGTGTGACGCCGATCGCACAGTACCGCTGCGCTTCCCTGAACCGTCGCGCTTAGGTCGCCCGCGCGAGACACCGGAGTATGTCGACGCTCTTTCGCGACGCGCGACTCGCCGACGGCCGGATCTGCGACGTCCGGATCGAGTCCGGAACGATCACCGACGTCGGCGACGCGGACGGCGACGCCGGAGACCGCGTTATCGACGCCGACGAACGACTGCTCCTCCCGGGTGCGATCGACGCGCACGTTCACTTTCGGGAGCCCGGTCACTCCCAGAAGGAGACCTGGCGCACCGGCTCACAGAGCGCGGCGGCCGGCGGCGTGACCACGGTCGTCGATCAGCCGAACACGACGCCGCCGACGGTCACGGGGAGTGCGTTCGACGAGAAGGCGTCGCTCGCCGCCGACTCGCACGTCGACTACGGCGTCAACGGCGGCGTCACGCGCGACTGGGACCCCGACTCGCTGTTCGATCGGCCGCTGTTCGCCCTCGGCGAGGTGTTTCTCGCCGATTCCACGGGCGATATGGGTATCGACGCCGAGCTCTTCGCCGAAGCCGTCGAGCGCGCGGGCGAGGCGGACGTCGTCGTCACTGTGCACGCCGAGGACGCCGACCTGTTCGACGAGGCGGCGCGGGAGCGCGACGCCGGCGGCGTGGGCCGCGACGCCGACGCCGACGTCTGGAGCCAGTACCGGCGTGCCGAGGCCGAGGCGGCGGCCGTCGAGCGCGCCATCGAGGTCGGTGCCGAGACCGACGCGTCGATCCACATCGCGCACACGAGCACGCCCGAGGGCGTCGACGCCGCCGTCGCCGGCGGCGCGACCTGCGAGGTGACGCCGCATCACCTGTTTCTCTCCCGAGATGACGCGACCGAACTCGGCACGTACGGGCGGATGAATCCGCCCCTCCGGAGCGAGGAACGCCGACGGGCGCTGTGGCAACGGCTCGTCGACGGCGACGTCGACATCGTCGCGACCGATCACGCCCCGCACACCGTCGAAGAAAAGGAGGTGGGTCTGTGGGACGCACCGAGCGGCGTTCCCGGCGTCGAGACGATGCTTCCGCTGCTCCTGTCGCGAGCGCGACGGGGAGCGATCACTCACGAGCGCGTTCGCGACGTCACGTCGACGAACGTCGCGGAGATATTCGGACTTCCGACCAAGGGCCGCGTCGCCGAGGGCTACGACGCGGACGTGGTGCTCGTCGATCCGGAACACGAGCGGGAGATCCGCGGCGACGACCTCCACTCGAAGTGCGGGTGGACGCCGTTCGAGGGACTGTCCGGCGTCTTCCCAGCGCTGACGCTGGTCCGTGGCGAGGTCGTCTACGACGGCGAGGAGGTCGTCGGCGAACCGAAGGGGCGGAACGTCCGCCGGTAAGCGGAATCGGGAGCGACGTTTCTCTGGCCCGAAGCCGCTTGCGAACAGCCGGCACCCACTGCGGCGGGCCGGTTCGACCGCCCGTCGCTCTCGGTTCCCGCGCCGACGTGCCGGACACCCGCTGCCCGACGCGGGGCGAAGTTCACGTCACGGAGACGCTGGTCCCGCCATCGGATATAAACACTCGCGCCGATCCTCCGCTCGGAGCCGGCGGTCCGTGATTGGTGGTGACCTCAGAGCCGGCGGTCCGCGAGCGCCGGAAACGACTCGCGCGTCTCGCGGACCTCGTCGAGGTCGACGTTCGCGTGAGCCGTTCGGGCTTCGGTTCCGGCGTTCGCCCGTTCGATTCCCCACGGATCGACGACGACGCTCTCGCCGCCGAGTTCGACCCCGCGGACCGATCCGGTGAGGTTCGCAGCGACGACGATCGCCTGATTCTCGACGGCCCGGGTTCGGGTGAACAGGTGCCAGTGGTCGATCCGCTCTCTGGGCCACGCCGACGTGACGAGCAGTATCTCGACGCCGTGATCGACGAGCGAGCGGTAGAGTTCCGGGAATCGGAGGTCGTAGCAGGTCGTCAGTCCGAGCGTGCCGAGATCGGTTTCGACGGCGCAGACCTGTGAACCGGGGGTGAGCAGTTTCGACTCCTTCGACTCGTAGCCGAACAGGTGGATCTTCCGGTAGGTGTCGAGGAGCGCGCCGTCGGGACCGAACAGCACGGAGGTGTTGTAGAAGGCGGCGTCGTCGCCGTCGCCGTCGCGCTCGACGAGACTGCCGCCGTGGAGGTGAATCGACAGTTCGTCCGCGAGCGCGGCGAGCAGATCCGTCGTCGGACTCGGAACCGACTCCGCGGCGTCGCGGTAGGCGTCGAACGCGAAGTAGCCGACCGGCCACATCTCCGGGAGGGCGACGAGATCCGCCCCGTCGGCGGCGGCCGCGCGGATTCGCGATTCCGCCCGTTCGCGGTTGGCTTCGGGATCGGCTTCCGCCGGGAGTTGGACGACAGCGACGTTCATCGGCCTCACTCCTCGTCTCTGGCCCAGTCGAGCGAGCGCTCGACGGCCTCCTGCCAGCGGCCGTACCGCTCCTCGACGTCGTCGGCCCGATCCGGCTCGAACTCGCGATCGACGTGCCAGTTCTCGCGGAGTTCGTCCGGCGATTTCCAGTAGTCGACCGCGAGACCGGCCGCGTAGGCCGCGCCGAGCGCGGTCGTCTCGTCGACCTCAGGTCGGACGATCTCCGTGCCGACGACGTCCGCCTGCAGCTGACAGAGGAAGTTGTTCTTCACCGCGCCGCCGTCGACGCGCAGGTCCGTGAGTTCGATGCCGCTGTCCTCCGTCATCGCCTCGGCGACGTCCCGCGTCTGGTAGGCGATCGACTCCAGCGTCGCGCGCACGACGTGTTCGCGCCGCGTCCCGCGGGTCATCCCGACGATCGTGCCCCGGGCGCGCTGGTCCCAGTGCGGCGCGCCGAGTCCGGTGAACGCCGGGACGACGTAGACGCCGTCCGTCGAGTCCACGGAGCGCGCGAGCGCTTCGCTCTCGGCGGGATCGTCGATGAGCGTCAGATCTTCGAGCCACTCGATGGCCGCGCCGGTGATGAAGATCGACCCCTCCAGGGCGTACTGCGCCGGTTCGCCCGACCGTTGGAATCCGACGGTGGTGAGCAGGCCGTTCTCGGACGCGACGGCCTCCTCGCCCGTGTTCATCAGCATAAACGACCCCGTCCCGTAGGTGTTCTTCGCGTCGCCGGCGTCGAAGCAGGTCTGCCCGAACAGGGCCGCCTGCTGGTCGCCGAGCGCGCCCGCGACCGGGACTTCGGCCCCGAGGAACCCCTCGGGGTCCGTCGTCCCGTAGTAGTCGTCGTCTGAGGAGGGATGAACCTCCGGGAGCATCGCTCGCGGGACGTCGAACTCCGCGAGGAGGTCGTCGTCCCACGACAGGTCGTGGATGTCGAACAGCATCGTCCGCGAGGCGTTCGTCACGTCGGTGACGTGCTCGCCGGTCAGTTTGTAGATCAGCCAGGAGTCGATCGTCCCGAAGCAGAGTTCGCCGTCCCTGGCACGATCTCGGACGTCTTCGGGGCGCATCCGCTGGAGTTTGATCGGGTCGGCGTTGTTCAGGAGCCACTCGGCCTTCGTCGCGGCGAAGTACGCGTCCGGTTCGAGGCCGGTCGTCTCTCGGATCCACGCGTCTTTTCCCTCCCGTTCGAGCGCCTCGATTCGGTCCGTCGTCCGCCGGTCCTGCCAGACGATGGCGTTGTACACCGGCGTCCCCGACTCGCGGTCCCAGACGACCGTCGTCTCGCGCTGGTTCGTGATACCGAGCGCCGCCAGCTGCGAGGCGTCGATCCCGGCGTCGTCGAGTGCGCGGCGGATGACCGCCGTGGTGTTCTCCCAGATCTCCTCGGGGTCGTGCTCGACCCACCCGGGCTCGGGGTAGATCTGCTCGTGCGTCTCGTAGGCGTTCGCGACGGGCTGGCCGCCGTGGTCGAAGACGATGAATCTCGTTCCGGTCGTTCCCTGATCGATCGCGCCGACGTAGGTGCGTGCTTTCATACTCGTGTGTTCGATGTGTTTCGTTCGGCCGTCGATTCGCCGCCGGTGCCGCCGGTGTTCGTCGAGCAGCGGCGTCGAACCGGCGGCCCGGTCTGCGAGTTGTCGGTACAGGTCCGACGCCGGGGATGCTAAAACCTGGGTTGTCTCTTCGCCCGTGTGTGACAAGCGCCGTCCGGCGAAAGCTATCTACCTCCGGCGACTGCACGTGGGTGTATGTCGAAACCGTTCGTCGTCGTCGGCGGTGACGCTGCTGGACTCTCCGCGGCGAGCAAGTGCCGACGGACCGACCCCGAGCGCGACGTCGTCGTCTTCGAGAAGGGCGCGTGGATCTCCTACGCTCACTGCGGGACGCCCTACTTCGTGAAAGGCGAGGTCGACCGGCTCGAAGACCTCCTCTCGCTCTCCCCGGAGGCCGCCGAAGAGCGCGGCATCGACGTCCGGCGCGGCCACGAGGTCGTCGGCGTCGACACCGACGCGGAGACGGTCACCGTCGACGTCGACGGAACGACGTTCGAGCAGCCCTACGGCGACCTGCTGGTCGCGACGGGTGCCAGTGCCGTCTCTGATCCGATCGAGGGAACGACGCTCGACGGCGTCTTCACGCTCCACGGTCTCGATCACGCCGCCGCGATCCGGGCGTATCTGACGCCGCCGTCGGCGTTCGACGTGGCGGACCTCGGTGGGGGCGACGCCCTGAACGAACCGGAAGTCGAGCGCTACGGCGCGATGACGCCTCCGGAGACCGTCGCGATCGTCGGCGCGGGCTACGTGGGCGTCGAGATGGCCGAGGCGTTCGACGCCTGGGACCTCGACGTCCACCTGTTCCAGCGCTCCCAGCGTCCGGTCCCGGGGTTCGGCGACGCTGTCGGCGACGCGGTCACAGAACACCTCCGCGAGTCGGGCGTCACCCTACACTTCGGCGAGGAGGTCGTCCGACTCGACGGCGAGTCGGGGCACGTCGGCCGCGTCGTCTGCGAGAGCGGGTCCGAACTCGCGGTCGACGCCGCGCTCGTCGGGATCGGTATTCGGCCGAACACGGCACTCCTCGACGACACGCCGGTCGAGCTCGGTCCGTCGGGAGCGGTCGCCGCCGACGATCACGGCCGGACGTCGGTGACAAACGTCTACGCCGCGGGCGACGCCGCGGAGATACCGCACACGGTCACCGGTGAGGCGACGTGGGACCCGCTGGGGCTCCCCGCGAACCGCGCCGGTCGGGCCATCGGGGCGACGGTCGGCGGCGATCCCACACCCGTCGGCAGCGTCGCGGGCACGGCGATGGTGAAGGCGTTCGACCTCGAATGCGGTCGAACGGGAGTTCTGGACCACGACCGCGCCCGACAGGCCGGGTTCGACCCCGTCTCCGAGACGATCACCGCCGGGTCGCGGTCGGGCTACTACCCGGGTGCGGCTGAGACCACCGTCACGCTCACCGCCGACCGCGACACCGGTCGACTCCTCGGCGGGAGCATCGTCGGGACCGATCGCGCGGCGATCCGGATCGACACGCTCGCGACCGCGCTCGGCGGGGAGATGACCGTCGCCGAACTCGAACGGCAGGACCTCGGCTACGCGCCGCCGTTCAGCCCCGTCTGGGATCCCGTCCTCGTCGCCGCGAAGGTGCTGAACGGCTCGCTGCCGTAGTCGACGCCCTGGAACGGAACACCACGGCGCGTGCTGCCGCGCGCTCCGTCGCGCGTCCACGCCACGCGAGGGACGACGAGCGAGCGCTGCGAGCGAGGAGTCGGCTGGGGAGGACGTGGCTGTGCGGTGCCGTCGGGGGGATCGCGAGGGGCCGGGGGCTTGCAGGAGTCATCTCGCACCGAGAGGACGCTGCGAAGCGTCGTCCAATCCCTGCGTAGCCGCATCGCTCTTCACTTCGTTCAGAGACGGCTCACGGGCCGGGAGGGACTTGAACCGAGCCTGGACGTGCTCGCTTCGCTGCGCGCGCCCAGTCGGGTTCAAGTCCCTCGGGTAGCCGCATCGCTCCTCGCTGTCGCTCGGAGACGATGGGGACGGGCCGGGAGGGACTTGAACCGCGGTCGCTCTGCTCGTTCCACGAGCGTCGCTCCCTGGCTCAAGCCTCCCGGATACTCGCGCCGCTCTTCACTTCGTTCAGAGACGGCTCACGGGCCGGGAGGGACTTGAACCCCCGACCGTCTGGTTAAAAGCCAGACGCTCTGCCGAACTGAGCTACCGGCCCGCACTGAGGCCTAACTGGTCGGCCGTGATAAGCGTTTACTCTCGGTGTGCGACGACAGCGGCGTAGAAGAAGATATATCCACCGCGCGCGGATACCTGGACATAATCGCGTGTCGAGGGATCCAACAGGAACTGGCGACGCTTCTGTCGATAGCTCCCGCCAGCGCGACGGCCGGCCACGGGAGCGCTTCGAGCGATGAGTGATCGCATAGATCCCCCCGCCGTCCTGATCTTCGACGACGAAGCGCTCGCGTCGTCGCTCCGAGCGATCCTCGCCGACGACCCGACGACGATCCTGATCGCCACTGCGGCGACGGCCGAGGAGTGCGAACGAGCGGTGGAGCGCCGTCCGATCGACTGCCTCGTCGCCCGACGGCTGCCACCGCTGGACGGAGTTTCTCCCCGCGGTTCACCCGACGGAGTGGCCGTCTCCGATCCGAAGACGACGCCGAGTCCCGAAGACGACTCGGTGGGGCCACAGACTGTCGCCGCTGGAGAGTCCGGTGGCCTGACCGTTCCGCTGGTGTTGTATCCGGCGACCCCGACGGACGAACTGGCGCGTCGGTCGACCGACTCGGAGGCGATCCGATACGTCCCGCAGTCGATCGACACCGAGGACCGCACGCTGCTCGTCGACGCTATCAGAGAGGCCATCGGACACCGTGCGCGCGAACGGGAACTCAGAGCCCACGCGGCCGAGCGCGACCTCCTCGTCCAGATGTCCTCGCTCGCGAACGTCGGCGGGTGGGAACTCGACGCCGACACCGAGTCGCTCGTCTGGACCGCGGAGACGCGTCGCCTCCACGGGGTTTCGGAGTCTTTCGAGCCGACGATCGAAAACGCGATCGAGTTCTACCACCCCGACGACAGGGACGCGGTTCGCGAGGACGTCGAGTCCGCCCTGCAGGGGGAATCGTTCGACTCGATGTACCGACTGTTCCGGGCCGACGGCGACGTTCGCTGGGTCCGCTCGAAGGGGGTCCCGACCGTCGAGGACGGGTCGATCGTCGGCGTCCGCGGCTCGTTTCAGGACGTCACCGAGGCGAAGCGACGCGAGGACGACATCCGGCAGTTCAAGCGGGCCGTCGAGGCCGCCGGTCACGCGATCTTCATCACCGAGCGGAACGGGACGATCGAGTACGTCAACCCGGCCTTCGAGGCCATCACCGGCTACGACGCTGAGGAGGCCATCGGCCGCGATCCGTCGATCCTGAAATCCGGGAAAATGGATCGAGAGTACTACCGGAGCCTCTGGAGCACCGTGCTCTCCGGCGAAGTGTGGTCCGAGCCGATCGTCAACAAGCGGAAATCGGGCGAGCACTATCACGCCTCCGAGACCATCGCGCCGATCACGGTCGACGACGGGACGATTCAGGGGTTCGTCGCGATCCAGACCGACATCACCGATCAGGTCCACGCGCGCGAGCGGCTCGAAACGTTCCGGGAGATCGTCAACCGCCTCGAGGATCCCATAATGCTGCAGGACCGCGACGGCGCCTTCGAGGTCGTCAACGACACCGTCGCCGAGTACGCCGGCCTGTCCAAGTCCGAACTCATCGGCGGCGACGAGTTCGACTTTATGGACGACTCCGCGGCGCGGACGATCCAGGAAAAGAAAGCGCGCGTCCTCGAAACGGAGCGCTCGGTCACCTACGAACTCACGCCGACGTTCCCGACGAAGGGCGAGCGCTCGTTCGTCACGACCCGCTACCCGCATTACGACGAGGACGGCGACATCGACGGTACGGTCGCGATCTGCCGGGACATCACAGAGCAGGCCGAGCGCGAAAACCAACTCCGCGTCCTCGATAGGATCCTCCGGCACAACCTCTACAACAAGATGAATCTGATCCTCGGGCACGCGGAAATCCTCGAAAACCGGACGAGTGGAGACGAAAAGCGCTCGATACGGCAGATCAGAGAGACCGGCGACGAACTGGTCGAACTCGCCGACAAGGAGCGGCGCATCGTCGAACTACTCACCGACGAATCTGGCCCGCGTCGGATCGACGTCCGGGAACTCCTCGACGACGTCGTCGCCGACATTCGCGAGGCCCACCCCGAGGCGTCGATCACCGTCGACTGTCCGGAACCGTTCGAGGTCCGTGCGATTCCGGAAGTTCGAGAGGCGTTCACCGAACTCCTTCGAAACGCCGTCATCCACACCGGCGGGGATCCCGTCGTCACCGTGACAGCCGCGAAAACGGACGACACTGTCGCCGTCACCGTCGCCGACGACGGTCCCGGAATCCCCGAGATGGAACGGGAGGCCGCCAGAAGCGCGACGGACATCACGCCGCTGTTCCACGGGTCGGGACTCGGTCTGCAGTTCGTCAACCACGTGGCGCGGCGCTCGGGCGGCTCGCTGCGCTTCGAATCCGCCGAAGACGCGTCCAGCGAAGGCGGCTCGGTCGTCGTGTTGAACCTTCCCGCCGCGGACGCGGCTACTCGGGAGTGACCGACTCCTCGGCGAAGTAGGCATCGAGCGCTTCGGCGACCAGTTCCCCGGGCGCTCTGTTCTCGATCGAGGCGCGTCGACGGAGTTCGCGATAGACGTCGAGGGGGAGCGACAGCTCCATCCGTCCCAGTTCGATTCCGCGCGCCCTGAGCGCCTCGGCGGCGCTCGTCTCCCCGTCGACCTCGCTCGCGATTCGACGCACCTGCCGAACCGTGAGGTCGGCGTCGACGACCGCCCACGCGAGGTCGAACCGGTCGACGCCGGAGACGCGGGCGATGTGCTTCGCGGCCGTCGGAGCGATGTCGCCGCGGGCGACGTGCCGCCGGATCGCCTGCGGGAGGTCGTGGACGCGGGCCCACTTGCGGACGAACGAGACGGAGACGTCGCCGCCGGCGCGTTCGACGGCCTCCTTGTACGAGCCGACACCTCTGACGAGCGCCGCGCAGGCGGCCGCGCCGCGGAGCATGTACACGTTGTCCGCGGCACCGACGGTGTTCTCGGAGAAGGCGCGGACCGTCTCGGCGGCCTCGGCGACGCTCTCGGGGTCGTCGGGGTCGAACCCGACGGCCTCTTTGGCCCGTTCGCCCGTGACGGCGGGATCGGCGCGGACGACGGGCTCACCGACGGGTTCTTCGCGGTCTGCGGGGAGTCTCCCCGTTCGGTCGCCGGCGTCGTCGGTCATCTTCGAATCCACGTAACGAGGCTGCAATTAAAAGCCTCTCCCCCTCGGGCGCTGAACGCGGGTGCGGGCGCGGTCACTCCTCTCGGCTGTCCGAGAGGTGCTCCCAGATCTCCGTGCAGCCCGCCCCGTCAGCGAGATCGTCGAGGTGGCTGTACTCTTCGGCGTCTGCGTCGTCGGTCGACTTCGTCTCGTCGGCTCCGGTTTCTGGTTCCATTAGCGTCATCTTTGCTCCGTGGCCGCGCCGTCAGTCGCGGTCTGCGGTGCCCGCTCGCGGGTGCTGTCGCGTCTCGGTGCATCGTACAGTTCCGGAGCGACGTCGGCGGAGGCGTGTTGCCGCCGCTCGTCCCCGGCATCGTCGATTCGGGCCACATCGCACATCCGAACGGAATCGGTCATCGAACTCCCCTTTGGATCCTCCCCCCATAAGGGCCTCTTACGGAGTAAATCAAACCACTACTCCCGGATAGCGGAATTCCGTTCCGGCTTCTATGACGGCCTTCGATCGGCGAAACCGACCCACGGCGTGTGGATCGATGCGGTCCATCGCGTCGCCGACAGCGTCGCCGTTTGTGACCGCCGTCAGAGGTGGGTCCATCGGGTGCGTAGGGAAGCGTATGACGACCCGACTTCGCATCCTCGACGACGGCGCGTGGCTCTCTGTCGACGACAGTCGGCGGGTGAGCGTGAGCGAACTCTGGCGGCTCGACGCGCCGGGTTTCTGCGAGTGCGACCTCGCCGATATGGTCGTCGAGAACTTCCTGGAGACGGGTGTCGACGGGCGAACCGTCCAGGTTCGCGTCTACGGGCAGTGCATCGTCTGCGGGACGAAATCGACCACCGGCTGGATTCCCGTGGGCCGGATCGTCGACGGCGAATTCGTCGATATCGACCGCGAGGGCGTCCTCCGCGTGACCGACGACAAAGAAGAAGCAAAAAGTTCCGGTTAGCGGGAGCAGCGGGAAGGGTTGACGGCACGCGTTCCCCTTTGAAGGTGGGGGTGTTGTACCCTACAACGATGCCAACGGACGTCGAAAACTGGAAGTCGGAGGTCTACGGGAACGAGATACGCGAGCACCTCTTCAGGTTCGCCGAGGAGGGCTTCGAGACGATTCCCGACGACGAGCGAGACGCGTGGTTCGAGCGCTTCAAGTGGTGGGGGCTGTACCACCAGCGGAACGGGCAGGAGGGCTACTTCATGATGCGGATCGGAACGCCGAACGGCGTGCTCGAACCGGGACAACTGCGCGTCGTCGGCGAGATCGCAGACGAGTACGCGCGCGGTCCGGGCACGAACCCGATTTTCGGCGACGCTTACGCGGACTACACGACCCGGCAGGCGATCCAGCTGCACTGGATCGAACTCTCGGACGTTCCAGACATCTTCGAGAAGATGGAGAAACACGGGCTCACCACCCAGCAAGCGTGTGGCGACTCCTGGCGGAACATCGTCGGGAATCCGGTCGCCGGCAAGGACGGACAGGAAGTCATCGACGCCTGGCCCGTCATCCGCGACCTCAACGAGACGTTCAAGGGCGACGAGGATCACTCGAACCTCCCGCGGAAGTGGAAAGTCTCGGTGACCGGTTCCGCGGACGGGTCCGGTCAGGGCGACATCAACGACCTCGCCTTCGAGCCCGCGTACAAGGAGATCGAGGGCGAGGACGTCGTCGGCTTCAACGTCCGCGTCGGCGGCGGACTCGCCCGCAACGAACCGCGGTTCGCCCGCGACATCGACGTGTGGGTCTCTCCGGACCGCGTCTCCGACGTCGCCGGCGGCCTCTCGGCGCTCTTCCGCGACAACGGCGACCGCGAGGACCGCTACAACGCCCGGATCAAGTTCCTCGTCGACGAGTGGGGCGCCGAGGAGGTCCGCGAGACCCTCCAGGACGAGTACGTCGACTTCGAGCTCCACACCGCCGGCCGCGACGTCCGCGAGGAGTACACGTACAACACCGGCGAGGGCGAGCGCAACGACCTCGTCGGCGTCCACGAGCAGCGAGATGGAAAGTACTTCGTCGGACTGAACGTCCTCGTCGGCCGGATGGGCGCCGACGACGTCCTCGAACTGGCCGACCTCGCCGAGGAGTACGGCTCCGGCGAGGTCCGACTCTCTCAGCGGCAGAACGTCATCGTCACCGACGTCCCCGAGTCCGAACTCGACGACTTCCTCGAGGAGGACCTCCTCGAACACTACTCGCCCGAGCCGTCGCCGTTCATGCGCGGTTCGATCGCCTGTACGGGCACGGAATTCTGTTCGCTCTCGATCGTCGAGACGAAGAACCGCCAGGTCCGCTTCGCCCGCTGGCTGAAGGAGAACGTCGACCTCCCCGAGGACGTCGAGGAGTTCCACATCCACCTCTCCGGCTGCACCGCGTCGTGCGCGCAGCCGCAGATCGCCGACGTGAGCCTCCGCGGGATGAAGACGAGGAAGGACGGCGAGGCGGTCGAGGCGCTCGACGTCGGCCTCGGCGGCGGCCTCGGCGACGAGCCGCAGTTCGCCCGCTGGGTCACCCAGCGGGTTCCCGTCGACGAGGTCCCCGGCGCGCTCGCGAACCTCATCGACTCCTTCGCCGAAGCGCGCGAGGCGGGCGAGTCATTCCGCGCGTTCGTCGCCCGTCACGACGACGAGGAACTCGACGAGTTCGTCGACCCCGAGGAGACGGATTACGAGGACCCGATGATGCACAACACGAAGATGACGTGGTACCCCTACGCCGAGGACGACTCGATGGACGCGAAGCCGCCGGCGCCGGCCGACGACTGAGCCGCCGACGCCAGCCGACGACTGAGCTGCCGGCGCCGGCCGACGACTGAGCTACCGGCGCCGGCCGACGACTGAGCTACCGGCGCCCGCCGACGACTGAGCGCCGCTGACCTCTCCTCCCTCTGGCGGTACAGACTTCCCGCTCGCTCCCCTGATCTCACCTATGCCCAACCGACTGCTCAAGGTCAACGCCTACACGACGCTCGACCTCGTCGACGCCGCGGCGCGCGGCCACGACTTCGAGGACGAGGCCGTCGCCGTCCTGAACGTCACGTCGCCCCGCGAGAACCCCGACCACGTGAAGTTCCAACTCGAACTCGACAACAGCCATCTGGAATCGGTGCCCGCCCACGCCGACGAGGTGACGCTCTCGGCCGAGGAGGCCCGGACCGTCGCGGACGCGCTGAACTCCCACGCCGCCAAGGTCGAGGCGGCCGACGACGCCGAGTGAGATTCATAGCCTGCCGCCACGCCGCGGTCGCGGAGACGGATCCGAGGACGACCGCTAGAGTCCCCAGATCACGGCGATTCCGACGGTCGCGACGACAGCCAGGAGCAACTGCAGCGGCCCCCCGACGCGGAGGAAGTCGGCGAACTCGTAGCCGCCCGGACCGTACACCATCAGGTTCGTCTGGTAGCCGATCGGCGTCGCGAACGACGTCGCGGAGGCGAACATCGCCGCCAGGAGGAACGCGAACTCGTTCGCGCCCAGGCGGGCGGCCCCGTCGACGGCGACCGGGATCGCGAGAACGATGGTCGCGACGGGCGTGATGACGCTCGCGAGAATACCGACGGCGACGTAGAGGACGAACAGGACCGCCGCGATCGGCAGGATACCGCCGAGCGCGACCAGCAGATCGGCCAGGAGCGCCGCGCCGCCGGTCGCGTTCAGCGCGAGGCCGAGCGGAATGACGCCCGCGAGCAGGAAGACGACGTTCCAGGAGACGGCGTCGTAGGCGTCCGAGGTGGTGAGACAGCCGGTCACGACCATCGCGACGACGCCGCCCAGCGCGGCGATTACGACCGGAAGCAGGTCCAGCGCCGCGACCGCGACGACGCCGAACAGGATCCCGACCGCCAGCGGGGTCTTTGGGGAGAGCGGTGGCAGCGCGGACTCGGCGTCGTCGCCGTCGTAGATTCCGCTCTCGTCGCCGGCGTAGATCCCGCTACCCTCACCGTCGTCGATCCCGCCGCCGACTCCGCCGGCCGTGTCGGCAGTCGTCGCAGATTCCTCGGCGGTCCGATCCTCCAGCGCGCGTTCGTCGGCGATGATGAGTTCGCCGCTGTCGCGGAAGTAGCGCGCCGACGCGGGCGTCGTCCGCACGAGCAGTAAGTCGCCGGGCTGAAGCGTCCGGTCGCGAAGCTCCGTGCGAAGGAGCTCCTTCCCGCGGCGGATCGCCAGCACGGTCGTCCGGTGGTACTCGTCCATCCCGGTCCCGGCGACCGTCTCGCCGACGTAACTGGAGCGTTCCGGGACGACCGCTCGCGCCAGCGTGCCGCCGGTCGCGACCGTCTCGAAGGTGTCCGCGGTGACGGGTTCCCGGACGAGGTGACTCACGTCCGCCGCCTCGCGGAACCGGTTGACGGCCTGCAGCGAGCCGTGAACGACCAGAACGTCGCCCGCTTCGATCGGAACGTCCGCGTGCGGGCCGGCGCGTGCCTCCCCGTCGCGCCGCAACTGCAGGATCCGGATCTCGTCGTACTCGGCGTCGAACGCGTCGAGCGGGACCCCCACGGCGGGCGATTCAGCCCGGATGCGGACGAACGCCAGGTGATCCGAGAGGTCGAACTCCGAGACCCGATCGGCGTCGACCGGGATCCGCGCGGGGGTGAGCCACCGGCCGACCGTCAGGAGGTACGCGCTCCCGACGAGCAGCAGTACGACCCCGAGGCCGGTGAACTCGAACATCCCGATTCCGTCCCGGCCGTCGATGAGCAGTCGGGCGAAGTCGCTCGCGAGGATGTTCGTCGACGTCCCGACGAGCGTGAGCGTCCCTCCGAGAATCGCCGCGTAGGAGAGCGGCAGCAGGAGCTTCGAGGGACTGGTGTTCGTGCGCTCGGCCAGGTCCGTGATCATCGGAATGAACACCGCGACGACGGGGGTGTTGTTGATCACGCCGGCGATCGGTCCGGTCGTCCCGACCGTCGCCAGCAGCGCGCGGAACTCGTCGCCGTCGGTGAACTCGGCGAGCAACACGCCGAGCCGACGGATGATCCCCGTCTCCTGGACGCCGGCGCTCAGCATGTACATCGCGATGATCGTGACCGTCGCGGGGTTGGCGAACCCGGAGATGGCGGCCCGCGCTCCGACGCCGGTCCACGGCTCCAAGACGACGAGCGCGGCGATGATTCCGATCGCGGTGACGTCGTTCGGGACGATTTCCGTGACGAAGGCGACGAGCGCGAGGCCGACCAGCGCGAAGACGACGACCACGCCGGAGACCTCGAACAGCGGCATACTCAACCGAAGTGTGCCCAGACGGGCATATACGTTTCGAGGATGTGGGCAGATTCGAACACTCGTCCGTCCCGACGAGGAGTCGCGTCTCAGACTTTCGAAAGCGAAGATATCCGCCGGCAGATGCTCGACATCTAAATAACAACCGCAGTAAGGCGTGAGCGCGTACGTTCACACGGTGATCGATATGCCCGAAACCGACACGATGCGCTGGCTCGTCGGCGGTCTCGTCGCCGTCGGAGCGCTGCTGTTCGTCGCACCCATCCTGTTCGGAATGGGCGGCGGAGCGATGGGGAGTGGAATGTGGGGCGGGACGACCGGCGGGATGTGGGGGCCGATGCACGATGGCTGGATGGGACGCGGGACGGCGGGCGGAGCAGGCGGGTGGTGGGTCGTCGCGCTGCTGTGGCGGTTGCTGCTCGTGGCCGCGCTCGTCGCTGGCGGCTACCTGCTGTATCGGGCTGCGAGCGGCGACGAACGGAGCGATTCCGCGATCGACGAGCTGCGGAGCGCCTACGCCCGCGGCGACCTCTCCGAGGAGGAGTACGACCGGCGGCGCGAGCGACTGGAGGAGGAGTTGCGACAGGAGAAGTAGCGGCCGGAGGAGTAGCGGCTACGACGACGCGTCGTAGCCCGCGTCGTCGACGGCGGCGACCAGGTCTGAAACGTCGGTATCCCCCTCGACAGTGGCCGATTCAGACTCCCGGTCCGCTTCCGCCGATTCGACACCGGAGACCGCCAGCAGCGCGTCCTCGACGGTCTCCTCGCAGTGCGCACAACTCATCCCGGACACCGTGATCGTTCGCGTCGACGTCATCGGTTCGTCGTTAGCGCGAGCGAGTTACGGCACTTTCGCTTTTCCATTCACGGTTTGCCGACCTCGTGACTTTCGAAACAAAACTCACACGGGCAACTTACTTGTCGTCTCTCCCCCAAAGGGGCGTATGTCGACACTCGACGAGACCGACGTCCGGATCCTCGAACTGCTCGTGGAGAACGGCCGACGCTCCTACAGCGACATCGCCGAAGTCGTCGACCTCTCGCCGCCGGCGGTCTCAGACCGGATCGAGCGCCTGCAGGAATCGGGTGTCATCCGACGGTTCACCGTCGACGTCGACCGATCACAGCTCCGGGCTGGCGTCCCCGTGCTCGTGACGCTCGAACTCCCCCCCGAGTCCGTCGACACCGTTCGCGACGACGTCGTCGGCGCTGATCCCGTCGAGCACGTGTTCGTCACGGCCGAGGGCGACGTGGTCTTCCACGCGCGGGTCCGCGCCGATGCCGTCCGCGAGCAACTCGATCGCCTCGTCGACCTCTCCCGGGTCGACGACTACGAGGTGACCGTCGTCGGCGACGTCGAGTGGTCGCCGGCCCTCGGGGGTGCGGAGTTCGCGCTGTCGTGCGCCGAGTGCGGCAACACCGTCACCAGCGAGGGCCGCAGCGAGCGCATCGGCGGCGAGCGCTATCACTTCTGCTGTCCGTCGTGCCTCGCGCAGTTCCGCGAGCGCTACGAGCAGTTCGAGGCCGACGCGGCGTGAACGACCCCGCGACTTTTGATTCGAAATTTCGAACCCCGATCTACCACGGATCCGAAAGGGACAATCGAGGTAAGAGAGGGACCCGTACTAGATAGTACCCATGAGTACACGAACGATCCACCTCGACGTCAGGGGGATGTCCTGCGCCAACTGTTCGGGGACGGTGCAGGACGCCCTCGGCTCCCTCGACGGGGTCGAATCGGCCTCGGTCAACTTCGCGACCGACGAAGCGAGCGTGACGTACGATCCCGACCGGGTGTCGCTTTCTGAAGTCTACGACGCGATCGAGAGCGCCGGCTACGATCCCGTCTCGGAGACGGTCTCGATCGCGATCACCGATATGTCCTGTGCGAACTGTGCGGAGACGAACCGGACGGCGCTGGAGTCGAACCCGGGAGTCGTCCGCGCGGACGTGAACTTCGCGACCGACGAGGCGCAGGTCGAGTACGTCCCCGGTGAAGTTTCGATCGAGGAGCTGTACGACGCGGTCGAGTCGGCGGGCTACACGCCGGTCCGGGAGACCGGCGACGACGCGGACGGCCAGACCGGCGACGGTGAGGACGCCCGCGATGTCGCCCGAAACGCCGAGATCACGAGACAGAAGCGGCTGACGCTGTTCGGCGCGGCGCTCTCGACGCCGCTTCTGGCGATGCTCGCGCTCCACCTGTTCGCGCCCGGGGCCCTCCCGGAGACGGTCCCCGGGACCGGCGTGCCGTTCGGGTGGGTCGCCTTCGCGCTCGCGACGCCCGTGCAGGTCGTTCTCGGCCGAGAGTTCTACGAGAACAGCTACACCGCGCTCGTGCGGAACCGGACGGCCAACATGGACGTGCTGATCGCCCTCGGTTCCACCACGGCGTATCTGTACTCGGTGATCGCGCTCGTGGGGATCCTGCCGAACGCGGGGCTGTACTTCGACACCGCCGCGCTCATCCTGGTGTTCATCACGCTCGGCAACTACCTCGAAGCGCGCTCGAAGGGCCAGGCCTCCGAGGCGCTCCGCTCGCTCCTGGAGATGGAGGCCGACACGGCCACGCTCGTCGACAGAGCGGCGTCGGAGACGCCGCCCGCAGACGGGGAAGTTGCCGAGCAAAGCTCGGCAGCCCGCCAGACGGAGTCTGGCGAAGCCGTCGACGGCGAGGAGCGAGAAGTCCCGCTCGACGAGGTCGAGGTCGGCGACCGGATGAAGGTCCGCCCCGGCGAGAAGATCCCGACCGACGGCGTCGTCGTCGACGGCGAGTCGGCGGTCGACGAGTCGATGGTGACCGGCGAGTCCGTCCCCGTCTCGAAGGAAGCGGGCGACGAGGTCGTCGGCTCGACCGTGAACCAGAACGGCGTGCTCGTCGTCGAGGCGACGAAGGTCGGTTCCGACACCGCGATTCAGCAGATCGTCCAGACCGTCAAGGAGGCGCAGTCCCGACAGCCCGAGATCCAGAACGTCGCCGACCGGATCTCGGCGTACTTCGTCCCCGCGGTGATCGTGAACGCGCTCGTCTGGGCGACGGTCTGGATGCTGTTCCCCGCTCAACTCGCCGGATTCGTCGAGGCGCTTCCCCTGTGGGGCGTCGTGGTCGGCGGTCCCGCGGCGGCCGGCGGGACGGTCTCCACGCTGGAGTTCGCCGTCCTCGTGTTCGCCTCCGCCGTCCTGATCGCTTGCCCGTGCGCGCTCGGGCTGGCGACGCCGGCGGCGACGATGGTCGGCACGTCGATCGGCGCGCAGAACGGCGTGCTGTTCAAGGGCGGCGACATCCTCGAACGCGTCCGCGACGTCGACACGGTCGTCTTCGACAAGACCGGCACGCTGACGAAGGGCGAGATGTCGCTGACGGACGTCGTCGCGCTCGGACCCTCGGCGGACGGCGGTGCGCTCGATCCTGCATCCGACGACGATGCGCTCGACCCCGCGCCCGACGGCGGTGCGCTCCGGGAAGTCGCGGACGACGGAGACGCGACTGCTGAGGCGGGTGCCGGCGAGGACGCCGAGACGACGGTCCTCCGTCTCGCGGCCGCCGCAGAGCGGAACAGCGAGCACCCGCTCGCTCAGGCCATCGTCGAGGGCGCGGCGGAGCGCGGCGTCGACGTCCCCGAGGCCGAGGAGTTCGAGAACGTCCCCGGCCACGGCGTCCGCGCCACCGTCGAGGGCGACACGGTCCTCGTGGGGAACCGTCGGCTCCTCGAAGACGCCGGTATCGACCCCTCGCCCGCCGAGGAGACGATGCATCGGTTAGAAGAAGAGGGCAAGACGGCGATGCTCGTCGGTCGTCTGTTCGAACGGACTGGCGAGACCGAACCGAGCGACGCGGCCGACGAGACCTCCACCGCCGCCGGCGAGGTTCTCGGCGTCGTCGCCAACGCGGACACGATCAAGGAGACGTCCGCGGAGGCCGTCCGCGCGCTTCGCGAGCGCGGCGTCGACGTCCATATGATCACCGGCGACAACGAGCGGACGGCCCGCGCGGTCGCCGAGCAGGTCGGCATCGACCCCGACAACGTCCGCGCGGAGGTACTGCCGGACGGGAAGGCCGACGCGGTCGAGGCGATTCAGGACGAGGGCAAGAAAGCGATGATGGTCGGCGACGGCGTCAACGACGCGCCGGCGCTGGCGGCGGCGTTCGTCGGCACGGCACTCGGCTCGGGAACCGACGTCGCCATCGAGGCCGCCGACGTGACGCTGATGCGGGATGACCCCACCGACGTCGTGAAGGCGATTCGCGTCTCCGCGGGGACGCTCGCGAAGATCAAGCAGAACCTCTTCTGGGCGCTCGGGTACAACACCGCGATGATCCCGTTGGCGTCGCTCGGCCTGCTTCAGCCGATCCTCGCGGCGGGCGCGATGGCGCTGTCGTCGGTGTCGGTGCTGACGAACAGCCTGCTGTTCCGGCGTTACACGCCGGATCACGACTATCGAATTCTGGGCTTCCTCCGCCGACGACGCTGAGGACGGCGCGATGATCGCCCGTTTTCGGGCGTATCACCGCGGTCGGTCGTCGTATCGACCCGGTCGGTCGGTATTCTCGCACAACCGAACGGATTTGCCGTCGGAGTCCGAACCCGACTCCGATGACAAAAGTCAACGTCTCCCTACCCGCGGAGGCGGAAGCGAACGTCGAGGCGTTCATCGACGAGGTAGACGAGCGGCTCTCCTCTTCGGAGGACACCTGTCGCGTCGTCACGGAGACGCTCGTCGACCTTCACGGGGACCGAGACGCGTACGACCGCTGGCAGGCCGGCGAGGACGTATCGCCGGCAGAATGCGTCCGACTGCAGGGCTATGACCCCTGCAACGCGACCTTGGAGTCGGAGTACTACGCCGAGAAGGACGAAGAGCGATACCCGCGCTCGAAGTATCTCCAGTGGCTCTGGCGGCAGTTCGACGCGACGCCGATGGCCGACAACGTCGCGTTCGCGCTCCGGTTTCGGGGGATGCTCGCGAACCACCTCTTCGAGGAGTGCGGCGACGACTGCCGGTTCTTCAAGGGGATCACGTTCACCTACGGCCACAACATCTCCGTCGGCGACAACGTCGTGATCCACGACGACGTCCACCTCGACGACCGCGGGAAACTCACGATCGGCGATCGCGCGTCGGTCTCGGACAACGTCCACCTCTACAGTCACGACCACGACGTCGTCGACCAGACTGCGGTGGAGAACTACCACACGATCGTCGGCGACGACGCCCGGGTGACGTACGATGCAATGGTCCGCGCGGGCTGTCGGATCGGTGAGAACGCCGTCGTGGGCGCGCGCTCCGTCGTGCAGGGCGACGTCCCGGACCACCACATCGCTGCGGGCATCCCCGCGAAGAGCCTGAAGATCAAACCAGGCTGGGAGCCCGTCGCCGACCCCGTCGAAGACCGACTCACGAACCGACAGTCAGAGCGCCGGATCGACTACGAACTGCCCGACGATCTCGACGCCTACGACGAGTTCCAGCGGGATCGAACGCCGCCCGCGGAGTGAGCGCTATTTGTCGGTAGTTGGTCTCTGCTGTCTGCAACAGATGCGTCTCGCGTGTATCCGACCCGTCACTGCGCGCTTCGCATCACGAGCAGCGACATCGGGAGGCTCGCCGCGACGAGGCCGTAGACGCCGCCGATCAGCGGATCGACGCCGAGCACCGGACCGAGCAGGTAGCCGCCGAGGAAGCCGATCGGATCGAGAACCACGGCGAGGATGACGATCTGCTGTTGGAAGGGCTTCGCGTCGAACCAGCGGGAGAGTCCGGGAAACATCGGGGGACGCCTTCCGATTTTCCCGTCGTCGCCAAAGCTGTTACTCCTCGACAGCCGCCGTTGCGACTCCTTCGACAGGTGACGCGTGACCGCGGGGATTCGTGGCGAACAGTCGGCACCCGCTCGCGACGACGTCCTCCCAGTGCCGTCGTCCGGCCCCCGCGTCGACGTGCCGAGCAATCGCGACCCGACGCGAGGTGACAGTCAGATCACGCGCCTTCTGGCCGCTCGATCGCATATAAAATCTCGTCGCGATCGCTTTCGGGTTCGACTCTCCGTACCGATTTCTCCGCTCACTTCGCTCGGCAGAAAGTGCGCCAGCCGAGAATTGAACCCGGGCTAGTGGCTTGGGAAGCCACTGTCCTACCACTGGACCACTGGCGCGCAGATGCCGTCCTGCACTCGAAACAGAGCCACAGCCCGGACTTAAGGATGACGGAACGACGTCTCACCCTGAACGATCCGAGACGGCAACGAGATCCCGGCGGCGATCCTCCATCTCAGATGTCGAGGCCTTCGCTGTGGCTGTGTTCGTCGGCCGGAAACTCCCTCGATTCGACCGCGTCGCGGTACTGTTCGATGGCCTGTCGCATCTCGCCGCGGACGTCACCGAACGCCTCCGCGAACGGCGGAATCCGCTCTGAGAGCCCGATCGCGTCGTCGACGACGAGCACCTGTCCGTCCGTCTCCGGCCCCGCGCCGATGCCGATAGCCGGGATCTCGAGTTCGTCGCTCGCGGCCGCGCCGACCTCGCGCGGAACGTGTTCGATCACCAGCGAGAACGCGCCGGCCTCCTCGTGCGCCTTCGCGAGGTCGAGCATCTCCGCCGCCTGCTCCGCCGTGGTCCCCTGTCGCGTGTACCCGCCGACGCTGTTGACGTGCTGCGGCGTGAGACCGACGTGTGCCATCACCGGAATCCCGAGACGCGTCATCGCCTCCGTCAACTCGATCGTGTGCGGGCCGGACTCGAGCTTGACCGCGTGTGCACCGGCCTCTTTCAGCAGGCGGCCGGCGTTTTCGAGGCTCTCCGATCGGTCGACCCCGTAGCTGAGAAACGGCAGGTCGGTGACGACGAGCGCGTCGTCGACGGCGTTCGCGACCGAGGTCGTCGCCCGCATCATGTCGTCCAACGTCACCGGCAGCGTCGACTCGTAGCCGAAGACGGCGTTCCCGATACTGTCGCCGACGAGCACGACGTCGATCCCCGCCTCGTCGGCCAATGCGGCCGTCGGGGCGTCGTAGGCCGTGAGCATCGTCACCGGCGTCTCCTGCTCCTGTATGCTCGCAACGGTGGTCATCGGTTCACAATCGTCCGTGGGGGACCTTTAAACGATCCGTCCGGATCCGGACGGCTCCACTTCACAGGTGGCGGGGATCCAGACGGCTCCGCTTTACCGGTCACGAGGCCGGCCCCGATTTACGGGTCACGAAGCTCTCGGCCCGCCTCCCAGGTCCGGATCAGCGTCCAGAGCGTTTCGTTCACGGGAACGTCGATCCCGTGTTTCCGCGCTTGCTCGACGACGTAGCCGTTGATGACGTCGATCTCGGTTCGTCTTCCGCGCTCGACGTCCCGGTACATCGACGACTCGTTCCCCGCGGTCGCTTCGATCACTTCGGCCACCGCCGCGGCGGCCTCCTCGTCGTCGACGTCGACGCCGCTGGCCCGGGCCGTCGCCGCCACCTCGCGGGCGATCGGTTCGACGAGGTCGCTCCCCGGTTGATTGCCGAATGCTCCGTTCTCGACGCGAGCGAGCGCGGTAGTGGGGTTGACCGCCGCGTTCGCCGCGAGTTTGTGCCAGAGCCGACGGCGGATCCCGTCGGCGTCCGCGACCGTAATCGAGAGGTCCGCCGCCGCGAACGCCTCGCCGACCTCGTCGGCCGCGCCGTCCGCGTCTCTCGGGTCCCAGGGGCCGACGACGATGTCGCCGCTCCCGTTCCAGGCGACCGCTCCGGGCGCTTCCCTGACCGCGCCGTAACTGGTCGTCCCCGCGAGCACCGGACAGTTCAGGTGGCGGGCGAGCGTCTCCTCGTTGCCCAGCCCGTTCTGGAGCGAACAGACCGCCCGGAACGCCCCGGTTCCGAGTTCCCTGGCGGCGGTTTCGGTGTCGAACGACTTCACGGTGACGAGCGCGAGGTCCGCAGACAGGTCGGTTCCGTCCGTCGTCGCCGACGGCCGAACCACGAAGTCGTCGACGCCGGTGACGCGGAGCCCCGAGTCGCGAACGGCGGCGATATGTCGATCCCGTCCCACGAGCGTCACGCTGTGCTCGGGCACCCGCGCGAGCAGCGCGCCGAAGAGACTCCCGATGCTGCCCGCGCCGAAGACGACGATGTCCATATCGGATCCACGACGGCGACCGAGAAAGTGATTGTGCTGGGTGGGCGGCATCACCGCCCGAACCGCTCGCTTTCCGGTGTCCGTCGTCGACGAGAACCGAGACGGGCCCAGACGGTGAACGGGCAAAAGAACTGAACGCTCGTCCACCGATCCACGGAAACGGGTGGGTATTAGTGTTCCGAGTCGGTATTACTACCCGATGACTACGGACCAAGCGGTCCTCGAAGGGGACGCACCGCTCGACCTCCGGCTCTCGGAGTCAGAACTCGAGGCGACGACGGATCACCTCGTCTCGTTCCTCCGCGACGTCGTCGACGACGCGGGCGCCGAGGGGGCTGTGCTCGGTCTCTCGGGCGGCATCGACAGCACGACCGTGGCGTACCTCGCCGTCGAGGCGCTGGGCGCGGAAAACGTCCACGGGCTCGTGATGCCGAGCGTCGTGAACACCGAGGACAACATGAGCGACGCCGAGTGGGTCGCCCAGGAACTCGAGATCGAGTACGACGTCGTCGAGATCCAGCCCATCGCGGAGACGTTCTTCGACACGTTCCCGGAGGCCGCCGACGACCGGACGGCCGCGGGCAACGTCTACGTCCGAACCCGCGCCGTGCTGAACTACTTCGTCGCCAATCACGAGAACAAAGTGGTCCTCGGCACCGGCAACCGCTCGGAGGCGCTGACGGGCTATTTCACGAAGTACGGCGACGGGGCCGTCGACTGCAACCCGATCGGCAACCTCTACAAACAGCAGGTTCGACAGCTCGCGAGCTCTCTCGGCGTTCCGGACGCCCTGGTGGCGAAGACCCCTTCCGCTGAGATGTGGGCCGGCCAGACCGACGAGGAGGAGATGGGGCTCGACTACGATACCCTCGACGCCGTGCTCGCGCTCCACGTCGACGGGCCGCTGTCGACGGCCGCGACCGTCCGCAACCTCGACGTCACCGAAGCGAAGGTCGAACGCGTCGTCGAACTCTACGAGCGGAGCGCGCACAAGCGGCAGATGCCGCCCGCCCCCGAGCCGCTCCACCGGTAGCGTCGCCGTCGTAGGCTTCCCGTCGGTTCGTCCTCCGCCCGACCGCGACGCTTTTGTCCCGACGCGCCTATCTCTCTACGATGCGACTCGGAATCCTCGGGACGATCCAACTGGCGGCGACACTCGTCTTCGCCGCCCCGGTGGGCATCTTCGGTCTCACCCGACTCCTCGAGGGCGACACGGTCATCGGCGGCGGCGCGGTCGCCATCGCGGTGGGGATGGTCGCGCTGCCCCACTATCTCACGACGCCGACAGACATCCCGATGCAGCTCGGCGAGCGCGCGGTGGGGATGGTCGTGAAGACGCCCGAGGACGACGAGGAGTCGTGAACGGACGTTCTTCCGGCGTCGATCACGCCCGCGGCGTGAACGACCGCGTTCCGTCTCCCAGCAATTCGTATCCCGCCTCGGTCACGACGACGAGGTCGCCCAACCGGACGGAGCCGTGCTCGGAATCGGTCAGGCCCGGAGCGACCGCGAGAACCGACCCGACCTCGAGCGTCTCGCTCGCCCGGAGGAACGGGCGCTCGCGACGCGAGAGGCCGACGCCGTGGCCGGTCTCGCTCGGGTCGCTGTCGCCCTCGGCGGAGCCCCTCTCCCCGCCGGTCGGATCGAATCCGAACGCGGCCAGTTCCGCGTCCGCCTCTCTCCGGACGTCGTCGGCGTCGGCACCCGACTCGACCTCGTCGAGCGCGGCCTCCAGCGCCGCCTCGACGGCGACGTAGGCGCGGCGCTCCCAGCCGCCGTCGCTGTCGACGACGACGGTCCGCGAGCGGAAGCCGTGATAGCCGTGTGGCCCTCGGGGGGCGACGTCGATCCGGACCGGCTCGTCGGTGGCGATCGGTTCTGTCTCGGTCCCCCCGTCTCCCGTCGACCCCGCCACGACGACCGTATTTCCCGCGTCCCCGACGCCGCAGCGTGCGAGTTCGGCGTTCACGACTCGCCGGAGGCGCTCGGCCGTGAGCGCCCCGTCGTCCAGTCGGAGTCCGCCGCTTTGATCCCTTTCGGCCGCTGCGAGCACGCGCTCGGCGCGTCGGACGCCGCCCACCGCCGCTCGCTGGACGGCGCGGATCGCTTCGAGCTCTCCATCGGCCTTCGTCGCCCGCGCGTCCGCGACGGCGGTCGTCGACCGCAACTCGTATCCGGCGCGTTCGAGGTAGACGGCGGCGTCGTGGGGGATCGACGGCGGGACGAGGACGGTCTGTGAGTCTGCCGTCCCCGATTCCGACGTGCCTTCGGACTCTCCCGCGATCGACGCATCGAGAGCGGCCACGGCACGCTCGCCGGGGTGGTCCCCCGGGCGATCGCTCGCGACGCGACCGTCGAACTGCCGAGTCGCCCGCGCGACGTGTCCCGGCGGTGCGCACAGCACGTCCGCGTCCGGGGTCCGCACGTACGCGTGGTCGTCCTCGGAGCCCTCGAAGCGCGTCAGGTACCGGAGGTCGGCATCGAACCGGTCACCGACGGCGACGAAGCCGACCGCACCTCGCGCGGCGACGGCGTCGTCGAGAAACGAACGGCCGGTTGTGGGTGGAGGAGCGGGCGATCCGGCGGTCGCTCCCGACGGAGAACGATCGTCGGTCACGCGCGCTCAGGCGTCCGGTTCGGGGGCCGGGACCTCGCCCTCCTGCGCCTCGGCCAGGAGTTCCTCGACGGGGGCGTCGCGGATCTCGTTGTGCAGCAGGACGCTCACGGGCAGCGTGGGCGCGCCGCTGACGAGGTTCTCCAGGAGGACGAGTCGCTCGCGGGCCCGGGACATCCCGACGTAGAACACCCGGCGCTCGTTGTCGGTGAGGATCGGAACGGGATCGGTCTTGGAGGTGAACTCCTCGACGCCCTCGATCTCGTCGTCCTCGACGGAGGCGGCCATCTGCTCGACCACCTTCTCGGTCAGGTCGGTCGCGACGAAGACGTGGTCTGCCTCGCGACCCTTCGCGGAGTGGATCGTGCCGATGCGGACGCGGCTTGGGTCCATTCCCCGGTACTCGCCGGTGAAGTACGCCTCCACCGACTTCCGCTGGAAGGACGTCACCTTCCGGAGCATGTCGCCCGCGTCCTTGGTTCCGGGCGCGAACGGCGCGAACTCCGTGATCACGTCGGGGTCGACGCTGAGGTCGGTTAGGTCGTCGACGCCGGCCGCCTCCTGCAGTTCGTCGATGCGGTCGAACAGTTCGTCGCGGTCGTTCGCGCCGAACGCCGAGTCCTGCAGCATGTCCGCGAGCCGTCGCGCCTGGAGGCCGTCGACGGGCTCCTCGTTTTCGAGCGCCTCGACGGCGCGGACGTACTGCGTCAGCCGGTCGGTCCACATCCGCTGGTCCGTGAGCGCCGAGAAGGGCATCCCGAGCGGGAGGAACTCGTCGATGAACTGGAACAGCTGATACCGCGCGCGGAACAGGATCATCACGGTCTCGTCGTCGTCGCCCTGTTCGATCGTGTAGCGGACGTTTCGCGCCAGGTCGAGCATCGACGGCGACTCGATGCCCTCGACGACGCCGCCCTCCTTCCGCGGGTGGAGGTCCTTCTCCTGGCGCTTGTCGATGTGGCGGATCTCCTGGTTCACGACGTTGAGCACGTTCGAGGGGAGCCGATAGGAGTTCGGCAGGACGATGTCCTCGTCGCGGTCGGCGTCCAAAAGTAGATTGGGATCTGCGCCCTGCCACGCGTAGACGACCTGGTCGTCGTCGCCGGCGATGAGGACGCGTTCCATGTGCGGCTTCCACTCCTCGTAGACGTCGTATTGGAGGGTGGTGATGTCCTGAAACTCGTCGATGACGAGGTAGTCGACGTGGGGGACGAGCGAGCGCTCCTTCACCCGTTCGAGCATGTCGGCGAATCCGACGAGGCCGTGTTCGCCCTTGTATCCGCGCCAGGCCCGGATGACCTCGGGGACGTCGATCCGGTCGTCGTCGGAGGGCCACGTCGGCGTGTACTTGTTTCCTTCTTGCGCGTTCGGGTCGACCTCGGGCGGCAGCCGGACCTCTTCGACGTTCCACTGGAAGGGAACGTCGTACCACTCGGAGACGTCCCGCCGGGTGCGCTGGAGCCACTGACTCGTCGCGATGATCTTGTTCCCGATCGTCGTCGAACGCGCGGTCCGGCGGCCGGCACCGCCGTACTCGTCCTCGAACTCGACGCCGTACTCCTCGCAGAACTCCTTCTTGTCGCTCTCGCCGACGACGTCGTTCCGCGACAGGTCCAGCAGTTCGTACGCCTTCGCGTGCATCGTCGCGACGTTGCCCTTCAGGGCGCGCGGCGAGATATCGCGTCGCTCAGCGAGGCGCTCGCGGACCTCGGCGGCGGCCGCCCGCGTGTAGGAGACGACGAGGATGTCGCGGATCGAAACGTCCTCGCGCTCCAGCAGTTCGTCGACCCGATCGAGTAGTGCCGTCGTCTTCCCGCTCCCGGGGCCACCGAACAATCGGGTGACTTCCGCGTCCGAGTCGCTCATTAGACACGTTCACGGGCTTGGACCTGATAAAAGACGTGTTTCGAAGGGCCGGACCGCTCGCCGCCGATCAGGTTCGGGGGTCCCAGCCGCAGACCCCGCAGGCGGACGCCGCGTCGTCGTGGAGTGCACCACACTCCGGACACTGCTTCTTGTTATACGAGGTCTCCCAGTCCACTGTCTCGATGTCGTGACCGCGGTCGTCGAGGAACTGGTCGAACAGCGCATCGTCGGAGCTCGGTGCTGAGGCCATACACGATATGGTATGACGTACCACTATTTAGTCCTATTGCCGGGTCCCGCACGGGAGTAATCGCTACTGTCCCGCTCACTCGCCGATTCGACTGTCGGACACACTGGGCGGCGCGCCGATCTACGGCTTCGAACCCCGCTGAAACGTCGTTGCGAGCGTCCGATAGATCTCGTAACATCGGCCCAACGCGTCGATCGAGACGCTCTCGCTCGCCGTGTGGGCTTCCCCCGGCTCCGCAGCACCGCAGACGACGCACGTCGTCCCTGCCTCGGCGAGCCACCCGGCGTCGGTCGCGTGCGGTTTCGTCACCTGCTCGGGCGTCGCCGCCTGCGACGCGGCCGCCGCGGCGAGCGCGGCGTCGGCGAATCCCTCGTCGTCGCACGCCATCGGCGGGAGGTCCTGATCGACAGTCCATTCCACCCCGTCGATCGATTCGACCGCTTCGAGGCGCGCGCGCTCGCCGGGCACGGTGCGCTCGTCGACGGTCACGGTACAGCGCTCCGGGACGACGTTCCACGCCGATCCGCCGTCGATCTCGGTGACCACGAGGCTCCCCTGCACCCGTTCGCCGAGCACCGTCGCGTCGGGCGCGTCGAGATCCCGAACGACGTCGACCGCGTCGCAGGCCCGGTACACCGCGTTCTCGCCCGCTTCGGGCTCGCTTGCGTGCGCCGCGGTCCCGCTCGCGGTGAGCGTCGAGCCGCGCCGCCCGCGATGTGCGACGACGACGTCCGTCTGGTCCTCGCCGGCGTAGTTCGTCGAGCCTTCGCCGACGACCGCGTAGTCGGGCGCGACCCCGTCGTCGATGGCGGCGCGGGCGCCGACGCCGCCCCGTTCCTCGCCGACGAACGACGCGAAGACGAGTTCGCCCGCGGGGTCGGCGTCGCGGAAGGCGAGCATCGCGGCCGCCAGCGACCCCTTCATATCCGCCGTGCCGCGGCCGTACAACCGCCCGTCGCGCTCTTCGACGAGGTACTCGACGTCGGGCCCGGCAGGTCCGCTTTCGTCGTCGACCTCGCCTTCGACGGCGGCTCGTCCTGCGGTGTCGTCCCCGGCGGGACCGACGACCTGTGAGCCGTCGGGGTCGACGACGTCGTGGTGGCCGACGAGCGCCAGCGACGTCCCCTCGCCGCGGCGCGCGACGACGTTCCCGTGTCGGTCGCGCGTCACCTCGGCGTCGGTCTCCGCGCGCAGCCACGACTCGACGGCGTCGCCGGCGGCCGTCTCGTCGTCGTGGCTCGGGATCGAAACGAGGCGGCGCGTCAGTTCTATCACTTCGGTCCGGTTCGCGCTCACGCGTGGACCTGACTCGGCTGACGTAGAAAAGCCTCGGGGAACCCTCGGCTACGTGAGGTGCC
Source organism: Halobellus rarus (assembly GCF_024494595.1). Lineage (GTDB taxonomy): Archaea > Halobacteriota > Halobacteria > Halobacteriales > Haloferacaceae > Haloquadratum > Haloquadratum rarum. The sequence goes on along the minus strand of NZ_JANHDI010000010.1, from coordinate 45,681 downwards.
GCGGGGAACGGATCGCTTCGACGCGGGCTACGATCGGGCGGTGCCGACACCGGCTACGATCGAGCGGTGCCGACACCGGCTACGCTTCGACCGCCAGGTCCTCGAAGAACGCGAGGTCGTGAATCCGGCTGTCGTCGGTCAGTTCCGGGTGGAACGCGGTGCCGACGACCGGACCGTCGCGGACGGCGACCGGTCGGCCGTCCCACTCCGCGAGTACCTCCACCTCCTCGCCGATCTCGTCGATGACGGGCGCGCGAATGAACACCGCCGGGAACGGTTCGTCGAAGCCGGCGACGTCGAGCGGGGCCTCGAAGCTGTCCACCTGCCGGCCGAACGCGTTGCGGTCGACGGTCACGTCCAGCAGATCGAGCGTGTCGACCCGTTCGTCGTTGGCGTCGCGGGAGGCGACGATGAGCCCCGCACACGTCGCCAGCACCGGCTTCCCGGCGGCGACGTGCGCTCTGATCTCCGCGCCGATCCCCTCACGGGCGAGGAGTCGGGAGATGGCGGTCGACTCGCCGCCGGGGAGCAACAGGACGTCACAGTCGGGAACCAGTCCCGACTGTCTGATTTCGATCACTTCGACGTCTTCGCCGTGGGCTTCGCCCGCGCGGCGGATCGCTGCGGCGTGCTCTGACACGTCGCCTTGGACGGCGACGACGCCCGCTCGTACCATACGCGTGACTCGGAGTCGAATCGACAAAAAGCGTCCGTTGTCCGGATGGATTCCGCCGATCCCGACCGAGACACGACCGTCCGGTAGCGTCTCGATCGAACGCTCAGATCGCGACGGCGTTCAGCACGAGGACGCCGACGCCGAAGAGGAGTCCGAACGCGAAGACGGTCTTCGGATCGATGCGGATGGCGTTTCGGTCCTCGGCGTCGAAGTAGCGGACGAGCCCCGCGCTCGACATCAGGCCGCCGCTGTTCTGACCACTGCTCATACTCCCCTCTCGGTGCTGGCTCGCCTAAACGTTTCGGATCGATCCGGACACCGCCTCTCGTCCGATGTCCGTCCATCGAACCGGGAGGGTCCCGACCTCGATCGAGTCGGCTGGTCCGAATCCCGGGATCCGAGGCGGTGGAAACGCTTATGCGACGTCCCGTGTAACGTCGCTACGCACACGATGACCGTCCGAGTACTCGATTTCTACGCCGACTGGTGCGGCCCGTGTAAGAAGCAGGACCCGATCCTCGAAGAGCTCGAAGCCGACTACGGCGACGTGGAGTTCGAGAAGATCGACGTCGACGAGGAACAGGACGTGGCGAACCAGTATCAGGTCCGCTCGCTCCCGACGATCGTGATCGAACGGGAGGGCGAGATCGTCGATCGCTTCGTCGGCTTCACTCAGCGCGAGGACATCGAGGCCGCGCTTCGAGGGGCCGTCCAGCCGGCCGGGGCCTGATCGCTTCCCTCCGCTCGAATCGACCCGACGCCGCCCGCTCTCGTTCTCTCTCGCGTCTCCTCCGGAGTCGCACGTCTCGCAAGCGTTATACTTCCGCGTCCGGAACCCGCGTGTATGGCCAAGAACGAAGCCGCAGTGAAACGGATGCTGGAGAAGCAGATCTGTATGCGCTGTAACGCCCGCAACCCCCAGCGCGCCGACGCGTGTCGAAAGTGCGGATACAAGAACCTTCGACCCAAGTCGAAGGAACGCCGCGCCGCGTAATTTCGCTACTCCTCGGGATACTTCGGTTCTCTCCGCTCGGCCCGTTCGAGCGCCCGCGCTATCACCTCGCGAACCGAGTCGTCGCCGTCGTGATCTGCGCGGTAGACGTCGCCGTGGCCGGCGTACAGCGCCGACACCGTCTCCGGAAGCCGGTCCAGAATCCGTTCGAGGCTGTCGATGAGTTCCTCTCGGGACTGTCCCGGCAGATCGGTTCGCCCGAAGCTCCCGTCGTCGAACGCGCCGTCGTTGTAGACGACGACGTCCCCGCTGAACACCCGCTCCGCCCCGACGAGCGAGACGTGATCGTCGGCGTGGCCGGGCGTGTACACCACCTCGTAGGACTCCCCGCACAGCTCGACTTCCTCGCCGTCTTCCAACGCTCCCGTCCGCCGCGGGTGTTCGCCGTAGGCGTACAGGTCGGCGTCGAAGCGATCGAGGACGGCGTCGAGTTCGCCGACGTGATCGCGGTGCTGGTGAGTGAGATAGACCGCGTCGAGGTCGTCGACGTGAGAGGCGATCACGTCCTCGACGCCCGGCATCGTCCCGGCGTCGACGAGCACGGGGTCCTCGCCGTCGAGCAGGTAGGCGTTGCAGGTGAACTCGGTCGCGCCCTCGGTGACCGTGTGGATTTCCATAGGCAGTCGTTCCCGTGCGGCGACGAAAAAGCCTCGGCCGTGGGACGACGAGTGCACGGCCCCGACTCGCCTCGACGAGACTCCGGTTCCGACGTAGGCTTATATACGATCGAGCGACCAGCGTCCCCGTGATCTGATACTCGTCCCGCGTCGTTCTGCGGTCGTTCGGCACCTCGACGCGGGATCTCATAGCGGTGACGCCGCCGGTTGCGTCGTCGCGAGCGGGGTGCCGACTGTTCGCCACCCGTTCCACGCCTGACTCGACTCCGATCCGCTCGTGGCGACGCTGCTGTCCCCGAGAGCGTCCCTCAACCCAGGTGCTACCTCGCCTCGCTCCCATCCGCTCCGGGTGCTCCGTCGTCACGATCCCATCCGACCCTGCGTGTGTTTTATATCAGTCTACCTCCTATTTTCCCCTGTATGGGATTTGGGAGCTACGACGAGTCCGAACAAGAGAACCAGGACTTCGACACAGACCTCGACGACGACGGGGTCGCGACCTCCCAGGCGGATCACGGGGGAGATGTCGAGTTCGAGATCGGGGCATCGAACGACGAACTCCTGGATCGGCTCAAAGACATCAAAGACGAGGGGGAGTAACGTTCACGTGGCCGCGGCTCATCGAGGGGTGAGCCGCCGGTGAAGCCGGGTACCCGAGCGCTCGGCATCGCGGAGTCGACCGACGGACACAGCGGCCGCGCCGTCCTCTGCGGGGCTGTCGTCCGCGCCGACCGCGTCGTCGACGGTTTCGCGTACGCGACCGCGACCGTCGGCGGGTTAGACGCCACCGACGCCGTCTGTGCGCTTCTCGACCGCTTGAACCGCGAGGACGTCCAGTACCTGCTGGTCTCGGGTGTCGCCCCCGCGTGGTTCAACATCCTCGATCTCGACCGGATCGCCGAGGCCGCCGACCGACCGGTGCTCGCGCTCTCCTACGAGGCGAGTCCGGGGCTGGAACCCGCGCTTCGCGAGCAGTTCGAAGGCCAGGCGCTCGATTCTCGGCTCGCCGTCTACGAGCGGCTGCCACCGCGACGGCGCCTCCGCGTGAACGACGAGACGCTGTTCGTGCGGGCCGTCGACTCCGGAGACGACGGCGGAGAGGCGGGCCCCGACGACGCCGACGCTCCGGTCGATAGTGTCGACGACGAGTTCGAACGCGTCGTTCGCGCGTACACGCCCACCGGCGGTCGGCCGGAGCCGGTTCGCGTCGCCCGTCTCGCCGCCCGCGCCGCCCGGCAGTGGTGCGAGCAGGCGCCCGTCGAAGCGGACCGTCACGGGTAAGTCGCCGCCGGCCGCCTCTCCGGTATGACTGGCGAGGAGACCGACACGGCTACGAGCGTCGACGTCGCCGCCGATGCGATGGACGGACTCTCCGTCCACGCCTGCGAGCGTTGCCCCCGACTCGTCGAATCGCGGTCGCAGATCGTGAACGGGACCGGTCCCGCCGACGCCGACCTCCTCTTTCTCGGGGAGGCGCCCGGCGCAAACGAGGACGAGCAGGGCGAACCGTTCGTCGGGCGTTCGGGGAGCATCCTCGACGACGCGCTGCGCGACGCCGGTCTCGCCCGTGCCGACGTCCGAATCACGAACTGCGTGCGGTGCCGGCCGCCGGAGAACCGAGACCCCACGACCGAGGAACTCGCGAACTGCCGCGGCTACCTCGAACGCGAACTCGACCTCGTAGATCCCGAACTCGTCGTCACGCTCGGGAAAGTTCCCTCAGAGCACCTGCTGGACCGGTCGGTCGCCGTCACGAAGGAGGCGGGCGACGTCGTCGACGTCCGACTCGGAGAGCGCTCCTACCGCGCCGTCGTCTCCGTCCACCCGGCGGCGACGCTGTACGACGGTAGCCAGCGGCAGACGTTCTTCGAGACGATCGCCCGCGCCGCCGACACCGCCGGCGTCGGCGACGGCGACGGCGGGCAGGCGAATCTCGGCGACTTCTGAGTCGAGCCGGCCGATCGAACACCGACGGGCGCACGCGGAGCGATTCGCACCGACAGAAAGTGACTTTGCCCCGCCCGCTCGATTCGACGTATGAGCACGACGACGAGAGAGGCCGAGGAGACGCTGGCAGAGATCGTCCTCGTCGACTACGGTCTCGGGAACCTCCGCAGCGCCCAGCGGGGGCTCGAACGCGCGGGCGCGTCGGTGTCGATCACCGACGATCCGGCCGACTTCGAGGCCGCAGACGGGATCGTGCTGCCCGGCGTGGGCGCGTTCAGCGAGGGGATGGACAACGCCGGGCCGTTCCGCGAACCGCTCGCGGCGGCCGCAGACCGCGGCCAGCCCATCTTCGGCATCTGTCTCGGGATGCAGATGCTCCTCACGACCAGCGAGGAGGCCGACCACGCGGGGCAGGGACAGGTCGAGGGACTCGACTTCGTGCCCGGCACCAACGTGCGGTTCGATCAGGACCAGAAAGTGCCGCACATGGGCTGGAACGAACTCCACGTCGAGCGCGAACACCCGATCGTCGAGGGCGTCGACGGCGAGTACGCCTACTTCGTCCACTCGTACTACGCCGAACCCGACGATCCCGATGCCGTGGTCGCGACCACCGACTACGGGGTGTCGTTCCCGGCGGTGATCGCCAACGAGGCGGGGAACGTCTTCGGAACCCAGTTCCACCCCGAGAAGTCCGGCGAGACCGGCCTGCGGATCCTCCGGAACTTCGTCGACTACTGCGCCGAGCAATAAGGGCGATCGCGGAGCGGTCGGCCCGTACGCGCGGGATCGGGCGCGTTCTCCCCGACGGGCTTTTAGGATCCCGCGGAGTAGACCGCGCTATGCAGGTAGTCACGTTGGGCCCCGAAGGAACGTACTCCCACCGCGCCGCCCGCGCCGTCGACGAGGACGTCGTGTTCCGCGAGTCCGTCTCGGGGATCGTCGACGCGGTCGACAGCGGCGAGTACGAGCGCGGCGTCGTCCCGATCGAGAACAGCATCGAGGGAAGCGTCACCGAGACGCTCGACGCCATCGCGAACGCCGATATCGCGGTCATTCAGGAAATCGTCACTCCGATCCGCCACGCCCTCCTCGCGCAGTCGCCGAACTTCGACACCGTCGCCTCTCACTCGCAGGCGCTCGCGCAGTGTCGCTCCTATCTCGAACGCGAGTATCCCGACGCCGAACTGGAACCGGTCACGAGCACCGCTCGCGGCGTCGAGTACGCGCGCGAGGACGCCACGGTCGCCGGAATCGGTCACCCCGACAACGCCGGCGAGGACCTCACCGTGATCGCCGAAGACATCCAGGACCGCTCGTCGAACGCGACCCGGTTCCTCGTCATCGCACCGGTCGAGGAGCGCGCCGACGGCGGCGGGAAGTCGACGATCGTCGTCTACCCGAACGCGAACTACCCCGGGCTCCTGCTCGAACTCCTCGAAGCGTTCGCCGACCGCGACATCAACCTCTCTCGAATCGAATCGCGTCCGAGCGGCAACCGCCTCGGTGACTACCTCTTCCACATCGACTTCGACGCGGGGTTCTACGAGGACCGCGCCCAGGAGGCCCTCGAAGACGTCGAGGAGATCGCCGAGAACGGGTGGGTCAAGCGACTCGGATCATACGACAAGCGACACGTTCTATACTAGGAACGCTTAGACGTCTCATTGGTCGTCCTGAATCGCGTCATTTGCGACCACGGCTCCTGTCTAATTTATTATCTCACGGCGCGTTCGTATGGACGGTGAAATTACAATGATGAGACGCTCCCCCAGTTTCGACGACATCGAGTTCGACGACCTCTTCGGCCGGATGTCCCGACAGTTCGAGGAGATGAGCCGCCAGTTCGACAACACCCGTTCGTTCGGCCGCGATATGGCCGTCGACCTCCGCGAGGAGGACGACTCCTTCGTCGCCGTGATCGACCTCCCGGGCTTCGAGAAGGAGGACATCGACCTCGCAGTCGCCGAGAACGTCCTGACCGTCGAGGGGTCTCGGACCGAGTCCGCCGAGGCTGACGACGAACACTACGTCCACCGCGAACGACGCTCCGAGGGCGCGCGGCGTTCGATCCGTCTCCCCGCCGCGGTCCGCGCCGACGACGCGTCGGCGACGTACAACAACGGCGTCCTCTCCGTGACGCTGCCCAAACTGATCGTCGACGACGACGAGGACGCCCACCACATCGACGTGGAGTAAACACGCACGCTGATTTCGACGTCTCTCCGGGTTCGTCTTTCTCGCTGACCTCGCAATCGTCTTTCTCACTGACTCCGTGCCCGTTCTACTCGCTGACTCCGTGCCCGTTCTACTCGCTGACTCCGTGCCCGTTCTACTCGCTGATCCTGCGCCGATTCCGCCCGAATCTTCCCTCGCCTCGCGTCCCCGTCGCTACATCCGCTCTTGGATCTCTCTCACTCTCGCTTGCGGGCGACGTAGAGCGTCTCTCCGCCGGCCAGTGACTCGGTCTCACAGGGGACGGCCGGCGAGTCGTAGCCGAGCGTCGTGAAGAGGAAGTCGGCGTCGACGGCATCGGCCACCTCCAGCGCCGGTCGGTGGAGCTCCGGCGGGAGGTTCAGGCCGTAGACGAGGTCAGCGTCGTAGGTGTCACCAGGGCCGACGCGTTCGCTGGCCGCGACAACGTCGTCGCGGACGAACGAGACCTCTGGCGGAACGGATAGGGTATCGGGGTCTGCGACATCAGTCGCGGTGACCGAGACGCCGGCGTCCGCGAGGCCGACGGCGACCTCCGGGCGGCGACCGATCCCGATCTCCACCGCGGTCTCGTACGCCGAAAACCGGGCGACGAGGGCGGTGTTACGGCGCGTTTCCACGGCGGGATATTTATCAATCCACCCCGCTTAAGCCCTTCTATGCTCGTCGACATCGTGCCGATCGGGGACCTCTCCGCGCAGGTGAAGCGCGAGGCGTCGGCCGCGCTCAGAGGGGTCTACGACTGCGACGTCACGGTCCAGGAGGAACAGTCGATCCCCGACGGCGCGTTCGACCGGAGCCGAAACCAGTACCGCGCCGAGCAGTTCATCGAACTGGCGAGTCGCGTCGGGACCGGCGAGAAGAACATCGGCATCACCTCCCAGGACCTCTACTACCGGCGACGGAACTACGTGTTCGGGCTGGCCTACCTGAACGGCAACGGCTCCGTGATCTCGACGCATCGCCTGCAGACCTCCTCGGACGGCGGTATCTCGTCGAAACCCCAATCGGAGGTGTTCGCCGACCGCGTCCGCAAGGAAGTCGTCCACGAAATCGGCCACACGCTCGGCCTCGAACACTGCGACAACAGCAAGTGCGTGATGTCTTTCTCCCCGACGGTCCGCGAGGTCGACGTCAAAGAGGAGAACCTCTGCGGCACGTGCAGCCAACTGCTGTACTGACGCCGTTTCTGATCGCTTCCCGGTGAGGTGTGCCAATTCGGAGAAACAACGCTCAGTGTCGTCTCCCGATTTACTTAATAAGTATTTTATTTAGAATATAAGATAACTAAACCTACAATAGGAAAAGACCGCAAATACGGGTAGAGGTCGTATCCTATGGAGATTACAAATAATATATTTGAAAATAGTGATACTAGATTTCATTATCTTTCTACGGTCTTCGGTGCCGAAGTCCCGCGGGGGACGAGGTCCGGTGAGCCACGTTTATTAGCGAACGCCGAGAGTCAGGCGTATGGAAGGCAACGACGCTGTGGACGCGCTCTCGGTCCCCGAAGAGACGATTCTGGATGCCTGTGGTGACCCGCCGCTCCCGGAGATGGGCGTCATCGAACAGGTCTGGGAGACAGACCCGATTCCGGACGACGAGGTGCGAGCGCGGGCGGCCGAGGCCACTGCGACGCTGCCGCTTGACTCGGTTCCCGAGGGCGGCGACATCGCTCTCGGGGTGGGGAGTCGAGGCATCGCGAACCTCCCGGAGATCGTCGCGGGCGTCGTCGACGCGCTCTCGGAGGCGGGCTACGCGCCCTTCGTCTTCCCCGCGATGGGCAGCCACGGCGGTGCCACGGGGGAGGGACAGCGCGAGATGCTCAACGAACTGGGCGTGACCGAGGAGGCGATCGGCTGTGAGATCCGCTCCAGTATGGAAGTCGTCGAGGTCGGCCGAACGCCCGAGCGCGACGTCCCGGTCGTCGCCGACGCGAACGCGGCCGCGGCCGACGCCATCGTCCCGATCAACCGCGTCAAGCCCCACACCGACTTCGACGGCGTCGTCGAGAGCGGTCTCTCGAAGATGCTCGTCATCGGGATGGGCAAACAGCGCGGCGCGAAGATCGCCCACGAGTGGGCGGTCGACTGGTCGTTCCGGGAGATGATCCCGGAGATAACCGAACAGCTACTCTCGGAACTCCCGGTCGTCGGCGGCGTCGCGATCGTCGAAGACCAGCACGACGACACGTCGATTCTGGAGGGCGTCCCCCCGAGCGGGTTCCTCGACAGAGAGGCCGAACTGCTCGAAACCGCCTACGAGATCATGCCGAAGATCCCCTTCGAGGCGGTCGACGTCGCCGTCTTCGACCGGCAGGGCAAGGACGTCAGCGGGCAGGGACTGGACACGAACGTCATCGGCCGCCGGCCGTTCGCGATCAACGAACCCGAACCGGAGAGCCCGCGGATCAAGCGGATCTACGTCCGCGGTCTCACGGAGACGACCCACGGGAACGCGATGGGCGTCGGTTCCGCCGACGTGATCCACGAGGACATCGTCGCCGAACTCGACGCGCCGACGACACTCATCAACGCGCTCACCGCCAGTACCATTCGAGGCGTCCGCCTCCCGCCGGTCGTCGAGACCGACCGGGCGGGTCTCGTCGCCGCGCTCTCGACGATCGGCGTCGTCGACACCGACACCGTCCGCGTCCTGCGCGCGCCGGACACGATGCGCCTCCACCGACTCCGGGCGTCGGCGGCGCTGGTCGAGGAGGCGCGAGACCGGGACGACCTCCGCGTCGTCGCGGAACCGTCGCCGATCGAGTTCGAAGACGGCGCGTTCGCGGCCGGTTACGGCGAGGGCCACGACTGATCGGACGCGAACGTGACGTGCCGATCTAGCGGATCGAATCGACGAGCACGGACGCGGCGTACGCGCCGCGCTCGGGTGCGTCGAACGTCGGGATCCCGAGTGCTTCCATCCGCTTGCGGTCCGGTTCGAGCGCGTCGTACGGTCCGGCGACCGTGAAGACGATCGGCTTGTCGAGGTCCTCGGCCAGCTGTTCGAGCTCCTCGACCGGGTAGCCCAGCGAGTGCTCGAAGATCTCGTAGACCAGGACGATGTCGACGTTGTCGTCGCGGGCGACCGCGTCGATGACCTGGCCGAATTCGGGCATCGGACGCCCCGTGTCGACGGGATTCTCGTCGTACGTGAACCCGAGGAGCAGGTCGTCGAGGCGCTCGTGAGTCTCGTCGGTCAGTTCGGGGAATTCGGCCCCGCGTTCTTCGAGGTAGTCCGCCATCATGATGCCGGGACCGGCCTGCGCCGTGACGATTCCGACGTTCGGGCCGTCGGGGACGGGCGACTTCCCGAGGACGCGACTCGCGTCGAGCAGTTCGGTCACGGTGTCGGCCATCACGCCGCCGTTGTTAGTGAGGATCTCCTCGTAGCGCTCGTAGTCCTGGTTCGGCGCGGCCGTGTGCGAGTGGACGAAGTCGTGCATCCGGTTGCCGGACTTGAGCGCGACGATGGGCGTGTCGGCCTCCTCGACGACGGCCTCGAACTGATCGATCTCGGCGGTCCCCTCGATGTGGAGGCCGATCGCGTTCGTCTGGGAATCGTCGTCGAGTACCGGGATGACGTCGTCGAAGTCCGTGTTCACGCGGTTTCCAAGGCCGTACATCCCCGAGATCCCGTAGCCCTCTCGCTCGAGTTGGAACGTCGACGTCACGCCGATCCCGCCGCTCTGGGCGACGATCGCGACCTCGCCGGTCTCGATCTCGTCGAATCCGGGGACGAACGAGCAGAAGACCTTCTTGTGCGGGATGATGTGGCCGGCTGTGTTGGGGCCGAGCACGGCGATATCGTACTCCTCTGCGGTCTGGCGGATCTCTTCTTGGCGCTGCTTGCCGTCCTCGTCGGCCTCGGCGAACCCGCCGGCGAAGACGACCGCGGCACCGACGCCGGCCTGCCCGCAGTCCTCGATGACGCCGGGCGTGGCGGGCGCCGGGACACAACAGAGCGCGAGGTCCGCGTCGGTGTCCGCGACGGAGTCGACGAACTCGTAGCCGTAGACCTCGCCCTCGCCCTTCGGATTGACCGGGTAGACGGGGCCGTCGAACTCCTTCGCGTTCGCCATCGCGTCGTTCCCCAGCTTGCCAGGCGTCGCCGACGCGCCGATCACCGCGATGCCGGACGGATCGAACAGGTCTGAGATACCCATGCATAAATGAGCGTCTATGATCGGAATATACATTCCGGAATGATTGTACTCCGTGTTGTCTATATAGGTTTCTCGTATCCGATTTTCAGCGGGCGTCGAAGGCGCGAGTGAGGAAGGAATCCGGCGTTGACGAGAGCAGGGATGTTGTGCGCGAATGAGCGATTCGCGCTTGTTGACGCCGCACGAACCACACACTGTCCGACAGCGGATCCCACAGGACCGGTGACTATATAGTTATCTTGTGAAGTACGGGAGCCGTCTGACGAAATCCCCCAACAGAGCGGGGTTGTCAGACCGAACGGAGGAGGGTGAGACCGTTCACCCGACGACGGTGTTCTTCAGGGTCCCGACGCCCTCGTAGGTGATCTCGATCTCGTCGCCGGGAGCGACCGTCCCCGGGTTCGCCGGGCTGCCGAAGGCGACGACGTCGCCGGGCCGGAACGTGAACCGACGAGAGAGGAACGAGACGACCTCGTAGGGATCGAACAGCATCAACTCGGTGTTGGCGTCCTGCCGCACTTTGCCGTTGATCTCGGTTCGGATGTCGAGGTCGTAAGGGGTGACCTCGGTCTCGATCCACGGCCCCAGCGGTCCGGACGTGTCGAACGCCTTCCGCGCGGTCCGTCCCTGCTGATCGAGCGCGTCGACGTCGTTCAAGATCGTGTAGCCGCGAATCACGTCGGGGACGTCCGCGGGATCGACGTCGTGACAGCGTTCGTCGACGACGGCGGCGAGTTCGCCCGCGTAGGTCAGTTCGTCCGTCCACGAGGGGTACCGGATCGGCTCCTCCGGACCGATCAGGGCGGCCGGCGGCTTGATGAAGAAGTCGGGCTCCTCGGGGCGGTCGTAGTCCATCTGGTCGAGCGTCTCGGCGTAGTTGCGGCCGACGCAGTACAGCGCCGAGGGCGAGCAGGGGTACGTGAGCGTGCCGTCGCGACCGACGACGTACCGCCCGTCGTCGGCGACGACGGTTCCGTCCTCGTATCGGCCCGCGATCGGTCCCTCGGGGGTCTGCATCCGTGCGATTCGCATACCTGCGGTATCCCGCCGATCTGTAAAAACCCGACGGAAAAACGGTCGCCGAGTTCGTTCGACCGGGGACTCAGTTGCCCGACTCGGTCACCGGCGATGGCTTCGTGAGGTACTGCGCGTACATCCGCGACACGCCGGGGACCTCCATCACGGACGTGGCGGCCACGAGCGCCAGGATGGCGACGCCGATCGCCACCTGCGTGGTGAGCCCGAAGAGCCCCACATACGTTCCGAAGAACGTCAAGACGGCCAGTCCCCCGTAGATCGAGCGGCCGACGATGGAGAGCCTGCTGCTCCCGTCGTACGCGAAGATCGTCATCGAGAGGCCGACGATGCCCGCCAGCATCGCGAACGTCACGAGGATCGTCGAGGGGGACTCCCAGTAGATGAGCACGTCGTTCGCGACGAACATGAAGGGGATGACGAACCCCGGGAGCGCGAGTTTCGAGGACTTGATCGCCGTGTCCAGATACTCCGCGTTCGCGATCTTCGCGGCGACGATCGTCGACGGGCCGACCGGCGGCGTGAGCGAGGAGTACATCGCGAAGTAGAAGACGAACATGTGCGCGACGAGTTCCTGCAGGCCGAATCGAACCATCGCCGCCCCCGCGAGCGAGGCGACGAGGACGTACGCGGCCGGTGCCGGCATCCCGAGGCCGAAGATGAGGCTCACGCCCATCGCAAGCAGCAACAGGAGCAGGACGCTCCCGCCGGCGAGGCTGATCATCAGCGTGTTCAGCCGCTGGGCGAACCCCGTCTGGGTGAACACCGCGATGATGATCCCGATCGCACCGAGGATCACGAGCAGCGGTGCCATCTCCTCGGAACCGACCTTCAGCCCTTCGGCGGTGTCTTTGACGGCGCTTTTGACCCCTGCGGAGCGCTGTTCGACCAGGTACTTCACCGCGACCATACCGATCAGCGTCAGCGTCGCGTAGTACCCCGACGTCAGCGGCGTGTACTGCAGGATGGCCAGGTAGTAGATCAGCACGGCGAACGGCGCGACGTACCAGAGAATCTCCAGGAAGACGCCGTACTCGACGTCCTTCACGTTCCGGGTGGTCTGCCAGCCGAACTTGTAGATCAGGAGCTGCACGGAGACGACCACGCTGAAGTAGAACAGTATCGCCGGAACGAGTCCCGCCTGGATGATTCTGACGTAGGACAGGCCCAGGAGATCGGCCATGATGAACGCCGCGATCCCCATAATCGGCGGGACGAGCTGTCCCCCGATGGACGCGACCGTCTCGATCCCGCCCGCGTATCCCTTGTCGACGCCCTGGTTCTTCATCAGCGGGATGGTGAAACTCCCGGTCGTCGCCGTGTTCGCGGCCGACGCGCCGGTGATCGACCCGAAAGCTAGACTCGCCAACACGGCCGCGTGGACGATGCCGGATCTGAACAGCTTGCTCAGTTCCTTGCTGACGTCCATCAGGTAGTCCAAGATGCCGTACGCCTTGGTGAGGCCGGCGAGGAGGAGGAATATCGCCACCCACGTCGCGCCGACCTGGAGGATGAAGCCGTACACCCCCTGCATCCCGAGGACCGTCAGTCGGAGCAGCTGTTGGGTTTCCATCCCGCTGTGATAGAGCGCACCGGGCAGATACGGTCCGAGGTATCCGTACAGGAACCCGATGGGCACGATCGACGCCATGAGCTTCCCGAAGGAGCGGACCGTGACGTCGGTACAGAGATACACGATGATCGCCCCGATCACGTAGTCCGCCGTCCGGTACCCGACGATCGGCCCGTCCTCCATCAGCCGCACGTGGTGGATGTCGATGTAGACCATAATGACCATCGAGAAGGCGGCCAACCCGAGGAACATCGCGGGTCTGACGAACCGGACGTAGCCGCGGTCGAGTTGCGCCGAGAGGCGACGCAGAGACGTTCCCGTCTTCTCCTCGACCGGCCCCAACGCGTCGCGGAAGAGGCCCAAATAAAAGATGGCCAGGCACAGCCCGAGGACCAGGTTCGTGTGACGAACCCTGGCCCCGTAGAACGTCTCGGCGTAGTACAGTAACAACAGGCCCAGGGCGAGCCCGGCAATGTAGACGCTCCAGTCGCCGACCCGTTGGAGCTGTTCCCGTCCCAGATACGTGTTCATTGTTTCGTTCTAAGGGAGTGCGGAGCTAGTTCAGGTCGTACTCGTCGAGGAAGTCCTGTGTACCCTGATGGAGCGAGAAGCCCGGGTGGGGCTCACGCGTCCAGTGATCGTCGTTCGTGTAGAACGAGAGCAGTTCGTGGTAGTCACCCATCGAATCCCGGTTCTCGTACATCGTTTCGAGCACGTTGTAGACTGCGTCAGTCGACGTCTCCGCGGTCCCGTAGAGCCACGTCACCTGCGACATCGAGCGCGGCGTGTCGGGGACGTGCGCCCAGCCTTCGGGGTCGACCTCGAACTCGAAGGAGTTCCCCCAGCCCTCCTCGTTTATGCCGCTCTGGAGCTCCGCGGGGAGGCCGAGCAGTCGGGCGTCGACCGTTCCCTTGATCTCCTGGACCCACCCGGGCGTGACGGTCCCGACCTGGACGTTCGTGAACGCGCCGAGGCCGACGTCGATGCGGCCCTCGGCGACCGCAGCACCCATATCGCCGTACCCGGTCGTCCGCTCCTGGTACTCGACGCCCGCGAGTTCGAGGACCCGCCGGACCATGTCCGTCACGCGCGACCCGGACGGACCGGGAGCGACGTAGGTGTCCGGTCCGATGTCGTCGATAGTCGAGTACTGGTCGTCCTCCGCGAAGAGGAACCAGTCGGAGGTGGATCCGTGAACGATCTGTCGGAGGTCGACGGCGACGTCGCCGAAGGGCTCGTTGCCCTCGTTGACGTCGTGTGCCGTCGTGCTCTCGATCAGTCCGATGTCGATCTCGTCTCTGGCCATCCGGCCGATGTTCGCCGCCATCGAGGCGCTCGGACGGACGTCCAGGTACACCTCGTCGGTGTTCTCGTTCACCACGCCGCCCAGCCCCGACATCATCGCGAAGTTCGCGCTGACCTCGGAGGCCGTTCCCATCACGAGCGTCTCTTCGCCGCCTCCGTCGCCGCCCGAGGTCGTCTCCTCTCCGCCGCTGTCGCCGCCGGCGGAGTCACCGTCGCTCCCGCCGCTGTCGCCGCCGGAGTCGCCATCTCCCGATCCGCCGTCACCGCCCCCCAGACACCCTGCGAGACCGACCGTCCCGAGGAGTCCGGCCTTCTTCAAGAAGCCGCGACGGCGTGTACTGCTAGCGCTACCGTTCCCACTGGTATCGTTTGCCATACAAGGTCAGATATAATTATTACAATTTAAGTGTTTTGGTGCCTGGAGCGAAAACCCCCGTGAGACGCGTCGAAACGGCGTTTCTTCGCCGGTATACGATAGTTCGACCCGACGAACACCGTCCGTAACAGTGTAACACCTTCCTAACGCGCGCCGACCGAGCGCTCCTTGATCGCCGCGCGGTCCAGTTTGTCGCTGGCCGTCCGCGGGAGCGTCTCCGCGTAGAAGTGGTACTCTCGGGGCCGCTCGAACCGGGAGAGCTTCTCGCTCTGCAGACACCACTCGTCGAGGGCCTCGGCGTCGAGGCCCTCGGCAGTCGTCTGCACGGCCGCGGTCACCCGCTCCCCGTACTCGTCGTCCGTCACGCCGAACACCGCGGACTCGACGACGTCGGGGTGCTCGTTCAGTCGCTCCTCGACCGGAGCGGGGAAGACCTTGATCCCCTTCGAGAGGATCATGTCGTCGTCGCGGCCCTCGATGAAGAGGTAGCCTTCCTCGTCTTTGTACCCGAGGTCGCCGGAGTACCACCAGCCGTCCTCGAACGACTCCCGGGTCTTTTCGGTGTCGCCCCAGACCCAGACGGCGGCGTCGCTTGACTTGACGATTATCTCGCCCACCTCGCCCGGCGGAAGCGCGTCCGCGGGCGATCCGCCGTGTTCGACCACGCGGACCTGCACGCCGAGCAGCGGCTTCCCGACGCTGTCGATGCGCTCGCCGACCATCTCGTCGGCGTCGATGTACGTCCCGCACACCTCGGTCGCGGCGTAGGACTGCGACACCGACGAGGAGACGTGCTCCTGCAGTCCCTCGAGCGTCGTCGTGTTCAGCGTCTCCCCGCCGGATTCGACGGTTACGAGGCTACTCAGGTCGTACTCGTCGAGGTCGTCGACTCGGAGCACCTCCCGCCACATCGTCGGCACCAGGTTCGAGCTGGTGATCGATCGCTCCTCGACGAGTTCGACGTACGCCTCCGGGCTCCACTGCTTGACGTAGTAGGAGGCTCCGTTCGCGAGCATCGTCGGCAGCGTCGTCGAGTACCACGCGGCGAACGAGGGGGTGAAGAAGTTCGACACGCGAGTCAGCCGCGTGGTCCCCTTCTTGTGCGCGAGCTTCATCGCTCGGTGGGCCAGCCCCCGGTTGGTGTGGGACCACCCCTTCGGTTCGCCCGTCGTGCCCGAGGTCCACATCACCACGGCGATGTCGTCGGGGCCGACGTTCACGTCCGGTTCGACCGCCGGCTGCCCGTCGAGGAGCGATTCCATCGACTGCTCGTAGTCCGTCTGCGGTTCGCCCGTCGTGACGACCGCGTCGATCGCCGTCGACGCCTCGTCGTAGACGTGTTCTTCGACGAAGGCGGAGCGCTCCTCGTCGACGACGAGCACGCGGGGCCGAAGCGAGTCGAGGCAGGTTCGGACCCGATCCGGAGAATCGCGTATGTGGAGGTTCGAGACGATACACCCCGCTTTCAGTCCGGCGTTCCAGAGTGTCGTCTGTTCGACGCTGGCTTCCGTGAGATACGCGACTCTGTCTCCCTGTCTAACGTGTTCTCTGAGGCCGTTCGCCGCGCGGTTGCTCTCGGCGTCGAACGCCGCCCACGTTATTTCGCGACCCGACACGCCGTTCCCGTAGGCGATCCGATCCGGATTGTTTTCGGCGGCGATGCTGGATAGCTCCCGAACCTTCGGCAGCTCTACTCTGGATGGGACCTGCATGGCGACTGCGTCAGATGTACTCGGGGAAGAGTCGCTTGTGCGGCGGGTCGATGTCGAGCAGCCGGCAGACGTTCCCGCCCATGATGAGGTTGAGGTCGTCCGCGGGCAGGTCGACTTCCCGGGCGTACTTGTCGATCTGTCGCATCGAGGTCCCCCAGGCGTCGGCCTGATGCGCCTGCAGGCCGCGGCTCTTGATCTGCGTCCACCGCTGCGGCGGGTAGTCGTACTCGCCGGTCGACCGGTTCGCCGGGTTGTTCGTCGCGATCCACGACGCGCCCCAGTCGGTCCCCCAGATCAGCTGCTCGGGCCCGATGTTCGGGTCGTTCATCGGGCGCTTGATCAGATCCGACCAGTAGTTGCCGATCTCGATGTAGACGTTGTCGTACGTCGCCGCGACGTTACAGGACTCCTCGACGTTCTTCCGCCAGTTGCCCTGGACGCCGCCGTGATCGATGATGATCGGGACTTCCGGGTACTCCAGGTGGAGATCGACCGCGTACTTGATGCTGCGACGATCCGGCAGGAGCGTCCCGGGGTCGCGTTCGTAGCCGCCGTTGACCGATCCGGGGTGCCAGCGGAGCGGCACGTCGTGCTTCGCGGCCACGTCGTAGATCTTCCGGAGCTGGTCGTGGCGCTCGTCCCACGGCATCCGTTCGGCGCGCTCGGTGATCGTCGGATCGAACGGGAGCATCTCGCCGATGCCGACGAACCCGTCCTGGCTGAGCCGCTCGTCGAGTTCCTCGCAGGCGCGGTCGATGTCCCATTCCTCCTCGCCGGCGACCGCCTTCCGGTTCGTCTCGTAGGGGTGGGCGAAGGCGACGAACTTGTCGGGACGCTCCTCGACCATCTTTCCGTGGAGGCGGTCGCTGAACCCGAAGCCGGGCTGGAGACAGACCATATCGACGCCGTAGAGGTCCATATCGTACAGGAGCCGGTCCGTGTTGCGGTAGGTGACGATCTCGGCGTCGTCGTCCGCCTGATCGGCGTCCTGGGCCTGCCACATCAGTTTGCTGAGCGTGGCGTAGTCCGGTTTCTCCTCTCTGTCCTCGAAGTTCACGGCGACCCGCTGGCCGTGAACGTGCGTATCGATAACGAATCTTCCCATTCGCATAGGTACTCTTCGGGTTGAACACATTCGTATATTACCTTGTCGGTCAGTGCCGTGTGAAGGAGTCTCTCGACTTCTCCACCGGGCGAATTCGGCCGCCTACAGATCTGGGGTAACGGCGTCCGTTTCATCTCGGCGCGACTGAGAAACGGTCGTTTCAGTCGGACTGTTCTGCGGCAACGTCGCTCGTTTCACCCGCACGTTCCAGAGCGCCGTCGTTTCACCCGAACCGCCCCCAGTAGCGGTCGTCGAAACACCCTATAAAAATATACCGTCGAACCGAGACGGTGACGGTATGCACGTCGGAATCATCGGCGGCGCGAGCACGATCGGATCGACGCTGGCGTACAGTCTCGCCTGCGACGACCCGCACAACTCGGTGACGCTGTTCGAGACGGCGTTGGACGCCGCGTGGGGCCACGCGACGGATCTCCGGCACGCGAGCTACCACCTGGTCGGCGGGCCGCTCTCGGAGGGAGCGGCCGCAGCCGGATCGGTGACGTACGCCCCGACCGACGACATCGGCGAGTTTGATCTCGACGCCGTCGTCGTCACCGCGAGGGTTCCACCGAGCGACGACGACACCCAGCGGGGGTCGCGCGGAGCGCGAACCAGGGAACTGGACGCCAACCTCCCGCTCATCGACAGTATCGCCGATTCCCTCGACGCGGTCGATCCGGTGCCGACCGTCGTCGTGACCAACCCCGTCGACCGCATCGTCTATCGACTCTGGAACCAGCTCGGCTGGCCCCGCTCGAAGGTGATGGGGTTCTCGCTCGCCGAGACCGCCCGCGTCGCCGACGCCATCGCCCGGCGGCACGACGTCCACCCGACGCGCGTCTCGTGTCCGACGATGGGCGAACACGGCGAGCACGTGGTTCCGGTGTTCTCCAGCGCGACGGTCGCGGGGGAGGCGGTCTCCTTCACGCCGGAACAGCGCGAAGCGATCGTCGACGAGGTTCTGGAGGTCCCCTTCGAGATCGCCGAGAAGCGCGGGATCGGGGATTCCTCGCGCTGGGTGTCCGGCGCGGGACTGCTCCGGGTCCTCCGGGGACTGTCCGCTCCGAACCCCACGGATCCGCTCTGTCTCTCCGTGCCGCTCGACGGAGAATACGGGTTCACTGACGCGTGTCTGAGCGTCCCGGTGACGCTGGCTGACGGCGAGGTCGTCCGGACGATCGAGTGGGACCTCGACGAGTCGGAGACGGCGCGCCTCCGCGAGGCCTACGAGGCCGTCCGCGAAGACGTCCGTCGATTCGAGGACTGACACCGGTTCCGCCACAGAGCGAATCGATATATAGTATCGTACTGAACAGTGCCGACGAGATGGACGATCACGGAGCGGAGAGCACGGGCGAGAGCGAATCGACCGCGGCGGACGTGATACTTCGATCGCTGCGCGAGTACGGCGTCGAGTACGTCTTCGGCAACTTCGGGACCGATCACACGCCGCTCCTGGAGGCGGCCGCGCGACGCCGCGAAGCGAACCCCGACGCGATTCCGGAGTTCGTGACCTGTCCCCACGAGTCGGGGGCGCTGAGCGCGGCGGACGGCTACGCGGCGGTGACCGGCCGGCCGCAGGCGGTCTTCGTCCACGTCGACGTCGGCACGCAGAACCTCGGCGCGATGGTCCACAACGCCCACCGCGGCGACGCCCCGGTGTTCATCTTTGCGGGATTGGCCCCGATCACCCACGGCGAGGAACCGGGCGCGCGCTCCAGCGGCATCCAGTACATCCAGGACGTCTACGACCAGGAGGCGATCGTCGAACAGTACTGCCGGTGGACGGGCGAGTACCGCCCGCCCGCCGACCCCGACGAGTTCGTCGCTCGGGGCCTGGAGCTCGCGTCGACCCCGCGACGGGGGCCGAGCTACCTCACGGCGACCCGCGAGGCGCTCGAAACGCCCGTCGACTCGACGCCCGGTTCGCACTCGCTCACGGACGCCGGGCCAGTCGGTGCGGACGCCGCGACGGTCGATCGGCTCGCGTCGATGGTTCGCGAGGCGGACGCCCCGCTCGTCGTCACCAGCAAACTCGGGGCGAACCGCCCCGAGGAATCGCTCGATCGGCTCCGACGCTTCGCCGAGATCGCGGGCGCGGGCGTCGTCGAACAGCGCCCGACGGCCCTGAACTTCCCCCGAACGCACGACCTCCACGTCGGGTTCGACTCGCGGGCGGCGATGGCGAAGGCGGACCTCGTCGTGCTCGCAGACGCCGACGTGCCCTGGGAACCGCCCTCTGAACGCCCGGTCGACGACAACGTGTCGATCGTGCACCTCGACGTCGATCCGGCGAAGCCGCAGTACCCGCTCTGGGACTTCGAGACCGACCTGGCGGTCCGAGCCGATCCCGGTACGACGCTCGCCGCCGTCGCCGACCGACTCGAATCCGGAGCGGGCGGGCGCGAACCCGGGTCGGACGGGGACGAGTGGGCTCCGTGGCGTGACGAACACGACCGGAGATTGACCGAGCGATCCGAGTCGCTGGCGGAGCAGTACAGCGGTGGGATCCTGTCGCCGGCCGTGCTGACGGACGCCATCGACGACCTCGTCGACGAATCGACGGTCGTGCTCAACGAGACCACGACGAACAAGCGCACGGTCTTAGAGCACTTGGATCTCGAACGGCCGGGGAGTTACCGCTCGCCGTACGGCTCCGGCCTGGGATGGGCACCCGGTGCCGCGACGGGAGTCAAACTGGCCGCGCCGGACCACACCGTGATCTCGCTCGTCGGCGACGGCTCCTACGTCTTCGGCAATCCGACGGCGTCGACGTGGACGGCGGCCGCCCACGACGCGCCGTCGCTGACGGTGGTGTACAACAACTCCCGGTGGAACGCCGTCCGGACCTCGACGCTGGATCAGCATTCCGACGGGAGCGCTGCCGCGGCGGGCGTCCCCGAGAGCCGATTCGAGCCGACCCTCGACCTCTCACACGCCGCGCACGTGGTGGACGCGCAGACCGCTGTCGTCGACTCGATAGATTCTCTCGAACCCGCACTCCGGGAGGGACTCGACGCGGTCGAACGCGGCGACCCCGCCGTGTTGGACGTTCGGGTCGAACAGGAGTAATCGAGTCACGGTCGTCCCGCGTTCTCGCCCGTCGGCCCCGTTTCGTTACGTTCTCGCCCGTCGGCCCCGTTTCGTGAGGGAGTTACGCGCCGTTACGATGTCGAGCGTCGGTAAGAAGGTACGCGTCGGTCGCGCGTTAGGCTTCGTAGCCCTGGTTCGCCAGCGCCTCTTCGAGCGCGGAGAGGACGAACTGGATGTTCGGCGTCCGCGCCGAGTAGCCCATACAGCCGATCCGGAGGATCTCGCCCTCGAGATCGCCCAGGCCGCTCGCGATCTCGAGGGCGTGTTCCTCCTGCAGTTCCGCGAGCAACTTCCCGTCGTCGACGCCGTCCGGCACCCGCACCGCGTTCAGCGACGGGAGCCAGAACTCGTCGTCGGGGTTCATCTCCAGTCCCATCTCTTCGAGGCCTTCCTTGAGTTCGGTGGCCATCTCGCGGTGGCGCTCCCAGCGCGCTTCGAGGCCTTCCTCGGCGACCAACTGGAGCGCCTCGCGCAGCGCGTAGACGTTCGTGATCGGTGCCGTGTGGTGATACGAGCGCTCCTCGCCCCAGTAGCCTTCGAGCAGCGAGAGGTCGAGGTACCACGAACGGACGTCGGTGTCGCGGCCGAGCACCTTCTCCATCGCCCGGTCGTTGAGCGTGAGCGGACTCGCGCCCGGCGGGCAGGAGAGGCACTTCTGACCGCCCGAGTAGGCGACGTCGACGTCCCACTCGTCGACGCGGAGTTCGACGCCGCCCAGCGAGGTCACGCAGTCGGCGATCACGTACGCGTCGTGTTCGTGGGCGATGCTCGTGAGTTCCGACACCTGCGGCTGCAGCACGCCCGTGCTCGTCTCGGCGTGGACGAACCCGAACACGTCTGGGTCGTGTTCGTCGAACGCCGCGGCCACGTCGTCGGGGTCGAGCGGTTCGCCCCACGGCGCGTCGACGTGGACGACGTCGCCGCCCGCTCGCTCCGCCATCGACTCCATTCGCCCGCCGAAGTAGCCGTTCGTGGGCACGAGGACGGTGTCGCCCGGTTCGACGAGGTTCCCGAACGCGGTCTCCATCGACGCCGATCCGGTTCCGGAAACCGGGATCGTCCAGCGGTTGTCGGTCTGGAACGTGTACCGGAGGAGTTCCTGGACCTCGTCCATGATCTCGATGAACGCCGGGTCGAGGTGGCCGATGAGCGGCGCGCTCATAATCCGGAGTACGCGCGGGTGGACCTCGCTCGGCCCGGGGCCCATCAGCGTCCGTTGCGGCGGGTTGAGTGGATCGGTATCCGGTGGTTGCTGCATAGGTGGCCATTCGGATCACGGGGGTAATAAAACAATATATGTCCGCCCGACGACCGACGATCCCGACGACGTTACGAAAGAGTATTGATACGCGGTCGGTAACCTGCGGGGCAATGGCCGAGGCGTCGCATCTGGTCGCTGTCGGGTTAGCCGTCGGTGCCGCCCTCGCCTCGGCGTCTTCCAACCTGTGCGTCAGGCAGGGCACCGATAGCGGCACGACCGAGGACGCCATCTTTGTCGTCTCGATCGTCAACGTCGCCGTCCTGCTGCCGGTCGTGGCGCTTCGGTACTATCCGACCTACGGACTGACACGGCTGTCGCTCGTCTCGTTCGCCGTCGCCGGCATCCTCGGGACGCTGATCGGCCGGGCGCTGAACTTCGTCAGCATCGACAAGATCGGTGCGAGTCGGACGGCGCCGATCGTCGCCTCGTGGGCGCTCATCTCGACCGTCCTCGGCGTCGTCTTCCTCGACGAGACGCTCTCTGCGGTTCACGGCGTCGGAATCGTCCTCGTCGTCGGCGGCGTCGCCGTCATCGCGTGGCTGACGAGTAACGACAACCCCGAGGACCTCCCTCGGCGCGAACTGCTCGTCGGAATCCTGGTTCCCTTCGGCGCAGCGGTCGCGATCGGCTGGGAACCGATCTTCGCGAACGTCGGCTTCGACGAGGGAACGCCGCCGCTCGTCGGCCTCGCCGTGAAGTCAGTCGCGGCCGCGCTCGGATTCGGCCTCTATCTCTGGTGGGACGACAATCTCCCCGATCGGTCGGTGCTCCGCGGGACGAACGCGCGGTGGTTCGTGCTGGCCGGCCTCCTGAACACGGCGTTTCTGCTCGGTTACTACGTCGCGCTCTCGATCGCGCCGGTCAACGTCGTGAGCCCGATCATCGTGACCAACACGCTGTTCGTCGTCGTCCTCGCGGCGCTGTTTATGCCCCAGCGATTGGAGCGCGTCACCTGGGGGCTGTTCACCGCCGCCGCGGTCGTCGTCGCGGGCGTGTTGCTCATCACCGCCTTCGGGTGACCCACGGCGCTGCGAGTGTCACGCCGCCGAGACCCGTGATCGATTCGCTGCTCGCGTGGACGCGGCGGTCGCCCCATCCCGCAGATTTACATCGCTTCATCGGCAACGCCTGACGTATGTCACAAAAGACCGTCCCGGAAGGAGAGGGAGCAGTGGCCCCTCCGTCACCGAGGGACGAGGTGGCGGAGTACGCGGCGTTGGCTTCTGACCTCCGGACGGAAGTCGACGGCGCGGTGCGATTCGACGAGTACGCCCAGATCCTCTACGCGACCGACGGCAGCATCTACCAGGCCCGTCCCGCCGGCGTCGTCGAACCGAGAGGCGTCGAGGACGTCCGGGCCGCAGTCGCCGTCGCGGCCGACCACGACGTGCCGGTCATCGCCCGGGGGACCGGATCCTCTCTCGGCGGCCAGGCGGTCGGTCCCGGCTGTCTCGTCCTCGACGTCTCGACGCATATGGACGACATCGTCGAAGTCCGACCCGACGAGAAGCGGGCGGTCGTCCAGCCCGGCGTCGTTCAGGATCACCTCGACGCGCGACTGGCCGAGGACGGCCTGAAGTTCGCCCCCGACCCGGCCTCCTCGAACCGGGCGACGATCGGCGGCGGGATCGGCAACAACTCCACGGGCGCGCACTCGGTGCGGTACGGCATCACCGACGCCTACACCGAGCGACTGAAGGTCGTGCTCGCGGACGGCAGCCTGATCGAGACGCGGGAGATCGTCCTCGACGGCCCCGAGTGGGAGGAACTCGTGGCGAGCGACACCCGCGAGGCGGAACTGCACCGCACGGTTCGACAGTTGGTCGAGGGGAACGCCGAGGAGATCGACGCCCGCTACCCCGACCTGAAGCGGAACGTCTCGGGGTACAACCTGAACAAGGCGATCTACGAGAACGACGCGGGCGAGCGCGTGATCAACCTCTCGAAGCTGTTCGTCGGGGCCGAATCGACCCTCGGCGTCGTCGTCGAGGCCGAACTCTCGCTCGTCACGAAGCCCGAGGAGACGGCGCTGGCGCTGTACTGCTTCGACGACCTGATCGACGCGCTCGAAGCCGTTCCGCGGGCCCTCGAATACGAGGTGAGCGCCGTCGAGTTGATGGACGCGGAGGTGTTCCGGCTGGCTCGCGAGTCCGAGCAGTACGCCCGCTACGAGGAGCCGATCCCGGAGGGGACGGCGGCGTCGCTGATGGTCGAGTTCGACTCCGAACTCGTCGACGACTTCGAGGCGGCGATCGCCGAGGTGAACGAGCGGTTCGTCGAATCGGGCGACGCCTTCGACGCCATCGAGGCCTACACCGAGGAGTCGCAGGCGGACCTCTGGAAGCTCCGGAAGGCGGCGATTCCGCTCCTGATGAGCCTGGAAGGCGATCCGAAGCCGTACCCGTTCATCGAGGACGCGACCGTCCCCCCCGAAGAGCTCGCCGAGTACACGCAGAAGTTCATGGACATTCTCGACGACCACGGGACCTCCGCGGCGTACTTCGCCCACGCCGGCAGCGGCACGCTGCACATCCGGCCGATCCTCTCGCTGAAGCAGGAGGAGGGCGTCGAGACGATGCACTCGATCGCCGACGACGTCACCGACATCGTCGTCGAACACCACGGCGCGTTCTCCGGCGAGCACGGCGACGGTCTCGCCCGGACGGAGTTCAACCCGAAGATGTACGGCGAGGACCTCTGGACGGCCTTTCAGGACCTCAAGACGGCGTTCGACCCCGACTGGCGGATGAACCCGGGGAAGGTCGTCTACCGCGACGACGACCCGACCGATATGCGCGAGCACCTGCGCTACGGCGCGGCGTACTCCTCGGTCGAGCCGCAGACGAAACTCGATTTCTCCGCGGAGGGCGGGTTCTCCCACCTCGTCGAACTGTGCAACGGCTGCGGGACGTGTCGCCAGCAGGACGCCGACGTGATGTGTCCGACCTACCGCGCCACCGACGACGAGCTGGCGACGACGCGGGGTCGGGCGAATATGCTGCGCGCCGCGATAAGCGGCGAGATCCCCGAAGAGCGGTTGCGGTCTGCAGACTTCCAAGAGGACGTCCTGGACCTCTGTGTCGGCTGCAAGGGCTGTAAGTCCGACTGCCCGACGGGCGTCGATATGGCGAAGCTCAAGGCCGAACTCAAACACCAGTACCACGATGAGAAGGGATCGAGCCTGCGTTCGAAGCTCTTCGGCAACATCGACACCGCGTCGAAGTGGGGGTCACGGCTCGCGCCGCTCTCGAACTGGGCGATGGAGCTTCCGGGCTCGGGCGTCGTGATGGAGAAGGTCTTCGGGATCGCCCCCGAGCGATCGCTCCCGCCGTTCGCCCAGGAGTCGCTCGTCGAGTGGTTCCGCCGACGCGATTCGACTGTCACCGAAGCCGAAGCCGATCGGAAGGTCGTCCTGTTCCCCGACACGTACACGAACTACAGCTATCCGGAGCCCGGAAAGGCGGCGGTCCGGGTCCTCGAAGCCGCCGGCGTGCACGTGCACATCCCGACCGACCTCGCCCCAAGCGGGCGGGCGGCGTACTCGGTCGGCCTCCTCGACCGCGCGGCCGACCGCGCTCGCACGAACGTCGCTGCGTTCTCCGAGTTCCTCGACGACGGCTGGGAGGTCGTCGCCGTCGAACCCAGCGACGCCGTGGTCTTCCAGGACGAGTACACGGACCTGCTGGCCACGGACGATGCGGAACGTGTCGCCCGCCACGCCTACGGCGTCTGCGAGTACCTCGACGTCCACCGCCTCGTCGAGTCGCTGCCGGTCTCCGGGGACGCTCTCGGTGAGTCGCTCGCCTACCACGGCCACTGTCACCAGCACGCGGCGGGGAAAGACCACCACGCGGTCGGCGTCCTCAGACGGACGGGTTACGACGTCGACCCGCTCGATTCCGGCTGCTGCGGGATGGCCGGCAGTTTCGGCTACGAGGCCGAACACTACGACGTCTCGAAGTCGATCGGCGAACTGCTGTTCGAGAAGATCCGCGCGAGCGAGGCCACACAGGTGGTCGCGCCCGGCGGCTCCTGTCGGAGTCAGATCGGCGACAGCGCACTCGCCTCGGCGCATCCCCCGCACCCGATCGAACTGCTCGATCGAGCGCTCGGGGACACACCCCGCTAGCGCCACTCCCGATTCCATATTATCAAACACCGGGTGTCGACCGAGATCCGACGTCCTGAACGCGTGGAACGACCGGAGACGGTTCCTAGACGGTCTGACGGAGCACCCTTGCGTCGATCCGAGCCGGTTCACCGATCTCTCGCGGCGGTCGTGCGGAACCCGTCGCTCGACGCGTCCGACACAGTCGTCACCGTGGTTGGAACCCCAGAGTGATTCCCGTGAGAGAGTTGATATTCCGCTTATCTCGGAAAATATGTGCGGATTCACCCGAAATATGACAGACGTACATCTGTTATTTAATCATCGTTCGTCCGAGAGAGTCGTAACCCGATACTCCCGGCCGCAGGGGACGTCGTCACTCCTCGGCTGTCGCGGTCACGGGATCGCGAAGACTGGGACATTCCCCACTCAGGCGTACGTGAGACGGAGTTCGATGAGATTCGCCGTGCTCTTGATCTCGTCGACGTACCCCTGTCGGTCCCCGTCTGCCGCAAGCTGACTCTTTGGGACGGAGAGGCTGATCGCGCCCTTCACGACGCCCTCGTCGGTGAGGATGGGTGCACCGACGCAGCGCAGTCCGCGCCAGTTCTCCTCGTCGTCGAACGCCCAGCCACGCTCTCGGATCTCGTCGAGTTCGTCGTAGAGTTCTGCCCCGTCGGTGATCGTGTTCTCTGTCGCCGCCGGGAGCTCCCGCTCTTCGACGATCGTCTCGACGTCCGAACGCGGTAGATTGCCCAGTATCGCCTTCCCGAGCGCCGAGTTGTGCAGTGTGAGCTGACTGCCGACGTGTGTATCGATCTCGACGGCGTCTGCTCCTTTCGCGCGGTAGAGGACGGTCCCCAAGCCCCGCTCGTGAGTCGCCAGCGTCACGAGCGCTCCGGTATCCTCGGCGAGTCGATCGAGTTTGGGTTTCGCCGCCTCGTAGAGATCGATCTCGTTCCGGAGCACGCCACCGATGTGGAGGAACTGCAGGCTCAGTCGGTACTCCTCACCGTCTTTGACCACGTACTCGTGCTCTCGGAGCGTACTCAGGTGGTTGTGGACGGTGCTCTTGTTCAGCTCCAGTTCCTCGGCTACCTCCCCGAGGCGGGCGGACCGACGTCGCTTGAGCACGTCGATTATCTCGACCGTCTTCTCGAGGGATTTGATCGGATGGTTCGCGGGGGCGGTCATCGGTTCTCTATTGCGTTCGGATTCACATCAATGTTCAGTATTGGATAATTCGTTCCCGCGTTTAATTCAGTACCCGAATATGACTCGATTTCACGGGCGCTGCTCGAGACGAACTGCGGCCTCTCGAACGCGCGTCTCCGTTCATCCGGGACGGTCGGCGTCAGTCCGTGTTTTACATTGCAGAACGTCGGAGGAGCCAGGACCGCTCGTGACCGCCGCAATCCCTCCGCTCGGTCGTCCGTTGGCAGCCACGAGAACGGCTCTCTCCGCGGTAATTTTAATACCGCCCCGACAGACGGCTAAAAACGTAACTATGAGTACAGATCGACACTACGCCCGCGAGTTCGTGCGGACGTTCTTCACGTCGCCGACGGCCGTGCAGGGCGAGGACGACTCCGCGAAGATGCTCCGGAGCGCGGCGCAGCTCCGCGGGATGCGAGCGCCGGACGTCTGGGTCCCGGACAACGAGGACGCCACCGCGCCGTCGATGCGGGAGGAGGGGATCGAGAACATCATCGAGGTCGTCGCCGAGCACGGGGCGGACTTCCCGGGAGAGATCCATCCGCGCGTCGTCTGGCACCGCGAGGACCCGGCGGCTCGCTACCAGGGTTTCCAGCAGATGCTGCGGGTCGCTCGCTCCGATACCGGCGCGATCGAGCACATCGACGGCTTCGTCATCCCCGAGGTCGGCGACGTCGACGACTGGAAGAAGGCCGACGAGTTCTTCACCATCGTCGAAGAGGAGTGCGGACTCGAAGCGGGGAGCCTCTCGATGTCCGTGATCGTCGAGTCCGGCGAGGCCGAACTCGCCCTCGGCGACCTCCGGGCGGAGATGGGCAAGCCCTCGAACAATCTCGAACGGCTCTTTCTGCTCGTCGACGGCGAGGTCGACTACACGAAGGACATGCGAGCGATGACGCCGACGGGCGAGTTGCCGCCGTGGCCCGAACTGCGGCACAACACCTCCCGCGGGGCCAGCGCGGCGGGGCTGATCGCGGTCGACGGTCCCTACGACGACATCCGCGACGTCGCGGGCTACCGCGAGCGGATGGAGGAGAACCGGGCGAAGGGGATGACCGGCATCTGGTCGCTGACGCCCGGGCAGGTCGTCGAGGCGAACGAGGCGCCGCTTCCCCCGGTGGACGGTCGGTGGCTGCTGGAGGTCGGCGACGAGGAAGTGGCGCTCGAACCGGACGGCGAAGCGCAGGTGTACGACGGCGACGAGGTGGGCCTCGACGTGGTCGGCGACGGCGAGTACGCGCTCCGCGTCGGCGGCGACGAGCGCGTCCTCGACGACGAAGAACTCGAAGCGGAACTCCTGGATATGACCGCGTACGTCCCGAGTCTGGACGACATCGTCGACTCGATGGAGGAGTTCGAGGCCGCCAAGGAGGCCGGACGCGGAGCCATCGCGATGACACAGTCGACGACGGTCGTCATCGACGGCGTCAGCGTCGAGATCAGCCGCGACCGGATGTGGGACGAGGCGACGTATCAGGCGGCACAGACGCCGATTACGCTGTTCCAGGACGTCCACGAGCACCGACCCGACCAGCACGAGGACCTCGAAGAGATGTACGGCGCCGACGTCGTCGAACGTGCGACCGCGGTCGGGAACTGATCGCGGGACCCGCCTGTCGGGAACTGATCGCGGGACCCGCCTGTCGGGAACTGATTGCGGGACCCGCCTGTCGGGAACTGATTGCGGGACCCGTCTGTCGGGACGTTCGTCTACGCTGTCGACCGATTCTCCCCGTCGGCGTACGGGGTAGATTAATTACCGTCCGGAGGTAGGCTCACCTATGCCCGGACAAACGGACTCGTACGACTACGTCGTCGCGGGTGCCGGAACCGCAGGCTGCGCCGTCTCGACTCGGTTGTCGGCCGATCCCGACCGAAGCGTCCTCGTCTTGGAGGCCGGGGAACCCGATCACGACCGATCGATTCACGTCCCCGCGGAGGTCGGAAACCTGTTCCGGAGTTCGGTCGACTGGGAGTACTACACCGAGCCACAGGAAGAGATGCACGACCGCGAACTCTACTGGCCGCGCGGGAAGACCCTCGGCGGGTCGAGTTCGATCAACGCGATGATCCACGTCCGCGGCCATCCGGGCGACTTCGACGAGTGGGCCGAGATGGGCAACGACGGCTGGAGCTACGAGGAACTGCTCCCCTACTTCAAGCGCAGCGAGAACAGCCGAGAACACAGAACGGAGTACCACGGCGTCGGCGGCCCGCTGAACGTCACCGAGTTGGAGTCGCCGTATCACCTCTCGCAGGTGTTCGTCGACGCGGGGATCGCGGCCGGACACGACCGAAACTACGACTTCAACGGGGGCGAACAGGCCGGCGTCGGCCTCTATCAGGTGACACAGAAGGACGGCGAGCGGCACAGCGCCGCCGACGCGTATCTCAAGCCGGCGCTCCTGGAGCGATCGAACCTGACGGCGCGGACCGGCGCGCAGGTCACGGAGCTCCTGTTCGACGGGGACCGCGTCGTCGGCGTGGAGTTCGACGACGGCGACGGTCGACGAACCGTCCGCGCCGAGGAGGAAGTGATCCTCTCGGCGGGCGCGATCAACACGCCGCAGTTGCTGCTGCTGTCGGGTATCGGCCCCGCCGAGCACCTCCGCTCGCACGGCATCGACGTCCGGGTGGACCTCTCCGGTGTCGGCCGCAATCTGCAGGACCACCTCCTCGTCACCGTCAACTACTCGTGTACGGGCGCGATCACCCGCGACGATACGGGGACGCTCGACGACGTCGTCGAGTACCACGTCCAGGGCTCCGGACGGCTCTCCTCGAACGGCGGCGAGGCCGGGGGGTTCCTCCGCTCGGCCCCGTCGCTCGATCGCCCCGACATCCAGTTCCACTTCGGCCCGGGGTACTTCATGCGACACGGCTTCGAGAACCCCGACGACGGGCGCGGATTCTACATCGCGGCGACGCAGGTCCGCCCGGAGAGCCGCGGTCGGATCGAACTGCACTCCGACGATCCCTTCGCCGATCCGGCGATCGACCCGCGGTACCTCACCGCCCCCGAGGACCTCGACGTCCTGATCGAGGGCGTCCGGCGCGCCCGGGAGGTGGCGCGGGCGGAACCGTTCGACGAGTACCGCGGCGAGGAGGTCTGGCCCGGCGAGGACGCCCGGAGCGACGAGGAGATCGGCGAGCACGTTCGCGAGCACGCGCAGACGATCTACCATCCCGTGGGGACGTGCAAGATGGGCGACGACGAAGCCGCCGTCGTGGACGAACGGCTCCGGGTTCGCGGCGTCTCGGGGCTCCGCGTCGTCGACGCTTCGGTGATGCCGCGGATCGTCGGCGGCAACACGAACGCGGCGACGCTCGCGATCGCGGAGAAGGCGGCGGACCTGATCGCCGAAGACGGGTAGCGGGACCTCCGGACGGCGCTCGATCGCGCAGTTCCTTCCGGCTCTTCCATTCCGATCGAAGGCCTTCGATCCGACTGTTCCGTTCGGCCCCGAGCGGTCGTCTCACGAGATCATTCACCGGGCCGGCGGGAGACCGTTTCCGCCCCGACGGAACGGATCGAAACGGAACGGATCGAAACGGAACGGATCGAAACGGAACGGATCGAAACGGAATGTCGGTCCCAACGGAATGATTATTATCATCCGATCACTCCCCTCAGACGTTATGAAACTAGGGCGATTCGTCGTCGACACGCACGTTCACGGGCAGCGACACGCGGTCCGGTTCAGCCAGAGCGACGAGGACGCCGAGTACTCCAGGCTCGGCGAACTGATGCACACGGCGACGCCGGCCGACGAGGCCGACGACGACGACGCGGTCATCGTCTACGACAACTCCGACCGACTCGTCTACGACATGGACTCCTACGGGGTCGATATGTGTCTCCTCCTTCCCGCCTTCGGGATGACGAACGAGATCAACAAACAGATCATCGACAAGCACCCCGAGAAGTTCGTCGCCTGCGCGTATCCGGTCCAGACGAAGAAGGCCGCGATGCGCGGCGAGGAGGAGTGGACGTCGGAGCGGGCGGCCGCGGAACTCGACGAGTGGCTCGCGAAGGACGGGATGGTCGGCATCGGCGAATTCATGCCCTCGGACCCGACGCTCGAAGAGCGGATGACCTGGCGCGAGCGCAAAGAGGACATCCGGCCGTTCTTCGACGTCGCGGCCAAGCACGACGTGCCGATCCGCTGGCACCCCGGCGCGGCCTCCGGCTACCAGGCGGGCGGGCTCAGAGAACAGGACAAACTCCCGGACTGGCGCGACCCGCTCAACGCGACCGACATCCTCGCTGAGTACCCCGACGTCGACCTCGTCTTCGAACACGGCGGAATCCAGGGCCACTGGCGGTACAACGTCGAACGCGCGTGTATGGTCGCCCAGCAGCACGACAACGTCTACCTCGAAGTGGGGCTGTGGTGGGACGACATCCTCAACCGCCCGATGAACGACCCCGACATCGGTCCCGACCAGCTCCTGTGGGGGACCGACTGGGGCGCGTCGATGATCGCGAAGTCGAACAACTCCGAGAGCCCGATGGACTTCCCGTCGATCCGCTGGGAGCAGTTCAGCAGCGACGGCGTCCCCGCCCACCAGCCGGACTACTGGGGGACCTCCCTGCGGATGCTCAACAAGTACGCGATGGACCACGACGTCCCGCAGGACGAACTCAACAAGATCCTCGGCGGGAACTTCTGTGACCTCTACGACATCGAGCCGCCGCACAAGCGTCTCTTCCCCGAGTTCATCGACCAGTGAGATGAACCGGATCCACAATCAACTCCCGGCGCTGAAGGACCTCTCCGCGCACAACGCGGCCAAGAGCGGCGATTCGATCGCGTTCGAGGACGCCACCGAGTCGGTCACCTGGGCGGCGTTCGAAGAGCGGAGCCGTCGCGCCGCGAACGTCTTCGGCGAGTACGTGAGCAAGGGCGATCGGATCGCGTTCTTCTCGAAGCCCTCGGTCGAACACGCGATCCTGTTCAACGGGGCTCTCAAGACCGGTGCCGTGACGACGAACCTCCACAACCGGATCGCGCCGGCCTCGTTCCGGAAGTGCCTCGACAAGACGAAGCCGAAGATCGCGGTCGTCGACAGCGAGATCTCCGACTCGTTCGCGGAGATGGTCGGGGACGAACAGCTCGATCGGCTCACGGCCGTGTTCAGCACGGGAACGCCCGACAAGGAGTTCGAGACGGCGCTCTCGGGGCGACTCGCCGACGCGGAGCCGGTCGAACCGGACGTGCTCGTCGAGGAGGACGACATCGTGACTGTCGCCTGGACGTCCGGGAGCACGGGCCACCCCAAGGGCTGGTGTCACACGAACCGGACGATGTTCCTCAAGGGGATGGAACTCGGCACGCGCTCGGGGTTCACGCGCTCGGACAAACAGCTAGTCGTCAATCGGCCCTCGTTTCTCATCTGGACGAGCTTTCTCACCCGATCGCTGCTCGGGTGTGAGAGCACGTACTATATGCCCGAGTGGGACCCCGAACGGTGGCTGGAGATCGTCGACGGGCGGGACATCACGCGGGCGGTTCTCGTGCCGACGATGTGGAACGAGATCCTCGACAGCGACCCCGAGGACTACGACCTGGCGTCGCTCCGGTCGATCAACTCCACCGGCGAGAAGCTGAGTCCCTCGACGCTGCACGACCTCCGCGACCGCATCTGTGAGAACATCACGCAGTCGTACGGCTCGACGGAGATCCACTCGACGGTCCTCTACAACAACGAGTTGACCGAGGAGCGCATCGAGAGCGTCGGCAAGCCGCAGTCGGGGACCGAAGTTCGAATCGTCGACCCGGACGGAACGATCGACGACACGCTGCCGCCGAACGAGAGCGGCGAGATCGCCGTCAAGAGCTATCAGGCACCCGCCTGGATGTGGGAAGACGAGCGGGGCGAGACCGCGTTCGAGGAGGGATGGTGGCGCTCCGGCGACAGGGGCTATCTCGACGAGGACGGCTTCCTCTACATCCAGGGCCGCATCGACTTCCAGATCAAATCGAAGGGCGTGAAGATCACGCCGGAGCCGATCGAGGAGGAACTGGAGCGACACCCCGACGTCACCAACGCCGCGGTCGTCGGCGTCGACGACGAGGAGTACGGCCAGAAGGTGACAGCCATCGTCGAGGGGAGCGAGGACCTGACCGAGGAGACGCTCGACGCGTGGATGCGAGAGAGCGAGCGCGTCGCCGACCACGAGCGCCCCCGAGAGTATCACTTCGTGCGGGCGATCGACCGCACGCCGAGCGGGAAACTCGATCGCCAGGGGACGAAAGACAGACTGGGACTCGATCGGTAGATCTGCCGTTCCGTCCCTCGGGGTCCCGTCCTCGTGCGCCTCCCGGTCGCCCGAGCAGATTCTGATCCGTTCGCCGCCCACCCGACAAACGAAATATCCAATATATTATATTATCCTAAAAATACTAGAAAATATATATTTCACCACTGTCTTGCTTATCTCGGGGGATCGTGATAAATCGAATTTTAGACCGCTCGAGTAACGATATTGACGTATTAGCACCGTTTTCGTCAACCGCAACGATATCATTCGAACGTGACAGGACAATATATGATATATTCTATCAATCTTCAAAATTTACTATTCTAGCTCGTTTACCCGCTTCCTCTCGAATCTCCGCGCAGGCTTTCGAACAAACAACTAAGCGACGTCCGCACGTATCCCAAGGGGAGATGAAGTACCTTGTCGCCGTCGACGGTTCGGAATCGAGTACCGATGCGCTCGAGTACGCGCTCGACCTCGCGACGCGTGCCGGCGGATCGCTCTTCGTCGCGTACGCCGTCGAACCGCGCGTCCTCGTCGAAGGAGGGGGCGAGGAGGCACCGACGAACGCCGAGGTCGGACAGCGGATCTACACCGAGGACATCGAGGTCGCAGAGGAACGCGGCGAGGAGGTCCTCGAAGACGCCCGCACACGGGCCGAGGAGGCCGGCGTCGCCGTCGAGACGACGCTCCTCTACGGCGATCCCGTCGACACCGTCACCGACTACGCCGAGGGCGAGGGTGTCGACGGCATCGTCGTCGGCCACCGGGGGCTCTCCGACCGGATCGAGGGGATGGTCGGCAGCGTCGCGAAGGGGCTCGTCAGTCACGCGACGGTGCCGGTGACGGTCGTCAAGTGACCGGATGCTCGACCTCGACGGCACGGACGGCGGGGGACAACTCGTTCGCACGGCGCTGACGCTCTCGGCGCTCGACGGCCGCCCGTTCCGAATGGCGAACGTCCGCGGGGACCGGCCCAACCCCGGACTGAAGCGACAGCACCTCGCCTGCGTCGACCTCCTCGCGGGCCTCGTCGACGCCGAGGTTTCCGGTGCGGAGGTCGGCTCGGAGACGCTCGAATTCCGCCCCGGCGACGGGTTCGGCGACACCCGGCGCGACGCGCTCGACGACACCTCGCCTGATCCGACGGACCTCGAAATCGATGTCGGGACCGCCGGTAGCGTCACGCTCGTCGCCGACACGGTGCTCCCGCTGGCCGCCCGGTTGGACGCGCCCGTCGACGCTCGGCTCGTCGGCGGGACGGACGTGAAGTGGTCGCCGCCCGCGGACTACCTCCGCCACGTCAAGCTCCCGCTGCTCGAAGCTTGCGGACTGGACGCGACCGTCGACGTCGGGCGGCGCGGGTTCTACCCCGCCGGCGGCGGCGAACTCTCCGTTTCGGTCCGGCCGTCGACGCTCTCGCCCGTCGAATTCGCCCAGGGGTCGGCCGAAGCACCCAGAGACACCGTCTACGCCGTCGCCTCCGAGTCGCTCGAAGACGCCGACGTCGCCGATCGGATCGCCGAGACGGCGGTCGATGAACTGAGAGACCGGGGCATCGACCGCGACGCGTCGGCGACGGCGACCTACGTCGAGTCCGAGTCGCCCGGTGCGGTCGTCACCATCGTCGCGGAGCCCGCGGCTGTCGGGGGAACGGAACGGACTCGATCGAGGGACGAACCGCGTCCCCGGCCCCGCGCGGGCTTCGCCGCCTACGGGGAGCGCGGCGTCCCGTCCGAGGACGTCGCGGCCGACGCCGTCGACGCGCTGGAACGGTGGCACGGGGGGGACGCGCCGGTCGACGCCCACCTCGGCGACCAACTCGTCGTGTGGCTCGCGCTCGCCGGCGGCGGCGTTCGGATCCCCCGCGTCACCGACCACGTCCGAACGAACGTCGCTCTCGTCCGGGCGTTCGGCTACGAGGTGTCGATCGACGACGGGCCTGACGGGTCCGAAGCGACCCTGTCGGCACCGACGCCGTCGTCCTGAATTCGGGGTTATCGCGCAGAAACGGCCAGGACCGCCGCTTAGGGCGCGTAGTAGTACTCGCCCTGCTTCTTCTGCTTGCGGTCGAGTTGGGACTCCGGCTTGTTGATACGGGGTCGCCGGGTCCGCTCGTCGCGGCGGAACGTGATGTCGAGATCCGAGAGGAAGTCGTTCATCCCCGCGCGCATCTCCTGCGGCGTCGCGGCGTGACCGTACTCGGAGGGCTCGCCGTCGAACACCATCAGGCGATCCGCCAGCAGGTCGATCATGTAGATGTCGTGGTCGATCACGAGCACCGTCTCGTCGTGGTTCTCCGCGTATCTGCGGATCGCCGTCGTCGCCCGCACCCGCTGTTCGACGTCGAGGTGCGCCGACGGTTCGTCCATCACGTAGAGATCGGCGTCTTCGGAGAGACACGCCGCGATGGCGACGCGCTGGCGCTCCCCGCCCGAGAGGTCGTCGAGGTTGCGCTCCATGATGCGCTCCAGCTGCAGCGGGTTCGCGACCTCCGTCTTCCAGTAGGAGGTGCCGAAGTCGTCCGTGATCGAGGAGAGGAACGCGTCCACGCGCATCGGCTGGTCGATCTCGATGTACTGGGGCTTATACGAGATGTCGAGTCGGAAGTCGAGTTCGCCCTCGTCGGGTTCGAGCGCGCCCGTGAACAGTTTCGCGAGGGTGGACTTCCCGATCCCGTTGGGCCCGACGACGCCCAGGACCTCCGACTCGTAGATCGTCCCGCTCTCGACGTCCAAGGAGAACTCGCCCTCGCCGTAGGACTTCGAGATCTCCGGGTACTCGATCAGCGGCGTCGCCTTCGAGGTCTCCCGCGGGGCGTGCTCGTGGAACTCGATCTCGTCGGGGCGGATCCGCATGTTCTCGTTGGAGAGATACCCCGTGAGGTACTCGTTGATGCCGTTTCTGACCGACTTGGGATCGGTGATCACACCGAACGCGCCGGGTTCACCGTAGGCGACGTGCAGCGAATCGGCCAGGAGATCCAGGATGGCCAGGTCGTGTTCGACCGCGAGCACCGCCCGGTCTTCCTCTTCCGCGAGTTCTCGGATCAGTCGCGCCGCCGTGACGCGCTGGCCGATGTCGAGGTAGGGCGAGATCTCGTCGAGGAAGTAGAAGTCGCGATCGCGGGCGAGCGTGGCCGCGAGCGCGACCCGCTGGAGTTCGCCGCCAGAGAGGGTGTCGAGGGGCTGATCGACGACCGGACGGATGCCCAACCGGTCGATGTAGTCGTCGAGCGCGCCGCGTTCGTCGGTCGATTCGAGCAGTTCGATCGTCGTGCCGTCGAACTGCTTCGGGAGCTGATCGACGTACTGCGGCTTGCGCGCGATGGTGACGTCGCCCGCCTGGACCCGCTGGATGTACGTTTGTAACTCGGTCCCGCGGAAGCGGTCGAGGACGGTCTCCCAGGAGGGCTCCTCGTCGTACGTGCCGAGGTTCGGCGTGATCTCGCCGGCCAGCGCTCGGACCGCGGTGGTCTTCCCGATCCCGTTGGGACCGAGAATCCCAGTCACGCTCCCGGACTCCGGAACCGGGAGCCCGTAGAGCGCGAAGGCGTTCTCGCCGTAGCGGTGGACCGGGTCGTCCTCCAGCTCCGTCGGGAGGTTGATGATCTCGATGGCGTCGAAGGGGCACTTCTCGACGCAGATGCCGCAGGTCTCGCCGAGGCAGACCTCCTCGGAGATCCGGATCTGATCGGGGCCGCCGTCGAAGGGCTCGTCCTCCTCGTAGTACTCCCCGCGGGTGACGATGCACTCCTTCCCGGTTCGGTTCGGCGGACAGTAGCTCGCGCACTCGTAACTGCAGCGGTCGGGCTGACACCGATCCAGGTCCACGACCGCGATGCTGTCGTCAGCCATCGGTTACAGCGCGACCCCTTCGGTCAAGAGCACGCCGAACGTGATGAACCACAGCGTGAACGTCATGAACGCCACGTAGAGGTAGTCTTTCGCGCCGAACTCGGAGATGTCGATCCCGACGACGCGAAGGATCGGGAACTGGGCAAGCACGAACCCCGCGACGTAGAGCAGCGACTGCTGGCTCGCCGCCGCGGCGACGCTGGTCCCGACGAACCTGGCCGACACCAGCGCGGCGACGACGCCGGCGAGGCAGGCGAGCGTGGTGACCGTGACCCCCCGGAGGTGATCGGAGAGTCCGCTCTGCGTTTCCGTAGCCATACGTACGCTTCCGATACCCGGCGTCAAAAGCCGTTCGTTCCCGCGCTGCCTCGGGGACCTCCTGCGGGGCCGGCCGGAAAACCTCTCAGCGCCCGCCGCGGTCGACATTCGAAGTCGTTAAGAACGCCACGAGGAAAGTGCAGGCAACTCGCTGGTCGAACGGGACGCCAGCGGGCACCCGAGGAATCGGGACGAAATGTGGGTCGGCGTCGAACGCCGCCCGAATCGCAAGCGCCCGTGGTGAAACCAATGGCACGAAGCTTCTACTCTCACATCAAGGAAGCGTGGAAACAGCCCGGCGACGGCAAGCTCGCCGAGCTG
This sequence comes from Halobellus rarus, assembly GCF_024494595.1. Classification (GTDB taxonomy): domain Archaea; phylum Halobacteriota; class Halobacteria; order Halobacteriales; family Haloferacaceae; genus Haloquadratum; species Haloquadratum rarum. The sequence goes on along the minus strand of NZ_JANHDI010000010.1, from coordinate 7,497 downwards.
CAGTGGCAGCGAAAACAGGAGTGGCGCGAGCAGGGCGCCATCGTCCGCGTCGATCGACCGACGCGCCTCGACAAGGCCCGCGAACTCGGCTACAAGGCCAAGCAGGGCATCGTCGTGGTGCGCGTGGCCGTCCGCAAGGGCAACGCCCGCAAGCAGCGGTTCAAGGCGGGCCGCCGCAGCAAGCGCCAGGGCGTCAACCGGATCGGTCGCCGCAAGAGCATCCAGCGCATCGCCGAGGAGCGCGCCGCGCGGAAACATCCGAACCTCCGGACGCTCGCCTCCTACTGGGTCGGCGAAGACGGCTCCCAGAAGTGGCACGAAGTGATCCTCGTCGATCCCGAGCACGGCGCGATCCAGAGTGACGACGACCTCAACTGGATCTGCAGCGACGACCACAAGGGGCGCGCCTTCCGCGGCCTGACCAACGCCGGACGCTCCAACCGCGGCCTCCAGAACCGCGGGAAAGGCTCCGAGCACACCCGTCCGAGCATCTCCTCGGACCGACGTCGCGGCAAGTAATCGGAGCTCCCCGACGAACCCCTGCGGATCACGTTCTCACGTTTTTTTCGACCCCGTAGCGACGGTTTCGGCGAAACCGCTCGACTGTCCGTATGACTGTTTGCGTCGGTTCAAGAACGCGGGAACGACCCTCACGCTTTTTTACTATCGATCGACGACCGCGAGAGTATGGCAGCAGAAGCCGAAACCGAGTGTCCGAAGTGCCGCTCCACAGACATCGAATCCGAGGCCGACGGGCCGAACGTGTGCCAGAACTGCGGGCTCAGGTGGCAGGGCTGAGGTCGATCGCCGGAGCGGCCGGATTTCCCCGAGGGCCGATCGCACCGCCAGCGACCGCTCAGAACGGCGCGTCCGTGCTTCCGGACGCGGCCTCGTCGCCGACGCCGCTCGGTCCCTCGGACGGGCCCCGGCCGTCGCTCTCGCGTCCGTCGTCGACGGGGCCGTCCCAGGCGTCGAACCCGCCGCGGAGGCTCGACACGTCGGCGTCGAGGCGCTCCGAGAGAACCGCCGCCACGCGCTTCGAGCTCTTTCCGACGTAGCAGGAGACGACGACCTCCTCGGCCGCTGCCCAGGGCGCGTCGAGCGCCGCCGGCGACAGTCGGTTCGGCGGCACGTTCACCGCGCCGTCGACGTGTCCGGCCGCGTACGACGAGGAGTCCCGGATATCGACGACCGCGACCTCCTCGTCGTCGAGACGGGATTCCAGTTCCTCCGGCGCCGTTTCGGTCACCATAGACGTGCCTTCGTCGCGTCGTGGAAACGACCTTCGATCCGCGTCCGGGCCAGCGGGGGCTTCCGCCCTGCCCGACGCGAGCGAGATTCGTCGGGCAGGAGTCTCACTCGCGCGGGTCCCGATCGGGCCCCGGATACTCCCCGCCCTCGACCTCTCGGTACAGGCTCTCGGCGTCGAAGAGCGTCGCGAACGCGCGCGGGTGGCGGGCGCTCACGGAGAGTCGGCTGCCGAGGGTCGCTCCCGCTTCCGCCGAGAGCAGGCGGTCGTCGTAGGAGAGAATGTGCATCGCGCCGCCGCGGTAGGCGGTCGCGAGCGCCGGGTGATCGCCCGCCGGGTGGGCGACGGACTCACACCACGCCGAGAGGCGCTCGCGCCACGCGCCCGCGAGGTCCGCGTCGGCGATCTCGGCGACGACGGCCTCGGCGTCGTCGACGAGGGGATCGCTCGCGACGAGCGCCGTCCAGGTGTGTTCTCGCAGGTGATCGAGCGCGCGTCTCGCGTCGCCGTCGACGAACAGGTCCGCGGCGAGGACGTCGGCGTCGGCGACGACCCGCGCGGGACTGGACTCGGCGGGCGGTGTCACCCCCTCATCCGCTGCGTCCGTCTCGCCGCTCGTCCCCGCCGTCGACTCCACTCCGTCTCCGTCGCGCTCGGCGGACGCTCTGACCGCGTCGAGCGTTTCGCGGACTTCGGTCTCGTCGACGTCGTACTCGGCCGCCCGCTCGAAGAGCGCGCTCCACGACTGCATACCTCAGTGTGGGCCACCGCACCCAAGAAGCCTGCCGGTTCGGCAGCTCCGGTCTGCCCGTCGTCTGCGTCTATCGGAGCGAAAAGTGCCGCTGCGTTATCGGCTCCGACTCAAACGAGAAGCTGGATGTCGGCGTCGGCCATGTCCTGAATGGCCGTCGCGGCACCGACGCCGGTGGTGACGCCGTCGTAGAAGTCGTCCTCGTCGTAGTCCATCAGTTCGATCGTCATCTGGCAGGCCTGGAACTCGACGCCCATGTCCAGGGACGTCTCGATGAGTTCCTCGATGGTCGCGGTGTCGTTGTCGTCGATCCGCTTTTCCATCATCGAGGTCGTCACGCGATCCATTCCGGGGAGCGCGCCCACCACGTTCGGGACGGGCATATTGGGGTTGCCGACGGAACTGAGTTTGAGGTTCTTCGAGCGCTCCTCGTGGAGGATGTCGAGCCCCCAGAACGTGTGGAACACCGTCACCTCGTAGCCGAACGCGGCGGCCGTGCTGGCGAGGATGAGCGGGGGGTACGCCATGTCGAGGGTCCCCTTCGTCGCGACGATGGACATCTTCTTGGTCCCCTCGTCGGCAGCGACTTCCGAGAGCTGGGATTCGAGTTCCTCGACGCGCGCGGCGAGTTCGGCTCGCGAGGGGGCCTCCTCGGCGTCACCGCCGGGCGCGTCGCCGGTCGTCGAGTCGGGTGTGTCCGTGCTCATCGTTAGAAGCTGAACACCTGATCCGCGTCCTCGACGGCCTCGAGGAACGTCGCCGCACCCGCGAACTTCGTGGTGAGCGAGTCGTCGATGGCCTCCTGGTCCCACGCGAGCATATCGAGCGTCGTCGTGCAGGCGACCGTCGTGACGAGGTCGCCGCCGTCGGCGACGAAAGCGTCGAGCAGGTCGTAGGGGTTCGGCATTCCCTCGTCGAGGAGCTCTTGGATCTCCGAGACGTCCTTTTCGCCCTCCAGCAGGTGCGTCAGCCCGTCGAACGTGAAGTACACGAGCACCTCGGTGTCGGAGGCGAGGGCGGTGTGTCCGAGGTTCATCGCCATCGCGAGGCTCTTCGGACTGTCGCTGTCGACGATGATTCCGATCTTGTCCATCGTGGTCACTCCGTCTTGCGCACGTAGTGTTTGTACACCTCGTCGCCTTCCACCTGGTCGAGCATCTCGACGCCGTCTGTGCCGGTCGCCCAGCCGTCGAGGTCGCTCATACTGCCGGGGTCGGTCGCCAGTACCTCGAGAACCTCTCCCTCTGAGAGGTCGTCGATGGCGGACTTCGTCTTGACAACCGGCATCGGGCACGATGCGCCTTTCACGTCGAGCGTCTCCGCAATGTCGAATTCTACACTCATGGGATATCTGCTCCGTGTTTCGTATTGGAGCTAACGCACAATATTGGCTCGGTGACTAAAAGAATGTCGATTCTTGTGGAGACAGCGAACAACCAGTGTGGGCTGCCTTCGATCGAAGCGCACGCGAGCACGGACGAGAATCTATTACCCCCACAGAGATGTGCCCGTATTGGTGTCCAAATCCGTTTAGCTACGATTTCGAGGGTCTTCCCGTGTCAATTTATATTGTGCGATTACTGAACTACTATGCAAATATTTTTGTGCGGGCACCCAGTAGGATTGGGTGTACAACATGAACCCGGAAGACTTGCCGACGCCCGAGGCGGAGGTCGACTCCGTCTCCCCCGAAGCGCTGAAGGACCGCATCGACGCCGGCGAGGACGTCACACTCCTCGACACCCGAATGCAGTCCGACTACGAGGAGTGGCACATCGACGACGACACCGTCACCACCATCAACCTCCCGTACTTCCACTTCCTGGAAGACGACATCGACGACGACGTCCTCGAACAGGTCCCCGAGGACCGCGAGATCACGGTTCTGTGCGCGAAGGGCGGCGCCAGCGAGTTCGTCGCCGGCGCGCTCAAGGCCCGCGGCTACGACGTCAATCACCTCGAAGACGGTATGAACGGCTGGGCCGAGATCTACGAGCGCGTCGAAGTCACGAACTACGACGGCGCTGGAGACCTCTACCAGTACCAGCGGCCCTCCTCGGGCTGTCTCGGCTACCTGCTGGTCGACGGCGGCGAGGCCGCCGTCGTCGACCCCCTGCGCGCGTTCACCGACCGCTACCTCGAGGACGCCTCCGAACTCGATGCCGAGCTCACCTACGCGTTCGACACCCACATCCACGCCGACCACATCTCCGGCGTTCGCGACCTCGACGCGGAAGGCGTCGAGGGCGTCATCCCCGCCGCGGCGGTCGACCGCGGCGTCACCTACGCCGACGAGGTGACGACGGCCGAGGACGGCGACACGTTCAGTGTCGGAGAAGCGACGGTCGAGACCGTGGCCACGCCGGGGCACACGACGGGCATGACGTCGTACCTACTCGACGAGAGCCTGCTGGCGACGGGCGACGGGTTGTTCATCGAGAGCGTCGCCCGCCCGGACCTCGAAGAGGGCGACGAGGGCGCGCCCGACGCCGCGCGACTGCTCTACGAGTCCCTCCAAGAGCGCGTGCTCTCCCTGCCCGACGACACGCTCGTCGGCGGCGCGCACTTCAGTGATGCCGCGGAACCAGCGGAAGACGGCACGTACACGGCCCCGATCGGCGACCTGAAAGCGGAGATGGACGCGCTGACGATGGAGGAATCGGAGTTCGTGGAGGTGATCCTCTCGGATATGCCGCCGCGGCCGGCGAACTACGAGGAGATCATCGCGACGAACCTCGGACAGAACGCCGTCGACGACGAGGAGGCGTTCACCCTGGAACTCGGCCCGAACAACTGCGCGGCCAGCCAGGAATCTCTCGCCGGAGACTGAGGCGAACGACTCTAAAATACACGACCCAATAACACACGAATGGTAACAGATCCACTTCCGCTGCAGATATTCGCCGAACTGTTCCCGAACGGGATCAGTCGCTACGCCGTCGGGGGGCTCCTCGTCGGTCTCGGCGTGATCGTTATTTACATCGGCACAGGCATCCCGGCCGGAGCGAGTACGTTCCTCGAGTCGACGCTGTCGTACGTTTCCGACCAGTCGCGGTTCCAGAAGTACGTCTCCTCGCGGGACTGGCGAGTCGTCTTCACGCTCGGCATCGTCCTCGGCGGTCTGGCGTTCGCTGCGACGGTACAGTCCGGCGTTGTCACGACGTCGCTCTACGAACCCGGAACGACGGGCGAACTGTACGAGGTCGCCGGCGTTACGCTCTGGACGACCGCCGTCCAGCCCTGGCGGCTGTTCTTCGGCGGCATCCTTGTCGGGATCGGAACCCGGATCGGTAAGGGATGTACCTCCGGCCACGGCGTCTGCGGCGTCGGCTCGGCGTCGAAGACCTCGCTCGTCGGCGTGGCGACGTTCCTACTCGTCGCTATCGTGACCGCGCAGGTCGTCGCCGCGCTGGGGGTGAGCCCATGAGCGAGGACCGCCATCCCCTGTTCATCCCGCTGATCCTCGTCGGCGGCGTGATCTTCGGGTTCGGACTGGGATTCAGTCATATGGCGCGGCCGGAGGTCGTGCTGGACTTCCTTCAGTTCGAAGACCTCGGACTGCCGTTCGTCATGTTCGGCGCGGCGATCGTCTCCGGGATCGCCTTCGCGGTACTGCCGCGGATCCGGGATCGTGCACCGCTGACCGGAAGCCGGTACGAACGCCGGCTGAAACCGTTCGATAGGAACGTCCTGATCGGCGGCGCGATCTTCGGCGTCGGCTGGGGGCTGTCGGGGATCTGTCCCGGCGCGGCCTACGCCAGCCTCGGTATCGGTAACGTCACCATCCTGTGGGCGCTCGCCGGGATGTTCGTCGGCGCGTACCTGCAGGGGTACTGGCGGAGTTGATCCCTTTTCGCTCCCGAGTCGTGCGGGGGCTGACACGGACGCAGTCTGCCGGTCGTCTGACGCGGTTTTAAGTGTGACACGGAAGAGCAAACGATCGGGCGCGCACTCCCAGGGACGGTCATTCCGTCCCGCTGCCGAGGGCTGTCGTACCCTCTCTCGGCGGTCGCTTCCCCATTCGACGCGACCGCCGGTGAGGGACCACAACAGCCTTTGACGGCCTCAGTTCCCATCCTCCCACCGCGCGCCCAACACGCGGACGTTGCACCCCGGTTCGACGGCGCGTCGTCGTCCCCCGCGACGACGCATCGGACGATTTCCGTTCGCTCTCGTAATCCCTCGATCGTATTGCGCTCCCCGACTACTCGCCGAGGAGCGTCGAACGCGCCCGTTCGAGTCCGTCGTCCTCGTCGTCGACCACCAGCGCGAGCTGGTCGCCGGCCTCGACGATCGTCCCGGGCAGGGGGATCGTCATCGCCTCGCGCTTTCGACCGTGGGCGTAGACCCGGCCGAAATCGTCGAGGTCGATGTCGTTGACCTTCCGTCCGATCACCGGTGCGCCCTCCGGAATCGTCACCGTCGTGAGCCGTAGCTGTTCGGTCAGCTCGCCGAGCGCGTTGAAACTCCCCCCGAGCAGCGCCGTCTTCGCCCCCGCCGCGCCGAGCCGCTCGGGGTAGATGACCTCGTCGACGTCCTCCTCGTAGCGGTCGTAGATCTCCTCTCGGAAGTCCTCGCTGATCCGCATCGCCACCCGACAGCCGAAGTCCTTGCCGATCATACAGGCAGCGAAATTTATGTTGGGATCACCGGTGAGTCCGCCGAGCGCGACGGCGTTCTCGACGCCCGCGCGCTTCAGGACCGACTCGTTGCTCCCGTCTCCTTCGACGACCTCGAAGCCGGCCTCGCGGGCGCGGTCGGCCCTGTCGGGGTCGTTGTCGACGACAACGACCGGGTACCCCTCTTCGTGGAGAATCCGGGCAGTCCGCCTGCCGACTCGTCCGTACCCGACGATGATGAACGACATATGCCAACGTAACACACTCCGGGTACAAAAGCGTAGACCCGTTGATTCGGGTGCGGCGGGCTGGTCGGGTGCTGGAACACCCGCCCGTCGAGTACATCGATCGCGGCTACTCGTCCAGTCGCTCCTGCCACTTCTGGACGGTCGCCATCAGTTCGATCGGCGAGGTCTCGTTCAGGTCCAGGTCGTCGAGTTGGGTTGCGATGTCCTCCAGTTCCGGCCGATGCTCGGTCGCCGCGGACTCGTCACCGGACGCCGTGCCCGTCGCCGACGCGCCCTCCGCTCGACCGCCGTCGGCCGCGCTCGCTTCGGCGGCCGCGCCGGTGCCGTCTCTCGTCTCCCCGCCGCCGGCGAACTCCCCCGCTGAGAGGTCGAACACGGCCTGCGTGGGTTCACTGCTGCCCGTTCCGCCGCCGCTCCCGCGAGCTTCGATCGCCTCGTCGGCGCGGAGGCGCGCGAGCACCTCGTCGGCGCGGGAGACGACCGGGTCGGGAACGCCCGCCAACTCCGCGACGTGGACGCCGTAGGAGCGGTCCGTCGGTCCGTCCTCGATCGTCCGGAGGAACGTCACGCTCTCCCCGCTGTCATCGACTGAGACGTGGACGTTCACGACGCGCTCTAAATGCTCCGCCA
>NZ_JANHDI010000009.1 GCF_024494595.1 Halobellus rarus | reverse complement strand
AAAGCCCCATCACCAGAAGTCTTTGATTTCTGGTTAGCAGTCAGAAACCATTGGTTTCTGACGACACCCTCAAGGACCGAGGCCCGTATGCGCCGAGGGAGTAGGGTGGGGTAGTTTACCGGACACCGTTATAGTATATCGTGGCGCGGTGCCGAATCCTATTTAATCGTATATGTTCGTAGTATCATAATCCAAAAGATGTATTCAAAAATCGTTCCGATTCCCGGGTGAAATCATCTGGAATCGGTAGTGCCCATCGCCAAAGACGTTCACCAAGTGATCAGTATTTCAACAAGAGATCCGACGTTATCGAGCTGATAGGTGCGATGAAAGTAGCCCAGAACCATCTTACTGTTTGTGTCGTCGTCGCTGGCAGGGCCTGAGATAAACGATTTCGTCGCTTTGTGGTCGACACCACCGTACAACCGATTGTTGTCGCTGTTGGTTTGGATTGCATCTCTCCGACTCCGAGTTGATCCGAACTTACTGTCCCGACGGGCAGCAGTTCGGCCTTCCGCGTCTACGCGTGAATGGCACCGTAATTTGGGATTATATTCTAAACTGTCTAGGAAAAATTTTTATTTTTATCTATATATAAGGAAATTTATATCTGATGCTCACCTGAATCTCCCACTCGAGAGTTCTTTTTACGCTCCACAAACGACGAGTCGACACCCGATAGGCATACTGCGGTGGTCCGTTTCGGTCATAGGTTCCCGAACACCGGACCCTCGCCTTCTAACTTAACGCGGCCCTCGGTTACGCGTATAGTTTTTTACTACGGGCCCCAAACGGCACATTACGATGAAATCAGACGATTTTGATCTCAAAGCAGACCTTGAGTACGGGGCCGAACCTGGCGTCAACTCGTTTCGGAACAGCCGTATGCTCATCTTCAATGCGAAGTCGATGGGACTTCTCCGCCAACAACTGATTGAGAACCTGGGAATCGAAGAGGCGCGAAAAACACTCTTTCGATTCGGATTCCAATCAGGGTATTCCGATTTCCTGTCTATCGACAAGAATTACGACTTCGACACCCCTGAAGAACTACTGAAGGCTGGACCGAAAATTCACACCGATAAGGGCCTTGTCAAAGTGGAGGCACACGAGATGGAGTATGACAAAGAGGAAAGCATATTCGACTTTGACGGGAGTTGGCACAATTCCTACGAGGCAGAGCAGCACATTATTTACAACGGAGAAGCCGAGGTCCCCGTGTGCTGGAGTTTGACCGGATACGCTTCAGCGTGGTGCAGCGGTTTCTCCGAAATCCCGGTGCTGGCGATGGAGTCGAAGTGTGAAGGGATGGGCGACGAACACTGTGAATGGTCGGTCAAACCCATTGACGAATGGGGCGAAGAAGCAGAACCCTACATCAACGCGATTATGGATTTCTTCAGAGGAGACAAGCTTATGGAGTATTATAGCTACATGGAAGAACAGCAGGGCCTCGAAGGAAAGATCGAACTCGCGAAGGAGACGAATCTACCCGAAACGAAAGCCTCCACAGCAGTCGACTCGAAGGAGAACATTCGAATGTTTCGCGAAGCCATCGAAGAGATCCTAGGCAAACAGCCGCCCAAGTTGTAGTCCAGCGGAGGCGACATTACATTCAGAGGGTGATACGACAGATTTCCGTTTCCTACGCTTTAGCCGAATGTTTCGATACCGAGGAGGAAACGAGGAGCAGCCGACCGTCACCTGATGGGTCGGATGCCGGCCATCAGGGGGGGAGCTGCCGTTCGAGGTCCCGCATCGATTCCGCCCGAATTTCGGGAAACACGGGGCAGGTGGTCGGGTCTTCCGCAGATACTTCCTGGATGATCGCTTGGCGCAGATCGTGCGTACACGCCCGACTGAATTTGTCGAAGTGAGGACACTTGACGCAGCAGTCCGAAGGCTGGAACTGACGGCTAGTCATAAAACCCTGTATGATAGAACAGTATAAATAATTTTGTACCGGATCCGAATTGTACAAATTCGCTGATAGAATCAGACGGCGAACGCTTGCAGCCACGCTGCCGCAGTGTCCGGCCGAGCGTGTTTAAACTGGGGTAGCAAATACGTTATCCCAGCGTTTCAGCTCTCTGAAGGCGCGTTCGATGGCGTTGCGATTCCCGTGAATAGCGTGTGGGGAATGCGAGTAAGTGGCGATGGCAGGCCGCCTGCAGCCAGGGTACACCGTTGACCGGGAGGATCGCGTCTCGGTCACCGCCCGGGTTCTAATCGGGAACAGTCGCAAGTGTAGCGGGCAGGTCGTTTCGAAATCGACCGCAGCAAACAGTCAGTAACGCTGTATTTACTCGAATCGCCGTCTCTCCTACCACGAGGTAATTCGCTTTTGCTCGGGACCAGAAGAAACGCCGGAACTGACCCGTGGGTGACGGAGTGTAACTCGGTCGCACAAAGGCTGATTCTGTCGAAACTACGCGTCGACGTCGAGGTTTGAGACGCGGATCGAATGGGGCGTCCCCTCCAAGTCTTCGAACACCTCCCGATGTTCGTCCGTCGGATCAGTCCCGTCGTAATTCGGGCATCGAACCGTCGGTTCACCGTACAGTGGCGGTGGCCCATCGAGAACATCCTCGTCGGTGAACTCGTATCCGCATGCTGGGCACTCGCCTAGCGGCTCTTGTTCTGGGCTTGTGGGAGCCATTGACAATCACTATCATCCGAAGGTAATTAAGTATACCGCATCCAGTAGTCGAAAAAGACGGGAGCGCGACTGCTAAATTGAAACGGGTCAGTCGTCGCTGGCCGCACCGGCGGGATCAGACGAAGATGGACTCCAATCGATCCAGTCGTCTCCCCACTCGGGGGCACGGAAATCGATCCCACGCTCGTGAGCGTTATCCGCGCCCATACCCATATGTTCGAGGGCCCCTTCTAGTGTCTGAGGCTGGATGTCACCGGCTAAGAAGCGCCGTAATATCGATTGGTGATCCGCATATCGGTCGGGCTCGTTCTCGAAGATCCATTGACAGGGCTCCGAGCAGAAGTAGTACGTTTCACCGTCGTGTTCGTGGGAGTGGAGCCGGTTGTGATCCAGGTCGGGATCCGCGTGAATCGCGGGGAGCTGACAGAGGTCACAGAGGACGATAAGGTCGTCCGCAACCGTCTTCTCGAGATCATCATCTCGCATCGCCTTGGCGTGGCGATCCCACTTTTCGCCCCAACGCTCCTCCCAGCCGGGGTACTTTTCTTCGAGCCACTCTCGGTCCTCTGCTGTCACACCCGGCGGCGCGATAGGTAGCGTCGGTCGCCAGTGGTAGTGACCGCCGGCCATATAATGGCTGGTACCGCCCTGACGCACGAGTTCGATGAATTGGTCCCAGTACCACGGCTTTTCGAGTCCCGTGTTTTCGATGTTTTCCAGGAACTGATCGACGATCCACTCCTCCATAAACTCGCCCCAGGACATCTCCCGATCCTCGACTGGAGTGTAGTAGTCCATACTCGGTCCAGTCAACGCGGAGAACAGCTTGTAGCACCGCCAGAACGACTTGTCGACGAGGTACTGTGCGCGGTCCAGATCGTCGTACTCGTCGAGAATCTCGATTATCGCATTACCCTGCTGGGCGTGACGAGCCTCGTCGGTCTGAATGGACGAGATCGCCTCCGAGAATTCGATATCGCCGACGTCGGCGGCATCGGACGCCAGCGCCAGGAATTGCATATTCGTGAAACCGGTCTCGAATGCGAACGTGATCTGGAGCGCCGAATCGATGGCGTTCGAGGCCTTGAAATCGTCGAACAGGTGCCGCGCAGCGACGGACGCCCAGTCCTCGGTGTGGTACATTTTCTTGGCCCAGTCGTACTGGGAGTCCTCCTTGACGAAACTGTGTGGAATGCGGAGCTGAAGTTCCGTATGTCGGAGTTCGTCCATCGCCCCGAACTGTGCCATATGTCGCCACGCGCTGTCAGGCGCGAAGCGAGCATATTGAGACTCACTCGTCACGGCTGCACGTTCGAGAAGCGGAACTGTGGCGAAATGGAACTTGAGTACGTCCTCCCACCCCATTCCAAGTGAATGCGGAAGTCCAGACTGATCCATCGCAGAGCTCACTGCGTAAACGCTCCCGTCCTTCTCGTGCTGCGTCTCGTAGTATTCTCGGGCGGTCTGTTTGTACGTCTCCTCCCAGCTTTCCCATCCATCTTCGGGCACGTTATACGCATCCTGGCCGGTCAGCCCCGAGGGGTACATATCTTCCTCGTCGACGTAGGAGATGTCCCAGTTTGTGTTCGTCGCTGTTTGATACCAATCCTCACGTCTAACGTTTGGTAACATTTGCGTTGGTAGAACTTGACTCAAATATAATAAAAGTTTTGGGTAGATCCGCTGGAAGCCGCTGTAAACAACACGCAGAACAGACTCTGGCCGCAAAAACGACACCGCAAACGGATGCCAAACAGCTACGACGGTCGTTGCACCGGTACGTCTGCAAGCATCGCGTCGTACTTCCGTTCGATGTCCTCCATCACGTCGTCGAAGGGTAACGTCTCAGGCGGCATCGATTCGAACGCGGGTCGGAAAGCCCGGACAGCGTCCTCACAAGCCGGGTAGTACTCGTCGATCGTTTCTTGGATAACTACACCGTTGGATTCGTCGATTCCGACGAGGTGTTCCGCGACGGAGGCGCCGATTTCTCGGCTTCGATCCGAATCGAGGTAGAAATTATCCAGCACCTGTGCGTAGAGATCCGAGTCGTTCGCCTCGAAAAGCTCCGAATAGTGGGCCAAAAAGAGTTCGTCGAAGAGTGGTTTCAGAACGAGATTAGTACCGACGAAGGACTTCCCCCAGTCGTACTCAACGAGAAGTTCTTCGATGACCTTCCGGAATGGTTGCCACATCTCGTCTTCCTCCCAAATTTCTCGCTCATTCTCGGTAAAGCCCCTCTCGGGGAACTCTTTCTTGAGCTGGCTCGCCCGTCGAGCGAGACGCTCCTGTCGCCGAATCTCGTCCGTGGCCTGAAGGGTCATCGCGGTGCTGATGGTGCTCGACGGTGCAACCATAGTCAGGTACGAGGCGAGCATCTGCAGTCCGTGACAGGGATAGCGAAGCGGTAAGAACGCTCGCTTCTGGAAATCGAGCCACGGGTCGTCGCTTCGCTCTGTGCCCCGTTCGAGGACTTCTGCCTGTTCATACAGCGTTTCGATCGCACTCTCGCGATCGTCCATCAGATCGTTGTACTTTTCATACGTCATCTCACGGGGATCGCGCCAGGAGTCGAAGTCGTCGGGGTACTCCCCGGCGATCGAACTCCCCTCACGATACTCCCGATACCACTCCGCGAGCGCCTGATCCGTTCCGACTGCCAGACGAGGAACCTCGCCGTCGTAACGCTCGCCGATGTCGTAGTTCGTTCGGTGGGTCGCAACGTCGTACGTCGTGGGGACTCGACGCTGGGCCCACGTGGTGTACGTTCGATACGTCTGCTCTTTCATCGGGTACTGTTTTTCACTCATTTTCACTGATTCGAGTGTGTTTCTTTGATGTCGCTGACGAACTCCACCCGGTCTGACTGGGGATTGATGTAGCCCTTGAACGAGGAGATCTGCTCTTCGATCCCACCGGGCACGGAGATAGCCCCTTTTCCAAGCAGCTCGTCCAAGGTCTCTTGGGTTACGACGCACCTGTCTTCGGCTTCGACCCGTAGATAGGCTCGACGGTCGGTGACTTCGACGTCGCCGTCGGTGTCGCGTTTGATGGCTTCTACGATTCCGTCGGTTTCTCGGTTGTTGCGTAACACGGGTCCAACTTTCGACATCGTTAGCTTCCCTCCGGCACTACCACGTATATTTCTCCGCCGTCCACGCCCGCTTCGTATTCGTTGAGTCCGTTTCCGGTGGGGTTCACTCCCTCACCGGTCTCGAGATCGAACTCCCAGGTGTGGGCCGCGCAAGTGATGGTTGTTTCGTCGTCGTGGGGCCCGCACATACAGCCACGCTTTCCAGTCTCTTCGAGGTCTCTGTCTTGGTGTGGACAGATAGCATCGTAGGCGTGAATCTCCTCGTTGAGGTCTCGCCAGATCAGCACTTTCTTTCCCTCCACCTCGAAGAAAGTCACTTCGTCTGCCCAAATGTCGTGGTCGTCACAGAGGTAGTGCTTCTCACCATCGAGGGGTTCTGCGGATTCTTCCGGCATACTCACTCCTGGGGTTTCGCGTGTTCGGGGTACGCTTCAAGCATACTCTCGTCGGTCCAAGCGGGGTGCGACTTACCGAAGCCCTCGGGAATCTCCTCACCTTCGTACTGCAACTCCACGTACTCGACTGGATCGAGGATGTCGGAGATCAGGGCGTCGTCGGCAAGTACTTCGCCACCGTAGATCATCGACAGCGGTCGATCGTGATCGATGTGGACCCTGCTGTCCACAACGTGGGAGATCTTCTCTGCGGCCTCCGACACCGTGTCCTCGGAATCGACCGGGACGAGGGTCGGATAGTCGTCGGTACGGAACCGTACCAGTAACGGAAACTCTGCCATGTGTATCCACGTCACAGTATCATAGCACAGTATAAATAATTATTGATCGTGGTGGTCTGTTCACTACCGGTTGGACGGGAATCCGATCCCAGAACAGTATAAAAAATACGAGACGGGAAGCGAAGGAGGCCCGCGCCCCACCGATGGGAGTTGGGCAGTCCGGTCAGCGCTTCGGAGTAGCGCAAGTCCGTTCAGTCGTCGGCTTCTGCTTCGGGTTCTGCGTCAGGCTCCTGAGATTTGTAGCGATCGCGGAGGTGGTGTGCGCCCTCGTCAGACCAATCTTTCTCGTCGGTGGGGATGTAGTCATACTGGCGACGAGCGTGCTGACCCGCTTTGCCGCCCCACCAGACGAAGCCGTCGGATCCGTCCTCCGGCGTCCACGTGACCGTTTCCCATTCGGGGTCGAAGATGAGGTAGCCCCCGGCGAAGATCTCCACCTTGTTGCCCGATGGTTCGAGGTAGTAGTTGAAGTGTGCCTGGCTGATCCCGTGGCGGGCGGGCCCGCCGACGAACTCGATATCGCGCTCTCGGAGCAGATCTGCTGCCCGTTCGAGTTCACCGCGGTAGCCGCCGTCCATATAGTAAGCCACGTGATCGATCTTGTCAACGACGTTCGCGTCCGGCGGCGGGGTGATGAATGCGATTTCGTGGACCAGTGGGCTGACACTCATCCACGCACCGACTTGGTTACCGTCGGGGTCGAGCCCTTCTTCTCGAAGGTCGAATCCGAGGACATCTTCGAACCACTCGACGCATTCCGGGACGTTGCTCACGTTGAAGTTCACGTGATCGATGCGACGGAAGCCAGCACCACGTTCTGGCTTCCGCGTTGGTTGGTTTTTCAGCCGCGGTTTGTTCTCTTCGGAGACCGTATCGAACGCCCGGTCGATATCGTAAACGAGTTCCATATACTCGGGGGTAGCGCCCGGATAGTCGAATTTGAGCGCCCGACCCTGACCGGGTTCGGCATCGGGTTCTACCCATTCAGTGTCGTAGCCCGAATCCTCGATTCGTTGTTCGAACTCGTCGAAGTCTCCTTCGTCTTCGAGCATCCAAGCGACGTGTTTACAGCCCCAGGTGTCACCATCACGGAGGATGAGGGTGTAATCTTGCCAGTCTCCGAAGGCGGCTAGGTAGTACGCGTCCTCCTCCTCGTGACGGACGTACATCCCCATTGTGTCGCGAAAATGCTCTAACGATGCTTCCAGATCTGGACAGTACAACTCGGCGTGTGCAAGGGTTGCAATACCCATATCGACTACAGGAATACAATAGGTAATAAAAATTTCCCTCAAGATGGGCGGTGCTCCAATGCGTGATCACGCGTACGGGGACTGATTCACGAGAATTTGGCGTTTACTTCGATCACGTTCGCTGATTGGAGAAGGAGATCACGAAGTTCGCTCTCTATGCGCTCGTCACTCATTCGACGGGAGGGACCAGAAACACCAATAGATCCCAGTACGCGGCCTGAATCCGTCCGGATCGGCGTCGCGATACATCGAATCCCCCGGAGGCGCTCTCCGTCTCCGATCGCATATCCCAACTCACGAACTCGGCGAAGATCAGCTTTAAAATCAGTAACCTCGGTAATCGTGTTCTCGGTCTGTTGTGGAAGGCCGTTCGCCTCGATGACTTCGTCGACGCGATGGTCTGGGAGATAGGCGAGCATCGATTTCCCAGCTGCAGTGCTATGGGGGTAGACGTATTGCCCGATCGAGAGGGTCGTCGGAATTGCGTTTTCACTCTTCGATCGGTAAATGTAGATCACGCTATTTTCTTCTAACTTGGCGAGTTGCGCTCGCTCGTTCGTTTTCTCCGCCAGAACATCGATTTCGTGCTGTGCGGCCTCGTAGATGTCGATCCGGTTTTTCACCTGTTCCGAGAGGCTAAGATATCGAAGACTCAGTCGATACCCGTCGTTGTGCTTGGCAATGAACCCTTCCTGGGAGAGGGTATGCAGGTACGTGTGGACGGTGCTCTTCGAGACGTCTAGGCGGTTCGAGATCTCGGTGAGCGTTAGTTGTCCCTCATCCTCCAGAGCCTGGATGATTCGGGAGGCACGCTCGACCGCCCGAATTGTGCGTGGTTTATCATCAGCATTCATACTCCTACGTGAGACTCATACATTATAAGCGTTCACCACGGACGGGATTGCCCTATTATGATATAACAAATGATGAAAGATACACCAGGTGGAGATCTGTTAGTGAATGTACACTCGCTCCGCGGCACAAAAATGAAGAAGAGAAAATTGCTTCCGATTAGTGTTCACATTATAGTGATTCCGTCGTTGTAAGTTGAGTTCGTATATATCATACACACCAATAGAACCGAAATACGAATCGGATATCGGCTCTTCGATGCGATCTGAGGGCGCACGCGTCCGTCGGTTTGAGGTTGATCACAGACCAAGGCGGTTATTTGAATAGTCGTATCCGGGTGTCGCACGCGAATAGCGCTGCAACGGATAACATATGTACGCGTGTTATATTGAGAAGAGAATAGGATATTAAGGCCATACGGCTCATCCACCGCGCCGATCGAATCCGCTTAGCAGTTCTCGAGTAAAGCGATCACCTCCCGAGGCAGAGAGAGATCGCTCTGGCGGCGGGCCAGAGGATGCTCAGGTGCTGCAATACTAACTCTGAGGGTTCCCAGCAGTTGTAACGATCCTGCAGTGCATAAACTCGTGTTAATCTAAGAGTTCTCGTGGATGCCTTCTCTCGCTCCACAAACGCGAAGTTGATCACCCGCTATGTCCGGTTTCCCGCATAGTGCTCTGAATTTCTTCCCGCTTCATCCGTAATTTAGGACTACCGCAGCTGACAAATCGATTTGATATAACCCAACACGATTGCCGCTAGTTTGCATATGATAAACCGTTATGATATGGCTCTCCTCAGACAAGGCGAAGAAGTCAAGCGGTTATAGATTGTAGGGACCGATATTAGAAATCGGCAGTCTCATCGGTCGTAGTGATTCCACGATATTAGTATTTGTGCAGTAATAAGCGGTCCGGAGAGTGGAATTATAACAAGCGTACGTTTGATATATTCAGACATCACTATTAGCTTGATGATCTGGGAGGTTCTCTACGTACGCCACTTACCCGAATCACGATTTTTAATCCTGCGAAATTCCAGAGTCAATCAGATTCCGACTATAGTGTGAAGATGTTCTGTCCACCAACGGTACTCAGGCTTCTTCACTAACGTGTTCCAAAAAAATTAATTGCATTATATATCCTCGCTCGCTAGGTATCTCAGGACCTTCAACTGAACTACCCACCCTACCGCTCACGTCTTTCGCTGTTGGTCCCTTCGAATATGGTCCTCTCGTTTCTACGACGCACTATATAGATCCACGAGAACGGATGTTCCACGCCACGCTCACGTCCCTATCTACTTCAAAACCACACGAAGGGTACGAGGGCACACGTCCCACGGTCCGTCGTTACACCCCACGGGAAAATTTCCGAGGATTGCAAGTGGGTGAGAGAGTTGAGACGTGACCCAAACACGATCGGCGCCGGATACCGTCACACCGACATATTCTCCATCAGCTTTAGCTCGATGACGTTCGTCGTGTCCAGTACGGCATCTGGGAGTTCTTCTTCGAAAAACTGGCCCCGCAACTGTCGTTCCGGGCCTGCGACGCTGACCGCTCCACGCACCTCACCGTCAGGACCCAGGACGGCGGCGCCGACACCCCTGAGCCGCTGAACGTGTTCGCCCCTGTCGAGGGCGAAACCCTGTTGCCGGATATGATCTAGTTCGTCGTCGAGCGCCGCCCTGTCGACGATACTGGAGTCGGTCATCCTCGGAAGCCCGTGTTGCTCGACGACCTCGTCGACGCGTTCTTGCGGGAGTTGTGCCAGGATCGCCTTTCCCATAGACGAGGTAGTCAGCGGCACAGTCGTTCCGATAGAGCCGAGATCGATCTCGTTCTCCAAATGACGAAATATCACCGTCGCCCGTCCCCGCTCCTCAACGGACAGGTACGCGTTTGTTCCCGTGTCACTGCCGAGTTGTTCGATCTCGGCACGCGCAGCACGGTATACTTTGAGTCGCTGTCTAGCGGCCTCACCGAGGGGGAGGAACCGGAGACCCAGTTCGTATTTCCCGTTGTTCTTGATGATATATCCCCCGTTTTCGAGGGTTCCGAGATGATTGTACACCGAACTTTTTGGCAGGTCGGCGAACTTTGCGATCTCGGTGACCCCCGCGGGTTGGAGGTCACGAAGCGTTTCCACGATCTGTAACGTCCGTTCGACCGCACTCACCTCCTTGCCGTTTTTTTCTCCCATAGAGTGCTAATAAACGGTTCCAATGATATTAATTGACTGGTCGTATAGCTTTGCATAAGTTATGTTCTAAGAAAAAGAACAACTGTTCTCGTAAAAGACACCCGATGGTATTCTCGGACGGTTACGCGAAACCGATAGATTTGCAACGTAAACTGTTTAAATAATAGTAGACCATCACTATTTTATGTTAGCTTTTCTCGGTGATGATTCATTTCTCCTACACAAGTATTCAGTAATAGCACACATCGAACCGTTCAGACGAAACAGTGGGAAGTACAAAAGAGAAATAATTGAAATGGCACTCGACACTATATCCAATCACGTAGCCCGTCTAACGAGTGACTTGTGCGCTATTTTCAAGTACGATTACCTGATACCTGTTAGCATGGATCTCTTCGATTCAGGGACAGTGGGATCTCTTTCGGTACCGAATCGGGGCGTCTTTCGTCCCGTACGCACGAGATTCGTCGATAACGGGTATCCGACCGAAGAACTCGCCGCCCATCTCAGCGCCCGCGCGGCCGGTGGTGCAGGGCTCGTGGTAGGTCCCGCAGAGATGCTCGTTCACCCGTCGGCAAGCGGACCAGCGTTCCTCGACGCGTACGACGACAATGCGGTGCCGGCGCTAACGGGCGTCGCCGACGCAGTCCACGAACACGACGCGAAGATCGTCGGTCAACTAACCCACACCGGAGCCGAGTCGCGCGGCGACTGGGAGATGCAAGCACAACTGGCTCCCTCGGCGTCGCCCTCGGACGCCGCCTACGAGATGCCCAAGACGATGAGCCAAGACGACATTGACGCGGTGCTGTCGGGCTTTGGCGACGCGGCAGCGAATCTGGATGCCGCCGGCTTCGACGGCGCTGAACTGGCTGCGGGCCCGTTCTCGGTGCTGCGGCAATTCCTCTCTCCACGGTACAACACCCGGGTCGATGAGTACGGCGGCAATTGGTCGGAGAGGGCACGCTTCGTGAATGAGGCGCTCGCGGCGGCATCTGACCGGATCGATGGCCCGGTCGGCCTCCACCTCTCGCTCGCGGAACTGGAGTACGGCGGTTACGAGTTCGATGATATACCCGCCATCCTCGACGCTCTCGAAGGGTTCGACTACCTCTCCTGTACGGTCGGTAGCCACGCCACGTACAACCGGACGCACGCGGGCGTCTCGGCATCGGCACCGGACGTGCTTGGTCCCATCGCCACCGCCGCTGACGCAGTGGACGTCCCCGTGATCGGTCGGCTGTCGTTCACGACCGTCGACGACGCCGAGGCGCTTTTCGACGCCGGTGCCGAATTCGTGAGCTTCACCCGCCAGCTGCTCGCGGACGCTGAGACCCTCACAAAGGCCCACGCAGAGGAGCGATACGACCGCTGTATTCAGTGCAATCAGAAATGCCTCGAGGCGGTGTACGGTCACGCTCACGGCGGCCACGTCGAGTGCGTGGTGAACCCCCGGACCGGCCGGGAGTCAGAGCTCCCCGCGCTCTCAGATCTCGATCGGGCTCCGCTCACCCAGGGGATCCTCGTCGTCGGCGGCGGTCCGGCCGGCCTCCGCTTCGCCGCGGTCGCCGCCGAGCGTGGCCACGACGTGACGCTTCGCGAGGCGAGCGGAACCCTCGGGGGCCAACTCGGCCTCGCTGCACAGGGACCGCTCGCACCGTTCGAGCGTGCGGCCGAGGATCTGGAAGCGGCCGTATCGGAAGCTGACGTCACCGTCGAACTCGAATCGCCCGTCGTAGCCGATGACGTGGACTCGTCGTGGGACGCCGTCGTCGTCGCTACAGGGGCGACGCAGCCCGAGACCGGGGACCGCTTCGCCGGGGAAGTGGTGAACGCGTTCGATGTGCTGTCGGGAGCCCCTGTCGGCGAGGACGTGCTACTGTTCGACGAGAATCGGTGGGTCATCACCGTCCAGGCCGGGCTCGAGATACTTAGCCGCGGAAGCTCCTTGGAGATGGTTAGCGGCGACCACTACCCCGCGTTCCGAACCGAGCAACCCAACCTCCCCGGCTTCGTCGCCGCTTTGCAGGCACAAGGGGCCACCTTCACCGGAAACCACACCGTCGACGCAGTCGACGACGACGGTACGGTCATCCTTCGGAACTCGTTAACAGGCGACACTGTGACCCGGGAGCCGGACACTGTGGTCGTAGTCGGTCGACGGCAGGCTGACGAGTCGCTCTACCTCGAACTCGAGGAGCGCCGCGACGACGTGTACCGCGTGGGCGATGCCATCTCACCGCGAAAGCTCGACCGCGCGTACTACGACGGAGAAATGCTCTCTCGACGCCTTTGACTCTTGATCGCGGCGGGTGAGCGTGACTACGGTCACTTCGCCAGCATCCCAGCATCGACGGGGAGCGTGATCCCGGTGACATAGCGGGAAGCGTCGCTGGAAAGCCACAGATACGCTTCGCTCACATCGCGCGGCGCAATCAGCTGCTCGTCCAGTACGTTCATCGACCCGCTGGCGTCTGACACCGATGCGAGCGCTTCCTGTCCCACCGTCTCCAGAATGCCGTCGATCATCGGCGTCGCCACGCCGGTCGGAGCGACCGCGTTCACGTTCACGCCGTGGGGGGCAAGTTCGAGCGCGAGCGCTTTGGTGAGACCGACGACGCCGTGCTTGGCAGCCGCGTAGTGGCCCGAACCTTTGGTGCCGACGAACCCGGCGGTCGAGGCGGTCGAGACGATTTTGCCGCCGTCGCCGCGCTCGATGAAGTGTTTCCCCACATGTTTCGCACAGAGCCACGCGCCCTTGAGGTCGGAGTCGACCAGTTCCTCCCACCGCTGTTCCTCCATCTCGACGAGGTCGGTGACGTTCCAGATCCCCGCGTTGTTCGCGAGGATGTCGATCTTGCCGAACTCGTCGACTGCCCGCTTGACGGCCGTTTCGACGGCCGTCTCCCGCCGTACGTCGGCACGCACTACGAGCGCCTCCTGCCCCTCGTCTTCGACGAGGCGGGCGGTCTCATCCAGTTGGGCCGCCGAGGCGAGCGGGTACTGACTGGTCTCGATACCGCGTGCGCCGCCGACGACCACCACGTCGGCACCGTGTCTCGCGTAATGCTCGGCGTGGGAGCGGCCCTGCCCCCGGCCGGCGCCGGTCACGAACGCGACCTGTCCGTCGAACGCGTATTCAGGCACGATCAGACGTATTGGCCCCCAATATCAATTAGCTTGCGATAGGGTGGACCACAGCACTATTATCGAGCGTTCCGACACGATAGGTATGGCAACCACTGTCGAGCTCGCGGTGTTCGGCGTGATCGGTCTGTTCAGCGTGAACGCGGTTCCCCACTTCGTGAAAGGCGTCACAGGCGAGCGACATATGACGCCGCTGGGGCCGGAGTCGAGCGCGGTGACAAACGTGGTCTGGGGCAGCATCAACGCCCTCGTCGCAGGCTCACTGGCGTGGGCGTACCGTGACGCCGTCGAACCGACCACGCTGGCGGCCGCGTTCGTTGCTGGAACCGCGATAGCTGTCGGACTGGCGTCGTACTGGGGAAAATAGCGCCCGGAGTTGTCTCGGGAAGACAACCCGGTGTGGATCACTGCTACTTCGCTAGCATCCCGGCGTCGACGGGGAGTGCGATCCCGGTGACGTAGCGAGCGGCGTCGCTGGAGAGCCACATATACGCCTCGCTGATGTCCTTCGACTCGATCATCCCCTCCTCGAAGAGGTTCCACGGGCCGGTCGTCGCGATCACGTCGTCGAGAACGTCCTCGCCGTAGGCTTCCATCACGCCCGAGATCATCGGGGTGTCGACGCCGGTCGGACAGACGGCGTTGACGTTGACGTCGTACTCGGCGAGTTCCAGCGCCAGCGTCTTCGTCAGCCCGATCACGCCATGTTTGGCCGCGATGTAGTGGCCGGAGCCGGGCCCGGCCGAAAGGCCGTAGATCGAGGAGGTCGAGACGATCTTGCCGCCGTCGCCGCGGTCGACGAAGTGCTTACCGACGTGTTTCGAACAGAGCCACACGCCCTTGAGATTCGTATCGAGCATCTCGTCCCACAACGCCTCGTCCATCTCGACGAGGTCGCCGAAGTGGGCGATACCGGCGTTGTTCGCGAGGATGTCGATCTTCCCGAATTCGTCGAGGGCCTGCTCAACGGCGGCCTCGACCTGATCTTCGTCGCGGACGTCCATCTGAACCGTGAGGGCGTCCTGTCCCTCGTCTTCGACGAGACTGGCGGTCTCCTCGAGTTCGTCTTCGGTGCCGAGGTCGTACGGCACCGTCTCCATGTTCTCGGAGATGTCGGTGAGGACTACGTCGGCGCCGTGTCGAGCGTAGTGCTGTGCGTGCGATCGCCCTTGGCCGTGTGCGGCGCCGGTGACGAACGCCACCTGGCCGCTGAAGTCGTATTCTGGCATTGTTGATCTGATTGTTTCATTTCGCGGTGAACCCGGCGTCGACGGGGAGCGTGATGCCGGTCACGTAGCGTGCGGCGTCGCTGGAAAGCCACATGTAGGCGTCAGTGATAGACTGTGCGTCCTGCATCCCTTCCTCGTCGAAGATGTTCCACGGACCGGAGAGGTCTTGCGACTGGGATAGCACCTCCTCGCCGTAAGCCTCCAGTATCCCGGTAACCATCGGGGTGTCGACCCCTCCCGGCGCGACAGCGTTGACGTTGACGTCGTACTCGGCGAGTTCCAGCGCCAGCGTCTTCGTCAGCCCACGAACGCCCCACTTCGAAGAAACGTAGTGGGCGTTTCCGAGCGGGATACCGGTCAGCCCTGATACCGACGTGGTATTGACGATCTTCCCGCCGTCGCCGCGGTCGATAAAGTGTTGCCCGATATGTTTCGCACAGAGCCAGATCCCCTTGAGATTCGTATCCAACAGTTCGTCCCACATCCGCTCGTCGAGTTCTACTGCCTCGGCGAATGATTCGATCCCGGCGTTGTTCGCGAGGATGTCGACCTTCCCGAACTCGTCTACGGCCGCCTGGACCGCGGCTTCCACGTCTGCCTCCTGGGAAACGTCCGCCTTGATCGTCAGCGCTTTTTGCCCGTGTTCTCGGACCGCCTCGGCGGTCGCCTCGAGTTCGTCGTCGGTGCCGAGGTCGTACGGGACTGTCTCTTTGTTCTCTCCGAGATCGACTACCACGACGTCTGCACCGTGGCGGGCGTATTCGATCGCGTGCGATTCGCCTTGGCCGTGTGCGGCCCCGGTGACGAACGCCACCTGGCCGCCGAAGTCGTACTCTGGCATCGTCAGGGTGCTACTCGTTATTTGATTGTGGCTCCGGCGTCGACGGGGAGCGCGATCCCGGTGACGTAGCGGGCGGCGTCGCTGGAGAGCCACATATACGCCTCGCTGATGTCCTCCGGTTCGATCATCTCACCCGGCGCAAGCACGTTCAACGGCCCGCCGAGTTCACCGATCTCCTCGAAGACTTCCTCACCGTAGGCTTCGACCATTCCGACGTTGCCGGGTGTGTCGACGGCGGTCGGGCAGACGGCGTTGACGTTGACGTCGTATTCGGCGAGTTCCAGCGCCAGCGTCTTCGTCAGCCCGATCACGCCGTGCTTTCCGGCGACGTAATGTCCGAACCCCGGGATGCCGACGAGTCCGGCGGTCGAGGCGGTCGAGACGATTTTCCCGCCGTCGCCGCGGTCGATGAAGTGCTGGCCAACGTGCTTCGACGGCAACCACACGCCTTTCAGTAGCGTGTCGATCACGTCGTCCCACATCTGCTCGTCCATCTCCACCACATCCGACGGCGGCCAGAATCCAGCGTTATTGGCGAGGATGTCGATGTGACCGAACTCATCGAGGGCTTCCTGAACCGCAGCTTCGACCGCCGCCTCCTCGCGGACGTCCATCTCGATCATCAGCGCGCTCTGGCCTTGGTCTTCGACGATACTCGCCGTCTCGGCCAGTTCGTCTTCGGTTCCCAAGTCGTATGGTACCGTCTCGACGTTGTGGTTGATGTCGGTGACGACGACGTCGGCACCGTGTCTCGCGTAATACTGTGCGTGCGTTCGACCCTGGCCGTGTGCGGCCCCGGTGATGAACGCCACCTGGCCACTGAAGTCGTACTCTACCATCGTCTCACTTGGCGGTCATTCCTGCGTCAACCGGAAGCGCTATTCCAGTAACGTAGCGCGCGGCGTCGCTGGACAGCCACATATACGCCTCGCTGACATCCGTCGCCTCGATCATGTCGACACCCTCGAAGACGCTCCAGGGACCGCTGAACGCACCCATCTCGTCCATCAACTCCTCGCCGTAGGCTTCGGTGAACCCGGCGATCATCGGGGTCTCGACGCCGGTGGGACAGACGGCGTTGACATTGACGTCGTATTCGGCGAGTTCCAGCGCCAGCGTCTTCGTCAGCCCGATCACGCCGTGTTTCGTCGCGACGTAGTGGCCGGCGGACGGGGTCCCGATTAGCCCCGCGGCCGACGAGGTGGAGACGATCTTTCCACCGTCGCCTCGTTCGATGAAGTGTTGGCCGACGTGCTTCGAGCAGAGCCAGACGCCCTTCAGGTTCGTGTCGATCATCTCGTCCCACTGCTGTTCGGGCATCTCCGTCATATCGGCTGCGTTGAAGATACCGGCGTTGTTGGCGAGGATGTCGACCTTCCCGAAGTGGTCGACCGCCTCGTCGACGGCGGCTTCGACCTGGCTCTCCTCGCGGACGTCCATTTCGATGGTCAGCGCCTCCTGGCCCTCGTCCTCTACGATACTCGCCGTTTCCTCGAGTTCGTCCGGCGTGCTGAGGTCGTAGGGGTTAGTCTCGATGTTCTCGCAGATGTCGGTGACGACCACGTCGGCACCGTGTTTTGCGTAGTGCTGTGCGTGTGAGCGTCCCTGGCCGTGACCGGCGCCAGTGACGAACGCGACCTTACCACTGAAATCGTACTCTGGCATAGTTTGACCTCCGAGAACGCCCCCACGGTACCTCTTATCGCGGTGGGTGTTCCCACAGTATCATATTCTATCGTTCATAATAAGTGTATTTCAAGCTATCAATTCTCAGGCTAATCTCCGACCGGCGGGAAGCAATCGACAGCGACAAACAGCGTTGGCAGTTAGTCTTCGAGGCCGAGTTCGCGCCGCACGTCGTGGAAGACGCTCATCACGTCCTGTTCCTCCTCCTCGAAGGGGAGTCGCTGCAGGCGGTGGTCGAGCGCCATCCGAGCGACGCGTCGCACGGTGCGGGCGGTGACCTCGTCGTCGCCTTCGAGCGCCGCCAGCGTGCGGGCGGCCCGGCGGAGCGTGATGTCGCCCCTGTGGCCGTCGACGTCCAGTTCAATATTCATCCCGGCGATCAATCGAGCGACGTCGTCGCCGAGTTCGACCCGGGGAAGCCGCTCGCGACCCGCCACGATGTCCTCCCGGAGTGCTGCCTGTGCCTCTTCGTACGCTGCGCGGAACGCGTCCGGATCGGCCTCGAACGCGGCGCGGCGACGAGTGATTTCGACGCGGTCGTCCACTTCGCTGACGCCCTCGACGTCGACGACGAGCCCGAACCGGTCCAGCAGTTGGGGTCGGAGATCGCCCTCCTCGGGGTTCATCGTGCCGACGAGGATGAACTCCGACGGGTGGCGGACGGAGACGCCTTCGCGCTCGACGATGTTCTCGCCCATCGCTGCCGCGTCGAGCAGGACGTCGACGATGTGGTCGTCGAGCAGGTTGACCTCGTCGACGTAGAGAATATTACGGTTAGCCTCCGCAAGGATGCCTGATTCGAACTCACGCTCACCGGCCTGCACCGCGCGTTCGAGATCGATACTGCCGACGACGCGGTCCTCAGAGGCGTTCAGCGGCAGATCGATCACTCGCATCGGCCGGGTCTCGGTCGGCAGGGATTCGCCAGCGTCGCACCGCTCGCGACACTCGCTGCACATCCGGTCGCGGTCGTCGGGCGGACAGCCGTACGGGCAGTCCGCGACGGCCTCGATGTTCGGCAGTACCTCGGCCAGCGCCCTGACGGCGGTGGACTTGGCGGTGCCGCGCTCGCCGCGCAGCAGTACGCCGCCCACGCCCTGGTTAATAGCGTTTAACACGAGCGCGCGCTTCATCTCGGTCTGATCGACGATGGCCGTGAACGGGAATATCCCGCCGGTCCGCGATTCCTTCGCCGTCGGCGTGTCGTGTGTAGTATGGTGGTCGGTCATCGATTGTGGTCGGTCGTTGGCTCCCTCATCCCGTGCCGTCGCTTCATACCGTCTCCTCCTCACGATTCGCTGCTTCGAGGTCGACGTCACGCGGCAGGTCGATCAGCGGCAGGTAGTCGGCTCCCATCGTCGCCGCGAACTCGCGGTTGCGCTCGTGGCGCTTGCGCTTCATACGGCGGGCTTTCCGGTCGGTCCAGATCTCGTCGGGCGTGGTGTCGATCTTGTGGCCGGTGTCGACGAACACCGACGGGACGTCGTCCTCGTCGAACAGCGAGGCGGCACGGAACGCGTCTTCCTTGGCGTCGCCGTCCTCGCGGTACTCGACGTTTGACTGCCCGTCCGACAGCAGCACGACGAGTGGGTACAGGTCCTGATCTCGGCGCTTCTCTCGCTGGACGAGTTGGTACGCCTCGACGAGGCCGTGGGCCAGCGGCGTGTTGCCGCCGACGGTCAGCCCCGAGACGGCGTCGCGTGCGTGTCGGTGGTTTCGGGTCGGTTCGACCAACGTGAACGCGCTCTCACCGCGGAACACCACCACTGCGACGCGATTGCGGGCGCGGTAGGCGTCTTCGATCAGCGAGAGCAGGCCGCGTTTGGTCTCCATCATCTGGCGGCCGCTCATCACGCTGCCGCTGGCGTCGACGACGAACACCACCAGTGCGCGGGCGGTCCGCTCGCGGAGCTTCTGCCGGAGGTCGCGCGGTTCGATCACGAGGTCGTCGCTGCCCGTCCGGCCCCGCTGTTGCTGATGGGGGGCGGCCGCGCGCAGCGTCGCGTCGATGGCCACGTCGTCGACCTCCTCCTGTACGCGCGACCGCACGTATCGGCCGCTCCGCACGTCGACTCGCGAGGGGGTACGCCGCGCGAGCGCGGTCCGCATCGTCCGGTCTGTCGGGGGATCGATCGCGGTTCGGTCGACCGTGTAGGACTGTTCGCCCTCCGCGATCGGGATGCCGCCGCCCTGTTGGTCCACGGCGTCGTCGCCGTCGGAGTCGTCCTCGTCGTCCTCTCCCTCCTCGGCCTCCTCGTCGTTGCCGGTCGAGAGCAGCCCCTCGCCGAAAGTCATCTCTGCGACGCCCTCCACGCGGTGGGGGAACGCGAAGTACTGCGCCTCCGCGACGTGAGCCTCGGTCACCGCGTTCTCGCCGTCGAGCGCGGCGATGGCACGCGCGACCCGGGAAACGGCGATGTCCGCGCGCATCCCGTGTGCGCGCTGCCGGAGGGCCTCGTAGGCGGCGTCGTGCTGCAGTTCCTCGGACATCTCGACGGCAGCGAGACGCTCGCGCGCGTTCCGGACTCGGTCGCGGAGCGCACGCTGCTCGTCCGCGTACTCAGCGCGGAACGTTTCGGGGTCGGCGTCGAATCGCTCCCGGCGCTCGGCAATCTCGACGCGCTCCGCGGCGTCGTCGCTTGCCTCGACATCGACGAGGATGTCGAACCGATCGAGCAGCTGCGGCCTGAGCCCGCCTTCCTCGGGGTTCATCGTCCCGATGAGGACGAACTCCGACGGATGACGGACGGAGACGCCTTCGCGCTCGACGATGTTCTCGCCCATCGCTGCCGCGTCGAGCAGGACGTCGACGATGTGGTCGTCGAGCAGGTTGACCTCGTCGACGTAGAGGATGTTCCGGTTGGCTTCGGCCAGAATCCCCGGCTCGAACGTCGCTTCGCCCGACTGCACGGCGCGCTGTAGATCGATGCTGCCGACGACGCGGTCCTCGGAGGCGTTCAGCGGCAGATCGACCACTCGAATCGGCCGGGTCTCGGTCGGCAGGGATTCGCCAGCGTCGCACCGCTCGCGACACTCGCTGCACATCCGGTCGCGGTCGTCGGGCGGACAGCCGTACGGGCAGTCCGCGACGGCCTCGATGTCCGGCAAGATTGCGGAGAGTGCCCTGACGGCGGTGGACTTGGCGGTGCCGCGCTCGCCACGCAGCAGTACGCCGTTCACGTCCGGACTGACGGCGTTGACTAGCAACGCGCGCTTCATTGCCTGCTGGTCGACGATCCCGGTGAACGGGTACGATACCTCCATGCCAGTACTTCTCAATGGGACATAAGGTTATAAACAAGTTCCGGACACCCGCATTACCAGCGGTACATCTTTATCCTCGTCTCGACAATCGTTGATAGACAACCACTCTCAACCCATGCCAGAGATGCTCTTTACGCCCCGGCGGATCGGATCGGTGACCATCCCGAACCGGACGGTGTTTCTCGCCCACGAGACGGGGTTCGCGGAGGACGGCCTGCCGACGGAGCGCGACGCAGCCTACTACGAAGCCCGGGCTCGCGGCGGTGTTGGCCTCATTGTCGGCCCGTCGAGTATGCTCGTTCACCCGAGCGCTTCGAACCCGATGTACGCCTCCGGGTACGACCCGAACGTGGTCCCGCGACTGAAGACCATCGCGGACGCGTGTCACAAACACGGGACGAAGGTGTTCGCGCAACTCCAACACACCGGCGGCGAGGACTCCGGCGAGCACGCGATGCGGGAGACCTGGGCGCCGTCGGCAGTCCCCTCGGAGTACGGCTACGAGATGCCGAAGCGGATGGAGCGCGGGGACATCGAGGAGGTGAAACTCGGTTTCGCCAAGACCGCCGAGCACGTCAAGCGGGGAAACCTCGACGGGATCGAGCTCAAGGCGGGCCACGACGGTATCCTGCGGCAGTTCCTCTCACCGAAATACAACCGGCGCGACGACGAGTACGGCGGGTCGATGGACAACCGCGTCCGCCTGGTAAACGAGGTGATCGAGGCCATCCGTGACCGCGTCGGCGAGGAATTCCCGGTCGGGATCCGCCTCACGCTCGACGAGATGGAGGAGGGCGGCTACGACTACGATTACGCGGTCGAGGTGATCCGGCGACTCCACCCGAGCCTGGACTTCATCGACTCAGACATCGCGACGATCTCGAAGCTGTACATCACCGACGCGCCGATGCACGCGCCGCTGGGGTACACCTCGGAGTACTACGGCGGCGCGCGCGAACTCGTGGACATCCCGGTCATCGCCGCCGGCCGGATCAACGACCTCACGAAGGCGAACGACGTGCTGGAGGAGGGCCGCGCGGACTTCGTCGGCATGTGTCGGCAACTGATCTGCGACGCCGACACGGTCCGGAAGGTCCGGCGCGGCGAGGACGAGGAGGTCACGCACTGCATCGCCTGCAACCAGAACTGCCTGGGCGGCATCCACACCAACGGCCACGTCGGCTGTATCCAGACGCCACGGTCGGGCAGGGAGACCGAGGTACCCCACATCGAGGACCGCGAACCGGCGTCGGCGCCGCGGGACGTGCTGGTCGTCGGGGGCGGACCCGCCGGCCTCTCCTTCGCGGTGACGGCCGCGGACCTCGGCCACCGGGTGACCATCCGGGAGCGCGAAGACCGGCTCGGCGGCCAGTCCAACATCGCCACGCAGGTCGACTCCAGACAGGAGTTCGGCGACGCGGTCCGGAACCTCAAGAACCAACTGGGCAACCGCGACGTGACCGTCGAGACGAACACCGAGGTGGTTCCCGAGGACGTCGATCCCGGCGCGTGGGACGACGTGGTGGTCGCTATCGGCGCCAGCGAACAACAGCCCGACCTGGAGGGGGCCGAGGTCCATCGCTCGTGGGACGTGCTGCGCGGCGAGGAAGTCGGCGACTCGGTCATCGTCTTCGACAACAACAAACACGCGGCGGGGGTCAGCGTCGCGGAGCACCTCGCCGCCGACCACGACGTGACGTTCGTGACCACGTCCTACCACCCGGGCGACCAGATGGAGGGCACGAACGTCCCGCCGTTCCTGGAGTCGCTGTACGAGCACAGCGTCGACATCGAGACCCACACCACCATCATCGGC
This sequence comes from Halobellus rarus, assembly GCF_024494595.1. Classification (GTDB taxonomy): domain Archaea; phylum Halobacteriota; class Halobacteria; order Halobacteriales; family Haloferacaceae; genus Haloquadratum; species Haloquadratum rarum. Next base: position 203,918 of record NZ_JANHDI010000009.1, on the reverse strand, counting down.
TTCGAGGACGGCGCGGCCCAGTTGCTCAACGTCTACTCCGAGGACGTCGAGACGCGCGAGGCCGACTCGCTCGTCGTCGCCGAGCGCCGCGAGGCCCGGACCGGCCTCGCCGGGACGCTGGAGGAACAGGGGTTCGCGGCCGACTCGGTCCACCGCATCGGCGACTGTGTGGCGCCGCGACTGATCGACAAGGCCATCTACGACGGCGAGATGCTCGCCCGGGAGCTATCCCTATGACTGCGAGGTGCCAACGATGACTCAGATAGTGGCCGTTCCCGACGCCGACGACGTCGCACTGCTCGAGGAAGCCCACCGACTCGCTGAAGCGCTCGGCGACGACGCCGACAGGTCCGAGCGACCGACTGTCGTCGCGGTCGCGTTCGACGGTGTCGTCTCGCCCGACGAGGCGGCGGCCGGCACCCCCGACGAAGTGCTCCACGTCACCCGGAACGACGGATCGTTCGCCCCGGGCGCAGCAGGCGTCCGAGCACGCTCGCGGGCGCTGGCCGAACTCACCGACGACGCCCGCGCCGTGCTGCTTCCGGATACCGCCGACGGCGCCGACCTCGCGGCAGCGACAGCGCGGCGACGGCGCGGCGCTTGCGTCACCGACTGCCTGCTCCGGGTCCGTGACGGGAAACTGCTCGCGGGGCGGCCCGCCTACGGCGGGCGGGCGTACGCGGAACTCGCCTTCGAGCGCGAGCCGCCGGTGGTGACACTCAACACCGAGGCGCTCGGGACGCCCGAGCAGCCGCCGGAGGGAGAGCCGACGGAACGCACCGTCGAAGTCGACGTGACCGACGACGACCGGATCCGACACGTCGAGACGTTCGAGGTGCCCGAGAACGACCTCTCGAAGGCGCGGCGCATCGTCGCCGGCGGGTTCGGGATGGGCGGCGCCGACGGGTTCGACCTGATCGAAACCCTCGCAGACGCGTTCGGCGCCGCGATGGGGGCGTCCCGTCCGCCATCTGACGAGGGGTGGGTGTCTTACGACCGCCAGATCGGCGTGACGGGCAAGGAGATCGACGTGGAGCTGTACGTCCCCTGCGCCATCTCCGGCGACTCCTACCATATGCGGTCGGTGAACGCCGACCACCTGATCCCGATCAACTCCGACCCCGAGGCGCGCATCTTCAATTTCGCCGACATCGGTATCGTCGGCGACGTGTACGAGTACGGTCCGGCGCTGGCCGAGGCGGTCCGGCGGGCCAGAACCGAGGGCGAGCCCGCGGCAGCCGAGGAGGTGGCCGAATGACAGACGCCTCATTCGACGTGGTGGTCGTCGGTGCCGGGCGGGCGGGCGTCGCGGCCGCGTACAAGCTCGCCGACGAGGAGTTCGACGTGGCGCTGGTCGAACGCGCCAAACAGCCCGGGATGAAGAACGTCACCGGGGGCGTGCTCTACGGCAGTATCCTCGACGACCTCGTGCCCGAGTTCCCCGAGGAGGCACCGCTCGAACGCCACGTGGTCGAGCACAACATCAAACTGCTTCACGGCGACGCGGAGGTCTCCATCGGCTACCGCGACCTCGAACTCCGCGAGGAGCCCAACTACACGCTGATGCTCGGGAAGTTCGATCGGTGGTTCGTCGACCGCGCGGTCGAACAGGGGGTGACGTTCCTCCCGGAGACGGGGGTGAAAGACGTGACACAGGAGGCCGACCGCGCGGTGGTCCACACCGACCGGGAGAACGGCGACATCGCCTGCGATGCCGTGATCGGCGCCGACGGCGTGAACACGACGGTCGGACGGAAGACCGGCATCCAGCGCACGATGCGCAACGAGGACATGGCGCTGTCGGTGAAGAAGGTGATCGACGTGGGTCGCGAGGAGATCGACCGGCGTTTCAACCTCGACAGCGACGAGGGCGCCGCCTACATTTACACGGGATTCCCAGAGGGCGCGCCCACGATTGGGTACTTCATCTATACGTTCGAGGAGTACATCTCCGTCGGCGCGGTCGGTGGACTCGAAACGCTTCGGTGGCTGGGAAGCGAGGGCTACGGTGACACCGGGACGCCGCTGTACTCGCTGCTGGAGCGGTTTATGGAACTCGACACCGTTCGCCCGTACGTACGGGGTGACGCCGTCGAGGAGTATCAGGGTATTCTGGTGCCCGAACACTCCTATGACTCGCTGCCGGGCCGGTACGACCGCAGAGTCGCGCTCGTCGGCGACGCGGCAGGGCTCGTGCTCAACAAGGGGTACACCTTCCGCGGCTTAGACTACGGCATCAAGAGCGGCCTCGTCGCCGCCGAGGCCGCCGTCGAGTGCGAGGCGGATGCGGACTGGGACTCGTTCGGACAGCGATACGACGACCGGCTAGAGGACTCCTACGTACTACAGGATATGAAGCAACATCGTCATCTTCCGAGGTTCCTCGAGAACGAGCGGATGTACGGCGCTTACCCGGGGATCGCGACCGAGACACTGCGGTCGATGTACTCCGCGAACACCGACGCCTCCGGGCTGACGTGGCGACAGGCGTATCGCGCGTTCCGTCGGAGCGACGCCGGGTTCCTCGATCTGCTGAGGGACGGCTACCGCGGACTCAGGTCACTCTGACCGGAAGAGCAATAATTGTAGACGAGAACACACGACTATGCTATCAAACACCAAACAACGATCGGCCGACGACGGAGGAGCTGACCGATGAGCGTACAGGACGACCTCGAGACGGTCAATTGGGACGTCAGCGAGGATGCCCACATCACCGTCGACAACGAGCAGTGCGTCACCTGCGAGGACAAGCCCTGCCTGCACCTCTGTCCCGCGGAGTGCTTCGACTATCAGGAGGATCAAGAGGGCGGCATCTACTTCGCGTACGAGCCGTGCGTGGAGTGCGGAGCCTGTATGGTCTTCTGTGCGAACGATCCCGACAAGGGCGCCGTCTCGTGGTCGAAAGCGGAGGGCGGCAAGGGCGTGGAGTTCGACTTCGGCTGACTATGAACCTCACCGACCAAACTGCGATCGTGACGGGCGGTGCGAGTGGCATCGGCGCGGCGACGTGTCGCACACTCGCCGAGCGGGGGGCAGACGTCGTCGTCGCGGACCTCTCCGGCGACGAGGGCGAGCAGCTCGTCGAATCCATCGCCGCCGAGGACGGCGGCGACGCCTCCTTCGTCGAGACCGACGTGAGCGACGAGGACGCCGTAGCGGAGATGATCACGCACGCCGAGGCGACGTTCGGCCGCGTCGACGTGCTGGTGAACAATGCCGCGGTCGCTTCCCAGGACGCCGACGGTCCGATCACGGAGTTCCAGGAGGACGCCTACGAGTTCCTGACCGGCGTAAACCTCAAGGGGCCGATGTACGCCTGCAAGCACGCCATCCCGGCGATGCTCGATACCGGTGACGGGACCGGCGTCGTCGTCAACAACGCCTCTATAGCGGCGCTGATCGCGGAGCCAGGGATGGATATCTACACCGCTACGAAGGGCGCACTGGTCTCGCTGACTCGTTCCATCGCCGTCGAGTACGCGCCGGAGATCCGCGCGAACACCATCTGCCCCGGTATCGTCGAGACGCCGATGCTACAGCAGGCGCTGTCGGAGGGGGGTGACGACGATCTTCCCGCCACGGCCGAGGAGATGATCGAAGGGACACCGCTGGGGATCGCCGCGCCCGAGGATATCGCCCGGGCGATCGCATTCCTGACGTCCGACGACGCGGCGTTCGTTACCGGGGCAACGATCCCGGTCGACGGGGGGTACACCGCACGATGAAGGCAATCGTCACCGCCCGCCCGGAGCCCCATCGGGTCGTCGACGACGACGGGAACGCGGAACCCTACCGCCACCAGCTCAGTATCGACGACCGCGTCGCGCTGGCTGCGGCACAGGAAGTCGCCGACGACGTGACGGCTGTCGGCATCGGGGGCGACCCGGCGCGGCGCTGCGTCCGCGCGGCACTCGGACACGGCGCCGACGAGGGGCTTCACGTGGAGTACGACCCCATAGAGGAGGTAGCCGGCGACAAGTACGCGACCGTGCTCTCCCGCGTCGCCGCCCGCGAGTCTCCCGACGCGGTCGTGGTGGGGCAGTCGTCGTCGTTCGCGGGCGCCGAGATCGCGACCCTGGTCGGTGAACGGCTGGACTGGCCTGCTGCGACGCGCGTGACCCGACTCGGCACCCCGAATCTCGACGCCGAGGTGTCGATCGAACAGGGCGAACTCGCCGTCCAGCGCAAGCTGTCGATCGGCCGGCAGGAGGCGGTCGTCCTCAAGGTTCCGGCAGTGCTGGGAATCGATGCGGGATTCACCGACCCCGACCGTGCGCCGCTCTCGACGGTCGTCGCCGGCCAGCGTGCCAAGATCGAGACGGTGGCGTTGGAGGATGTCGCGCCGGGAGAGTCCCGGTTCGCGATGAGCATCGGCGCGGCGACGGTAGAGGACGTGACGCCGAACGAGCGCTGGGGACGCGGGCGACCACCCAGAGCGGGAACCGTCGAGCAGCGTATCTACCGGATGCTCGGCCGCGGGACCGATTCGGGCACGAGCGCCGGCGAACGCATCGACGCGCCCCCCGAAGAGGCGGCCGAGCAGGTTGTCGCGTATCTCCGGGATCAGGACCTCATTTGAAATTCGCGAAACGCACCGGCGGGATCGGAAGCCATCGCGATCGACGAGAGTAGCGTTTGCAACTGAGTACTCGCCCAATCGAACGGCGGCGTGCGATCGAGTAAGTCAAAACGTACAACCGCTACCACAGTCTCCGCCTCGCTCGGCTCTAATCGCGGCTCTGCCGTCCTGGAACTCACGGACCGTGCTCACGTCGAAGCCGTGCTCGGCCAGCGTCGTTCGGACCGACTCCCGACGGTTCTGACTCCCCTCGGGGACGTCGGAGTGGACCTCACAGTATACGAGCCGACACGCCGGGTTCGCGAGCGTCCGCTGGAGTCCCCCGAGGACGTCGACCTCCGCGCCCTCGACGTCGATCTTGACGACTGTCGGCTGGGGGATCTCGCCGGACTCTACCAACGAATCGCCCGTCACGACATCCGTTGCGACGCCACTTTCATCCCCTCCGTCGCCATCGACCGAGACAGCCTCGTCCACTACCCCCGGCTGGTCGACCAGCGCGTGCGTGCCGATGCCCGGATCAGCATCGGCGTCGGCATCGGTCGAGTCATCTCGGAGGATCCCCTCGCCGTTGGCCGCTCCGAACGCGGCCCTGACGATCCGGGCGTCGACGTCGTTCGCATCGAGGTTCTCCGCGAGCCGAGCCACATTCCGCGGATGCGGTTCGACGGCCGCGATCGGTCTCCCGCCGTCACCCGTGTCCGCATACCCCTCGAGCGCGCGGCCGACAGGACAGCTGTACTGGCCGACGTTCGCTCCGACGTCGAGGAACCTGTCGTCGGGGCGCAACCGATCGAGCAGGTCGGTGACGATCGAGCGCTCGCTGCCCAGACTCCCGTCTTCGAACCACCAGCGTTCGGCCGGCGTTTCGACGCGGAACCGCGTGGTGACGCCGCCGACGTGGACGCTTCGGACGTCCGTCCTCTCGTGGCGCGGCGTCAGGCCGGCGAGCAAACTTGCGCCGTGTCCGACGAGCTCGAACCGCGCGTCGGGCCTGAGGTGCGCCACCGTCCAGTGCGCGAGGGCGCCGCGATAGGCACCGACCTGGTAGCCGAGGTGGTCGGCGAGGTAGTAGACCGCGTAGCCGGCGACCGAGACGTCGGGGTCGTGAACCCGGTACTCCACCGCTATCGGCAGCGTCGTCACCGCGACGATCCCGACGAGGACCCCTCCCGCGAGCGCTGGCGCACCGCCGATACACGCGAGAATGCCCGCGAGCGCGAGCGGTCCGGCGTAGTACCGCAGTACCTCCCGCGAGATCTCGTAGGCCGAAGACAGGCGTTCTCGGGCCCAGCTACGGACTAGATCTCCGCGAGAGATATCCGGCAGCTGGCGTTCGCGGTTCCGGATTCGAACACCGTCGACAGTCACCGCGAGACCACCGACCAGCGCCGCGCCGCCGCCGGTGACGCCCGCGACGATCCCGGAAGAAGCCATCGCGAGAGCCGCGAGGACGACAACGAGCAGGCCAGCGACTGGCACGCCGACACGATCAGCCTGGTCGCGTCCGTACGCCCGTGCGAGCAGCGCCTCCGACGCCGCGTAGGTCGCCCGTCGGCCCGCAAACTGTCGACCCGACCGGTACGCGTGCTCGACGACGCCCCGCGGCGAGTAGACGACGTCGAAGCCGGCCGCGACCGCGTTCCAGCAGACCTCGACGTCTTCGGCGACGTTGCGCTCGGGGAACGGCACCGCCTCGAAGACCGCGCGTGTCCCGACGAGGTTCGCGGTCGGGAGGTACGGCGTCCCCCCGCCCGGGTCGACGCGGGCCGCGTGTGCGCCCATATCCAGCGAGGAGTTGACCGCCTCGTACGCGCTCGCCGTCGTGCCGCCGGCCGGCCGGACGCGCCCGCCGATGAGGTCGTGGCCGGCCAGACACGGCACGAGGTCCGCGAGCCACTCCGGTCGCGGCCGGCAGTCGGCGTCGGTGAACGCGATCACATCGCGGGCCGCCGCCGCGACGCCCCGGTTTCTGGAGGCGCCGATCCCGATCGGCTCCTCCGCGCTCCCGACCTCGACGAGACGTAGTCGCCCCTCCTCAGTGAGTTGGTGGTCGGTTGCGGCTTCGACCGTCCCGTCCGTCGATCCGTCGTCGACTACAACCACCTCGTAGCTCGGATACGACAGGTCCGCAAGCGCGTCGAGGCAGCCTTCGAGGTTCTCGCGGTCGTTCCGTACCGTGACCACGATCGACACCGGCGGCCGATACGCGGGGTCGCGTGCCGGCCGCCACTCCAAGAAGTCCCGATCGGCGAGGCGTCCAAACAGGGACTCGACCGTCTCGGTATCGTAGCCCGTCTCGGAAGCGATCTCTGCCGGCGTGTGAAACATATCGTCGTCGAGTTCACAGAGCAGCGAGACGGCGGCGTCGTTGAGCCGGGTAGCGGCCACTGGACGCCGAGAAAAGACGACGCCGTCGACGACCGAGACGGTGTCGCGGCGACGGTACTCGCCGGCCGTACTGGCGGGTCGGTCCACAGGGGAGGTGGCGGGGGTCGCCACGGGACTCAGTCGCCCGAGAGGATGGCCCGCAACTGGGGGTCTTCGCCGTTCGGATCCGAACTCCCCATCGCGACCGCGGGGCAGCCCTCGTGATCGTCGATCTGGTTGCGGAGATTCGCGATCTCGTTCCACGCGGCCTGGAAGCCATCCTCGACGACGTTGCCCGAGGCGAGGTGGTCCCACTGTGTGAACGCGCACGGGAACACGTCGCCCGCCGGGTCGACGAGACAGGTCATCGAGCCCGCGCCGCACTGCTTGAGGGTGTTGTTTCGCACCTCGCCCAGCGCATTCAGGTAGAAGAAGGAGTCGCCCGTCCGCACGTCGGGGTGGTCTTCGATCCACCCGTGGAGGAAGCGGATCTGTTCCTCGGTCAACCGGAACTCGTCCCACGTGTCCTCGCCACGACCGCTGGGGCGGAAGCGGTTCAGCCGCAGGCCGGCGCCGTGGGATTCAGCGAGGTCGTAGATCTCTGGGAGGTCATCGACGTTCTGCCGGGTGACGACGGTGTTGACGGTCGTGCCGATGTCGCGGTCTTCCAGTCGGTCCAGCGCGTCGACGACCTGTTCGTATACGCCTTCGCCACGGATGGCGTCGTTCTCGGCCTGCAAGCCGTCCATACTCACCTGCAGGAACAGCGGATCCATCGCTTCGATGCGATCGAGGGTGGCCTCGTCGAGCTGGGTGCCGTTCGTGCTCACGCAGGTCGAGATGTCCCGCTCGGTGAGATCCGCCAGCAGTTCCAGCATATCGGAACGGACGAACGGCTCGCCGCCGCCGATGTTCACCTGAAACACGTCCATCTCGTCGAGTTCGGCGATGAAGTCGTGGGCCTGCTCGGTCGTGAGCTCGTTCGGCAGTTGGTGACCCGGGCCGCTACCCGAGAGGCAGTGGTCGCAGTGGAGATTACAGCCCAGCGTCACCTCCCACGTGATGGTGACTGGCGCCGACAGGGGCTCACTCGACATCGGCGAGTACCCCCCGTTCGACGAGCGTTTCTACGACCGCCGGCGAGAACTCGCATTCGACGGCCTCCCGGGAGCGCTCGCCGTCGACGAACTCCAGCACGTCGATGACAGTGTCGCTCACCTCGTACATCGATGCATCCTCGTAGCCGTAGTTCTCGTGGTCGTAGACGAGGCCGCCATCCCCCTCCCGGCGAAACTTGACGTGAGGGGGTTTGCATACGGTCGTCGTCATATCAGTAGACGCCACAGATCCCGTCGATCCGGAGTTCCTCCTCGAAGAGGTCCTCCTCGATGTCGGGTTCGTCGGTCGTGGACTGGTCATCGTCGCCGCTGGCTTCGACTGACTGAGACATACAATACCTACCATACAATAGACTACCAAATACGTTTGGATACCCCCTCCCCCCCGTCCCCACAGGACTCGAAGAAAACACATCTCGCTCGGGGGAACAGTGTTATGCCGCCGACCGAACAGTGTCCGTATGGACGGAACCGAGCCCGAACGCGTGACGATGGCCGAGTTGACGTGGCCCGAAGTCGAAGGCGCACTCGAAGACGGGATAGATACCGTTATCCTTCCGCTCGGTGCTACTGAACAACACGGACCGCATCTCCCGCTCGAGACGGACACCCGAATTGCAACTGCAATTGCGAAACGCGTCGCTCACAGGCTCGGAGACGCACTCGTCTCACCCGCCGTACCCGTCGGTCCGTCCGAGGAACATACCGGATTCCCCGGAACCGTATCCATCTCCCCAGACACACTCACGAGCCTGCTTCGGGACCACGTGTCGTCCTTCGAGGCCCAGGGCTTCGAGCGCGTCGTGATTCTCCCCGGCCACGGTGGCTGTTTCCCCGTTATCGACGCCGCCTACCCGGAACTCACACGAACGACGGAGATCGACGTGGTTGCCGTAACCGGGCTCCAGCGGTTCATGAACCTGCTCCAGGAAGGGCTAGCCGCCGCCGGAATCGACGTGGACGAACCTGTCGTTCACGCTGGGGCCAGCGAAACCGCGATGCTCCTAGCCATCGAACCGTCCCTCGTCGTCGACGATTTACCAGAGGGCCACACCGGAACGGTATCCGCAGCGGCCTTATTTACGAGAGGTGTGGAAGTGTACGACAAAAACGGCGTCCTCGGAGACGCACGCCCAGCAACCGCCGCTGCTGGGGAAACGATCCTCGAACACGTGGCTGAGGCTCATACTTCGTACATTCGGGACGAGTTCCGCGAACTCGACATCCGTTGACCTGCTGACGACCCGTTGATCTACGACCTGCTCGGCTCAATGCTCGTGGCGGAACTCATATCCTTGAATCAGATTCGAGAGCGGGATGGGAGATGTCTTCACCGGCCGTGTTTAGTCGATACTGACAGTAATTATTCCACGAGAGCTACGATTCGTGGAGTCAGGGGTAGCTTCGGTCGCTCTGCTTCGGATTCATAGCTCCACGTTGGGCAAAGTATGAACCGTAACCGCAAACCAATCTAACCCGTAAATGGTCGGTTGTAGAAAGATTCTACGCGGAGTAGTACTCTGACACTTTATTAAACACTACCACCAGCAGGGAATACAGTTAATACTCTGACACGAGTAGACTAATGAGATGTCCAACGAACGCTCCGATCGAGCTATTCGACGTACGGCAGACACCTACGGCTTTACTCTCAACGACGAGGCTGTCGAGAGTTACGCGACGGAACTCGACGCGACGGCAGAGGTGCTCGGAACGCTTGGAGCCACCGATCCCTCCGACGAACCAGCGACAGCACTGAGTGAGGGGGACGACGCCCACAACGCTCTCCGGTACACCTTCTCACTTTCCGACGGTGAAACAGGGGGCGGACCGCTCTCGGGTTGCCGGCTCGGCGTGAAGGACAACTTCGCTGTCGCCGGCGTTCCGATGACCTGCGGGTCGGCGGCGCTGTCGTATACGCCCGAGTACCACGCGACGGTCGTCCGGCGCCTCCTCGACGCCGGCGGTGACGTCCGCGCGACGACGAATATGGACGAGTTCGCATTCTTCACGACGGGTGAGACCTGCGCGCACGGTGCTATCGAGAACCCCGCAGCCGATGGCGCAGTGCCAGGTGGATCCTCGAGTGGCAGCGGGGCGGCTATCGCTGCGGGACGCCTCGACGCTGCGCTCGGCAGCGACACGGGGGGGAGTGTCCGTATCCCAGCGTCGTACTGCGGCGTCGTCGGATTGAAACCTACTCACCGGTCCGTTCCCAGGTTCGGGTTCGTCGATCTCGCCCCGTCGCTCGATCACGTCGGCGTCTTGGCGGAGTCGGTCGCTCTCGCAGCGGACGTGTTCGAGGTGGTCGCTGGCCCGGACGGGCGTGATCCCTCAACGATTGGGATGCCAACACCGGACGTAACCCTCCCCGACGCTGTCGACGGCGATCGAGTAGGTGTCGTCGAGGAAGCAATGGATGGTGCCGACAAGGACGTCCGGGAACAGGTTGACGCTGCCGTCGAGGGGTTCGAAGAGGCTGGCGTGGCCGTCAACCGTGTCTCGCTGCCGACGTTCGAGGCCATACCCCTGGCGCTCTTGGCGACCACTAAGATCGAGTTTGCTCGGCTCTTCGCTGACAACGGTCTGGTTTTCGGGACTGGGACAGGATACAGCGAGGGCCTCCGGGCAGCGCTGGCAACTCTCGACCTCGACCAGCTCGGCGACACCGTCGCTGACCAACTCGTCGTAGGTGGTGGCCTCCTCGAAACCGCGGCTGGACGCCACTACGTGGCCGCCCAGCGCGTCCGTGAGACGTTCACCCGGGAGGTCGACGAAGCGCTCGGAGCGTACGATGCACTCGTGCTGCCGACGACGCCGACGACGGCACCACCGTTCGGGACTGTGACCAATCAAGCGGCGTTCGTCCAGACAATCTCACACACAGCCCCGTTCAACCTCACGGGGCACCCAGCGCTATCCGTTCCGTGCGGGACGGCAGACGACAAGCCGGTCGGTTGCCAGGTCGTGACCGCCCGACACGACGAGTCGACCGCGCTCGCACTCGGGTCAGTAGCTGAGCGGTCGTTGTAGTGGTTCCACCCCCGCACCGTTTGTATGCACTCCAGTACGCCACAGGACATATCAGCGGTTGAATATTTCGGCACGGCCAGATATGGTTATATCCTCAGAGCGCCAATAGCGTGTGATCAATATGGAAAAGAATGTCGGGGGTTACGATCGCACAGTTCGCCTCGTACTCGGTCCAGTCCTTGGTATCATCTCACTGGCTGCTCTTGCTGGGTACGTCAGCCTTGGGTTCGGTCCGCTCTCAACAGGAGCCGTTGCCGCCCTGTTCGGTCTGGTCAGCCTTGTGCTCATCATTACCGGGGCCACCCAACAGTGTGTCCTCAACCGCGTGATCGGTCTCAATACCTACCGGCCCGAGCGCTCGACTGAAACCGAAGAGACTGTCCAGTCGCGAAAGTCTGTGTGATACCAAGGCCTCCAGTTCGAGGCCTCGAATTTTTCGACCGTCGACGTGGTAGAGAGGCAGGGCTTCGTCAACTACGGTACTTCGGTAAAACCCACCAGCGGAGGTGGAAGCACAAGACGACTGGGGAAGCGCGTCTGGAATCGAAGGCGACTACGAGGTCGACGATGAGAGAACGACCGAGGTGATCGAAACGACCGAAACTAGTTCATCGACTGGAACACAGATAACGAGTTCACTGAAAGAAACGAACGAAACGAGCAAAACGAATATCGAGGATGAATGGAAGGGCCGGACCATCTACATCTCGGATGGTACCCCCGACGACTTAGAAGATACGCGAGTCTCAGCCGAAACTCCGGAAAGCGGGTCGTGGCGAGTTCAGCGTCACAGATATCGACGATGCCCGCACGCTGATGCTTCTCAGTGATACGGTCACGAACCAACTATATCAGCCCGGCGAGGCCAATCAGCCGTGAGCAGCCGGCCGGAGAGTGGCTCGTCGACCACGGCGCCGAACCCCGCGAGTTCAACACCTACGGTGCCCGGCGCGGGAATCACGAGATGATGACGCGTCGGTTGTTACTGACGATCGTGACTATTTCGTCACCGCCGGTGGGCGCGGGACGAGCGATCGAGAGGTTATTACCGGGGGCGGTGCGTTTTATTTCAGATAAATATAATTATTTTAATATATGCGGTATAAATATTACTTCTAGTAACTATATATTTGAATGATACTTTCTGATCGATTACCCGCTCTGTCCGTAATCGCTGAATCGATCGAACAGGTGCTCCAGTTCCGCATCGGGCAGGTGGACGGGTTCGCCGATATTGCTTCCCTGATAGTGGATGCGGGCACAGTATTCGACCATTAGCGCGACCTCGAAGGCGGCTTCGGCATCCTCTCCGACAGTGATGACGCCGTGGTTCCCCAAGAGGCAGGCGTTGTGGTCACCGCCTAGCGCTTCGACGGCCGCAGCCCCGAGTTCCTCGCTGCCCGGTTCGGCGTACGGCGTGACCGGGACCTCCTTACCGGCGAAGGCGATGAGGTAGTGCGTGGCCGGAATCGGCTCGTGGAGGCTCGCGAACGTACTCGCGTACGGCGAGTGAGTGTGAACGACCGCACCGACGTCTTCACGCTCGCGCATAATTTTCAGGTGCATCGGCTTCTCGGAGCTTGCCCCCAGCTCGCCGGCGACCTGCTCGCCGTCGATATGAACGAGGGGAACGTCCTCGGGATCGATCTCCTCGTAGGGGACGCCGGAGGGGTTAATCGCGACGCGATCGCCGTTCCGCGTGCTTATGTTGCCACCAGTTCCCTCGGTGAGGCCCTGGGCCAGCATCTCTCGGCCGAGGTCCGCGACCGCCTCCCGTTCAGCTTGGAGGTCGGTCGTCGGCTCTGCGATCGCGGTCTCGGTGTCGCTGCTCTGGCCGTACCCCTCGAAAATCTCGATGAGGTCAGAGATTTCTTCATCCGCGAGGTACTCCGGATCACCGGCGTTCAGCGCCTGATACTGGATTCGAGAAACGTACTCGACCATCAGCGCGACCTCGTATGCTGCCTCGGCGTCCTCGCCGGTGGCGATGACGCCGTGGTTTCCCAGCAGACAGGCGTTGTATTCGTCGCCGAGCGTGTCCAGCGCCGCCTCCGCCAGCTCGGCGGTTCCGTAGGTCTCGTACGGTGCGACAGGAATCTCGTCGCCGACGAAGGCGATGAGATAGTGCGACGGCAGCACCGATTCGTCGAGGCTCGCGAACGTGCTCGCGTACGGCGAGTGGGTGTGGACGACCGCGCCCACGTCGTCGCGCTCGCGGATGATTCCGGCGTGCATCCGGGACTCGCTCGATGGATCGGTATCGCCGGCGACCTGCTCGCCGTCGAGTCCGATCACCGGGACGTCCTCTGGATCGATCTCGTCGTACGGGATCCCAGAGGGACTGATCGCGATCTGATCGCCGTCCCGGACGCTGATGTTGCCGCCGGTGCCTTTGGTGAGCCCCTGCTGGAGCATCCTGCGGCCGAGTTCGCTGACTGTTCGCCGTTTATCGTCTAGTTGTGTGTTGTGTGTCATCCATTGACCCTCGTGTTTGTGTGAAATACGCTCCTATGCGTCTGTATTCGTCTACTGTTTCCCGACCGGGACGGATTCGTCGACTTCCCCGTGGAACGATGCCTCGCTCAGACCCTGTGATTTGAGCGTCTCGCCGGTCTCATCAAACAGGTGGACCACGCTCTCGTCGAACGCGACCGCCACCTGCGTCCCGACTTCGGGTGCGTACGCCGAATCGACGCGGGCGTCCCAGACTTCGTCGGCCCCGTTCACGTCGATCGTGAGGTAGTTGTCGCTGCCCATCGGTTCGACCACCTTGATCGTCGCGTCGAACAGCTCCGCGTTTTCCCACCCTTCGGGGTCCCGAACGACCTGCAGGTCCTCGGGTCGGACGCCGATTCGAATCCGGTCGCCGTGGGTGGCGTCGATCTGGTCGTCGATCTGTTCCGCCAACGGATATTCGGTCCGTTCGTCGGTGCTGACGAGCCTCGCGGTTCCGTGGTCGCTCTGGTAGGTCGCTGAGAGAAAGTTCATCGACGGCGACCCGATGAACCCGGCGACGAACTCGTTGGCCGGGTGGTTGTACACCTCATTCGGCGGGGCCGCCTGCTGGAGCTTCCCGGCGTTCATCACGGCGACGATGTCCCCCATCGTCATCGCTTCCGCCTGATCGTGCGTGACGTAGATCGAGGTGATCTCCAGTTCGTTCTGGAGCTGTGAGATCTCGGTCCGCATCTTGGTCCGGAGCTTCGCGTCCAGGTTCGACAGCGGCTCGTCGAACAGGAACACCTGCGGTTGGCGCACGATAGCGCGGCCTAACGCGACGCGCTGGCGCTGTCCGCCGGACATCTGATCCGGCTTCTCCGAGAGCTGGTCGTCGATGCCCATCATCTCCGCGGTCTCGCGCACCCGTTCGTTGATTTCCTGTTTCGAGAGGTCACTGGAGTACTTCAGCCCGAACGCCATGTTCTGCTGGACGGTCTTGTGCGGGTACAGCGCGTAGTTTTGGAACACCATCGCGATGTCACGCTCCCGAGGCTCCAGCCCGTTGACGACGGTGTCGCCGATGGAGATGGTCCCCTCGGTGATCGTTTCGAGGCCCGCGACCATCCGCAGCGTCGTCGACTTCCCGCAGCCGGAGGGGCCGACGAGGACGAGGAACTCGCCGTCGTCGATCGAGAGGTTCAGGTCCTCGACCGCGACAATCTGTTCGTTTTTGTCCTCGTACACCTTTGTCACGTCGTCGAACGTCACGCCCGCCATCAGTCACGATCCCCGCTGGTCTCGACCGTGAGCACCTCGTCGTTTGCGATGTGCTCCGGCGTACGTTCATTCAGCAGTGCTTCGATGTCGTCCGCCACCATCTTCGAGTGGCGGTCGATGACTTCCTCGGCGGCTCCGGCGAGGTGCGGCGTCGTGACGACAGTCGAGAGTTCGAGTAGTGGGTGGTCGTCGGGCAGCGGCTCCTCGTCGTACACGTCGAGCGCCGCACCGCGGAGCGTGCCCGCTTGAAGTTCAGCGAGGAGCGCATCCTGATCGATGATCGCCCCGCGCGCGGTGTTGATGAAGTACGTCGAGTCGGCCATCAGATCGAACTCCTCGGCACCGAGCAGCCCGCGAGTCGAGTCGGTCACCGGCGTGTGAACCGTGACCACGTCGGCCTCGCGACAGAGTTCGTCGATATCGGCTTTCTCGACGCCCAAATCGGCCATCTGCTCGGCATCGACGTAGGGGTCGAACCCGAGCAGGTCCATCTCGAACCCGGCCGCGCGCTGGGCTACTCGCTTCCCGATCGCGCCGAGGCCGACGATGCCGAGCGTCTTGTTCGCGAGTTCGGGGCCTTTGAGTTCGACGTACGGCGACCCCTTGGCGATGCCCCAGGTCACGTCTTCGCGTTCGCCGCCGGATGCGGAATCCGATTGCGGTTCGCCGGTGTAGCGTCCCGTGTGGAGCAGGTGGTGTGAGTGTGCGATGTGCCGGGTCGCCGCCAGGATGAGCCCGAGCGTGAAGTCCGCGACGCTGACCGCGTTGCGCCCCGGCGCGTATAGCACCGGGATCCCGCGTTCGGTCGCGGCGTTGATGTTCACGTTCGCGTCCGGACCGCCGCGGGTACACGCGATGATCCGGAGGTCCTCGACGCGGTCGAGGACCTCCTCGGAGACGCCCTCGAAGCCGACAATGAGGATTTCGACGCCGTCGAGTCGATCGATGAACTCCTCCGGGGAGAATCGACCGTCGCGCTCCGCGATCGGATGGTACTCGACGTCGAGTCCGATGTCGTTTTCGAGCCGGTACAAGCTGTCGTCGTCCATATTCGCGGTTATCAGTGTCTTCATAGATTCAGTGTCCTCTTGTAGCGTCGTGTTCATTGTTTCACCGCGCCCATCGTGAGTCCCTCGACCAAGTGGTTTCGCAGAGCGAGGCTGATCAGGACAACCGGGAGGACGGTGACTGTGCCGGCGGCGCCGAGCATCCCCCAGTTGATGGAGAGATACCCCATCGATGACTGGATGACGAGCGGTGCCGTTCGCGTGTCGCCACCGGTCAGCACCAGCGCCAGGAGGAAGTTGTTCCAAGAGAAGATGAACGAGATGAACCCCGCGGCGGCGATGCCGGGCATCACCAGCGGCACGACGATCTCTCGGAACGCCTGGATGCGATTGCAGCCGTCGACCATCGCTGACTCCTCTAGCGACTGCGGCAACTCGTCGATGAACCCCTTCACGATCCAGATGATCATCGGGAGCGTGATGAGGAAGTGGACGATCATCAGTCCGAGCAAGCTCCGGTCGAGCCCGACGTCGCTGAAGAAGATGAAGAGCGGCACCATAATCGAGAGCGGCGGGATCATCCGGGTCGAGAGGATCCAGAAGCCGATGTGGTGGCCACCGTACACGTCCATCCGCGAGAGGCTGTACGCCGCTGGAACGCCGATGATGACGCTGATCAGCACTGCCCCGGCCGCGACGACGAAGCTGTTGAACAGATACCGACCGAAGTTCTGCTCGGTGAAGAGCGTCACGTAGTGCTCGAGAACCGGCGTGAAGAACAGGAACCGCGGCGGCCAGTTCATAATGACTTCCTGCGGCTGGATGCTTACCGTCACCATCCAGTAGATGGGAAACAGCATCCAGATGGCGACGATGATACCCGCGCCGTACTTGATCGCGGTCGCGAGCGCTGCCCGCGGGTTCTCGGTCGCGAACGTTACTGCCGAGCCGATGTCTGGAAGATTTCTCGTACTCATTGCATACCCAGCCCCCTGATGATGCCCATCGTAATTGCGATCGTCACGACGAGCAAGATGATGCCGAGCGCGGCCGCCTCGCCGCCCTGGAGGTTGACGAACGCGACCCGGTAGAGGTAGATGTTCAAGATCTCCGTCGCGGTCCCGGGACCGCCGTTCGTCACCAACCAGATGATATCGAAGCTACGGAAGCTCCGCATTAGCCTGAAGACCACTGCGATTCCGATCATATATTTGATCTGCGGCAGCGTGATGTGTCGGAACACCGCAAGCTTGGGAGCTCCGTCGACGCGCGCCGCCTCGTACATCGTCTCGGGGATGGACAACAGCCCCGCGTAGACGATCATCACGATGAGCGGCGTCCACTGCCAGATGTCGATCATAATGACCGTCGCCATCGCGACCGTCGGCGACGACGTCCAGGAGGGTGGTGTCATCCCCAAGAAGTTTATGATCATCCAGTTCACGACGCCGATCTGACCGTTGAGCAGCAGCCGCCACATCAGCCCGGTCGCGATCGGCGTCATCACCATCGGAAGGATGAAGATTGTCCTGAATATCGGCCGCCAGTTGCCGGTGAGTGACCGCAGGTACAGCGCCAAAGCGACGCCGAGGATCAGTTCGAGCGTCACCGAGACGCCGGTGAAGACGACGGTCGCTCTGGCGGATCCGAGGAAACGCTCCGACTCCACGAGCGCCTCGTAGTTGGCGAGGCCGACCCACGTTCGCGTGTCGGCCGCGAGTGGCCACTCGTGAAAGCTCATCCAGATGCCCTGAATGAACGGATAGATCGCGAGGAAGGCCAAGATCGCGACCGAGGGGAGCAGAAACAGCCATTTGAGCGTTCGGTCGGAGATGTCGATCCGGTTCAGCAGTGGCTCCCGAGAGCCGACCCGGTCCAGCCGCGAACGCACGTATTTTGTTCCGAGCATAGTTGTGAGAGGAACCCATCCGGATGCGTTCCCCCTAAGGAGGTTACAGGTACGCCTCCGGGATTTCCTTCGCGTACTCCGTGATCGGCGGAGCCGCGTCGTCGAGCGCCTCGGAGGCACTCTTGCTGTCGGTCACGGCGTTGTTCATCGCGATCGCCGCCTCGGTCATCATATCCATGTTCTGCGGCGTGTGGAGCGGAACCGGCGGCGGATCCGAGGGCACCATCTCCATTCCCTGTCTGTGCGCCTCGTTCCAGGACTCCTTCGGACCCAGCTCTTGGTACTCGTCCTGCTCGAACAGCCAGTTGGATCGAGCGGGACCGTAGACGGCCTGTCCCTCCCACTGCTGGGTGTTCGTGAGTAGCATCATCGGGCGCGAGAGCGCCCACTGCAGGAAGAGCCACGCGGCGTTGGGGTTCTCGGTGTACTCGCTGATCCCGAGCCCCCACTCCCAGGTGCTCGCGAGTTGCGTCCCGTCGGGGCCGGGAAGCGGCGGAAGCCACTCCGTCCGGTCGATCTGTTCCTGCGTCCAGGGGCCGATCGCCGAGGGGGTGTGCAGCGCCATCCCGACGTCCCCGTTACCCATCGCCTGGTTCGAGCGGTACCAATCGAAGTTTCCGATGTCGGCCGGACCGTAATCGCCCATCATCTCCGCGAAGATCTCCAGCGACGCGATCCCCCGATCGGAGTTCAGTGTCGCCTCGCGAGCGTCGTAGTCGATCCACTCGGCGTCGTACGATTTGAACACCGTCGCCCAGTTCGCCGACGACAGCGTCGTCGAGCTCGCACGCGATGCGATCCCCGCGCGGTCGACCTCGTCGGATTCGTGGATTGCCTGTGCGAGGTCACGGAGTTCCGGGTAGCTGGACGGCGGCTCCATACCGACCGCCTCCACGGACGGCACGTCGTACGCCACTGCACCGTACGCCTCGACACCGAACGGTAGCGAGATCAGATCGCCGTCGCCGTACGTGAACGCGTTCAGCGCCGATTCGGGCCAATCTCCCGTCGCGAGCCAGTCCTGATCGGTCAGGCTCGAATCGTTGATGTACTGGTTGAGATCCTTGACCCAGCCCGCGTTGTGGTAGCGGGCGCTGGGCCACAGCCCGAGGAAGAAGCCGTCGAAGACGCCACTCTCGTTGTTGAGGTCGAGCGTGAGCTTCTGCCAGAGCTGGTCCTCAGGGAAGGTGTTGTACGTGACTGAGATCCCCGTCAGTTCCTCGAAGTACGGAAGCAGCGGTTCGGTGACCGAGGTGAACGGGTGAACGTTCATCCCGAAGATAAGCGACGTGCCCTCGAACTGCTGCCAGTCGATCCCCGACTCCCGGGCGTATTCGTTGATTCGTTGCCCCCACTCCTCGACAGCTTCCGACTGCGACGGGAGGCCGCTGTCGCCGCTATCGCCGCCACCGCCGTCGCCGCCGGAATCACCGCCCCCTCCACTGTCCGTATTCGTCGACGTCGACCCGCCGCCTCTGCCACCACAGCCGGCAAGCCCGGCCGCAGCGGAGACGCCGAGTGCCTGAAGCATTCTACGACGCGAAACTCGATTGCGATTGTTGTCTGCCATATGTTCGACTCCTAAACAGGAATCTTGTCCCCGCCGATCGACCTCGAAGTCGCAGCGGTGCCTGTTCCTGCCTCGTCACCACCCGATGTAAGCAACCATAATAAATATTGTCCCAAAATAGGGGTGCGATTCCGAATTGGAACTAACCGACTGGTAGCGACCGTCTGAGCCGTGAAACAACGCTGTTTCTCGATTGTTCGACGATTCCGAACAATTATGAGGGTTGGGAACAAGACACAGACATATGAACGAGGACCCGCCAGTCAAGGCGACAGCTACCAGTGCGCGCGTCATCGACGCGTTGCTCGAACTGGAGGGAGCGACAGTCACGGAGCTCAACGAACACCTCTCGCTGTCGAAGAGTTCGGTCCACAACCACCTCCAGACGCTCGTAGACCTCGGATACGTCGACCGGAGCGGATGGAAGTACCACGCGAGTCTCAGATTCCTCGAGGTGGGAACGACCGTCCGGCATCGGTACCGGATCTACCAAGCCGGGGCCGAGGAGGTTCGCGCACTCGCGAGTGCAGGATTCGCCGCAAACCTTGTCGTGGCACAGGACAGAGCGGCTGTCTGTATCGAGACCGCCACGCACAGTGATAGGGAGCGGATCGTCGAGATCGGCGATCGCCTCCCGCTACACTGTTCTGCGGGTGGAAAAGCGATGTTGGCAGCGATGGACCGCGAGGAACGCACGGCGGTCTTAGACGACGTCTCGCTGGGCTACTATACCGAAAGCACGCTGACCGACAGATCGGAGCTGTTGAGCCACCTCGACGAGGTTCAGAGCCGGGGACTCGCGCTGAACAGAGAGGAGTGGCGCGACGGTGTCAGGGGTATCGCCTCGGCAGTCACCGACTCCGACGACACGTTGCTCGGCGCTGTCTGCGTGACTGGCAGCGACGAACACCTCTCGGGCAAGACCCTCCAGCAGGACGCGTCGGGACTCGTTCTCAGTTCAGCAAACCGGATTCGACGACGAATACGGCAGGAGTAACCTGGTCTCGTTACCTCTTCGATCTCGGTTATTCACTAATTCAGAATTTTTCGAGAGCCTCCCGTTGGGACAATATCAATGCGATCATAATTAATGATATATCTGGCCGTGAGGAACTCTTATTTTTCGGAATGAGTGAATAATTTTCTAGTGTCATCGATCGAAGTGCCAAAGTCGAGTACGACAGCGCACACGAGAGAAGTAGACAATAACGAATGTACGTCCGTTAGCACTTGGGTGAATAGCTCTCCCAGAAAGGGGGTTTGAGGAAACAAACCTCTCCCATTTCAACGGAAAACAACGTGTATTAGATTCACACGGGGATAATCGAGAGAAAGAGTCGACCGGCTTGTCCAGTTTGCGTGTGAGTCACATAAATATAACAATTATTCAGTGGTAGTGAATGATTGTGACTGATATCACCGAAATGTTCGTTCGAGCTACCACTCGGCGACGCTACCGTCGTGGTGGTACCAGATCGGGTTCTGCCAGTCGAGTCCGGTTTGGGACCGTTCTCGGACTGCCTCTTCGTCGATTTCGAGGCCCAACCCCGGTGCATCCGGGGCCGTCACGTACCCGTTCTCGAAGCTGAAGATATCCGGATCGTCGAGGTACGCGAGATGCTCGTTTTCGTACGGTGTGTGGATGTCAAGATTCTGCGCCTGGGCGATGGCGTTGTGAATCGACATATCGAGCTGGACGCAGGTCGCGAACGCAATCGGTCCCAGCGGACAGTGGAGCGCGACCTGGATGTCTGCCGCTTCGGCCGCGCTGGCGATCTTTTTCGTCTCCGAGATGCCCCCGGCGTGTGAGGGATCCGGCTGGACGATATCCACGAGCCCCTCGTCGATAGTTCGTTTGAACTCCCAGCGGGAGTACATCCGTTCGCCCGACGCCAGCGGCGTCTTGCTGTGGGCGGCAACGTCGGGGAGCGCGTCGAAGTGTTCGGGCAGCAACGGCTCCTCGTAGAACATCGCGTCGTACTCGTCCATCTCGGCCGCAGTCCACTTGGCCATCCCTTTCGTGACTCGACCGCGGAAGTCGACTGCGATGTCGATGTCGTCACCGACGGCGTCGCGCACGGCGGCGACGCGCTCGCAGGCCTTCGAGACCGTCGCGGGGGAATCGATCCGCCGGAACTGGCCGATCGGCGCCATCTTGAGCGTGTTATATCCGTTTTCGACCGCCGTGACCGCCGCATCCGCCAGCGCGGCGGGGGTGTCCCCGCCGATCCACTGGTAGACCTCGATCCTATCGCGAGAACGTCCGCCGATCAGATCGTAGATCGGTGCGCCGTAGTGTTTCCCCTTGATATCCCACAGCGCTTGGTCGATTCCCGCGATCGAACTCATCAGAATCGGTCCCCCGCGGAAGTGCCGACCGCGATACATCGCCTGCCAGTGCCGTTCGATATCCAGCGGATCCTTGCCGATGAGGTAGTTGTCGATGATCTCAGAGACGGCAGTGACCGTGGTCCGGGCGTGCCCTTCCACGATCGGCTCCCCCCAGCCGACCAGTCCGGTGTCGGTTTCTAGCCGGAGGAAGACCCACCGGGGGGGAACCTCGAACAGTTCGTAGCTGCTGATTTCCATACGGCGTCAACGGTCAGAACCATAATATACATTTGGTCGCCCGAATCCGTGCGCTCCGGCTGCACGCCCCCGACGCCGGCAACGGCGTTGCAGTCACACCTCGTAGGAGAGCCCGGTCTCCTCCCGAAGCCGGTCGGCGGTTCGTGCCCGCCGGTGCCACACAGCCCTCATTTGCTCGTATGTCTCACGGTAGGTCTCGTACCACTCGTCGTAGATTCGGACATACCGGTCGCGCGGTTCCCACACCTGCTCGTACGTCGTCGTCTCCCGAACGGTCGACGCCAGATCATCGATCTCGCCGGCCCCGACGCCGGCCAGGAGCGCGACGCCCCGGGCGCCGAACTCATCCCCGGTCGGCACGGCGATCTCCGCATCGATGCAGTCCGCAAACAGCTGACACCACAGGTCCGATCGCGCGCCGCCGCCACTCATCCTAATCCGATCAGCCTCGGTCTCGATGTGCTCGTAGCAGTCCCGCATCGCGAGTGCGACTCCCTCGTAGACGGCTCGGAGCACGTCCGCTCGGCTGTGGTTCGGTGAAAGGCCAACGAACTGCCCACGAGCGTCCGAATCGTTGAATGGACTCCGCTCGCCCGATGCGCTCAGGTACGGATGATACAGGATCCCTTTGGCCGTCGCAGGGACATCTTTCGCGGCGCGCTCGGCGTCCCCGAAGTCCCAATCCGGCGTCAGTTCCGACAGCGCCCAATCGAGGTTCGGGGTCCCCGCCATCGACGCCATCGCCCGACAGTAGAGGCCGTCAGACAGCGCCAGCGTGAATCCGTGGCCCGTCAGCTCCACCGGAACCGACGAGAGAAACGTCTGGTTGAGCGATGTGGTCCCGACCACCGAGGAACTGTCCCCGGGCTCGACCGCACCGCAGCCGATCGCACTCGCCGCGATGTCGATCAACCCGGAGATGACGGGAGTTCCAGCCGGGAGTCCCGTCCGGTCGGCCGCAACATCGGATACGGTTCCGATGACTTCGCTGCCGGGTGCCAGTGGAGGGAGCATATCAGCCAATCCGGGAACGTCGACGAGGTCCGGGATCTCCGAGGAGTACTCGAACTGATCGATGTCGAGGAACGGGAGCGACGCGTCGCTGTAGTCCATCACGCGTTCGCCCGTACACCGGTATTTGATCCAGTCCTTGCAGAACAACACCGTGTCGGCGTCGGCGATCGTCCCCGGTTCGTTGTCCGCGAGCCACTGGAGGATGGGCAGCGCGGCCCCCGCAAACAGGTCGCTGCCGGTGATCTGGCGGATCCGATCGGCCGTGCCGTCGTCCTTCCAGTCGTTGAGATATCCCGCTGCTCGGCCGTCAGACCAGAGGATGGCGTTCCTGACCGGATCGCCGTCGTCGTCGAGCAGCCAGCAGCCGTCGCCCTGCGCAGTCACGCCCAGTGCGACCACCTCGGCGTCGTCGAGAGACTCGACCACGTCACGGATCGTCGCGGCGGTCCGGTCCCAGGTCGCCGACATATCCTGTTCGACCCAGCCGTCCTGCGGCGTTGCGAGCGGTGTTTCGCGCGTCGCCTGCGTGACTTCCTCACCGTCGAGAGTGAACGCCGCGGTCTTGATGTTCGTGGTGCCCGCGTCGACACCTACCAGTACTGGCTCCATTGCCCTACAGTGAGCAGGTATTTGATATAAACTTTCCTTATGGACAGGGGTCGGGCCGACGCTCCCGGATCAACTCTGCGTCGCCAACTGGACTCAGTCCCGTCAGAGCCGCTCGGTCGGCGGCCCGCCCGCAACCGGACAAATTTTAAATACTATTGCGTGACACACGGGACTATGTTGACACGAAAGCCAATCATCGGCGTGACGATGGGCGATCCCGCCGGTGTCGGCCCCGAAGTGACGCTCAAGGCCGTCGCGAGCGACCGCGTTCGGGAGACCGCGACCGTCGTCGTCCTCGGGGACTACGACCACCTAGAGGCGCTCGCAGAACGGTACGGGATCAATGTCGGTCTCCAGCGGGTCGACGGGGTCGACGCGATAACGGACGATGGTCCCGTCGACGTCGTCGATTTCGACAACGTCGGTGATTTCGAGTTCGGCGATCTCCGTGCCGAGAACGGACGAGTGAGTCTCGAATACGTGGACAGAAGTATCGATCTCGCGATCTCCGGCGAGGTTGACGGGCTGTGCAACGGTCCGATCCACAAACAGGCGATCGGGATGGCCGGCAGCGAGTACGCCGGACATACCGATATGATGGTCGATCGTACCGACACCGGGAGCCACACCGCGCTTCTGACCGATGGGACAATTTACGTGACCCACCTCAGCATTCACGTTCCGCTGTCGGAGGCGATCGAGCGCGTCACCACCCAAAACGTCCTCGACGCCATCCGGGTCACCCACGAGAAGCTACCCGAAGCCGGGATCGAGGACCCGTCGCTCGGCGTCGTCGGTATCAACCCTCACGCGGGCGACGGCGGCGTGATCGGAACGCTCGACGGCGAGGAGATCTCTCCTGCCGTCGAAGCGGCCCGCGAAGAGGGGATCGATGCGTCGGGACCGCTCCCGCCCGACAGCGCGTTCAACCGGGCGCTCGATGACGACTACGACTGTATGGTCGCGATGTATCACGACCAGGGGCATATTCCGCTCTTCGTCAATAGCCACGTCGACGGCGGTGGCGTCGGCGCGACGGTCCTCATTCTCGGACTCCCGTTTGTCAGGGCTACGACGCTCCACGGAACCGCCTACGACATCGCAGGCAGGGGGATCGCGGCGCCCGAAAGTATGATAACCGGGATTACGCTCGCCGCGGACGCGATCCGACAGCGGTCCTGAGAGACCCCTCCGGCGGCGCAACTGTTATATCGTATTCCATAATCAACGACGATTATGGACGAGTGTCTGCTCGGCTTCGACATCGGGACCACGAACTCGAAGGGGCTCCTGATCGATCCGGATCTCAACGTGATCGAGTCGGCGTCGCTCCCACACGGGGTGTCGACGCCGGAGCCGGGGTGGGTCGAACACGAGCCGAGCGAAATCTGGTGGGGCGAGTTCACCGAGCTAATCCGGGAACTGCTGGCGGTGTCGGAAATCGACCCCGAGCGGATCGCCGGGATCGGAATCAGCGGATTGGCGCCGAGCGTGTTGCCGCTCGACGAGTCGGGAGCTCCGCTTCGACCCGGGATGCTATACGGAGTCGACACGCGCGCCGGGGAAGAGATCAAACTCCTCAACGAGTGGATCGGTGAGGAGCGAATTTTGGAGGTGTGCGGCAATTCGCTTTCGTTTCAGTCGGCCGGACCGAAGATCCTCTGGTTGAAACGCAACGAGCCGGAGATTTTCGAGCGGACGGAGACTATCGTCGACGCGGTCGGGTACGTCGTTTCCCAACTTACCGACGAGTACGTGATGGACAACGCTGTCGCCTCCTTTTTTCACCCTCTCTATAATCTCAAGGAATTGGAGTGGGACGCGGAGATGTTCGAGAGGGCCGGACTCGACCCCGAACTGCTGCCCGAGACGAAATGGTCGGCGGAGGTCGCTGGCGAGGTCACGCCCGACGCCGCCGAACGGACCGGACTCGCGGTCGGGACCCCAGTCGTGACCGGCGCGGTCGACGCGATCGCGGCGCTCCTGAGCGTCGGCGGCGTCGAACCCGGGGACACCGTGTTTATGTACGGGACGACCGGCGTCGTCTACTCCACGTGCGCCGAACCGCGGACGGTTCCGGGCGTATGGTCGACGCCGCACAGCGTGGAAGGCAAGTACGCGGTCGGTGGCGGGATGGCGACGTCGGGTGCGATCACGGAGTGGTTCGCGGACCAGTTCGCGGGCGAAGCGGTGCTCGACGAAGGGGTTGGGAAGGGGAAATACGACCACCTCAGCGAGGAGGCGGCGGAGATCGATCCCGGCTCGGAAGGGCTCGTCGTACTCCCGTACTTCAGCGGATCCCGGACCCCGCTCAACGACGATCGGGCCCGGGGAACGATCGCCGGGTTGACGCTGTCACACACCAAATACCACGTGTACCGGGCGATCCTCGAAGGGGTGGGGTACGGGTTCAGGCACAATCTCGAGATGATAGAGCACGCCGACGTGCCGATCGGTCGGACCTTCGCGATCGGCGGCGGCGCACAGAGCGATCTCTGGCGACAGATCGTCAGCGACATCACGGGGTACGAGCAGAAATACGTCAGCGACCCGCTGGGCGCGCCGCTCGGAAGCGCGTACCTCGCAGGGATCGGAAGCGGCGTATTCGACGGATACGACGCGCTCAAAACGTCGACGACGGCGGCGACCACGACGCCAGCGAATCCCGCGCGGACGGCGATATACGACGAGTATTACGACGTGTATCGAGATCTGTATCCGGCGATGAAAGACGAGATGCACCGTCTAGCGTCGCTAGGCAACAAATAACCGAAGTCGGACGTCCGGGCGGTGTTACGTTAGGAACGAGGCAGAGCGATCATCTAATTCCTATGCCAGAAACCCTGCTCACTGGCTCTTCCGAGCGGATTGACTCGGTGCTTGTGGTGCGAAAACGGACGCCTTGCGAACTCAGTGAAACTGGCATACAGCTCCTCCTCGGCGGTTTGTCGGTTTCAAATACAGTTGTATCGCTGGAAATCAGCTGTTGAACGGGGCCGAACAGCAGTTCACAATCGAGTTCAGAAACGTCACCAGCGTTGAGTGCTTTGATCGCTCCCTCGAGGACCCCGAGCACCGCGCCTGGAGACTGCGTTGCATCGAGACGTTCGAGGCAGTCTCGCTGGACGTCTTCGAAGAAAATCGTCGCCCGAATTCGCCCGTCGTAGCTGCGTGGTGCTCCTGGATCAACGAACGTCCCGCCGAGAGCCATCTCGCTGAACTACCGGCGAGCGCCGTCAGTTCGGAGTGTTCGTTGACCAGCCCTAGTAACGAGCCGGTCGCATCCGTCGATGACAGTCTTGGCAGCTACATCGAGTCCTCTGTTTCAGATGGCCGTACCTCCCGAATCGCCCCACCATCGATGACGACTGTCCCGTTTCGATACAGGCGATTTTTTCTCGTCGACGGTCATCACCGTCGCGTCGGGAATCAGGATATTTGGTATCATACTAGACATATCTGGAATATTGTAATCAATTTGCCAAATTTGATGGGTCTGCGTCGCACCGTGCAACAGAATCTACTGAATTATCGGCAGTCTCAGCGTTCGCTATACGTACGAGGTTGAATATATCTCGGTCACGAGGCATACACTGTCGATTCCAGCCGGTGGATGGGTGATATTGAATTCATTCAGCATTCGTGGAGTTCTATCTCTATCGGTTCGGCGGGCCTGAGGTTCGTACTGGTGATCAATTTTGGGTTCGGGTCAGACACAAGTTCAAACGAGTACTCGCTGAGGATCGCTGCGAGGATAGTTTTCATTTCCATACGCGCGAATCGCATTCCGATGCAGTGACGGGGGCCGCCGCCAAACGGGAAGTACGCGTACTCTTGGCGGTTCTCGGCGGCGAATCGCTCGGGACGGAACGTTTCCGGGTCGTCCCACAACGCTGGGTCACGATGGACAGTCCACTGTGGTAAGACCAGGGTGGTACCTTCCGGAATGGTATATCCTTGTAACTCCACATCTCGCGCCGTTTCCCGGAAGAACATATATACTGGCGGGTAGAGACGCATCGCCTCGCTGATTGCGTTCTCTGTTTGTTCGAGCTTCGGGAGATCTTCGGCGGTCAGATCCCCGTCACAGACGGTATTGACTTCCTCTCGGAGCGCAGCCTGTTCGTCGGGATGTTGAGCGAGACAGAGGAGGGTATACGTCAGCCCGAGCGCCGTCGTCTCGTGCCCAGCGAAGAGGAACGTAATTATGTTGTCACGGAACTCTTCTCGTGTCAGATCACTCGATTCGACAAATCCGACGAGGATTGACAGCAGGTCATCGCCGCGATTGTCATATTCCCGTTTCCGCCGCTGTTGAGCCAACTCATCGACGAACTGCTGGAGTTCATCGAGTTTGCGTCTGTATCGTCGATTCGTTGGCGTCGGAAGGCGGCCCGGGAGGAACGACCAGAATCGGTTCGTATCGAACTTGGCGAGAATTGCATCCGACGCCTCCGAGACGACTGGGTTCTCCGTCACGTCCACGCCGAACAGCGTTCGTCCGAGCACGTCCATCGTCGTCGCAGTCATTGTGTCGTTGACATCGACGACCATCCCGTCACGCCACTGTTCGACCGTCTCTTCCGCAGTGGACCGCATCTCGGGAACGTACGTGTTCAACCGTTCTCTGTAGAACGCCGGTTGTACCTGTGTTCGTTGATTCTGCCACTGATCGCCACCCGTAACGAACAGTCCCTCGCCCATCGCGTCAGCGAGATTCCGGGTCAACACCTCGCCCTTCTCGAAGGCTTCGTGATCGTCGAGGAGTATCCGCTGGATAGCTTCCGGATGAGCGATCATACACGCATCGGTCCCGAACACCTCGTAACTTGCGACGCGACCGTACTCGTCGCGTAACTCCTCGAAAAACGCGAAGATATCACGACTCAAATCGATTGTATTGCCGATAACTGGTAATCCGCGCGGACCGGGGGGATACTTCGCATCTGTGCTCATATGCTCCCATTGTCAACACTCGGACTCCGGTGTTCTGTCGGACAGGTCCACCCCTTTTTATTATTCCCGAACGATCTCGCCACTAATGCGGTACCTCCAGTTACAGATTCGCTTCCCGCCCGAGGCGCGACACCCGATGCATCAATTCCTCGTCGAACAAGACTCGATTCAACGAGCGCACCTACGGCACTGGAACTTCTCGAACCCTGCGTACATCACCACCTTGCTCCACATCGTCGGAGACACGAGAGAGGGACGCGAAGAGTACCTTGCGGCACTTGACGCCGTGGAAACCATCGAAGAGTACGATGTAACACCGGTTGATGACCGCAGTTTCTACGTCTACATTCAGGAGACAGCACAGGGGTTCGCCAGTCGCCTCCGTGCCCTCCTCACCGATACGGAACTGCTCGTCGTCCCACCAATCGAATACGGCTCCGATGGTGAGATGCTCTTCGAGATCGCTGGCGAACAAGATTCCCTCCAAGATCTGGTCGCCAACCTTCCCGATCACCTCTCTGTGTCGGTCAACCGCCTCGGGGAATACGACGCGTACAGGGAGTCGCAAGCCACAGCGTTGACCGACCGGCAAGAAGAGGTGCTCGAAGTTGCACGGGAACGCGGGTACTACGAAATCCCTCGCCGAGCGAGCGTTCGAGAAGTTGCTGATGAGGTGGGTTGTTCGAAAAGTACCGCCGCAAACCATCTGCGAAAAGCAGAGGCGCGACTTGTGTCGCTCTACGAAGACCGTTCCACTACGAAATGATGTCGGGTAATTCGGTGTTAGTCGCTCCTCTCGGGGACGGGTGTCTCTTTCCCGTCGATGAAGGCGCGAACCTCGGAGGTGACGCGATCTGGTGCTTCTGTTGGACCGCCGTGGCCGACGCCCTCGAACTCGACGAACTGGCTGTCCGAGAGGGCTTCGTCAACCGCACGGATGCCGTCTCGAAGATGGGGCGGCCCCTCGGTTCCGGTCAGTAGGAGTATTGGTGCGTCGATGTCTAACGACTCGGGGAGACGGTACTGCTCGATGGCGCGGTTGATCCGCGCGATGTTCTCGGTCAGCGCGACAATGTCTGGCCACGGCGGCCACTCGTCGAGCCAGCCGTCGAGGTCATCGACGTCGCCACCGTGCATCACCTCGCGGATGTAGAACTTCATCGCCTGTCGGCGTTCCCCGTCGTCGATTCGCGCCTGCATCTGGGACGCGAGGTCGGCCTGCTGTTTATACTCACCGACGAGGACTGCCGGTTCGTACGCGACAAGCGCCTCGACTGGTGCAGTTCGGGCGGTTTCGATCGCCAGTAGACCGCCAAACGAATGCCCGAACAGAACCGGCGTTCCATCGACTGCATCAATGACCGCACGGATATCTTCGACTCCCCGATCGAGGCTATACTCCTCGGAGTCGCCGCTTTCCCCAACTCCGCGTCGATGGGGGATGACAACGGTGTAATCGTCGACGAATCGAGGGACTATGGGCGTCCAGTACTGGGGAGCGGATCCGCCGTGAAGGAGAATTAGCGGCGGCCCTTCTCCGTGGTGTTCGTAAGCGATGCTTGTGCCATCTGCTGACGTGACCGTCTGCATTGTGCGTGTCGTAGTTTGGACGGGACTGGGGAATCGTTATCTCTCAGCCATCCGGCCATTTAAGTGCGGACGTGCTCCAGCGTGTGGGACGTCAATCGGGGAGCGGCGGCCAGGTCGTCGCCACTGTCTCCTCGATGAGCCGCGTTTGGGCACGACGCAACCGCTCAGAAACCGACGACGCAGAGATATCTAACTCTGCGGCGACTTCTTGCAGCGATGCCCGACGGGGGATATCGAAATGGCCCAGTTCGTACGCCGTCCGGAGTGCCTCCTGCTGCTGGTCGGTCAGCCCGTCACCTGGCGGTTCGGACTCACCGTCACGAGTGAGGCGTGACAACTGAAAATCGGCGTTCTGTTGCCAGAACGCCGAGAATTCGTTGAACGCGTCTCGGGTGGCAAACCAGCCCGTCTGTCGCCAGCCGTCCGGTAATACCTCGATCCGTTCGATGATCGCGTCTGCCCTGGCAAGCGCCTCAAGACCCGCGAGGTCGTCGATATGGACGCCAAGTTGTTGCTCGAAACTGAGCGAGGGGATCACCTGATACCGACGCGTGTCACCGGCCTGTCCGATAAGCGTCCATTCACCGACGTCATAGGCGTCAGTTAGAGCGTTCGCAACCGGTTGGTGCGACCCGTCAGTCACGGTCACGAGAAACAGCGGTCGTTCCCCGTGGTTGAATTGCAGTTCGAGGAGTATCGTTGCCTCGGGTACTGTCGTTGCTACCTCGACGAGCGGGAGCGCGTCGCAGTATATCTCGAATTCAGCGACGAGCCTCATACGCGATGGTGGCTGTCAACACTATTGGTAGCATCGAAAGATTTGGGTAATACGACGTGGTTCACTGGGACTACACCGCCAGGAATCCAAGGGTTGAGAGCTGCCAGCAGAACGCGAAGCCCAGCAGCGCCAATATCGTCTGATGGATGCGTGTGCGCAATGACCAGTAACGGTACCGCCATGCCAGCAGGCTACCGGCAGTCGTCCCGAGCGTGAGGATTACGATGAGATACGGGAGCGCGAGTGCGATCTGCATCGGAAGCGGTTGCGTGATGAGCGTGAGATCGCCGTCGGTCTCCAAGACGAACATAAAAAGCACGACGAACCCAATCGAGACACCGCTCAGGCCGACGCCTGCTGCACGAGCGAGCCACGAAAGACTGGTCGATCGGCGTTTGACGCCGTGAGTGTACCCGCTTCGGTCGGCTTGTTCGTGCTGCTGTTCGGTTCGTTGTTGAGAGACGTGCTGGTCTGTCATTCAGAGCCCTCCGTGTCAGGGTTCTCGTCGGTGCGATGCTGTTTCCACTGCTGCCAGGCACTGTATCCACCCCATCCCGCGAGCGAGAGACCGAACCCGGATACTGCGCTCCCGAGGACACCCCCGGTCACGAGCTGGCGTTCGTGGAACGGAACAGGCTGATAGGCGCCAGTGGGTTCGCTGTTCATATGCAGCACGTCCACCTCGCCATCCGTGATCTCGAAGGCGAGGACATCGTGGCCGCCAACTTCCTCGTACACGTACGGTTCAGTCTCGACCCACCGTCGGGCGTCTCCTTCGAGGGTTCTCGTGCGCAGGCGGCTGTCGGCTGCGGGCTCGACGCTCAGATGTGTGAGCAGATCGGCGACCTGGAGTGGCCCGCTCCGCGGGAGATACGAGAGGCTGTATTCGCCGGCGACCGTTTCGGTTCGCTCCTGACCGCCCGGTCTCGAAGCCGGTGTCGGTGTCGTCGGTGCTTGCTGGAGACCGAACTCGGCGACGATCTCGTCAACGACCGCTTTCGGACCCTCACTCGGGGTGCTGTTGAACGCGATGAAAATCCCAGCACTGTGGTCTGGGGCGAGCAGCAGGTAGCTCGTGAAGTTGACCGTCGCGCCCGAGTGGCCGATGAGGTTGGCGTCGGGACTCCCGTACTCGTGGAACCCGTACCGCCAATTCGTGACTGCCGGGTGACGGACGTGATGGCGGCTATGCATCGCCTTGGCTGTCTCCTCCTCGAGAATACGCATTTCGCCGACTGCGCCGTCGCCGAGGTGCGCACTCATAAACGCGGCCATGTCCGTTGCCGTCGCACTTAGCGAGCCCGCGGGACACATATCGATGTAGACGTCGTCAGCTGCCAGGAACGAGTCACCGTCGCGGATGTGTGGCGCAGCGAGGTCGCCAGGCTGGTCGGCCGGGACGGGCTGGGCGAACGTGCTGTGAGTCATCCCGAGCGGGTCGAAGATCTCCGACTGAACGTACTCCTCGAATGTCCTGTCGTGGGCTTCGGCAACGACGTGGCCAGCGAGCCCTGCGCCGTAATTTGAGTACCCGACGAGTTCGCCGGGCGGACGGATGCGCGAGCGCTGCTCGTCGAGGAGCACCGTCTCTAACGAGTCGAGAGCGGCTGGATCGGCGACGATATCGGGATCGAGGTGGGATTCGAACCCGGCGGTGTGAGTGCCGAGATGCCGGAGCGTCACGGGATCGTCGTACGTGGCCGGAACTGTGACAGCGGAGTCGCCGAGATACGAGTTGACGTCGGTGTCGAGGTCAAGTACGCCCTGTTCGACGCTATGCATAACGGCGGTGTAGGTCACGAGCTTGCCGACTGACCCGACTCTGAACATCGTCCCGTCGGCTCGGACCGGAACATCAGCATCAGCGTCAGCAGCGCCGTATCCTTTGGTGAGGATGGGTTCCTCTCCCGAAACGACGGCGACAGTAGCTCCGGGCGTCGTCGTCCCGATCCGTTCGGCCATCACATCGTCGACAACTGCTTCGAGTCCGTCCGAATCTGGGAACGAACCTTCGCCTGGCTGTGAGTCGGTTCTTTGAGAGCCTGTCGCGGCCCTCGTTCGACCGGCCGCAGTTCCGATGGTGACGAATCCAAGGCTGCCGAGACCGGCGAGGAACGACCGTCTCGTGGTTCTATCGGTGCTATCGTCCGTCGTGGAGCGTCGTGGTCGTGTCATCAGTCGGCACGGCCGTGGGTGAGGTGGTTGCGTTGTCGGGCGTTGCAGTCGCGGTTTCGCCGGCGTGTCCAGAGGACCACGGTGACGTACCCGGCGAGTACCGCTACGAAGAGTGGAATGCCGCGAGACGGGCTCCACAGGTCTGTCGCAGTGTGTTCGGCTGTCAGTGGACTTGAGACACCGGGGATTTCTGCGGCACCGAGGTCGAAGACGTTCATATGCACGTAGTTCACGCGTAGACGATTACCTCGGGGTGGCGTCGATGGTAGTGACGAGACCGAAGAACGCGGTTGCTGCGTTCTCTACCGTGAGGCCGGCCTTTTCCACAGTCTCCAACGGTTCGTGATTCAACCGGCAGCCGTTCTTCTCGTAGTGTGCCTCGGCGCGCCAGTCCTGGAGCCAGGCGAGTGGCGCGACGTCGCTGCGCCTGTGTTCGAGTAGCAGAATCTCGCCGTCGGGGGAGCAGACTCGCTCCATCTCGTGGAGCGCGGCAATCGGGTCGGGGAACGTGCACGTCGAGAACGACGAAATGACGGTGTCGAAGCTGTCGTCGGGGAAGTCTAGTGCCTGGGAATCCATCTGATTGACAGTTCCGTCAAGTTCGAGCCCATCGAGTTCGGTGCGAGCGTGGGCGAGCATCGCATCACTGATGTCGATGCCAACGACTTCGCTCGCCGACGGGAGGTAGCGAAAGTTCCGCCCGGTGCCACAGGCGACAGCAAGCACTCGGCCGTTCGCGTGCTCGAACTGGCTTCGACGATACCGACCGGCGAAGAGCCGATCGAGTTGCCGCCAGCGAGCGAGCTTGTCAGCCACGACTGCGTATGAGTCCGCGATCTCGCTGGCCGACTTCGAACGTCTCTGTACCGACTGCTGTCCCGCGGTGTTCTCGCTGTGTGTTCGATTCTTCTGGCCTGTCGGTTTGTGGGAATTACTCGATTGCACGGCTGGGGCCTCCGTAGATCGCAATTACGGGGTTGGCCAGCGACACCGATAAATTTATCGTATATTTGATAATTTGTCGGAGTTGCTTCAAAACTGAGGTTGAGCAAAAGCCGAGAGATTACGTTCCTAGTGCCGATAATTAGAAAACCGCTCTATCTGCACCGTCATCTGGTCAACGCCGCTCCCGTAAAACTTCTGTCAAGAGTGGCGGGGATCACCGTTTTTGCGTCGCACGCGCTCGGTCCGCATCACGGTCGCAGTCGAATCGAGAAACAGTCGAATCGCATCATCCTCGTGACGCAACACAACCTCGTATTCGTCGGGGTCGGACGCGATTTGTTCGGATGTCCAGCATCCCTGGTAAAGGTGTTCGTTGAACTCCCAGATGCCCCGCGAGGTCACATCGATTCCCCGATCCCAGTGGAACGCTATCGACGCCGGATGGTAGACGACACTGTAGGTCAGCGGGCTGTTGTACCCACGAAGGCACTCCTGACAAGTACTCGTCACGAGGAACGAGTCAGCGTCGGGCAACGGATTCCCCCGCATCTCGATCACGTCACTGGATAGGTGAGCCCCGCATTCCGGGCACATCCCCCTTCGAATTTGTTTAGAAACTTCCGCGCTTTGTAGTTTGACGCTCTCGATCAGCGCATCATCGTCGTGGGTCTTCACCTGTGCAGGCGTTATCGGCTGCCCCGCAACTGGCTGTTCGCACGCCGAACAAACGATACGGAAAAACTGGCGTGAGAGAAACGCTTCAAGCGCTTCTTCTCCACAGAAGACGCACATCCCATCGACTGGTTTGGGACCGAACGAGTCCGGCCGCTCGTAATTCCCGGACAAGATGAATCGGACGATGCGTTCACCAGCGTGCGTGAGCGAGTACCCGTCGTCGCTTTTCTGTAGGTACGTCCCAGTGAGTTCACCGAGGTGGTACGACAGCTTCGACGTATTCTCCACCTCAACGTAGTCATAGATTTCAGAAAACGCGAGTTCGGCAGGTCCCGACCCCACCTCTTCGAGTTCATACTGGGCAACAGCAGCAGCGCGAAGAATATCGACTCGAGTGTCGTCAGCAAGAAGCCGAAACATGTCCGTGGCCGAGTGGTTCTCCGTCATTGTCTTTTGCGTTGGGCCCCAATCGCGCTGCGATATTGAAACCATTCGTCTCTCAAGCGCTGAAATGGCAGCAGTAGGCAGGTCCTGAAACAACCGTTAGGGGGAGATGAATCTCAGTCGAGAGGACGACGGCTCCGGAAAGCGTTTTACACCGCCACTCGATGGCAGCGGTGATGCCCTCCCTGACCCGCCGTCGGGCCCTCCTCACGGTCGCGTCCGGGGTCGCCGCACTCGCCGGGTGTTCCAGCGAGGCCGACCTCCCGACGATCGACCGGCGGGGAAGTCACGACACGATCGAGGAGTACGAAGCGCGTCGCGTCCGCAATGGAGATGGAGCCGTCTTGTTCGCCCACGGAACGGAGTTGCCGACGCCGAGCGACGAAGGGCGCGGTCGGTACGCCCGTCGCGGTCGACGTGTCATCGTCTCCGCGGACGATCTCGCCGAACTCACGTTCGGCGACGTGCAAGAGGCCGAGCGACTCCGCTCGTTCGTCGCAGAGACTGACTTCGATTCGTCGTCGGTATACCTCCTCTCGATGCCCGTCGAAGCCTGTTACGAGATCCACCTCCAGTCGGCAAGTTTCGAGTGGGACGAGTTGGAACGCGGCGACCTTCACCCCCACGCCGACTTCTGCCGAACGCACCGCCCCGCTGACATCGAATGCAGCGTCGAGGAAACCCACACCGTCGGATTCGCAATCCGACTGCCCGTCGCCGCCGAACAGTCCTCGGGGATGGGTCGCGGGATGTCGAGTTCTTGCCGGCCCTCGCCCCGCGGAGAGTACTTCAACGCGACGGTGACGCCCGCAAGCGGGGGTGATGGCGAATGAGGTCGCGTCGCAACGTGGTCGCCGGACTCGGAACCATCGGCGTCGCCGGGCTGTCCGGGTGTGCAGCCCTGCCGTTCGGGAACGACCAATCCGCCAACGAGGACGTGTCGCTGTCGACTCGCGATATCGGGTCGCTCGCGTGGCCCGAGTCACCGTTCCCGGTCACAGTTCCCGTCAGCCTGGTGAACGCGCACCGCGAGCGATCCCGCGAGTTACTCGCGGCGGTTCCGTCCGAGCCGTCTGTGCCGAACGGCGCCGTCGC
The DNA here is from genome assembly GCF_024494595.1 of Halobellus rarus. Taxonomy (GTDB): domain Archaea; phylum Halobacteriota; class Halobacteria; order Halobacteriales; family Haloferacaceae; genus Haloquadratum; species Haloquadratum rarum. The sequence goes on along the minus strand of NZ_JANHDI010000009.1, from coordinate 167,742 downwards.
CGAGGAGGTGCGATCGAACCGCGAACGCGCCGCGGATCGTCTCGATGATGCGCCGGACGAGTCCTGGCCGACCGAGGAACTCTCGGTGTGGCGCGGGCGGCGAAACGAGGCCGCGTGCGTTCTGGGAGCCTACCGCGCCGCGACAGGTGAAGACGACGCAGAGGCGGTCACGGAACAGCGGCAGGGGGTGCGCGATGATCTCGGTTCCTTCGTTGCCAACCACGAGTACCGCGCGTCGTCGCCGTTGGAGTCGGTGCTCGCGCACGCACCGATAGAAGACCTGGTGGGGGATTGCCGCCGACGCGTCCGCCCTGACCCGGCGTATCCGTCCGATCCGATCGCCCGTCCGTTTCAGGCCGGGGACGCTGTCGGGCGGGTTGAACTCGCCCGAGCGACGCTCGCCGACGCCCGTCGGCTGCGGGAAGTGTACCTGGGCGGGCGCTCCGAGACGACCCCGCAGTGGACAGCACTGATCGACGCGTCAAGGCGCTTAGAATACGCGACTTCGCGCACACGCTCGTCTATTAGTGACTTCCTCGACCGCGAGGAGCTACCGTTCCGCGCCGACCTCGACGGAACGGCGGGCCGGTGGTTGTTCAGACGGGCCAGCGGATACGTCGAGGCGAAGACCGAGGAGGCGCGGGAGCATCGAAACGACGGCCGATTCGCGGCCGCCGTTATCGAAGCCGGGCAAATCCTGGCGGGCATCGAGGCACTCCGAGCGACGATAAACGGACTCCGTGACGGCGCATATCAGAGTGAAGTGACCACCGAGTCGGTCGCGAGAACGGCCGACCGAGTGCAGGAAGCGATGTCCGCTATCGGGGAGAGCGAAAACCCTCGAATGGCTGCCCAGATCGTTCGACCGACGCTCGGGACCTTCGAGTACGTCACCAACCTCATCGAGGAACATTACGCCGACGCCCCGCGCGTCGAAGGCGACTTAGCTTGGGTTGAACTCTACGCTCGTGCCGTTCCCGCCGCGGCCGAGTTCGTGGTCGAACGGCTCGAATAGCTACTCCACCAGTGGCTGGTTCGGAACCGCCGGGGCAGCACGTCGCGCTGCTTTGCCCGCTATTGTGAACCGCCTCGGGGTCAAGTGGTTCAAGAATCTTCGATTCTCGTCATCACGGAAATCGAAGGTTTCCGTACGACCCCGAGGCACTCGCCGTGCTTATCTGTAGAGCATACACGTAGCGACGGCTCACCTCTCGTTGACAGTGACGTTCCCATCTGCCACCACTACTTCATAATCGAGATATCGAAACTCGATACGCGTGTCTTCCGTCTGTGCCAATCGCTCAACCGCTTCAATATCAATCGTTTGACCGAGTGGTGGGAGGTCAGTCACTTCTTCTCCCGCTACCCGTGCGACCTCCTGTACAATCTCGACCGTGAGTGACTGGATTTCTTCGCTCCTCCGGGAGCACTCCATAGGCCTTTTTTAACAAATCTGGTAATAATAGTAGGGAAACTCGCGTCAACCTTCTTTGAGTTGACGATGAAAAATAGCGTCAAAACAACGCTACTGCCGATCGAGTCGCGTGACCGTAAGAGCCCGCCGTGGAGATCTAGGTCGCCCTCGAAGTCGATCTCACAGGCGGTGCAGGGGGTGGGGGCCGTCGCTGTTGCAGTGGCCGATGCCGCTGCTGGAGTACTCAAGGTGGGGTTTTCTCGCCTGTCGTCGAGCGATCGCTCTCGTCTGTCTGTCGCTCGCTCGGCATCGTGTTCCTCCGTGAGGAGAGTGGCCGGGAGTCTGTTGCAGGTGAGAAGGGTACCTCAGGGGGCCTCTCAGGTCTTCCCGCACAAACTCGAACGTACTTCTATACGTAGGACTGTCGTAAAGTGGCCTATGCGGAAGTTCACTCTTCGAGCTGACGGCACTGGGACGATCGAACTCGTTTGTGAGCGGGACGACGAAGAGGCCCCCGCCCCTCGTGTTCGCTCGTTCACGGGACGTGACGAGTTCGGGCTTCTCGCCGACGGTTTGACGCCCGGAGAACAGGTCCTGCTGTTCGTCGACGACACCGTCTCAGAGGAGTAACGCTGAGGAACACGCCTATCTCCATCGTCTGTTAGAATGCAGTACTCCCCCCTCAGGTCTCGTACTACTGGTATCAGTCATTATTCCCACCTCCTGTAAGCAAGTGGACGGGTGGCTCGACGGGCCGCATCGCGGCCGCAACCTCCTCAAGCCGAGCGACTACTACCAGCAGCGCGCCGGATCCGATAACCGGTGCCCCGATGACGTATGTCGCGGCGATGTTGTGGCTCGGTTCGGGAGAGCGGAAATGAGACAGACGTCGACCCCGCGACCAGGGGGTATACGACGATCGGCCACGATACTCCACCTATAATGTCGGATGACGCGAAAGCGGAACTGTACCAGTGTCTCGCGGCCACGGCCGAACGGCCGGTCGATCGGACGCCGAGTCGCCTGCTAGGTGAGGCCCAAGCGGTCGCCGACGATCTTCGCGCGATCGATGACCCGGCGGTGGTCGCCGACCGCGCCAGCGTCGTCGTCGAACTCCTCTCGAAGATCGACGGGACGGGCGACCCCGACGCCGACGCCGAGGTGGCTCGGGCCCGGGAGCTCGCTATGGCACTGGCCGCCGAGTGAGGATCCGATCACTTCCCGACCGTCGACTCCACAATCCAGGTTTCCTCGTCGGTTAGCCTGTACAACTCGATGCGATCTACGATGGGAGTGGGGCGACAGTCGAGAGGGTCACCGACAGTACGGCGGCCATCCGGAAGGCGATCGAGTACTTGAACTCTCGAGGGCGACTTCGGAGCCCCGCACGGAAGTGACCCAAAGCGTGTACCTGACGGAGTCGATAGGCGGTGAGAAGTTACGATCCCTTCCGTGGTGATCAGCGAACATCAAGAACAGGAGGCTTTCGTGAATACACCCAAGTTCTCGCACACGGATACACGAGTGATGACAACCACAGATTCCACCCCGGTCCTCCGCCGAGCGTCGGAGATCGCCTACGACACCGTCGAGTTGGCTGAGGGCCTCCAGAAAGGCGTCTTGCTGGGTGATGAGGACGGGACGCCGAATTTCAATATGCGACGGTTCATCCTCCAGCCGGGCGCACGCGTCCCCCGACACACCAACGAGGTCGAACACGAACAGTTCGTTATCGAAGGTACCTACCAGGTCGGGATCGGCGAGGAGACCCATACCGTGTCAGCGGGTGATGCACTCCTGATTCCGGCTGGTGTCGAACACTGGTACCGGAACGACAGCGACGACCGCGGGTCATTCCTGTGTGTCGTGCCGAAAGGCGACGACGAGATCACTGTGCGAGAGCCATAGCGGAAGAACAGACTACCGGGTTGTCGCAATTTGCAGGGAATACGCAATACAGACGAGCCCGGCAAGCTGGGTCATCCTGACGACTAGACGGACGGCGTTCTGGAGGTCGATTGGGATGATGCGGAATGCGAGCAGTCCCTGTCCGGTGACTGCGAGCGTGTACGTGAGCCCGAAGAGCAGGATCATCCCGATCGAGAGCCAGCGCATCGAGCGTTCACCATTCCGTCGAAGCCCGCGATACGCTTGATAGCCAATGTAGAGTCCGATTAGCGCCGAGGCTGTGGCTGCAAGCCCCGCGAGCAGTCCAATAGGGGACCCGAGTCCGACAAGGGACATCAGAATTTCCCCCAGAGGCGCGTCAGTTGATCTGCGACGTCGTCGCTGTCTCGCTCTCGATCGAGGTCCCATCGCAGCTCGCCATCCGCAATGGTGACCTCGAATCGATGCAACCGAGAGACGTACACCCTCTCGTGGTGGCCGTCAGACCGGGGTCGGGTCCGCTCACCAACAAGATCGGCGTCGGTCAGGCGGTCGAGCCGCCGGTAGATCGACGATGTGGAAACCTCACAGTGCTCGCTCAGTTCGTTGGCCGACAGCGGCTGGTCGCTGGTCGCAGTCAGAATCGAACGCGTGTGCTCGTCGTCCAACAACGCGACGACGGTCGCTAGGTCCACGTCGGCCATCTCTCTCTCAGATCTCATTAGGCGTGTACAAAAATGCTGGATTCCAAACGCGAGCACGTCGCAGGAGAGCCACTGTCGACTCCCGTTGACCGGCACCGCCGTGATGACGTTACTCATCGGTCTCCCCCTGCAAATCCACAGTGAACAGTACGTGGAAATGGGTTCCGCCCGTCGAGTACACGAGGGAGACGCCCTCTGCGTCCGGGTGCTCGCTCAGATCAACGGTCGCCTCCGCATCGGGCGACACTGAATCGCCGTCGCTGTCCGACCAGAGGGGCTGTTTCTCGATTTCCCCAACGTCATCCGGCCGGTCGAGATCGTAATAAAGCCGGTCCGCGGAGACCGACTCACCAGCTTCGTGTCGAAACGTGACGCGCGCTGCGTCCGCGTCTTGGGCCCAACCCCACGTCACTTGCGGGAGATCATACTCGGGTGCAACCTCGCGCGCTGAGTTGAATGGTACCTGGGCTTCAACTGTCGCAAGCGAACCGTCGATCTGCACGTCGAACGTTTCGGCCTCCGTGGTGAATCGGTAACCGTCTTCTTGCAGCGCGTGTTTCAGGGCGGACTCCGTCGGCACACGGCCGTCCTCGTAGCGATATGAGACGACTTGGTACGCCGTCCTGCCATCGAGTCTGAACGCGTCGGCGAGCATCGCTGGTCGGCCCGTCGGATCGTGGATGTCCGTGTTGACGATGAGGTGGGCGTTTCCACCAGCGGCCGTTGTGAGCTGGTCGAACCGCGCGCTCTCCTCGTGATATCGAGGCCGTTCACCAGCGCCGGCATCGATAAGCGCCTCTAGGTTTGGCTGCTCGTGTTTCTGTACGCTCGTCCAGACAATGACGCCGTCGCCGATAGCGACGCGACGCGGCACGTCCGATCGAGCGAAGACAGAGTGGCCTCGATACTCGCCGGTGCGTTCGTAGCCGCTGTCAGTGACGGTCTCGGTGACCGGCGTGCGATCGAAGGAGGCCTCGATGACGGTGCCGAAGATCGAATCAACGAGTCGGTCGTAGTTCTCGAAGCCGATGCCAAAGTAATTGATGTCCGCCTTACTGTAGGCTCGCCGCGCGATGAACTCCTCGGGAGCGCCCGGTTGGAGGGTGGTCGGCTGCACGGCGGCGAAGTAATACCGTTCGATGGGTGACTCGACGCTCGTTGGGGCGGGGAGCCACCGTCGATACGCCGGATCACCCCCGTTCGGGACCGTCAGGCGACCATAGCGCTGATTGCCACCGAGTGGGGGCAAACTGGAGAGACATCCAGCAGTCAGTAGTGGGAGGGCTGCACCACCGGCAGCGAGGAGCTGTCGGCGTGTTCGGTCGTTGGAGGGCCGATGTCGTGGTGGGGACATACCGCAGTTCAACACCCAGCACCCACGGCTGTATAAGTGAAGTCTCAGCCTCGGCCGAGTGCAGGCCGTCGATATGTTTTTATATTCGAATGGGTGGGCTTAGTCGGCTCCCGCATCCCGGCTTTTCCTGCAATTCGAAATCGGTCGAGTAGTAACCGTATACTCGAGAGCCGGACAGCTCCACGCGTGAAGCCGTTCAGGCAGGGTAAAACCCGAGTTTTACTTTCCGAACAAAATACAACTATCCGGTTTAGAATTTCACAATCGACGTATGCCCTCCAGTAACCGCAGAGAGTTCCTCGCAACGATCAGTACCGGATTCGGAGTGAGCCTAACTGGGTGCGCGGGTCAGTTATCTACTACGACAACCACCTCACAGTCGACAACCGACACAACAGCCGAGAACAACAAGACAGACACGAGTTCCAGGTTAGCTCTCCCGTCTGTCGTCACTCACGATGAGTTTCCCGACGGTGAAGTCGTTCTCAAGCCAGACGGGAAAATCGTGCTGTTGAACTTCTTTGCGACGTGGTGTCGCCCGTGTCAAGAAGAGATGCCGGAGTTCCGGAAATTGCGAGCAGCCTACGACACTGCGACACTTCATATGGTTTCGATCACACCAGAAGTGGACGAAGGGCTCATCAAGCAGTTCTGGGACGAATACGAAGGTACCTGGCCAGTAGTGAAGGATCCGGGATTAGTTGCGACTGACCGATGGAACGCGAACAGCTATCCGACGAACCTCGTATTCGACAGTGATGGAACTCCAGTTTCAGGCGATGAACCGGAAGTCAGAGCACGGACATTCGAGGATTTCAAGTCCGTAATTGAGCCGTTACTGGAGGCGTGACGATGGCTGGACTTGCTCTCCCAGCTCTCTTTGGGCTCGCGTTTTCCGCAGGCGCTGCGACCTTCTTCGCCCCGTGTGCCTTTCCGCTACTCCCAGGATACCTCTCGTATTTCCTGAGTGACACTGTATCCACTGTCGATAGTGGATCTCCTGCGTCGACAACAGGGGCGAACACAATCGTCGAACAGATCCGCCGCCCGCTCAGTCGCGGTATCCTACTGAGTGCACTCGCTGGTGCCGGGATGACAGTCGTGTACCTCAGCCTCGCGGGCACAGCGGCGTTTCTCGGTGCACAAGCGCTGGCTGAGATCGCACTGATGGAACTCGTCGTCGGGAGCGTGTTCGTCGTCGCCGGGGGCCTGATGATGGCTGGCTGGAAGCCCTCCCAGTCGATTGTCCGACTCCCGAAGCGAGAGCGATCTCTCAGCGGATTCTTTGTCTTCGGTGCGTTGTACGCTGGTGCTGCAGCAGGGTGTACCGCGCCTTTGTTCATCGCTGTCGTTATCCAGGGGATGTCTGCTGGTCCGATGCTCGGGGTTGGCATCGCACTTGTATATGCGATCGGAATGAGCTCCGTACTTGCTGTTTTCACGTGCGTCACGGCTCTCGGTGGGTCGTCGATCACGGCCACGCTCAGGTCACACACCCGGACGATCTACCGGGTCGCCGGCGCGCTTCTCGTCTGTTCAGGGATCGCAGAGATCTACTACTACTTTTACGGCTTTCCGGAGGTGTTCCCCCAGTGAAACGATCCGCCCGCTTGGCGGCAGTCTGCGTCGTCTGTCTTTTGCTCACCGCCGGGTGTACTGCACCAACCAACGCCCCCCAGTCATCCGCTGAGTTGACTGCGGATGACGTAAGAGATACCAACGCGCTGATTCAAGCGCATACCGAAACGCTTCGGTCGCAACCGTTCACCGTCCGGTCGACGACGACCATTCGAGATAGCAACAACTCGTTTGCGGCCACGATCAATCGGACATGGAAGGTTGATCCTCGACCGCCAGTACGGGCGCTCGCAACTCGGACACCGGCAGCTACCGGTGATGCCCCAGCACGGTATCAACAGGCTCCAGAACGAATCTCGGCGTGGCGACATGGAAACGAGACGACCGTTCGTGTCGAATCAGGTACTGAGACTCAACTCCGGCAAGTAAAGTTACTCAACACCTCGGTCAGACTCAACAGCGCCCTCCACCGGCAACTCCTCTACAGATACAGCACTCGGCAGAATACGACAGTCGAGACGCTCACCCGGAACGGAGCCCAACTCTACCGTGTGCGGGCGGATCTGAACGACACGCACGTCACCTCGAATGCATCGATGACACTACTTGTGAATCAGAAGGGATACGTCCAGCAGATCAAGACGAGACGAACCGTCGCGTACCGCTCTGGGCCACGGATAATCACGGAAACAATCCGGTTCAGCCGGATCGGCAGAACCAACGTTGAACCACCGTCGTGGGTTGAGACTGGCGTCTAAACTCGAGACGGTGTGAACTTGCGTCGACGTCAAGGTCGCGGTTGGTGATAACTCGTCCTCAACAGTGAGGGGTGATCATCGTCGAATAGCTGGGTGAAAACGATCAATCTCTCCGATTTCCAAATGGGTGGGTGTCATAGAAGTCCTCCCACACCAATCAGGAATCGCTCAATACAGATGATGCACCTAACACACTTGAAGGCAGAAATTGAATCAGGAATTATGGAATCATACACCTCTCTTACACCAACTGATTGGGTTTTGAGTCTGTTTGTGACAGCCATTGTTGTTGTATGGCAACTCTTCGCTGGGAGTTCCTTCAGCTCAAAAATGGCTGGCGCACTGATGTTCGGTGGTCTTCTTCTCGGGATCAGTATGCACGTATTCGAATGGTATCGTGAGCGGTAAGCACAGTCAATCTTCAGAACGATCGTCTCCATTTATTTGAAATACCTTGACGAAAAGCAGTACAAGTGCCACAAATACGACTGCACTTCCGATCACGCGAGCGACGGCTGGTATCGGCGTTTCATACTGCCGAATCGCAATAGCAATATCTCCGAGCGTTGCGACTCCAAGCCCAAGTAAAAAGACGCCGACGATGAGGAGATGTCGAATCGATCGGAGCAGTTCGTTCGTTTTGGAGGGCATCGAAAGCAATTCCGGCAGTGCCGTCATAATTTCACCGAAATACAGATATTGCACAACTCGCAGGCAGGTTCTCACAGCAGATTCAGGTGCGAGACTGTGAAATAACCGAGTGTCAACGTGGGATCGCTTTACGGAATGATGGTTACAGGTATTTCATCTGCACCGACCACGGTTTTGGCGGCGCTACCCAGGATAGCCTGACCGAGACGTCCGGTACCGTGATGACCCATAATGATATGATCGTAGTCTCGCTCGACAGCTACTTCCAGGATTAATGAACCAACTCGGTTAGCATAGCGAGGGGCGGCCATCTGTGTTATCGGGATAATCTCTGGATCGTCTTCGATACCGGCTTCCGCAAGTGTGGTCCTCGCCCGGTCCAGGAGGTTCTGCTTTGCCTCCCCATCATAATCGGTGATGTGTATGACGTGAAGCGAGCCCTCAAACCGTGAGGTGAACTCAGTAGCGAACTCCAGTGCGCGTAAACTACATTTTGAGCCGTCAATTGGGACGAGCACTCTCATACGTATTCCTTCAACGCTCAAGTACAAAATGGTGTCTCGAGAGTGGATTCTCCCCCGGATGTTTGGTATGTTCCTCTCTGTGATTCGCCGTTTCAGGGGCGAATCTGGGGGCACAGTTTGCGGTCACCTGACGACAGTCACAGGCACTGATGCACGCTTCATCACCGTTTCAGCGACCGAACCAATGAGCATTCGAGCGACACCCGAGCGTCCGTGGCTCCCGATGACGATCACGTCGATGCCGTGTGTGTCCGCGTACCCGAGGATCTCGTCTGCGGCCTTGCCAACCTCGCTTGCTTTCTTAACCTCCCGGTCGTGCTCGGCTGCTTTCGCCTCGGCCTCGGTGAGCAGTTCTGCCGACCGATCTCGGGCCCGTTCGCGGAGCGTTTCGTCTCCGACCAGTGCTTTCGCGCTATAGCTCTCTTCGATGTAGTCGATAACGTGGAGGACGGTAATCGACGCATCCGAATACACGTCGAACGCGTGTGCCAGCGCTTTCTCCGAGAGCGGGGTCCCATCGTACGCAACGAGCACCTCGTCGACGGACGACATACTCAAGAGTTGCGTGTTAAATCCACATAAGGCTCGGGGGCAACTGAGCCTGCGGGAGGGGAGGAACCACCCGTATTAGCGGATCTCTCTCGATAGAACAGACTTTCTCGGTCGCAGAACTAGATTGGAAGTAGAACCAGAACTATCGGGAGAATAACCAACGAGACGAGAAACCCAGCCAGGTACCGACGGTTGGTAACGAGTCGGGTTTGGGTGGTCTCGACAGCTCGGAAGTACGTCGAGAACCGAACCAGTGTTCCGACCGTTATGATCGTTCCGACTGCCACGAGTGATAGCACGATAGCCACGCCCTGTGGGGATTCCAAAAGCACAGCGATGACAATCGTGTCGAAGAAGGTGCCGACATTAGCCCCCAGAACGTAGGGAACGATCTCCTCACGTTTGATGTAGTTCCGATTGTAGAGCGGAACGACTACCCCCAGCGAGAACGCAACGCTGGTCGTCACGCCGGTAATGAGGATACCGAGTCCGAACGAGGTCCATTTGTGCTGAAATCGGCGAAAGAACCGCTTGCGAAGCCATTCGGTGTCGATCCGCTTGAGTAACCGATCGAAGAGCGTGAGGCTGCCGAACAGTACGAGAACGGCTATCACGAGTGCCAGGCCCACACCAACGGTATCGACGATGGCTCCCGTCGCCGGATCGAAGGCCGCCAGCGGGTGAAACGAGAGTTCGATTCGGTTACTGACGGCTCCGAATCCCGTCTGGAGTCTCGGCAACAGGAGATACCCGAGGACGGTCGCCGGTAGATAGATCGAGTGGGACAGGAGGAACGTCAGTACCCCCAACTCAGTCGCCTCACCGAATGAATAGCGCCGCTTCTGGAAGTAGTCCAACATTCCTATCAAGAGTACGATTGCGGCGCCCCCGAGGCGTGAGCCAGCGAGCATCAGGAACAACTGTGAAGCCGTGAGAATCCCGGTCTTGAACAGCGAGACGGACAGGGCCGCTACTACTGATCCGTTGGTGAGCACGTACGTGGCGAGCCAGCTTGCACCCAGAGCTCGCCCACTTCCGGCGACGTATCGCCTGAAGAACCGTTCGAGCGGAGCGGCCGCGGCTGCTGTGGACGCACCCAGCAACTGAACCGCGAACAGGAACAGTAGCAGGGAGACGAATGCGCCGAGGACTAATGGACCGGATTCACGCCCTTGTGTCAATATCTCGTCGACGTTCGAATCCACAGTATTCTGTCTCTACAGCCTCATGGCAGGCGTACAAAGGTTACGCCGTGAGAGGGGAATGCCTGCTATGTGGACGTGTTCGATCTTGGGTGGCGTCCTGTTGATATCACAGAATCGCTACTCCCCTTGTCCAACCGTGAGGACGGGAACTGGTGCAGAGCGAACGGTCTTCTCGGCGACGCTCCCGAGAAGGATTCGATCGCTCCCGCGTCTCCCTGTCGTTCCCATCACGACGGCGTGGATATCGTTCGAGTCGATGGTGTCGAGTATCACCTCGATCGGGGACCCGTGTTCGACGTGCCGGACACTATTCGAAACGCCGTGTGTCTCTGCCTCCGACACGAGGTCGTCAACGGCATCGGTCGCAGCCTGTTCACGTTCCTGTCCCGAAATAGTTGAGCGCACGTCCAGACCCAGCGACGCATCGTCGACGACACACAGCACGTGAACGGTCGCATCGAGAGCCGCTGCAAGTGAGAGGCCATGCTCGGCAGCATAGGCCGCACCGGCACTCCCGTCGGTCGGTATGAGGATGCTCTCGTAGGGGAACACCAGGTGTTCGTCGGGCTGCATCCGCGCTGTGAGGACAGGGACGGAAGACAGACGGACGACCTTCTCCGTGACGCTCCCGATGAGGTATCGTGACACCCCCTCCCGACCGTGGGTCGGCATCACGATGACGTCGTACTCGTATTGCTCGGCGTACTCGACGATTGTCGGCGCTGGATGCCCCTGGACGACGTCGGAATCGTAGTCGACACCGAGTGTGGTCAGTGTCTTTTCTGCTTCCTCAACGATGTCCTCACCCTCTTGAACAAGGGCGTCAACGACCTCGGTTTCGACGACGGTGACACTGTCGTGTCTCGTATCCGCGACGAACAGAACGTGGATCGTGGCGTCGGCCCAGTGTGCGATCTCGGCAGTGTGATACAATGCCTCCGCAGCTCCATCGCTTCCATCGAACGGGAGCAGAATGTCCTCGTACATGTACAGTGTGAGTACCTACGGGCATCACGCCCAAGTGGTTTGTCACCCACCAGCAGAGGCGTCTCACCCACACCACTCGAGTCCTTATTCTGCCAGGGGGGCCGGCGAACGTGTTCGGGAACTGACTTACCGCCTTCGTGACTTCGACGGCGTGAATCGGGTGAAAATTATGGTGATTCGAGATAACTGAGCGCAATAGACGTCCCGTGAATTCGCACGCTCAGTCCGCTGCCGTTGCCGTGTTTCCGGCTGAATCGGCCGGCGTGTTCAAATAGAGGTAGATTAACACGAGGATCAAGGCGACCTGAACCGCCTTGTCAACGTAGTCGATCATCCCGTACTCTGACTTGGCGACGATCCAGAGGGGGAATTGCACGGCAGTATACGGAATCCCGATCAGGTAGAGCAGTCGCCGCCGGTAGTCGAAGAAGAACAGCACAAGCGCGCCGGCATAGCCAACACCTGCGAATGCAACAGGAATCCGCCCCTCGACGATACCAGCATACACGTGGATGACACCAGTGATGACGACCAACGCAACTGCCAGCCACTGGGGCTGGGTGAGTGACCCTATCTGACCCGACGAAGTATTTTGCGTATACATTACAATACTAAATCGTTCGGGATAGGAGATAAGGACTGTTATTATTAGATCATAGGTATCATCAGACGACGTGCATTAAGCGGTTGTGCCGGTTTCTCAGTCAAGATGGTTGTAGCTACGCTTTCGCCCGGAAGAGAACAGTATCCACACAACTGATTCGTTCCTCCACTACCAGCTATGCATTGAGATGGCCAGTCTCAACTTCTGTGACACCGGGCCCGACCGAGTCCGGCCTACAAGCAGGATATTCAGCTATTCTGGAACTACTGTGGGGTATGATAGAATAGTATTCTATTTTAGAATAGTAAGCTATTCAGTCGATTCTAAAGAAGCGGACTCGCGGGCTTGTTCGAACCGTTCGGCCACTTCGTCCACGAGATCTTCCTCCACGACTGTTCGCAGGAGAGCATCAGTCATCTCCCGAACGACGATGTTCTGATAGCCCTGCTGGTTGAGCTCGCGCTCCAGTTCGTACTTCAGCCAGGAATCGAAGTCCTCAATCGTAGCCTCCCGGGCGTAGAAAGGCCGCTGTTTAGCGGCCTCATAGCTGAACGCTGAATCGGTCATCGGGTTTCGTCGTTCGACCGGTTCCTGAGAGGGCGTCTCCTCGTTGCCCTCCGATTCGGACAGTCTCGATCGAAGTGACGCCGTCTCCTGAGTCTACCGGGGGAAAGAGGCTGCGTTCTCATTTGTGCTCTGTCCGGGACACCGCAACCGCGTTGGTGACTCAAGAAATCGTTATCCTGACCCTCATCACGTAACTTATGCCGCTTCAACACCGGGCCGTTCAAACCTTCACTACGTCATACGTTGCCACTGAAACTGGTGCAAAAGTGGCTGTCAGCAATCTCGCGTTTTTCTCGTTGACTAGCGGTAGTATCGCGTCGCTGGGGGGGTGGTGAGTTCGCCGATCGAATGAATCGTGTCTACCTCGGAATCGGTGGTTCTCTCGCAACTGCGTTCTTGGTAGGAACTATCCTGTCCGTGAGCAAGTTTACCTCGGGATTGCCGTTCACTTCCGTGATCGGAATACTGGTCATCTGGTTCGCAGTTATTGGGGCCACGATGTACGCGACATATCCTGCGAAGAACGCGTTGATTGCAGAGAGAGCCGATGCGGCCCATAGCGGATCTGGCTGGTCGGCACCTACAGTTACCAGAACGATGCGTACCGACAATTCTTCGATCCGGACGACGAGTCAGCACTCCTTCAGGGCTGTCTGAGTACCTTAATGATCATAGCTTCGAGCCAATCATCTACTACGGAGGGAACTACTTCGACGAACAGTGTCTAAGTCGAAGATTCGACGAACACGGCATCACTGAGGGGATCGACCATCTGGAGCGAGCACACGACCTCGGGATAACTGCACAACAGGAACTCTTCGGGCTCTTCAATCGACATAAATTGGACGTCGTAGCAAGCGCACTCGGTTTTGAATATCAAGACCCGACCGTCACTGGATTCGTGGTCGGGAGCGAGTACACACGGTATCTCCTCGAGGGCGAAGAACCAGACTGGGATCGACTCAAACAGTACAATAACGACGATGTAACCGCGCAGAGAACAATCGTCGATCACATCAGATCGTAGGCTCGGGGGATATGCGGGGCCGTCAGCAGAATTACGTGAGGACGAGATCACCGTGGGTTTAGAGAGTCGTAACCAACAATTGAGCTATGACCCCCCGGACTGTTGGTTAATCCGACGATGCTGTCCGCCTTCTTGGCGTAGAAGGTCGTTATCTAGATAATCATTATTACGATAATGACTTGTGTGTTTCGCCTAATCGGAATTTATTACCCTGATTAACGTCGTTACGTGAGCGAGATAGGCAGAGAACCGTCGTCAATTCTGGACATACCCGGGGGGTGAGAAAAAAGACAGCTCCGTTACCCCAGCTTCTGCTGTTCGTTCAGCCAGTTCTTCGCGAGGTCATCGAAGTCGACGGAGTCGAACCGAGAGACTGCTTCGAGTACGTCGATTGCCGTCGACGGTTCGACGCGGAGTTCGAACGTGTATGCCTCGCCACCAACGGAGCCGGAGGCGGATTTGCGCGCGCGGATGATGCTCAGCATATCGAGTTCGATAAGGTGGTCGCGCATCCGACGTTGTGCCAGTTGATCGGCGTCGATATGGTCTGACAGTGACTTGTAGACCTCATAGACATCACGAGTCCGAATACCGGTGTGACCTCCGAGTTCGAGAATCGTCACCGCAGCTAGTGCGAGGTGGCCCTGTGTCGTGAGCTGTTCCATCCCCTCGATGATGAGTTCTCTTTCAGCCTCGCCCTGGGCAGTCCGAACGTGCTCTTCTTCAACACGTGCATCACCCTCGGACTCCGCGATGGCGGCGGCCTTTCGGAGGTACTTGATCGCCTGCCGGGCGCTCCCCTTGTCTTGGGCCGCGTATGCGGCACAGAGCGGGATCACGTCGTCAGACAGGACGTCCGAATCGATACGGAGGAGTGTGCAGTCGGCTCTGTCGACGTCGATGGCGTCGAAGGTCGTGGCAAGCGAGCCATCGTCGTCGTCGAGGTCAACGCTGAGCTCGAACTCCTCGCCGTCGGGAGTCTCGTAAACGAGCGACGTATCTCGGAACGCCTTGCTCGCACGTCGAGAGAGGATGTCACGGAGTTCGTTCGCGTCATAGGGGGCAAAGAAGATCGAGTCATCGTAGAGGCTGTCCTTCGCGGCAGGGTCGAGGTTGTCACGCCACTTGAGGTCGTTGCTGATGCCGATTATCGATGGATAGACGTCGTCATTGACGTAGTCTTTGTCGCGTGCACGGGGGAGTGAATAGAGGATTTTGTCGTCCGTGCCGAGATTGTCGATTTCGTCGAGGACGATGATGACGGTCCCGCCGATGTCGTTCATCGCGTCCCAGAGGTGGTCGAGTACCTTCTGCATCGGATGCCCATTGGGGTTCTCGCCACCGAGGACCTCACAGAGCCCACACGCGAGCGTGTAGCTCGAGGAGATCCCTTCACAAGAGAAAAACACCGTCGTTAGATCGAGATCCTGAGCATCGGCGAATGCCTCCAGCTCGGCGAGCTCTGCTTTTGCGGCCGCCGTCTTTCCTTGTCCGGCCTTCCCCGAGAGGAACGTGTTCTCGGCGCCGGCACCACGGGCGGCAGGCTTCAGCGAACGGCGAAGCTTCAAGATCTCGTCTCGCCGTTCCGGAAGCGTCGTGGGCGTGTGGCCTTCTTTGAGGTAGTCCTCGCCGCCGACCGCAAAGATTTCTGAGGTGGTGGAGTACGGGGACGAGTCCATTGTGCATATTTCCTGTCCTCACCCTACATAAAACCCCCGTGTCCGTAATGTCCGGTTTGTCCGAATAACCCCCCGTGACGTCCGGAATTAGTGTCCTATAAGCGGTATTTAACTGGAATTAGGCGCTAAGTCCCCTTCCTCAAGGAGCAACGCAGAGAGCGAAGCGACTGAGTAGCGCAGTAGGAAGGGGATACAGCGCCGCCCAATTCTCAAACACGTTCACCACCCGGCCCACAGGCCCACCGCTACCATTATGTATATCCATGGTCTATACAAAGACGATGGATAGGTTTGAAATCGAAGGCGAAGAAGTCCTCGACGGAACCGCAAAACCGTCGGGGAATAGTGCTCACGTCATCGTTCCCAAACGCTGGCGCGGAGCCGACGTGAAAGTGGTCCGCGTCTCCGAACCCGATTCAAACGAGTAAGATATGCAGTACAACTACAAGTATCGACTCAACCCGCCAGAAGACATCGCTGAGACGCTTCTGCACCACGTCGATACTTGTAGGCAACTGTACAATCACGTCCTCTCCAAACTCAACGAGGTAGACGACATTCCTGCTCGCTACGAGGTGCAGGGGAGACTTCCCGACCTCAAATCGTGGTGGGGCGACCTCGAAAATGTTCACTCGAAAGTCCTCCAGATGGTCGTCAAGCGCATCTACGGCAACCTCTCCACGCTCAAAGTGCAGAAGGAGAATGGGCACGCCGTGGGAAGCCTCAAGTGGAAACCGCCTCGGGAGTATCGGTCGCTCACCTACAACCAGTCCGGCTTCAAACTCAAGAATACGAGTGGTCGGTCTGTCCTGTGGTTGAGTAAGATTGGTGAGATTCCGATTCACCTCCACCGAGACATTCCCGAGAACGCGACCATCAAACAGGTCACGGTCAAGCAAGAACCCACGGGCGAGTGGTATGCCACGTTCGGTATCGACGTGGACGAAGCAACGCCGGAGAAACCTGAGAAACCAGAGCAAGTCGTTGGTATCGACGTGGGGATTCTCAAGTACGCCCACGACACTGACGGGTACGCCATCGAAAGTCCCGACTTCAGCGAGGAACGTGAGCGACTCGAACGCGCACAACGCGACCTCTCGCGGAAAGAACACGGCTCGAACAATTGGGAGAAACAGCGCAAGGTCGTGGCCGAACGCCACGCCGAGTTGAAGCGGAAGCGGCGAGACTTCTTGCACAAACTCTCGAACTACTACGCCACCGAGTACGACTTGGTGGCCGTTGAGGATTTGGACGCGAAAGGACTGGTCGAACTGCCGGGTAACTCACGGAACCGAGCAGGTGCGGCGTGGGGAACGTTCCTTCGGATGCTCGAATACAAGTGCGAACGCGAAGGAACGCACTTCGTCGCAGTTGACCCGAAAGATACGACGAAGGAGTGCGCGTCCTGCGGTGTCAAGACGGACAAACCGCTGTGGGTCCGTGAACACTCGTGTCCGTCGTGTGGGTTCGAGGCGGATAGGGACGCGAATGCGGCGTGGAATATTCTTTCTCGCGGTCTCGAAGAAGTAGGAGTGGTTCACTCCGAATCAACGCCTGTGGAGACTGCGCTCCCTGTGGATACGCCTGTATCTGCAAAGCGCGTCGTAGAAACAGGAAGCCCCACCCTCAAGGAGCGAACCGCGTCAGCGGTGAGCGAGTAGGGTGGGGTCGTTCACTCGTTTGACATCGTTTCACGTTAGAACAGAACATTCACCCGGGCCCCCGGGGTTGTCCGCAATTATCCAACGAAACAGTGGGGGAGAGGTAGTCGGTTCAACTGGGCCGTTTCCAAGAGAATCCAATAATTCGACACGATCGCCGGTGGTTCTCGGTGACGTATATAATATATCTTTCTATTAATAGTAGTAAGTAGTGTGTAGAGCATTCAAATAGACGTTTAAGATTCACATCCACAGCTGTTTAAGTACTGTATCGTCTATACTGTGTGAACTCGTATACCCTCATATCGTGGAATTGCGGACATCCCCGGGGGCGGGGGTCTGTGATGGATATCTTCTCATCGTTGCCGTGCTAAACAGGCTACATCAGACAAAGGTCACACCAGAAGAGTAGAGCATCAGAGCTGGTTGTTCTTGATATCGACAACTGATGTCTGTCCCAAGCGACTCCTCGTCAACTACGGGAATAGTGTGTCTTCCTCCTTCCCCTGGGGTTGATGAATTGCGGACGACCCCGGGGGCGGGGGTGCTATCTACTGATCCAATTGACCCATCGTCAGTAGCGTCGTCGTTGACTCCTCGTTTCCGAGATATAACGAGATCTCGCCTTAACCAACAGTTACTCCAGATTCACACTTATTGTAGGTTAAGACTGATCAACGATTACTCGAAAAATATTCCGCCAGACAATTGATCCACTCTCGGTCCGACTAGGAGTTCTTCTGAGAGGAGATCGAATTCCGGACAACCCGGGGGGCACTGGTGAGGGAATGACAGACGCGATTATCGAGATAACCGTCTCAGCGAGATATGAAACCGCGTGTCGTGAAATTGCGGACATCCCCGGGGGGTAAGCCATTAGGTCAACGTCCCATAACTTCGGCATCTTCCGACTACTCCACCAAAGATCGTACCCGAAGCAAAGTGGTTGCAATCAGTTTCTACCGTCCGACTCCACGGGCCCCTTATACTGTGATCGAACTTTCTCTCCATCCCGCCACTGCCAGTAGTAGTAGCGGTTGTTATTGATCTCCTTGATCGTGATTGTGGCCTTCGACGGGACGTCGTCCGGGAGGTCGTCTGGTCGATCCTCCACTTCTTCCTGATCTGCTGATTCCTCGAGACGGGCCTCACGTTCCTTGTGCTCGGCTAGCGCTTCGGCGTACGTAGCAATATCTTGGAGCCGTTCCGGGTCCGATTCGTTGAGTGTGTTAACGATCTCCGTCGGGAGGTTTGCCGGTGGGGTCGGGGGTTCGTAGGACATCGACTCTCTCTCCGTATTAACCAACATAACCCGCTAATCCATAGATTTGTTGGTTAAAACGATGGGGGACGGCTCCTGTGTCTGCTGTCTGTAACACTACTCAAAACTTCTTTATAAATAAATTTCGTACTATGTTACACCGTGCTCCGGCGCATCGAACTCGAGGTCCTCGCCAACGTCGACCGCGGCGACACGATCTCCGAGCTCGCGGCGAAGCTCGCCCACAGCGAGAGCTACCTGAACTCCTCGGAGAATCGTAGGGAGTGCCGCTCAGAAGATCAGCATCTGGGCGAGTACACCGAAGAAAAAGAGCACGACTAAGAACGCGACTCCAGTCCTTCGAATTTGCTGTCCGTAGGTATCGAGTTCGTGGTTTCCGTGAGTCACTATCACGTGCCAAAATGGTCGAGACGCAGTCTATGTTGACTCGGAATCAATAGCATACACAGACGCCACTCTCACCCTTATAGGGCCGTACTGGATCGTTACGTACCCGATCGAGAGTGCGGCGATGAGTACGACGACACCGACGTTAACGAGGCCTGATACGCCGACGAATCGTGTGGGCCCGGTGAATTCCGGGCGGAGTAGCGTGGCAGCGATCTCTGCAGTCTCCGGTCGGACATTACTCAATCCGTAGACGTTGTTGAACGCGAGGTTCGTTGCGAAATGTAGTCCGATCGGAAGTGCCAGCGAGTCGGTTACGATGTATGTACTGCCGAGAACCAGCCCCATCAACACCCAGAACCCAAGCGCGGGTAGCGAGGTCGCTTGGTCAGCGTGAACGGCGCCAAACAGTAGCGAGGACGCACCGAGTCCGGCCAGCACCGCACCGCGTTCCGAAACCCACTGCGAATGGAATCCTTCGGCGGCGTTTTTCAGCACGAGTCCGCGAAACAGAAGCTCTTCCCAGATCCCGACGAGCAAGAACTGGACGACGAACGCGAGTAGAGCCAGCGCAAAGGGAAGTGCGTTCGCAGCGTTGCCCGGTGACAGCACAGCCGCGGTGTATGCCCAGCCCCTGGTTAGATGCACTGCAAGTGCCAGTCCCCAGGCGACGAATGCGATGACGACACCGACACTCGCATCACGAAGCCATTCCGGTCCGACTTCCAGGCCGTATTCGGTGACTCGGCGGTGATCGACGTACTGAGCCCAGACCACGATCACGAAAACCACGGTACCAACAATAAAGACGTTCTGAGCCAATCCCAGCACCGACGGCGGGAGATCGCTATTCCCGAACAGTACAGACGGGAGCACCTGTGAGCCGATAGCGACGAGAACGAACGCGCCGAGGATCCGCCACAGTGCACGGGGGCGGCGTTCAGTACGATTCCAGAACGGGGCGAGTAGTATCCGTTTGAGCTGTCTCTGATGATCTGTCTCTCCAGTAGAGCCAGTAGCCTGTTCGGAGGGATCGTCCGCATCGCGGGGCATATTTGACTTCGACATCGGTACTGAAGCCTGCACGTGCCATATCAAAGAGCGCCGTCGCCTGGTTTCAGCGGTTGAAGCCAGGCGCAACCGATACGGGTACCGAACTGTTATTGAGAACGACATAGATGTGGCAGTTGTGGTGTCGGATGGAACGGACGCGGCGGCTCTCACAGACCTCCTCGCGGATGACTGTGCCCGGCACATCCTCATCGAAACGAAAAACGATCCCTGTTCGGCATCCGAACTCAGCGCACGGATCGACGCGTCGGAACCGACGATCTACCGCCGCCTCGAACGACTCCAACAGCACGACCTCGTGTCCGAAGAGATCCGACCAGTCACGGACGGGAAGAACTACAAAGTGTACCAGGCGCAACTCCACAGCGTCACGCTGGAACTCACCGATGAGAACTTCGAGATCACCGTCTCCCGTCGTGAACGGATGGCCGACCGCTTCACTCGCTTCGTCGAAAACAGATGACCACGCTTGAACTACTCCTCCAGTCGATCGATCTCGATACGCTGAGCCGTATTCGCACCTACAGTGAACTGATCTCCGTCGCGCTCGGCTTGACGATCAGCTACCTCGCGTATCTCGGCTACCGGCGGAACCAAAGCCGACCGATGCTGTTTATCGCTCTCGGATTCGCGCTCATTCTCGGTGTTCCAGGGGCTGCACTCGTGATCTTAGGATTCGGGCTCGACGTACCGATCCCGATCGTTAATAGCGTCGGGCAAGTCAGCGAACTCGCGGGGCTCGTAGCGATCCTCTATGGGCTGTGGACCCCGCAACGCACATAGCACCTGGAACGACAGATCGGCTGAAGACATACGCGGATTCCCTTCTGTTTCCGAGCACCTCCCATAGGTTTCCACGAACGGTTCGAACGTTTCAGGTCGTTTCCCATCAAGACCGTACCTTTGGTGCTGAGTGCCGTTCTTGGCTGCGTTCGTAAGCAGCGAGTTGTTCGATGCGGTCGTCCGTTGGTGGGTGTGTTCGGAACAGCCAGCGTTCGAACCGGTGGAGTCGTTTGCGAAGCCACCAGTACGACGGTTCCGTGTTGCCCTCTGGACCGAGCATCACCTTTTCGAGTTCTTCCGGTTCAAGCGGAAGAATTGACAACGACGAGATACCGGACGCCTCACGTAAATCTCGGTTTGGCGTCTCCGAGATATCTTGATCGAGCCGTTTGAGTGCACTAGCGAGGGCCGCAGGTGATCCGGTAATCTCTGCTGCGGCTTGGTCTGCGGCGTGTTCTCTCACTCTGGACAGGCGAGCAGTGATTGCGTTTCCGAGTCCCCAGACAAGCGTCGATATGAATGCGAGCGGGACGATGACGATTGCGGCCCACCCCGGATTTTCAACGTCTGCGAGTCGGGATCCGAGACCATAAGCGAGGATGACTGGCAGTGAGACGATCGTCATTACCATCGCATCCCGGTTTTTCACGTGTGCGAGTTCGTGAGCGACTACGGCTTCTAGTTCGACAGTTCCGTCAAGAGCGTTGAGCGTCCCGCGAGACAGAATCAAATGGACGTTCCCCGGTCGAAATCCGACGGCGAGTGCTTCGGGTGTTTGACGTTCCGAGAGCGCGATGGTCGGGACTGGAATACCGATTTGTGATGCGATGCGTGTGACGACCTCGTACAACGCTGGCTCGGCCTCCCTATCGACACGTTGGGCGTCAGCAACTCGCTCAATCGTGTCGATCTGCCTGTATTCGAGATATCCGACGGTCACAATCGTCAGCGTGGTAATCCCTGCTGCGAGGGGTGATGCCGGGCTCACGTCAAAAAACGTGAGAACGCCATAGAGAACAGCCCAGACCCCGACGAGAAACCCCACCGTAACGACCGCGAGTCCACTAATAGCAGCAACCATCCTCACCGTAAGCGACAGCGATTTGGAGGGCATATCAGAGAGATTCGAATGACGGGATAAAGAAGTTTGATTTCCCAGTAAACGTTCCGACTATGCTGAATTCGACGTGTATGAGGTGATATCGTAGTTCTCGAGGCTGGCGCACAGACCTACCAGCTTCTCGCGTGACAACTACGGGAGATACGTTGCGAGGAAGTTGATCACTCGATCCAGCGTTTCGTTAATTTCTTTTTCCTCGCTGTCGGCGTCGTTCTCGTCCTCAGAGGATGGCTGGTTCATACGTAGGTCTTTGAGTTACAGCGTTCTGTATGTTCGCCCAGGTTCATACCGAGTCCTTCCCGTATCTCATCCAGTCGGGCACGAGTGGGGAGCGACCAGTCATCTTGTACCCACGCACGGCCTGCACGGGCAACTGCACTGACCGATGCGAGAGCTCCCAGCGTCGGCACGACAAACACAACCTCGAACCAGGCGGGCGGCCGGTTGAACAGCGTCGGTCTATTCATCGACGCCACCGTGACGGCGACACCGATTACTGCGACGATGAACAGCAAGAGGCCGGCGACGCCAGCACCGGCCATCCATCGAGCGCGAGTTGCCGACGGCGGTGGGATCGTCGTCGCGGCAATCGTGGTTCCGCGCGAGGGTGACGAGTGCGCCGCGGGAGTTGATCTCGGCAAGCAGCGACCGGTCGTCGGCGTCGCGGATCCGCCACGTGTCTTGTAACAGCGAGAGGTCGTTATCAAAGATAACGAGTTCTTCGTCGGTATGGCTGTCCGTGAGGAGATAGTCGCCGGCGATATCCCACGTATCGATAGCCTTCACGCGACAGATTTCAGTCCCGTCGGCGTCGACGAATGGGAACTCGTCTTTTTCCTCGTACATCTGGTACGTGGTGCGAAAAATCGTGTCGCCCGCAACGTCCCTCGCTTCGTACGCGGGGCGAAAGTTCTGATCCCGTCCAGTCTGCTCGACGGAATACTGGCGTCCGGAGAGGTCGATCGCGGACAGCCCATACTGTTGTGAATATGTCATAATCTGACGTGTCGAACCCTGGCAGAAGTAATCACTGCTTGCGATGGCACGACAACTTGATCCGATCGCACTCAGTACCGAAACTCACACGCATCTGCCGTTCGAATCCTGCAACGATACGTGACAACCAGTGCGGACACACAGCGCGTCGTGGTGCTGACCGGCGGGACGAGCGGCATCGGTCGCATCGCTGCAACGGAACTCGCTACACAGGGTGCGACCGTTGCCGTCATCGGCCGAGACCAGACGCGCGGAGACACACTCGTCGCTGACACGACTCCGCTCGACGGCGATATCCGATTTCACCAGGCGGACCTCGCAACGCAGGCCACCGTTCGTTCTCTTGCGACGGAACTCCTCGATACCTATGACCGGATTGACGCCCTCGTTCACAACGCTGGGCTCTCAGCTCACCGTCGCACCGAAACCGAGGACGGCGTCGAACTCACGTTCGCCGTTAATCACCTTGCCCCGTATCTCCTGACACACGAACTACTGGACCGACTCAGAA
Source organism: Halobellus rarus (assembly GCF_024494595.1). Classification (GTDB taxonomy): domain Archaea; phylum Halobacteriota; class Halobacteria; order Halobacteriales; family Haloferacaceae; genus Haloquadratum; species Haloquadratum rarum. Next base: position 144,440 of record NZ_JANHDI010000009.1, on the reverse strand, counting down.
CCTCAGAACCAACCAGGGTCGTCGTTACGGCCTCAGATATCCACCGTCGCGCCACGTTCGATTTCGACGATATCCAGTTCACCAACGAGTACGATTCGCTCCAAGCGTACGCCCGCTCGAAACTCGCCACGGTCGCGTTCACACTCGAACTGGCCGACCGACTCGAAGACACCGAAGTCACGGCGAACTGCTTCCACCCCGGTTTCGTCCCGTCGACGAACCTGTTCCGCGACGCCCCGATCTGGACACGAGCGATGGTCCGAGCGGCAGCCATCATCCCCGGTATCGGCACTACCCAACAGGAAGGCGCACGGCGACTTTGCCACCTCGTCACGGCCCCGGAATTCGGTGATGGAACCGGCACGTACGTCACCGGAGAAGGAATCACCTCTCCGTCGACGGAAGCGACCGATCCAGAGAACCGGCAGCGGCTCTGGACGATCAGCGCCGATCTGGTCGGTATCGACCCTGACTGGCCGTAGTCGACGTTCAGCTCATCCGAAACCAGTGGTGAACGCGTCCGGTATTAGATGTAGTTACGCCATAATGATAGCGTACAGCACGACGCACAGCCCAATCACCGTCACGAGACCTCGGCCGAGTAAGACAACGCCGTTCCCCGCACCAGTGATGTCCGCGAGTAGAACCGCCACGAAAACGCCGGCTGTCAACAGACCGATACCGATAGCAAGCGCCCGCATCTTTTCGGAACCATTCCGTTGGTACCCCCGATACGCCAGCGCAGCGACAAACAGTCCGACGATAGCAGTCAAGCCGCGTGCTACCAAACCCACACCAAGTAGTTCTATCACCAGCAGACTGTCTATTATCACCGAGCCCCACCTCCGTACACGGTCCACAGGATCGTCCCAAGGCCGAACAGCTCACAGACACTGACAAGCACTGAACGACCGACGACCCCAATACCGGTCGCCGTCGGCAACCCGACACGAAGCAACTCGGGTACCGTTATCAAGAAGATGAGGCCGACGGCGAGCCAAAGCGTCCCGCGGTGAGCGGGTCCTTGACGGTAGCCGCGAACCAGAACCACGGCGATAATCAGCGAAAGCACTACTGAGACCACAGAGAGGACGAGCACGCCGAGTGCTATGAACGGGTCAGTCCCAGTCGCTTCCAACTGTAAGAGACGCATCTCAGGACAACCCCTCAAACAGCTCTGTGAACCTGTCGGCAGGGTCGGTTGTCGACCGTGTTACATCTACCTCGTAGGCCCCATCAGCGAACGCAACGGTAACAGCCTCAACAGTCGCCGCATACCGCTTGTAATGGTGACCATCGGGGTCAATTTCTTGCTTCTCGGTCACGAGGTCAACCTCCAGCAACCGGTTGAGACGGCGATACGCCGTCGCATCGGACATCTCACAGGCCGTACAGAGTTCATCGACTGACATCGGTTCACTTGTGAGGTGAGCGAGGATCGCTCGGGCGTACTCGTCGTCGAGTAACGCTAAGACGGCATCCTCGTCCTCAACCATATGTATGCCAAGCCTGGGTATCAATTAAAAAACCCGCCACGGCTTCTGAAGCGGAAGCCGTGCCTGGGATGCTACTTGTACCCGTCCTCTTGAACCGTGTATGTCGTTACAATCGAGGATTGACCGTATTCTACCGACCACTCTCCGTCAGAGGATTCTGCAACTCCTCTGGCCGGTCTGGAACTCTGAGCAGTGCCGACTCCGTGCACCGCTACGCGCGCTATTACCGACAGTGCTAACGTTTCTCGTCCTCGCAATCCTCCAGACCGAAATACGGGCCAGATTCGACCATCCAATACGAGAACTCCTAGAACTAACGGGGATTGCCGTCATTCTCCTCGGCGCAGTCCTTCTCAGTGCACGAGTCATTGACCGACGGCCCGTGAGCGGGTTCGGTCTATCGCTCGATCGAGAATGGTGGCACTCGGTTGCTGTCGGTGGGCTCGTCGCCACAGTAATCAACGCTGGTGCACTTGTTGTGTCTCTCGGTACTGGTTGGGCCACGTTCGGTGGCGTTATGCAAGGATCCGGCGACCTGCCGTTCCTACCAGCGCTTGGAGTCGTGTTCGCGTATATCGCCTTCGCCGCTACGTGGGAAGAATTCATCATCCGCGGTGCGATGCTGACGAACCTTGCCGAGGGAGCGACCGGATTCGTCCCCCGGTGGATGGCTATTGGACTCGCAGTCACGGTCAGTACACTCGTGTTCGCGTTTCTTCACGGCGCGAAAGTAACGCACCTGAGCCAGTACGGGTACTACCTGATAGCTGGACTCATACTGAGTGGCGTATACGTTCTGACCGGGGAACTCGCTCTCAGTATCGGCTTTCACGTGTTCTATAATTTCACACAAAGCGCGATATTCGGACTCGGACATTCACAGCAGACCCCGGAACTCCTCGCTGTCGACATCGTCGGCCCATCGCGGTGGGTCGGAGAAGAAGGGCTCGTCTTCGTCGGGTTCGCCCTCCTCGGCGGCCTCTTGCTACTCGCGTATGTTCGTTGGCGTGATGGACCACTCGAACTCAGCGACCGCATCACCACGTACAACAGCCGATAACCCGTCTCAACCAGAATCTATGCCAACTGTATTCCCCCACCACACCCCTGTCGACCACACGCCGCGTGAACGAACTCGCGTCGTCATTGACGACGGCCCCCCGACTGACGTGCTCCGAACAGTTTCCTCGGACACAGCACAGCAGATACTAGCGGCGCTTGACGACGAGCCAGCGACAACCTCAGACCTCGCAGAGGGTGCCGACACATCTATCCAAAACGCGAAGTACCACCTTGAACACCTCTGCGAAGCCGGCGTCGTTGAGGCTGTAGACACGTGGTACTCCACAAAAGGAACCGAAATGACTGTTTACGCGCTCGCTGTGGAAGAGTTAGTCATTCACTTTACAAACCACACCGGATAACAATAACGGTGATGTGACCCAATGACGGCATCCCGCTGATAGAGATTTTCTCAAAATCGCTCATATCTCGTGGGCCGCTCAGAGCCCTGTTCCGGTTACTGTTCTCTCATTATCCATGTTATGGAAGTCAGCGCAGACATTTCCGTATGAGCAGCGTTTCGTTCCACAAGAGTTGGAATTGTCTGCCTTAGGGAGCCATAGAACTCATCTCGCGGTATGTATTCTACGACTCCACAGCCGAATCAGCCGAGATAACGAGCCTACAAACAGATAGAAACGCTTCCTCGAAAGTTTGTTATGAAGGTGGTTAGTCGTCGGTGGGTTGGGGATAGATCACCTCCCAGAGATGTTCGTCGGGGTCGACCAAGAATAGAGACAGGACAAAAAGCACGACAAGATATGTGACGATGGGGACTGACAACTCACCCTCGAACGCCGGCAGATGCGTGTCAGTACCCAGCATCCTCAGATTGCCCCCACTCTGGCTGTTCAACGTGTTGATTCCAGAACGACTCATCAAGATACGCCTCATCAATACCGCTCACTCCCGATAGCCGAGCAACTCGACCGACGGTCGCCCACAGGAACTGTTGCGCCAGTACAGGAGCCATCGTCATCGTCGTCTCATCGTAGAGATCAGCCGCGATCACGAGCGCTTGTCCTAACCCCGGCCCGGGATACTCACCATTACCATCTCTGCCGCGCTCGTGAGCCAGACCCCAGCCGGTGTAGAGGCCTTTTGCCGTGCGAATCGATGGAAGCTCAGCCCTGAATGCAACGGTGTCATCCGTCTCGTTTCGAAACGTGTGTTCTTGCCCTGAATTAACGGTCAGCGATTCTCCGGGACTGAGGTGAATCGGCTCTCCGTCGCAGACAACGGTGAGTTGCCCTTCAAGCGCGCTGAACGTCTCTGTCGTCGGATGGTAGTGAACAGGTGGCGCAGGAGATTCCGGTGATACCCATTGAACAAGAACTGGGCGATCAGCCCCGTCTGGATCTGGCCGCTCTAGCAGTGTTGCCCACGTTCGGCTGACCGGATCGGAAACAAGCGGGCGAGGCGACTGTCGCAACAGGTCACTAGCAGGGCTCTCGGGATCTAGTTCAAGTGTTGGCCCGTCAACCGGCGTTCCATCCACGAGCGGCCGACCAGTCAGAAGAGTTCGTCGCTTCTTTTCATCAGTGGACCGTCTGCCATCACGAGAGTCCATCACAGCTTCCATCTCTGCTCTGTAGTACGCTCGGTTGTAGAATAGAGATTCTGCGAGGTATGTATCGGGGATTTATCCCTGCCCATATTCGAGAGGCCGTCAATGAAACACCTGCAGGTTACCGTCCAGGTCGACGATGACCGATCACCGGAGTTTTTCACGCTTCTAGCCGCTTCACCGGTCATCACAGAGGCCCGACTGATTGACTGGAGTCTGACTGCCGGCGAACAGTCAACGCTCCTGTATACTGTCGATGGTGACCCGACAGCTTTTGCCGAACGGGCAGCCAACACGGCCGGGATTGATTCGGTAGACCTGTCCGATACCACCCAAGGACAGACATACGTGATGGTCGTGATGCGCCCGCAAGAAACGCCACTGTTCGCTGCCATCCACCGAGCAACTTCACAAGCGGGTATCATCGTCCGCAAACCAATCATCTACCGTAACGGGACGATGTCAGCCCGCGTTGTCGGTAACGCGGCAGCACTCCAACGTGCTCTCGAAGCCGCTCCGGATAGCGTCGACGTTCAAATCGACGAAATCGGACGTATCGAAAGTCACGACGACGACCCCGTGGCGAGGCTAAGTGACAGGCAACGTGAAGCAGTCACAGCTGCACTCGATCTCGGTTACTATACCCAGCCTCGTAAAGCAACTCACAACGATATCGCCGCCGAACTCAACTGCGCACCGCCAACAGCCAGCGACCACCTCCAAAAAGCAGAAGCAAACATCATCCGCACCGTGATGGACACGTTTCGGAGCGGCACACCCAACTCCTCACGACAGCAAGACAGCTCTCGTCGGTGAAAAACATCTGAAAGCCGTCCCAAACCTCCGTTTTCCCCTAGATACCAGTGAATAGATTACTTGATATCGGCACGATATTGATTATGTGGTCGGCCACGCACCTAGCACGGTAAGCAGGAGTACCGGGAGCATAATCGCCAGAAATTGCCACTCGTTCTCGTCAGTCCACATCCGCACTCGTGATGAGCGAAGTCGCAAGACAGCAGTCAAACTAAACAGGAGACAGCCAACTGCGGAGATTGAACGACTTGTGAGTGCCAGCCAGGCTGCGAAAGGTAGCATCCCAATAGCAACACACACGTCTGTACCCTTCTCCCGGTCCATAGCCTTCCGTAGCCGACTCACGAAAATAATTGTTCCTGAACAAAGAAATTGTATGTCCGTTGACCAACTACTCACCACAGGCGGATGAACTGGAATTGATTGTTCATCTGTGGGTTCGCTTGGTCGCGACTGGAAGTAACCCAAAGACCATTGAGCTCCCGGGAGTGCGGAGCAATATGCGCGAGATCGTCGATACCGAAGAGGACCGTCAGCGCGCTGTCGAAGACTACGAAGCAATCGGTTGGGAAGTCGAGGACGAAACAGCCGATCGAACCGTGCTCAAGCGTGGATTTCGAGGGGGTTGGATTGAGCACGTCTTGTATTTCCTTCTGGCCCCTATCTACGGAAACTTGGTATATTCAGCATACCGCCGATTCGACCGCCCAAAACGGCATATCGTTCGGGTTCGGCGTTCCGAGAGCGACGACGCCACGGATACCGCTCAGAGAGAGTGATACTGCACTGCAACTCATTGCCCAAACTGGTCTTGCAGGTATTCAAACCTCAGACAGCGAGTCACTCGACTTCTTCAGCAAGTAAATTGCCTCGGGGTCAAGCCCCGAGGCTTTCGCGTGGACTCCCGTTCTACCCGTTAACGACGGTAGGCGAATATTCGCCGTTCACGTTCAAGTCCCTCGATTCAAGCGCACATCTACGGGTGCGCCTCCGTCGTTTGCGTTTTGCCGACAGCGGAGATACTGCAAACCGATGTTCTTTGCGGCGTTGTAATCTGCGTGATTCTCGTACCCGCACTTTTGGCACTCGAACGATTCTTGATGGCGATTGTCGTCGTGGGTAAACCCGCACGTCGAGCAACGCTTCGACGTGTTTCGCGGGTCAACCTGTACGGCTTCGATACCGTGCTCTTCGGCCTTGTATTCGACGTACTCGTAGAGGCGCCGAAACGCCCAGACGTGTTACCACGTCGCCTCGGGAATGTTCTTCCGAATGTGAGTCAGGTCCTCGAACACAATGTGCGAGCAGTCGTGTTCGACAGCCTCCTGAATAAGCTCGTTCGCCACCGAGTGCAGGTACATCTCGAAACGCCCAGTCTCTTTGCGACCGACACTCTCGATGTTCTCGTGAGCGTGACGCGAGCCACACTGTTGGAGCGACCCACGACGTTTCTCGTACTCTTTGCGCCAGTGGTTGAACTCATCCGCCGACCAGAATCGCCCGGTTGAAGCGACGGCGATGTTGTTGACGCCCAAATCCACGCCAAAGACTGTTCTGTGCTTGGAATTGGATTCAGACGATTCCTCGTCTGCTTCGACCTTTCGCATAGAAGCGTGCAAGTACCAGTCATCGTCACGGTACTGCAAGTGCGCCATCCGAAACTCGAAATCCTCGTCGGAGATGTACTTTGTCGGTGGTTTCTCTGAGTCGTCGGGGAGGACGTAGTCGCACTCGATTTTGCCTTCTACGGTGGAGGGTGATACGTGGTCGCGGTGGAACGTTGCACTACGTTTGTTGTACACCGCGCTGTCTGCGGAGAAGTCTGGTCGTGACGTGTTCTCTCCACGCTTGAGACGCTCGACACCGCTCTTGACTGCTTCGACGGCCCGTCGAATCCCTTTCTGGACGAGATTAGCGGTGAGGTCAGTTTCGTCGCGGAGTTGGTCGTACAGAGCGCGTTCGGCTTTGGCTTTGGATGTAACGTGGTATCCGTCGTCGTCACCAGAAACGCGGCGCGTTTTCTGGTTGGCAGCCAGATTCCGCAGGAATCTGGCGACGCCCGTGCCAGCACCACTCACTTGCGGTGTTGGCGCAGTGTTTGAACTGCTCGACAGTCTCACGGGGGAGCGAGTCGCCCCCTTCGGGAGTGTCAAGCTTGATGACGGCGGTGCGACGGTATTCCACTGTGTTTCACATATAGAAGCGTAGTTATTTAATAATCAGGAGTCAGACTGCCATCGTAGCGTGGTTTGTGTGATTGGTTGTCGGCTTCCTCCCCGAGGTCAAGCCTCGGGGCATCCGCCTTGACTTTTCTGTGAACGGCACACTCACAGGAGCGTTACTCTGCGTGTTTCAGTATCTGTGGCGTGACAATTATTTCAAGAGCAGCAATCCCGAGTGCGACCCAGCGGATTGTGCCTTCGAGTAGGACGAACGCGATAATGGCGATGACCGCGGCATTAACGAGGCTTATGCCATAGCGGATGACTGGACTGTCGAATACGGAGGGCATATGAATAGCTCATCGGATACACGATCATATTTTTTAATATATCTGATCTCGAGGAACGGCTCCCATCGAGGCCGATTGTGTGGTCGAATAGGGTTCAATCCAGGTTTGACTCTCAAAGACTGTTTTCATCCCTGACCTCGATTCGTTGCGTATGAGTTCTGCACAGGCAGCTACTGATGAGGCCCCACCACCTGACGAGGAAGGGTTGTTGCGGTTTTCGTTGCTCTATCCGAGTCGTGATGGATGGGAAACAGTACTCTGGGGGGGTGTCGTGTTCTTGTTCTTCTGGTTGCTCGTCCCATTTTTTATCGCCGCAGGATATTTCCTCCGTCTGACTCGGGCAGCGGGACGCGGCGATGCGACGCCGCCATCGTTTGCTGACTGGAAAGTTTTGCTTGTCGACGGTGTGAAGCTCGTTTTTGTCTTGCTACCGGCCGCGATTATCTACGCACTGGCCGTGGCTCTCACAGCAGAAGTCTCTGATCCGCTTGCATTGTTCGTTGCTATCGCTGGCTTCTACGTGTACCCCAGTATCTATATGAACTATGCAGTCACCGGCGACTGGAGAACAGCCTACAGCCCGTCGATCGTTTCTGAACAGCTTCCGACAGCCACGTATCTCTACGGGTTTCTACTGTACGTCCTCGTTATCAACGGGATTGGCGTCATTGTCGCAACGCTAGTACTCGGTGCCTCCCTGTTCACGATCATTGGATGGATCATCATCTGGCCGATGGTCTACTTCTACTGGTACGGGATCGATGCAGCGCTCTGGGGCCGTGTCTACTATCACCTCGAAACGCGCTGAAAGCGTCATTCCAACCCGTACCCCGATACATTACAGACTGCCGAGGCGAGCGTGCTGTCTCTGATATCGGCGCGTGAAGCTACTGTTTCCGCAGGGAACGTTACTGGCGTATCCCGTTTTTTGTTGGAAGGCCTACATCGAAGTTACTTTCCTGATCCAATCGGAGGTATGCACAATGGCCACCTATGAAGCATTTGACCAGGGCGTAGAGGTGAACGGTCAAACGGTACTGACGATTGTCGAAACGGCTATGGGACGCTTCTCTGAGAAGTATCAGGAACGGGCGCTACAGGCACTAGCTGCGGAAGGGATCACTGATCCGGATCCCGAGGAGTGGTATCCCCAACAAACGTGGTTGAATGCCTTCGAGACGATCGCTGAGGAACTACAGCCGCACGTCCTTGATCGGCTTGGCGAACAACTTCCGGAAGTCGCCGAGTGGCCGAACGATTTCGATACTGTTGCTCAGGGGCTGCAGTCGATCGATGAAGCCTATCAACAGAATCATCGCGGTGGTGAAATCGGGTACTACGAGTTCGAACAGATCGACGACCAAACCGGCGAAATAACGTGTTATAATCCGTATCCTTGCCCCTTTGATCGAGGACTCATTCGCGGTGTTGCCAGACAGTACGCGTCTGTCGACGCGTTCGTCTTTATTGAGGAAACTGGAAACACCTGTCGTCGTGAGGGGGATGATACCTGTGTGTACACCGTGTACTGGTGACTATCGGTCGTAGGATTCGAGGGCCTCGCGGAGTTCTGCAGCAGTGAAGTTTGATGCGAGGGTGACGATCTCTTGAAAATCTTCATAGGTTTCTCGTAGTTCTTCGATGCGTTCAACCTCGGTTTCGCTATCGTCGGGTAGTTGTGCTTGCGCACGTTGAATCGTCCGGAGCGTCGTTTGAATCTCCCGTTTGATGTACTGTTGGAACACGTCCTGCAGAATGAACCAGATCTCGCGCTCAGCCGAATAGTGAACACGTCGCCCACCGCCTTCCGAAGAACGACGGTGGATGAGCCCAATTCGTGTTAACGTCCGGGTGACGTTGCTGATCGTCGATTTCGCGTAGCCGGTTTCTTCGACGAGATCCGGGATTGAAAGCGGGTTTTCAGAGAAGTATAACACGCCATAGATCCGGCCTGCACTCCGACTGAGGCCGTAGACTTCTGCCGATTGCTCCATCGACTCGATAATGCGCTCGCGTGCAACGGCACGATCGCCCTTACTCATAGATACTCGTTTGTCCACTCTATGTGATGGGAAGTCTGTTGAGTCATACTTTCCTTGTGGATTTCGTAAGTATTAAATTGTTTGATTCGCTTGTTCGGAGTGTACCGAACAAACTGAACAGAGGTATCCGGAGATCAGCAAACCTATGGCAAGCGCCCTTCCACACCAGCCCCCAGTCAATCACGCTCCTCGCAAACAAACGAACATCGTCGTTGATCGAAACAAATCAACCGACGTACTACAGGTCCTCTCCTCCGAGACAGCACAAGCCATTTTGGGCACGCTCAAATCGGAACCGAAAACGACATCGGAGATTGCAAAGTCGGTCGACCAATCTGTCCAGAACGTCTCATACCACCTGGATCGACTCTGCGACGCGGAAATCATCACGCCGACCGAAACGTGGTACTCCGAAAAGGGCCGAGAAATGACTGTGTACGCTCTGGCCACAGAACGGCTCGTCGTCCAATTCCACGACAATACCGGCTGAAATTTCTATCGTCCAACAGGTTTTCGGGTGACGAAGAGGATGTTATCGAAGACTTCCCACACCAAACAGGAATCGCCCAGTGCATACAGAGAACAAATCGACCGGATAGTTCGGGGTAACTCAATGATTCGGAGTTTGCACGCACTTATTTGGAAGCCTACTGTGATTTTGAACTATGGTACCTTCCGAGAGTGTAGACGACGACCAATATTTCGGCGGACGAGGAGGTGTCGTAGCTCTCGCGGTTGCGTACGTGGCAGTTGGGCTCGGGTTGTTCTACAGTCTCGCTACGGAGTCGATAGACCTTTTCAGCGGCGTTCTCGTCGCTATCGTCGTCTTAGTGGGACTATCACTGTATATCCTCTACAGACGGGAGGGGTTGATGACAGCGGAGAACAAACTCATTGGCATCTTCGTTCTGCTCGCAATGGGACTCCTGTTTGGCCTCCTTGAGTTCACCGACCTACCGTTAGAGATCGTCTATGGGATCGTATTCGGGGTCGGTGTCGTGGTGCCTGGTTTCCTCCTACAGTACACTGACTACGGGAGTGACTGAGCGCTTCGATTGTTCCATTCGCAAGCGAGATTCCACGGCTGGTTCAGTGACATTCGGCTAGAAGCAACTGACACAGATGCCTCAGTGCAGTCGAAATGTCTAACACGCTACTTTGAGTGTCACGTCGGTATGAATCCATACGTCTTGCTCGGATTGGCGATCCTCTCCGAGATCGTTGGAACGACGTCTCTCAAATTGTCCGACGGGTTCTCACAGCCGCTTCCAAGCCTCGTCGTCCTTCTTGGGTACGGGGCCGCGTTCTACTTGCTCTCTCTGACACTAGAGGAGTTACCAGTCGGGGTCGTGTACGGAACGTGGGCCGCCCTCGGAATCGTTGGCGTTGCAACGATCGGAATTGTCGCATTCGACGAGCAAATCGATATTGCCGGCGTTGTCGGGGTTTTTCTCATCATCGCCGGTGTGTACTGTCTCAATATCATCTCCGGAATGTCTACACACTAAACAGTCCTCAGCAAATGAGTGTTTCACCTCGGGACTCACCGGGGTCAACCACGATGTCGAAGCAAGTCGAGACAACGATACGGATCTCCATCCGATGCACATTGACGTATTTCGAGTAATCCTGCCTCAACGGAAACCACGCTGTATGTACGTAACTGGCACCCGTGACCTCTTGTCGCACGCACGTCAATCAAAGTTGTATGAGTTCAGAACGCGGGCCATCCGACAAGGGTCGCCCGGGGACATCTACATCAAGGTCGGAGAACCCGGTCTGGCGGTTGTACACCGAATACGGCGTCGCCCGACGGTACGCCGCTCTCGGTGCCGTCGCCACGATCCTCGGACGGCTGTTCGGACTGATTCCCGCGTTCATCATCGGCCTGGCTGTCGACGCAATCTTCCTCACGGAGCGACCCTACACGCTCCCCTTGGTACCGCAGGTGCTCATTCCGGGCACCGGCGTGGGACAATTGTACTTCTCGATCGCGATTTTGTTGGGAGCGACCGCCGCCGGCGCAGTCGCTTCTTGGGTCGAGGACTGGGGTTGGAGCGTCTTCGCCCAGCGCATCCAGCGCAACCTTCGAGTCGACGCCTACGAGCGCCTCCAGAGCCTCGAACTCGCCTATTTCACCAGACATCGGACGGGCGATTTGATGAGTGTCCTCAACAACGACGTCAACGCTCTCGAGACGTTTCTAGAGGACGGTCTAAGCGCCACCCTGTGGATTCTCACGACCATCGCCGGCATCGGGATTATCCTTGTCGGCCTGAACCTCCCGCTGACCGCGGTCACCCTGCTGCCGATCCCGCTGCTCGCGGCGTTCACGCTGATTTTTACACGAGTGATCGCGCCGCGGTATCTCTCGATCCGCGAGGAGATCGGGGACCTGAACTCCCGGCTGGAAAACAACGTCAGCGGCATCGAGGTGATCAAAAGCGAGGGAGCCGAACAGTTCGAGACAGAGCGTGTGGCCGCGGCCTCCGACGAGTACCTGTCCGCCAATCTCTCGGCAATCAAAGTCCGGATCACCTACTTTCCGGGGTTGAACATCATCGCCGGAGCCGGCTTTGCGATTACGTTCCTCGTCGGCGGGTTGTGGGTGCTCGACCAGCCAGTGATCGGTCTGACGGGCACGCTTACTCCCGGTGAGTTCGTCACGTTCGTCATCTACGCCCAGCAGTTTCTCTGGCCGATTCTCAGACTGGGCGATGTCGTCGACGACTACGAGCGCGCGAAGGCCGCCGGCAGTCGAGTGCAGGGGGTCCTCTCGCGGGATCCGGCAGTCAGTGATCGACCTGACGCCAGCGCGCTCGAAGTTACCAACGGCGCCGTAACCTACGACGACGTCCGGTTCGCCTACTCCAGGGAGACAGTCCTGAGCGAGATCGACTTCGCCGTCGAAGGCGGGACGACCGTCGGGGTAGTCGGGCCAACTGGGGCAGGGAAGTCGACGCTGCTGAAACTGCTTCCGCGGCTGTACGACGTTGACGACGGCGCCGTCCGAATCGACGGGCAAGACGTCCGCGAGGTGACGTTACAGAGCCTCCGGAAATCGATCGGATACGTGAGTCAGGAACCGTTTCTCTTCTATGGGACGGTTGCGGAGAATATCCGATACGGAACCTTCGACGCGACCAAGGATGACATCGAAGAGGCCGCTCGCCGGGCCCAGGCCCACGAGTTCATCGAAAACCTTCCCAGCGAGTATGACACGCTCGTGGGCGAACGAGGAGTGAAACTCTCGGGCGGACAGCGACAACGATTGGCGCTTGCACGGACGATGCTCAAAGACCCCGCAATTCTGGTACTGGACGAGGCGACGTCGGCCGTAGACACCGAAACGGAAGCGATCATCCAAGATCGACTCGCTGAGTTCGCCGCCAACCGGACCACCTTCGTGATCGCCCACCGGCTTTCGACCGTCAGGACGGCCGACAGAATTCTCGTCCTCGACGACGGTCGGGTAGTCGAAGACGGTACGCACGAAGCACTACTCGAAACTGACGGATTATACGCGAACTTCTGGCGGGTGCAGACCGGTGATATCGCATCGTTACCCCAAGAGTTCCTTGAGCGGGCCCTGCGCCGGCAAGCAGTTGTCGAACTTGCGGATGAAGAAACCGAAGAGCGGTCGGAATGACGCAAACAAGGACTAGTTCAGAATATCGATGATCGGACGTTACTTCTCCCATCCGTGGGCGTCACTTCGAGGATGGCATCCGGATGGGCAGCCTCAGCGGGGAGCTCCGAAGGGTCGAGCACAATCTCGTCGACGACGTCGCCATCTGCTTCGAGCAAGATGACTGCAAACTCGTCCTCAAGGTGGTCGTCAGAACCTCGGTAGTGAGATACGGAGCAACGTGACCCCGGGTTCGGGTAGTAACTCTCACTTAAGCCCTGATTTAGCCGTTTCGAGGGCTACAAACACCGTTTTGCGGCCGCGAAATCCGGACCGAATTTTTTCTATCCCCCTGTCATACGTCAGTTCGCTGTGGTCCCCTCCCCGAACTGGATTGACAGGCGTATCGACAGTAATCTCGATAACACGCTCACACAAGAACACGTTGTCGAGACGATGCTCGAAGCCGACCGACCATTCTTTTCGAGCCGGCAACTCGCCTCGCGCGTGAAACCCGATGTGAGTAAAGCCACAGTTCGGAACCGACTGAATGAACTCCAAGAGCTCGATGTGGTTGCGACCGAGGCGTATCCTGATTCGGTCACCCTCTACTACATCAAGTATCCCGACTCGGAGTGGCCACTCTCGCCGGAAGGCAAACGTGCGCTTATGGCCGAGTCCCCGCTCGATCGGCTCACCACCCGTGGCTTCCTGACACTGCAGGATACAGTCGGGGTGCGAACACTCGTTCTCGCCGGCTTTCAGTTGTCACTCGCACTGTTGGCTGCTGGAAGCCTGTTGACCATCCTGGGCTTCGACCCTGGTCTCGAGAGCGATATCGCACTGTGGGCGACGGCGTTCAACGTCCTCGTGTTCAGCGGCATTCTGCTGGTCACCGAGCGAATCGTCCATCGGGTCCGCAGTCGGTTTGGCCCGTTACATCTCCTGCCGACGACGTGAATCGAGCTGAAGCTACCCTCCCCATCCACACATCACATATGGATACAGATACAATGACGTCCGATCGTGGTCCCGACCTGCTAACTAAACGTTCCATCGGTGGTATCGCTGTCCACCTATTAGCCCTCTTTACAGGAGTTATCGGAGCTGGACTCGTCTACCTCGTCTCTGATCACCCGTTCACCAAAGCGAACGCGCGAAATGCGTTGAACTGGCACGTCTCGGTGTTGCTTCTCAGTTTCGGTGCGTTCCTGACGTTCCTCTTGGGTACCGATACGATGACAGTTGGCGGCGAAATGGTCTCGTGGTCACCGCTCCCTGACCCAGTCGCCAACATCGTCGGCCTGCTGGGGATGGTATTACTGTTCGTTGCCGGGCTGGCTTGGCTTCTGACAACTCTCTTCACGCTCGTTGCAACGATCAAAGCGATTTTCGGGACGCCGTGGGAGTACCCGCTCGCCCGAGATTTCATCAATTGATTTGTACAATGAGTCTGCCAATACACCAAGAGGTCATCGAAGATGTCTAAGCAAGGCCCCTCGAATCGCCCCATCCGTGCGCTGAAAGCAGGTGGCCCGCCAGCCCTCATCACGGCCGGTATCGCGATCGCATCGACTGGGATCGCTGGCCAGGGCCTCGAGAAAGAAACACGCCCAATCGCAACAGCGGTCGCGTCGGTTATCGGAACTGATCCACAGTTCGGACCGCTATTGCTGTTGGGTATCGCGGTACTCATCCTCCCGGTCGCGGTGGTGATGCCCGGCTTGTTTGAGGACCATCCGTCCCACTGAGTGATTGCCCGGACTGAGTACGCCCACTCGCGGGCGCATTATAGAAGTTCAAGACGAATACCCCGCCTTTCCGTGAGGGTCGAGTGTTCCGTCCGGTCAGGTCGGAACCGAGGACTGAACAGGCGGAAGATGAAGCCGAGGCACTCCCGTCGATATTCCACCCGGAATCCCACAGAATCGATGCAGTGCCCACCCGCGCTGGCGTCGGAGTCGCAAGCCACACTCCCTCGTGTGACGGCCTTCAGGCACGATCGCTTGCAGCGCGGTCCGTGACGGGGTACCGAACACCGCATCGTCATCAGGTTCGTAAAGCGCATACTCTGTCGGAGACGCGTTGATCGGTCGATCTGAAGCGTGCGTGTACTCTTCGGTCGTCTCCCCTGTGTCGAGAACACCGGTCGCTGAGCACCCTGCCGGACTATTTTGCGCTGTTGAAACCCACAGTTGGCATCTGTGTGGTATCACTGCTGCTGGTGTCGTCAGAACCACGACGACGCATACTCGTAGCAAGGAAAATATTCATTCCGACATCGCGTCTTCAGTCACTATGGCACCGAATCAATCGACCAAGGTCCAATTCGACTGGATTTCACTTGACGGCGACGAGGAAGTCGTATGGGCTGATACGCCGCATAAGAGTAGTCTCGTTCCAGCGCTCGTCGTGGGCGTTCCGCTCGCAATCATACTTGTTGGGATTCCCATCATCGTCGGCGCGTATCTTCATCGGGAGAATACCGAGTACGTCGTCACCAATCGGGCGCTCTACCGGAAAAGCGGTATCATTTCACGGAATGTGCAGCGCGTTGACCTCGGAAAGGTCCAGAATACGACCTACTCACAGGGGTTCTTCGGTCAGCAGTTCGGTTACGGGACTGTCGAGGTATCGACCGCCGGAGGGTCTGGCGTCGAACTCACATTCGACTCGATTTCGGATCCGAAGCGAGTGCAGGAGCTCATCAATACACAGACGAAAGATGATGGTCCCGACCGTCCCGACGACAAAGCTGCTGTCCTGGATGAAATCCTGACCGAACTACGAGCTATCAGGGTCGCTGTGGAAGCACCTGACCAGAAAGAAGCCAGCACGTCTGAGGAGTTATGACTGGTGACTGGGTGACGCTCGATGCGAGTGAAACCGTTGCGTGGGACGGCCAGCCGAAACTCACGACTGCACTTCCGGGCGTCGGGATGGGAATAGCGCTTCTCGTCGGGGCGGCGTGGCTCGTCACCGTGCAGAACGAGAGCGTCGTCGGGATCCTTCTCGGAATCGCTGGTGTCACCGTCGGATTGTGGGCGTATCTCAGCGTCGTAAACACTGAGTATGTCCTTTCTGATCGAGCAGTGTACACGAAGCAAGGTGTCATCGGGATTCGGATCACGGAGTCGTCGTTATCGAAGATTCAAAATTCCGCGTTCTCTCAGGACGCACTCGGTTCCGTTTTCGGCTACGGCACTGTCACGCTTGAGATCGCAGGCGGAGATGATATCCAACTCCGGCGGATCGAGGAGCCCGAGACCGTCCGTCGCCTTGTTGATCACGCAACGGGTGAGGAAACCCCGGGGAGTCTCGAACAGTGGCGCGCAGTACTTGACGAAGTACGAGCTCTTCGGCGGGCGGTTGAGTCACAGGCTTCGTAGGCAGCGTACATCGCGTCGACCATACGATACCACTCGTGAATGAGGGAGTCCGTAGGTCCCAGCCAAAGTGACAATACCCACTGTGTCTCGGTCATCGGTCCGAAGTTCGCTGGGAGTGAAGCCACTCACTCAGTACAGAAGATCGACTTATCGTTCAGTGGAACACAACCAGTATACAGCCCCCAAGACACTTACACCGACGGCCGGATATCTGGTCGTGAGATTCCGTCGCGCCGCCGGACTTGCAGCCGGCTATGGGCTGCTGACGATTGCCCTGCTCGCTGTTGTGAATGCGGTTCGGATCGTGACACTGACTCTCCTCGGGTCACACGCATACCCGATCGCTGTGTTCTTCGCGATAGTTAACCTCGGGATAGGACTCCTTATCGGAACTGGAGGCTACGTCGTCCTCCAGCGCGCCCGCCGTCACGGCGCGGGCTACGGCGTGGATCTCGACTGGGGCCGCGTTCTCGGTCCCTGAGTTGGTTCCGGTACTGGTCAATCTACACGTCTATCGATCATCGGTTTTCCCCAAATTCGATCTGTCGCATCGCCCAGCACAGGAAGTTTATTGGGCAGAAAGATTAATTGTCCAACCACGTCGGTGCCCTCGAAATATCCTGTGGAGAATTATAGTGGAGCTGTTTTAGACAGTTAGTAATAAAACCGACAATATCTCGGCCTGCTTCCGGTTCGAGAGTGATTACCGTCCCCAATTCAGTCCCCTGTGTAAAATGAAATAGTATTGCATCGTCGAAAAAGTTCACCGTACAGTGGTTATGCCCTAGATTAAACGGCTCTTCGGCAGCTTGGCCCTCATTTTCCTGTCGATAATACTCAACCAGTTCCTCCATTTCCTCGGGCGAATACAGATCATCTACATCATCCCGCATATATAACGAGACGTACTCATCTTCAGAATAGTGAATTGCGCCGCGCAAGTATTCGCCAGCTTGTTTTTCAAGAAAATTCACCAGACGAGTTGCAGATTCTTCAGGCACATCATCCCAACTGTCGCCTAAGAATATCACTATTGGGGAATCAAATCAACCTAAGATTCGGCTGTGAAACCGTGAAATAAACCGCCGTGATAAGAGTTCTATGACACTCTCTTCTGCTCGTGGTACTGCTAAGCTTGGACAGCACACCTCGTTTCCGTTGTTCGATCGCGGTCACCCGAGAGTTGTAGTTGGTGCAGCTGTGTTAACAGTAGTTGGAGTTGGGAATCTGCTCCGAATCGGATACCGGCGAATCACTGGCTAAGACTTCGTTCTTGGGTCGGAGTCGAGTGCCTGTGAGCCGTGACGCTTCATCCTGACGGTGCAGGATCGAAAGGTGCAGTTCACAGGATAGGTGAAAGGAGAGATTCACTCTACAGAACATCTAAGGAAACGACCAGAGATGGTCGGTCCGATGCGTTGGTCCCCGCTTGCACGCAAAGAAGCAAGAACAGTGGTAACGTCGAAAGGCGTCTGGCTGCTCGCCGTTCTCATCGCTCTTTGGGGGTATCGTCCCAGCTACATTGGGTGGGATGGTCTCGGTGCGAATATTACTGCAGGGTACGTCCAGATCGCCGGGACAGTACTCCTACCATTAGGAGTGCTTCTTTTGAGCTACCAGTCGATCGTCGGTGAACGTACCTCTGGAAGCGTGAAGTTCATACTCGGGCTCCCGCTGACGAGAACCGACGTGCTTCTCGGGAAAGTAGCTGGACGAACAGCTGGTATCGCTGGCCCAGTCGCGGTCGCGTGCCTCCTTCTCGGTATTATTGGATTGGTTGAGCACGGTGTTTTCAACCCGATCTTGTTCCTCGGGATGGTTCTCATCACGCTTGCGTACGTTGGCGTCCTCGTGTCGATTGGTACGGCAGTCTCTGCTGTCGCTAAGCGGACAGTCACAGCTGCCGGGACTGTATTCGGCGTGGTATTCCTTCCACTAGTGTTGTTCTGGACGCGGATCAGCACGGCGATTTTCACGCAGGTGACTGGCACGCCCGTCAATCCGTACGAGCCCCCAGCGTCCGGTCCGCTGTTCTTGCTACTTCGCTTGTCTCCTGACGGCGCGTATCGGGTCGTCTCAAACTGGCTGCTCGGTGTCGGGAACTCCGCCAACACATACAGTCACGTCCTCACGAAACTGGAGCCGCAGACACAGACGAACGCGTACGTCGTCGAAGCGACGTTCGCACCCGGCACAGCACCGCTGTATCTCCACGAGGCAGTCGGGCTACTCATTATGCTCGTGTGGGCGGCCGTCCCATTGGGATTCGCTCGGTATTACTTCTCTCGGGGGGATGCCGTGTGAGTGACCCCGCGATTCTGACCGAGGGACTGACGAAGCGGTATGGATCAACGACAGCCGTCGACGAGCTCACACTGACCGTTGCAAGCGATGAAATATTCGGATTCCTCGGACCGAATGGTGCCGGCAAATCAACGACGATCGGGATGCTGATGGACTATATTCGTCCGACGACAGGTTCGATTAGCGTCCTCGCTCAGGACCCGCAACGCGATGTCGTCGACGTTCATTCCCGCGTAGGTATTCTCCCAGACCGGTACAGGCTCTATGATGCGCTCACTGCCCGTCAACATCTTGAATTGGTCATTGATACGAAACGAGTCAATAACTCTCCAGCGAGTCTGTTAGACCGGGTTGGACTGGACGATGTTGACGGGCAGTCAGTCGGGACGTTCTCGCAAGGGATGGAGCAACGACTGGCACTTGCGATGGCTCTCGTTGGTGGCCCTGACTTGCTCGTGTTGGACGAACCGTTCACTGGGCTTGACCCGCACGGCGTTCGCACTGTTCGAGAAATCGTTCACGAGGAGAACGACCGCGGTGCTGCTGTCTTTTTTTCTAGTCACGTGCTCGGGCAGGTCGAGTTTGTCTGTGATCGAATTGGGATCCTTCACGAGGGGCGCCTCGTGGCCGAAGGGACAATCGATTCCTTGCGTGCTGAAACAAACGTCGGATCCGACGCTACAGTTGAAGAAATCTTTGTCTCGGTGACGGACGGGCCAGTACTGACTGACGAATCCTCCCCGGAGACCACACAATGAAGCGACGAACACTCCTCGGCGTTACCAGTGCGTCGATGGTTAGCCTCACGGGATGTCTCGGCGCTACAGAGTACACTATTACGGACGTGCAAACAGAGACAACCACGCCACTCGGCATCTCGGTGGAGGTCGTCGAGCCGAATGCCGTTATCGAACATCCGGCACAACTAGCGTTCACCGTTACGAACAAACAGGAGACTCCAATCGAGATCCGGAATACGGGGATTTGGCCGTTTGGTCTCTTGGAACTCGTCCCGTCGCCTGATATGCAAGACGCCGGACCAGGGATCATTCTCTGGACGGACCGATACGAAGGGAGCCGGTATGTTGATGCTGAGTCGAGACAGAGTTACGGAGTCG
Organism: Halobellus rarus; assembly: GCF_024494595.1. Lineage (GTDB taxonomy): Archaea > Halobacteriota > Halobacteria > Halobacteriales > Haloferacaceae > Haloquadratum > Haloquadratum rarum. The sequence goes on along the minus strand of NZ_JANHDI010000009.1, from coordinate 124,506 downwards.
AGTCAACACCGCTCGTGCGAACGCTCGGTGCTGGTGAGACGGTCGAAGAAACGTACGACGTTCACGGCAGCGACATAATTCAAACAGAAACTATGTACGTCCGAGGTAGATTCGAGCCACCAATACTCAAATACACAACGGAACAAAACGAGGGTTGGGACTCGCTCTTACCTGAGATCACCGTTGAATTATCGAAGAAAAAACTGATCTAAGAAGCCACTTATGCACTCTCCCTTCCCAACCTCTGTCTCACCGGTACGCTTTCAATAGAACAATTGAACAATTGAACAGCCGTTAGGTACTATGCGCGTATCGGAGTATGATTTATCCAACCCGCTGTTCAAGAGGCGAGCGATGGTGTTGGAATTGTACCATCGTCCGGAGGCGTGGGTTGAGGACCTCTCGCGATTGGAATAGGCCATCACAATTGGCTTGGCGATTTTCCTATCGGTGTTCACAGTGAGTGGTTTCTGCGAGAGATAACGCTTGTCCACGCAACGATGATAGGGGTCACAATGGCTGTTGTTTACTTCGCAACCGTACCAGTCGAGACCACTACCAGACGCTGAACTGCCCCCGTTTGGGTTGATTCGAGACCCTCTATCGGAGCTTGAAGCCTTTTTGTATGCACTGTTCATATTAGGGCCGATGGAAGAGAGTGCGACTCCCGAAGAGCACAATAAAAATGAGACTGACTGGTATCGGACGCTCGTTGAGGAGGTGAATGATCTCGCAACAGTCGTCGATACTGACGGGACGATAACCTACGTCAGTCCGGCTGTCACACGGGTTCTCGGCTACGACCCTGACGAGTTGATTGGCCAGGCGGGATACGAATTCGTCCATCCCGACGATCGGGAGCGAAATGCCAAGGCGGTGGAGACCGTTCTATCGAACCCTTCCGAACCCGAGACTGTCGAAGTCCGATTCCGGCACGCTGACGGGTCGTGGTGCTGGATCGAGGCCACTATGAGAAATCGGCTTGACGACGATATCATCGATGGGATTCTCCTCAGTAGTCGAGATATCACCGCGCGAAAAAAGTACGAGGTCGAAGCTCGCGAACTCGCCGAAGAGTACGAAGCCCTTTTGAACAACGTGGAGGACGCTATCTTTCTTATCGATGTCGAAGGGGTTGATGACGATGTCAGATTCGAATTTAAACGACTCAGTCCCTCTTACGAGCGACAGACCGGAATTACGACCGAAGAAGTACAGGGACGGACGCCGCGAGACGTATTTGGCGACGAACAGGGGGCAGCGCTCGAAGCAAACTACCACCGCTGTGTCAACGCTGGTAAGCCACTCTCGTATATGGAGGAACTACGGGTCAACGAGGGGGCACGCTTCTGGCAAACGAAGATTGCGCCGGTAGTCACTGATGATGAGATAGCTCGCCTCGTTGGGGTCACTCGGAACGTGACCGAGCGTGTCGAACGGGAGCGACAATTGCGCCGGCAGAACGAGCGCCTCGACGAGTTCGCGAGTGTTATTTCGCACGACTTGCGCAACCCGCTCAACGTCGCACAGGGTCGTGCGACGCTCCTTGCCGAACAAGCGGAAAGTGAGCACCTCGATCCACTTCTTCAAGCGCTCGACCGGATGGAAGCGATCGTCGCGGACACGTTGACGCTTGCTCGCCAGGGCGACACGATAAGCGAAACAGAGTCGATCAGTTTGACTGACCTCGTCGGAAAGTGCTGGGCGACAGTGGACACGGACGACGCGACCATCGAAATCATCGACGAGATGACCGTCCAAGGCGACCCCGACCGGTTACGGCACGTTTTCGAGAACCTGTTCCGGAACGCTGTTGAACACGGTGGTTCTGACGTGACCGTCCGTGTCGGACGTCACGGTGAACAAGGAATCTACGTCGAAGACGACGGGCCAGGAATTCCAGCGGACAAGCGTGAAGAAGTGTTCGAACCGGGGCATTCGTCAGCGCGTGGTGGTACTGGTTTCGGGCTGACCATCGTAAAACGAATCGTGGAAGCCCACGGCTGGGAGATGTCTGTGACCGACGGAACAGATGGTGGAGCACGGTTTGAATTCGAGATAGCCGAATAGCGAGAATCAGTGTGAGTGCTCAGACAAGCTCTGTCACCTATGCAGAGAGGGCGTCGGTCTCAACTTCTGTGAAGGGGTGGGCTTTCGCCTCGCTACCACTGTAATTTCGGCGCTCACCGCCCTACTCGTCACCGAATTCCGAAAGCCGAGCCTGGATTTCCTCAGCATCCGCCTCAGACAGCGCCTCAACACCGAACTGGACAAGTAGTGGGTAGAAGTGACGATTCTTCTTAAACTCGTCCTGGCCCGCCTTTCGGAGCTTCAGCTGGGACTCGAGGTAGATGTCCTCCATCTCGCCGAGGATGTCGTCCGGGATGTAGATCGTCCGCCCGTTCCACTCGTCTTTGATATTCGTCTTCGTTTTGTTCGTTTCGTTCGTTCCACTCGTTGGATTCGGTTCGGGCGTTTCGGTCGATGAACTGGTGTCCACTGGTTCGTTCACCTCACTCGTTTCGCTGGAATCGACCTCATCGCCTTCTTCTTCGTAGTTGCCCTCGATACCGGAGGCATCCCCCCAACCGTCGGTCATACTTTCACCTCCTCAGGCGCGGTCTTCTCAAACGTCTCGTCGAACAGGTCGGCGATCTCGTTGAACAGTTCGCGTGCATCCTCGACGCGCTTGTTCTCCTTGCCGAAGCCGAAGACGGACACGCCTTCGCCGATCGACTGGGAGAGATCGGTCCGCTTCGGGATCTCGAAGACAGGGAGCGAGTACGCCGATTTGATTTCCTCGATGGTGTTTCGGTGCTCGCTGTTCTGCTCGACACGGTTGCAGACAATTGCGAGCCGGTTGATGTCACCGTACGCCAGTTCGAGGGAGCTCAGCTGCTTTGCGAAAATCTGGAGGCTGTTGGCGTTGAGTTTCTCGGGGATGACGGGAATGACGACGTTGCCGGTCGCGACGAGGGCGTTATCGGTGAGGACGTTCAGGGAGGGCGGCGTGTCGACGATGATGTAGTCGTAGTCCCTATCGAGTTCGTCGAGAGTCATCCTCAGTCGCTCTCTGCTCTTTGGTGCTTCAAGGAGCGTCTGGATGTTCTTGTTGTTCGCGAGCTTTTCGCTCGCGGGAAGAATGTCGAACTCTTGGTGCTCGACGATAATGTCGTTCACCGACTCCATCTGATCGAAATCGAGCACGTCGAACAGCGTTGTGCGGTCGGTGTCGTAGTACAGATCGTTGTAACCGAGCGAGCAGGTGAGCCCCCCGTGATAGTCGATGTCGACAAGGAGGACGTCGTAGCCCCGGGCGGCAAGTGCCCCGCCTGTGTGAATGACGTCGGTCGTCTTCCCCGCGCCACCCTTCTGATTCGCTACGGTGATTCGTGCGGTGTTGGTGTCGGTCATATCTTTCGTTTCTTTAGTTGTGTTCGTTACGTTCGTTTTATCCGTTTAGTTCGGTGCGTTCAGTGAGAGTGTTTTCACTCAGTCGGAGGAGTACCACAATGTTAAAACCAATTGTTCGTTCTACTCGTTGAAACAAACACGCTCGTTTCAGTCACTTCATTCATTACGTTCGTTTCGATCGTTTCGATAAACGAATATAACTCCAATCTCGACCAGTTCGTTCCATAGCGATGCGTTCATCACTTTCGTTTCGTTCATTTAGTTCATTTAGTTCATCACTTTCGTTTCGTTCGTTTCGTCCATTTAGTTCATCATACTCGTTTCTCGTGTTTCGGCAGGGTTCTCGGCTACCTTCGAGGCGAAGACGGAGATTGTAGCTTCATACCCAGTCGAAGACTGGGACAATGGAGATAAGACGGAGTCAAAGCCGTGCCATCTCTGCCATCAGATTCCACTCCGCGATTCAACAATACATATGCGGTCGGTGGAGAACGCAGGTGACACCGGAGTTTTCTGCGATCCGGGACGATCACAGTTCGTTTAGAACTGGAGGTGGGGCAGATCTGTTCTACCGAGTGGAGTTTCCAGATTCAAGGAGACAAGAATGATGCCGCTCTTGATGTAGCGCAAGGACGGCTACGTGAGGTATTGTGAGACGGCGGAACTACGACGCGTCGCCTGTGGCTGCGGCTTCTGTCCTGATCCTAACGCCAACTCTCAACTTCCCTCCCGCAAAGTCACAAATCGCACAGTATGGTGGCATCTATCGATGGCATAACATACCACTACTCGTCGGTTGCGGTCTCGGCGAACGGATTGAGACCGGGATGTTCTGAGCGCATCGTTTCACTGTCTGCAACGATCAATATTCCAGCAAATAGCCAGATGACGAGGGCCGATGCACCGGGGGCAACGAGAGGGGCTTCACCACTAGTAGCGAAGAGAGCACCACTATCAAAGACGTTCCATTGAGCATGGAAGACAGTCGTCAGTAAGACACTCCCTCGGGATCGCGTATAGAGCCAGGCGAGGATGATAGAGAGACCGACGACACCGACGAGATAGAGAGTGAATGACCCACTCTGGCGCGTTCCTTGGATGAAAAAGAGTGGTAAATGCCAGGCTGCCCACCCGACGCCGATCAGGAGAGCAGCGATCGTCGTATTATACTGCTTCAGTAGTAGCGGCAGCGCGTAGCCTCGCCAGCCCATCTCTTCACCGAACCCGCCACGAAGCAACAGAATGTAGAAGAAGAGCATAAGATAGAGGATAACGATCGGGTCATCAGTCAGTCCGAACGAGGTCTCTGTCACTGCCAGATAGCTACCGTAACCGATGAGAGACAGCACAGGGGCAACAAACAGTGCAACGGCCCACCACTGAATCTCGGTCCGCCACCGGAGCGCCTGTCGAGCCCAGGAACGAACATTTCCATCGCGCCAACTCAACGCACCACCGACAGCAAGTGGTCCGAACCCAGCAAGGGTACTGAGCATCGGCCACGTCCCCGAGTCTGTTCCGAGGATAGCGCCCAGACCCCACAGAGTCCACGAAACGGCAAACGTCAACACGAAAAATCCGAGTACCCGCTTCCTTACTGACTCTGTTGGCTCTGACATACATACGGAGAACATACTACCCTGTCAAATAACTAACTCTACATCACTGGTTGGAGGGCTGTTTTGCGGTTGCGTCGATATTCTAAGACGGACCTTCGTTGTGGAAACCGGTCAACCGAATACGAGAGCGATGGAGTCACTATCGGGTTCGTCGTCCTGATCGGCGGCGGGCTCGAAGAATCCGGCTGGCGCGGGTACCTCCTGCCGGCACTCCAGAAAACTACAGTCCGCTCACGGCAGGGTTCCTCGGCGGCGGCGTCTGGGCTGGGTAGCACCTTCCGCTAGTATTTCGGGGACCATCCAGTACACGCTCTTACTCGGTCTCTACCTGCTCCAGCTCGTCGGACTCCCGATTCTATTGACGTGGGTCACCAACCGAGTCAACGGAAGCGTCCTGCCGGCGATACTCTTGCACGCGGGCGCCAACGCCCCCTGAACTACTACCCCATCGAGGGCGTCGCTTAGCGTTTCCCGTCCGAGTCGATGATGTATTTGTCAGCAGCCCACGACGACTGTCCCTATGGTAGCGTCGAACGCGGCCGGGCCGATCAGACGGGTGTCGAAGCGGATTGGGCGGTACATCAACCACGACGACGTGTTCGTTCGGTTTGTCTCTCTGTGGGTCGTCGTCGCGAGCGTGTTTACGGCGGCGTGGGTCCCCAGCTACCTCTGCCTTCCCCAGGGACTGTTAGGCGACGGGGATCCGGGCGCAGCCACGGGGTACGCGGGGAGTATCACGCGGGAATTCCTGTAGCTGTTCGGGCGGAACGTTAGCGTCCCCCTGATTGCCGTCGGCGCGAACATACTCCGGTCGCTGAGATAGACTACTCGGGTTTGACGACTTTCTCACACGAGGTACACTCAGCAAAGCATCTAGTCGTACCAGATTCATCTTGGTACTCGATAAGTTTCCAACTATGGGAGATCGAATTCCCACAGTCGGGGCAGACGCCAAGCGTGTCGGAGTCGCTATTCATAGGGAATAGGAGAGTCCGTGTGGCAAATACCCTCCACTAGTCTATTAACAGCTATTGAGTAAATGTATTGCCCCAATTCGGCTCTATTGATATCCTATTCTTCGGATATATTCTTGCCTGAAACAGCCGGTCGATAAGAGCTGCCATATACCACTGTAAATCTTATCAGATATCGCCTCTATTCCACGGACCTGCTGAATGCAGGACGCGAGTCGGCCTCCATTTTACCTGTTAACGAGTCACAAATATAAGAAAGCTTATCATAACGTGTAGCCTCTACTATCTGATTATGTGTTCAGAGAGACGTAACAGTCACGGAGATACGGTGCCATATGCGACCGTCAGCCGTCGGTCACTGCTCGCAGCGAGCGGGCTCGTTGCGGTTGGGTCACTCGCTGGCTGTCTGAATCGGGTTGCGTCGTCAGTGACGAACACAGGGGCGTCTCCGGCAGCAGTGTTCGCGGGCGTTAGTAGACGACCGGGTAGCGGCGCAGGTAAGGTCTCACTTGAGTTGGCTCCTGAGAGCCCGCACGTGGCTCGGCTGACTCCGACGCTGGCCGAGCGAGTGGAGCTAGAGGGATGGGTGACCTCAGTCGCCCTTCTCGCCGCGAACTACAACAACACTCGGAGCAATCGGTCATCAATCCGGGCTTCTGACGGCGATACAGATGCGGATGCCGACGGCGTCGGTGACGACGTACGCGGTGAAGACTACAACGTTTCCCGAAGCAATCGGAGCATCGCGCGACCCGGTGATATCATCAACGGCGATATCGATGAAGGCGACGAGACGTTCCGAGTCGTTTCACGGCTCGACTCTCAGCTTCAGGAAGCGACGAAAACGGCGGCCACGGCCATTTCGAAGCGGAGTGCACGGACAGGGCCGAATCCAGAGACCGAGAAAGAGATTACTGCTGCGGTAGGTGATATGATGGCGGTACTGGCCGAGATGCGAGCAGTGCTGGAGCGGTGTTCCGACGACTCCTGTGTCGCGGCACTTGAGAACGTCGGCCATCGAGAGGCCGATGTGCAGCGGGCCAGCGACCACATCAAAAATGGCGAGTGGGAAGCGTTTGGAATGACTAGCGGAGACGACGATGACCTTCTCGTGGGGGACTATCTCCTTCCTTCAGCTTCGTTCGACCCGTCGGGGTTGTTCAGTGCGGCAGAACAGGCGGAACTCTTCAGGTACCTTGAACAGAATCCCGTTATTGCGGAGCGGTTCTCCGTGTGCTTGCCGGATGCGGAGATCCCAGGTGGAAACGGGAGTATCCGTGAGGCGGTGACACCAGAGCGTCTGTTCGCATATCTGGCCGGTCAGGCGGGAGATGGAAACGTGTATTCGTGGGGTCGTTCGAAGGTGGCGTCCGATAATTCAGGAGACTGTGATGACGCCGATGACACTCAGCTCCCGGGAGCTGTGTGTGGGACTTCACCTCACTTCGTCGCCGACGTTTCAGAGCCTGTTGCGACGGGTGGTGGGCTCGTGGCCGAGCGTGGTTCTGACGGTCGCGTGACTGTGGTGAACACCCCGCCGTCTACTGAGCGTGGCGCACCTGTGTTGGTGTGTCCGGCAGAGGGAGAGCCGTTCGAGCCCGAGGGGTTGGATGCGTGGGGGCAGCGAGCGGATGGCCCACCTCTGACGATGACTCATCAGGGTCGGTTGCTCAACCTGACAGTCGCGCAGGTGATGGTTCAGCCTCCGGGCTGTCCACAGCCGGTCCCGGCACTCATGTATGTGGGTCGCGGACTGAGTGACGAGCAGCTCGTCTACTCTGGGGGGTGGCTTATCAACGATGCGGCGTTGTACTCCCGTTCGGCGACGGTGCTGACGATGGAGGGGTCGGCGCAAGTAGTGGGTATCGAGTGCTGCTTCGATTTCTCTGCTGACGCTGATGGTGATGGCTTCCGTGACGTGGTGGCGCGTGCAGGGCTGAGTGAGCGAGCTCTTCGAGGGGCACAGATAGAATCAGGGACAGTCAGTGCGCTGGTTAAGACCGGTACGCTTTCGGAAGATGGGGGTGGGGAAGTGTACTGTTGGGGAAGCAATAATTACTCGAAAGAAAACTCTGGGTCTTGCGGAGAGACTGGTGCTGATGGCGGTGAATTAATGGTGACGCACTGTCCGTTAGACGCACCGATACTTCACTTGGTGAACGGGCCAAGTGCGTCGAGTGAGGTGAAGTTCAAAACAGGGGCCGAGCTATCGAAATCGGTGAACTAACGGTCTCGACTCAGTTGCTCTATTGCTGTTCGACCTGCCCCAACGAGGCATACCGACGCTATTGTTTCGATACCGCCGCTTGAACGCCACCGACCAGACCATATGTGTGAGGCCCACGACCGCGGCGTCCTCGTCCCGTGGAACTCCTAGCGCCACGAGTCCTTCAAGCCGATGGGGAGGCTCCACGACGCCGACCGCGGCGGCTTCATCTTCGCACCCGAGGTCGGCCTCCACGAGAACGTCCACGAACTCGACTTCGCGAGGTTCTACCCGAACATCATCTGTACCTGGAGACGGAGTTGGCAGAATACACTAACGGGGAGGAAATTACAATATCAACGGTCGTGAGATCGGTTAACCAACGTAGGGGTGAATGAGGAGAGGTTGTTGGTTAAAGGAGAGATAGGACCATCGAAATCGAGAGACAGTGGTCTCCAGTAGGATAGAGAGACACACCTCTATCGATGTGTTCAGCGACGGTTAGTCAAACCCCTTTGATCACGAAGTGTCTCGAGTACAAGGGGGCGTCGGGTATCTTGAAGGTACAGACACCCCTCTATCGATGTGTTCAGAATAAACGAAGACACCGCGAAAAAAATGAGCAAAGTGGACTGAAACGGGAGGAGAACAGTAGAGATTCGAGGAGATCCGTATGAGACGTGATTTCAGTGTGAGAGGGTCAATTACGATCAGACGAGTATCGCCTCGCTGTTGAGGAAAAATCGGGACCGAATGAACACATCGAACACATCGATAGAGGTGTGTGTGTGTGTTCGTATGTAGAAAGATAAGAGAAGAAGAGAACGAAAGAAAATCTCAAATCGAACTATAGACCGGACGGAACCACGTATACTCTCGATCATCGTGTTATCGGCAAAGATACGTGTATCTCGCCTCGATTAAGTGTCCGGTACATTCGGAGAGTAACCCCCCGTATGTTTCCTCCGAACACATCGATAGAGGGGTGTGTCTCTTGCTGCACCCTCTCGGTGGGAACACTTCGTTGTCCGTCTCAGAAGACCGGTTCCAATACCACCAGCTACTGCTGAAAAACACGACTTGATCACCTGTATCAACAAAATACACTTCGATAGGGGTGGGAGAACACTTTTGTCCCCCGGTTGTATGGTCGTCACTATGAGGACTCACGATTCTGATGGCTCCAAGACAGGATCGGAACCATCGGAGGATGAGACCACGACGCACGCGGATCTCGCATCCGATTCCGCCGACACGGATTCGTCCTCGCAATCGACGGTCCAATCGTCATCTAGTCGACCCGCCGATACTGACCAACCGAGGCAGTCACAATCCATCGAGGAGATGCTCCTCGAGTTCGACGAGCAGGATGGCCTCATCCGTGATCGGTCACTCCTCGATCCAAACTACATCGTTGCAGAGGATCGGATCGTCGGTCGCGACGAACAACTGCAGGAAGTCACGAAGATGCTTCGAGTCGCACTCGGTGACAACCGACCACCGAACCTGTTCCTGTACGGTCCCTCCGGGACGGGAAAATCCCTCATCACGAAAGCCGTCTGCAAAAACATCAGTCGAATCTGTGACTCACGGGACATTCAGTTCGGCACGATCGAAGTCAACTGCCAGGATCTCGACACGCTCGGTGTCGCGGTCTACGAGCTCGCACAGCAAGCCGCAAGCGAAGCGGGCGTCGACGTCGAAGTTCCGAAACACGGTGTGGCGACGAAAGAGAAATGGGACGAACTCTACCGCATCGTCAACGAGAACTTCGATTCCGTGGTGTTCGTCCTCGACGAACTGGATATGCTCGTTGGTCGCCGGGACAAACAGGAACCAGCGTTCTCCCGGTTGCTTTATCAGCTGTCGCGAGCCGGTGCCGCCGACGACCTCACCGCGTATCTCTCTGTGGTCGCGATCTCGAACGATACCAAAATGATGGAGTCTGTCGGCAGTCGCGCGTTAAGCTCGTTCACGCCTGAAGACGTCCATTTCGACGACTACGATGCGAACCAACTTCAGGCGATCCTCCGCCGTCGCCAGGACGCTTTCCACGACGGTGTCGTCGAGGATGACGTTATTCCGCTGGCAGCAGCGTTCGCCGCACAAACACACGGTGACGCCCGGAAAGCCATCGACTTGATGCGTGTCGCCGGTGAACTCGCCGAGCGGGAGGGTGACGACAGTGTTCGCGAAGAACACGTCCGGCAAGCGCAAGATAAAGTCGAAAAGAACCGGGTCCTCGAAGTTGTCCGTGGTATTAGCACACAGAAGAAACTCTGTTTGTACGCGACAGCGGCTGTTGCTGCCGAAACGAAAGACAGCACCGCTCGGAGCACGACCGGGTATCGGGTGTATCAGTATCTGACCGACTCGATCGATGCAGATCAGTACCAACAGGAGTCGTACGTAAACAAGATGAAGGAACTGACAACGTACTCGTTGGTCGATTTCGAGCGTCGGAGCCACGGGCCAAGCTCGGGAATGTTTCTCGAGTTCCAGTTCGGGGAACGCCCGGACACTATTTTGGACACGCTGCGTGAAGATTCTCGTCTCAAGATGGTCTCCGACGACGAAGTCACGTCGGTTGTAAGAACACAGGTTCGAAACGAAACCTGATCAGATTCGCGTTCTTTGGTGGTGGACTTGCTGTCCCCGCCCCCCTCTATCGATGTGTATTCGGGAGAAATCCACATACACTCCGATAGGGGCTGTCTTCTTCCTGAACTGTGATTGAGGCGATGGTTTCAGGCCAGCCAACTCCACACACCTCTATCGAAGTGTATTCCGTCGACATAGACGCTATAATAGCTGAAAGCACAGAATCCACATCTCTCTAGTTCTGATTTTAATGTAGTGATTACACGCGCAATTTGTTGTCGAAGATGATCTGCGGGAGTATACTGATTGCACACCTCTATCGAAGTGTTTAGTCTGCTGCTCCGACGATACACACCTTTATCGATGTGTTCTTAATGATTCTCCAATGATACGGCAGAAAATACACACCTCTATCGAAGTGAACATCGAAGGGTGAGATCGCTGAGACACGTCGGAGTCGTAGGGGACAAAATTCCCAATCGAATTCAATTCTCCTAGATACCACCAGCGGGCCGCTTTGAGAACGACCAGCGGATTCATCGGCGGCTGCTCGCCGGCACGCCCTCGGGTGACCGACTCGATTGCGTCGGGAACGTCGGTGGGATCGACGTCGCCCGATGGCGTGTTCGCGATGTCGACTGGAATATCGTCGATCGACACATCGCTCGTTAGCTGTTGTTGATCTACGGAGAGCACCCGACTGTGAGAGCTCTCGAGGAATCCCTCTCAGCGGGAGCAAAAAACACGACCGATGACTCGCCTGGCGGTGTCTCAGCGCCCGATCTTGCCTCGGCGCGTGACCGGCGCTCGGAATTGCTGTACCTGTATTAGGCACAGACGACGTTCGTCGCGCAGGGTCCCACGGGAGCCTGTTCGGTATCGAAATCGATCTCGGGTCCTTCAGTTAGATCCCCGCCGCCAACGTCCTCCATCTCGCTGAGTGTCTCAGATGCTGTCCAACGACGTTTTATGGATCCACCGGAGTCAATACACGTGGACCCTGATACCGTCCGAGACACGTGGACGAACCGCGCGGGTGAATACTCGCCGGCCTACTACGCATATTACGGTCCGGATGAGACAAGTACGTTGATTCGTGATATCCTCAGTGAGTACCTCCACCGTGACGCGGCTGTCCTCGAACTCGGATGTGGTTCGGGGCGCCACCTCGCACATCTCGCCGACTGCGGTTTTGAGAACCTCTCGGGTGTCGACGTCAACGCCGAGGCATTCGACGTGATGAGGGAGCACTATCCTCTAGTCGCCACAAACGGGACATTTCACTGCAGTCCAATCGAGGACATCATCACGGACTTCGACGACGGACAGTTCGACGCGGTCTACACAGTCGAAACGCTACAGCACCTGCATCCCGATGTCGAGTGGGTCTTCGAGGAGGTGGCTCGAATCACCGACACTATCCTCGTCACGGCGGAGATTGAGGGGCCAATCTACGAGTCATCGCCGTCCGGCGCCGACGTGAACTATGTCGACAACGACACCCCTCTATACTACCGAGACTGGAGCCGCATCTTCACCTCCCTGGGTCTCGTCGAAGTTGATACAGTCCGCGGTGACAGAGACACCATACGGACCTTTCGGGCGTCCAGCTAACTGCTGGTTTCGTCGCGGTCTGAGACGAACGATGAAAAATTTCGCCAAATCCTAAAACAGGTCAGAACCCCTCTTCACCGTCGCAGACCGAGGAACTGGCGGGCGGATTCGTGGCGGTCGTTGCGGCGCTCGTCGGGGACGACGAGTTTGACGGGTGCGGTACGTCGGACCTCCGTATTTCAGGTGTAGAGACGACTGTTCTTAAATATCTGTGAGTCGGTTGGTCGTAGTCTAGGAGGTTGCGTTATGTAGTGTCGGGTTCCTCTCGGGCCTACTCGCTCACTACGTTCGCTCCTAGAGGTCGGAGGCACCCCCCTCGAAAATGGTGATGTCTGACAGTGCCTCGTGGCCGACACACGCCGTTGTCTCGCCCAGCAACGCAAACGTCGCAAGTACGCCCAACGCAGCTGCCACGCTAGTCCGAACACAGCGGAAACGTGGCTCCAAGCATTCGCCGTCTGCTTCAATCAGCTAATCTGAACAATGCCCCGAGGACGAGCCCTAACGATAGCTCGATCTGGCTGGTGGGCGAGTACTTCGTATAAACCATCAGTATCGAACGAACCGACCTGTTGATTTTTTGCATTTCCTCATCGTATCGACAACGATGCCCCGGATTCCAGAGGTCAAGTCGATTACAACAGAGGACGAGTACATCCACGTTCGGTATCGGGACCCTGACCAGTTCGATCAAATTCGGACGCCAGACTGGGCGGACCGTGTCTCTGATTCCGTCTCGAAGGGAAGCGAGGTTCGGATGGGGAAGCGGGATGCCCCCGATGATTGGGTAGTCCAGTCGGTGTTGATCCAGAAGAACGTGGGTGAGCAAAAAGCTCGTGAGCAAGCCGACGAAATTATCAGAGAGATCGAGTCGTGAACGGGTGCTTCGTCTCTTGTGGTTGTTGAATCCGACTTGGAGACTCATTCGGGACCTCTCTGGCAGTTGGGTCAGACAGAAATGCCGCCAAGCGCGGATGTTGTCTTGCAATCGGAGACAGAACAATAATCCATACAAGCTAGGAGATCTCTACTCTCGCCGGTAATCTCCGCAAAAATACCGATTCGCCACAGAGAACCGCCTTCACTCGATTTCCAACCCACCACCGCTTTCACCGTTTCCGACGTCTCCATCTTCAGCCCACTCGATCTCGAACTCGATACTCAGCTCACCAGGACTATCGGTCGGTCCCTCGCGCTCGGCTTTCACCTCGAACGTCGGTTGGGCAGGAGGAGTCATTGTCACTGACTGCTCGCCAGCGGTCAGGGTGATATCGTCACCGGCATCGAGTTTGTCTGCGACTCGACGAAGATACGACGCGATCTCCGATCGACTTTGGGATCCCTCTGACTGAAAGAGGACTTCTTCGGGCATACGGTATCTCGTTGGACACACAGACGGATAAGTGGGGCTGTGGCCGACTGGCTTCGATTCGAGTCCGATTGATCCTGACAGTCACTAGCAGCAAAAGTGATTTAAATCTGTGATAATATCGAATCTTTTTGCCTTTGCTCGACAAATTCGAAGTTGTGAACCTCAGCAAGGGGTTTGTCCTCGCCCTCATCGTCACCCTCCTTGTGCTATCGACTATGCTGATCCAGCCGTTTCTCCAGTACGTCCTCGGTGCCGTCCTCCTCACCTACGTGCTCTATCCACTGCAGATCCGCCTCGAAGCGTACGTATCGCCGATGGTAGCCGCACTCTCGCTCGTGATCCTGGCGGTTGCCGGATTCGTTGCACCGTTCGTAGTCGTTCTCGCGACCGTTGTGGATAGTGCCGACCGGATCCTCCAGGACTTCGACACTGACTCAGTGCAGATCGAGGTGATCGAATCCCGGATTGAGGAACTCACCGGGCGAGAGGTCGATATCGCAGGCGAATTCGTCAGCTCAGGGCGGGAAATCGGGACGATCGTATTCGAACGGTCGACCCAAGCGTTCGGTACGATCACCTTCCACCTCATCGGGATCGCGTTGGCACTCTTTCTCGTCTACTACCTTCTCAAAGACGGTAATGAGCTGGTCAACTGGCTCCACCGAACGGTCCCCCTCCCAATGGACAGTCAGCGCGATCTCTACACCGAGATTAACGACGTGATGTGGGGCGTTCTCTTCGGACACGTCTTTGTTGCCATCGTCCAGGGGGTCGTCGCCGGAGTCGGGCTTGTCGTTACTGGCGTTCCCAATGCGTTGTTCTGGACGGCTGTTATGATCGTTCTCGCGATGGTCCCGCTCGTCGGTGCGATCCCCGTCTGGGGTGGGGCGGTGGTCTACCTGTATCTCACGGACGAACCGCTACTCGCCGCCGGATTATTCGTCTACAGCGTCATCGTGGTTGGGCTCACCGACGACTATCTCCGTCCATTCGCCGTCGACAGGTACGCAAAGCTCAATCCTGCCGTCATCCTCCTCGGTATCCTTGGCGGGGCGTACGCGTTCGGGATTATGGGACTGTTCTTCGGCCCCGTCATCCTCGGCGCACTCAAAGCCGCTCTCCGCGTCGGCTTGGATAATTGGTCCCAGCTTGACGAGAGCGATATCGGCTGACCAACCGGTCGTTATCAATCGAACAACAAATCTTCGAGTCGTGTCCCCGGCTTCGGAGTCCCGAACCGGCGGCGAAATTCCAGGACAACCTGGCCGGCGCCGAGTGGAAGCAGGCTCATTCCGAGCACGACGAGCCAGCTTTCGAGACCGAGGAGGGCAGTGCTCAGTGCCAGCGAAACCCCCGGCAGGTAGACGGTGCCAATCACCAGCAGAGCGGACAGGCCGAGGGCACCCCAGACGTACGCGTTCTCGGTGACCTCGTTGCGCACGATGCCCGACGTGAGCTCTCGCATATTGAACACGTGCCAGAGCTGGGCGGTCGTGTTTAGTTACGGATGAAGAGTGAGGCGGCGTGATTTTGTGGTGGTCTATGCCAAAAATCAACCGCCTCAGCGGATATACAGACTGGATTGATTTGGATTTTGTGGAACGACAGCGGACACCCGAGCGTGCGATGAAGCTTGGTATTCAACTGCAGTTAGCAGGGTTGTCGCTGTCGAATACCGTCTCTGTTCTCGAAGAGTTGGGTGTCGAGCGATCTCGTAAAGCAATCCACGATTGGGTGCAAAAGGCCGATTTACAGCCTGCAGAGGGTCAAAGCCCGAATCACGTTGCCGTAGACGAAACTATGATTCGAATCAACGATCAGCAATTCTGGCTGTACGCCGCGGCCGATCCCGACACAAACAATTTGCTACACCTCCGATTATTTTCGACGACAACGACCGCATTAACCGAGATCTTTCTGCGAGAACTTCGTCAGAAACACGATGTCGAATCTGCCGTATTTCTGGTCAATGGCGCTCAACACTTCCAAACTGCGCTGGCCAGAGCTGGACTCCGATTTCAAACAGAACGAAATGGAAATCGGAACGCCATCGAGCGTATTTTCCGCGAGTTCAAACGCAGAACTTCCTCGTTCTCAAACTGCTTCAGTCACGTTGAGTCACAAACCGCCGAAAATTGGCTCCAAGCATTTGCTGCCTGGCTCAATGCTCCAAACTAAACACTACCATCGAAACCGTGGCCCACATCCGGGCTATACTTCCTGTACTGCTCGGTAACTACACTTCCTATACTGACCAATTCAGGACTGATGATTCCAGCCAAGAATGGCTGAATCGACCACACACTTCACGTGCGTATTGATTAGGCTAAGGTTGCTCGAATCCAGTACCGTTGTGCGGGGATAGATGGGACTAATACTTCGTGGACAGAATCAATCCACCCCCGACAGCGATGAGTCCATATGGAATGAGGACTGCGGGAAGCGGGATACTACATTCGTTCACTCCATCGGGAGTATACAGTAGATTTGAATCCTGCACACCGATAATGCTGACTCCCTGCCCCTGTCCCTCTGGAACACCGACATCAGTACAGCCACCGAATAGCATCCCAGGGAAGGTGATCAGTTGCGCGAGGGCGATACTGAATCCGACAACGAGTAAAACGCTGCCCAGGAGTTTTCTCTGTTTGAGTGTGACAGCCATCACTCACTAATTTCATCCACTCGACAATAAGAACGAGGTAAAGACAAAGAGTTCTAGTACCCATCTCAGACACAGTTTTGATTGAGACGTGAGTTCTCTGTACTGAGCGATTCCTAAGCTTTGATTTCACTTCAGTAACGGCGAATCAGCCGAGAGAACGAGTCTGCGAACTTATCGGATTTTTACTGACCGCAAACGCTATACGGTATAGAAGTTATTGTTCTGATATGTATGGGACTGTTCGGGATTCGCTTGAAGACTGGTATAATCCGAGTATTGAGTCTGCGATGATTGTCTTGATGGGTTCGAGTTTTAGCCTCTTTCTGTTCCTCAACAGTCCCAATTTCACGAACCCGTACTACGTTTTCGGAGTCGGAGTGATGGGCTTCGCAATCGTCTTTTCGGCGCTTATGCTCAGTTCTGTGCTACTGAAGCGCCGATAGACTACTACCCTGAACTGAGTGATTTCTGGTTGGTGTGGGAGGTCTATGATACCCTCGACTAACTAGTATCGGAAGTAAGCACGTCAGAAAGAATCGGTTCGACTGGGCTGCTGTTCGAGGGACTCGACTCACTTTACCCCAAGGGATATATGACGGACTAACGGACAATAGCATATGATTAGTATCGAAATATCAGGAATGTTAGCAGTTTTTCTCGGCCTCCTTGGTGCTGGATGGATATATCTTGATGGTCGAAAACGAAGTATTGAGACTGCCGATATGTGGGCTGTCGGGTTCTTTATCGGTATGTTTATTCCACCCATCATAGGTGCGGTAATTGTCGGTGTGTTCTACCTGCGAAACCGGAATCCGAGACAGGGAAACCCATATCCCGTTCGACAGTAACAGTAATTCAGTAGAGTACATCAACAGCACCTCCGATGACCTAATAGACTGATTCTAGAGTGTCATCGAACTCTTGATACGGTGTTTATTTTACGATTTCACAGCCGCATAAGCCGTGAGTCCCTGTATGCGAACCGGAAAATCCGTAGGTTCTCTACAAAGTCAAACTATCCGAGTCCGAAATACGTAGAGGAGAGCTACGAAGACGCCGAGGACAACTATTTCCAAAGAACCGATGACGATGCCAGAGATACCAAGGATAAGAACTGAGACAGCCCATAGATTCGATTCGAGGCTGGATAGCTTCTCCACTCCGTCGAAATATACCCAGAATGAGAGGAGAGTAACTAAGAAGCTACCTCCGTTGACGACTATTTGAAGGAGGGCAACCATCTCACATATTCCGATAGACTCGTCACGTATATACCTATTTACAGAACGATACGTAGCTCCGCTATATTGGCTGAATGTGTCAGAACCAGTCGTTCCTCCTGAGATAGAGCAGCGTAATTCCACAAACGAAACCGCCTGCAGTTCCCTCGATGACTGCACCAGTCAACTCACCGTCGAAGAGAACCGTTTGGATGGTACTAACGACTACTACCCAGACAACAACGTTCGTGAAGACGAATACCCACGGATTCTCCAAGTCGAAACCGCGGACCTCGTTCATACTTCAATTACTGACTTCAATAGTAAATACGTTCCCTGTACTGACCGAAGCGACTCACCAGATCGAGACGGTTCTTCTCATCTGATTTAGGGTGAAACAGTCGCTCAATAGGTGTACTCATCGACCGGGTGTTCAGTCGAATTATATCTGAGAATAGGACTTCAACAGAGTCAAACCTAACTAACTAGTGATTGAATTTTTCAGTTGCTTAGAAGCAGTTTGGAAGCGTTCTGTTCGTGCGATTGTGTGGAGAAACACCCTTACTTTCTTAGCTTTTCTCGGAATGTAGACTCGCTACTGGCGTGATTAGCCAGTCAGAATCCGTACATCTGTGATATACATCATTCAGACTATGATTTGTCAAAATCCATCTTCCGACAATCTGAACTTCCATGGCTCAGTTTTGGTATAGCAATATATAATTTATAAATCGGATTTCTCGGCTACTAGCACTTCTACTGCCGGAATGCGGCATTTCGGGTGAATAAGAGCCTGGACGTGATTACACGAATAATCACGACCACTTTGAAGTACCCTGCCGCCGTCGGTGAAGCACGAATGCTGCAACCACCTCACGACGGCGCTTCCCCCGGGGTAGAGCCGCCAAGACCGGGCTCCGAGGTTGCTCTGGCTACCCTCAGCTGAGATCAGGGCGATGGCGAAGAAGTTGATTCGATATAGGACTAATGACCTCAACCTATATTAAGACAAAGCCCGAACGATGGTGTATGACCGAAAATGAATCGAACTCCGAGGGCCTGATGGAACGCCAGACCACGGGTGAAGACCGAGTGCGGATGGTTGCTCGGCAGCTGTCGGAGCCACAGACGGCCAACTGGATCGCCTCCGAAGCGGGCTGGTCACACGAACCAACTAAGCGCGTCCTCGAGCGACTCGTCGACGACGGCATCCTCCACCGTGACGAAAGCGGTACTCACACGACGTATTACCCTGATTATCGCCGCCAAGCGATGCAGGAGGCGATGCGTCTTCGAGACAGCGGACACACTGTCGAGGAGCTTACGGACCGGCTCGCGGATATTAAGACCCAGATCCGCGACTGGGAGGACGAATTCGGCGCCGAGTCACCGAACCAGCTTCGCGGAACGCTCGCTGACGAGTCCCTTGACGGTGACGAGGAAGAACGGCGCCGTGAAATCGCCCGCGAGTGGGAGCACCTTCAACGGCGTATCCAGATCGTTGGCTTCGCCATCCGCGAGTGGGACTTCCTCGCTCCGACGACAGAGCCTGCCGAGGCCAGCAGCTAACGGATGTCGGTCCCGCATCCAGGTGGTGACCCGAACGCGAACCTCTACGCCCAATTGAAGCGGGACGTCCTCGACCGTGTCCCCCAGATCACGGCCGTCGAGTACGTTCCTGATGATATCGAGGCCAAGCAGCTGCGGGCGGTTTTTGATCCAGCCCGCCTTAATCCCCCAACGGGCCCTGATTCGCCGGAACTGACCGTCAAGTGGTATCGACAGGACCCACACGATTGGTTCCGTATCAACTACACCGATCCGAACACGGGCTTTCACGCCGGCTGGCACCAGGACGAGGACCATCCCGATCTCGGACGGGCGCATTTCCAGTACTCTGCCGCCAATACGGAGGACCGCTGGGGGATCACATTTGAATACGAGACTCCTTCCCTGATCCTCTGGGAAATCGTCGAAACGCTCTTCGAGGACGTCCGTCCGACTTACCAGTACGCGAACGAGGAACGATGACACCTCGAGAACGCACTAATCAGTCACTCGCGAGTTCCTTCGAGCGCTACCTCCAAGACAAGGGGAAAGGCCGCGGTGGCGACGGCGGGAACTATCGACGAAACGCTGCGCGTGAGCTCGAGCGATTCGCCGAGTGGGCCGCCGGCGACCGCGGTGCCGACGACTGGACCGGGATCGTCCCCGAAGACGTCGACCGCGAGCCGACCTTCGACGATCTCGACGAACGCGTGTTCCGGGAGTACGCCCGTCACCTCGCTGGCGACCGGGGACTCAAACAGAACACCGTCCAAACCTATTATCGCTATATCTCTGCATGGTGTGGCTGGTGCGTCAACGAGGGATATCTCGAAGCGCATTACGCGCAGCGAGCGAGTGCGATGGCACCGCTGCCGGAGGACGACGGCCGTAAGCCAGGCGACCAGCAGGCCTGGACGTCCGAACAGCGCCACGCCCTCACCCGCCACGTCGACGAACGGGCCCGCGACGCCGTCGAGGCGTACACGACACCCCCAGAGGATACTGATCCCCTCGACGAGCAGCGCGCGCGCTACGCGGCGCTGAAGGCGGCTCGTGACCGGGCTCTGGTGTTCGTTCTCGCGTACACCGCCGTCCGCGTCGGGGAACTCCTCCGTGATCCGAACGATCCGCGCCGGCGCGGCGTCCGCTGGGAGGACCTCTCGCTCGACGACGGGAGTATGGACGTCTACCGGAAGAAACAGCAGTGGGACGCCGCGAGTCTTCCCGACCCGGTGATCTCGCCGCTGCGGAGCTATCGTAAATTGATGGACCCGCCGACGGACCGGTGGCCGGTGTTTCCGACGTTCGATCAACGGACGCTCGCAGGGTTCGTCCAGGAAGAGCTCGCCGACCGAGGGGAACGTCCGGAAGTAATTGCTGAGCGCCGTGAAGAATTCGCTCGCGACCTCCTGCTGGCGCTCGATGAGGACATTCGGCCGCCGTCGATCACGACGGACGGCGCACGGTCGATTCTCCAGCGACTCTCAGAGACTGCCGAGATCGACATCGACCATCCGAAACACGACTATCTGGCCCCCCACGGTGGTCGACGTGGGATGGGTGAGGTACTTGTCCGCGCGTTCGGGTACACGGTGGCGGCCCGGTATCTCGACAATTCGGAGGAGATGGTCCGTGAGCGGTATTCGCATATTGAGGCCGGTGAACTGGGAGACGTGGCGACAGAAGCACTCGACGAAATCGAACCACGGCCCCAGGGCTGAACGACCGAAGTCAGCCCTCAGTCCTTGCTTGTCGGATTCCCTCGTAGAGGGCTGGGAGACCGAGGGGGATGGCCAGTATGCCGAACCCGATGAGTGCATACTTGGTTCCGCGTCTTCGCTGCAGTATCAGAGTCGTGGCGACGGCGCCGAGAAGCGCAATCAGGAACGCTGCGTTGCTCCAGAGCACGTCGTAGGTCGAACAGTACAGCCAGCAACCGAACGTGTAGGCCGGGGCGTTCCAGGTCGGTGGATGGAGCTTCGGCCAGAAGAACCGGCAGTACGTGGTCCTGCCCAGCATCGCGACGGTCGGCAACCCAATGAGCCACACCGCTGCCCCACGTTCCATATCGCCGTATCGCCGGTATCCAGCGAGGAAGAGTGCGGGAAAGCAGAAAACCCACAGCCAGATGCCGATCGCGTCGGTGACTGGCCAGTGTTCGATTCTCGGCTGCTGAAGCGGGAGTCTCAGCGATGGAGGAAGTGTAGCCCAGGGGAACGATGGGCCCGGGACGGGATTGGTGAAGAGGGCGACGAGACAGAAGGCTGTCCCAAGTAGAAGCCCGAAGAGCCCAGCTTTCGTGTACTTCTCTGACCACAAGAAGCAACGAAGGTGGTGTCGTTTTTCCAGTGGTTTCTATCGTTGAGGGGTCTGGTTCAGGTCTCGCGTTCGAGGGCGTCTTTCCGTTGTTCGTATTCCTCATCCGTGAGATCACCGCGAGCGTACGCTACACGGAGTTCCTCCATTGCAGGATTCCGCGACGACTGCGATTCGGTCACGCGACGGAAGACGAGATATCCTCCACCGAGCAGGAGGAGGAGGAAGACCAACTGGACGAGCATCCCGACGAGTGGCCACCAGCCGCTGGTCGTCCCGTATCCGCCCATCATTCCACCGTAGCCCATCATCCCGCCGAAGCCCATCCCCATCGTGAGCAAGGGCAAGACAATGATTGCCCCGAGGATGAGGAGGATGATGGTCGTAGTGTCGAGCTGGTTCGATGAAGACATCGAGATCAGGCCTCCGACGTGGATCCTAGTTCGTCGGTAACGGCCGAGAGAACACGCTCGAAACGCTCATTGACCTCGGTCGCGATCGAGTCGAGCGCATCGTTGTCCGCGATGCCGACCAGTTGCTTCGGATCGACAGCACTCACAACGATATCGCCGTCATCGGTTTCGTAGACGATGACGTTACACGGGAGGAGTGCGCCGAGTTCGATTTCTTCGGTCAGTCCCTCGTATGCCAGCGGGGGATTGCAGGCACCGAGAATGCGATACTGGCGGAATTCTTCGCCGAGTTTCTCCTTGAGCGTCGCCTGGATGTCGATGTCACAGAGGACGCCGAACCCTTCGTCTTCGAGCGCTGCGATCGTCGTGTCGACAACGTCGTCGAATTCGCCGGTTACTGCTGTTTGTATTGTATAGTTCATGAATTACATACCCCGTCAACGGGGTTAACGGTTGGGTGCCGCAACGGCGGGCGTTGGGAATGTGATGTATCGGCTGGAACAACACCGAACCCGGTCATCCGGTACGTTCCAGCTGTTTTCGCCGTCGATCGAATTCGTCGTCCGAGAGCTCACCGCGGGCGTAGCGCTCACGGAGAACCGTCAGCGACTGTTCACCGTTCCCGCCGGATCCTTGGTCGAAGAGCGCATAGACGAGGTAGAGCGGGACGGCGATGAGGAGCCCCATCCAGAGGAGTCCCCAGAGCCCCATCGCTCCGCCGAAGAGGCCCCAGCCGCTCCCGCCCATCATACCGCCGCCGCCGTAGCTCCCACTACCGTGGGCAGCAGCCGTTCCAGCCGCCGCGACCAGCAGCGGGACGGCGAGAATCGCGAGTCGACGAGCCGTGCGTCCGATGTGCGTGGTGAGTTGCGTCATTGTCTTGCGTTGGTGAACCGCGGTGTTCTGTCGAAGCGATCGAAACGGTCAGGGCCGTCAGCAGTGGCCCTGCCCGTACATCCCGCCGTGGTACCTGTCGTCAGCCCCGTCGTGATATTCCTCGTCAGCCATATCCCGAGCCATCTCGTCGACGGTCACGCCCGTATGCGACTCCATCCACTCGACGCTACCGGGGCCCATGTGTTCGGTCATCTGTGCCTCCATCCAGGTGGCCCATTCATCTGCGGCGGTGGCATTGTCCGTGGGCGCGTCGTCAGCGGCCGTTTCGTCGCCGTGTGCGCTGACCACGGGGGCGGCGAACGCGAGTCCGACAATCGCGAGGGCCACGAGCAGCCAGCGGCCGAGTGTGAAGTTGGTCATCGTCTTTCTCCTCGGTTACTCGTAGGACTGCTCGGGAGTTATCCACGTGGGTGTGGATTCACACAGGAGAACGTTCGAGAACGTTTATAATGCGATCTAAACGTTTTTCAGGAATAGGATCGTTCATCCGGCTCGAATTCGCTGGATTAGCACTCGACCCTTCTCACGGGACAGGACCACGACCACACGAACAAGGAACTCGTCTTCTTCAAGGGCCGCATCGAATCGACGGCACCTGAGAAACCGAAGCCGCCGGGGACGAGTTCGTAACAGAATCAGTTGTCAACCGAATCAGGTACACCGACATTCTCATTCTAACCGATAGAAATGACCGTCCTCATCGTCACTCCGTCTATGGGGGAGACGATTCAAGAGCCACGTCACCGTAGGACAAGGTATGAATGAACCGTCTCCATTCGACGCAATTCGCGAATTCGAGTTCAACGGCACCTCCTACAAGATGGCCGACCTCACAGTCCTCGAAGACGAGGGGCTCTGTGAACTCGACCAGCTCCCCGTCAGTATCCGCGTTCTCCTCGAATCCGTTCTCCGCAACGCCGATGGGGAGACGATAACTGACGAGGATATTCGGAATGCCGCCTCGTGGGAACCCGACGTCCCAGACGTCGAACTCCCGTTCACGCCCTCCCGAGTCGTCCTGCAGGACCTCACAGGCGTCCCTGCCGTGGTCGACCTCGCAGCACTCCGCTCAGCGGTCGATCGCAAGGGCAAGGATCCAACTGTCGTCGAGCCGGACGTCCCGTGCGACCTCGTGATCGACCACAGCGTGCAGGTCGACTACTTTGGCTCCGAGGATGCCTACGAGAAGAACGTCGAATTGGAGTACGAGCGCAACGGCGAGCGGTACCGTTCCCTCAAGTGGGCCCAACAGGCGTTCGACGACTTCCGCGTCGTGCCGCCGGGAACGGGCATCGTCCACCAGGTAAATCTCGAATACCTCGGACAGGTCGTCCACGCCCGCGAGCAGAATGGGGAAGAGTGGCTCCTGCCGGACACGCTCGTGGGGACGGACAGCCACACGCCGATGATCGGCGGCATCGGCGTCGTCGGCTGGGGTGTCGGCGGCATCGAAGCCGAAGCCGCGATGCTCGGCCAGCCCATCACGATGAAGCTCCCCGAGGTGGTCGGGGTCCGGCTCACCGGCGAACTTCCCGAAGGGGCGACCGCAACAGACCTCGTCCTTCACGTCACTGAGCAGCTTCGGGAGGTCGGAGTCGTCGATCGATTCGTCGAATTCTTCGGCCCCGGTGTATCGAATCTCACCGTTCCAGACAGGGCGACCATCGCGAATATGGCGCCCGAACAGGGCTCGACCATCAGTATGTTCCCCGTCGACGAAGCAACGCTCGAGTACCTAGAGCTCACGGGCCGCGACGAGCAGCACATCGAACTCGTTCGCGAATATCTCGACGCACAGGGGCTGTTCGGCGAACAGAATCCCGAGTACACCGAGACGGTCGAACTCGATCTCTCGACGATCACTCCCAGCCTCGCCGGGCCGAAACGCCCCCAGGATCGCGTCCCGATGGGAAATATGAAGACGCACTTCCGGGGACTGGTCCACGGCGAATTCGAGGACGAACTCGACGATATCGACGAAGATGCGATCACACGATGGATCGGCGAGAGCAGCGGTTCCGACGACGACCGACCTGACCCCGATCTTCCGGAACCGGACGTCGGCGATCTCACCGACCGAGTCGAAGTCGACGTGAATGGCGAGTCGACCGAGATCGGGCACGGCAGTGTCGTCGTCAGCGCCATAACCAGTTGTACGAACACGTCGAACCCGTCCGTGATGCTCGCGGCGGGGCTGCTCGCCCGCAATGCCGTCGAACGTGGGCTCGACGTTCCGACGTACGTCAAAACGAGTCTTGCACCGGGCAGTCGGGTCGTCACCGAATACCTCGAAGCCTCGGGGCTACTTCCCTATCTGGAAGACCTCGGCTACAACGTCGTCGGCTACGGGTGTACGACCTGTATCGGAAACGCTGGGCCGCTTCCCGAGCCGATCGAACGCGCGATCGACGCCGAGGACCTCTGGACGACGAGCGTCCTCTCCGGCAACCGGAACTTCGAGGCACGCATCCACCCGAAGATCCGGGCGAACTACCTCGCCAGTCCGCCGCTCGTGGTCGCCTACGGACTCGCCGGGCGTATGGATATCGATCTCGAACACGATCCGCTCGGCACCGACGACGACGGCAATCCGGTCTATCTCTCTGACATCTGGCCCGGCGCCGACGAGATCCACGCGGCGGTCCACGACAGTGTCGATTCCTCGATGTTCGAAGAGAAGTACGCCGAAGTGTTCGAAGGTGACGAGCGCTGGGAGGCGCTCGACGCACCGACCGGTGACGTCTACGAGTGGGACGACTCCTCGACATACATCCGCGAACCGCCGTTCTTCAGGAATTTCCCGCTGGAGAAGCCCGGCGTCGCAAACGTCGAAGACGCCCGCACGCTGATGCTGCTCGGTGATACGGTCACGACCGATCACATCAGTCCCGCCGGGCGGTTCAGCCGCCAGCAACCGGCCGGAGAGTGGCTTGTTGAACAGGGTGTCGAACCCCACGAGTTCAACACCTACGGTGCCCGGCGCGGGAACCACGAGGTGATGATGCGCGGCACCTTCGCGAACGTCCGCATCGAGAACCAGATGCTCGACGATGTGGAGGGCGGCTACACGATCCATCACCCGACCGGCGACCAGACGACGGTCTTCGAAGCCAGCCGCCGCTATCGCGAGGACGATACGCCCCTCGTCGTGTTCGCCGGCGAGGAACTTGGAACGGGGTCGAGCCGGGACTGGGCGGCAAAGGGAACGGATCTGCTGGGTGTCCGTGCGACGATCGCCGAGAGCTACGAGCGCATCTTCCGTGACAACCTCGTCGGGATGGGTGTCTTGCCGCTCCAGTTTGTCCACGATGACTCGTGGGAGTCGCTCGGCCTCGATGGCTCGGAACGGGTCGCGATTCACGGACTCGACGACGGCCTAGACGTGAACGATGAACTCACCGTCGTCGCAGAACGTGCCGATGGCTCGACTGTCGAATTCCCGGTCACGGCTCAGGTGGGGACACCTGCAGCCGTTCGATACGTCGAAAATGGCGGAATTCTTCATCTGGTGCTCCGTCGATTACTCACTCAGGAGTAGCCGTCTCTCTCCAGAGAGTCGTCTTTTCCGGACACAACAAAGAATGCTGCTGGTGAAACAGTACGAGATTGGTGACGTTCGAGGGTGTCATACAACGATTCACACACTCGTTCCCGTTCTCTCAATTCGTTAAATACAGGTCAAGGACCTTGTTTAGACGCGCGAGATTGTATGATTCAGAGGCTCACCGCCCGTTCGAAGTTCCGGACAGCTGCCTTTAGGATAATCTCTCGAAACTGTCTAAACCACGTTCTAGTCCGGGCTGTGAATTCACTAGCTCGAAGAGACGTGAGTTCGACACCGACTGGCTCGACGAGAGACGTTCGAACCATTCGGCGGGATGCGGTAGACATGGTGATTCTGGGTGAGTTGATTAACGGAGTCGACCGAGAAGCAGAACGGGCGAGCGTCGATGGGAACGCGGACGCCACGGCCCTCGTAGAAGCCGTCGAAGAGGCCGGGTACACCGCTCACGCCTGAGGATAGCACAGAAAATCCTAGGCGAACGGCCTACTGTTCTCTTCGGAGTTTCCTTACACTGACCCTGACGTATGGTTTTAGGGGCCGAACATTGAGGAAGCAGGCGGATCCATTTCTACAGAGAGAATGATACATGGACGACCACGAAGATACAAATGAGACCCCCACGGGAGGGGAAGACCAGCAGCACACCGACAGTCACCACCAACACAGACATAGAAACCACGATGCAGGGGTCGACGAGTCTGACGAGCAACGGGTAGAACAGGAGCTACTGGAGGACGAGGCTCACCCTGCTGCGGCGAGTGAGACGACGCCCCACGAGCAGCACGCCGGACACGAGGGCGAAGGGCACGAACACGGTCCCCACGAGGGACACAGCGAGGGGCATAACGGGATGCACGAAGGCCACGAGCAGATGTTCCGCCGGCGCTTCTTTGTCTCGACACTCCTGTCGATCCCTGTCCTCCTGTACAGCGACATGCTGCAGGAGTGGCTCGGGTTCTCCGTCCCAGTATTCCCTGGCAGCGAGTGGATAAATCCCGTCTTCGCGGTGATCGTGTTCGCGTATGGTGGAGTGCCGTTCCTCCAGATGGCGGTGCCGGAGCTGAAAGACCGTTCGCCGGGGATGATGACGCTGATCTCGATGGCGATCACCGTCGCGTTCGTCTACAGTCTCGCGAGCGTGGTCTTCCCCACACAGTCGGCGTTTTTCTGGGAGCTCGTCACGCTGATCGATATCATGCTCCTGGGCCACTGGATCGAGATGCGATCCGTACGACGGGCCTCGAGCGCCGTCGACGAGCTGGCGAAGCTGATGCCCGATACCGCCGAGCGGATCACCAACGAGGGGGAGACCGAAGAAGTCCCTGTCAGTGAACTTTCCGAGGGCGACCTCGTGCTCGTCCGGCCGGGCGCGAGTGTCCCTGCTGATGGCATCGTTGAGGAGGGTGATTCGGACGTCAACGAGTCGATGATCACCGGCGAGTCGAAACCTGTCTCAAAGGACCCCGGCGACGAGGTCATCGGCGGCACGATCAACGGCGACGGCAGCCTCCGTGTCCGCGTCGGTGCGACGGGCGAGGAGACAACACTCGCGGGCATTATGCGGCTCGTCGAGGAAGCCCAGCAGAGCAAGTCCAAGACGCAGGTGCTGGCCGACCGCGCAGCCGGCTGGCTGTTCTACGTCGCGCTCGGGGCGGCAGTCGTGACCGCAATCGCGTGGACGGTCGCAGTCTCGTTCGACGTGACTGTCATCGAGCGCGTCGTGACGGTGCTCGTCATCGCCTGCCCACACGCACTCGGACTCGCCATCCCACTCGTGGTCGCGATCAATACGTCGCTCGCCGCTCGGAACGGAATGCTTGTTCGCGACCGCATCGCGATGGAGGATGCGCGGAATCTGGACGCGATCATCTTCGACAAGACGGGGACGCTCACCGAAGGCGAGCACGGCGTCGTGGACATAGCGACCGTCGACGGCGTCGAGGAGGACGACGCGCTCGGGCTGGCGGCGGCCGTCGAGAGCGACTCCGAACATATGATCGCCCGAGCGATCCGTGAGGCCGCCGACGAGCGTGATCTATCCGCTCCTGAGGCGACCGATTTCGAGGCGATCAAAGGGCGAGGGGTTCGCGCGAACGTCGACGTCTCCGGCTTCGCCGGAGGCTCGTCGGACGAGTCCGACGGTGGAAATGAGGTGTACGTCGGCGGGCCGAACCTGTTGACCCAACTCGATAGCGAAATACCCGACCATCTCCAGCGCTTCGCTGACGAGGCGGGACAGAACGCTCAGACGGTGGTGTACCTTGTTCGTGACGGAGAGCTGATCGCCGCCTTCGCGATGGCCGACGTGATCCGCGAGGAGAGTTTCCGCGTCGTCGACGCCCTCCACGATCTGGGCATCGAGGTCGCGATGTTGACTGGTGACTCCCAGGATGTCGCCGACGCTGTCGCCGACGAACTGGGCATCGACACGGTGTTCGCGGAGGTCCTCCCCGAAGACAAGGACGAGAAAGTCCAGGAACTCCAAGATCAGGGGAAGCTCGTGGGGATGGTCGGCGACGGTGTGAACGATGCGCCGGCGCTGACGCGGGCCGACGTCGGCATCGCGATCGGGAGCGGCACCGACGTTGCGGTCCAGTCGGCCGACGTCATCCTCGTCCAGAACAACCCGATGGACGTGGTGCGACTCGTAAAGCTCAGCAAGGCAAGCTACCGAAAGATGCAGGAGAACATCGTCTGGGCGGCCGGCTACAACGTCTTCGCGATTCCGCTTGCAGCAGGGGTGTTGGCACCGATCGGGATTCTGCTGTCCCCCGCTGTGGGTGCACTCTTGATGTCGTTGAGTACAGTAATCGTCGCGATCAACGCACAGCTCCTCCGCCGCGTGGATCTGTCCATCCCTGGGCCTCCAAGTGGGACACCAGCTACGGAGGCACAGCCCGCTGACTGAGGTCCTTTCTGGCTACTACAAGAGGGATTCCGCTGAGGTGACTGTCGCTTCCGACAGACCGGTGGGTGCTACGCAGGCACCGATTCTTTGCTCTCCAGATACTGGTTTTCCCATTCACGTCGTACCTCTATTTCACGCTGACCGCGCTGTGTGACTGTATATACGTTCGTCCCATTTCCGTTGTCCTCGCCGGAGGTGACGAGCACGGGGACGTCACTTCGATAAAGGACCCGTTCGGTAACACCGCCCAAGAGACGCCGACTGAGCCCAGTCAAATCCTGTCGGCCGACGAGGCGATCAAGTCTGCGTCCTGCTCGTCTGTGTATTCGCTGATCCGGATCGTGGGTTTGCCTTCCAGCAGTTTCGTGGTAACAGGGCGGCCAAACTCTGACGCAAGTTCCCCATCTCTGTGAAGATAGTTGCTCCGCGTTCTCGTAACTGAGTCTCCTCGTTATTCGTCCGTGTGAGTCGGAGTGCTTTCTGTTCGACGACGTGTACAACATCAACCGTAGCATCGAAAATTTGGATGAATTCGAAACCACGTCTTGCTGCACACTTGGCCTCGTCACTTTCATCCACAGCAATCACGACTCAGTCATACATTGTTCTAGACTGGTGTTTTATGCTAGACACTCATCACCGTTTGCCGGGACGCATTCAAGCAGACAAGTCGTAACCAGATGAGGCATTATGCTCCCAAGGAGCGGAATTTTGACGGGTTCACGGGTAGAGATATTGGGCTGACTCAATCTTCCAAGCCATCGGCGAGACAGTACAACTCAGGCGACGCCGTTGACACTCTGTTAGGGTCTCTTGGGGAGGACTTCTGAGGATCTCGCTGCCTCGCTTCTGATGGGATCAGAGTGGTATCTGACTGGCGCAGTTCGAGAGCACCTGGCCGGTTCGACTGGCAGAAATTCGCCTCGTGCATCAGTGAAATAGAGAGAGGATGGCCCGAAGGCGGCCTATCACGCAGAGATTATCTGCCCAATTGAGGCGGGGGAGGAACTCAGTGGTCGTATCAGTCCGTACCAAAACTACACAAGGCCCGCGTACAATCTGTTCTGTGAGAGAAATGCGGAGCCTTTCCTAAGTGATGGCACGAAACAGGGACGATAGACAGTCACCGTGGTCGCGGTCTGTGAGCGACGTTCTAGAACAATCCAACGTCTCAAAAGACGAGGGATTGACGGAAGACGAAGTCCTGCGCCGCCGAGAGCAATTCGGTCCCAACGAGTTACAGGAGGCCGAACAGCGACGATGGCTGGAGGTACTGGTGAGCCAGTTTACGAGTGTCATCGTCCTCCTGCTCGCAGTCGCGGCCGTGGCGGCCTTCGTGCTGGGGGATATCATCGAGGGAACCGCTGTCTTGGCCGTTCTCGTCATTAACGGTGCTATCGGCTTCGTCACCGAGATGCGAGCCATCCGCTCGATGGAGAGTCTACAGGAGATGACGGAGGTCGAAACCAGGGTCCGCCGAGCCGGCGACGATCAGGAAATTCCGGCGGAAGACTTGGTTCCGGGGGATATCGTCATTCTTGACGCTGGTGATATCGTCCCGGCCGACCTGCGGGTAATAGATCCGTCCAAACTCCAAGTTGATGAGTCGGCTCTCACTGGCGAATCGGTCCCCGTCGGCAAGACGAGCGACCCCCTCGATGAAGACGTGCCCCTTGCCGAGCGGGAGAACATGCTCTACAAGGGGACGTACCTGACCCGCGGGACCGCAGAAGCAGTCGTTGTCGCCACGGGACCGGGCACGGAACTGGGCCAGATATCAGCATCGCTCCAAGAGACAGGTGAGAAGAAGACGCCACTCCAGGAGAAGCTCGACGAGCTGGGACAGAAGCTCGTTCCATTACTTCTCGTGGTGGCAGCTATCGTCCTCGTGTCCGGCTGGCTCAGGGGGCAGGACCTCCTCTTGATGGTCGAAACGGCCATCGCGCTGGCGGTTGCGACCGTGCCGGAAGGGCTCCCCATCGTCGCCACGCTCGTGTTAGCGAGGGGGATGTGGCGGATGGCCGACCGCAACGCGCTCATCAGCAACCTCGCCTCAGTCGAGACGCTCGGCTCTACGACCATCATTTGCACTGATAAGACAGGCACGTTGACGGAGAACAAGATGACTGTGGCCGCCTACGAGCTGGCGAATGGCTCGGTGGAAGTCACGGGGACTGGCCTCGACACCGACGGGACGTTTCAGCACGGCAGTCAGGAGTTGGACGAGCCACAGGATCCTGCTATGCAGGAGGCGCTCAAAGTAGGTGTGCTCTGTAACAACGCCTCCGTGACCGAGGAAGACGGCGAGGTGAACGTGACGGGCGACCCGATGGAAGTCGCCCTCCTGATCGCCGGGGTGAAGGGAGGACTCGACCGGGACGACCTCCTCGAATCGCTGCCGGAAGCCCGGGAGGTGTCGTTCGACCCGGCCGTCAAGATGATGGCGACCTACCACGACTTCGACGGACGGTACACGGTAGCCGTAAAGGGGGCTCCGGAGGCGGTCATCGACTCGTCTTCTCGGGTGATGACGGGTGAGGATTCCCGAGAGTTATCGGCGACCGAGAAAGACGAGTGGATCGAGAAGAGCGAGCGAATGGCCGAGGACGGGTTGCGTGTTCTTGCGCTCGCTCGGAAAGAGGTAGATCGTGAAGAGGTCTCACCGTACGAGGATTTGTCGCTGATCGGGCTCGTTGGACTGATCGATCCACCGCGGGAAGAAGTCAGATCGACTATCCAACGGTGTCAGGATGCGGGGATGCGAGTTGTTATGGTGACCGGCGATCACGCGGGAACGGCCAGAAACATCGCCCGGAGCGTCGGACTGGTAGATCCGGATCACACCGAGGTCATCGAGGGTCGTGAACTCGATGACGTCGAAAACCTCACCCAGACGGAGCGGGATCGGTTCGTGAACGCGTCCGTCTTCGCGCGAGTGAATCCCGCGAACAAACTCGATTTGATCGACGTTCACCAGGCAGCCGGTTCTATCGTCGCAATGACTGGTGACGGGGTCAACGACGCGCCGGCACTCAAGAGAGCCGACATCGGCGTTGCGATGGGTCAGCGAGGGACACAAGTCGCTCAGGAGGCGTCGGATATGATTCTGCAGGACGACAACTTCGAGAGCATCTATCACGCCGTCAGAGAGGGGCGGATCATCTTCAGTAACATCCGAAAGTTCGTCCTGTATCTCATGTCGTGCAACGTCAGCGAACTGCTCGTCATCCTGATTGCTGCGCTACTGGGCTTCCCACTGCCCTTGCTCCCCCTGCAGATTCTCTTCCTCAACGTCGTGACCGATATCTTCCCGGCGTTCGCGCTCGGTGCCTGTGGCGGTAGTAGCGATATTATGGATCGCCCACCGAGAGATCCCGAGGAGTCGATTATGACCCGAACCAACTGGACCGAACTGGGGCTGTTTGGGATACTGATTTCAGCCGCGGTCATCGGTGCATTCGTGATCGGCGGTGGGATGTACGCCGGCGGTATGGACACCGATGAGGCCGTCACGATTTCGTTCCTCACACTGGCCTTCGCCCAGCTCTGGCACGTGTTTAACGTCCGGGATATAACGTCCGGTCTCGTCAGAAATGAAGTTACGGAAAATCTGTACGTTTGGGGTGCACTGGGCCTGTCGTCGGTGATCCTCGTCGGCGCAGTCTACTTGCCCGGCATCTCCTTGGCGCTGAGTACTGTCCCTATCGGAGTTGAGGGGTGGCTACTCGTGTTCGGGATGAGTCTGCTCCCTCTCGTGATCGGACAGCTAGAGCGCGAATTCCGACGGCGGTTTGGGACCCCCAGCTCGTGAAGCGAGATTCTCGATTGATCACACGACTGCTATCGTTCTCCAGAGCGGAGTGATTTATTGCGTACCCGTCCAAGTTGTCGGAACGAGTGATGAGTGATCGGGACCAGGAACCGATTTTCGACGGTAGCGTTCAAGATGTCCTTGAGCGGTTGTTCCGAAGTGGTCGGACGAACGCTATCGTCGCGTGGTTGTTAATTAGCGTTCTCCTGGTGGTTTTCGTCGAAAGTCTCCTTGATTTTGACCTCCAGTGAATAGTGTTCGTCGCGGCAGCAGGCGTCATCGTTCTCCTGCCACCGGGCGTCCACCAAGACTGGCGTGTAATGCTCCCCTGGGAACTACTGCCACTTGCATTGTTACCGATTCTCGTTCGCGGATTATTCGGCGGGACCGTCGGCATTTTCGCCTCGTATCTCGCACTGGCAGCACTGGCGTTGCTCGTCACGGTCGAACTGCATATGTTCACCACGCTCAAGCTCATCCACTGGTTCGCCGTCACCTTCGTCGTGTTGACCACGCTGGCGTGGGCCGCAACCTGGGTGATTCTCCGGTGGCACCTCGACCGACTGCTCGGGACGACCTACCTCTCTACGAACGAAGCACTGACGATCTAATTTCTCTGGGTGACACTTGCTGGGCTGACGGCCGGTGTTCTGTTCGACGTGTACTTTAGCCGTCGAGATCGCCAGCTTTGGCGGGCGATTCAGCGGGTGCTGCGATGATGAGTCTCCTGCCGCGCCCCTCGACCCTGAATCAGATTCGCCTGACACGGGGGATGCAGCTTGTGTTGGCTGGTATCGTTGTATACGGAGTGGTTGCAGGCCAACCCAAGGCAATCGTCAACGGGGGGATTGCGTTGCTGGACATCAGCACCATAGGGGGTAACGTCCCTCCACTCCCCGGATTACGTCATTATGTACGACCAAATTCTGGTTCCGACAGACGGGAGTCAGGGAGCGGAAGCCGCTCTCGAACACGGCATAGAGAGCGCATCGAAATGGGACGCGACCTTGGATCCCTATACGTCGTCGGCACTCGCCTGGCGCGCTCCGGTCCGTTGCTCGAAACGCTTTGGGACGAAGGATGCGGGGCAGTACGAGATGTCGAGGTGACTGGAACCCAAGCCGGCCTGACCGTCGTGACCGAAATCGTCGACGGGAACCCGCACGAAGAGATTCTGGACTACGTCTCCGAGTATGGCATCGACATGGTCATTATGGGAACTCACGGCCGGACAGGTCTCGACAGAGTCGTCATAGGTAGCGTCGCAGAACGAGTGGTTCGGCAGTCGCCTGTTCCCGTACTAACCGTTCGGGGCGAGGAGCAGAACTGAGTTTCCATCAGACTTCGACCTCTATGCCTCCTCCTCGTGAGTGTTCGATGGGGCCTGTTCCTCTGTCCCGGAGCGTGGGGGGTACCGCGCTTTCCAGCTCAGTTTGTGGAGTTCGATAGCGATTGCGATGGTCAGGGCAATCCCACCGAGAATGAGCCACTGTTCCAGCCCGACAGGTGCCGTTCCGAGGACCGCCTGAGCGGGCGGGAAGTACATCGCCCCGAGGTGGACCAAGAACGCTGTAATCGTCCCGGTGAGCAGTATCGGGCTCCGAAACGGCGAGAGCTTGAACAGCGACGTCGTCTCGGATCGGGCATTGCCAATATTAATCATCTGGAACAGGACTATCAGGAGGAGCAGGTGGTTGCGGACGGCAGCCTCTGAGAGCCCTTGGTCCAGCAACCAGACGAACGTCCCGAACCCGATTACGCCGATCACCAGCGCGGCGACGAGCGTCCGTTCGATCATTATTCGATTGAAGATTCGCTCGTCCGGTGAGCGCGGCGGACGATTCAATACGTCTCCCTCCTTTGGTTCGAAGGCGAGGGCGACGTCCTGAATACCGTTCGTGACGAGGTTCAGCCAGAGGATTTGGACGGGCACCAGCGGGAGTGGCAGTCCGGCCGCCAGGCTCAACAGGACGAGGGCGACTTCGCCAGCGCCGGTGGAGATGAGCAGGAAAATGACCTTCCGGATGTTGTCGAACGCGATACGGCCCTGTTCGATACCGGCGACTATCGTCGCAAAGTTGTCGTCGCTGATGACGAGTTCGGCCGCGTCACGGGCCACGTCGGTTCCCATCTTCCCCATAGCGATGCCGATGTTCGCCTGTCGAAGCGCCGGTGCGTCGTTGACCCCGTCACCCGTGACGGCTACGTAGTGTCCCATCCCTCGGGCAGCTTCGACGATCTTGAGTTTCTGATCTGGCGAGACGCGTGCGAACACCAGGGTCTTTTCGAGGATTTCTTCGAGTTTCTCTTGGGAGGCATCCATGAGTTCGGCCCCAGTGGTAACCTCGTCCGCCGACTCGGCAAGCCCGAGATTCCGGGCGATAGCGAGTGCCGTCTCCGGATGATCTCCGGTGATCATCGTGACTGTGATACCAGCCTGCTGCGCTGCCGCAATCGCCTCCGCAGCACCGGACCGAAGCGGATCGATCAATCCGAGAAAGCCCAGAAACGTCAGCTCAGTTGGTTCGGAAGGCGGCTGTTCCATCCCTCCGTCGGTCTCCACTGTTCCTTCCGCAACAGCGAGCACGCGGTACCCGTTGTGGGCCATCTCGTTTGCCTGCTGCTGGAGGGCTGGCCGTGAAAATTCGCCCTCGCTTGCATCCGTACACATTTCCAGAACGCGCTCGGGCGCGCCCTTGACGAATACCCGCGTCTCGTCATTTTTCCGGTGGAACGTCGCTGCATAACGCTGTTCGGGTTCGAAGGGGATCTCGTCGGTTTGTGGATGCGCATCGAGTGCAGACTGGCGGGACCACCCGAGCTTGCGACCGAGTGCGAGGAGTGCAATGTCGGTCGGGTCACCGCGCCACGTCCACTCGTCGTTCCGCCGAGACAGGCGGCCCTCGTTGCAGAGCACAGATGCGCGAGCGAGACGGGACAACTCGTCCGCGAGGTCTGGCTTCGGAGGATGCCCGTCTTGGAGAACGTTCCCCTCCGGAGCGTACCCTTCGCCAGTCACCTCAAACGTGCTTCCCTCGGGGAGTTGCACCTGTTTGACGGTCAGTTCGTTAGCCGTCAGCGTCCCCGTCTTGTCCGACGCGATCATCGTACAGCTGCCGAGCCCCTCGACAGCTACCAAGCGTCGGACGATAACGCCGACTTTCGCCATTCGCCGGCTAGCGACGCCCAGGGCGACGGTGATCCCGACAGGAAGCCCTTCAGGAATCGCCGAAACGGCGAGTGCCACGGCGAACAGGAACATCTCGACAGCGTCGTACTGCTGGACGAAAATCCCGAGAAGCGCGGTGATCGCTGCGGCGACGAGGACGACGACGCCGACGATGCGGGTGAACCGTTCCATGCGCATCACGAGAGGTGGCTGCCCGCCCTCGACGGCCGTGACGTCCTCTGCCAGTCGGCCGACGACCGTGTCGGTACCGGTTTCGACGACCACGCCGCGGCCTCGGCCCCGATTGACCACAGTGCCAGCGTAGGCCATGTTACGCCGGTCTCCTAATGGAGCCCGGTCGTCGCCTGTCCACTCTTCGTTTTTCAGGACGGGTGCTGATTCACCGGTGAGTGCCGACTCGTCGATCTCCAGACTATGCGTGGAGACCAAACGAATGTCTGCAGGAACGCGATAGCCCGATTCGAGGAGGACGACGTCGCCCGGGACCACATCTTCTCCATCGATGTCGCGTGTCTCCCCATCGCGGATGACCGTCGCGCGGGTGCGGATGAGTTGTTGGAGTGCCTGGCTGCTGCGTTCCGCACGCCATTCCTGGATACCGCCGACCAGCGCATTGACCAACAGCACCGCAGCGATGAACCCGGCGTCAGTCTCCTCGCCGATGGCGAACGAGACGATTGCCGCGATGGCGAGAATGTAGATGAGCGGGTTCTTGAACTGACGGAGGAAGATCTGCCACACGGTGACTGCCTTCGCTTTCGGCAGGCGATTTGGGCCGTGTTCGGAGCGTCGGTTTTCAGCTTCCTCGGTCGAGAGACCATCTGAGTCGGCGTCGAGAGTGTCGTAAATCTGGCTTAGCCTCCGCGAATACCAGGATTCGGTGTCCGTCGAAGCGGAGACAGCCATTTGTTACTGGAAGTACGCCGGGGGACGACTTAGTGGTCAGTGTCGAGTACAGAAGTAGCGTGTCCTTCGACCAGAGGGGCGGTTCAGAACGGAGTCAGTGTTGAGAACGGCAGATTCTACGCTGTGAGACAGACCAAGAGCTATTCCTGACCGCTGGTTCACTCTGGCTGACGAACAGTCATTACGGGAACTGGTGACGTGCGCACAGTCTTTTCGGCGACGCTTCCCAGGAGGTATCGCTCGATGCCACTGCGTCCGTGGGTGCCCATCACGACGAGATCAATATCGTGCTCCTCAACGTAGGACCGAATCCCTCGGTAGGGATTCCCGTGTTCTATCGCAGTTTCGACCGCAGACACGGATGCTTCGGTAGCTTGCTCCTCGATGGTTTCTACCGCGGATTGGGCCGACTCTTCGAGTGATTCGAGGATTGCACCTGAACGGACATCAACGCCCATCGCCATCGTATCGATGACCGAGAGGGCATGGAGGCGAGCACCGTAGGTGCTGGCGACATCGACAGCGGAGCCAATAGCGGCCCCAGCCCCTTCACTCCCATCGGTCGGCACCAAGATGTCGGTGTAGGGGTACGTGACCTCGCCGTCGTCTTCCGCCTTGACCGTCAACACTGGCACATCAGAGAGTCGGACGACCTTCTCGGTGACACTCCCGAGCAGATACCGTTCGACGCCGGTTCGGCCGTGGGTCCCCATGACGACGAGGTCGATGTCCTGTTCAGTTGTATATCGAAGAATCGCCTTGTGGGGGACGTCAGTACGGACGGCTTGTTCAACTGGGACGCCACTCACAGAGATATCATTGCAGGTCCTTTCAGCAACCTCCTCACGTTCTTTCTTGATTTGGTCGTACTGGGGGGCATTTTCGAGCGTTCTGGAATCGACCACACAGAGCGCGTGTACTCTCGCGTCATAGCGTCTCGCCAGGTCTGCGGCGTACCCGACGGCTGCCTGCGCACAGTCACTTCCATCGGTCGGGACGAGGATGGTATTGAACATCAGTAGATAATACCGAGTTCGTCCGGTAGCCACATCAAGGGTGGGAGTAGCACATCCTCGTTGATATCATATACTTCGGTTCAGATGTACGCAGATTCCCGAAGGAGTCTCCCGCGGTCAATATAAGATCTCACGTCGATAGCCACGAGTATTATCGTCCGATTTTGAGAGTTTTGATAAAACCAGACCCTCTCCAGATATCGACCTTAGAAAAGAAATTGTCAGATAGCAGATACTTCTCTGAAAGAGGGGTACACGACGCATCTAAAATCCCGTCACGCACTTTTCAGGGCTTGTATCGCGTTACTTCGGCATTTTCGGAAAAATAATCGGCAGAAACACCAAACGAGCCATTGATTATTTGGTTCGATATTTCCCAAGTCCGATCTCTATGTGACCCTCTATCTTTCGAATTCAAGGGTATCACCACCTCGTCAAGCACAATTCTCACCAACAACCGGATTTTGTAGTTCGTCGAAGTCATCATCACCGCCTGAAAACTGCCCGACGGCCCTCTTGTCCAACCTACGCCTGTTTCGACACTCTCTGCACCCCCAAAATCATCCAAAGGAAGGCTAGGGTACACCGGTGCAAACGCCGCTGGCTCTCTCCGGCCGAGGGGCCATCAAACGACGAGCGTCTCTAGCCGATATATCAGAATTCACTTACTGAGTAATGATGCGATCCGCGGTGGAGTTTGTCGCCCCCCGGGAGGGGCGAGGGAGCCGTCGTAGCACCCACTCAACAACCATGTCTTCCGAACACGAGCAACAGCGATCACGACTCAATGGCGAGTACACTAAACAACCGAGCGAAGAACCGTGGGCAGATCTCGAACTGACGCTCCCGCACAACAGAAGTCCGACTGGCATCGTCTCTTTTGTCGAGTGCGCACTCGTCGAGCTCACCCACGAACACGTCGGGGCCGAGTTCGTCTCGATGAGCGTTGCGGGAGTGAAGCGGACACAATTCATCGCCGTCGACGACGTCGGCCAGCGGTTCCAGAAGCGGTATTTCGACAAACGTCTCGGCTGGCGCGAAACAACAGTCAGCCGTGAAGCGGTTCGCGACGAACTGGTCAACCGACTCTCGCAGTCGTCCTCGGATCGAACCAACGAGATGCCGAACGGTGACCCAGATACGTTCCGAGTGAAGCCCGTTCATCAGTTCTGAACCCACCACAAATTAACCAACACAGAACCGTAGTCCTCCGCATCGTTGGTTAAACCGGAGCAGCGAGGAGTTTGTACGCGCCCGGGAGGGCGAGGCGCGTCAATACGCGCCAACGTGATTCCCATGCCTGGTACAGACGCACTTGACGATGCATCAGCCGACCACGAACGGTTTGAAGCGGAACTCGTCGCACAGGATCAAGATGCCGCCCGCGTCGCAGTAGCAGATATTGACGACGGGCGGGCCCATACTCTCGTCAATGTCCTGGTAGACGACGATGTCGTCACTCCAATTCCCGACGAACGGGTCCTCGTCCACGAGCCAAGCGACGAAGCATTCGACTCAATTCTCCAACTCGCGGTCTTCCATCGAGGTTGGACCGCCGCTCGCGACACCAACGCGAGAGGACGATAATGAAATAGACGCTTGCCGGCTGTGCCTTCTGCGGAGCAACGCCTCGCACTGAGAAGGCAAGTCACATTAGCGATGGCGTAGTTCTACAGGTGAGTCTACGTCCGAACTCGGAGCCTCTGTGCCCGTTGCCAAACCTTGAGGGGGGTATGCTAGCATAGATATTATTCCTCGCCCGAGACCGGTGAGAATTAGACGACGAGACCGCGCTCCGGTGCCGAATGCCCGACCGCTGGCCTACTCGATTGATACCAGAACTGGAAGAACGAGCTTCTAGATCAGTAGCGTTTTGAAACCCGGTCACAGCGTTGGTGTATGGACGATGAGACGGTCGGAATCGCACTTGTAGTCATCTCCGCGGTCGGGTTCGGGACGCTGGGGATTTTCGGCGTCATTGCCGCCGAGGAGGAGCTATCGATACCCACGGTGCTCGCGCTCCGGTTCGCACTCGCTTCGGTGATCATTTGGCCTATTCTTTGGTCGCGCGGACGACTGCAAATTCCGAGCAGACGGATCATCGCGATCGCCTTCGCGCTCGGTGCAGGCGGGTACGCGACCCAAAGCGCGCTGTATTTCTTCGGCCTCGAGTTTATGACCGCCGGGATGGTCGCGATCGTCCTCTACACGTATCCGGCGTTCGTCGTCGTCCTCACCGCGGTCGTCCATCCCGATCGCGTGACGCCGCCGCTGGTCGCCGCATTAGTGCTCTCGATCGGCGGCGTCGCACTCATCACCGGCGTCGATCCGGCCGGTGTGGACCCGCGCGGCGTCGTCGTCGTCCTCGGAGCGGCGTGTGCGTATTCGTTTTACATCCTCGTCAGCCAGCGCGCGCTCACGACGGTTCCCGCAGAGACGCTGACTGCCTTCGTGTTGCCGTCGGCCGCCCTCAGCTTCCTCGTGTTCGGTGCCGGAACGGGGTCGTTGACAATACCGAATACCCCAACAGCGTGGGGGGCGGT
The DNA here is from genome assembly GCF_024494595.1 of Halobellus rarus. Lineage (GTDB taxonomy): Archaea > Halobacteriota > Halobacteria > Halobacteriales > Haloferacaceae > Haloquadratum > Haloquadratum rarum. Next base: position 83,708 of record NZ_JANHDI010000009.1, on the reverse strand, counting down.
CCTCGGGATCGCGATTCTGGCGACAGTAGTCCCTGTACTCACGTTCTTCGCTGGCATCGCTAAGATCGGTGCGAGTCGAGCGAGCGTCATCAGCACCGCCGAGCCGGGCGTGACCGTCGGCTTGGGGGCATTAGTGTTGGGAGAGCCCGTTTCAGTCGTCACGGTCGTCGGCGGCACGCTCGTCGTAGCTAGCGTACTCTTCATTCAGCGTGAAGAGACGGTGTGAGCGACCGGCCGCAGAGTCGCGTTGGCCGCTCGTGAGGCCAACGGACCGTCTTGAAGTATCTGCTCCATCAGAACACAATTTTTTGGCTGTGACCCTGTATTTCATCCAGCTTCCGATCACAACTGAGCGTATTCGAGCAGAACTGTACGACGATGAGCGCCACGAATAACGTGGTGACGCCGTACAACTTGACGTACCAAGCGAAAGACACCCTCAAATCCTACATCCCCAAACTCCACATCACATACAACGCACAGGAACTGGACGACGAACACCCGCTCCGATATGTGAATCAAGCCGAGGAATACGATCGTGACTCCTCGCGTGAGCATCTCGACGGGCCGTTACAACTGTGCGACCGCTGTAGCTCCGGTAGGCCCGCCACGCACTGGACGCGTGACCTCGAGGAACATCTCGTCGCAACGCCAGCGGAGTGACCCCCTCCCGCATTTCTGGGCACGGAAACACCCGTCCACGGTAACAAACATACCAAACAACTATTTTCCAACAGTCCCAACACTAGTCTATGTCGAGCGGCACCATCGATATCGACGAGTTCGAGAACGCTGACGCCGACGAATTCGAGGAACGGAATGATACCGAGCGGATCGTGCTGTTTCTCGACAAGAATAACGACAGGGCGTGGAAGGCGGCAACGATCGCCGAGCAACTCGGGCTGGATACAGACGCCGTCAGTGCGATTCTCTCGCGATTGAAGGAACGCGGGCTCGTACGGCACAAGCGCCCGTACTGGGCGATCACGGACAACAAGGAACGGCTCCAGTCGGCCTACCGACTCCACCGACACTACGAGACTGCAGACGAACAATACGGTGAGGAGCGTCTCGAGGACCTCCAAACCGACGAGATGGAAGAAGTACAGTGACTGCGTTCGAGGAGTTGGAACGTGGCGACATCGTCTGGGCGAGTGACCCGCTCTCGAAGAAAGGTCGCCCGATGCTCATTCTGGGAGCGCCTCAACTCCCGAACCACGGTACCCAACTCATTACTGTTCTACTCTCCACGAAGACCTACCACGAGGAGGCACTCCCACTCCGAGACGACGACTACGAGGGCGACCCACTTGGTGAGCGAAGTCACGTGCTTCCGTGGTCGCTCGTGACCCTCAACAGTGCTGCCGATGTCGAGCACTACCTGACCTCTCTCGTCGACGAACGAACTGACGACGTGGCCAGCCGGTTGATCGACTATATTTCGTCTTGAGGTGACTGCTTGTTGCGGAGCATCCATTCGTCGACGGGAACAAACGAACAGCGATCCGAACGGTGGTCGTTTTCTATATGACGGACGGGTACACGTTTGAGTACAGTGATGAAATTCGGGCCCTCTTGCACCGCTTCGCAACTGACGAAGCCGCGGTCGTACTTCTCTTTGAGTTCTTTCCCAACCGGGATTTCGAGGCGTGAGCGGTCGCCCATCTCCAGCGTGTACTGGTCGTTTCGGATGAACGTGCGGAGTGTCCGACCGCCCTCTTCGTTGCCCCAGTATCCGGGTGGACAACAGCGTTCGCCCTTCTCTTTGGGTCGTGTTTAGTTTGGAGCATTGAGCCAGGCAGCAAATGCTTGGAGCCAATTTTCGGCGGTTTGTGGCTCAACGTGACTGAAGCAGTTTGAGAACGAGGAAGTTCGGCGCTTGAACTCGCGGAAAATCCGTTCGATGGCGTTCCGATTTCCAGTCCGTTCAGTTTGAAAACGGAGCCCGGATCTGGCCAGCGCAGTTTGGAGGTGTTGAGCGCCATCGACCAGAAACACGGCAGATTCGACATCGTATTTCTGACGAAGTTCACGCAGGAAAATCTCGGTTAATGCGGTCGTCGTCGTTGAAAAGAGCCGTAGATGCAGTCGGTCATTCGTATCGGGATCAGCCGCAGCGTACAGCCAGAATTGCTCGTCATTAATTCAAATCACAGTCTCGTCGAGCGCAACGTGATTCGGGCTTCGCCCATCTGTGGGCTGTAGATCGGCCTTTTGTACCCAATCGTGGATTGCTTTATGCGATCGCTCGACACCCACCTCTTCGAGAATAGAGACGGTATTCGACAGCGACAGTCCCGCTAACTGCAGTTGAATACCGAGCTTCATCGCACGCTCGGGTGTCCGCTGTCGCTCCACAAAATCCGAATCAATCCAGTCCGTACATCCGCTGGGGCGGGCGATTTCTGGCATAGAGCACCAAGAAATCATTCCGCCTCACTCTTCATCCGTAACTAAACACGACCATTTCGCTTCGGTATCATACACTAAGGAGTGCCTCTTTATAAATACATCTGCGGGACAGCTACACAGACTGCCGCCATTTGGCGGGGAGGTACAGACGTAAAACCGTGCTTCTACAAGGCACTTGTCCGGTCGAAAAGCATCCCGAGACGTGCGAGCACACTGGTTGGAACACCGCCTACGGGTGTCCGGCTTCAGTGTCCCCCCACGCGCTTCGACGAGGATACGTGACTGCTGCTCGAAATGCCGGTCAACCTAAGATGTGACCGGTGACCGGGCGAATATGAGTGGTCGGGTGTTGGACAAGCACTACGACAAGGGATCAGCGGCGGATAAAGCAGAACGACGGAGAGACTACGAGAGATATTTAGACCCTATCCTATGTTCTATAAGTCGGGTTTCTACTCCTCACACCGTGTTATTTTCACGGGTTTACCGGAGAACCAACCGTTAGAACGCGTGTGCTTGTTGACTACTGAGATTTCTGCTAGCTCCCCGAGATGTTCTGAGGACTGTTCGAGATACAAAGCGCATACCGCTCAGAACGCCGGCATCGAACTGCTCAGTACGGTATCCTTCGTGATGGGTGTATCAGAGATCAGTTTGCCGAAGCCACAGTCTGAGTCCGACCGACACAGTTCCGGTCACTGTCCGCCAGAGAAGCCGTGTTGCTGTGCCTCGTAATGGTGATGTGCTATCTTGTGGGCCATTCCAGTATAATTCACGCAGAAACAGGCTGATCAGTAGTACTCCGAGTGCATAGACACTGACTACTATCGTCTTTCGTGTTATCGGTCGGGTGTCGAGCCTTGAAAACTGTTCTGAACCATTGGCGTGGCTTTTTTTCGGAGTGGATTCAATCGATCCTTATGTCAACTAAGCCGATTCTCGAAAGAGTAAAGAGTGTTCTTTGGAACCAGACTGACTGCCGACCCCGGGCACTCGTTCGGATCCTCTTAGCGATCGTGTTGCTTGTGTTCACTGTCGTTCTCGTCAATATCGCACTAACCTTCCTTATGCAACTGACGCAAATTCCAATAGTTCTGTTCGCGGTGATTATTGTCGGGCAAATGACCCCTATTCCAGTCGTTCTATTGGCTGGATACCATATCGATAGACGTGTTCTTGCCGATTTGGGTCTCGGCATCAACCGCGATTGGTGGGTTGATCTCGTCTTCGGCTCGATACTTGGTGCGGCACTTATGAGTGGCGTATTTGTCGTCACACTCGTGATGGGGTGGATCCGTATCGAGGGGACGTTTGTTGTTGAGGGACTGGGTGTTGGGTTTGCTGGGGGAATGATGGTTATGCTCGTGTTTTGGCTCGTCTCCGGAGTGAGCGAGGAACTTGTGCTACGTGGCTATCTGTTGACGAACATTGCAGAAGGACTCACAGGATACGCTTCTGAACGACTCGCCGTAGGGATTGCTGTCGCCGTCTCCTCGTCGCTTTTCGGCTTGATACACGCGGCGAATCCGAACGCATCGGCGTTCAGTATTCTCGGAATTGGGGTTGCTGGAGTCCTTCTAGCTGCCGGATACCTCCTAACTGACGAACTGGCAATCCCAATCGGGTTGCATATCACGTGGAATTTCTTTCAGGGGACTATCTACGGATTCGGTGTCAGTGGGTTCGATTTCGGAGTAACCCTCATCGAAATCACAGAGACCGGTCCCGACGTAGTAACAGGCGGTGCGTTCGGCCCTGAAGCTGGACTCTTGGGGATCGCAGCCGGGGTGGTCGGTATTGTGATGATTGTCGGGTACGCGGGGTGGCGATACGATACGACCGGCCTCGTGGGGGGAGTGGCACGCCCTGAGCTTCGGTTGAGACGCCGAGTGGACGATCAATCCGAGTGATAGATTTTTGCTTCGTGTGGGTGATATAATACGTATGACCACCGTCGAGCCACAATCCTCGACCACCCTGGATCCACCGGTCGCACTTGGGGCGTTCGTCGCCGGGACGTTGATCCTGAGCTGGGCGATTTCGTTCGTGACAATCACCGATACGGTTCCGGAGTACACGACCCTCTTGTTGATGCTTACTCCAGCCAGTGTTGCACTTGTTATCCGTCGGGTTCAGGGCCACTCCGTGCTGCGAACGATCAGTTCCTCACTCCGAGGGTCGACGAGTCGCTCACTCCTCTTTGCCGTGGCCTATCCGATCGGATTTATCGGGATTACGGCACTGCTCGCGCTTACAACTGGTCTTGGGACGTATCAAGCCGGCCCGGAAAATATCATCGTACTCGCGCTTCGACAAGGAGGGATCGTCTTGTTGCTTCTGTTTTTACTGATGGCGATGATTCGGATGTATGGTGAAGAATTCGGGTGGCGCGGGTATTTGCTTCCGGAACTCACCGCTCGGTGGGATCGAGTCAGGGCGACAGCCGCTGTCGGTCTCGTTTGGGCCTTATTCCACTCAGCGTTCCTCTACAGGGCGGGGGTAGCGATAGGCGTCGAAAACCCACTCCTGATTACCGCGGTACAGGCCGTTGCCGTATTCACCATTTCATTTCCGTTCTCGTATGCATATTATCTCACAGATGGAAGTGTGTTTCCAGTGATGATTTTGCACTTGATCTGGAACATCCTCAACCCGTGGATCCTCGGAGATATATACGCAAACATCGAGGGATTGGTAGCGGGGCAAATTTTTGTTGTTAACGGAGAGGGGCTTGTCGGGGTCGTTATAGGCCTGGTCGCACTGGCTGGGTTTGTTATCCTCTTTCGACGGGGTACTCTCATCAATAGTTGACTCTCCCAGGTCAGTGGAGAGAGATCACACGGCTTGAACTCTCACCAGTGCTGAATCTATGCCTGTATCTCGCACGGTATTCTTGACAGTTGGTGAGTAATTCCGTGAGTGAATCGATACGTGAATCCCCTGTACTGAGCGATTCCTACAGCTAAAATGGTTTGACCTCCCCTGAACGCCGTCTGAAGAGGATCGCTTACTGTCACTTTGAAATAACGGAGTCGAGCGGCGGCGCCGATCCGTGCTCAGGCGTTACGCGGGGAATTACAATACTCGTTTCCGTCGCTGTGCGGAGTAATGGGTGTTGGAGAGAGAGGCATTTCGCCGACCGATAACAGACGAGTCAGACTGTAATGAGGGATCGATTACGCGAACTCCTGAAACGCCTCGTTCCGTCCGGATCAATCACTCAGCGGACGATGCAGAGCGGGATCTGGGTATCGATGACGACGATCGCTGTTCGATTCTCCCAGATCCTGATGCTAATCATCCTCGCACGGCTGCTCTCACCCCGGGACTTTGGACTGATCGGCATCGCGCTCCTGACTGTCTCCGCGACCCGGCGTTTCACCGACATCGGGATCAACGCCGCGCTCATTCAGGACGTGGAGGAAAACGTCGACAAGTACCTCAACACGACGTGGTGCTTGGAGGCCGGGCGCGGATTTCTCATCTTCGCCGTGCTGTACGTCGCCGCCCCGTTCATCGCAGACCTGTTCAGTGAGCCAAGGGCGACGGTCCTGATCCAGGCACTGGGCCTCAGCCCGCTCTTGATCGGGTTGCGGAACCCCGGGGTGGTGTACTTCAAGAAAGACCTCGCCTTTCACAAGAACTTCATCTGGAAGAGCAGTGCCTCGCTGGTGCAGTTCGTCGTCGGCGTCGGATACGCGCTGTACTCGCCCACTGTCTGGGCGCTCGTGTTCGCCTCCCTGAGTCGGTCGTTCGTCAAGTTCGCCCTCTCGTACGTGCTCCACGACTACCGCCCCTGGCCCGAGTTCGAGATCGACGCCGCACGGAAGCTCATTGACTATGGGAAGTGGATCACCGGCGCATCCATCGTGGGATTCGTCTACAGCGAGGGTGACGACGCGTTCGTCGGGTGGTTCCTCTCGGCGACCGCGCTCGGGTTCTACCAGTACGCCTATCGGATGGCCGATACTCCTGCCACGGAGTTTTCAGGAATCATCTCAAAAATCACCTTTCCCGCATACTCGAAGTTACAGGACGATCTCGACCAGTTGCGGGAGGCGCTCATCCAGACCACCCGGCTGACCGCGTTCGTCGCATTCCCGCTCGCGTTCGGTATCGCCCTGGTCGCGCCGAGTTTCGTCCCAGTTGTCCTGGGCGAGGAGTGGGAGCCGATGATTCTGACGATGCAGATCCTCGCGATATACGGGCTGATGCACGCGCTCACGCGGAACTTCGGTGAGGTCTGGAAGGCACTCGGACGCCCCGACTACATCGCGAAGCTCGGGGTCCTGCGCGTGGTCTGCATCGCACTCCTGATTTGGCCCGCGACCGCCAGGTGGGGCATCGAAGGGACCGCTCTGGTCGTCGTCGCCGTATACATGATTCCGATGTTGCCACTCGAAGTTTATCTGGCCGCACAGATGGTGAACGGCCGGTCGATGAAGCTTTACGCCGAATATGTCTACCCGTTTGTCGCCGCCACTGTGATGTTCGCATCGCTACGGTATGCGACCTCTATCACCCAGGTCTCGCCGCTCGTCGAACTCGTCGTACTCGTCCCCACCGGCGCGCTACTGTATTTCGTCGTCGCATACCTACTTGAACGACAGTTCGGCTGGGGCATCGGACACAACCTTCGGATGATCAGAGACGGACTCAGGGGATGATCGGTCGGATTAGTGGCATCCGATTCAGGGCAACGCTCAATCCAAACCGGGGCGTACCACCCTCGCTGCCTTCGCGTGTCTTCTCATCGCTGTCGCCCTCCGAGCCTCAAGGTTTCGAGACTGGCCTACACTGATAACGGAGTGAGCCCCGGAAGATATAAACACAGTGTACCGACCGGAAGCCCTGGGAGTCGAACGAGACCGGAGGTCCCGCTGAAAGCCGGCGCTACGCGGCGGCGATGAAATGAACGGGACAACATCGGGGGAGTGAGGTCGAGCACAGCGAGACCGAACGGACCCGGCGGGGTTTCAATAAATCATAGTCTATACCTCTATAGCCAGACCATTACAACCACTAATTCCTGTGTGTATGGTTCCAATGAATTACAGGACCGTTGCGGATCTGAATGCGGACATCCATAATTTCGCAAAGCGTTTCCCAGAGAATATCGATCTGATCGCCGGAATCCCGAGAAGCGGCCTCTTAGCCGCGAGTCTTCTGTCTCTCCATCTCGATACGCCAATAACCGATATCGACGGCCTGTGTGACGGACGAATTTTCGACACCGGATCTCGAATCGAACGCGATTATGCTTTCGACGAGATAGACTCCGTTCTCGTCATTGACGATTCCGTATTAATGGGCAGCGAGATGACGAAAACTCGCGATCAGCTCGCAAAGCACGATTTCCCGTTCGATATCACGTTCGCTGCAGTGTACATCTCTCCCCGTGGGCACCAGTACGTCGACCACTGGTGTGAGGTCGTTCCCTTACCACGCGTATTCGAGTGGAATGTCTTCCACCACCCGAAACTATCCAACTCCTGTGTGGACATCGACGGGGTCCTTTGTCGTGATCCGACGCCCAAAGAAAACGACGACGGACCCAACTACCGCGAGTTTCTAACGACCGTCGAACCAAATATCGTCCCGAAGAAACGTATCGGGTGCCTCGTTACGTCGAGACTGGAGAAGTACCGCCCCGAGACCGAGAAATGGTTAGCCGATCACGGGATCAAGTACGACTCGCTCGTGATGATGGACGTACCAGATATGGAAACTCGTCGAAAACAGAGTAATTACGGGCAGTACAAAGCGGATGTGTACAAGTCGACCGATGCAGATCTTTTTATCGAAAGTGATCCGAAGCAGGCAGCAGAGATCTGTCGGAAGACGAACCGTCCGGTGTTCTGCTACGACACGAACGAGATGCTGAACCCTTCGACCATCGGCCGATACCGACGGCGCATTGCCGAAAGCGTGTCCAACATCAAAGCGGAACCGGTGTTATCGTTATTAAGAATCGCCTATCAGATATCTTTTCGGTGTTACCACTGTATTTCGAGATCGATGAAATCTAAAAACAACTGAAATGCTCAAGATAGGTATTACTTAGTAAATTGTATGTTTTTGATGATTTCGACTGTAAAGGATGGTACGCCGTGGGAGATACGCGTTTTGTACTGAGTGATACGTGAATTCCCTGTATTGTTCGTCTGATACTCTCTTATCCGACCAATCTGCTTATTTCTATTTCATCGGCTCTGTTGAAATCCTCGGAGAGTTACAGGTTTACCCTGTAATTCGACGAGATGAATGCCCTCCCGAAGTCACTTCCAGTCTTAGCTAAAGACGAATGGTATCGTGATCCTCGTCGGTCAACCCGTACAGCTCGTAGACGATCTCACCGATCAGTTCGTCGGTCTTCGTGGCTAACTCCTGGGCTCGCTCTTTCGCACTATCCCAATTCGATTCCGTATGGGGTATCTGGAGCCTCTGGGAACCCATCGTACGGCTCCATTCCCTCGTGGCAGCAATTCCACGCACGCATCTCTGCGACGAATCGAAAGACCTCCTTGTCAATCGGAATGTGCTTTTCTCCATTGTCGAATGTCGTTATCGGCACGTCGAACTCCGAGTCATCTGTCTTGTGGACCGTCGAACAGGTTGTACACATAGCGCGCCAGCCTCGGCCAACGAGCACACCGTCATCGAACGTTTTGAGCTCTCTCGAGTTTTGTACTATGTCGTGGAAATGGTAATCCACCATTCATTTTGAGGATTCGTGCGTTCTCAATATTATTTCTGTGGTGGCAGATGGTGGTTACGCTACAATCTCCAGTCCGTGACCGAAATGATGGTTGCTGGCTTGATCTGTTATCAGCGCGCTCTGTCTCAGAGAAAGAATCATACAGCCCCGCTGTCAGGCCCTCGTATGCCTACGGATCGTCTCCGCAGTATCGTCCCGATGTTCGGCGGCGGGACGCGCTACGTCGAAACGCTCGATGCAATTCTCGAATTCGTTGAGGCACACCAGCCGACGACGGACGAACTCGTCGGCTGGCACCGCGGCGCGTTCACGAACGTCTCCAGCCGCGATTCGATTATGCGGCGCGTCAACTACCTCCAGCAGGTCGGATTCCTCCGCCAAGCCAACGACCTCTGGGAACTCGGTGACGCCGGCCGCGAGTACGCTCGACAGGGCGATACCGCGACGCTCCTCCGGATTATAAAGATAGACCCACCCATTCACCCAGACCATTAATCCGAACTAACCACGCGAACGTGGGATCCGGACCTTCGAATGCGAGTACAAGCAAGCGGTCATAGACACCGCTCCACGGTTCAACGAGGATGAGCAGAATCGCAGACGCGACACCTGTAACAACTACTGCTTGAAGTCCTTGCCCACGATCGGGAGTTCGGAATCCAACCCGGGCGGTGTCACGATGTCGGATGAGGCTGATTGATGGAACAACCAACCAGAACATTTGGAATATCGGCGTCGTCGTCTGCAGTATCAGCGGAGTACCCACCAGTGCAGCGAGCGCGACCCCCGTCCAGAGGAGCGCGATAGTAACCCGATGACGGGATGACAGAGGTGGCGATGTCTCCGACTCGCTAATAGAGGTCATAAACTACCGGTGATGCTCCACCCATAAATTAGTTGTCAGGAATCTTGTCATACCATGTGACTTTGACTGATGTGCACGTACTGATAGTATGGAAACACATTCTCGTGTTTTATCTGATTCGAGAAAACCAGTTGATGACGGCGCGATCGCTATCGAGACGATCGGATTGACGAAACGCTACGGAAAAGACGTCCTCGCTGTTGATGACCTCGATCTAACAGTCTACGAAGGCGAGATATTCGGCTTTCTCGGACCGAATGGCGCCGGCAAATCGACGACGATCGATGTGATTATGGACTACGTCCGCCCGTCGGCAGGAAGCGCAACGGTTCTCGGATACGACGCGCAGACTGAGACGCGAGAAATCCACGAGCGAGTCGGCATTCTTCCGGATGGATACGGACTCTACGACCGCCTCACCGGTCGTAAACACCTGGAGTACGCAATCGCGTTGAAGCAATCCGACGACACTGTCGACGACCTCCTTGATCGAGTCGGCCTCGATGCTGCAGCTGCCGACCGAGTCGTCGGTGGCTATTCGAAAGGGATGATGCAGCGATTGGCCCTCGCGATTGCCCTCGTCGGCGATCCCGAACTGCTGATTCTCGACGAGCCGTCCTCGGGGCTCGATCCCAACGGCGTTCGCCTCGTCCGTGAGATTGCTCGAAACCACGCTGACCGGGGGAAGACCGTCTTCTTCTCTAGCCATATTCTCAGTCAGGTCGAAGCTGTCTGTGACCGGGTCGCGATACTCAACCGTGGACGACTCGTCGCCATCGATTCGATCGACGGGCTTCGCGACACACTCGGAACGGGATCGACGGTAACGCTCTCAGTCGATGCCATCCCAGACTCGCTGACCCTCGGGGAGTTAGCCGGTGTCTCCGACGTCGCAGTCGATGGCCGAACGATTCGTGTAAGCGTCGATGAGGCCACAGCGAAAGTCGACGTGATCGACCGCATACGCGATGATGGCGCTGCAATTCTCGACGTGACGATCGAGGAGTCGTCGTTGGAAGATCTGTTCAGCGCCTACACAGGCGATGTACCCCCGAAGGTGGATGCTTCAGAGGTGGAGCGATGACGCTTGCCACGATCTGGCTGACGATCGCTCGTAAGGAATTCGCCGACGCCCTCCGGTCGCGTATGATCTGGGGCATCGTCGTAATCATCGCTGTGATGACGTCGCTGTCAGCGGGTATCTCACTCCTCATCCCGGATGTTGAAGGTGGTGCCGAGATGGCCATCGGCGGTGCATCGCAGTTCGCGGGACTCCTCGTTCCGATTATGGCGCTGATCGCCGCCTATCTCGCGATCGCCGGCGAACGTGAATCGGGGAGTTTGAAAGTGATACTTGGACTCCCGCCGTCGCGGGGCGAAGTGCTACTTGGGAAGTTTCTCGGCCGGAGCGGTGTGGTCGCTATCGGTCTCGCACTGGGTTTTGTGGTCTCAGGCGTGGTTACTGCGGTTCTCTACGGCGGATTACCGATGGGTGCCTTCATCGGAACGACGGTCTTGACTGTCCTTCTCGGCGTTTCGTTTGTCGGCATCGCCATCGGGATTTCGGCCGTCACGGCGACGCGAGCCCGGGCGATGACCCTAGCGATCACTGCGTACCTCGGGCTGACACTCCTCTGGGATCTGGCTCCCAATGCCGTTCACTTGCTTGTCACCGGCGAGATGCCAGGTGGAGTCGTGCCCGCGTGGTTCCTGCTCTTACAGGGACTCAGCCCAACCGGGGCGTACAACGCACTCGTCCAGCAACTGTTACTCGGTGGTGGAACGGCCGTGGAAGCGAGAATTGGTGGTCAAGCACCCGGCTACCTCGATCCAGCGGTGTTCCTGGGTATCCTATTCGCCTGGACTGTGGTCCCGCTACTCGTTGGCTATCTCAGGTTCCGCCGGGCCGATCTGAGCTAACTGGCCTTGTTGAAACTCTCAACTGGAGAGAGCTTTCGGGGGTCGTCATCCGCGGTCGCTTTCACGTATCGTTACAGGGTTCAAACGGCAGATGTGTGTGAATTTCGGTCAGGAGTGTGGTCTGCAGCAAAACCATACGTATGCATACTGAGCGTCTGTCGCCGACGGTGACACAACTGTTTTATCGGCACCGAGAGTCAGCGTCTCCATGCCGCCCACAACGTACGGCGTCTCCTTCGGAAAGCGGTTCGGCGTGACCCTACTGGCTGGCGTTCCCGGAATCGTTGCTCTTGTCGGCTACATCTACGTTACTACGCCACCGACTGCCGTCCCGGTCGGGCTGTCGCTTCCGCTCCTCGCCATTCTGTCGGGTATTAATCCCTTGTTGCTTCTAGGCGTCGCGTGTCTGCTCGGTGCGTACGCAGCACCGCGGGTGGGATTGCGGTCGTATCTCATCGACCGGATGGGGGCCGGCAAGGGAATCTGGGAACGCCTCCGTGAGGAGGTCGGACTGGCCGTCGGAAGCGGCATTCTCGGAGGGGCCCTCATCGTCATTCTTGACGCCGTGATGATGCCGTTCGTAGCTCAGGATTTGCCCCAATCCGTAATCGGAGCGACCAGACCAACCGTAGCGACCGTTCTCGCGTATGCTCCGGTCCGATTCCTCTATGGGGGAATCACCGAGGAGCTCATGCTCCGGTTCGGGCTCATGTCCGTGCTTGCATTCGTTGGCTGGTACATCACCGGCCGTCAGGCAGACGGCCCCGGACCGGGCGTTATGTGGACCGCAATCGTGGTCTCGGCCGTGCTGTTCGGCGTAGGGCACCTCCCAGCGCTCGCACAGTCGGTTGGTCTCACTCCCGCACTAATCGCCCGGACGGTCCTCTTGAACGCAATTGCTGGCATCCTGTTCGGCTGGCTGTACTGGCAGCGAAGCCTCGAAACGGCGATGGTGGCGCATGCCTCGTTCCACATCCCTCTCCTGGGACTTTCACTCGTCCAGGTCGCGTTATAAGCGAGAGTAGAGCATCTGCGAATTGCTTAGCTCAAGTCAAATAGTCCACACTAATTAAGATATAGAAAATATTTAAACAAGTCTTTGGAATGCCAAACGATGGCTCGTCCTGAGATAGCCCCTCCCGCGTTCAAGCGAGGGTTATTGGTCCCCGTCACAGCATATTTTGTCATAATCGCTCTCCTGTCTGGACTGGCACTCATCTCTGGCAGAGGGTCGCCCCCACCGCTTCTGGGGATGGCTTGGGGTATCTTGCTTGTTGGAATCGGGGTTGGAGCGTATCGATTTGAAGGAGTGTCTCCACGTTCGATTCTGTCGTCTTCCCAATCACTATTCTTGGTCCTGGGAGCTGTAGGAGCGTTCTGGCTTCTGTATAATCTTACCACATACGTCCTTGCTCTGGGAAGTATCCCGGGATTTGCGACTGCATCCTCAAAGGTCGTCGCACATCCTGTCCTTTATTTCGCGGCATTCGGGAGCTCTCTGCTGTTCACAGCCCTCCCTGAAGAATTCGTATTTCGTGGCTATCTCCAGTCGAAACTCATCACGGAATCTGGTGGAACGGGTTGGCGTGCAGTCGCAACTGGAACCGGTACCGCGGCTGTCCTGTTCGCACTGTTCCACCTCCCGCGTTGGTTCCTGATGTCCGGTCACGGCGTTGGCCCAGCGTTGGCTGCCCGACTGTCTGTACTGGTGATTTCAGGTCTTGCTTTCGGACTTATTTATGTACTGACGAACAATCTATGGCTGGTCGCTCTGTTCCACGCAACGATGAATCAATCGCCGTTGTTGTTCACGGTCAACCCACCCTCTGAACTGCACTTCGTGGTGGGGATCATCGAGTACACAACGATGGTGGGATTCACGATCGTAGTGTTGTATTTGACAAGTTCCAATCTAATCTCCGCTGTCAAGCTACAAGCGGCGGATATACCCCCATCCGACGACTGAAATGGCAAGAGTCGATACCTCCGCCCGATCGTAGGCTCGCTCAACTACCAATATGCAGACTCACTGGAAGCGTGATGGCGTCGGCCCCACCCCTCTGTTGTCCAACACGAGATCCGCCACGACCCTTTTAAAGTCAATTTAGCAACATATAATAGATGGGAGCCAGAGGTTCGGAACGATGGTCCCCCCTGAATCCCCCGCCGCAACAGTCACCACTGAAGAATCACCAGCGGCACACGACGAGGATGGCCCACGACTCCGTCTCGACGGCGTCGGCAAGCAGTACGGCGACGTCTGGGGCGTCCGCGACGTGTCGCTGGAACTCGGCACAGGCGTTCTTGGCCTGCTCGGACCGAACGGTGCCGGGAAGTCCACGCTGATGCGCGTCATCACGACGTACCTTGAACCAACCGAGGGGACGCTCACGTTCGACGGCACGGACGTCGTCGCATCCCCGAATGCGGTCCGGGAACGAATCGGCTACCTCCCGCAGGACTTCGGCATCTATCCGGATCTCACTGCAGCGGAATTTCTCTCCTATCTCGCGGCCATCCGCGGTCTTGACCGAGCGCACGCCAGCGAGCGGATCGACGATCTACTCGAGCTCACGAACCTTCAGGATGCGCGCGACCGTCGGCTCGACGGCTTCTCCGGCGGGATGCGTCAGCGCGTCGGCATCGCCCAAGCGCTCTTGACGGATCCGGACCTGCTCGTCGTAGACGAGCCAACTGTCGGCCTCGATCCCGCCGAACGGGTCCGCTTCAGGAACGTGCTCTCGTCGCTCGGCGAGGACCGCATCGTCATCCTCTCGACGCATATCGTCTCCGATGTGGAAGCGACGGCCAGCGGCGTGGCCATCCTCGCAGACGGACGCCTGCGTTCCCATACGACGCCGGAACGCTTGCTCGAGGACGTCGCCAACCGCGTCTGGGAGGTCGTCGTCCCGCGCGACGATCTACAGTCACTCAAGGCCGAGTATCACATCAGTACGACGACGCGGCGGAGCGACGGCATCCACGCTCGGATCGTGGCCACAGATCCTCCCGAAGGTGCCGTATCCGTGACGCCGACGCTCGAAGAGGCATATCTCGATCTGCTCGGGGAAGCAAACGCGTCGGAGTCCGGTGGTGCACCGTGAGCGCCGTCCGCGCGGCCGTTCACGTTGCACTCGCGGACCTGCGTCAGCGCCTCCGTTCGCCGAGGTACCTCGTCGTCCCGCTGCTCATCGCGTGGGTCGCTCAGACGCTCACCTCCGAGACAACCCACCTCGTCGTCGCCGGAGAGTACACCGGTATCCGGAATGCGGCGTGGTTCGGTGGGATGGTCGCGACGATGGGGACATTCCTCCTGTTCGTGTTCGGCTTCGCGTTGGTTCGGGGCGCGGTGACCCGGGATCGCGAAACGAGGGTCGGTGAACTCGTCGCCACGTCACCCGTGCGTGACGCCACGTACCTCGTCGGTCGATGGCTGGGCTATATCGCGCTACTGTCGCTCGTGACTGCCCTTCTTGTGCTGGCGACGGTGGGCGGCTACGCGCTTCACGGCACTGGGACGTTCGATCTCTGGGCGCTCGCCTCCCCGTTCGTCTTCCTGACGCTGCCAGCGATGGCGCTTGTCGCCGCCGCTGCAGTACTCGCCGAGACAGTCCGCCCGCTCAGGGGGACGCTGGGGTCGGTCTGCTATTTCTTCGGGGCGATCGCGCTTTTCACTGCCGCATCGCTGGCCACGAGCCTCACCTACGGGCCAACAGGACTGGCCGTCATCCGGAACAGTATGGTCCGGGCCGCAAGTGCCGATCCCACGGCCTTCGAGAGCCGCTCGTTCGCGTTCACCGACGATCCCGGCAGTGTGACAACGTTCGTCTGGCAGGGCGTCGATTGGGGGCTGACAGAGCTACTCAGCCGTGCGCCGACGCTCGCGGCAGCCGGTCTCACGCTCGCTGTTGCCATCGTCGCGTTCGACCGTTTCGAGCCGTCTCCCGGTCTGACCGACCGCTTGGCGGGGGTACTTACCGACGATGACAGTTCACAAGACGACGCTGCCTCGGCGAGCGATGCTACCGAAGCGGGCCACCGTTACACGACACCGCCGTCCGACGTGGATTTGACGTCAGTCACTCCGGCTTCGAGCGGCGTTCCGAACCTCCGCGTTCTGACCGCCGAGCTCCGACTGGCCCTGCGCGGTCGACGCTGGTGGTGGTACCTCGCAGTTGGGAGTTGTGTCGTCGGAGGGTTGCTCGCACCAATTGACGCCGCCCGCGGTCTGGTCCTGCCGGGCGCGTGGCTCCTCGGGTTGCCTGTCTGGTCGGAACTCGGCGTCCGCGAACAGCGCTATCGAACCGCCGAGCTCGTCTTCACCGCGCCACACCCGCACGGGCAACTCGCCGCCGTCTACCTCGGTGGCGTCGCCGTGGCCATCGTAGCCGCTGGGGGAGTCCTCGTGACGCTCGCTACGTCAGGTGCGCTCGCAGCCCTTGGTGCAGTCCTCGTCGGTGCGCTGTTCGTTCCGGCGCTGGGACTCGCCAGCGGCATCTGGCTCGGCACGCCGCGAGCGTTCGAGGTGGTCTTTCTCACGCTGTGGTACCTCGGTCCGATGAATGCCGTGTACACGCTCGACTTCGTGGGCGCACACCCAGAGACGATCGCGCGCGGGACACCGCTGGGGGTTGCCGCCGCCGCAGTGATGCTCCTGATCGCCGCCGTCATCGGACGGAGCCGTCAGATCGGCCAGTAAACGCCCTCCGTCCTTCGTGGGTCTCCGCGGATGCTATCGCGCCATCTTGGGGGCCCCACTGGACCCATCTGCGACAAAGCGACGGTCGATCGCGTCATAGCGGAGGTGCGCGGTTTCTCCGATACCGAGGTTAGCCTTTCTTAGAGGCGATAAGACAGACCCGCCCCCACAGCCGACTGGTATACGAGGTTTGTCGAACCCAGATGAGGCTGTCCAATCACCGATTCCGAACGAGTTCCCCTAGCTCCACGATCGTGAGTGGCTCAATCCGCTCCAGGGACCCATCACTCGTATAGAACAGACTCGCCGTGACGTCCTTCTCGGGGAACCACTCCTCGAGGACGTGATAGTACACGCTGAGCTGCTTGCGGTACTCCGGCTGGGCGTGCCGCGTCCGATCCGTCTTGTAGTCGACGATCGCCACGTGCTCGGCTGTCACCTGCACCAAGTCGACGATCCCCGAAATGGTAACGCGGTGGCCATCGACGTCGATCGGGAGTGTCACTGGCTCTTCAACGTACAACTCACCCGAGAGCCCCTCAAGGAATTCCACAATCCGCTGCTCGTGGGGATTGGATGGCGTCACCTCATCACCAAGCGCATAGGCCTCGGCGAACTCGTGGACCTGCGAGCCAAAGTCGAGCCCGCGGGTCTCCGAGTCAACTTCCGCACTTGCTTCGGATCGTTCATCCGTCTCCTCGAAGACGGTCTCGTCCATCAGCGAATGCGGCGTGTGGCCGATCGGCCCCTCCGGAGTCGTGATCGCAAAGGGGAGTTCTGCGGCTGTCGATGTCGTCCGATCGAGTGGTTCTACCGTTACATCGAGCGTTTCGACATCGACCGGGAGTTCCTCGAGGAACGTATTGGGCTCGTCGCCAGCCGCGAAGACGACGTGTTGCTCGGCCCGGGTGACGGCGACGTAGAGCAACCGGCGTTCTTCATCGTACCCACGCGGCAGACACCGGCGGATGACGTCGTGGCGCCAGTTATCGTAGACGTGGGGGTAGGCACCTGCCTCCGAATAGCACTTCCGCTGTCGGAGCCCGACCGGATCCTGGTACTGAATGATGCTCGATCCACGCGATCGCGGCGGGAAGCGCCCATCGTTCATATTCGCCAGGATGACGATCGGGTACTCTAGGCCCTTCGCGGCGTGGATCGTCTGGACAGTCACTGCATTCGCACCAGCATTAGCGCTGATATCGACCGTGGCTCCGGTCTCGATGCCGCGTTCGATGAACTGGATCAACTCGCCGCGGGTGACGGTGGTCGAATCGTACACCGACTGGATCGTATGGAGGAGCACATCCCCCGTGTCACCTGTGTATCCGTAGCGGTCGAGCACCCGCCGCGTGACCGCCCCCACGGACGCTAGCTCCCGTAGGTCGTCACGGAACGCGACTGGCGCTGGCGGATACGATTCCGTCTCTAACAGATGCTCGATCTCGTCGAAGGTGTACCCGATCTCTTCGAGGACGACGACCCAGCCGCGGTCGGCATCCGACTCGAGGATCCGGAGCCACGCCAACAACAGCTTCGCCGGGTCGGTCCGGAAGAGTTCGATCCCGCCATCGTAGGCCATCGGGAAGTCGTACTCGGCAGCGACATCGAGGAGTTCCCGTCCGTAGTCCCGCGTCCGCGTGAACACCGCGATATCCTGACACTCGGGTGGGCGTGGCGTGCCGTCCTCTCCCTCGACAGCGTACTCGTCGTTGCCGACGATCGCCTGGATCTTCGTGAGGACTGCCTCGTGTTCGTCTTCGTGTTGGATGCCCTCGAGGACCGTATTATCGAAGGCGGCGTTCGCGGAGAGTTCGACGACGTCATCCAGTGTCGTCGAGACGTCCTCACCGCTCGTGGCGGGCGTCGTGAGCGTCTGCTCGGAGAGCTCGATGATTGATTCCGTCGATCGGTAGTTTTCCTCCAGTTCGATTCGGGTCAGCTCGTCGGTGTCGAACGCCACCCGCTCGGTATCCTTGTTGAGATCGGCAGCAAACTGGTCCAGCCGATCCTCGAAGTTGAGGATGTTCCGGACGTCCGCGTACTGGAAGCTGTAGATGCTCTGTTTCCAATCGCCGACAGCACAGACATTGTTCGTCCCACAGACCAGCAGCGCGAGTTTGAACTGGATTTCGCTGGTGTCCTGGAACTCATCGACCATCACGTACTCGAACTGTGCTGCTTGGCGGACGCGCTGGTCCTCACAGAGCAGCACGAACGCAAACAACTGGAGGAAGCTGAAGGTGAGATAGTTGCGCCGCAACGCGAACTGGAGATACTCGACGTAGACGTCGTGGACGAACGCTTTGAGGCCGGTGCGGTCTTCTTCGAAGACGGTCCGTGCCACCGCCGAATCGAGTTGTTTCGTGCCACGCCCGCCGCGCAGCTCCGACTTCGACGGCGCTTCCGGATGGTAGGTCTTGGTTCGCCCGAAGCCACTCAGCGCCTCGCGTAACTCCGATTGCTTTCGACCATCGTTGCGTGGCTGATTCACCGCGTCGAACTGCGCTGTGAACGCCTCGAGGTCGCCATCGAGATGGGATTCACCATCTCGATACCACCCCTCAGCTGTGGGGAAGATGCCCTTGGAGGCGAGTTCGGTGATCACATCGAGCAGTTCGCCAGGCTCCGAGAGCACCCGATACAAGTCGGTGTATTCCGGATGCTCATCCCGAAATCCGCTGAGGAACTCGCGGAACCGCTCGGCTTCGATCAACTCGTCATCGATGATCTGTGTCGAACCAGTGATCCGTTCGTCGAGGCCGAGATGGGTGGGGGCCGCATAGCCGTGTTCGTTCAGCAGATCGTGACAGTACGAATGGAACGTCTGAATCGGGGCGTCGACCAGATCGCTGAGTGCGTACGTGCTCTGATCGACGATTCGCTCTTTCATCTCGGTGGCAGCCCCCCGCGTAAAGGTCGCCAGCAGGATGTCTTCGGGTTCGACAGCGGGCTGTTCGACGATCGTCCCGTAGCGGCGTGTAATCGCGAACGTCTTCCCGGTTCCAGGGCCGGCATCAACGAGGTACAGTCCTTCGGTGCTCTCGATGAGCTCCTGTTGGCGCTCGTTCGGTGTCGGCCCCGACGATGACTCACACATCGTGCTCACCCTCCAGGAGGAGGTCGCGGTGGTCGATCCGTCTGTAATTCGGCTCGCCGGCCAGCCCCGCAACCGGGAAGCGTTCCTCGCCCGCCCGCCGATCGTTGAGTTCCGCGAGGCGCTCGTCGACGAACGCCTCGAAGGCATCCAGATCCTCGCGGAAGAACGCTCGCCGCCGCACGCCGTTGAGTTTTCGGATTGCCTGATCAGTCCCCTTCTCGGCATCGATTCCATCGGACGTTCGAGCCTCGACAGCCGCAGTGAACTCCGCAGCGAACTCGGAGGCTCGGAGCTCGTCCCGGTCGGTCGTGTCGGGGACCGTCAGTTGCGCCATACTCTCGCTGTAGGCCTGATAGCCGAGGTCGTCGAAGGTCTCCCGACAGTCAGTATACCCGTCCAAGAGCGTCTCGTAGGCGTCCCGAGAACCGACGTACTCGTCGAACGTGAACGGATAGTATGAGACGGTCGTGAGCGAACCATCTAGATCTGCGTCCCCGGCGATCACATCGTCCATCGGATCGAGGAAGTGGAAGAAGGTGAATTCCAGCTCCTCGTCCGGGTGGACCGTCCGGTAGTAGGTCAAGTACAGCGCCGCCTGAAAGTTCGGCGTGTCGGCTGGGGGATCTGTTGCCGCCCGCTTTACGACCTGGGTGGCGCGCTTTTTGTGTCCGCTTTTGTAATCGAGCAGGTGATCCGGCGCTTGCACCAGATCGATCTTCCCTTTCACGCCCAGCGAGAGGTCTTCGAACCAGCGCTCGGTGACCGGCGAGTCGACCGGCTCATCGAAATACGTCGCGAAGAAATTCTCACCCCACCCGGAGGTAGCTGTGAGGAACCCCTCTGAGTCGGGCCCGTTGTCGTCTAAGTACTCCATTAGCATCTCGATCCCGATGCGGTACTTCCGCCGCCGAAGCGGCTCGTCCGCCTGCGACCCGAAGGGGTCAGCCTCGGTGAGCATCGCGTCCACGAGAGCGTCGAGGTCAGCGGCGGCGATGACGTCGGGATGATTCACGTAAAACTCGGCGAAGTCGTGGAAGAGGTTGCCTTCGACGAACCGTTCCTGGTCGGGCGTCTCAAGGAGTTGCCCGAAGAGGTAGTCGCGCGGGCTGTTGACGTAGCTGTTGAGGCTGGACTGGCTGATCGTCGCGACCGTCTCGGGGGCGACGTCCAACGAGTGACGATCGAAGCCGCCGTCGTTCGAGCGCGGTCGTCGTCGATGTTCGACGGCATCGAGATCGCTGAACCGCTCGAAGTCGGCCTCGAGGAGTTCGCCGAAGTACAGACAGGGCGTGATCGGCTCCCCACCAGCCGTGTCTTGGACGAGATAGTACTGCTGGTCGCCACTCTGAAGCAAGCGCTGGAAGCTCCCGATGTAGCGTTCGAACTGTGTGTCGGTATCGACCCACGGTCGCTGTGGCGCCGAATGCGTCCAGCCTTGTCCCATCCCGAGATGGAAGACCACGGGGCGGTCCACATATGCGGAGGATTTCGCGTCGGCCAACAGTACACCCCCGTTGTCCCGATCGATCGGTACCTCGTAGGTCTGCAGATAGTACGCAAGTCGGTCGACACCTGCCTCGGTGATTGGTTCGTCAGCGAGACCGAGCGTTCGCAATTCCTCCTCGAAGCGCGTCAGTTCGACACCGGTGTGGTCAGTGTACGCATCGAGCACGTCCGCAAACGTCCGTGTCTCGATCGTCTGCCAGAGCTCCTGCACCCACTCGATCTCGGGGATGGTGACCGCATCCAACCGTTTGTGTTGGTCGTCGATCGGGATATCGATACCCATCTGAGTCAATACCGGAGTAGCGTCGGCTACGGTCGTCTCAGTACCCCGGAATCCGAGCCGGAGCAGACGTACGAACGCTCTGTGGTGGGGGTCGTCGATGAACTCTGGACCACCGTAAAATGGGATCTCAGCGGCTTCGAGCGCAGATTCGACCAGCGAGGAATACTGGCTTCCACTGTCGAGGACAACTGCGACGTGTTCGGCGGTATCAGCGGAAATCGTATCTAAAAGCGCAGTGACGATATCGGTCGCGGACTCGAAGACGTGAAACGCCGGATAGTCGAACGCATCGTCGGTAAACAGCTCGATACGATCGAACGCTTCCGGGAGGATACTGCGCTCTAAGTTGGTCAGCTGGTCGTAGCCGATGACGGCCACCGATTGGGTGTCGTCGATCGTGTACTCGGTAAGCTGTTTCGAGGTCGTCCGAAGGGTCCGCGTCTGCTCGACGACATCGCGCGTCGTCTCGTCGACGTAAGCGTCGTAGTCGAGAATGGCATCGAGCCGGCCCTGGTGTTCCCAGCATTGGAGGACGTTCCCGATGGCGTACGCGATAGCGTTCCAGTCGTGGTCGGTCTGCTTGACGAGTTCCAGAAAGGCGACGCGGTCCTCTGCCTGTTCGCGGCGGCCGGCTGCAAGCCGACGGGGTGTGGTGGCAAACGTTCCGAAGTGGGGGCGATCGAGACGTCGATTGATGGCGCTCGCAAACGGGGCGTCAGGAGTGACAACGAGATCATAGTCCTTGACGTCCGCGTAGAGTGCATCGACAGTCTTTGTTCGGCGGATAGGCACGAATACGAGACAGACATACCAGTCATAAGAAGATAGTGACGAGTGGTTCGACGTTGAATAGCCGATTTTGGCACCTACAGCCTGCTCACCACTCTGCACGCCCGACTGATAACACGCCGGAACCACAACTCATCAAGTCCGATTTCCCGCCGATTCCGACGTAAACGCAGTGAGCTCGGTCGCCGGAACATCACTGAGCGCCAGACGAATCCGCTTGCGGTCCCACCCAAGCGGCGAAAGCACACTCTCGGTGGCCCGACCAAGTTGCGTTTCGTAGTCGTCCGAATCATACAACTCGATCTTTTCGTGTCCCAACCGCACACGATCTCGCGAGGTCCTGTCGTCATCAACAATGACGCACTCGACGCTCTGCCCTGGATGAACGGACAGCCCTCGATCGGACGCCCGTTCTAGAAGTCTAATCGACAGTCAGGCACCCAACTTCCCCGCCCAGCCACCGTAATCAGAGTGCTTCTTCGATATCCAACTGTACTTCCGCATCGAGCGTTTCCGAGTCGAGATCGAGGGCTTGTCGAACGATGTCTGCTAGGACTATGGTTTCCGTCCCGGTGTGATCATTGCCTCTCCAGGCGCCCGCCATCAAACCAAGACTCTTCCTCAGTCGTCGCGCTCTTTCTGCTGTTGACGATAGAGCAGCAGGCCAACCCCAACAACAGCAACCCCACCGAAGACCCAGAGCCAGCCAGCTCCTGCTCCTTCACTATCGTCTGGCGTGCCCGTCGCAACGTCAGTCCTCGATTCGCGTGACTCGATCTCCACTGCCCCAACTGACCGTTCGCCAATCGTCACATCGTAGGTCCCGGCCTCCACCAATGACAACGCAAGCGTGACGGTCTCGGTACTCTGCGCCGCGATCAAGACGGGCTTCGTCACCACGGACCCACCGTCAGCCTGAATCGTGAGCTCGTAGGTGCCATCCTCGGACCCGACGTTCTCGATGACCGTGGACACCACGACCGGCTCACCCATCGAGACACTGGCTGCATCAAGACTCGCTTCACGCACCTCGAAGAGTGGCGACGCAATCCCGATGTTGAACTCCGAGAGACCAGGCGAGACGGCCTCGAAGACGTAGTGCGTGTCGGTCTCACCGATGTGCTCAGTCGAAAGCGTCCGCCAGCGCACCTGCTCGTTTCGGTACAGTGCCACCGAATCAGGAGCCGCGTCCAGTGCGTTCAGGTAAGATTTCCGCACCTCGAACGTGAAAGTCACAGCATCGATGTCCCGATCACTAATAGAGTGATCCACAATGACCTGTCCCGCCGGGCGTGCACCCGTTTCGCCGGCGAACTCACGGTCAAGGTCCGAGAGACTCTCGACGGATTGCCGATCGGGCTGCTGGCCCGAGGACTGATCCGACTGACTGGGTCCGGTCGGACTCCCCGCTAGGCTCCGACTTCGGGTGGTGACCTTCAGCGTGAAGTCTCCCGACCGAGTGACGTTCATCGCCATCCCCGTCACGGAAACGTTCTCAAGGTCGTCTGTCGGCGTCGAGGTGTTCGTCTCACCACTCTCTCCCTCATCAGGGCCGGCTTCCTCAGATTCGTTCGTCGCACCAGTGAAGTCAAGATCGACCGTCGAATCGGCCTGGGCGTTCTCGACCGTCGCATTGGTCGATACCCCCGAGGTAGTCTCGCTCCCAGCACCGTTCCTGGTGGATGTCTTTGCCACCGTCACGGCAACGCTCGGTTCATCGTCGCCAGCATCCACAGACCGAGAACTTGACCCGGACGAGGACGAGGATGAGGACCCTCCATTGTTGGAGCCGTCAGGTTCGATCACATCTACAGTCAACGAGTCAGTCGAATTGTTGCCCGTCGGGTCCGCCACAGTGAGGTTCACAGTGTAGCTGCCCGCGTCGGCGTACGTGTGGGTTGGGGTCGCGCCAGTCGTATTGGTGCTATCACCGAACTCCCATTCGTACGTTGTGATGCCGTCGTTATCCGAGGAGGCCGTGCCATCGAAGGAAACAGTCGCACCCACATCTACCGTCTGATTTGGCCCGGCCGCAGCAGTCGGCGGGGTAGTATCGTTGACCGTCACCATCACGGTCGAGGCGTTCTCATTACTGGCAGCGTCACTGACCGTGACAGTCGCATTGTAGGTCCCTGGGTCGGTGTAGGTATACGAGGGCGTTGCACCACTCGCAGCCCCACCGTCATCGAAGTCCCACTCGTAGCTGTCGATACCGACGTTATCGCTTGAGCCACTCGCATCGAAACTCACGGACGTATCCTCGTCGACGGTTTTGTCGGCCCCCGTGACGATCGTTGGGTGAGTGGTGTCTTCGACCGTGACAGTGCGCGTATCGGTGGCGGTGTTCCCGCTCTCGTCGGTGACAGTCAGTGTGGCGATGTAGGTTCCAGGGCCCGCATAGGTATGGCTGGCCGTCGCACCCGTCGCGATGGTTCCGTCATCAAAATCCCACTCATAGGTATCGATCCCGCCGTTGTCGCTCGATCCGCTCGCGTCGAAGCTAACCGCCGTATCCTCGCCGACAGTCTGGTCGTTTCCAGCGTCGGCCGTCGGTGCAGTCACGTCCTCGACCGTGACTGTGAGGCTGTCAGTGTCGGTGTTGCCACCATCATCGGTCACGGTGAGCGCAACAGTGTAGGTGCCAGAGTCGGCGTAGGTATGGCTGGGTGTTTCGCCGGTTGCCGTAGTCCCATCGCCGAAGTCCCACGCGTAACTTGTGAGCACACTGTTATCGGACGAACTGCTCGCGTCGAACGAGACCGAGGCGTCTTCGTCGACGGTCTGATCCGGTCCGGCATCGGCAGTCGGACCGGTCGTGTCATTAACCGCGACTGCCAGGGTATCAGTGTCTGTGTTCCCGCTCTCGTCGGTGACGGTGAGCGTAACAGTGTAGGTTCCGGGATCAACGTAGGTGTGGGTGGGTCCCTCACCAGTTGCAGTGGTTCCATCGTCAAAGTCCCACGCGTAGCTGGCGATACCAAGATTGTCTGCGGAGTCACTACCGTCGAAAGAGGTCGCTGTGTCTTCATCGACAGTCTGATCATCTCCAGCAGCAGCGGTCGGTGCCGTCGCGTCGATGGTTACACTGTCGGATTCCCCAGACGCACCGTCTTTGTCCTCCGCGTTCGCAGCCGTATCAACTGCGATCGTGTACATACCGTCTGCACCGGTCTCGTACGCCGACGAAAGCGTGTAAGTGTAGGGCCCACTTCCGGATTCAGTGAAGTCACTCTCGGTGAGTGTCGTTGCGGATGGCCCGTCCACGGAGACCGAGATGGCCGCTAGTTGTTCGGATGAATTGAACGAAATCGAGAGCTCCTGTCCCGAAGGATTGGTGGCATTGACATCCGAGATCGTGGGGGCAGGTGACGTGAGCGCGTAGAAGGCACTGCCCGATCCGTAATAGAGATAGTTGTCCCACACCAGTGGCGTACTGTAGAGACTGCTCGTCGGTGATTCGTACGCCCAGCGTGGGTCGCCAGTGTCGGTGTCGAACGCGTGAACGCTCTGGTTACCAAAGTCTGTAATGTAGAGGACGCCGTTGGCGACGACGGGTGCGCCTCGGAAACCGGTCCCTGATTGCGTCCAGATCTCGCTGCCGTCAGCGGCGTCGAGCGCTGCGAGATCGCCGCCGCGACTCCCAGCGTAGACGACGCCGTTCGCGTAGACCTGTCCGGCGTCCACGTCTCCGGCCATCGTGTAGTTCCAGTCCTCCGTGCCCGTCTCGGCGTCAAGTGCGTATACCTGGCCGTTGCCGGATGTCTCTCCCATCGTACTGTCACTCCCAATGAAGACAGTTCCGTCGGCGACAGTCGGGTCCGACTGGCTCTCGTCGGGAAGCGTGAAGTTCCAGATTTTCTCCCCGGTGGTGGCGTCCACCGCGGTTACATTGTCGTCGTTGCTGCCGAAGTAGACCACACCCTCCACAACTGCCGGGTTCGATTCGACGAGAACGGGCTGGTAGAGTCTGTAGTTCCAAATTTTCTCGCCCGTGGTCGCGTTTACCGCGGTCATATTACCGTCGTTACTGCCGAAGTAGACCACGCCGTCTTCGACCGCCGGTGCTGACCGAACGTTGGTCTGTGTGTCGTAGTGCCAGCGTTCCGCCCCTGTTTCTGCATCGATTGCGTGAAGTTTGTAATCGTTACTGCCAATGTAGAGGACACCGTTCGCGTAGGCTGGCGTAGTCCATGTCGAACCGCTCGTACCGCCAGGAGTCGAATTCCACTTCTCTGCGCCCGTCTTGGGGTCAAGTGCGTACAGTTTACCGCCATCGTGGAACGCGGTGTAGAGCGTGTCATTCGCGATTGTGGGTTGCATCACGTTCGGGGTCCCATCTGAAATGGTCCAGACCTCCTCGGGTGTCTCGGTTGGCCCCTGCTGGTTCGGGTAGTGCCCGAGATTCGCTGGGCTGCCGTGGTACTTCGGATTGGCGTTCGCCACCGTGACGGTCTCGGTGGCACTCGTAGCCCCGGCTGCCACCGTTACCGTGCGGTCGCCGAGCTCCCAGAGCGTCTCATTGATCGAAATGTCTCTGGTTGTACTGGCCCCGATTGTTCCGTTTTCCCACGCTTCGACCGTCCCATCGACCGTGAGCGAGACATTGTAAGTACCACTGTTACTCCCGGTATTCTCGACAGTGACAGTTCCTTCGACGGCACTTCCTGTATACAGATCGATCGGTGCCACTGACGCGTCCGAATACGACACGTTACCGGCCGCCACGCTTGTACTAGGAACCCACCCGATAGCCGCAAGAAGTAGGCACGTGCTCAAAAGAACTACTCGCAATCGGTCATTGGTCCGGCCACCCATCACCGGCCTCCAGGACGAATGAAGGGTGTGTCGTCCCAGTCACCGGAGTGATCTCGGGTGGCTATTGAATACATGCGGAGTATCTGAAAACAGACTATATGAACATTTGGGCACAGGCAGGTACGGGACTACGAAAAAGCGGACAGATAACCCAGCGATTGGCTCGTGACCCCAGAAAAGCAGCATTTTGGATGAACACCAACGAAGCCGAACACGAACAGCTCGTCTTCAAGACCCGAGAGGAGTGCCCCACACAGCAAGTATGTGACAGCAGTCAGGCCGTCCGCTCACTCGATGTCGAACCCGAGCGCGACGCCTCCACGACAGTAACGCTCACTCCCGATTCTTCTGTTGGCGTTCGGACGCCATAATCCAGTTCCCGCCCTGGATCGGCGTCCTCACTACTCGCCGAGACCGTGGCCTCACCGGACTCGCCAGGAGTAAGCACGATATCGAAGCCTTTCGGGCGGTACAGCGGGTACGAGAAGTTCACTGCCCCACGGAACGTCCCGAGACCATCGCCAACGTTCTCAGCTGAGACCGTAATCTCGAAGGTCTCGTTGGGTGCGACCGTCTCGGGGGCGCTCACAGTCCACTCCCACGCCGGCGGCGGTGTCGTTGCTTTCTCGGTGTCGAGGGCCCACTCCCAGGAGTCGGTATCGCGTTCCAACCGCAGTGATGGTTCAGTGTCGAGGTGTGTCGGCACATCGAACAGCAGCCAGCCTCGAGGGTCGGCATCCTCCTGGTCGGGTCGATACGATCCCTTCGGCACATCGAGATCAACCGGGTAGGTGTGCTCGATCACGATCGGGTTGAAGGTTTCGGCGGCGGCGACGAGCGTGAATGCGTCCCGACCGGGGGTCGGGTCTGCATCGCGGGCGTCCACAGTGACAAACACGAACTGCCCATCTGCGGTCCGGATCGCGTTCCAATCCACGTTCTGGATGTGGCGATACGCGTACTGGACGGCAGTAGCCTCGATGGTCAACGCAGGACGCGAGGCCGTGTCGGACGCTGTGTTAGTCGTAGACTCGGTCGTCGAGCCAGGTGAGTGACCGAGACAGCCAGCGAGCCCGAGAGTTGTGAGAGTCGCTAGATACGCGCGTCTGGAGGGCATATGCAGACGTTCGCCCATTCGTGTAAATGCTTTCTGCGGTCAGACCAAAACGGAATTCGTCTCCACTTGCTGTCCGAAACATATGCTAACCAGCGTATTGTCATTACTGAGTTCCGGAAGTTCACCCCGCCGTCGAGCAATGTCTCGACTCGACGTCCAGAATCGAAACTCGTCGAGGTGGTTGTTACAGCTACAAAAGATCCCGACCCGGTTCTAACGCCCTACGAGGCCGTCAGGTTAGGTTGTATATCGCGATAATCGTCCAAAGAAAGAGCCGGTATGAAATGTGAAACTCCTGGCAAAACACCTCGACGAGAGGAAAACAGCTGGGAGTTCAAATTCACGCTGTCCTTCATTTTTCCGTTGGGCATACTTATATACGCTCTATGCTGTCTGTTAGTTTGTGTCACGAAAAACTATCACACGTCGTGGGTATCTGGCAGGGTCGACGGTCGCACTGGCTGGATTGAGTGGTTGTTCGCTCCCAGGGAGCAGTTCCAGTAGCTCAGATACGATCACGATTGGATCGACAATTCCAGAAACCGGGCAGTTTTCATCGCTGGGACAGGACCTGCGGCGCGGGTATGAACTCGGGGTCCAGCGGATCGAGGAGAACAACGACGATCTCGAAGTCGAGTTAATTCTCCAAGACGATGAATCGGATCCCGAGGTACTCAGACAACAACTCCAGCAGATCACCAGCAACAACGACGTCGATATGCTGTGGGGAAGTTTCTCCAGTTTACTGGTTCCTGCTGGCTCTGCGTTCGCCGAACAGGAAGAGATCCCATTCGTTGCAATCGCTGCCTCGTACGAACAGAACCGCATCGAAGCAGATGCTGACTGGACGTTCATTCCCTTCCCGCATAGCCGTGACGTAGTGCGTGGGACACTCAACACGCTCGAGCAGGCTCCTGAAAGTGCCACGGATGTCGCAATCTGGGAGCCGAATTCCGGGTGGGGCGAAGAGATGGCGGCGACGTGGGAAGAACAACTCTCCAACGCTGGCTACGAAATCGTGCTGCGAGAGCGATACAGTATCGGCTCGAGTGACTTCTCCTCGATCATTTCTCAGACAGCCGAGAGCGATCCTGACATCCTCCTATCGAACCCGACACCGAACGGCGGGATTACGGCGATGCAGCAGATGGAAGCTGCCTCGTATATCCCCGATTTCATTCAATTCGTTCGAGCAGCTGATCCGTTCGCGTGGTGGTCTGCCCTCGGTGAGTCGGGACGCTCAGTCTGTATGTGTCCCGGGTGGGTCCCCGGAATGACTGGCAATGGCAACGAAGCACTCTACGAGACGTATCAATCTGAGTACGGAGAAGAGAGTGAGTACCCGCCCGTGATGGTTGGTGCCTCGTATAATCTCACCCAGGTCGCCGAGCAGGCGCTCGTCAACGCCGATTCGATCTCCCCAGACGCGATTCAGGAACAACTCCAGACTCGCACGTTCGAGACGGTCACCGGTGAATTCGGGTTCGATGACGTTGGGCGACCCAAAGAGGGCGAACTGAGCGTACCAACTGGGCAATGGTCAGAGGGCCAGCAACGGCTCGTCTCGCCCCAGACTGAGCATCCGGCATCGATGGATCTCAAGTATCCGATCGATTCGTGGGATGAACGATAATGCCCCGTAGCGACACCACACCGTTTGCGACGCCGACCACCACTGAAATCAGCGACCTCGCTGCGGAGCTCGGAATCCCGCTGAGTGAGTCCGACTGTGAGGATTATCAAACGCTTGCCAGTGCAGCTATCGAGGGTTCGGACCCAATCCGACACGCACCCTCATTCGATCCCGGACTCGAACCAGATGAGTACACGGGTCGAAGTAGTAGCTATCGACCCGCTGCGTCAGAAGACCCACTCAACGCGTGGGTTCGGAAAACACAGATCCGCACTCAAAGTGATGGTCCACTGGCCGGACAGACTGTCGGGCTCAAAGATTCGATTGCCCTGGCAGGCGTCGAACTGACGTTGGGATCGTCGCTGATGGAGGGTTTCGTTCCGACGATCGACGCCACAGCAGTGAATCGGTTGTTGGATGCGGGGGCGGAGATTGGTGGGAAGCTCAATATGGAGAGCTTCGCGTGGTCCGGAACCGGCGGAATGAGTGATCACGGCCCAGTGACGAACCCCCACTCGGAAGCGCATCTGGCGGGTGGATCATCGAGTGGCTCGGGCGCTGCACCTGTTGCCGGCGATTGTGATGTCGCACTCGGGACCGACCAAGCCGGATCGATTCGCATCCCCAGTTCGTGGTGCGGGCTCGTTGGGATCAAACCGACGCACGGACTCGTTCCATACACTGGTGTCGTCCCGCTGGAACGGACGATCGATCACCTGGGACCGATGGCCTCGACCGTCGAGACGGTCGCCCAAACGCTCGAAGTGATTGCTGGGACGGATACCACCGACGGGATCAAACTCGATACGCGACAGCCCGACGGTGTCGAAGCAGATTCGTACGCCGCCGCGGCTGACGATGATCCAGATGAGCTCTCGATTGCGTTTTTGGACGAAGGATTCGGGTGGGAGTTCTCGGATCCCGTCGTCGACGAAACGGTTCGTGAGACGAAGGCTGGCTTCGAGGCGTGCGGCGTCAGCGTCGATCACGTCTCGATCCCGCGACACCGACAGTCGATGGCGATCTGGGGGGCGATCGCAACGCAGGGCGGAGCGCGGCTCCTCCAGGAAGGAAGCGTCGGCACGAATCAGAAAGGGTGGTCGTGGCCACAACTGGCGCGCGTGATGGATTCGTTCCAAGAGGCTCGCCCCCGAGATCTGCCGCCGACGGTAATCCGCTCGCTACTGGCTGCGGCCTTCCTCAAGTCCGAGTATGGTATCGAACCGTATGCGAAAGCCCGGAACCTTGCGATGGCAGCTGAACAGGAGTACAACGAGGTGCTCGAAACGTACGACGCGATTGCGTTGCCGACGACAGTCGTGCGAGCCTTCGAGAAAGCACCGGAGATGAGCCGTGTGGAAGCACTCGAGCGCGAAGTGGTGACCATAGCCAATACGTGCCTGTTTAACGTGACCGGGCACCCCGCGATTACCGTCCCGTGCGGTAAGCCAGAGGGGCTGCCGGTGGGACTGATGCTCGTTGGGAATCACTTCGACGAGACAACGTTGTTCACGCTTGCTGCTGCCATCGAGGACACGCTCGATTACGTGTAGTCGCTTGTCGTCGAGGTCAAACTACGAGGCGGCTCACACCCGTCGTTCGCTGATCTCCGCTGCGATGCAGTCGCCGGGCTCACGGACCTCGCCGAATTCGACCTCGTAGACAGACATAGGAGAGATCTGTCAGCGGTAGAAGGAAGCTTCAGGCCTTAGAGCGCGCACGTATGAGTACTGCAGTGGAATTGATTGGGGGAGTGGTGTTGGGTTGTCGTCGTACTCGATAAGTCAGGCGATGTCGAGATCACAACCGAGCCACCGATTCTCAATGTGTGGGAGTAACACCGCGAAGCCGAGGCACTCCTCGTCGACGGCTACCCGATCTGGTCGCGAGGCTTCAAGACGAAGGAGGCAACCACGTACCGGGATTCTCTTTGGGAGTGGCCAGCGCCCGAACTGACCGGAGTGTCCGAACGACGACGTCCTTGTCGAGAAGGCAGCTTATGGAGCGAAGGTACAGCACTAGTTTGACTGCCCATACTTGTGGGTGTGAAGCCCCTCGTGCATCGTCTACGGCCCTGAACGCTGAGAACGTACGCACGGAGGGTGTTTTTCGGCCGGGCCGGAGAGAGTGACCCAGTCGAACCGGGTCGGTCCAACAATGAGTCTCGAAGTACTCGACCGATACAGTGAGTTCCTCTGGTGTCCTGTTTGCGGACACGAAGTGTTCAGTCACACTCCCTTTGAGGAGTGTTCTGCAAGAGTTGCAACACGCAGGTCGTCCTACAAGAGCCCCCCGAGAAAACCGAGGCTACGAGGAGGCTGTTCTCGCCTGCTTCAGCGTTGTACCCGCGGAAACTCCGCTCACGAGGCGGCCTCGCCCTTTCTGGGTCCGCCAAGGAGCTGGATGGCTCATCGAGCGACGTGGCCGGCTGGACAGGTGTGTCCGTACCGGCCCGCTCGCCGCTGTTGCCCTCCGCTTGCTCACCGCGTTCGCCGTTCGCTGTCGCGGTTCTCGCTCACAGCGGTCGCTCCGAACCGACCTGATTTTTATTCGCCACCGACGGTAGTAGTCTGGCGGTGGTGGCGTCGCAGCACGCCAACTTTGTTCGCAACCCTCGCCGCTAGGTCTTCAAATGCTTCCGCGGTCTTCGCGTCGCTCTGACGAACGACCGGCTCGCCGTCGTCGGCGCCTACACGAACCGCCGGATCCAGCGGAAGCGATCCGAGGTACGGGACATCGACTGCGTCGGCCAGAGATCGGCCACCGTCTTCGCCGAAGATCTCGTGAGCGTCTCCGCAACTAGGGCAGACAAAGCCGCTCATGTTCTCAACCACACCCAACACGTTGGTCCGGTACTCACCAAACATCTCGATACCTCTACGGGTATCGCCCACGGCGACGGACTGCGGTGTCGTGACGACGACAGCCCCCGTGACGGGTAAGTGCTGTAGCACCGTCAGCTGGACATCCCCAGTCCCAGGCGGGAGATCCACGACGAGGTAGTCAAGCGTTCCCCACGAAACGTCGCCAAACAGGTCGGTGAGTGTGTCCTGTGCGACCGGACCGCGCCAGACGACCGGATCGTCGTCCTCGATCATCAGTCCGACGCTCATCACCTTGAGCCCGTGGGCGATCGGCGGTTCGATTCGGTCTTCGCCGTCGACGGTCCGCACGTCGGGATCGGTGTCGGTGCCGAGCATCTGCGGGACGTTTGGCCCGTACACGTCAGCGTCGAACAGCCCGACGTTCGCCCCGCGATCGGCGAGGCCGGCGGCGAGGTTGACGGCGACGGTGCTTTTTCCGACACCGCCCTTTCCGGAGGCGACGGCAATCACGTTTTTGACGCCGGGCAGAACCGACGACTCGGCGGAATCGAACAGCGGCACGTTCGCCGAGAGCTCGACGTCGATCCCCGTTTCGTCGGCGACCTCACGGACGCGCTCCGCGATGGCGGACTCGTCCGGTGCGTGCGGCGCGCCGAGTGCGAGCTCGATGGCGGCGGTTCCGTCGTCGACGGTAATCTCGTTGACGAGTCCGGCAGTGACGATGTCTGTATCGAGCGCCGGGTCGTCGACGGCGCGGAGGCGATCACGGAGGTCGGCGTCTGAGATGTCTGTGGTTGTCATTGGTCGGGTAGTTCTGAGGATGTGGTTTCGGACGGCTGCAGATCGGTCTGGACGACTTCCTGTGCGTCCCACGCGGTGAACGTCCGCGCGAGACGAGCGATTGCAGCGAAGACGCCTTCGACCGTGTCGCTGCTCGCAACGGCCGCTTCGAATCGATCGATCCAACCCAATCGCGAGAGCGTCCGGGCTTGGAGGTCGCGGACGGCGTCGAGGTTTGCCTCGCTTCCGCCCTCGTCGAGGAGCGCCGCCTCTCGCTCACACAGCGCGCGCATAAACTCGAAGCACGCGGCCACGTGATCGGGGATCTCGTCCCCGCGCTCGGGCGAAAACCCGGCGGCGGCGTACAGCTGCGCCATCTCGGCTGCCGGATCGCCGAGGAGTTCTCCGGCCTCCCCGGCGGTGTGATACCGCGAGTCGGACTCGAACGCCTCGCTCGGATCGACCGCGTGAGCGGACGCGAACGGCGGGACGTAGTGGGTCCCGGGGACGGCGAACAGGTTGTCGTACCCGATCGCCAGCGAGTCGGCGTCGTAGCCGTCGCCGCGTAGGTCCGCCGTCTCGATGTCGATCGGGAATACCTCGGCGACGGCCGCGAAGGCCCCCCGATCGAGCGCGGCAGCGGTCGTCTCGGCCTCGCCGTCGAAGGTCGCGGCTAACAGCCCGTACAGGCGGGCACGGGCCGTCGCCATCGCCGCCTCGTCGTGGGCGGCGTCTGTGTCTGTGTGTTCGGACATGCGTATCACCGCCGCTCCACGTCGACGAAGGCGTCGTACTGCGCGTTACTCCCGCCGACCAGATCCGAGAGACCGGTGTCCCCGAGCTCCTCGTCTAACGGTTGGACGTGGTTGATCGCGAAGCCGGCGTCGCGCCCCTTCGCGTATCCGGCCTCCTCGGTCATCGGCTCGTCGAACTGGTAGTCGCTGTGCCCGTCGGCCTCGACCGCCGGCCGCGTTTCGCCGTCGATCGTCTCGGTCGTCGCACCGTCGCCCCTTCGACCCCATCCCCACATCGCACCGACGACGCCGGGGCGGATTCCGCTCGTGACCATCGCGACCGCGTCGACGGTCTTGCGGCCTGCATCGAGGACGATGTCGTCGCCGTTCTCGATGCCGCGCTCCTCGGCGTCCTGTGGATTGATCCACACGGGATTCTCCGGGCGGGTCTCGCGGAGCCACGGGCTGTTCTGGGTGCGATGCATCCCCTGGGTCCGGGGCTTCCAGTTGATCAGCCGGAGCGGGCGCTCCCGGTCGCCGTCGCCGCTTACCGCGGCCTGCACGGTTCCGTCGTAGTGCTCGACGTCGTCGACCCTCGGGAGCGGGTCGAAGCGCTCGCCGGTGAAGGAGTGTTTCCCCTTCGGGACGACCTCGCTGTAGAAGTCGACGCGGGACTCGAGTTTGTACCGCATGTGCTCGCCGTCGTAGGCGTTCGAACCGTCCGCGCGCTCGGCGTAGTCGTATCCGTGACCGTGCTCTGCGAACGCTTCGTCGTAGCCCTCGGTCGGCTCCTCGAAGCGGCCGCCACGGTTCAACACCGTGACGACCTTTTCCCACTCTTCGTCGGTGACCGCTGCCTTCCAGCGGTCGAGATCGAACTGCTCGCCGAGGCCGTTCTCGTGGCTCTCACGGAAAACCCGCAGTTCGTCCTCGCTCGCGTCCGCGACGGGATTGCGACCGTACGCGATGTTGGCCGCGAGCTTCAGGTAGAAGTCCTCGGCCTGTTCGAGGGGCCACAGGTCGCCGTCCGCGTCGGGGATAGCGTCCTCACCGACACCGGGGAGATCGAGTTCCGACCACAGCTCGATGAGGACGTCCTCGAACGGACGCGCATCGGGGACGACAGAGACGGCTGGCTGGCTGATCTTCTCGTCGGCCAGCCGCTTGTTCGGGTACGTCCCGAAGTTCTCCCACCGTTCGAGGTAGGTCGGCTCGGGAAGGATGTAGTCGGCGTACTGGCTCGTCTCGCCGATGACCGTGTCCGAAGCGACGATCAGCGGGATCGCGTCGGTGTCTTTGAGAACCGCCGGGATCTCGTCGCCGCCGGCAATCGCCATCACGTGATTGTTCGAGTACGGCCGGATGAACAGCGCCTCGACACCGTACGGGTACTCATCGGCGGCGCTACCGTAGAGCTCCTGGGTCGCCTGCGGCGGCGCGACGGGGAACCACGGCCGCTTCGCCGGGTAGCCGTCGTCGCGATCGAACAGCGAGGTGTCCTCGTAGTTGACGCCGCCGCGGAGCAGGGGGATCCCCCACGGCGAGTGGCCGTCGGGCACCGAACCGAGCTCGTACCGGCCCGACATCGTGCTGTAGCCCGCGTAGGGCGTGATCTGGCCGCCCTTCCAGTCGTAGTTCCCGATGAGGTGTTGGAGGGTGGCGATCGCTCGCGTGTTGTAGAAGCCGTTAGTGTGCTTCGCCGGGCCGCGGTAGGCCATGATCGCCGCCCGCTTGCCGTGGCTCGTGAACTCGTCGGCGATCTCGGAGATCTGTTTGGCCGGCACGCCGGCCATCTCGGCGTACTCCTCGATTGTGTGTTCGAAGACGCGCTCGCGGTACTGGCTCCAGACGCTTCGAACCGCCGTTCCGTCGATGGTCACGTCGACGTCGAGAACCGCCGTGTCGACCTCGCTCGCGGGGCGCGGCTCGCCCGTCGCCGCGTCGACGGCGACGAAGTCGTCCGCGGTGTCGGCGTCCTCCGGAACGAGCCCGAGATCACTGGCTCGCGCCTTCGGCCCCGCCTGCTCGTCGACGAGGACGAGGTGCGAAGCGTCGCTCCACGTGGGCTCGTCGTCGTCGCTCGCGGCCGACTGCGAGGGGTTCTGGAGGTACGTCAGGTCGTGGCGGTCGTTCTCGATGATCCACCGCGCCATCCCGAGCGCGAGCGCACCGTCGGCGCCGGGTTCGACGGGCACCCACGTGTCGGCTTTTTCGGCGGTCTTCGACAGTCGCGGGTCGACGACGTCCATCCGCATCCCGTCCTCGATGGCGTTCGTCAGCTTCGGGGCGAGCCACGTCGGGCCCTTGTTGGCGACCATCGGGTTGGTCCCCCAGACGATGAGGTACTCGCAGTTCTCGATGTCGGGGTACTGCCGCTTCTTCTGGGCAGCGTGCGAGCGCACGTTGCCCATCACGCTCGAAACGCCGCAGGTTCCGGCGTGGTGGATGCTGTTTATCGACCCCAGCCCTTGGTGCCAGAGCCGGTTCCGGATGAAGTTCCGGCGGAACCCGCCGACGTCGACGATCTGGTTGGACTTCGGGCCGAGGTCGGGGTGGTCGGTGTCGATGAGGTCGTCGGCGTACTTCTCGTCGAACGCCGACTTGGACAGCTCGCCGTTCTGGACGGCCTCCCAGTCGCTCATCACCGTCTCCTGTGGCGCGTATCCCCAGATGTCTTTGAGTCCGGGGTGGCCGAGGTCGTCGTCGCCCTCGACGATGTCTCGAATCACCTGGTCCCACGAGACGGTCTTCCACTCGCCCGAGCCGCGCGGACCGACTCGTTTCATCGGTTGACGGACACGGTAGCTGTCGAAGGCCGTCTGGATCCCCGCCTGCCCTTTCAGGCAGATCCGGCCGCCCGAGACCGACCAGCGATCGGTTTCGACGTCGCCGCTCCCCTCGACGTCGCCCATCGCCACGTCATCCGGATCGCTCTCGTAGGGGACCTGTGAGAACGGCTGTGTGTTGAGGAACGAGTACGGGTTCCCGGCGAGCTTCCGGACGAGCGAGCTGTACTCGCCGGTGCCGCTCCCGTCCGCGAGCCGCACCTTGATCGGACAGAACGTGTTACACTGTCCGCAGGTGGTGTGAATCACGTCGCTCGCACCGTACTCGCCGTAGTCGTCCCCGACGTAGTGGTGCTCATCGTCCGTCCACAGGTCGTCGATGTCCACGTCGACCGCGGCGTTGCTCGCCGCCGCGATGACTCCGATGCTCCCGGCCGCCTTGACGAAGTCACGACGCGATACGCCTGCGCCGTCCTCGCCCGAATCGTCAGCACTCATTAGTGGTCACCTCCAGTAAGCGGCGTCAACGGCAGTGTCTCCGCTCCGAGCGTGTACAACAGCAGGCCGACGCCGATCATACCGACGCTCGTCCCCCACTCGACCAGTGTCGGGAAGTACGACCCGTGGGGGAGCCCCTCCATCACCGGCATAACCTGTGCCGGAACGACGATGTTGAATCGAACCGCGATAATCCCGATGACGACGCTCAGTCCCGTCAGCACCATCACCGCCGGCGTGCGTCGCCAGGATCGCTTGCTCAGCAGGACCATCGGGAACACCCAGCTGAATCCGATCATAAACCACCAGAACGACCACGACATCGGCCCGTACATAATGACCTGCCAGGTCTCGATCTCGTGGGGGTGGACGCTGGCGATCGCGATGAACGTCTCGATGGCGGTCAGGGCGGCGTCGACGATAATGAAGCCGATCAAAAGCTGTGCAAGTCGGTCGAGTAGATCCGGATCGACCGAATCGCCGTCGAACAGCCGGGTCCGAAGCACGTAGACCACCATCACGAGCGCGGTCCCGCTGAGCAGCGCCGAGATGACGAAGATCACCGGGAACAGCCCGCTGTTCCAGTACGGACGGGCCTTCGAGACGGCGAACAGCACGCCGGTCCCGCCGTGGACCATGAAGATCGCCAGTGGGATCCCGACGATGCCGGCCCGCTTGAGCCACCGCTGGTCGAACGACTGGGACCCCTCGCTCGTGTCCAGTCGGCCGAGCGCCAGCGCCGCGTAGAACGTCTGTCGAAGCCCCGAGGTTCGCTGGGCGATCCGTGCGAGGTCGATCCGCATCGAGAAGTACAGCTCCGTGACCAGAATCCCGATATAGGCCACGTAGGCGTGCACTTCCCACGAGAGTGCGGAGGTCAGTTGGCGCCAGATGAACGGGAAGTACATCCGGTCCATCCGTCCGAGGTCGATCCAGACGAACAGCAGCGCCACCGCCATACTGATGATGGCCGCGAACAGCGCGTCGCGGTCGATCCGGTGCATTCCCTCGACCTCGAAGACGTTGGCCATCGTGCTTACGAGGAACGCGCCGGCGGAGAGGCCGACGAAGTAGATGTAGAAGGCGACCCACGCGCCCCACGGAACGATACTCGTGAGGTTGGTGGTCGCCATCCCCCCTGTGATCCTGAGGTACGTCGCGTAGGCGCCGACGGCGACGAATACGCCGACGACCGCGTACCAGGCGACGCGTAGCCGGTCGTCTTCGAACCCCGGATCGAACTCGAAGCGTGAACTCTGTGTCGACATCGGTCTATTTGAGGTAGTAGACGTTGGGGTCAGTCCCCTCGTCTTCTTTCAGTTGGAACGCGCGTGACGAGTTGGCCATCTGCGCGACATCGCTGTCCGGGTTCTCGAGGTCGCCCATATTCCGGGCGTCGCCGACGCACGTCTCGACGCACGCCGGCTCTTCACCGCGTTCTAACCGGTGGGTGCAGAAACTGCACTTGCGGATGTTGCCGATCGGCGATTTCCCCTCCTCGCGTGGTCCGCGGTCGACGCCGTACTCAGGACTGGTCACTTCGCCCGCCTCGTCGACTTCGTCGTCGTAATTCTCGCCGAAATCGAAGTAGCGTGCGCCGTACGGGCAAGCAATGATACAGTATCGACAGCCGATACAGCGGTCGTAGTCGATGTTGACCACGCCGTCGTCCATCTTGTACGTCGCCGAGACCGGACACACCTGTACACAAGGCGGGTTATCGCACTGCATACACGGTCGAGGCACGTTCGTCCGCGTGACGTTCGGGAACTCGCCGTGTTCTTCTTCCATCACGACGTTGTACGAAACGCCGGGTGGCGTCCGGTTTTCGGACTTACACGCGACCGTACACGAGTCACAGCCGACGCATTTCTGGAGGTCGATCACCATCCCCCACTTCTCGTCGCCCGCGCCGATCCCACCGTCGGGCTCCTCTCCTTCAACCTGCGCCGACTCCGTCGCAACGGTGTCCATCGACCCGACGGCACAGCTCAACGACTCGGCCGTCTCCGTCGAGACAGTCTGGTCGCCGGCGTCAACTGCAGGGTTCGGTGTCTCCTGATACGCCTCGCCGAACTCGGCACCGGCGGCTTCGTCGTACTTTTCCCAGTACTCGTCGCCGGAGAGTTCACCGCGAGCGACGCGCTGTGCGTCCTCGGCCATCGCGATGCCGAGATCCGTGTCCGCCTCGACGTCTGCGAGCTCCTCTCGCGGATCGGGTCGCTCGTTCTCAACCATCGCGTCGAGATCAGCTTTCCCGACGTTCGGAATACCGGGAAGCGTGTTGTCGTCTGTGGTGCTCATCGCCACCACCCGTCATCGATCGTCTTGTCGACGACCACTTGCTCCCACGTCGGCCGGTTAGTTCTGGAGTTCATACACGTATTCGTACGTGGTCCCCCGTGGAGAGGGTGATACCAATATACTCTGAACCGCCCCGAAACCGGAGAGATACCCCATATTCAGGTACCAATACTGTTTGGGTCGGGGTCGGTTGGGGACAAATCGGGGGCGCGTCTCGGGCGAAGCACCGACCACAGGGATTATTCAAAGCGACCAGTTACGTTCGACTATGACTTGGTCGAGTCGTAGGTGGCGAACGCTATCTCTCCAAGGGCCCTTCAACTGTCGGGGGCAGCCGCGAACGGTATGAACTGGGTTATTGCTCTCTCGATCGGACTCAGGCTGCTGGGCGTCGGGTATTCGATTCTTTTGCTCGCTCGTACCCGAGACCGCCGGTTCGGCTTTTTAACGCTGCTGTTCTCCTTTATGATGCTTCGCCAACTTCTCACCGCACAGACCGCGAGCACCGGGCTCGAAGAGCTTCCCGGCCTCGTCGTGAGCGCGCTCGCCTTGCTGACAGTGTACTATCTCTCGGAATACGTGACCGAGGAAGACGAACTCAAGGCGAAGCTTCGGACGGTAAACGAGCGCCTCCAGAGCTTTCGGAAGGCAATCGAACACGCCGGGCACGCCATTTTCATCACCGACTCCGACGGGACTATCGAGTACGCGAACCCTGCTGTCGAGTCGGTCACTGGATACAAGCGGGACGAGGTGATCGGAGAGAATCCTCGGCTCTGGCAATCCGGGAAACACGGCGACGATTTTTATGCAGACCTCTGGGGACAAATCACGTCCGGGTCAGTCTGGGAAGGTGAACTGACGAATCGCCGGAAATCAGGAGAACTACTCTGGATAGACGCTACGATCGCGCCGATCACAGAGGACGGAGACGTGAATCGCTACGTCGCGATCGAGCGCGATATCACCGAACGAAAGGAGCACGAAATGCGCATCGAGGACCAGAACAAGCGATTAACGGTACTGAACAATACTAATCAAGTGCTTCGCGATATCAACCGCGAGCTTGTTGCCTCCTCGACACGAGACGAAATCGAGGCCGCCGTCTGTGAGCAGTTCGCTTCGTCGGACCTCTTCGATGTGGCCTGGATTGGTAGTCAAGGACTTGTCGACGGCACGGTTAGCCCGAACTCTTGGGCCGGCAGCGATATCGGGTCGGTCGAGAACCACGTCGAAGAAATGTGTAAGGCAGATCCGACACCGGTCGGACAGGCACTAGAGGAACAGAGCCCAGTGTTCACCGACGTTGAGGACGATCAATTGGAGGCAGTCGAGAAAAAACGGTGCGTCGTAGTTCCGCTCACCTACCACGATGCGGAGTATGGCGTCCTCGGCGTAGTCACTAGCGACCCGCACGCGTTCGACCTAATCGAACAGGATGTGTTCATCGAACTCGGTCAAACGATCGCAGACGCCATCAGCGCTGTCGAGAGCAAGCAAACACTCATCTCCGACAGCGTAACCGAATTGGAGTTCCGGTTGACAGAAGTCGACGAGCCGCTAGCAAAGATGGCAGCACAGCTCGATTGTACGGTCACGGTAGCGGACGTCGTCGATGACGGTAACGAGAATCAAATCCAGTACGTTACCGTCACCGAGCCTGAGCCAGATGTCGTCACCGAGTACGCGGCCGACACCGAGTCTATCGGTACCGTACAGCACGTTCACACGTACGATGACAGGGCGCTTTACCGGCTATCGGTCGACGAACCGTCGATTGTCACGACGTTAGCGCAGTACGGAGTGAGCATCGAGTCGTTTTCGATTACTGGAACCACTGGACAGCTGGTCGCACAGGTTGCTAGTTCGAACGATATTCGAAGTGTCGTCAACGCGCTTCGGACGGCCTACGATGGGTTGACGCTGATCGCACAGCGAGAGCACGAGCGGGAGGTACAGACTGAAGCCGCCTTCCGAAAACAGCTTACAGCTGCGTTGACGGAGCGACAACGAGAGGCAGCGCGGACCGCCCATTTTGCAGGGTTCTTCGATTGGCCCCGTGAGCACAGCGGAGAGGAAGTCGCGTCGATGATGGATATCTCACAGACGACGTTTACCCAGCACCTTCGGGCGGCGGAAAAGAAACTCTTCGAGGCACTGTTCGACGGAACAGTAGCCACTTAGTGGAGCGAGCGTCGCTACGCTGGTTCATACTCGACGGTCTGCTGTTGTGGATCATCACTGTCAAGTGAGAAACGATGTCAGTCGCTGATCCGCGTTCACACGGCATACAGTTCGGCCTGCGTGTTCGTATTCATCCCGCTGGTTTCGCCGCGGCCTTCCTCTACGAGGCCGGGCGGGAGGCGGGTCGCTGGCTGACCCAGACTGATA
Source organism: Halobellus rarus (assembly GCF_024494595.1). Lineage (GTDB taxonomy): Archaea > Halobacteriota > Halobacteria > Halobacteriales > Haloferacaceae > Haloquadratum > Haloquadratum rarum. Next base: position 41,533 of record NZ_JANHDI010000009.1, on the reverse strand, counting down.
TCACCGAGGTGACCAATATGTCGACGGCGACCGTCAGGAACCACCGCGACACGCTCGAAGAACAGGCCGTCTGAATCAGGATTCGACCGATCAGGGATTTCCGGATCAGCCGTGAAACCGGTACAGCGACGTGACGTATGGCAGCCGATTGAGCATCCAGATCGCGACCGGGAGTCCCACGACCGTGATTGCGAGGAACGACGCCACGTTCGCCCACAGCAGGCTGAGCCACCACCCGGCGAGGACGAAGTAAATCGCCCGGACGGCGAGTGAGCGCTGCCCTCGCGCCGACTCAGGCTCCGAAAGGGACCGCGGCTCCGCGAGAGTGAGCACCGTCGGCACGAGATTGATTAGCTTGATACCGATCGGGAGCAGGACAACTGTGACGTTGAGTAGCCACGCAGTGTTCACGACGATCGGTGTGACCCACCAGCCGACGAACACGAACCACAGCGCACGAACTAGCACGGATCGTTGTGTCATCACTACCAATAGATTCTCGAGGAGTTAATCCGTATCGCCGATCCTGGCGGTCGATGTTGCGCTCGGACTAATCTGCAAGCCGGCGTTTGGCACACACACAGGAATGCACAAACACTCTCGATTTAGTTATTGGCGCGGTCGGCCTTGCTGGCCGCTGTTCGGAGGATACCGATCGCGAGGCGGGCGTCGCCGGCGGATCTCGAACTCCACCGGATAGATCGAGTAGAACGGCTCGAACCCGGGTGTCACCGCGGTTGTAGACGCGGAACCCCTCGCCGGTCCACCCGTAGTGATCCGTCGGATCGTCGAGGACGGCCTCGGAGTCGATCTCCCCCGATGCTTCTTCGATGACGAGGTCAGGGTCACGGGACGGCGAGTCGTCAGGAACTGGCCGTACATCTGGCGGTACTGGGTCGATGTAGGCCCACCGTCGCGCCGACGGCTACCGGCAGGCCGCCGAAAAAGTCGTAATAGCGACGTTTTCTGTGTATTCCAGTCGCGAGTGAGTTGCTGTTTGAGTGAGCCATATGTGTGTACCTGTGGCTTCAGACGGTCCCACAGGGCCTCCCAGAAGGGGACGTGCCTCGTGGAATGGCATCGTTAACTGGAGCGGAGTGCGTACCAAGGAGGATACCGGAAAACGGCACTACCGGTCGCCGATGGAACCGGTCACGGCGCTATCGAGTCGGGCGTATAAGCGAAGCGTACCACGGGCCGTAGCCTCGCCGATTCAACCAGAACGGTTTAGACCGAGCTTTCTGTACTCTGTAACGTGGTCCTGGACGTTTCCGAGTCGGCGATTCGGACACTCGCGCTCGTGCCGGCAGAGTGGGTCGACCGGCAGTACGCTGTCTTCCTCTTCGCGGGCATTCTCCTGGCCGGAATCGGCACAGCCGTGGTGTTCGCCCTGGGCGTCGCCGCCTACGCGCGCCGCCGAGAGTTTCACTACCTGTTAATCACGCTGGCGCTCGGTGCGCTCGTCGTACGAACGGGAATCGGTCTCGCGACAGTGTACGGATTGGTACCGATGACGATCCATCACCTACTCGGCCACGCGCTCGACTTTCTCGTCTCCGCGCTCGTGCTGTACGCCGTCTACAATACGCGGTGAGGGCGAGCCCGACGAATCCCAGAGAGTGAGATTCGGCGACTGCGTTTTGTACGTCGATTCGGTAGCTTCGATGTCCAGTAACCGGTATCCGCTGACAGCCATCTCGACTCACTACCCATGCAACACCAACGCCAGCGAATCGAACGCTACGTTACGGATCATCCGGGGACCCACTTCAGCGAACTCAGCCGTGAACTCGACCTCGCAGCGGGACAGGTCCAGTATCACGTCCGGAAATTGCTGAAACGAGATACGCTCGTGCAGAAGCAACTGTACGGCCGGACGCACTACTACCCGCCGACGTACGACGAATGGGAACAGAGTGCGCTCGCGCTGCTCCGGCGCGAAACGGCGCGGGAGATCCTCGTCACGCTGCTGGAACGCGGGCCGTCCCATCCCGACGCGGTAGCTGAAACCGTCGGCGTCGCGAGGGCGACGCTCGAACACCACGTCGACCATCTCACCGAGCAGGAAATCGTCGCGAAGGAGTACGGCCGAAACAACCGCGTGACACTCTCGGTCGTCGATCCCGAAGCGACGGCGGACCTGCTCGTCGCGATCGAGCCGTCGCTCCCCGATCGGCTGGTCGATCGGTTCGTCGTCCTCCTCGACGACATCTTCGGGGAGTGAACACGGCGCGGCGGTTACTTCTCTGCGAGCGATCGCGACCCGCTACAACGGTTGATAGTGCGGCAAACTGAACAGGTGCGGGACTGCGACGCCGAACAGACGTAATCCCGCGAAGAACGTGTGTGCGCCCAGGAGCAGGAAGACGACTCCCAAGAGTCGGTGGACGAGGCGTCGGCGACGCGAGCCGATGGACTGGAACAGCGTCCCGTAGAGGAACAGCGCGGGGAACGTTCCGAGACCGAGTGCAGCGAGCGAAACCGCGCCGAAGGCGGGGTCGGCCTGGCTGAACGAATAGAGGAACGCCGGGTACAGCAGCGGACACGGGAGAAAGCCGTGGACGAATCCCAACGCGAAGATGCGTTCGGAGCCGACCCACCGGTCGATGCGGGGGGACAAGAACGCGTGAATCCGTCGAAACAGTCGGTCGAGGAGCGGGAGGTGATCGACGATCGCCGTACCACTCCCGGTGAGGTAGCCGACCCCCGCGGCGACGATGGTGAGCCCGACAGCGACGCCAGCGACCGCACGGATTTCGTCCCCGAAGGGCACCGTCGTCGCGGCCGACGCGAACAGTAGACTCCCGAGCAGTCCGAACGCCGCGCCCAGGATCGTGTAGATCGTGACGCGCCCCGCGTTGAACAGCAGGTGCTGACGGACCGCGTACAGCGAGAGGAAGTCGTCGTCGCGGCCGCGGGTGGGTTCCCCAGCGCCGCCAGTGCGTCCCCCGTCGTCCATCCGTTCGGCGTACATCGACACGAGCGGTCCGCACATCCCGAGACAGTGGCCGGTGCCGAACAGGCCGACGAGAACGAACAGACCGAGTTCGACCGTACGCGTCGTCGGCGGTTGACCCCCCGGGGCGACGCACGTGCCCCCGGTCTGCAGGAGCGCGTCGACGATCACGCTTGCAGGACGGTCTCCAGATCCGACCACACGCGGTCGCCCACCGGGTCGTTGCCGGTGTAGGCCCGTTCGACGTAGCCGTTGGCGTTCGCCAAGAGCAGGAGGCCGAGGTGGTTGTACATATACTTACTGCTCTCCGTCTCGCTCGTCTTCTCGAAGGTGACGCCGTAGGTTTCCTGGACAACCTCCTTGGCGTGGTCGTGATCGTCGGGGCGGAGGAAGTGCCAGTTGCCGGCGTCGAGGTCGACGTTCATCATCTCGGCGTACTCTTCGAGCCGCGCCGCGTCATCGCGCTTCGGATCGAAGGTGACGGGGAGGAACGTGACGTCGTCGCCGTAGCCGGCTTCGATGGCGTTCGTCTGGACTTTCCGCATCGAGGAGATGAGGAACGGACAGACCGTGTTGCAGTGGCTGTAGAAGAACGTCATCACGACGGCGGTGTCGAGGCCGCCGACCGAGACGCTGTGATCGGTGGTGGCCGCCGGGAGGGTAACGTCGGGGAGTTTCTGGCCGTAGGCCGGATACGGGAGGTTCGCACTGCGGACGGTCTGATCGTCCGGCTTCCCGAGGACGGTGTTCCCACCGCCGCCGAGAACGCTGGAAACCCCGCCGAGACAGCCAGCGGTCGCAGCGAGGCCGGCCCCGCCCGCCGTCGCAAGAAACGTGCGTCGTCGCATTAGATGCTACCACGGACTGTCCGAAGAAAGGCCGTCTGGTACGTTCCTCGAATGCCGGGGCGTGATGCCGTGATACGGTATCACGGATCTTTCGAAACGGGGCAGACCTGACAGAAGACACCTATGTTGATCTGTGACAAAAAGGGATGGAACGTCGGAGCTTTCCTTCTCGGGAGCGGCTGCGCCGTCCTGAGCGCGGTTTCTCCGCCAGTTTCTAAACGCTATCCGATAGGTTTCGCAGGGGCGCATTCTTGACAGCTATATGGAAGTTCTTCCAGTCTGTTTTAGCTGGATATAGGCGCTAAGCCCCCACCCTCAACGGAGCGACGAAGGGAGCGGAGTGGGGTGGGGATACAGCGCCATCATCGCCTGTTCATATAGCGAGACGGTTGCAGACCCACAGGCCCACGTAGTCACAACGTTTTTGAATTAGGGTACCATATAATAGTATGAACCCAATGGAATACGACCTCGATTCCGGAGCGCATTCGACGTATTCCCTGCACTACCACCTGATACTCACCACGAAGTATCGGCGCGGAGTGCTAACCGAAGAGCGAACCCAATTCATTCGTGGGGTCATCTGCGGGTTCACGGACAAGTACGGCGTCGAACTGACGAACCTCGATGGAGAGGACGACCACGTTCACATCTTGTTCCGAGCGAAACCCACCACGGACCTCGTGAAGTTCATCAATACGGTCAAGGGCGCGACCGCCCGCCGTATCCGTAACGAGTACGAGGATGAACTGAAGACCGAACTGTGGGGCGACTCGTTCTGGAACGACTCGTACTGCCTCATCTCGACGGGGCAGGTATCGCTGGATGTGCTGAAACAGTACGTCGAAGACCAGCGGGAGAGCTGATGTACTACGCCTACAAGTACCGTCTCAAGCCGTCCGACGCCCACCGCGAGGAGTTGGACCGCCACCGCGATATTTGTCGGCAACTGTACAATCACACGCTCTACCGCCTCAACGAGTACCAAGACGACCACGGCGAACTCCCGTCTATGACCACGCTTCGGTCGGAACTTCCTGACCTCAAGAAGTGGTGGAACGGCCTCTCAGACGTGTACTCGAAAGTCCTCCAAACCGTCGTTGAACGGCTGTTCGACAACCTCAACGGACTCTCCAAACTCAAGGAGAACGGCTACGGCGTCGGGCAACTCAAGTGGAAGCCCCCACGGGAGTTCCGCAGTTTCACCTACAGTCAGTCTGGCTTCAAGCTCGACAAGAAGGGCGGTCAGACTGTCCTGTCACTCTCGAAACTTGCGACCATACCGATACGGCTTCATCGCGCCATCCCCGACGACGCGACACTCAAGCAGGTAACGGTCAAGAAGGAGCCAACGGGCGAGTGGTTCGCCACATTCGGCGTCGAAATTGACCGAGAACCGCCCGAACCACCTGAAAATCCCGAGAAGTGCGTCGGTATCGACGTGGGGATTCTCACGTATGCTCACGACACCGACGGTACGGCAGTCGGGTCGCTCGACCTCTCCGACGAACGCGAACGACTGGAACGCGAACAGCGGTCCCTCTCACGGAAGCAACACGGGTCGAACAACTACGAGACACAACGGCGTCGAGTCGCGGAGTGTCACGCGGACCTCCGACGGAAACGCCGTGACTTCTTGCACAAACTCTCGAACTACTACGCGCGGGTGTACGACCTCGTGGCGGTCGAAGACCTGAACGTGAAGGGGATGATCGAATCGCCGTCGAACAGCCGCAACACGGCGTCGGCGGCGTGGCGAACGTTCCTCTCGTTGCTCGAATACAAGTGCAAGCGCGAAGGAACGCACTTCGTCGCGGTTGACCCGAAAGATACGACGAAGGAGTGCGCGTCCTGCAGTGTTAAGACGGAGAAGCCGCTGTGGGTCCGTGAACATTCCTGTCCTGCCTGCGGTTTCGAGGCGGACAGGGATGCAAACGCGGCGTGGAATATCCGTTCTCGCGGTCTTGAAGAACTAGGAGTGGGACGCTCCGAAGGAACGCCTGTGGAGACTGCGCTTCCTGTGGATACGTCTGTATCTGCAAAGCACGTCGTGGAAACAGGAAGCCCTACCCTCAAGGAGCGAACGGCGTCAGCCGTGAGCGAGTAGGGGAGGGTAGTTCACTCGTGAAACCTGTACATCACAGTATCTTCGTAACAGCAGGATCTACAGAAGTTGAGACTGGCAGTCTCAATGCATATGCTGTGATTTGGATTGAGTTCGTCCAGTAGATTGTTTCGACGTAAACTATCGATAATATGGATTTGGCCATAAAGTATATCTAGAAAAGATCAATCGGTTATTATATTCTGAAATCGCTGGACAGAGTTTAACAATACTCCGTTGTCCCGGATAGATATGTCGTCCGAAGCGCAACAACCGAGCGAGGCTGAGCAGGCACAGACAGAGTCTGAGAAAGTCGTTATCGAGCGTTCCCGACTTGAGGAACTCCAGAGTTCAACGCAAGAACTTGCGTCCGCCGCCAGCCAGATTGCTGAGAGTACTGACGAAATAAACGGCGTCGCTACCGAACAAGCCGGCAATCTCTCGGAGGTCGCCAATGAAGTGTCCGATCTGAGCGCCACTGTCGAAGAGATTGCATCGAGCGCAGATCAAGTCCGGACTGAAAGCCGAAGAGCTCGTGAGCTTTCCGAGGAGAGCAAGTCGGCGGCTGATGATGCGATTGATGCGATGGATGCCGTCAACGAAGCTGCCGGCGAGGTCGCAGAGGACATTATGACCTTGCGGGCCCGAGTCGATGATATCGACGATGTCGTCGCCGTGATTCAGGATATCGCCGATCAGACGAACCTGCTGGCGCTCAACGCATCGATCGAAGCTGCACGAGCGGGCGACGCCGGAGACGGCTTTGCGGTTGTCGCCGATGAAATCAAATCTCTCGCCGAGGACACTCAAGAACAAGCCGTCGACATCGAAGAGATGGCCACCCAGATCAAGTCGAACACCACCGAAACTGTCGACAGCATTGAAGACGCCAACGAGCGCATCGATGACGGGCTCCAGAAAGTCAACGTCGCCCTCGACAGTCTAAACGAGATCAGCGATGCTGTCGGAGAAATCAACGACGGTATCGAAGAAGTCGCCGACGCGACAGACGAACAGGCCGCCAGCACAGAAGAGGTCGCAGCAATGACCGACGAGACCAGCGACCAGATGCAGATGGTGGCCGCGGAGATCGACGAACTCGCTGCGGCCAACCAAGAACAGACTGCAAAAGTCACCGAGATCGCCAAACTCGTCGATATGTTTAGCGAAGAGTGGAGTACTAACACCGACGTCAGTACCGGACGATGAGCGGAATTGCTGACACTCAGGTCCTCACATTCACGCTCGGCGACGAGGACTACTGTGTCGATATCGATTACGTAGCCGAGATCGCCGAGGGGGAGAGTATGACGGCGGTGCCCGACTCCGCTCCCTACGTTGAGGGCGTGATGGATCTCCGGGGGCGTACGACGACTATTATCAACCTATGCAAAGTGCTCGACACCGATGGAGTTGATGCTGGGGAGTTACTCACTGACGGCGGGGTTGAACAGAACCGCATTGTAGTACTTGACTCAGAGACTGACGACGCAGATTCGACAACCGGATGGCTCGTGTCCGACGTCCAAGAGGTGATGGCAGTCTCTGAAGACACCTTCGAAGCTGGTGCTATTAGCGAGACAGAGATACTTCAAGGGTTGATCAGAGAGGGCGATAGCTTCACACTGTGGCTGGATCCGCACGAACTGCCAGGGTAACGCTCCGGGTTACATAATAATAATAAATATTATGTTGGTAATTGGTAGTTGATTCGATAATGGGTACACCGATTCACGTGTTGCATATCGAAGACAACGAAGGGATTGCAGAATTGACGGCGACTTTTTTAGAGAAGAACAACGATCGCATTCGCGTTGAAACGGCCGGAAATCCAGCGGAAGGGATGGAACGGCTCGACAGTGATTCTGTAGACTGCATCGTGTCTGATCACGATATGCCGGGGAAGAACGGCATCGAGTTTCTCGAAGCGGTCCGAGAGGAATATCCGACTCTTCCGTTTATTCTCTTTACTGGGAAGGGATCGGAAGAAGTCGCCAGTCAGGCGATCTCCGCAGGGGTCTCGGACTACCTCCAGAAACAGACGGGGACTGAACAGTACGAATTGCTGGGCAGACGAATCATCACTCACGTCGAGCGGACCCGTGCACAACGGGAACTCGAAGAACGAGAGTCGCACCTTCGCCAGGCACAGGTGGTGGCCGAGCTCGGGAGTTGGCAGACGGATATCTCGGCTGACGAGATATACTGGTCAGACCCCGTGTACGAGATCTTCGGTATCGATGACACTGAGGGCTCGCTCAGCTACGAGCAGTTTCTGGAGTATGTCCATCCAGACGATCGGGAGACTGTCGATGCGGCCTGGAGTGCCGCACTCGACGGAGAGGAGTACGACATCGAGCACCGCATCGTAACCGACGACGGTGAGATTCGGTGGGTCCGGGAACGAGCCGATGTCGGCTTTGACGAAAACGGAACACCGGAGACAGCTTTAGGGATTGTCCAAGATATTACGACCGAAAAAGAGCGTGAAAAACAACTACAGCAGGCATCGGCTCGGCTGAAAGCGCTCTTCAAGGGGACACCTGATATGATAAATATACACAATTCAGAAGGGGATATTATCAGTCCCAACCCACGGTTTTGTGAACGGACTGGCTACAGTGACACGGAACTGGCCGATATGAAAGTCTGGGAACTCGATCAGGAACTTGATCCCGAAGAAGCGAGGGAGATCTGGAGAGGGATGCAACCCGATGAGGATCTGAAACTGGAGAGTACCTACCGTTCCTGTGATGGGTCGACCTTCCCTGTGGAAGTCCACATCCGACGTCTCGACCAGCCGATGAGTGATCACTTCGCTGTGATCAGCCGTGAATTGACATCCTCCCTGATGTGAACGCGGAAGGATCTCAGGTCTCACGAGTCGATTGTCAGCAGGCGGAAAACCGTACTCCAATTTGGGATTCCTCTCTTGATTTTCCCCTCGTAAGAAAGTATTCTAGAAAGATTGTACACAGTACAAGAACTGCTCAGCTCAGGGAGTTTGGCCAACAGGTCGAATGAGACCGTACAGCGGATCACAGACACGAGACAAAAGCGTAAATTTATCATATATCCTCACTGTAGGCTGGAGAATACGAGGAGATAGTATGGCAAAGGTGGGACTGTGGGCAAACGCGGTAGGACTCCTCATCAGTATCGTAGGAACCCTGTTGCTGTTCTTGCATACGACCAACCAGTACCATTCAGCCATTCAGGATATCGGGTCGATAGCTATCGCGTATCTCGGTCTAATCCTCCTTGGAATGTCGGTATCAGTTACAGGAGTCGCACTTCTACTGAGGAGCAACCGCGATTGATACGCACACTCGCTCTAGTGGTTGTTCCTCATAATCAGGCCGTGAAAAACACCGTAACAGGCGTTCCGTGACGGCCGCGTCGGAAAGTCACCGGAGTGCGTAGGCGGCGACAGCGAGAGCAAAGACGGTCCAGCCGACGAGTGAGAGCACTCCGACGGCCGGTGCGACCGCGGCGGTCGCCTCGACCGTCGCCGCGTCGAGGACGGTCGCGAAGACGAGTCCTCGATACGCGCCGCCAGGACCGAGCGCGACGGCAGTCGGCAGGCTGCCAACGCCGAGAAACCCCCGCTGTAGGGCTGCGAGTGATCCGACGTCGGCCCCGACTGTTTGGACCGCCCAGAGACCGAGCGCCAGGCCGACGGCGCTCTTGGCGCTGCGAGCGACTGCAGAGACGGCGAGCGCACCGGCCAGCGCGGCGAGGCCAAGCAGCGTCGCGACGGCAACGAACCGAGCGAACAACAGCGGCGAGTCCGCACCGCGCTGTGCGGCGTAGATCGGCGACGTGCCGTCGCCCGAGAGAACGACGAAGGCGAGCGCGGGGAGCGCTGCGGCCGCGACACCGAGCGCGAGGATCACGCCGCGGCCGAGGAACGTCCCCAGGACGATCGACGACCGCGACGGTGGGAGCGTGGCGTGAACCGCCAGTTCGCCACGTTCCCGATCCGAAACGAACACGCGATAGCCGATCGCGAAGGCGAGGACGGGGACCAGCAGTTCGACCGGCGTGAGGAGGTCGACGACGGTCGGGACGTAGCCGGACGCGTGGCCGCCGCCGGCCCACGTGAATCCGAGCAGGAGGAGCGAGAAGCCGACGAAGAGGACGAGCGTGCCCCGGTTTCGCGTGACCGTCTTGACTTCACGACGGGCGATGGCGGCGACGTGGTCCCGATCGAGGTCGATTTCGCGCAGCGAGCCGACTACGCTCATACGGCCTCACCATCGGAGGTGTGACCGGGATCACGGGTCTCTCGACCGCTCCGGACGGTCGTCTCACCGTCGACGGCGTCGTCGTAGGCCGTCGCGAACGCCGTCCCCTCGATCGGGAGTGGTCGGTCGGCCTGCAACCGCCCGCGGTCGAGGAGCAACGCGCGGTCGGCGACGCGCTCTATCGTCGGCAGGTCGTGCGTGGCGACGACGACGCCGCAGTCCTCGCCGGCGAGCGTCGCACAACTCTCGAAGACCCGTTTGGTCATCGTTCGATCGAGGCCGCTCGTGGGTTCGTCGAGGACGACGAGGTCGGGATCGCCGACGCCCGCGACCGCGACACCGAGTAAGCGCAGCATACCGCCGGAGAGCGCGCCGACGCGCCGGTCTGCGACGTGCGCCAAGCCGACCCGATCGAGCAACTCTTCGGGCGTTGGCCCGTCGCCGACGAGCGCATCGTAGTACCGGACCGTCTCGCCGACCGTCAGGTCGTCTCGGGGGCGAAACGACTGCGGGAGGTAGCCGACCGCGTGTGTTCCCTCCGTCACCGGATACGCGACTGTGCCGCTCGTCGGGGTCGCGACGCCCGCAAGCGTTCGTAAGAAGGTCGACTTGCCGCCGCCGTTCGGGCCGACGACTGCCGTCACCGATCCCGGGTGGATCGACGCGGAGACGCCAGCGAGTGCCGAGACGGGACCGTACTCGCAGGCGACGTTCGAGGCCGTCACGACTGGATTGTCCGTCATCTATCGAAGTTCGTGTTCACGAGTGAGTCGTTCGTCATACGTTGAGAGTCATTTCGCGCGGCCGCCAGCAGGTCGGGATTCACGGGCGCGGCGGCCGGCCGCTGGTCGACGATACCGCCGCTGCGCATCCCCGGAACGGTGCCGCGAAGTTCGCGGAGTGCAACGAGACCGGGCGACTCCGAGAGGAGACGGGTTCCGGGTGCTCCGTATCGCGCGTCGACGGCGCTCGTCGGGCGATACGAGCGATCGACGGCGTCGACTGGGCCGCCCGCCGCCCGCGCCCAGTAGTTCCCGCCCGTGGCGCTCGACCAGACGCGCGTCGCGCCACCGGTTGCTTCCGCGGGCCGGTCGTTGTGCACGAAGTCGTTGGCGAGGACACGGTTGGAGGCGACGATCGCGGTCGCGTCGGCCCCGACGCCGTTCCGCAGGAGAACGTTGTGTCCGTACAGCGAGCGCCGCGTTCCGATCTCCAGGCCGACCTCGTTACCGACGAGTCGGTTTCGCGCGACGTAGGAGTCGCTGCCGGCCGTGACGATCCCCCGGCCCGAGTCGCGAACGTCGTTGCCGACGAGCGCGTTCCCCGAGGGTCGGGTCATCACGACGAGACCGGTATCGGTGTCGCGGGCGACGTTGTCCGCGAGCAACGTCTCTGAGGTGAACATCAGGTGCGTCCCAAAGCGGACGTCCCGCATTCGGCTGTCGCGGACGACGAGGCCGTTCGACCGGTGGGAATAGACGCCGTCGAGCGTCCCGCTGAACGTCGAGTACTGCACGACCGCCGACGTCGCTTCCATCGCCATCACGCCCATATAGCCTTCGCCACCGGTCGCAGTCCCGTGAACGGTCACGTTCTCGACGAGCGTCTCGTTCGTCTGCCGGAGCAGGACGCCGTTGGACGGTGTCCGCACCGTGACGTCGGCGACCAGGGTTCGGGAGGTGTTCACGAGCGCGACGCCCGCGTCGCCGCGGCCGTACGTCTGCTTGACGTGTGTGTCCCACGCCTCGCTCCCGTTACCGACCTCGATAGTCTCCGTCCCGACATCCGTCACCGCGAGGTCGACGACGGCGACGCGGTCGCTCGTCACCGTAACGCCGGTCCCGTTCGACCTGGCCGAGACAACGGTCTCTGTGCCCGCCCCGCGGAGCGTTATCGGACGGTCGATCCGAACGCGTTCGTGGTACGTTCCGGGCGGGACGTAGACGGTCGTATTCGGTGGCGCGGTGTCGACGGCGCGCTGAATGCTGGGTGCGTCGTCCCCGACGACCTGCGAAACAGGGCGGTCTGCGAGCGACCGGGCGTCTGTAGCCGTTCGGTTCGCCGCCTGATTCCGTGATTCAACGGTCTCAGGCCACGACCGGGTTCGAGGCGGACCGTCGATCCGTTCGCGGACAGTCGCCCACGACCAGACTGTCGCGTCGGAGCCGACGCGGTCGGCGAATTGCCGGGCGTCAGCCGCGACGCTGAACGGAACGAAGACGCGCCCACGCGCCTTACCGGCTGCAGTGGGGCGCCCAGGGACGACCACGTAGTGTGCGTTGGCGGCCGCGGTCCACCCCGGACGGCCCGCGGTGGGGACCGGATACCCTGCGTCACTCGCTGTCGGCGACGTCCCGGCGAAGTCGCTGACGAAGACGCCGAGCGGTGGACCGAACCGCTGTGTGTGACCCTCGCGACCGAGCGCGGCGACCAGCGATCCGATGCCGTAGTAGCCGACGACCGTCTCGAACTGGGCGTAGGAAACCTGCGCTTTCGGGACGACAGCCCCCGCAGCCTGTGTCTCACGGACCGTCTCCGCGGTCAGACCGGAGCTAGCTGTGGTGCCGAACGAGACGGGCTCGGGATCGTGGGTCGCGTTCACCACGAACGCGCCGCTGTACGCGAGCGCGAGGAGCACCACGACGGCGGCGAGGGCGGCGTCCCGACGCATCAGTTCACTCGAAGAAGCTCGCGCGGTACTGCTCGGCGAGGTCGCGATCGAAGGCGTCGAAGCCGACGACGTCATCGGCCGTCAGGTCGTCGTACTGCTCGACGTACGCCGTCGCGTTGGCTTCGGTGTCGAACGCCAGCGGGTTGATCCGCATCGGGTCGTCGACCCGCTCGGAGTCCATCTCCAGGACGTAAGACGCCCCGAGACCGTCGATCCAGTCGGTCGTGGCGTGGTCGTGGACGAACGCCGCCGTGATCGACGCATCGGCGTACGCCTCCTCGAAGTGCCCCTGATCGGCCGCAAACGACGCCATACAGCCGTTCGAGCAGAAGAATTTCGGGTCGGACGACTCGTACTGGAGTTGGGCGTTGTAGTCCGGGAACTTCGCGGGCTTCATATTGCAGACCGCGCAGTTTGCGTCCTCGGGGACTTCGAGCGGTCTGCGCGAGGCTTTGCCGGCCTCGGTCGTCGTCGGTTCTGCGGTCGGTGTCTCCGTTTCCGTCTGCGTCGGGGTGGCCGTCTCGGTCTCCGTCGTCCCGCCGTCGCCGGTGCCGCTACAACCTGCAAGAGCGAGTGTGAGTACCGCCCCGCCCGCACCAAGCGCGCGGCGGCGAGTCAGTCCGTCGTGGTCGTGTGAATCAGACATAGACGAGCGTAGCGTCGCTGCCCTGAAAGCCGATGTGGTAGGATCGTCGAAGACCGCCGGACGGAACCCGAGACACCGATATCGATGCGGTACCGAAATAAAATGCGAAGCCGCTGTACTGATGTATTAATCTGTATCGGATTTTTAATGATCTGTGTGGATTTAATCGGGTTAAATAGCAGATGACTTAATAGGGCGTGGACCCCACCGATCTAGTAATACCAGATTCGGCGCGCGGCGGCCGGAACGTCGGTCGTCGGGATTCGCAGGGCGAAGGCGGCGGACGAAAGGGCGCGGTGTCCGCGGGCAGCGAGGGTGCGGCCGCGGCGTTCGACGTCCCGGAGATGGACTGTCCCGCCTGTGCGGGAAAGGTCGAGCAAAGCGCCTCGAAACTCGACGGGAACGTGAACTCGCGCGTCGCGAGCGGTCAGCTCACCGTTAACAACTCGGACGCGACGACCGCAGACGCTATCGAAGACCGAATCGAGAAAGGGGGCTACAGCGTCGAGGGGCGAAACGAGGCGACAGTCAGTCTCTCGGGTCCGGGAATGGACTGCGGCCCCTGCACCGGAAAGGCCGAAACCGCGCTCGACCGCGTCCAGGAGTCGAGGCACACGAAACCCGACTGACGACCGGGAGTGTAAGCGCCGGCTACGACGAGCGCCGCGCTGCTTCTATACGCGGGTACGTCAAATCCAGTAGTACACAACGTCTTAGGCTTCCGACCTCGCCCAAATATCGGTACGTTCGTGCTTCTCCCAGACTTCTTCATCGGAGTTGCCATCCTAGTTCTTCTCTATCAGATCCAGACCTGAGTTCGCGGCTCTGCTGTAATCCTCAGTAGTTGCTAGTTTCCCGCCCTCAGTCGCTCAGTACAGAGTTGTCACGGATCGCTCAATGCAGGAGATGTAGCGATTAGCGAGGGCTGTTGCTCATAGCGGAGTGCGCAAGCTTGGGGTGCGGTACAAGTTTGTCAACGTTTTTGATGCCGCCAGCGAAATCGCCATCTATGCGCCGTCGCGCATTCCTCGCGTCCGCCTTGACTGCCGCCTCCACCACCGCTGCGGGTTGTAGTGCTGTTGAATCACGAACCGAACACACGGACCCGGTGGTAAAGACCGATGATAATCCCCGAGATGATGGGAAGTATCTCGAATTCCGCGAGGACGGCACTGCTCTCGCTACCGTGGGTGTCGACCCCAAGTTTTCTCCCTTACCGACCCACTTCTTCACGTCGATTTCGCACCCTGAAGATACCGAACTGCAATCGCTCACACAGCGGTTCGTAGCACTGGGCGGTGACGGCACCCCACCACGGATCTCGCTGCAAGGCCCATTTATGGGAGACCACAAACCCCATCCGTCCGTGTCACTGTTCCGAGAGGGGACTGCTGCAGTCGTCGAAGTCCACCAGTTCGGTGAAATCGCCGACGAGACCGTATTTATGGATCTTCCAGTCACCCATTGGCCGGAGTCAGCCCGTCAACTCGTCGTTGAGATTACCATCGAACTCGTCGAACCGGGGCTAGCCGACCGAACACATATCCTTGACGGACAACTCGAATTCGAACTCTCTGTTGAGGCTGAAGGTAGCGGGTGAGTCGTTGGTACGTCAGATTTGTCGGGGGAAGGTCATTAAGGAAGGGCGGCGGTGAACGCCGTTAGATTGATTCGGACTACGTCCGCACGGCCTTCGCGCTCCGTGATCGATTTGATGACGACGATGTCGGTCAGCGAGAGCAGATGCACGTGGAGATTGCCGTACTCAGATGACTGGTCGCACCGTTCGATCATCGCCGGCGTCAACTGAAACTGGCCAGCGACCGTCTCCACGAAGCTGTCCCAGCGTGGAAACCCTTCCTTCTCGAGCACGAGACTGGGATCGAGCTGGTTGTATGTCGCTTCCAAGTCACCACGCTCCTCGTATCCTTGGTCCTGGAGCGATTCAGCGACTGCGAAGAACGTCTGTCCGTCCGCAGCGATAAAAATAGTAAGAATCTCGATTAGTATATTATTAGATCATAATATACATAATTGGACGGAACCCACACACGCCTGGTCCAGCATAAAACTCATTGAGAGTGTCTCGGAAAAAAGCGAGAAACCACGGAACAAGCCGGGTGGAAATATCGGAATCACGAGACGTGGGGCTAGTTCCGTGAATCGATTCCCACAGCGGCGGTGGCTCACCAGAGATACTAACATACATAATATTATAAGTTGGTTGTATTATCAATTTCTAGTGGGAATCTCACCTGTGTTCTACTTGAGATTCTGAACGCCGGGCGGAGCGGTCCTCCGAACCATCACCAACGATAGCGGTTACAGAATCCAAATTATGATTACTCGTGGTGCCAAACACTGCTATATACGGATGAGCAAGTATGATATTATTGTTGTCGGTGCCGGTTGTGTCGGCTGTTCTATCGCCCGTTCGCTCGCGGCAGCATCCGACTTAGGCGTCGCTGTGGTCGAGAAGGAACATCACCTAGCTCAACACCAATCTGGTCGGAACTCGGGCGTCCTTCATCCTGGATTCAATTACGAACCTGGATCGCTGAAGGCCAGATTTGCAACCGAGGGAACCAGACGGATGAAGGAGTACGCTGCGAAGAACGATGTGCCAATCGATGAGTGCGGCGTACTCGTCGTCGCCCAGTCCGACGCCGAGGAGCGCCGGCTCGAACAGTTGCAGGAGCAGGCAACAGAGAACGGTGTCGAGACGGAATTCCTCCGAGGACCGGACGCCATTGCGGAGTACGAGCCACACGTCGCCGGACAGGCGGCGCTGCGGGCGCCGGGGGCTGCCTCCATCGACTCCCAACAGTACGTCTACTCGCTCGCCCGGGATGCAGAGGCCGCTGGAGTCGACATTTACACCGACACCCGCGTCGACGATGTCGTCCAGACCGCGGGCGGGTTCCGCCTTGCGACGTCCACAGGAAGCCTGACCGCGCGTTACGTGGTTAACGCCGCTGGCCTGTACGCTGATAAACTCGCCGCGAAGTTCGGCGTTGGCGAAGACTACCAAGTGGTTCCCTTCCGAGGGGAGTACTACGAGGTCGTCCCGGACAAGCGAGCCACCTGTCAGTCGATGATATACCCGACCCCAGACCCCGAACTCCCCTTCCTAGGCGTTCACTACACGAGACGTACCGACGACAAGGTGATCGTCGGCCCCAACGCTGTGTTGGCCTTCGGGCGCGAGGCGTACGACAATACCACGATCAATATTTCGGAGCTGGTGGAAACACTCGGTTTCCGGGGGTTCCAGCGGTTGATCTCGAATCGGAAGATGATTCAGGTCGCTTGGGACGAGGTGAACAAGTCTTACCGCAAGCGTAAATTCGTGGATGCGGCACAGCGCCTTGTGCCCGGCGTTGAGGCGTGCGACCTGCGGCCAAGCTTCGCGGGTATCCGCGCCCAAGTCGTTTCGTCCGACGGCGAACTCGTGAAGGACCCGCTGTTCAAACACGGCACGAATTCGACCCACGTCCTCAATGCCGTCTCTCCCGGGCTGACCTGCTCGCTTCCCTTTGGCGACCACGTCGCCGAGAGTGTGCTTGAGAACTTCGACAGCTGAATTGTGGTCAGGGCGACCGGACCAGTAACACAACGCCAACGCGTAGCGGCACGATCGATTCGAGAAAGCAGGCTTGACACGAGACGACGCTGGCTTCGGAAATACCCCATTATGCCGAAAAATCGTCTGTGGGATGTCGGAGTTGTCATAGAGGCCTGCAACCTCGAACTGTGTCCGAAGACGGCAGCGTTCTCGAGGTATTTTGTTGGCTAACTACTATGTGATTCCAGTGGAAAGAGATTTTCTCATAAGGTACTCTTATGTGACCAATGCGAGGGCGACTGTTGCACCCTGTCCACGGATGTTTTTTGCTCTCACAAAAACGGACGATCTGATTTTTCCTATCTAAGATGTGAATTTCATATGGATATTCTATACAGTTTTTGTACATTATACTCACTCTACTATGATCTGGAACCAGTTAGATGACGGCTGCTAGCCAGCCACATAATCGTACTACCACTATTGTCCACAGATTGGATCTTATCCTGGTAGAGCCCTTTGAGAGTACCAAACTACACAGAACTGTGAATGAAGTCGGTAGCACTCCCGGACACACGTCTCTAGACAACAATAAAATTACAAACCTACATTTGTAATAATACTTGCAAAATTCGACAAAATCGACCTCGGGCGAATCTCTGAGCAGAATTGAAGTCGGCTCCGAAGCAGAAGGATCTCCCTCAAACAGTAGGGTGTTACAACTATATGTCTGTAATGGCCGATCGGTGCTAACCAGTAGTGCAACCCGTTTTGACGAATGTTCCGACAACGCATTCAAAGCCGAGTCGAAAGCGTACTATGAGACTACCACCATCGCTCACCGATGAGCATCTGAATTTAGGTTGATCTCGGTCACTTCAACTGCCTGCAGGACTTCGTTCTTGAGTGTCTCTTCCAATCGGTCCCCGTTGAGCCGTGAAGGGGGGCCTGAGACACTAATTGCTCCGGCGACCGTTCCATCAACTCTCATCACAGGCGCCCCAACAGCCCTCATACCGAGCATTTGCTCTTCGTCGGATATCGCGAAGCCTTGCTCGTCGATTTTCTCGAGTTCCGTAAATAGTCTCTCTGGGTCAGTGATCGTGTTGGGGGTGTTCTTCATCAGACCGGATGATTCGATAATAGATTCCACTCGATCTCGAGGGAGTTTAGAGAGGAGGGCCTTCCCCGACGCAGTACAGTGAAGGTGCCGTATTAACCGGTCTCGCTTCCGGGCGTGATATTCCACGCCAATAGCGTTCGTCCCGTATACCTCGTATAAGAGAAGGACGAACCCCTCGTACTCCTGCATCAGATGAGCGGCTTCACCTGTCTCCTCCGCAAGAGAGTGTAGCGGTTTCCGTGCCGCTTGATAGATGTTGAGTTGGTTTCGTGCTCGTTCCCCGAGACTAATGAGGCGCCGATTCAATTGATATTTATCCCCACTCTTCTCAACATAATTATGCTTTCGGAGCGTCGCTAAGTGAGTATGCGTCGATCCTGGAGATAGATCAACTGCAGCGGCGATCGCGGAAAGCGAATTCGGACCCGTAGAATAGAGGAATTCGAGGATCGAGAGGCTATTGTCCACCGATTTTATCGTTCGTCCCCCATCTTCGTTTGACGCCATATCCCCTTGTTTGGGGGGCCCAATCTTATATTTTTGGTATCGCCAAAAAGATAGCTGCTTTCAGAGCCTGCCGTATTCTATTGAGTTCGAGGACCGGAGCTCGTCATATTTCACATATAAACCACGGAGGAGGTCGCCCAATACTGTATGAATTTCCGTGACGTTTTGGCGATGGCAAAACCCTGCGATCTATTCTGGATAATCAAACGCCCACATTGTGGCCTGTGTCGATTCAATTGTTCCACTGGAGGTGAAATTCATAATCTATATTCCTAAACCGCCTCTGGAAGTTCGATAATAATCCGGTTTGCAGTGGCTGAATCTACTAAGAAGAGTAAAACCACGAGACCGAAGGGGCACGGTGAACGTAACCTCCGTTCTGCATAAGCTGATGAGTCACCCAGTAGGCCGCACGCTGCTTCGGAATGTCGTCCTGTATGGCCGGTTGGAGATTTCTTGGATCTGGTCGACAGCGATCCAGACATCAATTCCAGAATACCCTCCCCCCGATTGACGAGCAGAACCGCCTACCGTTTGCGGTGACCCGCTGTTACAGGGAGCGCGTGCTCCCCGGAATAGACGAATCGATTACTGGAGCACTGATTTAGGCGATTCCAGCTTGGATTTGACTGATTGAAGAAACCCGACCGCTTCGGCGCCTTCAATAACTCGGTGGTCGTAGGTCAGACACAGATGCATATATTTCCGCGGGACCACTTCCCCATCAACGACCCCGGCGTCTTCGAAGATCTTGCAAACACCAAGTATCGCGGTCTGAGGGTGGTTGATCTGGGGTGTGTTGATATATGCTCCTAAGCTACCAGCATTCGAGATCGAGAACGTACCGTTCTCGAGGTCTTCTGGCTCGAGCTCCCGGTTATTGACCTTCGCTGCGATCTCTTCGATCGACCGAGAGAGCTCCTTGACCGAGGAATCCTCTGTGTCGTATATCGTCGGAACGATCAATCCGTCGTCGCTGTTCACGGCAATCCCGAGATTCACTTGATCGTATACGCGTAGGACGTTCTCTTCTTCCACGTATTCGGCGTTCAAGCGGGGGTGTTCCGGCAAGGTCTGTGATACCGCTCGCGCGGTAAATGCTGTGAGTGAGAGTGAATCTCCCTGTTCGTTTACCCAGGTGGTTTTCAGATCGTCATATAGGTCGAGTAGGGACGTAACATCGACCCGTGCGGCAGTCGTCGTACTCGCGTAATTCTTCGCGACACGACTCATTTGATCGAACATTACCTTCTCTCCACCAGTAATCGAGATCTCCTCGGCGACCGGTAGACCAGTCTGGTCGGACTTTTGTGTGGGTTCAGACTCTGTCGGTCGTTCCTCGAGGTACTTCTTGATGTGGCGTTCTTGGATTCGGGATTCTCCTAATGTCTCGCCGACCTCCTGGATGTCGACACCCTCCTCTGCAGCGACCGTGCGCGCCCACGGTGATCCAAGAATCTCGTCTCCAGTCTGCTGAAGCGTCTCAGCAGTTGGTCCTGCAGGGTCGTCTGATATATACTGCTCAACCTCCTTCGGGGTCACTCGGTTCACACCGAGCTCAGCACCGACAGTTTCGATATCAACACCGACTTCGCGAGCCTTTCGTCGAGCGGTCGGTGTTCCTCGAATAATGCCGTCAACTTCGTTGGATTCGGCATCCGGTTCGACTTCTCCCTCGGATTCAGACGCACCTTCAGCAGGTTCCTCTGTTTCTGGGGGCGTTTCACCTTCTTCACCAACCCATCCTAACACGGTTCCAACGGCGACTGTCTCGCCTTCCTCGACTTCCGTTCGCAGTAGCACTCCATCTTGGTTGGCGGCTACCTCGCCGACCATTTTTTCCGATTCGAAATCCAGAACCGGGTCGCCTTCTGAGACAGACTCACCAACATCGAAGTGCCACTCCAGTAAGAGGCCCTCTGTCATCCCCTGACCGCTTTTTGGAAGCGTAAGTTTCTGCATCTGCGATCACTCAAGTGCATCGATGACGGCTGTTTCTACATCCTGTGCCCCCGGCAGATACATCTGCTCAAGGTTCTCTGCGAACGGAACCGGCGTGAAGGGTGCACCGACGCGTTTTACTGGTGCATCAAGATAGAACAGTGCTTCATCTGCGACTTCACTTGCAATCTCGCCCCCGATTCCCCCGAATCGAGCGGCTTCATGGACGACAGTGAGGGCGTGCGTTTTCTTCACCGACTCGATGATGGTTTCTTTATCAAGGGGCATAACGGTCCGGGGGTCGATGACCTCACAGTCATAACCCTGGTTTGCGAGTGACTCAGCCGCGTCAAGGGCGACGTCTACCATCCCCCCGATGGCAACAATGGTCATATCCTTGCCGCTTCGCTTGATGTCAGCTTCGCCGATTGGGACTGTATGGTCGCCATCCGGAACCTCGCCTGAGAGGTCATAGCGCTGCTTGTTCTCGAAAAAGATGACTGGGTCGTCATCGCGTACCGCAGATTTGAGAAGGCCCTTGTAGTCCGCGGGCGTCGAAGGTGCGATCATCTTGAGTCCGGGAACGTTCTGGAACCAAGAGATTGGGTCTTGACTATGGTGGAGGCCGAACTGGTCCCCGGCTCCGTATGTGGTCCGAACTACGAGCGGAACGCTGGTATCATCGCTGTAGTTGAAATGCATCTTCGCAGCATAATTTATCAGATGGTCCGCAATGATAGACAGGAAGTCACCGAACATAATTTCGACGACGGGACGCGTTCCTGTGAGAGCAGCACCGACTGCGGTGCCTCCGAGTGTTGTCTCAGAGAGAGGCGTGTCGAAGACGCGATCTTCGCCGATTTCGTCTCGCAGTCCCTCTGTCACCTGATAAAGTCCGCCATAGTCGGCGACGTCCTCGCCATAGAGAAAGACACGCTCATCGCGCTTCATCTCTTCAGCCAGTGCTCGGTTGATGCTATCTCGAACAGTTAATTCAGTCATCAGCGGACACCTCCGTACATGTCGACGTCAGTATCTTTGTACACCTTGTACATCGCCTCTTCATCCGGTAAAGAGTCTTCTTCGGCAAATTCGAACGCGTCTTCGATATCTTCCATAAGGGAATCCCGTGTCGATTCGAGCCAATCTTCGTCTACGATGGCATTGTCAAGAAGGTAGTCACGATGGAGTTCGACGGGATCGCGCTCCTTCCACTCTGCAATTTCGTCCTCGTCACGGCGTTCTGGGATGACTTCGGCGTGGGGCCGGTATCGATAGGTTTTGGCCTCGATCAGCGTTGGACCGTCCCCAGAACGTGCTCGCTCGGCTGCCTCCGATACCGTGTTGAGGACCTCGTCAACGTCTTGGCCGTCAATGACCTCTTTCGGGAGATTATGACCCGACATTTCACTGATGTTCTCCTCAGCTGCGATCACGTCGAGGGCCCGGGTCTCTTCGATCCACTGGTTGTTCTCCAAAACGAAGATAACCGGGAGATCCTCGACAGCCGCAAAGTTGAGTGCGGTATGGAACTCTCCGCGCGTGGCTGCACCGTCACCGAAGAAAACGGCTGTCACGCGGTCCTCACCGAGTTGTTGTGCGGTGAGCCCCGCGCCAGCAGCCACGTTGAGGTGGCTTCCGATCATACCGGTGGTACCCATAATGTTGGCCTCTGAAGATCCGAGATGGTGTTGAGTCGTACGCCCCTCAGTGGGCCCCGATTCCGTCCCGAACATCCCTGTAACGACATCACGTAATGAGAGGCGCATCAGCGTGACCGCGCGTGTTCGCAAAGACGGGGCGAGCCAGTCATCTTCTTCCAGAGCGAACACCGTGCCTACCCCAACAGCCTCTTGACCCAAACTCAAGTGTGGTAGTTCGGGAATGCCACTGTCCTCGTATACCTCGAGGACTTTTTCCTCAAAAAGCCTATTCAACAATAGATTCTCATGGAGGTCTTTTCGCTCCTCAGGCGCTACCATATCATCTACTTCCGCGCCCCCTCCAAATAGTTTTCCACTAAAATCCGTTTTCGTCTCGTGACCGCAATCAGGTCGATCGAGTCAAGATGTGTCGGATGGTCAATCCAGACACACTTCCTTGACCGGTTAGAGAGTCACGGGGGTCAGTACCGAGCGATGAGCTCGTCAGCTGTTCGAAGAGCCGCAGCCGCTCGTCCAGGGGTGACGTTCATCGGCTCGTTGCCCATCGTCGTATCCTCACTACAAGCGTTCTTGGCAACTATCTCGACAGCCGCATCGTCGATTCCGAAATCAGTGAGACGCCGGTCCAAGCCTAATGTGTGATAGACATCCAGTGCTGAGTCGAGAATGTCTGGCTCACGGTCTTCGAGCACTAGTTGGGCGATGGTGCTGAACGCGATCAAGAGCCCGTGTGGGGCGTCGGCATCTGTCTTCGAGAAGCCTTTCCCGAACGCGTGGGCAGCAGCGAGTCCCCCGGACTCGAAACCAAGACCAGAGAGCAACGTGTTTGTCTCCACGATGTGTTCGAACGCGGGAGTTACAGCGTCCCGCTGGTTCGCAGCGATTGCGGACTCCCCATAGGACCGGAGGTTGTCAAATGTCGAACGAGCGAGAGTCAGTGCAGCACCGGTTGCGTGGGCTCCAGTGTGCGTCACTTCACTCGATCGTGCGACTGCTTCGGCCTCGAAGCGGGTGGCGAAGGCATCCCCCATACCGTATCGAAGGAACCGCGTCGGTGCTTGGACAATTACGCCCGTGTCGACTAACACGAGGTCTGGATCACGGTCTCTGTGAACGTAGTCGTCGAAGTTACCGTCGTCGTCGTAGACGACCGAAACCGAGCTGCAGGGTGCGTCGGTACTCGCGATCGTTGGCACAGTGACTAGCTCTGCATCAAGGGCGTCGGCAACCGCCTTACTCGTGTCGAGCGCAACTCCGCCACCAACACCGACGATTGTATCCGCTGCTGCGGCCGCTGCTTCATCAACCAGAGAATTGATCCGGTCGAATGTACAGCTATCCACTCCCGGTTCGATAGCGGCGACGTCCAGTCCTGCCGATTCGAGTCCGACTTGGAGATCTGATTCCGTCGTCGAGAGAGCCGTCTCGCCTCCGAGGACGAACGCAGTCGTCCCCTGTAGCGTCCTGAACGATTCCTCTGTGGCGATAACGCCGTCACCTTGCACGTAGGCTCCAGGGGCGAGGAGGTGCTTTCTCATACGCCGAACGGATGAATCGTGGCGCGGTAGGCTTCGCCGCTCTTTTGAGCCTCGTAGGCCGACTCGGCATCATCGAATCCGGCCTTGTGGTTAAACAGCGTGTCGAAGGGGACATCGTCTTTGAGCTGGTCAAGCAGCGACAGCGACGTTTCGAACTGGTTCGGGGGATACGCGAGGCTGCCTCTGATATCGATGTCCTTCTGGACCACCCGGGTCGGATTGACTTCGGCTTCACCGCTGTACGCGTAGTGACCCACTTCCACGAGAGTGCCCCCATCGCGGGGAAGTTCAATCCCCTGGCTGAACGCAACAGGAATGCCTGCGGCCTCGATAGCTGCATCAGGTCCGACGTTTCCTGGCGTGAGTTCTTTTACTGCCTGTATGAGATCGTCATCGCCATCATACTGGGTCAGGTCCACCGTGTGGGTCGCACCGAACTCTTGCGCTAACGAAAGTCGTTCTTCGATGGCGTCAACCGCGATGATCTGACCAGCGCCGGCGGCTTCGGCGGCGCTCATCGCGAGGAGGCCTACTGGGCCGGCACCTTGGACAGCGATAGACTTCCCGATACCGATCCCCTCACGCGCGTCTGGGATTCCAGGGCTGTAGGCCCGTTCGAATGCTCGCGTCGCGACTGAGAGTGGTTCGGCGAGCGCCCCGAGTTCGATATCCATCTCGTCCGGGAGTTTGTAAAAGCTGGAACGGCCGTCGGCGATCATATACTCACTGAAGCCACCGTGGACGCCCTGCCGGTAGTCAGTACCCAAGAACCCATAGACATCGCGGTTCTTACACGTGGTGGGGCGGGTCGGTACGTTGTTGCAGTACCAACACTCACCACAAACGATACCCGGGACAACCGTCACTTTGTCACCTTCGGAGACGGGCTCCCCCTTCGCGTCCGTGTCCACGTCGTCTCCTAAGTCCTCGATGACGCCGGAAAATTCATGCCCCGGGAGTACGGGGAAATCAAGATCCATCCCCCCATCGTACATATGGACGTCTGAGCCGCAGATTCCGCTGAGTTCTACCTTGACGAGAATATCTTTGGCGCCAGTCTCTGGCACTTCGAGGTTTTTGACTTCCAATTCGCCAGGCTCTTCCATTACGAGCGCACGCGATTTCTGTGGCATACAATCAGGTAAGTTGCATCACCGCGACTTGACTTTTCCCCTTTTTGGTTCTCGTTGCCGTAGGTCTGCTGTGATACTAATCCAACCGAATCACTGCGACTTTGGCTCCCCGAGACCGGCTAAGGCGATGAAGAAACTACTCACGCAGCCAGGAGTTCCATCGGGGTGATGCATAGGAACCTATGGACTCAGTAAATGAATCTAAGAGTGCTAAAATCAAGGAGAGAGATCAGCTACCGCCAAAATACTACGAGAACATAGCGGCCGAAGAGAGGTCAGCGCAACCCGATATTTACGATTCCTGCGTGTAATCCGGTCGCGGGATGTTCTTGACGTCCGCGAACGAGAGCCGTCCCTCCTCGGGATAGAGCGTGTACAGGTCAGCCGTACCGTCATCCCGGTCTGGGTGCCAGATGTCGTCCGTGTACGTGTCTTCCTGCCACTGATGGCCGGTCACCTTTGTTCGGGTGTTCTGGAAGTTTTCGCTGTCGAATTTCACACCCCAAGACGTCGCACTCGTACCGATTTCTCGTTCAATCCCGAGTGCAGCATCTTGCATCGCACTGAGTGAGAAGCCGGACGGGTCGTCCAGATTCTCCAGCGTGTCCAACAGGACGTTCATCCCGAAGTAGTTACCCAGCGAGTGTCCCGACAGTGGGGGCTCGTCGTATTTCTCACGGTACTTCGCAACGAACTCTGCGATCCCAGGCGCGTATTCAGGATTCGTGTTGTACTGCGTGAAGTCCTGGTTCAAGACCCCCATAGCGGCCGTCGTTCCGATGTTCTCGACGAACGCCTGTAGTGAGTAACCTCCACCGTTGCCGATGGCTGCCGGGATGTAGTTCCCGAGTGACTTACTCTGATTCCACAGGAGGTAGATATCAGAGGAGTACCCAGTGTGGTTGAGGAGGTCAACGTCCGCACTCTTGAGGGTCTGAATCGTCGAGGAGAGGTCGCCGGTCGACGCGTCGTATTCAATGTCTTCGACGACGTTCATCCCCTCCTGTTCGGAGAGTTCTTTGACTGTCCCGCCGACTGAGTTACCGTAGGCGCCGCTTTCGTACATCACGGCGACGTTGAGTTCACTGGGGTCTTTGTCCAGGGCGGGGGCGACGACGTCCCTCGCGGTTTGGACGCCGGACGTCCCGAAGAAAGAAGCCTGCGGGTTCGTCCTGAAGACGTTGCCCGGGTTCTCCTCGGTAATAACGTCCGCGACGGCTCCAAGCTCCCAGTATGGGAGATCGTAACCTGCTGCTCGCTGGCTGGCCGCCCGCGAGATCGTGCTCGAGTACGAGCCGACGACGACCGGCACATCCTCGACGGTCGCGAGGTTCTCAATGGTGCTCACACCGGAGTCGGCGTCCGGAGCGTCTTTCGAGACGAGGTCTATCTCTCGACCCTGCACACCACCATTCGAATTCCGCTCTTCAACAGCGATTTCCACGCCACGGAGACTCTCTTCTCCTAACTGTGCGAGGTTGCCGCTGAGCGGGAAGAGTGCTCCAACCTTAATCGGATCACCGCCGCTGTTTGTGTCTCCGTTGGCCTGATTGGTCGTCTGTCCGCCACTACCGTCGCCGTTGCTATCCCCACTGCTGCCGTTGTTGCCACCACTACTGCAGCCTGCGAGCCCCGTCGTCAAGGCGAGGCCGGAAGCCGTAGCTCCTTTGAGGAATCGACGGCGATTGGTCTCCGGACTACCTGATTGGTTGCTATCTACCATGTTGTTCAATATCACTTCATTAGAGTACCTACATAAATGTTGTTATCAAATACCGAAGGGAGACGAACATACTGGTCAAGGAGATTCGAGGTTACGATTTTCTTCGAGGCCAGTTATCGGCTGGACCCACGAAAAACAGTCGAGACGATGGCTCTTTCTATTTCCCTTTTTGAAGGGTTTCCACGGAGTCGAACGAAACTAGTAATCGAGGAGCGAAGTCTCGAGAATCGGTTTAATGACCTCTCCATCCGCGAATGATCGGAAGGCCCTCTCGACATCGTCCGGTTCGTAAGACTGCGACATAGCATCGAGTTCGTCGGGAACGCCCTCCATAATTTCTAAGGCGCGTTCGAAGTCAGCGGGTGTTGCACCATAGGATCCACTCACACGCTGTTCCTGACGCACGAAGTCGGGGGTTGGTATATCGAGACTTCCCGAGGGGATCCCGATAACCACTGCCTCGCCATTCGGACGTGCGGCAGCAATTCCGTCCGTCAATGCACTCGTGGACCCGGTCGCATCTACAACAACATCGAAGCCACCATCCGCATATTCATTTGCACACTCGGATGTCGACGTAGTCTCGAGGTTAACGGTCCTGATCCCGAGATCTTCTAGCACCGCAAACCGAGGTTTGTCCCTCGACAGTCCACCAACGGTGACGTTCGCAGCCAGAGTGTCCCCGATTAGGGCACTAAATGCACCCATCGGACCTGCGCCCAGTACCAGTACGTCGTCACCAGTCGTTAGATTAGTTCGATGTAACGTTGCACGCGCAGCAACTGCCATCGGTTCAGCCATAGCTGCTTGCCGATGAGTAAGGCTGTCGGGGACGCGGTGGAGTGAATGAACTGAGACGACACTGTAGGGTGCGAACCCACCATCAAAATGGAAGCCGGTAATCTCGAGGTTCTCGCATACGTGAGAAGCGCCATTTCGGCACGCGTTGCAGACTCCACACGAGCGGAGTGGCCGCTCAACGACTCTGTCACCCACGTCAAAGTATTCGATGTCTTCACCGAGATCACTGATGACGCCGACGTACTCGTGGCCCGGCACGCGAGGGGTTTCGACGAAGTCGTATGCCGACTTACGGTGCCAAGCGCCGACATCGCTACCACAGATACCCGTAGCCTTGATTTCCAGCTGGACCTCTCGAGGTCCAGGGTCTGGTATTGGGGCCGTGCTACGTTCGAGTGACCGTTCTCCGTCGTCGGCGAAGATGATTGTCTCCATCGACGTTACACCGGGTCAAGCCCCGCATTCTCTCTGACTACGTCGATGTAGGATTTCACGCCGCGTTCGAGATCATACTCTGGGTCATATCCGATTTCTTCCTTTGCTGCATTCATCTCCATGTGGTGGTTCCATACTGCGGTCCCCTCGTCTGTGAGCGTAATGTCCGCGTCTGGCAGATACTCACGGACGATGTCCGCAACTTCGGTGAGAGTCGCCCGCTCACCACAGACGTTGTACACGCTATAAGATAGCTCAGATTCGGGGGCTAACGTCGCCCCATAGAAGGCAGCCCCCGCATCGGTAGCATATTGCCAATCGAAAACGAAGTCGCTCGGTCCCACCGTCACGGCGTGTTCACGTGCTGGCCCCTCAATGACCTGCGCATATGCCGAGGCACTACCCGATTCCCGGTACGGCCCGTAAACGAGCGTCGGCCGCAGTCCGATTAGTGAGAGATCATAATTTTCTCGATAAAGATCGGCTTGGTGTTCGTTATACTCCTTCGCGGCTCCGTACAGTGTCGCGGGATAAACCAAGTCGTCCTCATCGACATCTGGATCATCGTACTTGTGCTGCGGCGCGTACACAGCAGAGCTCGAGGCCCATACAACTCGTTCAATTTGATCATCGAAGACGCGTGCGGCCTCGAAAACCGTGTTCGTCCCCTTGATGTTAATGTCGATTGATTTCCGGGGGTACTGATTCGAGAGGTTCGTCAGGAACGCTGCCAAGTGGATGATGTGGGTAGCACCCGTTTCCGTAACAGCCTCGAAGACACTCGTCGTCTCGGTAATGTCACCCTCAATAACCTCTACTTGGTCCGCAATACCGAGTTTCTCCAGAATTCGGCTATCGGCGTTAATATCGAATGCAACGACCGAATCACCGTTCGAGACGGCCTCTGCAGCAGTATATGCACCGATAAACCCAGTACCTCCGGTAATGAGTATCGTGCGGTCACTCATAATTAGACCTCAGCCACCACCGTTATAAATTTAGATGGTAGCCGCCGGGCGGTGTTAGTTTCCGATCATCGCTTCGCTGGCCGGGTAGGACCGCAGGGTAGTTCCGAGTCCCTCCGCGAGTGCTTTCTCGTAGAGCATACTCGCAGCGCCGATCGTCTCGATGCCGGTGCCACCGCTGTCGAAGACAGTCACCTCATCTGCAGACGTTCGGCCCGGGACGTCACCGACGACGACCTCGCCAAGTTCACCGTGGACGTGATCGTCGTCGATGGCCCCTTCCTGACGTGCCTGAATAAAGGATCCCGCATCCTGCTGTATCCGTTCACGTAGGTCTGGGACGTACGTCGCCCGGGAAATCGTATCAGCATCTAATTCGCGCTTTTCTGGATCGTACTGTCCCATCGCCGTGATATGGGTGCCGTCCTCGATGTCCTCGTTGGCGATGACCGGTTCAGAGGCGGTTGTCGCCGTGATGATGATGTCAGCATCTCCGACAGCAGTGGTGCTATCTGGAACAGCCTCGACGGTGGCATCAAGTTCCTCGTCGAAATCGGCTGCAAACGACTCCCTGTTCTCTCGCGTCGGTGAAAAAACGCGGACAGTTTCGAGATCACGCACGGTTGCCGTCGTAATGAGTTGGCCTCGGGCTTGCGATCCAGTCCCGATGATGGCCAATTCTCTCGCGTCGTTCCTGGCGAGTTCATCAACTGCGACAGCTCCGGTTGCCCCCGTTTTGAACGGGTTCATACTCGCGCCGTCGACGATTGCCTGCAGTTCACCCTCATCGGCATCGAACAGCGGCGTCACGAACCACGCATCGCTCGCACCGAAGCCAGCCGCGTACATATATCCACCCATATACCCCTTCTCGGGCAGAATTGCCAGATATCCCGTCATCATACCGGGAGTGTCGTCGCGAGTCAGTTTTGTGCGCGGTCGGGCATCGGCCCCTGCCCCACGCTCTGCGTAGGCTTCACGAACTGCATCGACGTATTCTGCGGGCTCTGCGAGATCGGCGACGTCCATCCCGTCGAGATAGGTAATATCCGACATAGAGGGAGACACACAAACGCCACTAAAAGATATTGTGCTTCCGGAAGGAATCTGGGTGGAAACGATTTCGACGAACGAGAAAACCTGCTCGTTAGCTGAGAGAGTTACTGACCGAAGTACGCGGACCGAACCGCGTCCGTATCACGCAGTTCCTCGGTCGGGCCCGAGGCAACTACTTCTCCCGTCTGCACCACGTAGCCGCGGTCAGAGATGTCAAGTGCTAACTCGGCATTCTGTTCTACGAGCAGGATCGTTTGACCATCGTCCCGGAGATCCTCTACGATACCACCAATCGTCTGGACAAGCTGGGGTGCTAACCCAAGCGATGGCTCGTCCATAAGGAGAAGATCGGGATCAGACATTAGCGCACGTCCGATGGTCAGCATCTGCTGTTGGCCTCCAGAGAGGTCCTCAGCGTTATGCTCCAAGAGATCCGGTAGCTGTGGGAAGTAATCGTACACCATCTCGAGGTCCTCCTCGACAGCTGCGTCGTCACTCCGGTGGTACGCGCCAGCGTAGAGATTCTCCTCGACAGTTAGCCCAGAGAAGAGCATACGACCTTCTGGGGCCTGCGATATCCCCAATTTAACGATTTCGTCGGGCCCCTTGCCTGCGATTTCGTCCCCTTTGAACGTGATCGATCCGACCCTTGGTGAGAGGAGTCCCGAGATCGTTCTCAGCGTCGTCGTTTTCCCTGCACCGTTTCCGCCAATCATCGTGACGAGTTCACCCTCGTATACCTCGAGGGATACCCCGAAGAGGGCCTGCGTCTCGCCATAGAACACTTCGATGTCGTCGACCGATAGTAGCGTTTCTTTATTACTCATGTTTTCACGTTCCTAGATAGACTTCGATAACCTCATCGTCGTTCTGCACTTCCTTCGGTGTCCCTTCAGTGAGTACTTTTCCTTCGTCCAAGACGATTACTCTGTTCGAGAGACCCATCACAACCTCCATCACGTGTTCGACCATCAGGATGGTGATGCCCTGGTCATTGAGCTTTTCAATGACGTTGACCAACTTACCCCGTTCGTCTGGGTTGAGACCGGCAACGGCCTCGTCGAGCATAAGAAGGTCGGGATCTGTGGCAACAGCTTTCGCGATCTCGAGCCGTTTCAGTTGGCCGACGTTGAGGCTGTTGGCGGTCATCGAGTAGTCGCCCTGAAAGTTCACTCTGTCGAGAGTGTCGTTGGCCTTTTCCATAGCGGCCTGCCGACCTTTACCTTCGCCGAGTGCCCCGACAACTACGTTCTCCGTCACAGAGAGCTGATTCAGGGGTTTTGGAACCTGGAAGGTCCTGGATACACCCTTCTTCGAGATCTCGTGGGGCGCGAGGTTGGTGATATCTTCGCCTTTGTAGGTAACCGTCCCATTGCTTGGCGTGTAGAAGCCAGTGATTAGGTTGAACAGGGTCGTCTTGCCCGCTCCGTTCGGACCAATCAATCCGGTGATTTCACCTTCTGGGATCTCGATCGAGACATCGTCCACTGCCACGACACTTCCGAACCGCTTTGTGAGATTTTCAGTCTTCAGCATCTTACTTCACCTCCGGGAGAGTATTGTCAATCCATTCGCGAACGAACGAGAGCCGAGTCACGAGACCCTCTGGCGCGTAGATAATGACGACGATCAATATCACGCCGTAGCCGATGTACGCGAGCGAACCGAGATTTCCGCCGAGAACCGTCGTTACGTATTGCTGAATGGGTACCATAAACAGCGTACCGACTATCGGACCGATGATGGTCCCCATTCCACCGATTAGTGTGATCAGGGCGTACTGAATCGAAAGGTCGAGTGAGAAGGCACCCGACGGAGACACGTACGTTCCGTAGACAGCGTACATCCCTCCGGCGAGTGCTGTCATAGCTGCACTAAGAGCGAACCCGTAGATCTTGTAACGCGTCGTGTTAACTCCGAGTGCCGCCGCCGCATCCTGGTCCTCTCGAATTGCGAGGAGGTAGTACCCCAGCTTCGAGTATCGGACCCACGTGGAGATCAATATGCAGAGGCCGAAGATGGCGAAGAAAATGTAGAAGGCGATCACTCGGTTCCCGACGAGATCCGCGAGCCAGCTGGCAGGGGTGACGGACTGCCCGATCGCACCACCGGTGAAGTCGCCGAAGAATAAGACTAGATATAGCATTCCTTCGACGACTGCAATGGTTGCCAGCGCGAAATAGTGGCCCGACAGGGTGAAAGTTGGATACCCCACCAGAACTGCTAAGAGCACTGAAAGGATGATTCCCACGGCGAGTGCGACGAAGAAGCTCTGTCCATAGTTATTAACCAGCAGTGCCACAGAGTAGGCACCGAATCCGTAGAATACCGCGTTCCCCAGTGCGAACTGGCCGCCGTATCCTCCGATGATGTTCCAGGCAATTGCACCGATCCCGGTGATAAACACCAGGATTAGGATGTGGAGGATATAGTTCGTTGCGAACAATGGGAGTGCAAGCGCGACTAAGAACACAAGTAGGGAAAGGTACCCGGAGGGTTTCCCTACGGCCTTGGTGATCTTCCCGGCGATGCTATCTGTCGATGTTTGTTGTTTTTGACTCATCTCAGGAGCTTTCGTTTGAGGACGCGATATTAGCGATCCGGCTCAGGAGGCCTTCATCAGAGCCGCCAAGGTGACCGGTAGCGCGAAGCACGAGGACGGCGATGAATATCGTGTAGTAAACCGGCGCACTCAATGTCGGCTCGTAAAAGAAGGCCACGGCAGCGTCGACAATCCCAATGAGCATACCGGCCCAGAGGACACCGAAGACGTCGCCTAACCCGCCGAGAACGACGACAACGAACGCGATCAATACGTAATTAGCCCCGACCGTCGGCGTGGTCGAGTAGATCGATGCCATAACCGGGCCAGCGACACCGACCAACGCGATCCCGAGTCCGAAGGTCACCATATAGACGACCTCACTGCTCATACCCATGAGCTCCGCAGCCTCCTTATCCTGTGCCGTCGCCCGAATGGCGAGGCCAATTTTTGTCTTTTCCAATAACAGGTACATTCCAAGCGCAGTCAGCAGCGCGATGACGAACCCATAGACGCGCACCTCCTGGACGGGAACGCCTAGCAGCGACATACCGCCATAGCCTGCTTCGATGCCTTTGGGATCGGTACCGATGAAGTAGTGGGCGAAGTTCTCGAACACCCAAATGAGCCCGACCGTCGCGAAAATCTGTGCGAAGTCAGGTTCGTCAATGATCGGGTGAATGATGAGCCGCTCACTGATCACGCCGAAGACGAAGAACGCTGGTGCGACCAACAGAATGGACAAGAACGGGTCTAGCCCAAGTATCTGCCAGGCGAAGTACGAACTGTACATTGCAAGCATGAGGTACGCCCCATGAGCGAAGTTCACTACGTCCATCACGCCGAATATCAGTGAGAGCCCCATCGCGACGAGCGCGTAGACCCCACCCGTGAGGACTCCATACAGTATTATCTGTGACAGGATGTCTGCCTGTACCATGAGATGGAATATCTAGAACTACCTTAAATATCATTCTATATGATTCCCAATAGGAGTGGGGGTAGCGAGGCGGTCTCTTCAGTCAAGAACCGTTCCGATGCTAGCCGATCTAGAAAGTGCGTACGCGGAAAATTCTCTAATTGGATACGATCTCGACGAGGTTATTTTCTGGGTCACGAAGAAACACGATTGTAGTGCCGCTAGGAGTCGTGACGGGTTCACTGACGGTATCGACGTTACTGAGCCCTTCGTAAAACGCACTCACATCATCATATGAGACGGCAATGTGAACTGACCCAGGGTCAGCGACACCGCTCACCGGTGTCGGCTCGTGTGCGGGCGTGTATTCGACCAGTTCGAGGAGGACGCCCCCCATTGAGAGGCGGGCGAACTCGCCTTTGGTGTCTTCGACGCCGAGACCCTTCGAAAACGCTTCACCGGTGAGAGTGAACTCCTGAGTCACCTCGAAGTCGAGTGTCTCTCTGTAGAACGTAACCATTGTCTCTAAGTCTTCGACAGCTATCCCAATGTGGTGAGCAGTTGGTGATTCCATGACGGAACGTATGACGAACCTCCTATGAGTGTATTGTGTTCTGCGAATGGCTCCAACTGTCCAAACAGCTTGGTCATCGGCCGCGAAAAGCTTGTGACGCGGGTGGAAGTCCAGTGGCTCGGCGACCTGCTCGGCAACGTAGTGTCACAATGCCGTCCGCGCCGGCGCGTTCGATAGAAGAAGTGACTCCATTGCCGCGGCTTCTAATTCGAGCCAGCCTTCCCAGCGGCGGCTTGGAGTACAGCGTCCTCTCCGCCAACGTGTAAGCGACGACGGGCGAAGACGAGTACTCCCGGACGTCCCGCACGATGTCGAGGTATGGGAGAGCCGGCTTGGCGGTGAGGAAATCGGCGCCCTGTTTTACAGATAAGCACGGCGAGTGCCTCGGGGTCGTACGGAAACCTTCGATTTCCGTGATGACGAGAATCGAAGATTCTCGAATCACTTGACTCCGAGGCGGTTCACGTTTTGATCAACCTCTCGGATGGGCACGCGACGATTTCCGGGATCCATCTGGTAGTGTCGGCGGTCCCCAAAGGCCGGGGTGCCCCCGACGGCGTCTCGAAAGGGGCCGAGAAAGAGCTCTCGTACTTCACCACGTAGCTCAGAATCGGGACGTCCCCGAATCCAGCGTGGTCTAAGCGCGCTCGGATAGCCCCGACCATTCCATCGGCCATACTTGAAGGCGCAATAACGTCGCCACCGGCTTCGGTGCGAGAGCCCGTCGGCCGTAGCGCCGATAGGGGGTCTTCGTATGTATCCCCAGCATCACCTTTGAGCGTTGTTAGCAAAGGAGAGAGGAACTTTCTCGTCAGGCCGATCGACGAGGACGTTACGCAGCTTTTCTTCGTGGATTTCGATGTCCGCTTCTTGGTTGGAGTGCACATCCTCAGCAATCAGATGTCTCAACTACCCTGCTTTGTGAGGTACTGAGTCTACAAATGGGGGGTTTCCCCCGGTAGTTTATATAATGGCAAATAGAACGGGTGTGTGATGGCATATCGAATCTTGGTTCCCGTTGGAGGGGAGAACGAACGGGCTGAAAAGCAAGCCGAGTACGTCACTCGACTTCCCAGTTCTGCAGAGGAAATCAGCGTGACTCTCGTTCACGCTTTAACCGGGTCTGAGAAGGATGTCTCTGCACACATGCAGCAGCCAGATCGGTCAGAAGCAGTCAGAGCAGCGAAACGGGTGCTAGAAGATGCTGGCATTGACGTGAACACCCAAGGCGTAAGTTCTCCACCCGCTGAAGGAATCGTGTTACTAGCTAAGGAGGGTGATTTTGACGAGATCGTTATATCGGGGAAAAAGCGCAGTCCGACACAAAAAGCCATACTGGGAAGTGTTACTCAGTCCGTCGTTTTGGAAGCGGAGATCCCAGTAACCGTTATTTCCACCTAATAAAGTCGAGACATTCTACAACTACGCGAATCAAAAACGTTGAACCGTGGTTACGAGGAATTTGACTTCCTCAGAAGACCAGTAAAACAACTTTCGAAAATTGTATTAGGGATCCGTTATAGCATCCGAATACAGCGGCTGGTAAAATGTTAACTGAGAACATATACATCAACGGTGAGTGGATCGAGACGAGTGACGAAATCGCCAGCCAGAATCCTGCGAATACCCAGGAAGTTGTTGCTCGGGTCTCCAAAGCGAACCGGGAAACTGCTCAGCAGGCGATCGACGCTAGCGTCGAGGCACAAGACGAGTGGGAAAGTCTGACACAGCCAGAACGTGGTTCCTACCTTCGGGACGCAGCCGAAGTGGTCGAGGACCGGTTTGACGAGATCACGGATCTCGTGGTCCGCGAACTCGGTAAAACAGAAGGGTCCGCTCGTGGAGAGGTACAGCGGACTGTTGATCTGTTAAATTATTACGCCGAGGTGGCTCGGGACAAAGGTGGCATTGCACCTCCCAGCGCGAGTGAGCAAACGCTTACGTACACAAAGCGGGAGCCCTGGGGGACGGCAGCGGTAATTACTCCGTGGAACTTCCCGATTGCAATCCCGACGTGGAAAATCGCTCCTGCTCTGGTTGCTGGAAATACTGTCGTCTTCAAGCCTGCCTCTCTGACTCCTGGTACTGGGGCCGCGCTCGTTCGGGCGTTCGACCAAGCTGACCTTCCAGCGGGCGTTCTCAATTTCGTTCCGGGAAGTGGCAGTGAGGTTGGTGACGAAATCGTCACCTCGGATTCGGTGGATGTTGTTTCCTTCACTGGTAGCTCCGAAGTCGGAGAGCACGTCTACCAATCTGCGACCTCCGATGGAAAGCGTATCCAGACGGAGATGGGTGGCAAAAACCCCATCATCGTCGACGAAACGGCGGACATCGACCACGCCGTACAGCTCACTATTGATGGCGCCTTCAATGGAATTGCAGGGCAGGCGTGTACGGCGACGAGCCGCGCTATCGTGTTCGATGAGATCTACGAAGAGTATCTGGAACAGCTGCTCGAGAGTGTAGAGAACCTCACTGTTGCCGATCCTACGAAGTCAGAGGCCGATCTAGGACCGAAAGTGAGTCAATCGGAACTCGACAGTGACATCGAATATATCGAGATTGGTGAGAACGAGGGCGCTAATCTGGCTGTTGGAGGGGATCAACTCACTGACGGGGAATATGAGAACGGGTTCTTTGTTGAGCCGACAGTGTTTACAGATGTCGAACCGGATATGCGAATCGCACAAGAGGAAATCTTCGGGCCAGTTCTCGCTGTGCTGTCGGTTTCTGGGTTTGACGAAGCGGTCTCGGTGGCTAACGGAGTTGATTATGGCCTCACCGCATCGCTCTGTACAAACGACCTTAGCCGTACCCAACGATTCACCCGAGATATCGAGACGGGTGTCGTGAAGGTGAACCAAACGTCGACCGGCGTCGGGATGCAGATGCCCTTTGGTGGCCGGAAAAAGTCGAGTAGTGAGACATTCAAGGAACAAGGGCGCCAGGCATTGGACTTTTATTCCCACGAAAAAGCGGTCTACGTTACGCATCGTGAGGGCTGACTTGTCGCGGCTGGATACGCTCCCAGACAGGTAGAAACAGTAGAGGTCTGCCGGGGGGGTTGACACCGTGACAATCCGCACTTGAGACCTGTCGGATTTTCACGTTCTTGAATAAAGAACCCTTGACTCATCAGATGGTATCAATATCTATTCCGTCACTGGGATGTTTAGTATCAGTACCTACAAAGTGACCAACTAGGTTGCCCTGAGTGCACTCTTCTGCCCTGCCGAAGCTCGTAGTACAGATACCGCCAGACGATCTGCAAGGGTAGACTCGTCAGGACGTACAGGAACCGAACCGTCGTGTCTCACGTCGTTGCCGTAGCTACCGTTTATTTGAGCAAGCGATAGCGTGACTCCGTTCAGATATGTTGAGTCGATATCGCCGGGGCGTGGATCCCCCCAGATGTGCCCCTTGTGTGGCGAGCGTGAACGGGTTCGCCGCCATCGCGAGACGCTGACCTGTCCGTGCGGCTAGGGACGCCGCTCCGTCGCGTCACGGACGCTGTCGAACAGACAACGAAAACCGACGTCATACGGATGGCACGGACCGTGCGGTTTCAGTGGAGCGACCACCAGCGGGACCCTGTTGAGGGTGAATCGGCCGCCCCGACGCATAGCGCACAGGCTCGCAAGAGACTGTTGTGGTGTCATCGTGTCACCAGTGAGTGGACGCTTTGGGTATCCAGAGTAAATGTTGATCCGCTGATCGCTCACTTTTCGGACAGCTACGCCGAGTGTTATTCAGGATGGTCTCGGCAACCGAATCTCGATCGTGGTCCCCTGCTCAAATTCCGAGACTTCGATCTCACCATCTAACGTTGTAACGATCCAGTAGCTCAACCACAGTCCGAGCCCTCTCCCGTGGATTAGAGGTGTCTCTTCGCCTGTCTCCAGCACAGTCCGTTCCGGATCGGGAAGGCCAGGTCCGTTATCACTCACACGAACGACAACCCGAATATCAGTAACTCTCACATCAACCTCAATAGACGTAGGGTCGCCGCTATGTTTTGCAGCGTTGTCTATAAGCTCAAATATCGCGGTTTCAACGCGTGGAAGCGTCTCTGCAATGGCTGTCTCCGGCAGCTTAACGCTTATTGATCCGTCCGAATACCGCATCTCGCACTCCGATGTAACCCGTTCGACGAGTGGAACGATATCCAATGGCTCTAATTCACCCGAGAGATCACGATTCTCTTCTATCTGTTGGGCTGATTCCGTCAGAGTGAGCAACCGAGTCGCAGCAGCACTGATCAGTTTCGCCCGTTCAGCTCCGTCCACGTCAGGTTCATCAGCAATCATCTCCGCATACCCGTTAATAACAGTCATCTCGTTTCGGACGTTGTGCCGAAGGACGCGGTTGATGACGCTGATCAGCCCTTCCCGTTGGCGGCGGTCACTCGCGTCACGAACCATTACCTGTATCCCGACAATATCTTCGGAAGTTCGATCTGGGTCCGAAACACTCCCGTCGTAGATAGGAGCACCCCGAATGTCGGTATACACGATGTTCCCTGATTTAGTTTCTAACGGGAAATCTCGTGCTTCAGCCGTCTCGCCGTCCAATATTTGGGTGATTTTCTCCCACGCCCAATCGGTCACCTGTCCATCGGGATGAGCGGTTGTAATCGATTTCCCCTCAAGCTCTTCAGGTGCGTAGCCCAAGAGATCTCGTACGCTCTCTGAGGAATATATAAACGTGCCGTCAGTATCGAATCGAAACACGGAATCAAAGCTCGAATCGATGACCGCACGATAGACCTCTTCCTGTTCGTTTACTCGTTCCTCACGCTGGGCGAGTCGTTGCGCGTAGTTTTGTCGTTCGAGCGCCTGACCGGTGAGTCTAGCAACCAGTTCGACGAAGAATTGTTCGGCCTCAGTAAAGGATTCACTCCGCGGTTCGTCATCAGCAAAACAGGCCGTCCCGTAGGTTTCACCATCTACGATGACCCTCGCCCCAATATACGAACCTAGATCGAACGTCTGAACAGCGCTTTCGGAGATTGCGGATGATATATTTGCGTCTTGAATGGCGAGTGGACTCTCGAGTTCGACGGTGCGCCGGCAGTAGGCCTCATCAAGTGGGCAGCTTTCTCCTGATTGGATCAACGGATGGTCCCCAACTGCCTGGAGAATCTCCTGCCTGCCAGCAGTAATTCGTGTGAGAAAGCCGATCGAGAGATCAAGATACTCAGCACCGAGATCAAGTGCCCGGTCGATTTGAGCCTCGATATCCTCGGTGGGAGGTGTGAAAATATCATAGATCTGGGCTCGATACGTGGCAGGATCCATAGTCAATTGCCTAAGGGGTAGAGAATATACTTTTCGTGAGAGTCTATCTCGCAGTTCCATCCGGTAATAGATCCACGCAGTGAAATCAACATAAGTTGTTCAAACTGCTCGTCTTCGGAAGTTCGACAACGAAAACCGAACCGGACGGGGTGTTATCTTCTATCCACACATCTCCTCCATAGGAATCAACCAATCGTTGTACGATGTAGAGACCGTATCCTGTCCCCGGACTTTCTAAGCCTTTTTCGCCCTTACCAAAGATCAGGGTCTTCCGATCGTCAGGTATTCCCGGTCCGTTATCAGAAACACGGACAAATACATCCTCTGAACTATTTTGAACGGAAACAGTAACCGTCGGCACATCCTTATCGTTATGCTCGACAGCGTTTTTCAGTAGATTTCTGAAGACGGAATTTAACATATCATCAGCGAGCACAGCGGTCTCCGTTTGTGTCTCTTTATATGATATGTTTGCCTCAGGATATGCTGATTGAACGGCTGATACTTCGTCGGAGATCACATCGGCTACGGAGATTAGCCTCTCATCGCCCGCTTGACGAAGCATCACCTCTGCCACGTTCCGTGCCATTTCAGTCAATTCAACTGCATGTGATGATGACCGCACAATTCTATCCAGATATTCTTGGGACTCATTATCCGTCTCAACTTTCTCGATTAGTAAATCAAGATACCCCGTCACCAACTGTAAATCGTTCCGAATGTCGTGACGGAGTACCTGATTCAACATTTCAAGATCATCACGCTGCCGTTTAATACGTCTTTGATATGCTCTCTTCTTAGTAGTATCAGAGTAAATCCACATATTCCCCTCCCCGTCCGGAAGCGGATACGGAACGTACGAGCGAGATAAGGTTCGACCATCAACCGTCTGAAATTCCTCATCAAGGACGACTTCTCTGCGATCGATTAATTCACAATTCCGCTGGGTGAAGCGGTCGGGTTCGGCGAACATCTCTTTTGCGTTTTCTGCCGCGTCTACACAGTCAGAGCCGACGAGCCCCGACGGTTCGACATCGATGTTGAAAATATCGCAAAACGCTTCGTTAACCGTTAGAATATCACGGTTGGAATCTTCTACGAGTACGCCCATCGGAAGGTACTCTAATAGCGATGAGAGTACCGTGTTCGTCCACGCTAATTCCTTCTCACGCTCTTTTGTCTCCGTGATGTCTCTATTGACAGCGACAAACCCTTCGATCTCACCCGTCGCTGTGTTAATCGGACGAATCGTTTGATCAAGTACGATCCGCTCTCCAGTTTTGGTCTGGTCTACCATTTCGTAATGCCACGTTTCACCGGCTAAAATCGTATCCCACAATTCTTGGTAAAACTCGTCACAATATTCCTCCGAACGCAAAATGTTCGGCGTCGTCCCGAGTGCTTCCTCAGAAGAGTATCCAGTCAGTTCTTCGAATCTCGGATTCACATATCGTATCGTTCCGTCACGGTCGGTAATATAAATCGCGTGACCGGCGTGCTCAACCGCTTCTCGGAACTCGCGTGCACCTAATCCATCACTTTTTCGACGAGTAGTGTCGTGAAACTGCCAGTGGAGCTGCGGTTGCTCTGCCGATCCGATCTGTACGGCAAACGATGCAAAAAGGCAGTCTCCATCCGCGTGCTGTATCGGCAGTTCAATGTTGGAGATTCGACAGTCTTCACGCACTTCAGCGACAATTGATTCGAGGCGAGACCCATCATCGAGTACAAAATCATCAAACTGTTCGCCGATGACGTCGGAGCGGTCGTAGCCCAACGTCTGTAACCATAAATCATTTACAGCGACGATAGACTTAGTCAGATCAGTTGCATGGTACGGCGTTGGGAGGATTTCGTAGGAAATTGAATCCGATGCTTCTGACAGCCCCATCTTTTCAAGAAGTACGTCTACTAAGAGTTAATCAATCTTTCTGATCATCGTATTAGCGGGTCGAGTACATCGGCATACTGAGACACAGCGCATTCCGTATGTACGTAACGGCTTCGTCCCGCTCACCGCACTTCGCCCTCCGCTCGCTCACGGCTCCCGTTAGTCACCGTTCGCTGTCGAGCCGCTCCCTGCGGTCGTGCCTCGGTTCGCTCGCGACCGGCCAGTCCGGATGCTTCCGTTCCAGTCGGTGCGGTTCCTGCAGTCGTATTCAGCGTAATTCAAGGTGGAGCCTCCGGCCTCAAGGAGCGACCGAAGAGAGCGAGTAGGCCGGAGAGGAAACCGACATGGTACGACACAACCGACACACTCCAACCGATCGACTCCCAA
>NZ_JANHDI010000008.1 GCF_024494595.1 Halobellus rarus | reverse complement strand
TCGTCTACGGCGCGCCCAAGCGCGCCGTACGGCCAGCGAGACGGCTTTGCCGTCTCGCGCTGGCAAAAGCTGGACCAAAAGCACTGCGTCACCCCCTCAGCGCGGCGTTGCCGCGCTTCGAGGGTTCTTTGGCCCGCTCGCTCACTTCGTTCGCTCGCGGTACGTAGGTCCTCTTCTGTCTTGAGCATCCGCGAGCGAACG
Source organism: Halobellus rarus (assembly GCF_024494595.1). GTDB lineage: Archaea > Halobacteriota > Halobacteria > Halobacteriales > Haloferacaceae > Haloquadratum > Haloquadratum rarum. The sequence goes on along the minus strand of NZ_JANHDI010000008.1, from coordinate 252,815 downwards.
GAGCGAGCGAGCGGTTCACCGACGGAGCCGTCGGAGTTCCCGTGAGCGACTGACAGGAGCGAACGGGAGCACGGAAGAGCTCTGCTCTTCCGGAGACGGCGGAGTCGGATCTTTTTGGTCCAGATTTTTGCAAGGAGTGGTCGCGCTGCGCGCGACCCGACGCAGCAAAAAGGTGGGTGGATATTACTCGTCGAGGAAGTCGGGTTCGATCCGCTTCTCGGCGTACTCGTCCTCTAGGTGTGCGCGGAACGTCTCGATCTCGACGTCCTGATCCTCGCGTTCCTTGCGGTCGCGGACGGAGATGGTTCCCGCCTCCTCCTCGTCGCCGCCGACGACGATCATATACGGGACGCGGTCCTCCTGGGCCTCGCGGATCTTCCGACCGAGCGTCCACGAGCGGTCCTCGACGGAAATCCGAAAGTCGCCGAGTTCGTTCTTCACGCGGTGAGCGTAGCCGAGTTGGTCGTCGCTGATCGGCAGGATGCGGACCTGCTCGGGCGCGAGCCAGAACGGGAACTTGCCGTCGAAGTGCTCGATGAGCACCATGAAGAAGCGCTCGTAGGACCCGTACAGCGCGCGGTGGATCATCACCGGGCGGTGGTCCTCGTTGTCCTCGCCCGTGTAGGAGAGCTCGAAGCGCTCGGGCATATTGAAGTCCAGTTGGACCGTCGGACCGTCCCACTTCCGACCCAGCGCGTCCTCGAAGGCGAAGTCGATTTTGGGTCCGTAGAAGGCCCCGTCTCCGGGTTCGAGGTCGTAGTCGATGCCCTGGTTTTCGAGCACGGACCGGAGCTGTGACTCGGCCTGCTCCCAGATCTCGTCGCCGCCGACGGACTTCTCCGGACGCGTGGCCAGCGCGACGTGGGCGTCGAGGTCGAAGGTGTCGAGCACCTCGTAGATGGCCTCCATCACCTGATTCACTTCCTGCTCGATCTGCTCGGGGCGGCAGAACAGGTGACCGTCGTCGATCGTGAAGGACCAGACGCGCGAGAGCCCCGAGAGTTCCCCGCGCTGTTCCTTCCGGTACACTTTGCCGTCCTCGAAGTACCGCACGGGCAGGTCGCGGTAGGACCACGACTTCTGATCGAAGATCGTCGCGTGGCCGGGGCAGTTCATCGGTTTTAACCCGTATTCCTCGTCGTTGACGTCCATCAGGAACATGTCGTCGACGTAGTTGTCGTAGTGTCCCGACTTCTTCCACAGTTCCGTCCGGAAGAGATGGGGCGTCTCGACGGGGTCGTAGCCGGCGTCGAGGTTCAGATCGCGCGCGTACGAGGCGAGTTCGTCGAGGATCTTCTTGCCGTTGGGGTGATACAGCGGCAGTCCGGGGCCGGTGACGTCGGGGATCGAGAAGAGGTCGAGTTCCTGCCCGAGTTTGCGGTGGTCCCGCTCTTGGGCCTCTTCCCGGAGCGTGAGGTACTCTTCGAGGTCGGATTCGGACTCGAAGGCCGTCCCGTAGACGCGCGTCAGCGTGTCCTCGTCCTCGTCGCCACGCCAGAACGCCGAGGAGATGTTGAGCAGTTTCACCGCGCCGATGTCGCCGGTCGACTCGACGTGCGGGCCCTTACAGAGGTCCTCGAAGTCGCCCTGGACGTAGAAGGAGACGGGGTCCTCGCCGGCCGCCTCGTCCTCCAGGATCTCCCGCTTGTAGCGGTTGTCAGCGTACGTTTCGAGGGCCTCTTCTCTCGTCCTGAGTTCGCGTTCGATCGGGAGATCTTCCGCCAGGATCGTCTCCATCTCGGCTTCGATCTCGTCTAGGTCGTCCGCGTCGAGGTCGACGTTCGCGACGTCGTAGTAGAACCCCTCGTCGGTCGAGGGGCCGATCGCGAGCTTCGCCTCGGGGTTGAGTCGCTGCAGCGCCTGTGCGAAGACGTGCGCCGCGGAGTGTCGCAGGACCTGAAGGTACTCGTCGCTCTGGTCGGTGACGATGACGATCTCGGCACCGTCGTGAACGGGCGCGGCCTTGTCGACGAGTTCGCCGTCGACGACGCCCGCGACGGTGTCGCGTCCCAATCCGGGTCCGATCTCGTAAGCGACGTCCTCGACCGTCGCGTCCTCCGCAACGGACAGTTCGGAGCCGTCGGGGAGGCTGACAACGATTTCGCTCATACGCGTTCGGAGTGCGAGCGCACGAATAAGTGTTTTCGAGTCGGTGGACGACGGATCAGAAGTGTAGCGACAGAGGGTCTGTACGAGCAGTCAACAGATGGAGTGGAAGACGGCGAGACCCCCATCCGCATCGATCCGCACGTAGGCGTCGCCGTGGCACGCGTTCGTCGAAATCGTGGTGTGCTCGGTCGCGTTCAGCGCCGACGCGACGATTCGGAACGATTCGACTCCGTCAGGGTTCGCATCCGAGAGGTCGTACACCTCGCGTTCGGCGCCTGGATCGAGAGTGTGGGTCTTCCCGTAGACCGTCTCGTCGGTCGTCCCGCGCACGACGCGCAGGTCGACTTCCACGCTCCGATTCCAGTCGTTCTCCAACTGCACCGCCTTGTCGGTATCCGGCGTGTTCGACGGCACTGCACCGAGACAGCCGGCGGTGATCAGGAGGACGGTAAGCGAGACCAGAGCGACGCGTACGGAGGACATTACTTCGGCGCTCTAGTCCGACCGAAAAGAGCGTTGTGGGGACACAGAGCGGGAGCAGGCCGAGAGATCAACAGATGGCGTAGTAGGGGTACAGCTCCCCGTCTTCGGTGATCTCCACGTACGCGTTACCGTAGCACGCGTTCGTCTCGATGGTGACGCTCTCGGTGGAGTTTCGTGCCGTCGCGGTGATCCGGAAGGACTCGATCCCCTCGGGGCTCGCTTCTTCGAGGTTGTAGACGTCGCGGTCAGCGCCCGGCTCGAACGTCTCCGTCTCCTCGTAGACGGTCTCGTTCGTGGCCTCGCGGACGACGCTGATCCGGATCTCGACGGAGTGGTTCCACCTGTTCTCCACGTGGATCGCCTTGTCGGCATCCGGCTGCTCGGACGCCTGTTCGGTCGTCGTCCACTCGCCGGAGGACGTCTCGCCCGGCGTCGGATCGGGCGTCGGCGTCGGGGTCCCCGGCATCTCCGTCGCTGTCGGCGTCTGCGTCGGCGTGGCCGAGTCGGTCCCAGTCGACGGCGTCCCGCCGAGACAGCCGGCCGTAAGCACGACGGCCACGAGGACGAGAGCGATCGATCGTCGGGAAGCGGGCATCACCCGACACCACGAACGCTCGACAAAAGTCCCTTGTGTAGACTCAAAGGGTCGTTGTAGCCGCCGGAAGCCCCTCGACGTCACGTCCTGTCACGTCGACCTTCCGATGCCACCCTCCGCCTCGTCACCCCCCCGACGCCACGTTCCGCTTCACCTCGTCGGCGTAGGCGTCCGCGAGCCGCGTCGGTTCCGGGAGTTTGTAGCCGTCACAGAGTCGCTCGACGAGGTCGGTCCCGGTGTCGACGGCGACCCGGTGGCCGGGGCTGACGTAGATCGGATTGACGATCGGTCGCGAGTCGTACTGCTTGGACTGGAGCGCGTGGCCGATCGTCTCTCCCGGCTCCGCGTTCTCGACGTCGTCGTCGGCTCTGATCGGCGTGCGCCAGCCCTCGGGACGCCCGTCGACGACGTCGTCGGGTGTCCCACAAAGCAATCCCTTCGCGACGCCGACGCTCGGGACGTCGAGGGTGACGCCGATATGCGTCGCCAATCCGGCCTGTCTGTAGTGGATGCGGCCGCTGCCGTCGAAGACGACGAGATCCGGTTCAGACTCCAGTTCCGCGAACGCGGCGAGGATCGGCCCGCCCTCGCGGAAGGCGAGCAGGCCGGGAATGTAGGGGATCTCCAGATCGGTCACGGCGTGGGCGCGCTCGACGATTTCGTCCCCGCGGCGGACGACCACGACGCTCACCGCGCGGTCGTCGAGGAACGCCTGATCGACGCCGGCGACGAGTGGGAGAGGGGATTCGGGAGGGAGCGTCGCCTGTCGAGCGTCGCCGTCGGTGGCGAGGTCCCCACCGGCTCCGATCGATCCGGGATCGAAGTCGAACACGTCAGCCCACGTCGCGGCCGCCGCGACCTCCCGCTGGAGAGATTCCATTTCCTCGCGGGTCAGCGAGGCGTCGGGAACGAATTCCGAGCGGATCGGATCCATATATCAGAACCGTCCGCCGGGGCCACCCGGTCCGCCCGGACCGCCGGGACCGCCCCGGCCGCCCCCGAACTGCAGCGATTTCGGGACGCCGACGCGGCCTTTCACGCGGACGCCGTAGGCGAGGCCGACGAGGAGTCCGGCGAGATGTGCGAGGTGGGCGACGTTGCCCCCGATCACGCCGCCGCCGGCGGAGACGCCGAATCCGGCGACGATGCTGAACGCGGCGAAGCCGAACGTCAGCACCCAGAGCGGCATCGGGATGATGAAGTACAGATACACCTTCAGGTTCGGGTTCAACACGGTGAGAACGCCGAGGACGCCCATAATCGCCCCGGACGCGCCGACGACGCCCGCGCCGAAGGGGCCGACCGTCAGGAGCGTCGAGAGCACCTGAGCGAGGCCGGCGACGATACCCGCCCCGAAGAACAGCGCCGTGAAGCGCTTCGTGTCGAGGTACTGCTCGACGACCGGGCCGAAGAAGTACAGCGCGATGCTGTTGAACGCGATATGCGTGAATCCCCCGTGGGCGAAGATGGAGGTGAACCACGTCCAGACGTACTCGATGTGGCCGGGCGAGAGCACGAACGCCGCCTGCCAGAGGCTGCTCCGCGGCGACGCGCCGAGGAGCAGGGGAAAGACGAAGAACTGCAGCGCGAAGGTGACCCACATCACGCCGAGGAAGACGTAGCTCATGTTCCCGCGGAAGTACCCCAGGGGACCGCCCCTGCCGAGGATCCGATCGGCGAAGCCCCTCGAGGTGGATCCGCCACCACGGTCCCGGACCGAGTCGTCGAAGCCGCTGTCGAACACTCCAGAGGGATCGTCCCAGTCACCGAGCCCCGGACAGTCGTGGTTCTCCGGCAGCCGGTGCTCGGCGCAGAAGGTCTGTCCGCACCGTCGACACTGGTACGGCATATTCTCGTGTGCCCCGCACTCGTCGCAGGTAGCCATCACTCTCCGTAGTCACGGCGGGAGTAAAAGCGGTTCCCCTCCGCCCGGCGAGGCGTGTCGCGATTCCGACCCTCGCGATCGAGTGGCCTACGTGTCCCGTTCCTCGGCGTCCTCGTCGCTCGCCTCGTCAGTCAGTGCCTCGTCGTCGCCCCCCGCAGTGGGGTCACCGGGAACGACTGTCGGGTGAGCGACACCGAGGCGCGGTTTACTGGCGGCCATCACGATTGGACGTTGGCTTTCCACCCGCAAAAGATTACCCATACGCATAAATTATCCGCCAGCGCTGCAGGGATTACTGGTAGATATATCAGAGGCGGTCGGAACGTCTGGACGAACCCTCACCGCGGTCGAGAGCGGGACCCGAGACATCCCGAGATCGAGGCCTATCCGAGCTCTCCCGACGGGAAACGAGAACGTGGCGCGAACGTCGAGTCCTGAACGCTGAAACAGCGCGTTACACGAACGGGTGCCGCTGAAACAACGCGTTACGCGAAGTTCTCCTCGTAGAGGTCCATCGCGTGCTCGATGGCGTCCTTCGCGGCCGCAGCGTCGTCCCAGCCGAGCGTCTCCGTCTCCTTGCCCGCTTCGAGGTTCTTGTAGGTCTCGAAGAATTCGGCGATCTCGGCCTTCTGCTGGTCGGTGAGGTCGTCGACGTCCTGAACGTCGTCGTATCGCGGGTCCTCGTCGGGGACGGCGATCACTTTGTCGTCTTTCTCGCCGTCGTCGTCCATCTCCATCAGCGCGACGGGGCGTGCCTCGATGATACAACCCGGGAACGTTTGGTCTTCGACCAGTACGAGGATGTCGAAGGGGTCCTCGTCGTCGTAGTACGTCTGCGGGAGGAAGCCGTAATCGGAGGGGTAGTGAACGTTCGAGTGGAGCACTCGGTCGAGGACGACGCCCGGGACGTCCTTGTCGTATTCGTACTTGTTCCGCTCGCCCTTCAGACACTCGACGACAGCGTAGACGACGTCCGGCGCGTCCGGTCCGGTCTCGATGTCTTTCCAGAGGTTCGACATACCTGCAGTGTCTCCGAACGGGCAAAAAGTCCTTTCGCATCGTTACGGCGTACCGACCGTGATTCGTGTTCACAACCGCACAGGAGCGGATATTCGCGGTAGAATGCTCTGTGGATATTCGTCGAAGAGCATCCAATTTTGTCTTCAAATATACATTTTTGGGGTTAATCGGTCTTTGTTACACTGTGCTAATCGATCGATTGCCGGGCCCCATAGGCCGAATACAGGCGATAATGCCTCTCCAGAGGGCGCGTTGGGAAGCGTTAAATATCACGGTGACTTTGACTCCGGTATGTCAGAGGCACAAACAGTTACCGAGGCAGATAGCGTAGTGCGTGACCTTACGGCGTTCCAACAGAATATTCTCGTGATCCTCTCCGAGGAACCGATGTACGGCCTCGCTATCAAGCGACAGCTCGAGTCCTACTACGGGACGGAGGTCAACCACGGCCGGCTGTACCCCAACCTCGACGACCTCGTCGAGATGGGACTCGTCGAGAAGAGCGAACTCGACAAGCGGACGAACCAGTACGAACTCACCGAGGCGGGCCACGACGCGCTCTTGGATCAGTTCGACTGGATGTTCGCGAAGTTCGTCGCCGACGACGAACGCGCCGCGGAGCTCTCGGATCTCGTCGAAACGCACCGATAAGAGGCCGTAAACGGCTCAGGGTCCGGGCACGTCGTCGCCGACCTCGTTCACGAGATCGACGCTCTCGGCGACGATGGATTCCTGCGCGTCCGACGGCCACACGTTCCGCTGGAAGTACTCCGTGAGGAATTCCTCTCTTTCGGCCTCGGTTGCGTCGTCGACGCGCTTCAGGTAGTGATTGCTCATAAAGTCCGCGAAGGCGCGGACGTTGGCGGCGTGGTCGGGGCCGTATTCTCTCTCGACGTCGTCGACGATCGCTCGATTTGCTTCCTCGACAGCGTCCCACTCCGCGCCGTGGTCGGGGCCCGACAGCGATACCTCCACCGCGCGGTCGGTGTTCTCGATCCGTCCGAACTGGACGGTGCCGTCTTCGACCCACTCCTCGGGGTAGAGTACCAGCGTGTCGTCCTCCTCGCGAACGCGGGCGGTGAAATCGTGCTCGTCGACGAGGTCGTCGCGGCGTTCGCGGTACGCCTCGGCGGCCGCCTCGACCGCCGCCTCTCTCGCCAGTCTGGTCAGTCGCTCGGCCTCGTCGACGGCCTCTCCGGGCGGGGAATCGATCGCGGCCGTCGACGCACCGTCCGTCGCAGTCGTCGGCTCTTCGTCCCTCTCGGCCGCCGGGCCATCGTCGGCCTCGGCCGCCGGTGAATCGTCGGTGCCGGCCGCCGAGCCGTCGTTTCTCTGTCCCAGGTCGTCCACTGGAGTTTCATCCTCAGGCATCGTCGAGCGCCTCGTTCGCTAGTGAGTCCGCGCGATCGTTTACCGCTCTCGGTACGTGTTCGAGCGACCACCGCTCGAAGGAGTCCAGCAGCTCTAGCACCCTGACGCGTCGCTCGCGGAGTTCCGGGTTGTTGGTGTCGTACTCGCCTTTCACCTGCCGGACGATCAGCTGGGAGTCCCCGCGGACGTCGACCTCGTCGAATCCGTAGTCCCGGGCGGCCGAGAGCCCCCGCTTGAGCGCCTCGTACTCGGCGCGGTTGTTGGTCGTCTCGCCGATTCGGTCGCTGCCCTCGGCGACGATCCCGTCGCTCGTGACGATCACCCACCCGATCGCGGCCGGTCCTGGATTGCCACGACTCGCGCCGTCGAAGTAGACGTGGGCCCGTCCGCCACCGTCCCCGCGGAGCAACGCCAGGAGATCCGTCGGCCGCGACCCCTGCACGACGACCTTATCGTCGTAGGCGACGGCGGTCGCCTCTCCCCGCTCGGCGCGCCAGCGCTCGTAGTCGGTGTTACCCGCTTCGACCGCGACGCCGGCGGCTTCGAGCCGTTCGCGTGCGACGTCGGGATCGCACTCCACACTCGGCATACCCGAAGGACAGCGGGAGCGCGAAAGAAGGATTCGATGTCGGAGTGGTACCTGGTCGACTCGACGGTCGGACCGCGCTGACCGACTCGGTGTATCGACTGAGGCAGTCCTGGGAGAAAATGGCGTACAGTCGGCACCCGCTCGCAACGACGCCCCGTCGCCGTCGGTCCTCCAGCGACGGCAACTTCCTCGTCGTTCCCCGCGTCGACGTGCCGAGCAATCGCGGCCCGACGCGGGTCCCGCGTCAGATCACGGAGGTCCTGGCCGCTCGTTCGTATATAAACACTCGTCCGTCGGGTGGAATGAACTCCGTGAACGACCCTCAATCGGCGGAGGGTTTAAATTCGTCGAGACAGCGAATATAAAAATGCGATGACACGGCCCACCCGCCAGCGGGAACAGGACGTCGAGAGGACGCGATGGCAGGGAGAACGCGAGGACGAGGCGGACGAAGCGGAAGACGACATCGACTTCGAGGACATGGACGAGGAGGACCTCGTCCGCACGGGCGACGGCGAACTGATTCACGAACCGACGGGGATCGTCGTCGAGGAGGAGCAGATCGATCCCGGGCCGGAGTGGCGGGCGTTCAACCACTCCGAGCGGCAATCGAAGTCCCGCGTGGGCGCGCCCACGACGCAGACGATGCACGACAAGGGGCTGACGACGACGATCGACTGGAAGGACAAGGACGCTTACGGCCGCTCGATCTCCTCACGGAAGCGCTCGCAGATGCACCGCCTGCGCAAGTGGCAGGAGCGCATCCGGACGAAGGACGCGGGCGAGCGGAACCTCCAGTTCGCGCTCTCGGAGATCGATCGAATGGCGTCGGCGCTCGGCGTCCCGCGCTCCGTACGGGAGGTCGCGTCCGTGATCTATCGACGCGCGCTCAACGAGGACCTCATCCGCGGACGATCCATCGAGGGCGTCGCCACCTCCGCGCTCTACGCCGCCTGTCGAAAAGAAGGGATTCCCCGCTCGCTGGAGGAGATCTCGGACGTATCGCGTGTGGATCGCAAAGAGATCGGGCGGACGTACCGCTACATCTCCCAAGAGCTCGGTCTGGAGATGAAACCGGTCGACCCGAAGAAGTACGTCCCGCGCTTCAGCTCGGAACTGGAACTCTCGAAGGAGGTCCAATCGAAGGCGAACGAGATCATCGAGACCACAGCGGAGAAGGGACTGCTCTCCGGGAAGTCCCCGACGGGGTTCGCGGCCGCGGCGATCTACGCGGCCTCGCTGCTCTGTAACGAGAAGAAGACCCAGCGCGAGGTCGCCGACGTCGCGCAGGTGACAGAAGTCACCATCCGGAACCGGTACCAAGAGCAGATCGAGGCGATGGGCATCCACAGCTGAGGCGTCGGGAGCGCCGACGCCGAAAGTTCATATCCGTCGGCGACTCAGTACCACGCGATGAAACTGGACGAGTACGTCGACCTCGAACGCAACGAGCGAGCGGAGCGTCGGCGACTCGCCGAGGAGAAGTCCTACGACATCCTCGATCACCTGGAGACGTTCCAGGATCGCTTCGAGGAGACGCTCCAGGGCGACTCGCTGTACGGCGGCGTCTCGCCGTCGATCTTCGTCGGCACCTCGAACTACCCGCGCGTCTCCGCGGGCCTGCTCTCGCCCGTCGGCCACGACGACGACGCCGAGCGCTTTTCGACCTCCGGCGCGTGGTACGACGAGGGCGTCTCGATCGACGACGTCTTCTCGCGGCGGACGTCGCTTCTCAACTCCAACACCTCCCAGAAGGTGACGAACGTCGCCGACTCGTGGGACGGATTTCTGGGAACGCAGCGGGAGGTCGCGATCGCCGACCGACCGGTGACGGTCGAGATCGGTCTCGACGAACGCCCGGACGTCGACCTCGACGTCGGCGTCGAGGACGTCGCGACGCCGGTGGGTCCGCGCGCCCGCGCTCGCTCCGCGGACCTCGCGGAGAATCCCCACGTCCCGCGTCTCGTCGAGAAGACGCTGGAGGACGACGACTGGAACGCCGAGGGAGCGATGAACTACCTCTACCGCCGCGGGTTCGACGTCTACGACATCAACACGATCCTCTCGGCGGGCGCGCTCGGGCAGACCGAGCAGCGCCGGCTCGTCCCCACGCGGTGGTCGATCACCGCCGTCGACGACACCGTCGGGCAGTATCTCAGGGGGCGGATCCGGACGAACCCCGAGATCGATCGGGTCGAGATCCACCGCAACGAGTTCATGGGCAACGCCTTCTGGGTGATCCTCGCGCCCGGGAAGTGGGAGTACGAACTCGTCGAGATGAAAGCCCCCGGGAGCGTCTGGAACCCCGATCCCGAGGCGGGGATGTACCTCGCCGCCGACAGCGAGGGCCGGGAGGGCCGGACGGGCTACGTCGACGAGACGGCGGGCGCGTACCACGCCGCCCGACTGGGCGTGCTCGAACACCTCGACGAGCGCGGGAAGCAGGCGAAGGCGCTCGTCCTGCGACACGTCTCCGACGACTACTGGGGGCCGGTCGGCGTCTGGCAGGTGCGCGAGACCGTCCGCGACGCCTTCGACGACGAGCGCGGGACCGCCGAGACGTTCGCCGGCGCGGTCCGCGGCGTCGCAGAGCACCTCCCGGTGTCGCCCTCGACGCTCCGCCGCAAGTCGACGATGGCGGCCGGCCTCCAGGCGACGTTCGGCGACTTCGCCCGGCAGTGAACGGGGCGCTCTCCGGCGATCGGAGACCGCGACCGAACCGGCCGACTGCACCGGGCGGCCGCTCGGTCACCGTCGACCGGCGGTACTACTTTAACGGTTCGACGAGACGTACCACCGGAGGTCTACACGGTGGAAATCTCAGATAAGCTCTTGTGTCTGTTCAACGCGGATGTTCGTGAGGAAGAAGACCGCTACGTCGTCGAAGTGCCGAAGCGCGAGGTCGAGACCGGGTCGGTCGAACCCGGCGAGGCCTACCGCGTCGCTCTCATCTCTCGTGCGGTCGAGTCCGCCTCGGAGTCGACCGAGACCGAGCGTCCGTCCTCCGAGCCGCAGCCACCGGTCGAGCCCGGAGAACTGCGCTACGTGGAGATCGAAGACATCGGCAAGCAGGGCGACGGCATCGCCCGCGTCGAGCGCGGCTACGTCATCATCGTCCCCGGCACCGACGTCGGCGACCGGGTAAAAATAGAGGTCAGCGAGGTCAAGTCGAACTTCGCGGTCGGCGAAGTGATCGAAGAAGAGGTCTAGGTCGGGTCCCTTTTCATAATGATTACTCTCGTCTCTTCACCGCCGAGCGCCGTCAACGGGGGTGGCGCTCGGCGGTGAAAAGTGAGAGTAATCATTATCAGTCCGCGCTCGGCCGCTCCTCCGTCGGGTACTCGCCGGTGAACGTCGCGAAGTCGACTTCGGGGCTCGGCACGGCCGACGCCGAGTCGTACGGCCTGTTGACGACGATGTCGCCGGCGGTGCGGTCGCCGATTCCCGGTATCGCGGTGAGTTCGTCCATCGAGGCCCCGTTGGGATCCAGCGGGTACGGAACCCCCGTGACCGAGCGGTAGCCGTGGTCGACGACCGCGACGTCGATCGTCTTTCCTACCCGGCGCTCGCCCGGAATGCCGACGAGCAACGGATACGTGCCGAGTTGCCGGCCGAAAGTCCGGCCGTCCTGGTGGTATTCGAGGTGGACGTCCGGTAGCACCGTCCCCACGGGCGCGAGCCGCCGCAGCATCGGCCGATCGATCTCCTCGCGCACCTCGCGTTTGTACTGCTTGAAGCGCTTCTTGTGCGCCTTCGCGATGTTCGCGCCCTCGTCGGCCATCTCGGTCCCCTCGAAGGCCATCACCTGCCGGATGTTGATCCGTCGGACCATCAGCCCCGCGTCGTAGACGCGCTGGAGGAAGCGTTTGTTGTGCTCGAACGTCTCCGCGCGCTCGCCCTTCAGTCCGTGCAGGAGGTTGATCCCCGGCAGGAGTTTGGGCAGTCGGTTCGCGGCGTCGCTCCCGTGGGTCGGCGCGTCGGCGGGGTCGTCGCCGGGCCGCCACCCCGCCTCCTCGTTGACGATCTCGATCGCCCGGAAACACTCGTCGGCGGTGACGTTCAGGTGGTTCTCCTCCTGGACCACGGGGTCGGCGGACTCTAGGCCGAACGCGGCGGTATCGCCCGGGGTGTTGTGCTCGGCGATGACGCGGATCCCCTCCCTGGCCTTCTCGGGCCACTCCACCACCGTGATCGGGTTCATATTGTCGAGGTGCAGCGTTCCCAGGTCGGGAGCGACCTCTCGAATTCCGCCGTACAGTCGCCGGAGAGCCTCGGGGTTCGGGGCCTCGCCGTCGCCGCCGTACGCGAGGATGTCGGCCTGGCGGCCGAGCCGGAGGTGGCGCACGCCGCGGTCGTACAGCGCCTCGACCTCGCCGACGACCGACTCGGGCGTCCGGAAGGCTGGATCGCCGTACATCGGCTCCGTGCAGAACGAACAGCGGTAGGCACAGCCCCGAGAGGTCTCCAGTTCGCAGATGAGGTAGTCGGGGTGGTTCGGATGCTGTTCGACGACGAACGCGCCCATCGAAGCCCAACGGTCCAGTTCGTCGTTGTCGCGGTAGCGGTTCTCGAACCCCTCTAATCCACTGTCGACGAGGTCGTGGGCGGCGGCCTCGACGTCGGCCATCGCGAGGAAGTCGTAATCGAGGTCCTGCCGCTGCATCTCCTGTGCGCCGGCGTTCTCCTCTCCCACGCCGAAGCGGATCGGCCCGCCCATCACGGAGACGCCCTCGGCGACCCACGCGAGTTCGCGCACCTCGTCGGGTTCGGCGGGCGTCCCGCCGACGTACTTTCCGGGGACGGTCATTCCCCCGATGTAGACGAGCAGATCCGCGTCGGCGACGTCGGCCCACTTGTTTCTCTCCTCCCTGAGTTCGTCGATCGTGTGATAGGTGACGTTCGATTCGGGGACGCCGGCGTCGACGATCGCACCGGCCGTGAATCGCGGGTACGTCGAGAGGTACGGCGGCACGCCGAAGTGCGCCGGCTCGTCGACGTAGCCGTCGACGAGCGTCACGGAGAGGTCGGCCGGGTCAGTCATAGCGGAAGAGAGACGGCCGAGCGGTAAAACGCTCACCCTCTCGGTCGGCTGCGATATCCGCTTCCCGTGTCGGTCGAGACCGCAAGACGCGTTATCCGCCGTCGCGTGCGTTGGGATATGAGCGACGATTCGCCGCACACCGTTTCGCTCCGGCCGGCGCGGCCGGAGGACGCGGCCGCCGTCCGCGACATCTACGCGCCGTTCGTCCGCGACACGCCGGCGACGTTCCGAACCGAGGTTCCGTCGGTCGAACACGTCGCCGAGGAGATCCGGGAGAAGCGCGCCGCCGACGAGTACCCGTGGTACGTCGCCGTCGCCGGCAGCCGCGAGCGCGGGACCGACCACGGAACCGACGATGGCGGGGGGGACGACGCCGAAACGGACCTCGTCGGCTACGCGTACGGGAGCCAACTCCGCGGCCGACGGGCCTACCGCTGGGCCGTCGAGACCTCGATCTACGTCGACCCCGACGCGCACCGCAGTGGCGTCGGAACCGCGCTGTACGACCGACTGCTGGACGCGCTCCGCCGACAGGGCTACTGCGGGGCGTACGCCGCGCTGGGGATGCCGAATCCCGAGAGCGAGGCGTTCCACGAGCGCTTCGACTTCGAGCGGGTGGGAGCCTTTCCCGCCGCCGGGTTCAAACTCGGCGACTGGCACGACGTCGTCTGGTACTATCGAAAACTCCGCGATCCCGACGGCGAGCCCGACGAACCCGCTCCGGTGTCGGCTGTCGACGCCGCGTTCGACGACTGACCCCCCGGGGGCGAGTGCGCCGAATCGCGACCCCTCCCCCCGCGCGGCAATCCTCCGGAGAGTCGCCACGTTCAAGCGCTCCGGCCGAGTTGCACCGACAACGATGACACGAAGCGTCTGGCTCAAGGCCGACGACAGCGTCGGCGACTGGGAGACACGGAAGCGGCGGATCACGGCGGGCCTCGAAGCGGGCGTCGACTGGGTGCTCGTCGACGAGGCCGACGTCGCCCGCGTGCGGTCGCTCGGGGACGTCTCCGTGGCCGCGTTCAAGACCGACGCCGACAGCAGCCTCATCGACGACGTCGAGGCCGGCGCGGACGGAAGCGAGGACGAGGACGCGGGGAGGGCCGACACCTACATCGTCGGCAAGGACGGCGAGGGCGACGGCACGGTCGACCTCCCGGAGGACTTCTCCGGCTCGGCGGACCTCACGACGCTCCGCCGCGAGGACGAACGAGCGCAGGGTGCGTACGTCCGGATCCTCTCGAAGGACTACGAGGGCTTCGCCGAGGCGGCCGCCGAAGACGCCGAGTACACCATCGTCGTCGGCGAGGACTGGACGATCATCCCCCTGGAGAACCTCATCGCGCGCATCGGCGAGGAGACGGAGTTGATCGCGGGCGTCACCACGGCCGAGGAGGCGAAGACGGCGTTCGAGACGCTCGAACTCGGCTCGGACGGCGTTCTCCTCGATTCGGACGACCCCGACGAGATCCGAAAGACCGTGGAGATCCGCGACGAGGCCGAGCGCGAGACGCTCGACCTCCAGTGGGCGACCGTGACCGCGGTCGAACGAACCGGAATGGCCGACCGCGTCTGTGTGGACACGGGCAACCTGATGGAGCACGACGAGGGGATGCTCGTCGGCAGTATGGGCCGCGGGCTCTTCTTCGTCCACGCCGAGACCGCCGAGTCGCCGTACGTCGCCTCCCGACCGTTCCGCGTCAACGCCGGGGCGGTCCACGCCTACGTCCGGACCCCCGACGGCGGCACGAAGTACCTCTCGGAGCTCAAGAGCGGCGACGAGGTGCAGATCGTCGATTCGGACGGCAAGACGCGAGAGGCCGTCGTCGGCCGCGTGAAGATCGAGAAGCGGCCGATGTTCCGCGTCGAGGCCGAGATCGACGGCGACCGCGTCGAGACGCTGTTACAGAACGCCGAGACGATCAAGGTCCCCACCCGCGATGGGCGGAAGTCGGTCACTGATCTCGAAGCCGGCGACGAAGTGCTGCTGTACTACGAACAGACCGCACGGCACTTCGGCGAGGCCGTCGAGGAGAGCATCATCGAGAAGTAAGCCCTCGCCGGAGTCGACGCCGGGGGCGCACGGGGGCGAAAAGTTCCCGGTTCGCCCGTGTGTTGGCCCGTCCTGTATCAGTATTTCGCTGCTTCAGTCGATCGCGATTGATCGATCCCGCCCCCGACCACAGTACTATCCGCATAGAGCGCCTCTTATTTACCATGGCAGACGACAGGAGCGGTCGTGACAAGCAAGCACGGGACAGCGACAGACGCCAGCGCGAGCGCGACCTGGCCGCGGAACTGGCGCGCGGGGACGAACCGGAGCCGCCGTTCGATGCGGCGGACCTCGTCGACGTCGAATCGGAGTTAGAATCGCTGACGTTTCCCGCAACCGGCGCGGAGATCGTCGCCGCCGTCGGTGACCGCGCGATAGAATCGCCTGCCGGGAGGTACACGATCGAGGAGCTCGTCCCGGCCGCGGACGCGGAGACGTTCGAGTCGCCCGTCGCCGTCAGCGCGCGGATCCAGCGACCGACGATCGCCGCGGCGATGAAACGGGTCGTGGAGGCGGCCGACACGCTCCCGAACACGGAGCTGAGCGAGTCACAGCGCGACGCCTACGAGAAGACGTTTCGGGCGCTCAAGGCGATCGACGCCGACGACGACGACGAGGGGATCCGAGCGATCGGCGACTGGATCGTCGAGCGCGTCCGCGAGAAAGAGACGCTCCCGGGATCACGGGACGTGCGGCGGCAGGCGGCGAAGTTCTGCCGGGCGAACGGGTATCAGGTGCGAAACGACGAGTGGCTCGGCATTTAGCCGGGTCGGACCGACCGATGCCGGTGACGCCGACAGTATCACGCGTCGGGATCGGCAGTGTCGAGCCGCCAGGTGAAGATCGCTTTCAACACGACGACCAGGCTGTTCGCGTCGCCCTCGCCCCAGATGGCGGTTTCCGACCGTGGATCGGACAGAGACGCGTCCTTGCCGTTGACCAGCGCGCTCACGAGCGTCTTCCGGCCGTCGACCATCATCAGCCGACCGGCCGGTGTGTCCTCCCAGATCCAGAGCGATTCGAACATCGTTGCGCTGGGGATGTCGTCCTGAATGCGCTCTTGAACCGGCGCGGAAACGCCCGCGAGCTTGATCGAGACCCCGCGTTCCGCGGCCTCGCCTAACGCCGCGATCAGGTCGTCGGTGAGGAGGTCTTCGACGGTCATGTAGACGATCTCCTCTTCCGCACTAGCGAAGAAATCGATCACTCGTTCCGTGACGGCAGACTGGCCCTCGACCGTCCAGACGCCCCGCTGCTCCGCCTGTCGTTCGATCGGTTCGAGTTCGCTCAGCGCCGTTCGGAGAACGGTCGTGCGGTGGTGCAGCTCCTGTTCGAAGAGGCGGCTCGCGGTCTCGGCGGAGATGGCCCAGAACTGCTTGGGCGAGGACTGTCGGACGTCGACGAGTCCCCGGTCGCGTAGCTCGTCGATGGCGTCGTACACCCGGGTTCGGGGGACGTCAGATACCTGGCTGACGTCTCTGGCCGTCCCCGTGCCGAGGCTGGCGAGCGCGACGAACGTCCGCGCGGCGTACGTACTCAATCCGAACCGTTCGAGTTGTTCGATGGCGGCAGACTGTGGGTCTTGGGTAGGATTAGCGGTCATCGGTTGGGGGCCCGTTCGCCGGAACCCCGCCACGTGAAGTGGCCGGGTCAGCACGCAGCAGCGAGTGGTTGGGACACAGCGGTTCACTGCGTGCTGTTGTGAAGTGGCGCCCTACCCCGATATAGGTGTTGTGATTAATCGAGTGAAAAAGTGGTAGATCTGTGTTGGTCGATTAGCGTCTCCGGTTTTTGACGGGACGTAGTTGTCACTTTTTGAGTTACGACGTTCATCCGCTGTCTGTCGATTCGAGCGGAGAGAGTGCGGGTTTATCAGAACCGGACAGCCACTGATGGCGGAGAGATTAACTTTTCGAGTGACAAAGTCTATCCCTTTCGGCGGCGAACTAGTATTCGAACCCGTACAGACGGGACGGTTGGGACACAATGGATGCATCCGAAAACATAGAAGAGGCGATCGAAGTGCTCCAGCAACTCGGGTTGAAGGAGTACGAGGCGCGGTGCTTCGTGGGGCTGACCCGGTTAGAGACGGGGACGGCGAAGAAGCTCAGCGAGTTAACCGAAGTTCCCCGAACGCGGGTGTACGACGCGATTCGGGTACTGGAAGCACAGGGTCTGGTCGAAATTCAGCATTCGAGTCCACAGCGGTTTCGCGCCGTCTCTCTCGACGAGGCCACCGAAACGCTCCGCGATCAGTACGAGGATCGGGTGGAACGCCTTCACGACGCCCTCGAAACGGTCGAAATCGTCGACGAGGACGACGAAGAGCCCATCCAGCAGGTGTGGGCGATGTCCGGGCAAGACGGGATCGAGAACCGGACGGAAGACCTCATCGAGACGACGACCGACGAGATCGTGCTCGTCATCGGCGACGAGTCGCTGCTGACCGACGATCTCGTTGATACCCTCCAAGAGGTCGAGAACGGCATCGATCTCTTGCTCGGGGCGGTAAACGAATCGCTAGAGGAAGAACTGCGCGCGGCCGTGCCGAACGCCACGACGTTTATTTCCGGTCTCGAGTGGTTACACGGCGAGAACGCCGAGGCGGACGAGACGGCGATCGGTCGACTCCTCCTGGTCGACCGCTCGACGATTCTCGTGAGTTCGATCGTGCCAGACACGAAAGTAGAACAGGCGATCTTCGGCGAGGGGTTCGGGAACGGCCTGGTCGTGATCGCTCGACGGCTCATGGCCCAGGGACTGATCAGCCCACACGATCCCATCTCGTAGCTCCCGAAGCGGGTGTTTCTCGGCTAGCCCCCGATAGCCCGTTGTCCGAACGCTCATACCGTCGGCTGTTCGTCTGTGAAGACTGTCGCGACCCTGGGGTCGCAACTATCTTGCATTCGTCACAGAGAACCGTTACAGTCGCGAGTGATCCGTGGTGCGGTTTCGAGCAGTTGCACGGTGAGATACTCGCCGTTATCGACGGTGACGCGACAGTGGTTGTACACGAACGAGACACGTCCGCCGACCCGAGCGGCATCGTCCGCCCGCGCGTCGAAAAGCGCGTCCAGCGCTTCCGGGTCGAGAACCTCCGCCAGCGGGCGGACCGTACGGGGATCGGATCCCCGTAGCGCGCTCACCCCACGGATCACAGCCGAACTCACCGACTCGCCGACTTCGATATCATACTCCATACTCTCTTGTTGTGGGCCCATCGAGTAAACCACATATCTTTTTCACCCGAATTATCAAAAAAGACCTAAGGGTCGTTCTCGGATAGTCGAGGTGGAAGCCAACGGCTCAGTGCGTTTTGTGTCCTGATGAGCTGCACGAGCGCGGAGCGCCTGCAAGGGCCAGCAGTCCAGCAGCGCCCGGGACCATAGTCGAGGTGCCGCTCGGAGCACCGAGACACGAGCACTGTCGCTCAGGTGGCGGAATCAGCGTGGAGTGTAGCGAAACCGGTGCGAACGCCGATCAGTCAGCTATAGTAGCGTTCCCGACGGGTGCGTAGCGGCCGGAATCGCCTCAGTTGATCACCCAGCGCGTCGCGGGGGTATCCTCGAACGAGCCGTCCGTGAAGACCGTCACTCGCCCGTCCTCTTCGCTGAGTGTGACCGCCGCGATCACTGCGTTCCGGGTCGAGGTCTCCAGCGCACTCATGTGGCGAGCCCCCATCCACCCCGCGTAGGGGAGACCGTCGCCCTGGCCGGATTCGACCGTGGATAGTTGCGCGAGTCGGACCATCTCCTCCTCTATCGTCCCGTCCTCGTGAACGACAACTGCGCCGTCGCAGGAAAGCGCAACACGCTGTGCGGTCTCGAGGAACGTCTCGGTCTCGGCGAAGACACTCGGACAGTCTTCGACCGGCCAGCGGTTCGACCCCATCGAAGCCGAAAATCCGCCCACGGAGCCGCGTTCGACGACGAAATAGAGGCCCGGTCCGCGAGCGTAGGGATCGTCCCATCGCTCGAATCCGACGCTGATGTCCGTGACACACCGTCCGATCCGTTCGAGTAGTGCGTCGATCTCTGTCCCGTCAGAATTCAGCTCCGACACCGCAGAATTACGATTCGGATCAATCATCTCTTTCGTACTGTATCGAACCGATAGGAGGATAGTGCCGCCGAATTTCCGACTGAAACGATGTTACGAGTAACCGAGTGAACAGATTCCACCCCGGGGAACCTACACGCCAACGATGGTCCTGAACGTGACCCGTTCGCCACCGGCATACGGACCGCGGTAAGGTGGCGTTCGAGATTGATCCCACCCGGTCGTGCGATCGTCTGAGTGCGGACTCGCATACGGGACTGTCCCTCGACCCCGTAATAGAGCGTCTCAACGCCGTGGATAGCGGAGGGAGAGGTGGTACGCTCGCCGGAGAGTGACGCTGTCAGACGTAACTGTGTGTGGATATGCGCGACCTCGGGGCCTCGACATACTGCACAGGCGTACGGCTCACAGAACGCGTCACCACATTAATCAGTACACTGCGCGGCGTGAAAATGTGGTTGCTTGATTGGGAAGCCGTTCGATCGTCTTCGTACCCGCTCTGAGCGAGTATCGACGAAGCCCCTACCCGCCGGTCGACGTACGGCCGGTGATGGAACACCGTCCCCGCCCCAGATCCTGATCGGATAGCAGGCGGCGACTGGCCGGCGAAAGCGCTCTCCGGCCGTTCAGCGCGTATCCCCGGAATAACCCGATCTCTGCTACCATTATGTCTACAAGCAACCGCAAATCCCGCACCGCAGAACTCTCCGAATTCAGGCTTTCGTGGGCGCTCGACGACGAGGACTCTCCGACCGAAATAACGGTTTTCGATCCGCAGAACGAGACCACGACACGCTGGATCACCATCGAAAAAGACTACGTCAAGAATCTCGATAGCGTGGCTTAATCCGGATCAACCGTTCGATTCCGGTACTGGAGGCCGACGATCGCGATGATTCCGACGACGCTGACGAGCGTCCACCCCGCCGCGGGGATCGCTGAGAGTCCGCCGATCCCGAGAACTCCGAGGGTAACGAGACCGACGACGCACGCGGCGACCGCGAGGACTGCGCCGTTTCGATCGGCACCTCCTTCGGTTTCCTGTCCCTCTATATCCAGATACTCCTCCAGTTGCGTCAGCGAATCCTGGCGTTCGATCGTTCCGCGATTCTTGTCGTACTCGATGACGCCCGCCGAATCGAGTTTCGGAAGGTGACTCTGGTAGAGGCCGATGTACACGCGTTTTCGCTGATCGGACGAGAGCTCTCTGACGGTGACGCCGTTCTCCTCGGCCGCGATGTGTTCGGCGACGTCGCTCAAGACCGCGGATCCACCGTGGTCGTGGAGATACCGAATGACGCCGCGGCGGCGGCTGTTCTTCAGTAAGTCGAATGTCTCGTCTTTCGAGAGGCTCGAGCCGTTCCGACGCGTCGTTCTTCCGAGGGCGTCCGGGGCTGATCCCTCGACATCGGTGGGCTCTTCGGTGCGCTGCTCTCTGTTTACCCTCTCTGTCGCACTCATATCGTAGCGTTTGCAACGGACCGCGTATCCGACCGCACGACGTCGTGCGATCGCACGAGCGGAGACGTGCAAACGCTACTATGATTTCCCCGATCACGTACTGGACGTTTCCAGGGGTCGTTCAACGGCGAACTCACTACCGAGAAGCGGAAAAAACGTTCAGAGGTACGATTCATATAACGGTATTTCTGATCGGAAGGGATAGAACACTCGGGTTACCCACATTCTCACAAGATTCATCTTCCAGTTATCGGGACCAAAATGGCACTGATTTGTAATTTAGAGAGGTGTGTATAGAATAATATAATATTTTCACCCATTCGGCCGCTTCCCGTCACTCCCGTATCGTACCCGAACGCACTCAAGCGGGCGTTTCGAGTGTGGAGTCGCAAACGCTACTCGCGTTCACCGCTCTTCGCCCGGTCGCTCCCACTCGAGTTCGATCGTACACCACGGGCAGAAGTCGATGTCGGGGTCCAGTTCCCCGCCGCAGTTCGGACACTGCGGTTCGTCCGTCAGCTGCGGACCCGCGACGGCGAGGCGGTAGGCGTCGACCGCGCTGACCAGAAGGAGTCCGAACAGCGGAGCGGTGACGGCCACCGGGAGCGACCCGGGATCGACCGACGCGACGGCGGCCGGGTCGGCGAGGTTCAGCGTCGAGGGGTCGACGAACGCCCAGAGGAGCACGAGCGCCGCGCCGACGACGAAGGAGAACCAGGCGGCGGCGCGTCGCCAGCGGCGGAGGTAGAGGTGTCCCGCGCCGGCGACGCCGAGGCTTGCGCCGAGAACGGCGACGAGTGTCGCGATCAACGCGCGGCGTCGCGTTCCGGTCATACTCCGGATCGAGGTCGCCGTGATTTATAAACGCACGGGAATCGGCGCGCTCGACGCGACGATTCGGCCACAAAATATGTTGGCAGATCGACGATCCGAATCCGTCCCGGGGGGCGGAGCGCTTACGCCAGGCCGATGCTCTCTTCGGCTTCGAGCAGTTCGTGGTAACGGTTGCGAATCGTGACTTCGGAGATGTCGGCGACGTCGCTGACGGCGGCCTGCGTCGTCTTCTCGTTGGTGAGAAGCGCCGCGGCGTACACTGCGGCAGCGGCGAGACCGACCGGCGACTTCCCGGAGTGGACGCCCTTCTCCTTGGCGTTCTTCAGCAGCTGGCGCGCGCGGAGTTTGGCCTCGTCGGAGAGGCCGAGTTCGGAGGCGAACCGCGGCACGTACTGCTCGGGGTCTGCGGGTTTGACCTCCAGCGAAAGCTCGCGGGCGATGTATCGGTACGTGCGCGCGACCTCGCTCTTGGGGACGCGCGAGACCTCCGCGATCTCGTCGAGCGATCGGGGGACGCCGGCCATCCGCGCGGCGGCGTAGACGCACGAGGTGGCGACGCCCTCGATGGAGCGGCCGGGGAGCAGGTCCTCGTCGAGCGCGCGGCGGTAGATGACCGAGGCCGTCTCGCGGACGTTCTCGGGGAGGCCGAGCGCGGAGGCCATCCGGTCGATCTCGCCGAGCGCCTGCTTGAGGTTGCGCTCCTTCGAGTCGCGCGTCCGGAAGCGCTCGTTCCACTTGCGGAGGCGCTGCATCTTCTGGCGCTGGTTCGACGACAGCGAGTTGCCGTAGGCGTCGCGGTCGCGCCAGTCGATGTTCGTCGACAGCCCCTTGTCGTGCATCGTGTTCGTCGTCGGGGCGCCGACGCGGGACTTCTGGTCCTTCTCCTTGGCGTCGAACGCGCGCCACTCGGGGCCGCGGTCGACGGAGTCCTCGGTGATCACCAGTCCGCAGTCGTCACAGACGGTCTCGCCGTGCTCGTCGTCGACGACGACGTTGCCACCGCACTCGGGGCAGGACAGCTCTTCGTCGGCCTGCTCGGATTCGGTCTCCTCTTCTTCCTCTCCGGGTCGAACCCACCGCTGACCGGCCGAGTCGCCGTCTCGGCCCTCGTTCGTTTGCGACTCGTCTCTCGTTCTCGCGTTCACGCGAGTGTAAGTACTCTTCTCGCTCATCGGTATAGCGACGAATGCGCCGGGCCACAGATACGCGTAAGAGAGGCCCGGTGCGGTCCGTACCAACTCCACCGACGGAGAATATAAAAAGGGATCGGAATCGATCGCCCGGATCGAACGCACAACCCCGAACCGAGCGATCCATCGAAAACGACCGTGATGATTTATATACGAGTTGGAGTCAGTGGACACTCGCCACCCGCAACTCGATCGCTGCGGCCGCGATGGGGCGACTCCGACCGTCGGCGCCTCCGCAACGCATTTGCGCCCGACGACGAGATACCCGGTATGGATTCGTCCAGGACAGCCGACACCGGCGGCAGCCTCGCTGGGGCGGATTCGGCCCGCTCCGAGCGCGTCGACGCCGCCCCCGTCGAGCGCGTCGTCTCGCTCGCACCCAGCGCGACCGCCACGCTGTCGGCGATGGGCGTCGGCGACGCCGTCGTGGGGGTGACGGCCCACTGCACGCTCGACCGCCCGGTCGTCGGCGGCTGGCTGAACCCCGACTACGACCGGCTGGCCGACCTCGACCCCGACCTGGTCTGCACGGCCGACGCCCTCCAGGTGGAGATCCGCGACGACCTCCGGGAGCGCGGCTACGACGTCTGTCACGTCGAACCGGCGACGCTCGAAGACGTCCTCGGCTCCTTCGCGACGCTCGCCCGCGCGGTGGGGTGGCCCGAGGCTGGCGACCGACTCGTCGCTGACGCGCGAGAGCGACTCGCCGCGGTCCGAGAGCGCGCCGAAGGCCGTCGCTCCGTGCGAGCCGAGAGCGGCAGCGGTGAAGAGAACCCGCGCCCCGTCGTCTACTGCGAGGAGTGGGGCGATCCGCCGATGGCCGCCGGCAACTGGGTCCCCGAGGCAGTCGAGGCCGCCGGCGGCCGGTACCCGTTCTGCGACCCCGGCGGGCGCTCCCACGAAATCGCCCGCGAGCGCATCGAAGCCGCGGACCCGGATCACGTCGTCGTCCACCACTGCGGCCGCGGCGACCGCGTCGCTCCCGACCTCATCGAAGAGCGCGACTGGGATATCGACGCCGCTGTTCACGTCCTCGACGACGACCTGCTGAATCAACCGAGTCCGACGCTTATCGACGGTATCGAGACGTTGGCCGAGTTGTTTGACGACGCTTCCTGAGCCGCCGACACGTCGACGAGTCTGATCAGGTACGACCCCGCAGTCGAGCGTACGTTTATCTCAGATGGCGAGGCCAGAGGGCCCGTGACCTGAGAGCGGCCCCGCGCCGGACAGCGATCGCTCGGTACACCGGCGCGGGAACGGGGACGGGAAGACTACCGTCAGACGTCGGGTACCGACTGTTCGCCAACGGACTATGGGAGCGCAAGCTCGACTTCCCGCCGAAAGCGACACACGTAACGTCCGTGTCCGTCGACTCCCCAGTATGCGAATCGCAGTCGGCAGCGGGAACCCGGTGAAGCGCGAGGCGACCGTCCGCGTCTTCCCCGACGACGAGGTGGTCGCCGAACCGGTCTCCTCGGGGGTTTCGGAACAGCCGATGGGCCACGAGGAGACGCGACAGGGAGCACGCAACAGGGCTGCGGCGGCGCTCGGAGCCGGCGCCTACGACCTCGGCGTCGGGATCGAGGGCGGCGTCGCGAGCGTCGGAGGGCCGGCGACCGGATCCGGTGGCGTCGAAGCGAGAGCGGCGGACGCGGAGTTATACCTCGTGATGTGGTCCGCCGTCACCGACGGCGACCGCTGGGGCGTCGGTGCCGGTCCGAGCCTGCCGCTCCCGACTGCCATCGCCGCGCGAGTCCGCGACGGCGAGGAGTTGGGACCGGTGATGGACGACGTCCTCGGCGAGTCGAACGTGGCCGAGAACCAGGGGGCCGCGGGTGCGTTCACCGACGGGCGACTGACCCGGACGGACGCGCTCGACGCCGCCGTCGCGGCCGCCGCGTCGCCGTTCCTGAGCGACCTGTACTGAACGTCTGCGGTCGCTGTTCAGTCGACTTTCGGCGACTCGTCCGCCGTCCCGCGGACCTCGCGAGTCTCCTCGACGGCGGTCGTCAACGAGACGTTGAGGCCGAGCATCGAGGCGTAGCCGCCGACGACGGTGACGACGTTCTTCACGGCGTGGTCGAGGACGGCCGCGCCCAGGGCGAGCTCCGGCCCCAGCGGCGTCAGCGCGACCACGAGAAGCGTGAACGCGCCCTCGTAGAGGCCGATCCCGCCCGGCGACAGCGGCAGCACTTTCGCGAGGTTGCCGACGCTGACCGCGAAGAAGCTCACCGCGATCAGTTCGATTCCCGGCAGCCCCGGCGCGAACGCCGCGAGGACGAGCAGCGCCGTCACCACGTCCAGCGTCCAGATCAGGACGCTCGTCGCGCCGACGCGAGCGAAGCCCCGGCGCGTGCCGGCGACCGTCTGGAGGTCGCCGACGAACCGCCCGATCACGCCGGCGACGAAGTCGGCGTACGAGTCCGTGCTCACCCGGTGGACCGCCTCCGTGACGTAGTCGCGGTCGCTCCGCGCGGAGAGCGCGATGGCGCCGACCGCGGCGATGGCGGCGAGACTGACGCCGAGGGCGACGACGACCGCCACGCGCCCGGCACCCTCCGCGCCGACGATCGCCCGGGCGAGTTCGGCGGTCTGTCCGGTGACGGTGTAGCCGATGAGGACGACGCCGGCCATCGACGCGATGGTGAGCAGGTCGAACACCCGCTCGGCCGCCAGCGACGCGAATCCCGATGGGTACGGGATGGCCCGCCGAGCCTTGACCACGTACGCGCGGATGAGGTCGCCGGCGCGGGCGGGGAACACCAGGTTCCCGGTCTGGCTGATGAACACCGCGCCCGTCAGGAAGTCGACGCGCTCGTGGTAGCCGAGTTCCGCGAGGATGTCGCGGTAGCGGAGCCCGCGGAACGGCCACGAGAGGAGGTACACGAGCGTCGCCGCGCCCACGAGGACCGGATCGGCCGCCCGCATCTCGGAGAGGACCGTCCCGAAGTCGATGTACTGCGTCATCAACACTAACGCGAGGACGGCCAGCCCCGCCCCGGCAACGAGGCCGACGCGCTTCGAGAGCCGCGGGCGGACGGACAACTGCCACCACGTGCGGAGGATCTGACTCCCCATCCCGAGGACGTCGCGGACGAGGTCGACCTTCGTGTCGCCCTTCGGCTCCCAGTCGACGGGGAACTCCGCCACCTCGTAACCGGCGCGCTGTGCGCGGACGAGCATCTCGGTGTCCCAGAACCAGTGGTTGTCGCCGACGTCGTCTCGGAGCGCCTCGAACGCCTCTCGGCTGAACGCCTTGAACCCGCACTGGTGATCGCGGAGGTCCGAGCGGAGGAACGTGCGTACGAGCCCGTTGTAAGCGCGGCTCGGGATGCCGCGTTTCGTGGGTCTGTCGGCGACGTTCCCGGGCATCCAACGTGATCCGGTGGCGACGTCGACCCCTCCAGAGCGGACGCGTTCGACCAGTTCTTCGAGGTGTCGCATATCCGTCGCCAGGTCGGTGTCGAAGTAGACGAGGGTGTCGCCGCGGGCGGCCTCGAACGCCCGCTCCAGTGCTCCGCCCCGGCCGAGCCGCTCGTCGCTGTGGAAGTGTCGGACGCGGGTGTCCTCGGCCGCCAGTCGGTCCGCGATCTCCGGCGTCCGATCGTCGCAGCCGTCCTCGGCGACGACCACCTCGAAGGTCCCCGGATCGAGGAACGCGGCGAGGGTTCCGAGCGTCGTCGCGACCGTCGCCTCGATCGTGTCGGCCTCGTTGTAGGCCGGGAGGACGACGCTCACCGCCACGTCCCGATCTGTGGTCTCCCCGTCGACGCCCTCCGCACGACTCCCACCGCTCTCGGCGCCGGCAGGTTCCGAAGGATCACCACCACCGCCGCTTCGGGGATCAGCCATTACTCAACTCTGGCCCTCCGGCAAGTATGAACTTTCTGTCTCGATACGCGTGAAGCCGGCCGCTTCGGTTAGACGACCGTACCTCCAGCCGAACCCACGAGGTCGAATACCGGTTCTGTGTGCCGAAAATCGAATCACCGCGCGGTGTTAACCTGCCGTACCAAACCGAACATAGGGCGCCCTCCCGTGGACAGGTGTATGAGCGCGACCGCCACCTCGACGGCTGCACCGAATCTCAGCGACAAACAGCGCCGGATCCTCCAGTACCTCCGGGCGAACGCCGACGAGCGGACGTACTTCAAATCGCGACTCATCGCCGAGGAACTCGGGTTGTCTGCGAAGGAAGTCGGCGCGAATATGCGTGCACTGCTGGACGGCGACGTCGATCTCACCGTCGAGAAGTGGGGCTACTCGTCGGGGACGACCTGGAAAGTGACGCGATAGTCGCGAGGGGCGGAGCGCGTCTCGGGGCCGAAGGTCGGGGTCCAGAGAGTACGTAGCGAACGGCGGGTAACGGCCGTCCGGTCGGCGATTGAATGGGTACCGGTCGGGCGTAGCGGTCGTGAGCATCCCGACCCTGCGACGAGGGGCGGCGAACGACAGTCGTTATCCGTCCGGGGAAGCAACTCCAGACACCGATGGACGATCCGACTCTGACGAAGCGACGGCGACTTCTCGAAGGCATAAGCGTCGGCGGAGCGACACTGCTCGCCGGATGCACGGACCAACTCGACCTCAGCGGCGACGGCGGCGCTGACGAGCAGGTGGGCTCGGACTCCGAGGCGGGCGCTGACGGCGTCGCCGCGATCGCGGCGGTCGATCAGGAAGCGATCCAGGAGGAACAGACCCGACTCCGATCGGAGCTCCAGAGCGGCAACATCTCCCAGGAGGAGGCCCAAGAGGAACTGGCGACGCTCCAGCAGGAGTACCTCGACGAGGCGATGACCGCGCTCGGCGACACCGCCGCGGAGGCCGAGGGCGTCACCGTCGAAACCGAGTACCGATCGTTCGGCGCGGTGATCGTGACCGGCGATGCCGGTGGGATTTTGGGAATTCTGAACGCCGACGCCGTTAGTGCGCTCGTCCCGAAGGCGGATGTCGAAGAACGAGCACAGTCGGCTCAGGGAACCGGGACCGCACAGGGCTGAAGTCCTGTATCTGAGACGGACCGGAGTGCTGCTACCGCCTTATGGATCGTACTGGAGTAGCGAATCGGCCTCGGCGGCCAGTTCGACCGCTTCGGGGCCGAACGAATCGGCGTACCGGATCACGAGCGTGATGACTGTTTCGGGCCGCTCGACCGCGTACGCGCCGTCCCGCGAGAGCAGGCCGGCCTCGTCGAGTTCGCTCACGTACCCGCTCACGGTCGCCCGCGAGACGTCGAGATGGTCGGCGAGTTCCGAGCCGGTCCGTCCCGGGGTTCGGAGGAGTTCGACGAGCATCCCTCGCGGCGTCCGTCGTCGAAGGTAGCCCAGCGCGGTTCGTTCGAACGCCGAGAACCGCCCGGCCGGGAAGAACCGTTTGTAGTCGCCGTCCCGCTGGAAGACGAGGGTATCGTCGTCGACGAGGCGGCGGAGGTGGTGCTGGGTCTCCCCGGTCCCGAGGCTGAGGTCGTCGCGAATCTTCGAGAAGTGTGCGCCCGGCGTCGACGCGACGTAGCCGACGATGGCGTCCCGGGCGTCGCTCGTCGTCTCGGCGGCCTCGGCGCTCCCACTGGCCCCGAGTCCCGCGAGCGGCGAGGCGGCCCCCAGGGCAGCGAAGCGCCGCAGCGTCGTCCGTTTCTCCTCGTCGATTTCGCGGTCCGCCATTCGAGTTCGTGCGTAGTACGGTGCGACGCGGTCAAAAGCGCTTCGTTCGGGTCAATGGATCGAGAAAATCGACCAACGCGCTTCAGAACGGTATCGCAGAGGACTGTGAGACGATTTACACTTACTCGCGCTCGGTCTCGACGGCGGGGTCGGAATCCTCCTGGCCGTCTCCGCCGTCGTCCGAGTCGGAGCCGGCGTCAGTCGTCGTTTCCGCCTCGGCGTCGCCGACGACCTCGTCAGGCTCCGTGAACGAGGCACCGTCCGCCTCACTGATCACCTCGTCGGGGCTCTTGATGTCCGTGCCGCCGCCCTGCTTGATCGCCTCGGCCTCCTGTTCGAGTTCCTCGACGTCCATCTCCGTCGCCTGGTCGATCTGGCCGAGGATCTCCTCGATGTCGTCGAGGCCGAGGAGTTCTCGGGTCTCCGAGTCGAATTCGAGACTGTCGAGGCCGGCGGACTCCTGCACGTCGGAGTCGGTCAGCTGGCGGCCGTAGCGGCCGAGGAGGCTGGTGAGCTCCTGCGGGAGCACGAACGTCGTCGACTCGCCCTGTCCGATCGTCTCGAGGCTCTCCATCCCCTTCTCGATGATCGCGCGTTCGCCCATCGATTCGGCGGACTTCGCGCGGAGAACCGTCGAGATGGCGTCACCCTGCGCTTCGAGGATCTGACTCTGCTTTTCGCCCTGCGCGCGGATGATGTTCGACTGCTTCTCACCCTCGGCCTGCTCGACCGCGGAGCGCCGTTCGCCCTGCGCTTCGAGGATCATCGCGCGCCGGCGGCGCTCGGCGGACGTCTGCTGCTCCATCGCCTGCTGGACGTCCTGGGACGGGTTCACTTCCCGGACCTCGACGCTCTCGACGCGGACGCCCCACTCGTCTGTGGGTTCGTCGAGTTCGCGACGGATCCGGCCGTTGATCTCCTGCCGTTTGTTGAGCGTGTCGTCGAGTTCCATGTCGCCGATGACGGCCCGCAACGTCGTCTGCGCGAGGTTCGAGACGGCGCGCTTGTAGTCGTCGACTTCGAGGAACGCCTTCTTCGCGTCCATCACCTTGATGTAGACCACGGCGTCGGCGGTCACCGGCGAGTTGTCGCGCGTGATCGCCTCCTGCCGCGGGACGTCGAGCGTCTGCGTCCGCATATCGAACGGGTACGTCCGCGAGACGAACGGTGGGATGAAGTTGATACCCGGCTCCAGGAGCTTCCGGTACTCCCCGAAGACCGTCAGCGCCTTCTTCTCGTAGGCGTCGACGATCTCGACCATCTGGTAGACGGTGACGATCGCGAGGAGGAGCACGAGGATCCCGACCGTCGGGATACCGATGCCTGTCTGCAGCGAAACGGGACCAAATGCCATACCGAGGTTTGGTGTGTCGCGTTCATAAGCGTTGGCCCGAGGAACTAACGCCGCGGTTGCGACCAGACGACAGCTACGGGACGTCGTACGCGATCAGCGGTTCGAGCCCGACCAGAAGCGTTCGGTCGACGCTCGCGAGCGGTGCGAGTGGCAGTCCTTCCGACGGGAGCGTGGCCTCAGAGAGGCGGTCGCCGGAGCCGAGATCGAACACGCGCAGCTGGTGATAGTTGTCGAGGGCGAAGACGTGGTTTTCGACGACCGCAGGTCGGTCGGTGTACGCGTCCATCTTCCCCCACCACTGCTGCTCGCCGTCGTAGCTCACGTTGAAGATCCCCGCTTCCCCGTTGGCGAGTATCCCGTCGGGGGTGAAGAGCAGGTCGCCGACCGAACCGCGGAGGGTGGTCCCCCAGAGCAGCTCGTGCGTCGACCCGGTGAGGCGGTAGCGGTAGACGTTGTCGTCGGTGGCGACGAAGAGGTCGCCGTCGCGAACGTAGCCAGTCCCGTACAGGTGTTCGTCGTGCGAGGCGACTTCCGACCGCGTATCGAGCGCGTAGAGGTCGAGGAAGTTGGACGTACCGACGTAGAAGTTCCCCCCGATTCGTCCGACCGATTCGATACGGGATCTGAGCCCCGTGTACTCGATGGTGTCGACCACCTCGCCGGACCCGCGGTCGAGGACGTACACGACGTAGTCGTCGTCGGTCTCGGCCGTATCACCCCAGTTGGCGCAGATGACGTACTGGTCCGTGACGAGCGGCTTCGTACTCCAGGAATCGTATTTCCCGCCCGTGAAGTTCCACAGCGGCGTCCCGCTCGACCGCTCGACCGCGGTGAGCTGCCCGCCGTACCCGCATCCGAAAATCGTCGACTCGGTCACCGACAACGAGTCGCGCTTGAACTTCCCGAGCTGGTCGGTCTCCCACTCGATCGTTCCGTCGGGCTGCACGGCGAGAATCTGTTTCGAGACCCACGTCGAGAGGTAGAAGGTCCCGTCGTACGTCACGATGTCGCTGCCGAATTTGTCCAGCGTCCAGCTCTCCCGAGCGATGAACGACGACGAGGACGACGTCTCGCGCTGCGCGGCCGTCCCCGCGTCGGGAGCGGCCCCGGTGTCGGGGGCGTCCGCCGATCGGGAGGCCGGAGTATCAGCCGTGGACTCAGTCAGCCGTAAACAGCCACTGACGCCGCCGATAGCGCCCAGCGAGGCACCCTGGAGGAATCTTCGGCGGCTGACGTGTTCGGACATATGTGCAGAAGCCGGTGGCGGTATGATAGATGTTGTGCAAGAACGCTCGCGTTCGACGCCGGCGTCCGGCGGTTTGTCAGGTGCGCTCCGTCTCGGATTCGATGTCCCGCTCGCCGCCATCCCCGGTCTCGCGTTCGTCGTCCCGTTCGATTTCCTCGTCGTCCCCCCGTTCCGTCCCCGCGTCGTCCCTCCGTTCGATCTCCTCGTCCCGGCCGCGGTCGAGTTCGCGGTCGATCTCGTCGTAGTTCGTCGACAGCGACTCGACGGTGACGACGTTGCCGCCGCCGGGGTCGATCACGACGACCTCGGTCCCCTCCGCGAGTTCGCCGTCGACCGACCGAGCGGAGTAGAACGGATTGAAGCCGCCGTCGTCGAGTTTCACTTCGCCGTCGGTGGGCGTGACGCGCTCCGTGACCCGGCCGGTCCGCCCGCGGAGGCTCGCCGAGTCGCTCGTCTGACCGGATCCCTTCCCGCCGTAGATGTCGAGTTCGCGGTAGCCGTAGAGCGATAGCGCCCCGAAGACGAGGACGAGGACGCCGAGGACGATCGGGGACGCCAGCGGCCCCAAAACGAGCCCGACGAGCCCGGCGGCCAACAGCGCCACGCCGAGCACGACGAAGTGCGCGCCCGGTGCGAACGCTTCGAGGACGCTGAGTCCGATCCCGGCGACGACGAGCAGCAACGGCAGCGTCTCCGGCGGGATCGAGAGCTGCAGGGCGGTCGAGAGCGCACTTTCGAGCATACGCGCCGTAGGTCTGGCGGACGATTAAGGGTTGTTACGCTTCGTGGCCCGCTTCGCCGTGAGAGGCGGCCGCCTCGGACGCTGCCGGAAGTTTCAGAACCACGCGCGTCCCCGACTCCGTGACCTCGAAATCGACGGTACCGCCGAGGGAGTCGACGCCCCACTTGACGATCCACAGCCCCAGTCCGCTCCCGTGTTCGAGGGCCGTCTCCTCGGTCTCGTCGAGGACGGCGAGTTCGTGCTCGGGGATCCCCGGGCCGTCGTCCGCGACTTCGACCGCGAGGAATCCCGGTTCCGTCTCGACGTCCGCGACCCGGACGGTCACCCGCGGGGCGTCAGAGGGGTCGTGTTCGAGCGCGTTCTCCAGCAGGTTCTCGAAGACGGTCTCCAGGAGCGACGGCGTCGCCCGGAGCGTCGCGTCGCCGCCGACGTCGACGACGACCTCGGCGTCCGGTTCCGCACCCGAGAGGTCCTCGGCGATCTCGTCGAGGAGCGGTCGCAGTTCGACGGTGTCGGGGTCGTCCACATCCGCGTCCAGGGCCCGCTCGATGTGGCGGGCCTTCTCTCCCAGTTCGACGACCCCCGCGGTGTTCTCGGCGGCGACGTCGAGCATCTCCCGGACGTCCTCGTCGTCGACGCGCTCTTCGGCCATCTCCAGGTATCCGGTGACGACGTTCAGGTCGTTCCGGAGGTTGTGCCGAAGCACCCTGTTGAGGACGGCGAGGCGCTGTTCGCGCCGCCGCTCCTCGGTGATGTCCTGAAAGACGATGGTGTCGCCGACGGCGGCACCGGCGGAGCCCGTGAGCGGCGACGTCGCGACGGCGTACGTCCGCTTTCTGCCCCCTCGCCGTCGGGTGATCGGCTCGTTATCGCCGTCGAGGTCGACGTCGTCGAAACAGGTCTCGAACCGCCGACCGAGCGCGTCGTCCCGAGAGGTGCCGAGCAGCCGGCTCGCCTCGTCGTTGCACTCGATGATCCGTCGGCCGCTGTCGACGATGACGACCGCGGAGCCGAGGTTGTCGATGGCGGCGCGGTCGGCGACGCGCCGGGCCGCGGGCACCATCTCGAACAGATCCCGGGAGAAGAACGCGTACATATCGAACGCCAGGTGGACCGGAAAGAGCAGCGGCGTGAGATTCAGCGGCGGCATCGGGCCGACCTCGGCCAGCCAGAGCAGGAACGGCAGTCCCGGGAAGATCGGCGAGACGGCGATGGCCGCCGCCTGGGTCCGGTACAGCGGCCCGTAGCTGAACACCGTGTCCGCCAGCAGGAACGAGGCGACCGCGATCATCAGGACGAAGCCGGCGGCGTTGACGAACAGCCACGGCTGGTGCGCGTAGACGACGGTCGCGAGTCCGTGGGTCGGTTCGACGGTGTAGTCGCTCCACGCGATGCGGTGCAGCGGGTTGGTGACGACGACGAGGGTGTGGAGCGCCTGCAGGGCGACGACGCCGCCCATCACCTTCGACCGGAGAATGTGTCCCCGGCCGGTGTACTCCAGCGCGAACGCGAGGAAGAACACCCCGATGAAGTTGATGGCGATCCAGATCGGCACCTCGAAGGCCTCACGCAGTGCCGGGTCGAACACGAACAGGGCGAGTCCGTACGAGAGCGACCAGAGCGCCTCACACCCGATCGTGGCGAGGAAGAACCGGCCGCCGAGTCGGTTCCGGTACGGCCAGAGGTACCGCATAAACCCCAGCGAAACGATTCCCGAGGCCAACGACGCGGCCGCCAACCACGGGAAGGCGGAGAGCACGTGTATCACTCCCGAGGACCGTCGGTGGTAAAAAATTACGTTCCTGTTGATCCCCGTTCGGCGCAGGCAGGCCGCGGATCGGCGGTCACTCGTTCTCGGACTCGACGGTCGCTTCCGGCGTCAACGAGGTGTCGTGGACGAACCGCACGCCCGTCTCGTCGGTCGTCAGGAGCGTCGCGCTCGTCCCGTTCTCGGGGATGGCGAACACCGTCCAGACCTCGCGGGTCTCCTCCGGGGCGAACAGACCGGCGCTCGGGAATCCGGTCACGCCGTCCAGCGGCTGGTGGGCGTACCGGTCGCCGGCGACGTCGACGGCCAGAGCGGACTGGCCGAACTGCGTCGGCTCTGCCTCCCTGTTAGTGACGTTCATCCGCACCAGGAGGAACTGCTGTTCGTCCGGCGCGTCGTACGTCGTCCCGTTGACCGTCAACGATCCGGTCGTCTTCGCGTTCCAGCGGACGTCGACCGTCGCGTTCGCGCCGGCCGTCGAGACTGCGGAAACGTCCGTGCCGCCGTTACCACCCAGTGCGAGCGGACTGCCGAGACCGACGGCCGGTCCCATCGTCGCACCGAGGACGAACGCGACGACGAGGACCAGCGGGATCACCACGGCGGGGACCGACCGGGCGGAAAGGCCGCCGAGACGCGATCGGAGCGCGCCGAGACGGCTCGAACCCGAGTCGGTGGGCCCGTCGTCGGAGGAGCTATCCGTGGTATCGGTCCCGCCGGCCGCGTCGGACACTCCGTCGTCACCGCCGTCACCGCGGTCGAACCGCTCGCGGATCGAACCCAGCGCCGCCCCGACGGCCGCGACGCGCTCGACGAGCGCGGCCGGCACGGGAACGCCGAGTTCTTCCAGTCGTTCGACGACCGCGTCGATGCCGCTCGTCTCGGTATAGGCCCCCAGAACGTCCTCGAAACCGCCCTCCTCGACCGTGTTCGCGAGCGCCGAGCGGTTCAGCAAGTGGACGCTCCGCTGGCCGGCGATCCGTCTGGCCCCCTCCGCGAACGCGCCCTGCGTCGCGACGACGGCGACGTCGACGCCGCGCTTCCGACAGAAGCCGACGAACTGCTTCAGGTGCCGTTCGGTCACCGTCGCCGTCGCCGTCGGGAAGACGTAGATGATCCCGCGCTTGCCGTCGCCGCGCTTGCCGATCACGAAATGTGTCTCGTCGGCCCGTTCGCGGACCGACGTCTCCCAACCGCGGGCCTCCCACAGGTCGGCGAGGAACGAGACGAACTCGTCGGGCTCCAGTTCCGGAATCACGGGTGATCACTCCGTTCGCACTCCGGGATCCGGGAAGCGATCGTCTCGTCTGCGACGTATTCGGCGCCGATGCCGGAGGCTAGCGTCGCGTCCCCGGCGGGATGGAAGGCGGCTGTTTCGCGAGCGGTGACAGTGGCGGGGTGAGACATCGGCGAGACGGTTTTCCCTCTCAGCTACCCCCCGATCGGCATAAAACACTGCGGTCAAACCATCAGAACTGATAACCGAACGGTCGGTAGGAGACTGGGAGTCGGGCGGGCCGAGAGTCGGGGAGACACGCAGGATCGGACGCGCCGACGGTCAGAGTAGTCCGGGCAGTACGGCGCTCGCGAGCAACCCGACGGTCCCGAGGACGCCGAGGAACACGAACAGCGCGTTCTCCGCCGCCGGGCTCTCGGGCTCGATCGGTTCGCGGAATCGCGGATCCAGGTCCTCGACCGCGACCGCGGCGTCGGCTCCGTCGGCGTCGCTGTCGCGATTGTCACCGGGGGCGCTCTCCTGTTGGGAGGTCTCACCGGTCTCGGCCCGGGAGACGTCGTGGTCCCTCTCGACCTCGGCCCGCGGCGCGCTGCCGTTTCGGGCGGCGTCAGTCTCAGACGCCGTTCGCCGTCGGTCGTCGTGCGAATCAGTCATCGTCGGTCGTACGTCCCGCGCCCGAAAAGACCTGCCGCCTGGAACCCGACCTACGGGCTCGCTCCGCGTCGATCACCGTATCGGATGAGGTTGCCCTCGAAGACGACGCCCCGCTCGGCGTGGAGGGTCAGGGTCGTCCCGTCCGCCAGCGACCGCGGAAGGGGCGCGCCGGAGATCATCGGGATGCCGAGTTCGCGCGCCACGAGCGCCGGATAGCCCGTCATCCCGGGACGGGCGTCGATGATGCCGGCGATCTTCGAGGTATCGCCCTCGAACTCGCCCTCGAAGTGCGCGGGCAGCGAGAGGATCGCCCCGTCGGGGACCGCCGAGAGGTCGCCGTCGTCGACGACGGCCAGCGGACCGGCGACGCGGCCGCCGACGACCTTCCGCCCGGTGGCGACGGTCTCGGCGGCGACGTGGAGTTTGAGCATATTCGTCGTGTTCGTGTCCTCCAGTTCGGTCATCATTCCCGAGAGGACGACCAGCGTGTCGCCCGAACGCGCGACGTCGGCGTCGAGCGCGGCGTCGACGGCGTCCTCCATCATCTCGTCGATGCCGTCGCGGTACGACGAGTACTTCGGGACGACGCCCCACGAGAGCGCGAGTTGCCGGCGGACGCGGTCGTTCGGGGTCGTCGCGACGACGGGAACGCCGGGGCGGAACTTCGCCGTCTTCCGCGCGGTGTAGCCGGACTCGGAGGCGGCGACGATCGCGCTCGCGCCGACGTCGCGCGCGAGGTACCGCGCCGAGCGGGCGAGCGCCTCGGTCCGGGAGTCGCCGTCGGCGGTCGGGATGCGCTGCTCTCGCCCCTCGGCGTACTCGTCGCTGGATTCGACCTGCCGGACGATGCGGTCCATCGTGTCGACGACGCGGACCGGATCGTCGCCGATGGCGGTCTCTCCGGAGAGCATCACCGCGTCGGTACCGTCCAGCACCGCGTTGGCGACGTCGGAGGCCTCCGCGCGGGTCGGTCGCCGCGCGTGAATCATCGAATCGAGCATCTCCGTCGCCGTGATGACCGGCGTGCCCGTGGCGTGGCACTTGCGGATGATCCGTTTCTGGATGATCGGGACGTCCTCCAGGGGCATTTCCACGCCCAGGTCCCCGCGAGCGACCATCACGCCGTAGGCGGCGTCGATGATCTCGTCGAGGTTCTCCACCGCGCCGGCGCGCTCGATCTTCGCGACGACCGGGATGTCCACCCCGAGTTCGTCGAGCGCGTCGCTGATCGTGTAGACGTCCTCGGCGTCGCGGACGAAGGAGGCGGCGACGAAGTCGGCCTCGGTCTCGGCCGCGACTTCGAGTTCCGTCCGGTCGCGCTCGGTGATGAGGTCGATGTCGAGGTCGACCCCCGGGAGGTTGACGCCCTTCCGCCCGCCCAGTTTCCCGCCGGAGTCGATCCGGGCGACGAGTCCGTCGTCGTCGACGCGGAGCACCGTGGCCTCGATCCGCCCGTCGTCGAGGAGGATCGTATCCCCCGCCCGGGCGGCGGTGATCGAGTACGAGAGTCCGACCGTCTCGGGGGTCGCCTCCTCGCCCTCCGCGAACCGGACTTCGCTTCCGGTCTCGAGGAAGATCGGCTCCTCCAGCGGCGCGGTCCTGACCTCCGGCCCCTGGAGATCGACCATCGCGGCCAGCGGTTCCTCGGTCACGTCGTCGACCGCGCGGATGCGGTCGATCACCTCCCGGCGGTGGTCCGGCGTCCCGTGGCTCGCGTTGAGCCGGGCGACGCTCATCCCGGCGTCGACGAGGGCCCGAATCGTGGACTCGTCGTCGGACGCCGGGCCGAGCGTGCAGACGATCTTCGCTCTTCTCATAGCAATGCCTACTCGGGACCGAGTTAAAAAGGCCGACGATAGGTGCGGCGGGGGCCGAGATGCAGGTCTCTGATCCGGCGAGGACCGATCGACGGACAGGTCCTACGGTTATCGGATCTTCGTACCCGGTTCGGCGTCGCCGTGCGTCGTGAGCAGGTCGGCCTGCTCGCCCGCCGCGAGCAGCATCCCGTTGGACTCGACGCCGAACAGTTCGGCCTTCTCCAAGTTGGCGACGACGACGATCTTCGTGCCGGGCAGCGAATCGACGTCGTGGAGCTGTTTGATGCCCGCGACGATCTGTCGCTCCTCGACGCCGATGTCGACGGTCAGCTTCGCGAGTTTGTCCGCGCCCTCGACCCCCTCGGCGGCGACGATCTCGCCCACGCGGATGTCGAGTTCCTGGAAGTCGTCGAAGCTGATGCGCTCGTCGGCGATCGGTTCCAAGTCGGCGGCTGGCTCGTCGCCTGCGAGTTCGTCGGCGTCGCCCGCGTCGACTTCGTCAGCGTCGGCGTCGCCTTCGTCAGCGTCGGCGTCGCCTTCGTCGCTCCCGCTCGCCGCGGCGACCCGCGCTTCGAGCTTCTCGTTCAGCTCCTCGACGCGCTCCTCGGGGATCTTCTCGAACAGCTCGGTCGGTTCGCCGAACTCCCCTACGGGATCGTCGAGCGCGGCATCGACGCCCAGGGAGTGGACGTCGCCGGCCTCGCCGAGGTCGTCCCAGAGGTTCTCGGCCGCCTCGGGCGTGACCGGCTCGAAGAGCACGGCGACGGCCTTCGCGATCTGGACGCAGTCGCGGATGACCTGCGCCTTCTCGGGATCGTCGTCGTCGAGCTTCCAGGGCTCGTTGCGCTGGATGTACTCGTTGCCGAACTGGGCGAGTCGGACGCCGGCCTCGCCGATGTCTCGGACGGAGTAGTCGTTGACGCCCGTCCGGAACTCCTCGATAGCGGTCTCGATCCGTTCGCGGACGTCGTCGGAGAGGTCCACGTCGGGCGATCCGCCGAACTCGCGGGCGGCGAAGAGCAGCGAGCGGTAGACGAAGTTGCCGACCGTCCCGACGAGTTCGTTGTTCACCCGCTCGCGGAAGCGCCCCCACGAGAAGTCGACGTCCTGCTGGAACCCGCCGTTGGTCGCGAGGTAGTAGCGGAGCAGATCGGGGCGGAAGCCCTCCTCGAGGTACTCGTCGGCCCAGACGGCCCGGTCCCGGGAGGTCGAGAAGCCCTTGCCCTCGAGCGTGATGAACCCAGAGGCCATCACCGCGCGGGGCTCGACGTAGCCCGCGCCGCGGAGCATCGCCGGCCAGAACACGGTGTGGTGCTGGATGATGTCGCGGCCGATGATGTGGACGATCTCGCCGCCGTCGACCGCCTGACCGGCGTCGTTCGTATCGGTCCCCCGCCAGGCTTCCTCCCAGTCGAAGACGTCGGAGCCGACGCGTTCGGTGTACTGCTTCGTCGAGGAGATGTACTCGATCGGCGCGTCGACCCAGACGTAGAGGACCAGATCGTCGTCGCTGGGGTAGTCGACGCCCCAGTCCATATCGCGGGTGATACACCAGTCCTGGAGTTCGCCCTCGATCCACTCGCGGGGCTGGTTCTGGGCGTTCGAGGTGCCCTCGAGGCGGTCGATGAACTCGCCGAGGTACTCCTGGAGGTCGGAGACGGCGAAGAACTTGTGCTCTCTGTTTCGATATTCGGCTGGGTTACCCGTGATCGTCGAGACGGGATCTTCGATCTCGCCGGGTTCGAGGTGGCGGCCGCAGCCCTCGTCGCACTCGTCGCCGCGGGCGTGCTCGCCGCAGTAGGGGCAGGCGCCCTCGACGAACCTGTCGGGGAGCCACTGGTCGGCGTCGGGGTCGTAGGCGATGGGGATCTCCTTCTCGTAGACGTAGCCCTCCGCCTCGAGCGTGCTGACGATTTCCTGTGTCGTCTCGACGTTCGTCGCGTCGTGGGTGTGCCCGTAGTTGTCGAACTCGACGTCGAACTTCGGGAACGTCGCCTCGTAGGTCTCGTGGTGACGGAGCGCGAACTCCTCGGGCGTGACGCCCTCCTCGGCCGCGTTGACCGCGACCGGCGTCCCGTGCATGTCCGACCCCGAGACGAACGCGGTCTGCTGGCCGAGTCGCTTCAGCGCGCGGCTGTAGATGTCGCCGCCGACGTACGTCCGGAGGTGGCCGATGTGCAGGTCGCCGTTGGCGTACGGCAGCCCGCAGGTCACCACCGCCGGCTTCTCGGTGGGAAAGTCCTCGTGGCTCATAGGGACCACTCTCTGCGGCGGCACCAAAATCCCGCTGATTCGGAGCGGCCGGTCGGGGCGGGGAGCCGCTATCTCGTCCCGTCGAGGTCCGCCAGGAATTCGCGGAGCATCTCCCGGGTCACGTGCGGCATCACGACGATCCGAACGAGGCCGGATTCGGTGCGTGAGAGCCGCCACCCGCGGTCTCTCAGGGCATCGAAGGCCCTCGCGGAGAGGTCGACCACGACGATCGGGAGTTCGACGTCGGCGACGTCGAAGCCGCGCTCCCGGAGTTCGCCCGCGAACCAGCCCGCGAGTCCGTCGGCGCGCTCGTACTCGCGTCGGTAGCCGTCGGGCCACAGCGCCTCCATCGCGGCGGCGGCGCCGGCGACGCCCGCGCCGCTTCGGGTTCCCGTCAGCGAGGCCTGCGACGCGGACTCCAGGTAGGGAGTATCGACCGCCAGCGCGTCCATCCCCGCGCGCTCGCGGAAGAGCAGGCCGCCGGCGGGGATGACCGCCCGCCCGCACTTGTGGGGGTCGATCGTCATCGAGTCGATCGGGGCGTGCCCGAAGTGCCACTCGTGGTCGGTGAAGGGGAGGAGGAAGCCGCCCCACGCGGCGTCGACGTGGCAGTACGCGCCGGTTTCGTGGGCGATTTCGGCGAGTTCGGGAATCGGATCGACCCGGCCGTATTCGGTGCTGCCCGCGACGCCGACGACCAGGACCGTCCCCTCGTCGACGGCGGCCGCGACGGCGTCGACGTCCGCGCGGTGGTCGGCGTCGGTCGGGACCGTCCGCAGCTCGACGCCGAGGACCTCGGCGGCCTTCGTGAAGGAAAAGTGAACGCTCTCGGGCGCGACGACGTTGGGTTCGGCGGCGTCACCGCGGTTCCGCGCGGACCGGACCGCCTGGATGTTCGCTTCGGTCCCGCCGCTCGTGACGTAGCCGTGCGGCGGTCCGTCGCGGGCGGTGGCCCGCACCTCGGCCTCGTTCGGGCGATCCGATCCGAGGCCGGCCAACTCTCCGAGCATCGTCACCGTCCGGGTTTCGAGTTCCCCGACCTCGGCGTACGTCGCCGGATCGCCCGGATTCGTCGCGAGAAACCGCTCGGCGGCCTCGCGCGCCGCGGGATGCGGCTCCGTGCACATCGAAGAGAGGACGCGGTCGAACGTCTGCGGGGCCGCCCGCTGCATAGCGTTCGGTACTTCCCGGTAGCGCTTAGGCATTCTGTTCTGTCGGAGGCGTCTCTCGGCCGCAACGATCGGGGAATCGACAGCCCGTCCGTGGCTGGAATCGACAGCCCGTCCGTGGCTGGAATGGACGGCCCGTCGACGGTCCGGGGATCAGCCGACCGAGTCAGTCAGCGGGCCCAACCGGTCTGGCCGGTCAGCGGACCCAACCGGTCCGGTCAGCGGACCGAGTCCAGGAGGAGCCGCTGCTCGATGCGCTTGGCCTCGTGCTGGACGTCGCGGACGGCGTCGATGTTCGCCGACACCGACGAGATACCCTTCTCGACGAGGAACTGTACCATCCGCGGCTTCGAGGCGGCCTGCCCGCAGATGCTGGTCTTGACCCCGAGTTCTCGGCAGGTCTCGATGGTGTCGCCCATCAGCTTCAGCACCGACGGGTGGAGTTCGTCGAAGCGGTCGGCGACGCGCCCGTTGTTCCGATCGACCGCGAGCGTGTACTGCGTGAGGTCGTTCGTCCCGAAGGAGACGAAGTCGATGCCGGCCTCGGCCATCGACTCGACGCCGAGCGCGGCAGCGGGCGTCTCGATCATCACGCCCCACTCCCGCTTTTCTGGATCGACGCCTGCCTGTTCCATCAGATTTCGGGCGCGCACGACGTCCCCGGCGTCGTTGACGAGCGGGAACATTATCTCGACGTTGTCGTAGCCCATCTCGTAGATGCGCCGGAACGCCTCCAGTTCGTGCTCGAACAGCCCCGGGTTGTCGAGCGAGCGGCGGATGCCGCGGTAGCCGAGCATCGGGTTGTGCTCGCGGGGTTCGTCGCCGCCGCCCTCGAGTTGCCGGAACTCGTCGGTGGGGGCGTCGAGCGTCCGGACGCGGACCGGCCGGGGGTAGAACTCCTCGGCCGCCGTGCGAATGCCGTCGACGAGCTCGTCGACGTAGGCGCGCTCGCCGTTGTCCGCGATGTACTTCGTGGGCGTCTTTCCGAGCGAGAGGACCATGTGTTCGATCCGGAGGAGACCGACTCCGTCGGCACCCGTCGCCGCCGCGCGCTCGGCCGCTTCCGGGATCGAGACGTTGACCTTCACCTCCGTCGCCGTCATCGGCTTGACGGGCGTCTTCGGACGGGCCTCCTCGATCGGTTCGTGCTGCTCTTCTTCCGGTTCTACGCCCGCGCGGACGGTCCCCTTGTCGCCGTCGATGGTGATCGGCTGGCCGTCTTCGAGCTGCCGGGTGGCCGATCCGGTGCCGACGACCGCCGGGACGCCGAGTTCGCGGGAGACGATCGCGGCGTGGGAGGTCATTCCGCCCTCGTCGGTGACGATTCCGGAGGCGCGCTTCATCGCCGGGACCATGTCGGGCATCGTCATCTCGGTCACGATGATGTCGCCGTCGCCGACCTGATCGAGGTGGTCGAGTTTCGTGACGATCCGGGCCTCGCCGGAGGCGATCCCGGGGCTGGATCCGAGACCGCGGAAGAGGACGTCACCGTCGCCCTCGGCCGCGGATTCGTCGTTAGCGCCGTTGTCAGCGGCCTCCGCGGCCGCGCCCTCCTCGTCGTCGGCGATCGTCGTGATCGGCCGCGACTGGAGCATGTACACCTCGCCGCCGTGGATCGCCCACTCGACGTCCTGGGGGGTTCCGTAGTGATCCTCGACGCGCTCGCCCATCTCGACCAGTTCCTCGATCTCCTCCTCGGAGAGTACCCGCTTGCTCCGCTTG
The DNA here is from genome assembly GCF_024494595.1 of Halobellus rarus. Classification (GTDB taxonomy): domain Archaea; phylum Halobacteriota; class Halobacteria; order Halobacteriales; family Haloferacaceae; genus Haloquadratum; species Haloquadratum rarum. The sequence continues at coordinate 210,500 of NZ_JANHDI010000008.1, read as the reverse complement.
TCGTCGGGGACCTCGCGCTCGACGGTCTCGCCGGTCTCCTCGTCTTTGAGCATCATCACCTTCTTGTCGGCGACGGTGACCGTCTCGACCTCGGCGGTCTCTCGGTCGATGACGTAGTTGTCCGGTGAGACCGATCCGGAGACGACCGCCTCGCCCAGCCCCCAGGCGGCCTCGATGATGATCTGCGGTTCGCCCGTCGACGGATGCGAGGTGAACAGGACGCCCGACTTCTCGGCGTCGACCATCTCCTGGACGACGACCGCGATGTCGACTTCCTCGTGAGGGAACCCCTGCCGGTTCCGGTAGTAGATCGCGCGCTGGGAGAACAGCGAGGCCCAGCACTCCTTGACCCGATCGACCAGCGCGTCCTCCCGGACGTTCAGGAACGTCTCCTGCTGGCCCGCGAAGGAGGCGTCCGGGAGGTCTTCGGCGGTCGCCGACGAGCGGACGGCGACGAAGCGCTCGCCGTCGCCGAGGTCCCGGTACGCCGAGACGATTCCGTCTCTGACGTCGTCGGGGACCGGCGTCTCCATAATGAGTTCGTGCGCGCGCTCGTGAGCCTCGCGGAGCGCCTCCGTGTCCTCGTGGTCAACGTCGACGGCCGCGAACAGTTCCTCGTCGATGCCCGCGTTCTCGATGAACTCGCGGTAGGTCGCGGCGGTCACGACGAATCCCGACGGCACAGGCAGTCCTGCCGCGGTTAGTTCGCCCAGTGAAGCCGCCTTCCCGCCGACGTGATCGACGTCGGCGGACCGCACGTCGTCCAGCCAAGCTACAGCCATTAGCGTGTGTAATTCCGCAGATATCCCTAAAGTACTTTCCGAAGAATGCAACGGTGAATAAAACGTACTCGAAACCGAGTATATAATCAGGACAGTCCGCGGCGAGAACTTCTTTAGTGCCGATGCCCTTCGTTCGACCGTGCTTCCGGAGTGGATCGCGTCGCTGCCACCGTGGCTCGTGTTGGGTCTCTTGGGCGGTGGCCTCGCCTCCGTCTTCGTCGCCGGGGTGTTCCTGATCGGCGGTCGTATGTTCCCCGACGAGCCCACACCGAGGGGTCACCGCGTCGACGGTTCGGCGCGACGCCGCACCGAGATCCGCAAGTACCTTCGCACTATCTCGGAGCCGTTCACGGAGGATCACGCGATCGACGGGGAGACGGTCGAGTTCTACCTCCCGCAACGGGACGTCGCGCTCACCTTCGACGCGCAGGCGTACTTCCGCCTCGAACGGGCGGGGACGTACACCGTCCTGTGCGAACACGAGATGCCGGTGCACGCGCTCGGACGGCGGCTCCCCTTCGACGTTCCGAAGTTCGACTTCGGATCGCGGAGACGAGCGAGCGACGACCCCGTGGGGGAGGCGTTCGATCATCTGGGCCTCGCCCGGACGGCGAGTCCCGAGGACGTCAGAGACGCCTACCGCGACCGCGTGAAGTCGGTCCACCCCGATCACGGCGGCTCGCAGGCGGAGTTCAAGCGCCTGCAGGAGGCGTACGCGACCGCCCGAGAGCACGCCGCGGAGTAGGCGAGTCGGACGCGAGCCGCCCCGAGCGTTTTTATCTGATCACGAGATCACACCGCCCGTGAGTTGAAACTTGTCACGGCGCGTCTCGCAGGTGTGTGGCACGACCGCGCCGTGGACCCGAGAGGCGGTTCAGCCGTCTCGATCGCCGTGCCACCTGTTCGCCAATTCGGAGTTCACTAGTGGAGGCGTCGCCGCCGCCGCTCGCTATCTCCCGATTGCCGCCAGCCACCTCGCGACCGACTGCCACCGCCGTCACCGATTTGCGCCTGCCGGTCGTACCCCCTGTCGTGGACGACGTCGTCTATCTCCCGCGGGCCGTCTTCATCCCGGCAGCGGACGCGCTCGTCGTCGCGGACCTCCATATCGGACGGAGCGAGGCGTCCGACGTCGAGTACCCGATCGGTGAGCGACGCGACCTCCTCGAACGGCTTCGGGGACTCCTCACTACGGTCGATCCGGAGACGGCCGTCTTCGCCGGCGACGTCCTCCACCAATTTGGGACGGTCTCAGAGCGCAGCCGGGAGACCGTCGAACGGCTCGTCTCGGCCTGCCGCGACGCCGGCAGCAGTCCCGTCTTCGTCCGCGGGAATCACGACGCGGCGCTGGATTCGGTCCGCGACGACGTCCGAGACGCGTACGTCGCCAGCGACGACCCGCGAACCGTGGTCTGTCACGGCCACGAAGAGCCGTCGATCGACGCCGAGCGGTACGTGATCGGCCACGATCACCCGGCGATCGAGATCGAGGGGCAGCGACGGCCCTGTTTCCTCGACATCCCCGACGCCTACGGCGATGCCGACGTCCTGATGCTCCCCGCGTTCTCGCGGCTCGCCGCCGGCGTCGAGATCAGCGACGCGCGCCCAGACGATCTGCTGTCGCCGCTCGTCGACGACCTCGACCGCGCTCGACCGGTCGTCTACGACGAGGACGGAGCGGAGGCGCTCGCGTTCCCGCCGCTGGGGTCGTTTCGACGGATGCTCTGATCGGGCGGGCGAAAGGCAGGGACGGTACCGGGATCAGTGGCAATGCCGGGATCAGCGGTCGCGCTCGACGGCCCGCGCGGCCTCGCGCCCGCTCCGCATCGCGCCCTGGATCGACGACCACGCGGTGTAGTCGCCCGCGAGGTACGTCGACCCACCCGGTGCGCGGACGTCCGGCAACGACTCGTGGACCCCCGGCGGCTGATCGAACTGCGCGAACTCGATCCGGTGGGTCCGGACCGATTCGAGCGCCGAGAAGTCGCGTTCGGGATACCACGACTCCAGGGTGAGTCGCGTCTCCTCCGCGAGTGCGGACGCGTCGCGGTCGAGAGCGGTCTCGCCCAGGAACGTCGCGTTGAACAGCGCCGTCCCGTCCGGGGCGTACTCGGGGGCGACCTCCGACATCGGCACGACCGTGTTCGGCGACGGGTCCGCGGCGTTGAGTAGGATCTTCCGGCCCGTCTTCGGCGCGTCTTCGGCCGGTAGTCGGTAGTACTGCGTCACGCACCCGCGGGCCTCCAGCGGGACCGATTCGACGTCCGTGAGCCGATGCGCTTCCTTCGGATCGCACGCGACGACGACCGCGTCGGCGTCCAGGGTCTCCGCGTCCGTTTCGACGGTGACGTCGTCGCCGTCATCGTGGACCGACCGGACCCGTTCGGAGCAGCGGATCGACGCGCCCGCACGCTCCGCGCGCTCGGCCAGCTGGTCGGGGATCGCGCGCATTCCGGCCGCGGGTACCGCGATCTGCCCGTCGGAGAGCGCCTTGAACGTGTACTCGAAGACGCGTTTGGAGGTCGACAGCGACCGGTCGAGCGTGATCCCGCCGTAGAAGGGGGCGACGAAGTGCTCGACGTAGTCCTCGGAGAAGCCCCACTCGCGGAGGTACGACCGGATCGATCGGTCCGTCGTACGAAAGATCTCCGACTCCGTCCGCGTGCCGACGTGCTGGCGGAGCAGCAGCGTCCGGAGTTTGTCGCTCAACGTCACCTCGGCGTTCCGAACGGACGCCGGGACGGCGCGGAGGTCACGAAGCGGGTCCGAGAGCACCGACCGCGATCCGGGGCGGGCGATGACCGCTCCGGGGCGGAAGTACCGGAGGTCGAGCGCGTCCAGGTCGAGTTCCCGGCGAACGGCCGGGTACGCGGTGAAAAGGACCTGAAAGCCGCGATCGAGCGTGAACCCGTCTCGCGTCTCGGTCCGGACTCGGCCGCCCACGGTCGAACGTCGCTCTACCACGGTCACGTCCGCGCCCGAAGCCGCGAGTCGCCGGGCGGCGACGAGTCCGGCCAGTCCCGCGCCGACGACCGCGACGGATTCTCCGTCCATAGTCGGCTTTCGCTCGGTGGACACAAAGAGACTGCGAGTGTTCCCGAACGTACCGACGTCCCTCGACGGCGAGTGAATAGGGATTTGTCCGTCGGATCGTAACTCCGGGTATGCAAACGACAGCGGCGTTCCGCGGACTCGTCTGCACCGAGACCGACGAGCGCTACGACGCGACGGCGACCGGACCGAGTGACGCCGGCGCGAGACTCGAAGCCGCCTACGAGTACGACGCCGTCGACTGGACGGACGGCGCGCTCGCCGACGCGCCGGCGTCGATGTGGCGCTACGCGGACCTACTCCCGTTCGAGGAACCGACCACGGCCGAAGAGGGCGGGACGCCGCTCGTTTCGGCCCCGTCGCTCGCCGGAGAAGCGGGACTCGATGCGCTCTCGATCAAGGACGAGAGCCGGAACCCGACGGGAACGGTGCTGGACCGAGGGCTCGCCCCGGCGGTGACCGCCGCCCGCGAGGCCGACGCGGGACTCGTCGCGCTCGCGGCGGCCGGCAACGCCGGACAGTCCGCCGCCTCGTACGCGGGGATAGCCGATCTGCGCTCGTACGCCTTCGTCCCCTCGCGGTCGCCGTTCTCGAACAAGGCGATGATCAACGTCCACGGCGGGGAGATGCGCGTCGTGGGCGGGCGCTACCCGGACGCCGAGGCGGCGCTGCACGAGCAGTTGCAGTCGGAGTGGCACACGCTTCAAGAGTTCGACAACCCGTACCGCCACGACGGGATCAAGACGGTCGCCTTCGAGATCGCCGAAGCCACAGGGTGGGTCCGGCCGGACGCCGTGATCGTTCCGGCGGGCACCGGCGAGGTCGTCGCCGGCGTCGCGAAGGGGTTCCGCGAACTCCGTTCGATCGAGCTCCTCGATTCGCTCCCGCGAATCTTCGCCGCGCAGCCGTCGGGGTGTGCGCCCCTCGTGACTGCGTACCAACAGGACAACGACTCGGTAGAGCCCTGGGGGTCGCCGGACACGATCGTCGGGGAGTTAGAGATCACCGACCCGAAGGGCGGAGCCGCCGCGCTCGAAGCGATCGAGGAGACGAACGGCGGCGTCGTCGCCGTCGACGACGAAGAGAGCCTGGAAAGTGCCGTCCTCGCCGCCCAGCGCGTGGGACTGGAGGTCGGTGCGGCCGGCGGCGTCGCGCTCGCGGCCGTCGATCGGCTCGCAGAGGACGGGGTCCTGAGTTCCGAGGACCGCGCCGTCGTACTCAACACGGAATCGGGCACGAAGACGGCCGATGTGCTCCGGAGTCACTTGATGGGCAAGGGAGTATAGCGCGACCAGCGAGGATCAAATCGGACCGGTCATCGAGTTTCGCAGCCCTCTCGACGGGTTTTTCCACCGTCAGATTATTGTTTTAGACTAGTCTAAACCGTCGTATGTTGAGCGACGTGATGGAGGACTACCTAAAGGTCATCTACGAGATTCAGGCGCGGTCGGGGCCGCCGGTCTCCACATCCGCGGTCGCCGAGGCCCTCGACAAGACGCCGGCGACGGTGACGAGTATGCTCGGGACGCTCGAGGAGCGCGGGCTCGTGACGCGCGAGAAGTACAAGGGGGTGGAACTCACTCCGGAGGGCGAAACCGTCGCGCTGGAAGTGCTCCGCCACCACCGGCTGCTGGAGGCGTATCTCGCCGAGCAGTTGGACTACTCCTGGAGCGAGGTGCACGACGAGGCCGACGCGCTGGAACACCACATCAGCGAGGAGTTCGAGCGGCGCGTCGCGGCCGCGCTCGGTGACCCCGCGGTCGACCCGCACGGCGACCCGATTCCCTCCGCCGACCTCGCACCGCTCGATGAGGACGAGACGACGCCGCTGTCGACCCACGATGTCGGGGACCGCGTCGTCGTCTCCCGCGTCAGCGACCGCGACCGCGAGGAGCTGGAGTACCTGGCCGACGCCGGCATCACGCCGGGCACGACCCTCGAAGTCGTCGACGTCGCTCCCTTCGGGATGGTCACCGTCCGGACCGGTGAGGGGGCCGAACAGAGCCTTCCGGACACCGTCGCCGACGCGATCCGCGTCCGGCCGGTCGACGAGCGAACCGGTCCGGACGATCGGGCCGAGGTGACCGACGCGTGAGCACGTACCTCGAAATCCTGATCGTCGCCTTCGTCGCCCAGTTGGCCGTCCTCCCCGGAGAGAAGGTCCAGTTCATCATCGCCGGGCTCTCGACGCGGTACGACCCGAAGGTGGTCGTCGCGGCGGCGGGGTCCGCCTTCGCCGGGTGGACGGCCGTCGAGATCCTCTTCGGCCGGGCGCTGCAGGCGGCGCTGCCGCCCGTCGTTCTCGACGCGGTGACGGCGGCGCTCTTTCTGGCGTTCGCCGTGCTCCTGTACCGCTCGGCCCCCTCGGCGGGGACGGAGACGACCGCGGCCGCGTCGACCGAGACCGACGGCGGCTTCGCGGACCTCGCCGCGCTGGACCTCCCGGAGCCGCTGGAGCGCTACTCGGGGTCGTTCGGCGGCTTTCTCCCCATCTTCGTGATGATGGTCACCGGCGAGTTCGGCGACAAGACGCAGTTGATCACGATCGGCCTGGCCGTCCAGTACGGCGCGACGTCGGCGATCTGGTTCGGCGAGATGCTCGCGATCATCCCGATCAGCCTCGCGAACGCGTACTTCTTCCACACGTTCGCCCACCGGGTGGATATGCGGAAGGCGCACTTCGCCGCGGCGGCGCTCTTCGCGTTTTTCGGGGCGGATACGGTGCTTTCTATCTTCACCGGGTTCTCGCTCTGGGAGGCGTTCATCGAGGCGGTCAGCGCCGCCGCGGCCGGACTTGTCTGAGCACCGCGGCGACGCGTTGGTCCAGTCGTCCGCTCGGCTTCGGATCATTTTTCTCACCGCTCGCCCTCTGTCCGCTCGATGACGAGTCTCGTCGCGACGCTCGGTGCCGGCATCGTCTTCGGGGTCGCACTCGCGGCTCCGCCGGGGCCGATGAACGCGATCATCGCCGAGGAGAGCGTGCTCCGGGGGTGGATCGCGGGGTTCAAGGCCGGCCTCGGGGCGATGACCGCCGACGGGATCTTCTTCGTGCTCGCGCTGCTCGGCGTCGTCACGTTCGTCGAGCGGTTCCCGCTCGTCCGCGCGGTGATGATCGGCCTGGGTGGCGTGTTGATGCTGTATTTCGCCTACGGCGCCGCCACCGACGTCCGGTCGTCGTTCACGGCCGGGGGCGGGGCCACGGACGCCGAGGACCCCCGCGTCGGGACGGGGTTCAGAAAGGCGTTCGTGCTGGCGCTCACGAACCCCTATCAGATCCTCTTCTGGCTCACGATCGGCGTCGGACTGCTCCGGCCGGGGACGCTCGACGTCCTGGCGCAGACGCCGTACGTCGGCGAGTCGCTGGCGGGGATCGTGGTCGTCGACACCGGGTCGCCGGCGCTCATCGCGGGCTTCTTCGGCGGGATCACGCTCTGGATCACCGGCTTCCCGGCCGCGCTCGTCGGTGCCGAACGGCGCGTCGACGCCTTCGCGCCGATCGTCGCGGGCGTCAGCGCCGTCGTTCTCGCGGGCTTCGGAGTTCTCTTCGTAGCGCAAAGCGCCGGAACGCTGCTTCCGTAGGGCGCTCCGAGCGCAGCACCGTCTGCTCTCACCGCCACGAAAACGGGAAGTCCGTTTACGACAGTCCTTATCAGCCGCCCGGCGAAACTGATGGTATGTTCGACAAGACGACGTGGATCAAACTTCCGCGGAACGTCCTCGTCGGCCACGGCGTTCTCGATGACCTCGCTGCAGCAGTCGACGAGCTCTACCTCTCGGGCCGCCCGCTCGTGGTGACGAGTCCGACGCCGAACGGGCTGGTGGGCGATCAGGTGCGCGCCCAGTTCGACGTGGCCGGAACGACCGTGGTCGAGACGGCGAGTTTCGACGCCGTCGAGCGCGTCGTCGCCGCCGCAGCGGACGCCGAGGCGGGCTATCTGATCGCGCTCGGGGGCGGCAAACCGATAGACACGGCGAAGATGGCCTCGGATCGACTGGGCTGTGGGTTCATCTCCGTCCCGACCGCCGCGAGCCACGACGGCATCGTCTCGGGGCGTTCGTCGATCCCCGAGGGCGACACCCGCCACTCGGTCGCCGCGGACCCGCCGCTGGCGGTCGTCGCCGACACGGAAGTCCTCGCGGAGGCCCCGTGGGAACTCACGACCGCCGGCTGTGCGGACATCATCTCGAACTACACCGCCGTCAAGGACTGGCAGCTCGCCCACCGGCTGAAGAACGTCGAGTACAGCGAGTACGCCGGCGCGCTCTCGCAGATGACCGCGGAGATGCTCGTCGAGTCCGCCGAGGCGATCAAGCCCGGCTTCGAGGAGTCGGCGTGGCTGGTCGCGAAGGCGCTCGTCTCCTCGGGCGTCGCGATGTCGATCGCCGGCTCCTCCCGACCGGCGTCGGGCGCGGAGCACCTCATCTCTCACCAGCTCGACCGGCTCGTTCCGGGGACCGCGCTCCACGGGCACCAGGTCGGCGTCGCGAGCGTCGTGACCGAGTACCTCCACTCGGGCGAGCGCGGCGAGTGGGCGGACATCCGCGACGCCCTCGAAGCGATGGGCGCGCCGACGACCGCGTCGGAACTCGGTATCGACGACGAGACGTTTCTGGAGGCGCTGACGACCGCCCACTCGATCCGCGACCGGTACACGATCCTCGGCGACGGCGTCAGCGAGGACGCCGCGCTCGAAGCGGCGACGTTCACCGGCGTGATCTGATACGGACTGTCGTGAGGCGTCGTCATCGAGCCTCGCCGAGGGGGACGGCCGTCCGGTGACTTCACCGGACGAGGCGGGATCCGAAGACCGATTAGGACCGGTTTCCAACGTCGGGTATGGCAACTTCGAGCGCAGACAACGCGGCCAAGCGCCACCCGCTCGCGGTCACCGCCCTCCTGTCGGTCGTCGGCTACGCCGCCGTCGTCGGGACCTTTCTGGGCGTCGTGCCCGGGAGCGTGTTCCCCGACCTGTCGCTGCGGGCGGTGAACCGCCTCGCCGACGCCATCGCCGTCGTCAACGCCGTGAACGTCCTCGTGATCGCCGCCGGCTGGCGGTGGATCCGCCGCGACGAGGTCGAAAAGCACGCGGCCGCGATGGTGACTTCCTTCCTCCTCATCCTCGTGTTTCTCGTCCTCTACCTCACGAAGATCGGCGGCGGCGGCACGAAGGAGTTCGTGGGGCCGACGCTCGTCTACTATCCGTACCTGGCGATGCTCGCGGTCCACATCGTCCTCTCGATCGTGTCGGTGCCGGTGGTGGTGTACGCGCTCGTCCTCGGGATCACGCACTCGCCCGCGGAACTCAGGAGCGAGACGCCGCACCGTCGCGTCGGTCGGATCGCCGCCGGGTCGTGGCTGCTCTCGCTCGCGCTCGGTGTCGTCACCTATCTCCTCCTGAACCACGCCTTCAGTTGGGAGTACGTCGAGTCCGCCGCCGCGACGTTGCTACTGTTCTGACCTCGGTTCAGCCGTTGGCTCCTGGTGTCGACGACATCGTCTCCGCCGCGTTCCGACGCTTTCGTCGGCTCTGACTCGCCCACAGTCTTCCGACGTCGCCGCCGACCGCACCCCGTTCGCCGGTCGGCTGGCTCGACCGCCGAATGTCGAGGATTTTTATCGCCGCGACGAAACCCACGGGTATGCGCGTCGCGTTCGTCTCGCTGTACCCCGATCAGCTCAGTTCGGACGGTGCCACGAGACGGGCGCGACGGGTCGCCGAGCGTCTCGCCGCGCGCGGTCACGAGGTCGTGTTCCTCTGCGCGCAGTGGTGGGGCGGACCGCTCGACGAGTTCGAACACAACGGCGTCGAGTACGTCGCCGTCACGGAGGAACCGGCGGTTCGATCCTTCGCCTCGAAACTGCCCTTCGCGCTCCGGCGCGCGTCGCCCGACGTGGTTCACGCCACCAACAGCCCACCTGCACAGGTCGTCGCCGCGAAGACGGCCGCCCGCGTCCTTCGAATCCCGGTCGTCGTCGACTGGTGGGCGCGGCGGGCCGACGACTCCACGCGGATGCTCCGTCGGGCCACGAAGGGGGCCGACCGCGTCCTGGCCCCTTCGCGATTGGTCAAGACGGACGTCCGCGAGTACGGCGCGGCCGCCGACGACGTCACGCTCGTCCCCGAATCGATCGACTTCGATCTGGTGCGCGAGGCCGGCGTCGACAACCGGGCGGACCTGGTCTACGCGCGGGACCTAGACGAGCACGCCAACGTGGAGTCGTTCCTCCTCGCGCTCGCGGAGCTCCGCGGCCGCGACTGGCGGGCCGCCGTGATCGGCGACGGACCCGAGCGCGACGCCGCCGAAGAGACCGCCGCGGAGCTCCGAATCGACGACCGCGTCTCGTTCCTCGGCGACCTCGACCCCGAGGAGTTCGTCCCGATACTGAAGGGCGCGCACGTCTTCGCCCAGACGGCGACCGTCGAACCGTTCGCGCGCGGGCTGCTCTGGGCGCTCGCGTGCGGCTGCGTCGGCATCGTCGAGTACCAGGCCCGATCGAGCGGACACGAACTCGTGGAGAACCTCGACCGCGGCGCGCGCGTGACGAGCCCGCAGGAGCTGGCCGACGAGGTCGTCGCCGCCGCGGCCCACGATCCGTCGACGGTCAACGAGGCGTTCGTCGGGTACGATCACGAACCGATCCTCACGGCGTACGAGAACGTCTACGAGTCCGAGATCGACGCCTACGGCTTCTTCTGATGCTTTCGGGCGTCAGTCCCGCAGAATTACGACCCCGTCCGGCGTAGGAGGTGGTATGGCGGGTGCCCTCCACCTCCTCGTTCGACTCGCTCACGTCCTCGGAATGGCCGTCCTCCTCGGTGGCGCTGTCGCCGCCTGGCAGGCGCTCCGGATCGGAAACCGCGACCCGCGTCCGGTGCTGCGTCGGTACGAGTGGCTCTTCTGGGGCGCGCTCGGCGTCTCGATCGCCACCGGCGTCGGTAACCTCGGGACGCTCGGGCCGCCGGGGCCCACGACCCGCTGGGGGTCGATCCTGACGTTCAAACTGCTCGTCGTGGCCGGGGTCGTGGTCCTCTCGGCGGTTCGCTCGCTCGCCGTCGGTCGGCTCGGCGATTCCGGCGCGGTCCGGTCAATCGCGCGCGGCCGCCTCCGCGTCCTGTACGCTGCGACCGGATGGGCGCTCGGGGCGATCGTCGCGCTCGCGGAGGTGCTCGCCCATGGGTGACCGCGTCGGTCGGGACGAGACCGAATCCGCGGCTCGAGCCGTGGACGGATCCACCGATCGAGCCGAGGATGGGTCTACCGATCGAGCCGAGGTCGAGCCCGCCGATCCGTTCGAGGTCTGGACGGTCGCCACGTTCGATCTCGCGGCGTTCTCGCTCGTCGTCCTCCTGGCCGGCCATCTCTCCGGGGCGCTGGCCGGCGCGCTGACGGGACTCGGAACGGTTCCGGGGCTGGCCGCGTTCGGCTACCTGTGGGCGCTCGTCATCGTCGCGGTTCGGTGGGTCCTGTCCGGCGGCGGAATCGCGGATGGGGACCGCAGTATCGGGTCGCTCTTGATTCGGGGAACCATCGGCGGTGCCGGCGTCGGTGTCGGACTGGTCGGCGGCGGCGTCCTGGTCGGCAGCGCGGTCGCTGTCGTCCGCGCCCCGGAACTCCTGACGACCGTCGCCTTCGTCGCTGTCATCGGCTCAGTTATCGGGGCCGTCGTCGGTGCGGTCGCAGGCGTGGCCTCAGCCGTCTGTAGCGTCGCGGTCGCGCGGGCGAGCGAGCGGATAGTCCCGGAAACGGGACCGGACTACTCCTCGTCTTCGAGTTCGTAGTCGCCGCCGTACTTCAGGAAGAAGAAGGCCAGACCGAGCGTGGCGACCATCGCGAACGTCGTCGCGACGCCCAGCGTCTTCGCGGAGTCGGGGACCGACGGGACGTTCGAGGGCTCGGGCGTCGAGATCTCCTCGACGACCTCGATCGTGGCCTCCATCCCGGCCGTGAGGTGGGGTTCGCAGTAGTACTCGTAGGTGCCGAGCACCTCGAAGGTGTACTCGTACGTGAAGCCCGTGTTCTCGATCGGTTCGTGACCGCCCCAGTCGGCGTCATCGGGCTGGCTGTCGACGACGATGTTGTGGTTGTCGGAGTCCCAAGCGAACTCCACGGTCGTTCCGGGAGTGATCTGTAACGGTTCGCTCGTCCCGGGTTCGAAGACCAGGTCGCCGCCCGGTCCGACAACGACTTCCTCCGTGCCTCCGCCCTCCTGTCCCGCAGCGGTCCCGGCAGCACCCGCGACCGCGGCGGTTCCGGCAGCCGTCGTGAGGAAGGCGCGACGGGACATCTCCGCGTTGCCGTCAGTCATACTCGGGCGTTGGGAGTCGCCTGTAGTGAATACTTTGGTTTGTCTCGTCGAGAAGGCGGCACCGGGTCAGCCTCGTCGCCGTCGACTCACTTCGTCGAGCCCGAACCGCTCGTCGGCGAGTGTCGACCGTTCAGTTCGTCGATCTGCAGTTCGTACCACTCCGGATCGAGTTCCGCCGACGGGCGATCGAACACGCTGAGCCCCGCGACCGACGCGTACTCCGCGAACACCTCGGAAGCGTCCAGCGCCGCGGAATCAGTGTCTTCGATGGGCGCGAGCGTGCCCGTGATGACGACGCTCCGCCAGTCGTCGGGGCCGTTCCACTCGTAGCTGACGAGCGACACGTGCGACGAGTCGTCGAGGCGGGCCCGCTTTTCGCTTCCCTCGTGGAACACCAACTGGAAGACGCATCGGTTGTGCAAGACGTCGTACCCGAACGAGATCGGCAGGCCGTACGGCACGTCGCCGCCGAACGAGAGGACGCCGTGCCCCTGTCGGGTCAGGAACTCGGCGACGTCCCCGTCACTCATCTCGATCCCGTAGGCACCACTCGTCATTACCGGAGGTTCTCCGGGCGAGTACCAAGAATGTACGGTCTCGCCGCCGAGTGCGACAACTCCCAACCGATTTGTAGTGGTTCCGGAACGCTTTTGCGCGTCGTCTCGCACGTGACGGCTATGGCAGACGTAGAGTCAGAACTCCGAGAGCAGTTCACCGAGGCGTTCAGTGGCGCAGACTTCCCGATCGATAGCCAGATGGATCTGGTGCCGACGCTCCCGGACGGACCGGGCACGAAGTTCGAGGCGGGCGACGTGACGCTCACCGCGATGGAGATGGCCGCGAAACTCGGCTCTCACCAGGACTTCCCCTACGACGACGTCGAGACCCTCGTCGACGACGTCATCGAGGGGCTCAAGGCCGAAGGAATGATCTGACGCATAGAATCACGAGGGCGGTTCTTCTCCCCAATCCGCGGTCAGTAGTCCGCCGTCGCGGACACGCGGGCCGTATCCATCCTCAACGATTATGTAGATCGCTGGTGATTGTTCGCGTATGGGATACGTCGTCCGGATGCCGAAACTCGGCCTGGAGATGGAGAACGGGACGCTTTTGGAGTGGTTCCTCGAGGAGGGAGCGGCGACGGATGAGGGCGCGGTGGTCGCGGAGATCGAGTCCGAGAAGACGACAGCCGAGGTCGACGCCCGCGAGAGCGGCGTGCTCCGTCGGGTCTTCCTCGAAGCGGGCGAGACCGTCGCCCCCGGGACCCCGATCGGGATCATCGCCGGAGCGGACGAGGAGATCGACGGTCTGTTGGCGGAGGCCGAAGCCGATTTGGGAGACGTCTCCGAGACGGGCGGATCGGACACCACGAGCGAACCCGCCGGAGAGCCGTCGGCGACGACTGGGTCCGAGACGTCGGGGACGCCCGGCGAGGCGGCCGGTTCGTCGGAGACGGCCGACGCCGCCCCGAAAGCCAGCCCCCGCGCGAAGAAGCGAGCCGACGAGCTGGGCGTCGATCTGGCCGGTATCGACGGTACCGGGCCGCAGGGCGCGGTCACCGAGGCGGACGTGGAGGCGAGCGCGGACGCGACGGGCGGTGATGCGGAAGGTGCCGGCGCGGGCGACGGCGACGTGCGGGCGACGCCGCGAGCCCGGAAGCGCGCGGAGGAACTCGGCGTCGATCTCGCGGCGGTGAATGGGTCAGGCCCACAGGGCGCGATTACCGAAGACGACGTGGAAGCCCACGCGGAGTCCGCCGCCGGGGGAGCGGAAGCGATGGAGCCCGACGCGGAGGTGGGGGCGGGGCAACCCGACGAGGGATCGGGAGCGACGCGGACGCTCCGCGAGGAGCGCGCGTTCGACGGGATGCGCCGGACGATCGCGAAGCGCCTCAGCGAGAGTTACCGCGAGGCCGTCCACGTCACCGAACACCGCGAGGTCGACGCCGAGGCACTGCTCGCCGCCGTCGACGCCGCGGAGGAGACACTCGACGCCGACGTCTCGATGACCGACGTGCTGCTTCTGGCTCTCTCGGACGCCCTCGACGAGCACCCCGCGTTCAACGCGACGTTCGAGGACGACACTCACCGGCTCTACGAGGAGCACAACCTCTGTCTGGCCGTCGACGTCGAGCAGGGACTCGTCACGCCCGTCGTCCCCGACGTCGGGTCGAAGTCGCTGTCGGCGCTCGCGGCCGAACGACGCGAGATCGTCCAGCGGACCCTCGACGGCGACTACACGATGGCCGATCTCCAGGGCGGGACGTTCACCGTCACCAACCTCGGCGTCCTCGGCGTGGAGTCCTTCGACCCGATCATCAACCCACCCCAGATCGCGATTCTGGGCGTGAACACGCTGCTGGATCGGGTCGTGATGGGCGACGACGGGACGCCGGAGACGCGCCGCGTGCTCCCGCTGGACCTCTCTTTCGACCACCGGGTCGTCGACGGCGCGGACGCCGCGCGCTTCCTGGGAACGCTCGCGGAGAACATCGAGAGTCCGTGGGCGCTCCTCCCCGAGGAAGTCGTGGCCGCCCGCGAGGGGAGCACTGACTCGGGTTCCGAGACGGCAGCGGAGTCGACCCCCCGCGAGGCCACCGCGCGCTCGACAGAGGGGATGGCGGGGACCGTCAGCGCCCAGGGCACCGAACAGCGCTACGGGGACGGACCCGAGCCCTCGCCGGTCGATCTCTTCCTCGGCTCGCTCGCGGCGTGCCTGTCGCTGTCGATTCGTTATCAGGCGGAGATGCGCGACGTGGCCGTCGGCGACATCGACGTCGAGACCGACGCGCAACCGGAGTCGGGGTCGGTGGAATCCATCGACATCACGGTGCGACTGGACGCGCCGGACGCCGACGAGTCGACGCTCGAACGAGTCGTCGAGTACGGCGAACGGAGCTGTCACGTCGCCGAACTCCTGCGCGAGGACCTCCCGGTCGAGGTGTCGTGGGAGCGACTGGAAGCCTAGAGCGACGCGGGACCGACGGGAAGTCCAGGGCGGCGTGCGAGCGGCGGGGCCCCAGACCCGTCTACCGGCGTTCGACCGCGTGCGCGTCCGCCGCGAGCGGCGCGGCCTCGAAGACCGCGTCGAAGTCGACCAGGCGCGGGCCGTCCGGAACGGGCCGAACCCCGATCTCCGCGTTCTGCACTTCGAGCTCTCGCTCGCCGTCGACGCTGACGACGGCCTCCTCGACCGCGAAGACGCGTTCGTCCCCGGGGTCGAGGTGTGACCATCCGGCGACGCCGACTCGCTCGACGACGCCGGGGACGGTGATCGCGGTGACGGACCGCTCGGCGTCCGCGTCGAGTTCGAGGGCGACGCCGCGACCGTCGTCCGGATCGACGCGGGTGAGCGCGCCGGCGACGCCCGAGAGGCCGACCTCGCCGCGGGCCGCGCGAGAGACGCCGCCGCCGAGGAAGTCGTCGGGGTCGAGCACCGCTCGCGTGCCGACGAACGACTGATCGACGACGCCGACGGTCGCGAGCCCCCGTATCGAGCGCCCGTCGTCGACGCGGGCTTCGATCATCGTGTGCCGGTACGTGGCATCGTCGGCATCGACCGCGCCGGTCGCGAGGAAGGCGGCCGCCGCGCCCGCGACGGTCCCGTCGACGGGCGTCGGGACGACGTTGTTCGTCCCCGTGGAGACGGCGAGCAGTGGGACGTCGCCGATCTCGATCGCGAGGTCCCGGGTCGTGCCGTCGCCCCCGAAGACGACGACCGCGTCGACGCGCTCGCGGAACGCCGCGGCAGCGCGGTGTGTGTCCGCGCTCGTTCCCCCGACGGCGACGTCGAGGAGTCGCACGTTCGACCGGTCGGCCTCCGCGACGGTCCGCTGACCGATCTCGCCGCCGTCGGGCGCGACGACGACGTCCACGGGATCGTCGGCGAGGCCGACGCCCGCGAGGACGCACTCGGCGGCGCGGCGCTTCCCGTACGTGTCGCTGACGGTCGCGCCGCCGGTCAGGCGGCGGACGTCGCGACCGGCCGCGGGGTTGACGAGGAGCCCGATTGTCGGTGCGGCCACCCCTCAGACCACCTGGCTGATCGCGTCGCGGACGTCGTCGCCGTCCGGGACGACCTCGTCCTCCAGCGGCGAGCTGAACGGGATGTGCGTGTCCGGCACGCCGACGCGCTGCAGCGGCGCGTCGAGGCTGAAGAACTCGTTTTCGACCATTCGGGTGACGATCTCCGCGTGGACGCCGTAGGAGATCGGGCTCTCGTCGGCGACGACCATCCGGCCGGTCTTCCGGATGCTGTCGGCGAGCGTGTCGGTGTCGAGCGGGTACAGCGAGCGGACGTCGATGACCTCGACGCTCGTCTCGCCGGCGAGGTCCTCTGCGACGTCGAGCGACTCGCCGACGAGGCGCTGGGTCGCGACGACGGTGACGTCTTCGCCCTCGCGCTCGACGCTCGCCTCGCCGATCGGGAGCGTGTAGCCGGGGTCGGTCGGTACCTCCCCGGACTGCTCGTACATCATCTTGTTCTCGAAGAAGAACACCGGGTCGTTCGAGCGGATCGCGGACTTGAGCAGCCCCTTCGCGGCCGCCGGGGTGCCGGGCGTCACGGCCTTCAGCCCGGGGAAGTGCGCGAACCAGGTGTGCGGCGTCCCCGAGTGCTGGCTCGCCGCGCCCATCCCGCCGCCCTCTGTCGTCCGGATAGTGACGGGCATCTCGATCTTCCCGCCGAACATGTAGCGCATCTTCGCCATCTGGTTCATTATCTGTTCGCCGGAGACGCCGAGGAAGTCGGAGAACATCACCTCGACGACCGGTCGGGAGCCGGTGGCGGCCGCGCCGACGCCCGCCCCGACGAACCCGGCCTCGCTGATGGGCGTGTCGCGGACGCGCTCGCCGCCGAACTGCTCGAAGAGGCCGTCGGTCACGTCGAGGACGCCGCCGAACTTCCCGACGTCCTCGCCCATCACGAACACGTCCTCGTCCTGTTCCATCTCCTCGCGAAGCGCCGCGCGGATCGCCTCGCGGACGGTCAGCGTCTCGGTTCGGTCGCTGGATGCGGTTTCGGGTTGCGTGCTCATCGTGAATCACCTCCCGCTCCGTCGGCCCGGAGCCGGCTCGCGAACTCCTCGATCTCTGGTACCGGTTCGCCGAACATGTCGTCGTAGGCCTCCGAGGGGTCGGGGAGGTCCGCGTCGCGAGCGTACTCCACCGCCGCCTCGATCTCCGCGGCGATCTCCGAGCGCATCTCCTCGAGTTCCGCCTCGGTCAGGTCGCCGCGGTCGATGAGTCGCTCGGCGAACGTGTCGATCGGGTCGCGCTCCTGCCAGTGCTTGACGTCCTCCTCGTCGCGGTAGGGTTCGGGATCGCCCTCGAAGTGACCGCGGTAGCGGTACGTGTCGGCCTCGATGAGCGTGGGACCCTCGCCGTTCCGTGCTCGCTCGCGGGCCTCCGCGACGGCCTCGTTCACGGCCGTGACGTCCATCCCGTCGACGGTGAATCCCGGGATGTTGTACGACTCGGCGGTCTCGCTCAGGTTCTCGATGTTGTGCTGTTCGTCGGCGGGCGTCCCCTCGCCGAAGTGGTTGTTCTCGACGAGGAAGACGGCCGGGAGGTCCCAGGTCGCCGCGAGGTTGATCGCCTCGTGGACCTGTCCCTGCGCGACGGCCCCGTCGCCCAAGAACGCGAGCGCGATCCGATCCTCGCCCTTGAACTGACTCGTCAGCGCGGCCCCGGTCGCCAGCGGCGGCCCGGCCCCGACGATGCCGTTCGCGCCGAGCATGTTCGCCTCGACGTCGGCGATGTGCATCGATCCGCCCTTGCCGTTGCAGTAGCCGTCGCGCCGACCGAACAGCTCGGCCATCATCCGATTCGGATCGAGCCCCTTCGCGATACAGTGACCGTGGCCGCGGTGGGTACTCGTGATGTAGTCCTCCTCGTCTAAGGCGGCACAGGCGCCGACGGCGACCGCCTCCTCGCCGATGTAGAGGTGAACGAACCCCGGGATCTCCCCGTCGGCGAAGAGGTCGCCCGCGGTGCTGTCGAACTCCCTGATCGTCAGCATCCGGCGGAGGATCTCTCTCCTCCCGTCGGTATCCTCAATCGAAATTGATGACATACAGTACGGTAGTCTCAATCTCACACAATGAATGTTTCTCTCGTTTCCTTATACGACGGGGGCAGCGAGGCTGTATCCCACCGAGACTACCCGAACGCTTTCATCCGCATCCGGCGAAGAAGAGGGTATGCCCCACGACATCGAGCGCTACCTCAACGTCCGGAGCGCCTACGGTCCCTCCTTCTCTCCCGACGACGACCGCGTCGCGTTCCTGATGGACACGACGGGGGTCCCGCAGGTCTGGACCGTCGCCGAACCCGGCGGGTGGCCCGAACAGCGCACGTTCTTCGACGAGCGCGTGACGTTCGTGTCGTGGTCGCCCGAGCGCGAGGAGTTCGCCTTCGGGATGGACGAGGGCGGCAACGAGCGCCAGCAACTGTTCCGGTACGACGTCCCCACCGGCGAGATCACGAACCTCACGGGCTCGCTCGACGCGAAGCACCGGTGGGGCGGGTGGAGCCACGACGGCGAGCGGTTCGCCTTCGCGGCCAACCGCCGCGACGAGTCGGTCTTCGACGTCTACGTACAGGCCCGCGACGCGACCGGAGAGGACGCCGAACTCGTCGCCGAGGGCGACGGCTGGCTGACGCTGGGCGGCTGGTCGCCCGACGACTCGCGGTTGCTCGTGACCGAGGCGTACTCGAACTTCGACCAGGACGTCGCCGTCCTCGACGTCGAGACCGGTGAGACGACGGAGCTGACCCCGCACGAGAGCACGGTCCGCTTCCAGAGCGCCGAGTGGGGGCCCGAGGGCGAGCACGTCTACCTCGTCTCCGACCGCGAGAGCGACACGCTCGACCTGTGGTGCGTCGCCGTCGAGACCGGCGAGTTCTCGCTCGCCGTCGAAGATCCCGACTGGGAGATCGACGGCGTCGCCGTCGACGACGAGTCCGGGCGGATCGCCTACTCGACGAACGTCGACGGCTACACCGAACTGACAGTCGGCGACCTGGTCGACAGCGGCACGATCGAGGGGGCGACGACGCCCGACCTCCCCGAGGGCGTTTCGGGCGGCGTCGCCTTCGACTCCGACGGGGAGCGGTTCGCCGTCACGGTGACGCGGCGGGGCGACCCCGCGAACGTCTACGTCGTCGACGCCGACACCGGAGCGACGGAGCGGTGGACGCGCGCGGCGACCGCCGGGATCCCGCGGGACTCCTTCGTCGAGCCCGAACTCGTCCACTACCCGACGTTCGACGGCCGCGAGATCCCGGCGCTCTTCTCGCTGCCGGAGACCGACACGGGACACGGCGAGACGCCGGTGATCGTCGACATCCACGGCGGGCCGGAGTCGCAGCGTCGACCCTCGTTCAGCGCGGTCACGCAGTACTTCCTCGCGAACGGCTACGCCGTCTTCGAGCCGAACGTCCGCGGCTCCGCGGGCTACGGGAAGGCCTACGGCCACCTCGACGACGTCGAAAAGCGGATGGACTCGGTCGCGGACGTCGAGGCCGCCGTCGAGTGGCTCCACGACCATCCGGCGGTCGATCCCGATCGAATCGTCGCGATGGGCGGCTCCTACGGCGGATTCATGGTGCTCGCCGCGATGACCGAGTACCCCGACCTGTGGGCCGCCGGGATCGACATCGTCGGTATCGCGAACTTCGTGACCTTCCTCGAGAACACCGGCGAGTGGCGACGTGAACTCCGCGAGGCCGAGTACGGCTCACTGGAGGACGACCGCGAGTTCCTGGAGTCGATCTCGCCGCTCAACACCATCGGGGACATCCGCGCACCGCTTTTCGTCCTCCACGGGGAGAACGACCCCCGCGTCCCCGTCTCGGAGGCCCACCAGCTCGTCGAGGCGGCGAGCGAGCACGTCCCGGTCCGCGAACTCGTCTTCGAGGACGAGGGGCACGGGTTCACGAAACTCCAGAATCGGATCCGCGCGTACGAGTCGATCGTCGAGTTCCTCGCCGAGCACGTCGACGAACCGGCGTGACGGCACCGACGATCGCCATCGGAGGGGAGTCCCACGCCGCCCTCCGACGTTACTATCATTCGAGCACGGCAGCGAACTCCGTCCGCGAGACGAACTCGTTCGGTGGTACCACACGGTATCTACGACCGATTGAGGGGAATACTCAAGGAACCAAACGTATTAGTGTACTGACGTTCGAGGGGACAGAAGTATGACGGGAGATCCTGCCGGGGGACGCGTGCTGGTCGTCGTTCCGGCGATGACCGACGGTCTTGAGACAGCAGACTCCCGTAGCGAGGACGACGTAACGGCCGAATCAGACGTGGGAGAGATCCGGGATCGTGACGAGCGTTCCGGAGACGAGATGACGGACCGCAGTGGTTCGTTCCTTCGCGGTGAGAGTTCGGGATCCGAGCCCGAGGGGACGGGTGACGACGTCGATGAGACCTCGGGGGCGGAGCACTCGGGCGGGACCGACCGGACGGGACCGTCGGATCGCGCTGACTCGACCGCGGCCGAGGAGGACGAAACGGGTCGATCCTGCGATCCCGAGGAAGTCCTCGCCGTACTGGACGAGGAACTCGACGCCGAGGTGGTGATCCGCTGCGGCGAGACGGCGACGGAGTACGTCTCGGAACTCGGGCCGACCCTCGATTGCGTCGTCGTCCTCGGCGACGACAGACGACTGATCGAAGCCCTCATCGAAGAGGGAGCGGTCACGACCATCGTCTGCGAACCGCCGGTGATCGGACGCATCGACAACGCCGTCGGCGGTGAGGACTCCATCGAAGAGCTGATCGACCGGATTCGAGCCGAACTGCAGTGGGATCACACGCGAAACGATCTCCGCGAGTCGAACGCGCGGTTGACCGCGTTGAGCCACTACGCCGAGGATATCACCGCCTGCGAGACGGTCGACGCCGTCGTCGAACGCACCCTCGAGGCGACGACCGACGCGCTGGCGTTCGATTACTGCGTCGTCCTCCTCGTCGAGGGCGAACGGCTCGTTCCGCGGGCGGCGACGCTGCCCCAATCGCAGCTAAAGACTTCCGACGTTACCGACGGAATCGCGGGTCGAACGCTCGCGAGCGGCGAGTCCGAGATCGTCGAGAACATACAGTCGGACGCGGACGCGATTCCCGAAGACGACGACCTCCGCGCGGGATTGAGCGTCCCGATCGGCGGACACGGGGTGATCCAGGTCGCCTCGGCCGACCGCGACGCGTTCGACGAACGGGACAGGGAGTTCGTCGAGATCCTCGCGGGATACACGCGCGAGGCGCTCGAACGGATCGAACGGGAGGTGACCCTCCGCACGGAACGGGATCGGCTCCACGCGTTCTTCGGGGAACTGCCAGTCCCGGCGATTCACGTCGAGCGGCGGGATCGCGCCACGACCGTCCGGGAGGTCAACCGAGCCTACGCCGAGCTGTTCGGCGAAATCGAACCGGGAGAGCCCCTCGCGGACGTGGTGCGGAGCGATACTGAACGCCGACAGTACGCATCCGCGCTCGATACGGGGACGGTCACGACCGAAACCGTCGACCGGACGGGCGGCGACGACACGGCACGGGAGTTCGCACTCAGCGTCGTTCCGGTGTCGCCCCCGGGGACCGCCGAGTGCGCCTACGGGATCTACATCGATCAGACGGTGGAGCTTCTCGACGCCCTCGATCACGGTAGCGCTCGTGGCTGATCGCCGACCGCCGGCGGTAGAACCAAACGGACGGGTACCCAAGCGTCAGCTATGAGCGCCGACGCCGAGGGAGCACACAGACACCGTCCGGTCCGGTGTCTCATCGCGAAGGTGGGACTCGACGGCCACGACCGAGGTGCACACGTCATCGCCCGCGCGTTCCGGGACGCCGGCTTCGAGGTGGTCTACTCCGGGCTGCACCGCGCGCCGGAGGAGGTGGTACAGGCGGCCGTCCAGGAGGACGTCGACGTGCTCGGCCTGTCGATTCTCTCGGGTGCGCACAACACGCTCGTCCCGAAGGTCGTCGAGGGGCTGAAGGAGTACGGGGCCTTCGACGACACGCTGTTGATCGTCGGCGGAATCGTCCCCGAGGCGGACCGCGATGACCTCCACTCGATGGGCGTCGCGGCCGTCTTCGGCCCCGGGACGCCGATGGAGGAGACAGTCGAGTTCGTGCGGGAGAACGCCCCGCGCCGCGGGTGATGGACCGATCCGACGCCAACCCGGCGGAGCGCCCGCTCGATCCGCCGGCGGAACCGCCCCTCGATCCGTCGACGGTCGCGCGTAACGAGGACCTCGTCGAGTCGCTGCTCGCCGGGGAACACCGCGCGCTGGCCAGAGTCATCACGCGGATCGAGAACCGGGAGCCGGGACACCGCGACCTGGTTTCGCGGCTCTACGGCCACGCGGGCTCCGCGGCGGTCGTCGGGGTGACGGGCAGCCCCGGTGCGGGGAAGTCCACGCTCGTGGACAAACTGGCGAGCGCCTACCGCGAGCGCGGCGACACGGTGGGGATCATCGCCGTCGATCCCTCCTCGCCGTACTCCGGCGGGTCGGTCCTCGGCGACCGGATCCGGATGGCCTCGACCGTCGGCGACATGGACGTGTTCGTCCGTTCGATGAGCACGCGGGGTCGGCTCGGCGGGCTGTCGACGGCGACGACGGACGCCATCACGGCGCTCGACGCCTTCGGCAAGGACGTGATCGTCGTCGAGACCGTCGGGGCCGGCCAGAGCGAGGTCGACGTCGTCCGCACCGCAGACACGGTCGCGGTGCTCGTCCAACCGGGCAGCGGCGACGATGTCCAGATGCTGAAGGCGGGGATATTAGAGATCGGCGACGTCTTCGTCGTCAACAAGGCGGATATGGACGGCGTCGAGCGGACCGTCGCGGAACTGGAGGAGATGATCCAGCGTCGGGACGGGGGTCGACGCATCGCGGGGGACCGGCCGGGTTCGGGGTCGATCAGCGGTCACCACGGCACCGGAACCCAGAGTGACGAGTCGTCCGCACACCGCACGGAGACGGTGGATCGCGGCGATAGAGAAGCCGACGATAGCGGCGAGCGAGAGCCCAACGATAGCGGCGAGCGAGAGACCAACGGTAGCGGCGGCGAAGCAGCCGCTGGGACGTCCCCCGAACCCTGGCGGCCGCCGGTCGTCGAGACCGTCGCGACCACCGGGTCGGGGATCGGCGAGCTCGTCGAGGCGTTGGACGCACACGCCGCGTACCTCCGGACGTCCGGTGACGGCGAGACGCGGGCGCTCGACCGAATCGGCGAGGAGATCCGGCGGCTCGTCCGCAGCGACGGGAACGAGCTGTTGGAAGCGGAGGTCCGTCGACGCGGCGGCATCGAGTCGCTGGCACGGCGCGTCCTCGACGGCGAGACCGATCCGTACACGGTCGCCACGTCGATCGTCGGGCCGGTGCGGGAGTGCGTCGAGGGCAACGTCGAAAGCGGTGAGAACGCGGAACGTGCCGACGCCGACAGTGCAGAACGTGCCGACGCCGACGATGCGGAACGTGCCCACGTCGACGAGCCCACCCGCAAGTGAGCCGGCGGTGCCAGCAGGCTGAAGCGTCCCCCGACCCTAATTCGATTATGCGCCGCCGCGCTCTCGCCGGACTCGCGATCGGAACCGGAGCCGTCGCCCTCGCGAACGCCGCACTACGACGACGAACGCCCGAACTGGAGCCGCCGCTTTCGGGGACCCATCGGACGTTCGAGTGGAACGGAATCGACGTCCGCTACACGGAGGCCGGCGACCCCGACGACCCGGATCTCCTCCTCCTGCACGGGATCAACGCCGCCGGCTCCAGCGGCGAGTTCCGCGCGGTCTTCGAGGACCTCGCCGACGACTACCACGTGGTCGCCCCCGATCTCCCGGGGTTCGGGACCTCCGAGCGGCCGCCGCTTCGGTACTCCGCGACGCTGTACGAGGAGTTCGTCCGCGACTTCGCCTCCGAGTTCGACCGCCCGTCCGTGGTTGCGTCCTCGCTGACCGGCGCGTACCTCACGGCGGTCGCGGACGACCTGGATCTCGCGTCCGTGGTCCTCATCTGCCCGACCGAGCGCGGCGGTCCCGACCGCAACCTCCTCGCTCGCGAGCTCCTCCGGTCGCCCCTCGTCGGCGAGGCGCTCTTCAACCTGCTCGCGTCGAAGCCGTCGATCCGGTATTTCAACGCCGACCACGGCTACTACGATATGGACCGGGTGAGCGAGTCGTGGATGGACTACGAGTGGCGAACCGCCCACCAGCCGAACGCCCGCTACGCGCCCGCGTCGTTCGTCAGCGGCTTTCTCAACGCGGACATCGACCTCGAAGAGACGCTTTCGCAGATGGATGTGCCGGTGACGCTGCTGTGGGGTCGCGAGGCCGACATCACGCCGCTGAAACGGGGGCGCGACCTCGCGGCGGCGTCCGACTGCCGACTCGTCGTGATCGACGACGCGAAGCTGCTCCCCCACGTGGAGTTCCCCGAGCAGGCCCTCGACGTGATCCGGGACGCGATCTGAGGGTCAGTGACACGACCGAGGAGACGCTCGCGCTGAACCGCTGGGTCTTTTTCCTCTCCCACGCACCGACCGACTATGCTCGAAGCCGAGCCGAATCAGCGGAGACGGGGCCGGAGGGTGGCACACCCGTGAGTGAGGGTTCGCCGACGAACGGCCGTTCCATCCTCGTACGCGGCCGTGGCTCGACGAGCGACGCCGTCGTCGATGCGGTCGCCGAACGCGACGGCGTGTCGGTCACCCGAGTCGACGCGACCGCCCGCGGCGTCGACGTCGACCCCGACGTCGTGTTCGCCGTGGGAGAATCCGCACTGCTCACACTCGCCTCGGCCCCGATCGATCGGCCGATCGTTCCCGTCGAGACGGAAACCGGACGGTACGACCTGGCGTCCGAGGACGTGGCGACGGCCGTCGACGCCGCTGTGCGGGGGCGATACGAGACCGTGCCACACCCGATCGTCGACGTCAGAGTGGCCGGAGAGCCTGCAGGGTCCGCTCTCGCCGACGTGACGCTTATGACGTCCGCGCCCGCGCGCATCTCCGAGTACGGTATCGAATCGCCCGACGGATGGACCGAGAGCGTCCGGTCTGACGGCGTCGTCGTCGCGACACCCCTCGGGAGTGCGGGGTACGCTCGCGCCGTGGGCGGTCCGCTTCTCGCACCCGAGACGGGCCTCGTGACGGTTCCGGTGTCTCCCTACGCGATGCACACCGACAACTGGGTGGTTCGGTCCCCGGTCAGACTCACCGTCGAGCGCGACGAGGCGGAGGTCGTACTCCGCCTCGACGACAGCGTCGCCATCGAGTCAGTACCGCCGCACACGCCGGTCGAAGTGGGTATCGACCGGGAACTCTCGCTCGTCCGTCCGCAGTCGATCGGCGGTCGGTGACCCCCTCACCCGTCCGTCTTCGGTGCCTCGACTCCGATCAAAACATTGGGTTCTCCGCTCGGTCAGATGATGGAGTTCCAGAGCGGCTCGATCAGGAAGAAGAAGCTCTGATAGCCCGCATACAGCAGTGCGAACACGGAAGCTCCGATGGCTGCGGTCGGTCGTTCGAGGTCCTTGCTCTTCGAGCTTGCCTCCACGCGCCGGGACTCGAACTCGAAGAAGTCCGAGACGAACACCGAGAGCGCGAGCACCGACATCACCATTCCGCCGTGCGGCGCGACGATCATAAAGAGGAACGACGCGAACACCATTCCCAGCGTGGTCAGGGTATGCGGCAACCACCGCTGGACCGCGTCGTCGTCGCTGTCGTCCGCCTGTGCCGCGTGTTTACGATGCTGCAACAGGCGCGTCAGAATGTTGAGGACAACGAAGCCGAGGACGACGAACGGAAGCACGGGTGCGAGTGCCTCCAGCGCGTCGAGCGGAACGAGGAACTGTAGCGGTTGCATACACGACGATGGGGACAGGACTCATTAGAGTTTTTCCAATCCGCCGCGAGACGGCGGACGCTCCGGACCGAACCGGGCACTGATGGGGTGAAAAATCCGGGGGCGCCTGTGAAATCGCTACTGCGCGCGCTCTTCGATCGCCTCGCGGGCCTGCCGGATCACGGGGATCCCGACCCAGAACGTCAGCGCGCCGATGATCGTGAACCAGAAGAACATGTCCATCAGCAAGACACCGAGCGTGTCGAACATCGTCGCGGACTCGCCCAGCGACACCGGAGAGACGAGCTGTTGCTCGCTCTCGAAGCTCGGCGTTCGGTACCACCCCGCGAGCACCATCCACGCGAGCCCCGCACCCGTGAAGATGCCCAGTCCTTTGACGAACTCGTCAGCCATCGTTACTTGATTCTTCGCCGGAGTCCTCTTGAGACTTTCCCATTCCGCGGGCGCGAAAGCGCGTCCCGATCACGTACACGCCGGCACCGAAAGCGATCATCGAGAGCCCGACGACGGCGAAGACGGTACTCAAGATGCCGTCGGCGACGCCGAGTCCGACCGCGGCGAGCGCACCGCGGACGAAGTTCCCGAGGAAGCTCACGCTCAGCGTCGCGGCGTCGAGGAGCATGAACCCGAACACGACACTCACGACGGCGATGAGCGTCGAGAACACCGTCACGGTCTTGTAGAGTCGCATCGGCACGACGACGTCGCGGCCGCGACGCTCTCGGTCGCCGGTCTCGCCCGACGCCTCCCCGGCGGAGTCGTCCGGTGCGGCCGGGTCCGGCTCGTTCGACGTCCCTGCCGTCGTCGGCTCGGTATCGGTCATCGTCGGGGGTACGATCCGACGCACCATGGACTTTTCCGTGTTGACGCGGGGGCCCGTTCGGTGTGAGCACGGCGGGTCACCGGAATCCTAGGCGCGGAACACCGGCAATGAAAGAGTGATCGAGTCGAAACGCGAGAAGCGGAACGGGAACGCGGGACGTTCGCAGGCGACTACCGTCTACTTCGGCGGGCGCAAGCGGTAGTACCTGCGGTTGAGGTCGTACATGTACCCCTCCCGCATCGTCTTCAGGACCGCCCAGGTGATGAACCCGCCGACGATCGGCAGCAGGAACGTCAGGTCGAACGCGAGGTGGACGTTCATCGGCAGGAGGTTCTTCGCGGAGTAGATGCTGATCGTGAACGCGAAGATGACGCCACCGACGCCGACGGCCGCCCAGAACGGCTGCTCGACGGGCCGGCGCGCGCTCCCCTTGTTGAGGAACGGCACGATGGCGACGAAGCCGACGACGACGAGGTTCGCAAGCACGCCGTAGGTCCGGTCGGCCATCAGCTTCTGTCCGCCGAGAATCGACAGCTCGGGGTTGAGGGGGCCGAGTTTGAGCAGGCCGAACGACCAGTAGAGATACCAGTCCGGCAGGATGATCGCCGGCGTGCTCGAGGGGTTCGCGGGGTCGCCGATGTGGGGCGGGAGCGTCGCCGACAGGAACAGCAGCATCCCCACGAAGAAACTCGCGATGGCGAGGTTGCGAATGATCTCGTGGGGCCACGTCGGGAACGCGAGGACGTCGCGCTCGACGTAGTCGGACTCCTGTCTGAGGTCCTGGTCTTCTCGACGGGCGCGCTCGAAGTACTCGTACGTGAGCTGTGAGAGCCCCTGCGTACGCTCCTTGCGCTCGCGCCACGTCGGCGTTTCGTCGTCCGGCGCGACGATGCCGCTGCCGTCGGCGCGGACGTCGTCGTCGGTGGTGGTGTCTTCGTCGGTCATTGGTTTAGTGGGGTTCCGCGATGCCCTGCACCCAGACGATGCCGATGTGGATGGCGATCAGCGCCGTCACCACGAACGGGAGCAGGAACACGTGGAGGATGTACATCCGTTGCAGCGTCGCCTGGCTCAGCGAGAAGCCGCCGAACAGGAGCTGGGCGATCCACTCGCCGATGAGCGGGATCGACAGCGACATCTCGACGCCGATCTGGCCCGCCCAGAAGGCGAGCTGGTCCCACGGCAGCAGGTAGCCGGTGTATCCGAACACCATCGTCAGGCTGATCAGGACGATGCCGATGAGCCAGTTCAACTCGCGGGGCTCCTTGTACGCCCCGGTGAAGTACACCCGGAGCATGTGCAGGAACACCGCCGCGACCATCACCTGCGCCGCCCAGCGGTGGATCGACCGGAGCATGAACCCGAACTGGAGGTCGCGCATGATGAACGCGATGGAGTTGTACGCCGTCGACGGGTCGCCCGTCGTCGCCGGGGAGTAGTAGAACCCGAGCAACGCGCCGCTTATCGCGGCGACGACGTACGCTAACGTCGAGAACAGCCCCAGCGTGTACAGTGGGTACCAGTACCAGAACTTGTTGTCGAGGTTGTACTGTTCGGTGTGACTTTTCGGCATCTGGAGATTGACCCGGTAGTAGAGGGTCTCCATCAGCTCCAGGTAGTCGACGATGCGGAGCCGCTTGTCGAGCCAGATGAGCGTCGTGAGGAAGGCTGACTCCACGGGAGTCAGCTCCTTCTCTTTCATCCAGCCCTTGTGATCGTAGTCGTCTTTCTTTTCGAGACTCATTGTTATCGCTTGTAGTACGGGTAGATCGCGCGCTTGACGTGGTCCCACGCGCCGTCAGCGAACGGCGTGCCGTCGACCTCGTCCTCGCGGATGTAGAGGTCCTCCCACTTGCGACGTCGCTTCTTGACGATGACGACGTCCGGCAGGAACTCCTTGCGGTACAGCGCGAGGATGAACGCCAGGTCGATGAAGATCACGGCCAGCACGGCGCCGAGGTACATGTTCCCCGTGTCACTCAGTCCCCACCCCGAAATGAGGCCGAACGTGAACAGGAACACGAAGACGACCTCGATGATCGTGAGCAGGACGATCGCGATCGCCGCGGCGGTGCTCTCGCGGGCCGGTTCGTAGCGGTGGATGTCGCCGTAGGTACTGCCACTCGATGACATTGTCAGTTCCTCCCGGTTCCGGTGTGCGGTGATTCACCGTATTTCAGGACGTAAAACGTGAATATGACCGTCACGAGGATCCCGAGGATCGTCGCCGCACCGACCCAGTGAGCGTGGATCGGGACGCCGAGGTCGTGCAGTTCCTTCTCGCCGCCGCCCCCGCCGCCCGCTGGTTCGGGGTTCTCGACGACTTCGATCGTCGCTTCCATCCCGGCGCTCACGTGTGGGTCACAGTAGTACTCGTAGGTCCCCAGCGTCTCGAAGGTGTGCGAGTACGTGAACCCGGTGTTCTCGATCGGTTCGTGACCCTCCCAGCCGGCGTCCTCCGGTTGGCTGTCGACGACGATGTTGTGGTTGTCCGAGTCCCAGACGAACTCGACGGTCGTTCCCGGAGCGATCTGTAGCGGTTCCTCAGTCCCCGGTTCGTACACGAGCGAGCCGCCCGGCCCGACAGTCACCGTGACGGTCTCGCCGCCTCCGCCGCCCGAGTCGGCTTCCGTCCCGGTTCCAGTCCCAGTGCCGGTCGCGGTCCCAGTTGCCGTGCCGGTGGCTGTCCCGCCAGACGTCTCCGTCTCCTGAGCGGCGCCGAGTCCGGCGGTGGCAGAGGCCGTCGTGGCAGCAGCAGGGACGCTTGCTGCTCGCAGAAAGTCCCGCCTCTTCATACAGGCTGACGTCAGGATGGAACGCGCTTAAACCCACCGACTCCCCCTCCAGCGGACGCTACGTGTCGGCTTCCTCGTCCGCGGTACCGCCCGCAGTCGATTCCCGATCCGAGACGTCCGGTCGGGGCGCGTCGACGGCGTCGAGCGCCCGGAGCCGGTTGCGGAATTCCTCGGTCCGGAACCGATCGGAGAGTCGGGCGTTCGCCACGACCAAGAAGAGGAAGAAGCCGATCACGAGGAAGCCGAGTGCCGCGATCGGGGCGACGACCGTCGAGAGCGACGGGAGCGCGATCCAGGCTATCAACAGGCCGAGACCGACGACGATCTGCGCCCCTGCGACGACCTGCAGCATCAGGTTCCCGAACTCGCCGCTGCCCTCGACGATGTCCTCGGGCTCCGGCAGCGACGCGTCCGCCGGGAACTCCATCAGATCGTAACTCTCCATCGAGCAGAGCGCGACGGTCGGCTTGACGTCGCGCAGCACGGTGCCCTCGCCCTCGACGCTCCCGTCGGCGTACACGACCGCGTACCCCTCGTCCGAGTAGGCGACGACGTAGTCTTGCCCGTCGCTCACCCGTTCGACGACGGCGAAGATCTCGCGGATCGCGACCCGCGCCGTTAGTTCGTGTTCCACCCGATCGAGGAGTTCCTCGCCGACGATCCACGTCCCGGGATCGAAGGCGGCTTCCCACTCTTCGAGGCTCATCTCCGCCATGTCCGCGGGACCGAAGTCGTCGAAGTCGTAGGTCTCTTCGACCTCTCGGCGGAGCGCTTCGAGGTCGTCGGACTCGGACTCGGAGTCGGGGGCGTCAGTCGCGGTCCTCGACGCGGATGGGGGCGTATCGCTCGCCGACTCGGCGGCGTCGGCCGCGTCGTCGGTGTCGGCCGGGTCCGCGCGGCGATCCACCGCGTTCGGCTCCTCCGAGGACTCCGTCATTTTCCGGGTGTTGGAGTGGCACACTCCTTAGGGTAACGGTTCGGTATCGCGTCGCCGCCGCATTCGCGACGCGACGCCGCGGGGAAGTCGGACACTTTACCCGCCGGGAGTCCGAATCCCTGGCGATGGTATCCGATTCGGCCATCGCGACAGCCGCCGCGCTGATGGTCACGGCGAGTCTGCCGTTCTACCTCTACGGCGCGTGGATTATGATCGACGCCGAGACGGTCAGTTGGGACGTCCTCGTGTACCACCTGAAGTTCATCGTCCCCGGACTCGTGCTCAACACGATCCCGGTCCTCGCGTGGATGCTCCCGCGGCTGCTCGATCAACTCGGCGGCGTGACCGTCCTCCACGCGATCCTGGGATTGCAGGCGTACGCACTCCTGGTACTCGCGCTGACCGGCATCGTCCGCATCCTCCAGGTGAAACGCGACGCCGACCTCTACGAGAACCCGGAGCAGGACGTCGACCTCGACGATCTCCATCCGGATATGAGCGCCTGGCGGGGGCGACTCCGAGTCGGGGTTTTCGGCTACGTGATCTTCTGGTTCCTCGCGTGGCTCCTCGGCCTGTATCAGTATCTCGGTCGGTACGTGCTCGGATAGAGAGATTCGGCCGTCGGCTAACGTCAGCCGTCAGTCAGTGCTGTCCGCTAGTTCCAAGTCTCGCCCGACGCGAGGTCGACGTCGCCGTCGAGTTTCGAGGACGGACAGATGTCTTCGAGCACACACGCTTCACAGTCGGGGTTGCGCGCGGTGCACACCGCTCGGCCGTGGCTGATGAACAGGTGCGTGAACTGCTGCCAGTCCGATTCGGGAACGAGGTCCATCAGTTCGCGTTCGATCTTCGTCGGCGATTCCTCCTCGGCGATGCCGAGTCGTCGCGAGATCCGCTGGACGTGCGTGTCGACGACGACGCCCTCGACGACGTCGTGGCCGTGCTGGAGGACGACGTTCGCGGTCTTTCGACCGACGCCGGACAGGTCCGTGAGTTCGGCCATCGTGTCCGGCACCTCGCCCTCGTGCTCTTCGAGGAGCGTCTCGCCGATCGACTTCAGATATCCGGCCTTGTTGTTGTGGAACGTGATCCCGTAGATGTCGTCGGCGAGTTCCGCCTCGTCGGCCGCGGCGAAGTCCTCCGCGCTCCGGTACTTCTCGAACAGTTCCTCGGTCACCTCGTTGACCCGCTCGTCGGTGCACTGCGCGGAGAGGACGACCGCGACGAGCAGTTCCAGCCGGTTCGAGAAGTTAAGCGAGATCGTCGAGTCGGGGTACTCCTCGTACAGCCTGTCGAGAACCTCCGCAGCCTGTGCTTCGCGATCGGAACGCGGCGTGCCCATACGCGGAGGTCGTGTCCGTCGGTGTTGACGCTGTCGACCGCGGATCTCACCGACGGCTCTGGACGCGGTCAGTCGTCGGCGCTCGACTCGATGGCCGAGAGCGACGCGTCGGCGACGCGGTCGACCGACGAGCGGTTGCTCGTCGGGTCCTTCTCGACGGTCACCAGGTCGTCCGCGGCGGCGACGAGATCGTCGTCGTGGCTCACGATGAGGATCTGCGCGACGCCGAGGCGACGCATCTCCTCGACGAGGTCGACGAGCCGCGAGACGTGTCCCGAATCCAGGAAGACCGTCGGCTCGTCGAGGATGAGCGGCGGCATCGGCGCGGACCCCTCGATCCCCTCCGCGAGAAGCCGGTAGATCGCACACCGCAGCGAGAGGTTGAACAGCGCGCGCTCGCCGCCGGAGAGCTGTTCGGGGTCGAGCGCGGTGCCGTCCTTCTGGAAGACCGTCAGTTCGTACTCGTCGTCGAGACGGATGCGCGAGTAGGCGTCGTTGCCGTAGACGAGGTCGAACGTCTCGTTGAGCATCCGTTCGAGCGTCTCGACGTTCCGACGGCGGAGTTCCGCGCGGAGGGAGCTGTACGTCGATTCGAGCGTCGATATCTCCTCGTGCAAGGAGTCGAGGGCGTCGACCCGCTCGGCGAGTTGCGCTCTGTCCGCACGGAGCGACTCCAGTTCCGAGAGTTCGCCTCTGACGCCGCCGATGTCGTTCTGGAGGGCGTCGCGTCTCTCGCGGAGTTCGGCGAGTTTCGCGGCGACGTTCTCCAGGTACTCCTCGGCTTTCGTCTTGTTCTCCTTCGCCGTCTCGATGCGCTCCTCGTCGACCGCCTCGGCGAGTTCCTCGCGCCGCTCGCGCTTCTCCTGCAGGAACTCCCGACGCTCCTCGTTTCGCTCGGCGATCGAGCGTCGACGCTCCCGGAGCCGATCGATCTCGGACTCGGTCTCGTCGATCTCCGAGCGCAGCCTGTCGACTCGATCGAGGCGCTCGCGAACCGAATCGATCGCGTCGAGATCGGCTTCGAGCGAGGCGATCTGCTCTGCAGCGTCTGCGGCCGCCTCCGATTGCGCCTCGGCGGCCCCGCGCTTTTCCGCGGCCTGTTCGTCGAGCTCGTTCGCCTGCTCGCGGAGCGATTCGGCCTCCCCGCGGCGTTCGCCGGCGGTCTCGCGCGCGTCCTCGATGCTACTTTCGATCAGCGAGCGCCTCTCCCGGAGGTTCCCCAGTCGCGTCTCCGCCTCGGCCAGCGACTCGGCCGTCTCCAGGTCCGCTTCGAGTTCGTTGGCCGCCTCTCGGAGGTCGTCGAGGTCGGCTTCGAGCGTCTCGAGTTCCGCCTCGTGCTCGCCGATGGCGTCGACGTGCGGCGATCCCTCGACCGGCTGGCCGCACTCCGGGCACTTGCCCTCCTCGCGGAGCGATTTCGCCTCTTCGAGGCGGTCTCGAACCGATTCCAGTTCCGCCTGCGTGGTCGCAACCCGTTCGCGCGTCTCCCGCAGCGACTCCTGTCTCGACTCGCGGTGGCCGGCCGCCTCGCCGACGTCGACGGGCGCGTCGTCGAACCGCTCGCGGAGCGATTCGATCTCGTCGTCGAGCGTTTCCAGTTCCTCGGTGCGCTCCTCGACACGGGTCTCGGCGTCCGCAGCTGTCGATTCGGCCTCGTCGGCGCGCTCCCGTGTCTCCGCCGCGCGCTCCTCGAACTCCTCGGCGCGCTCGGCCAGCTTCTCGGCCTGATTCGACAGCATTGTCTCGCGCTGCCGCGCCTCCTGTAACTCCTCGCGGACCGCGTCCTCCTCCTCGTCGAGCGACTCGCGGCGGTTCTCGATCGCATCGGCATCGACGGCGTCGGTGTCGATAGTTGCCCCGGACTCGGAGGCGTCGCCCGCGACGTCGCCGAGGTCGGTCTCCGCGACCGCCGCGGCGAGGTCGGATTCGAGCGCGTCGACCCGGTCACGGAGGTCGACGACCTCGTCTCGGAGGTCGTCCCGTTTCGACTCGTCGGCCCGGATCGTCTCGCGCAGCTCCTCGACGTCGTCGTCGAGACCGTCGAGTTTCGCCTTCGTCTCCTCGTAGGTCGCGATGACCTCCTCGGCGTCGGCGAGCGTCTCCTCGGCGCGCGCCTCGTTCTCCTCGAAGCGCTCGATTTCCGAATCCACCTCCGAGAGCTCCGTCTCCAGGTCGTTCAACCGCGCGTGGAGGTTCGCGTCCTCCTTGGCCTCGATCTGAGATTCGAGCTTCGACAGCGCGCCGCGTTTCTCCGATCGGACGTCCTCGACGCCGAGCCGCGCCTGGCTGGCCCGCTCGCGGTACTCCTCTAACTTCCCCAACTGGAGGAGGTCGTCGATGGTGTCCTGTCGCTGCGCCGGCGTCGCGTTGATGAGCTTGTTCACCTCGCCCTGCCGGACGTACGCGCAGTTGACGAACGCCTCGGCGTCCATTCGGAGGAGGTCGGTGACGAACTCACGGACGTCGGTCGCGCCGTCGACAGCGACGTCGGGGCCTTCGAGCGTGCAGGTCGTCGTGCTCATCCGGTCTCCGGAGCGCCGGAGCTCCCGCCGGATGTGATACGTCTCGCCCGCGTGGACGAACTGCAGCGACACCTCGGCCTCGTCCTCGCCGGTCGTCACGACGTCGTCGAGCGTCTCGTCGAGGGCGCGAGCGCCGTAGAGGGCGAAGAAACAGGCTTCGAGCAGCGAGGACTTGCCGCTGCCGTTCAGCCCGTGGATGACGGTGACGCCGTCGCGGAGGTCGAGGTCCGCGTCCGCGTACGGCTTGAAGTTCCGCAGTCGGATTCGCTCGAACCGCATCTAGAAGTCCTCCATCGTGACCTGTCCGTCGCTCGGTTTCGACCCCGACGCGGCGGGTTCCGTCCCGGTCTCTCCGGAATCGACGTCGCGCTCTGATTCCGCGTCTTCCTCGGTCTCGACTTCTGTGTCGGTGTCCACGTCGGCCGCAGCCTCGGCGGCTTCGTCGGTCTCGGTTTTATGCGCTGCGTCGGAACTGGCGTCCGCCTCGTCTCTCTCGGTCGTCGGGTCCGCTGCGTCCGCGTCGTCTCTCTCGGTCGTCGGGTCCGCTGCGTCCGCGTCGTCTCCCTCGGCCGTCGGGTCCGCGTCGTCTCCGACCTCTGAACCCCCGCCATCGGGTGGTGCATCCGACGCGGGCGAGAACGCGTCGCGGTCGGCGTCGAGGAGGTCCGACACCCGATCCTCGACGACCTCGCGGACGTTCGAGTCGGCGGTCTTGCTCGCGCGGATCGTCTCGTCGACGTCGAGGGCGGCCGAGGAGAGCCCGAGCTCGCGGACGCGCTCCTCGACGGCGTCGTCGGGGTCGGCGAAGGAGACGTCGAACTCCGCGTCGGTCTCCTGCTCGCGGCGGTCGGTGACGCGCGCGACGAGCGCGCCGCGCTCCGTGAGCGACTCCTCGATCGACGCGGGCGTCACCGGATCGCCCTCGCCGGTCACCTCGACGACGACGACGGCGTCTTCGACCTCGCGCTGGCGGAGTTGTTCGTGGACCCGCGCTGCGCCCTCGCCCTCCGCTAACTCGACGGAGACGAAGACAAACGGTCGCGTGTCGAGGGTCCGTCGTCGGATGTCGACGGTGTGGGGTTCGCCGTCGGCGCTGACGGCGTCGTCGTCGTCCTCATCGTCGCCCTCGGAACCGCCGAACGTCACGAGGTTGTACCCGCGCGCGTCCTCCTCGGCGGCGCTGGCGCGCTCTGTCGACCCGCAGTAGGTCACCCACGCCCCGTCGACGGTCTCGATACCCGGGGCATGGTTGTCGCCGAGGAGCACCGCGTCGAAGTCGACCGTCGAGCACTCCAAGACGGTCTCGGTCTCCCAGTCGGCGTGGGCGAACGGCGTGAACAGGCCGTGGCTCACGAGCGCGGCGTGAGCGGCGTCGTGCGGCTCGAAGTCGTAGTCGAGGTCGTCCCGTCGGGACTTCGGCACGTGGTCGAGCCCGTAGAACGCCGTGTCGCCGACGATTCGGGGCTCCGCGCCGAGGCGTTCGCCCAACCCGAGGTTCTCGAAGAGGTCGAGCCACTGACCGCCGCGGGTCGACTCGTGGTTGCCGACGACGGCCAGAAACGGGATATTCGCCTCGCTGAGCCGGCGGAGGACGCGGATCGTCCCGAGGAGGTCCCGGAGCTCCGGCCGCCGGTCGTGGAACAGGTCGCCCGCGTGGACGACGGCGTCGACGTCGTCCTCGACCGCGTCGTCGATCACCTGCTCGAACGCGTCGAGGAAGTCCTCGCGGCGCTCCGGCGAGTGATACTGCTGGTACCCGAGGTGGGTGTCGCCGGTGTGGATCACCCGTGTCATCTGCTCCGTTCTTGAGCGTAACGTCCTAAAACCGTTCCGCGAGCGGAGCGGAAGTGGTCGCCTCGCGGCGGTCGAGGGGCGCGGCGTGGCGGCATCGCCCGCTCACCGTTTGGCTGTGCCGATCACGGCACCCTCAGAATCGTGTCCGGCTGATGCGGCGTCGAGGTCGCGTCCAGATAACGCGGCATCGAGGTCGCGGAGGATCGCACGCGACCGACGTCCCCGCTGTGCCACCTGATCGTGGCCGCAGCGCTCCGCCGCCGTGACCGCGTCGTCGAGCGCGTTGAGGCCGACGTCGAGCAGAAACGCCGCCGCGGCTACCGCACACGAGACGGCGCGCTCGGCGTCTTCGACGACTTCTTCGAGAGGCCCGGGGTCAGAGCCGGCGCTCGCGGGAGCGGTCGATGAGCGACGCGGCGCGGAGCCCTCGGCGAGCGATCGGAGCGAACGACGGACTGATTCCGGGGACGGTTCGGGGGCGGGAGACTGACACTCGGTCACGGCGACAGTGGTCCCGCCATCGTACTTGAAGCTCCGGACGTGAAGCCGCCGGAGAGTTCCGCTACAGATCGAGGGTGTACAGGCGCTTTCTGGCGTCGGTGAACGAGAACCGCGAGTCGACGACGCCGGCGTCTTCGAGTCGGGAGATCGCGTACCGGACGGTCCGGGGCGGGAGGAGCGTCTCCTCGGCGAGTTGGCTCTGTGTCAGCGTCTCGTTGTAGTCGAGGACCTTCGCGACGAGTTTCGCACTCGGGGGCATCTCGCGGACCGGGTCCCAGCGGTCGGTCGACTCCTCTTCGGGCGCGAATGCCTGGGTAGTGCTCATGTGTATCTCCCACTGGGAGATGTAGGGTAATAATATTTGCTGTATAGATATATTACTACAAAGAATCAAAAATCCGGTGCAGGCGCCCGGTCCGTCCGATCCGAACAGGGGATTCGTCCATCGGTAGCGTGACCCCCACCCGAAGTCTCTTATGAAGCCACGACCTACGGAGGGTGATGACTGACACTGTGGACGACGTCGAGCTCCCGTACGACAAGGAGGCGGCGTCGCAGCAGGAGAA
This sequence comes from Halobellus rarus, assembly GCF_024494595.1. Taxonomy (GTDB): domain Archaea; phylum Halobacteriota; class Halobacteria; order Halobacteriales; family Haloferacaceae; genus Haloquadratum; species Haloquadratum rarum. Next base: position 173,197 of record NZ_JANHDI010000008.1, on the reverse strand, counting down.
GATCCAAGCGCTCAGAGAGCGACTGGATGTTCTCGAGTCCCAAAACGAGGAGATGCGGGACAAACTTCTGGACGCGAACGCCGAGAACAACAAGTACCAGCAGAAGCTCGAGCGACTGACCCACGAGAACAAGAAGCTCAAGCAGTCGCCGCTGTTCGTCGCGACGGTACAGGAACTCACCGACGACGGCGTCGTGATCAAACAGCACGGGAACAACCAAGAGGCGCTCACCGAGGTGACAGACGAGATGCGCGAGGAACTCGAACCCGACGCGCGCGTCGCCGTCAACAACTCGCTGTCGGTGGTCAAGCGACTCGACAACGAGACCGACGTCCGCGCCCGGGTGATGCAGGTCGACCACAGCCCGGACATCACCTACCAGGACATCGGCGGTCTCGAAGAACAGATGCAGGAGGTGCGCGAGACCGTCGAGATGCCGCTGGAGTCACCCGAGATGTTCGAGCAGGTCGGGATCCAGCCGCCGTCGGGCGTGCTGCTCTACGGCCCGCCGGGGACGGGCAAGACGATGCTCGCGAAGGCCGTCGCCAACGAGACCGACGCCACCTTCATCAAGATGGCCGGTTCCGAACTCGTCCACAAGTTCATCGGGGAGGGCGCGAAGCTCGTTCGCGACCTCTTCGAGGTCGCTCGTGAGAACGAGCCGGCGGTCCTGTTCATCGACGAGATCGATGCCATCGCCTCCAAGCGGACGGACTCGAAGACCTCCGGGGACGCCGAGGTCCAGCGGACGATGATGCAACTGCTCTCGGAGATGGACGGCTTCGACGAGCGCGGCGACGTCCGCATCATCGCCGCGACGAACCGCTTCGACATGCTCGACGAGGCGATCCTCCGCCCCGGTCGCTTCGACCGCCTCATCGAGGTCCCCAAACCCGGCCACGAGGGTCGTGCGATCATCTTCCGGATCCACACCCGCGACATGAACGTCGCCGACGACGTCGACTTCGAGCAACTGGCCGAACTGACCGACGACGCCTCCGGCGCCGACATCAAGGCGATCTGTACGGAGGCCGGGATGTTCGCGATCCGCGACGACCGCACCGAGATTTCGATGGCGGACTTCGTCGAGGCCTGGGAGAAGATCCAGGCAGAGACCGTCGACGAGGGGACTGCGAGCCGCGCCTTCGCCTGATCGGCTCTCTGCGCGTTTTTCGTACTATCTCGAACCGGTTTCGCTTTCGTCACCAACACGCAGCGCCGCGACCGCGCGTTCCGTCACTTCGGTCGCGTCGTACCCGCGCTCGCCGTGGACCGTCGCCTCGTCGATGAGTCCGGCCGCGCGAAACTCCGCGAGCAGACCGTGTAGATCGGATTCACACAGATCATACGCATCGAGCAGTTCAACGACCGAAATCGGTCCTCTGTCCGCGAGTTCGACGAGCAGCCCCAGCGAGCGCTCGTCGTGTGCGGCGGAGACGACGCGGCGGACCGCTTCGGGGACGCCGGAGGCGGCGACCGACAGCGGCGATTCCTCCTCTGCCCCGAACCGCAACTCCCCGTTCGGGAGGTAGCGCTCCGCGCCGGTCTCCGGATCGCGAACCAGGCTCGAATCCGTCGAGCGCTTCACGAGCAAGTAGCGTTCGCCGTCGGCGTCGCGGACGGTCTGCATAGCCGGGAGGTGGGTCGACGGGCGCTTATCGGTTGCGTTGGTGGGTCTGGACCTCGCCGGCGTGGCCCGCTGTCGTCGCGACGGCTCGCCGGGTCCTGTTCGACGGAACAGGCCGACAGTCATTCGTCGGCCGGCTCGTCGCCCTCGTCGCCCTCGCCGCCGAACTCCTCCTGATAGGTGCGATAGAGGTCGTACGTCCGGTAGAGCGCGAACAGACCGACCGCGACCGCGCCGCCGCCCCAGCCCCACTGCCCGCGGAACGCGACGAGCAGGAGGCCGATGCTGATCCCCGCGAGCGCGACGTTCGCGTACACGACCGTGACCCAGAACAACTTCGCGAGGTCGCCGTCGATCTCGACGCCTGCACCCTCCTCTTCACCTTCGCCGGGTATCTCGACGGAGGGCACCGAGACGAGGTCCTCCTCGGGCGAACCCCAGCGCGCCTCGGGATCCGGCTCATCGGGTTCGTCGGGTTCGTCGGGTTCGTCGGGCCACTCGTCGAAGTCGCTCGGCACGCTCGTAGCGAGGGGAGGTGACCGCAAAAACGGTTCGTTCCGCGGGACGCAGGCGCTGTCCGTTCGCGACCGTCGAAAACGAGGCCTCGGACCGTCGAAAACGCGACCTCGGGCCGTCGAGCGTTCGTTCGACGGTATCAGCAGTGCTCTGTGAGCGTCACCGTCTGCGAGGCTTCGACCCACGCGAGCGGGTTCTGCGGATCGTAGAACACGATCCCGCCGTCGACGTCGTAGGACTCGACCTCCGCGAGTCCGCTCGCTTCGCCCATCCGCGCCGGCGCGGCTGGCGACCGATCCGTCCGCTCGGAGTCTGCAGGGTCGACCATCGTGAATCGTGGTATGTTGTACCACAGTATAGGTCTTGTGCTCGGGTCAATACACCCCCGACCGACACTTCCGCGCGGGCGAGCCGAACGGGGTCGGTCGGGTGTAATGCCGAACCTTTTACTCGGCTATGCCGAAAGCGACGCTATGAAACAGGCAGGGCTCACGGACAACTGGAGCGGCGGCGAGGACGACGCCGCCGAGGGCTCCCGGCCCGACGAGGAGGCGGTCGCCGTCGCCGGCAACGGCAGCCAGCACGTCTCCGAGGTCGTCGACGCCGAGGACATCCGCTTTCCCGACGCCGACGGCACGGTCGAGTTGATGGTGACGCAGGTGAACTACTCCATCGAGGGGAGCGGCAACCGCGAGTACCCCGTCCTCCACGTGTTCGGTCGGACCCGCGAGAACGAGGTCGAACACGTCCGCGTGCTCGGGTTCGAGCCCTACTTTTACGCGCCGACGGAGACGCTCGACGACGACAAACTCGACAAGGAGGTAATCACGCGCACCGAGGAGGGCTTCGAGAGCATCCGCGGCGACGACCTCACGAAGATCTGCACGCAGACGCCGCGGGACGTCGGGCAGATTCGCGACGAGTTCGAGCACTACGAGGCCGACATCCTCTTTCCGAACCGCCTGCTGATCGACAAGGACATCAAGAGCGGCATCCGCGTCCCCGCCCGACGACTCGGAGCGGACGACGAGAGCGAGGGAACCAACGAGAACAGCACGATCCAGATCCCCCACGACGAGATCGAACCCGTCGCGGTCGAGGCCGACCTCCGCGTGAACACCTTCGACATCGAGGTCGACGACCGCTCGGGCTTCCCCGAGGAGGGCGAGGAACCGATCGTCTGTCTCACCAGCCACGACTCCTACCGAGACGAGTACGTCGCGTGGCTCTACGACGCCCCCGAGGCGGGCGAGGGCGTCGACTCCCCCGACGACCTCGCCGACTACGAACCGCTCCGCGACGACACCGAAGTCGACGTCCGCTCCTTCGAGCGCGAAGACGAGATGCTCGACGCGTTCGTCACCTACATCGAAGACACCGACGCGGACGTGCTGACGGGCTGGAACTTCGAGGACTTCGATATGCCGTACCTCCTCGACCGGATGGAGCTACTGGATCCCACCTCCGAGTACGACCTCAGCCCCGAGCGCTTCTCCCGGATCGACGAGGTCTGGCGCAGCGGGTGGGGCGGCCCCAACGTGAAGGGCCGCGTCGTCTTCGACCTGCTGTACGCCTACAAGCGAACCCAGTTCTCCGAACTCGAATCGTACAGACTCGACGCCGTCGGCGAACTCGAACTGGATGTGGGAAAGGAGCGCTACGCCGGCGACATCGGCGACCTCTGGGAGCAGGAACCGGAGCGTCTCTTAGAGTACAACGTCCGCGACGTGGAACTCTGCGTCGAGATCGACCGCAAACAGGACGTCATCGCCTTCTGGGACGAGGTGCGCACGTTCGTCGGCTGTAAACTGGAGGACGCGACGACGCCCGGCGACACCGTCGACGTGTACATCCTCCACGAGGCCCACGGCCGCTTCGCCCTCCCCTCGAAGGGACAGGCCAACGCCGAGGACTACGAGGGCGGGGCGGTCTTCGATCCGATCACCGGGGTCAAAGAGAACGTGACGGTGCTCGACCTCAAGAGTCTCTATCCGATGTGTATGGTGACGATCAACGCGTCGCCGGAGACGAAGGTCGACCCCGAGGAGTACGACGGCGACACGTTCAAGGCCCCGAACGGGACGCACTTTCGGCGCGAACCGGACGGGATCATCCGCGAGATGATCGACGACCTGCTCGCAGAGCGCGAGGAGAAGAAGTCGCTGCGAAACGAGAACGATCCCGACACCGCGGCGTACGAGCAGTACGATCGACAGCAAGGAGCTGTCAAGGTTATTATGAATTCGTTGTACGGCGTTTTGGGGTGGGATCGCTTCCGGCTATACGACAAGGAAATGGGCGCTGCCGTCACTTCAACGGGCCGTGACGTGATCGAGTACACAGCCGAGTCCGCGAACGAACTCGGCAAACGTATCATCTATGGAGACACCGACTCGGTCATGTTGGAACTCGGCGGCGACGTCTCCAAGGAGGAGGCCATCGAGCAGTCCTTCGAGTTGGAGGATCACATCAACGACTCCTACGACGAGTTCGCCCTTCGGGAACTGGACGCGGAACACCACCGCTTCCAGATCGAGTTCGAGAAGCTGTATCGCCGGTTCTTCCAGGCGGGCAAAAAGAAGCGCTACGCCGGTCACATCGTCTGGAAGGAGGGTAAGGACGTCGACGACATCGACATCACGGGCTTCGAGTACAAGCGCTCGGACATCGCGCCGATCACCAAGGAGGTGCAGAAGCGCGTCATCGAGATGATCGTCTACGGCGAGGACAACGAGGAGATCGCCGACTACCTCAACGGGATCATCGAGGACTTCGAGACCGGCGAGGTACCCGTCGAAGACATCGGCATTCCCGGCGGCATCGGCAAGCGACTGGACGCCTACGACACGGCGACGGCGCAGGTCCGCGGCGCGAAGTACGCCAACGAATTCCTCGGGACGAACTTCGGCCGCGGATCGAAGCCGAAGCGGCTCTACCTCCGGAAGGTCCACCCCTCGTGGTTCCGAAAGATGGAGAGCGAGGAGGGCTTCGATCCCCAGCGCGACGCCCTGTACGGCGAGTTCAAGCGCGATCCAGACGTCATCTGCATCGAGTACGACGACCAGCTCCCCGAGGCCTTCGAGGTCGACTGGGACAAGATGTTAGAGAAGACCCTCAAAGGTCCGATCGCTCGCATCATCGAGGCGCTCGGGATGTCGTGGGACGAGGTGAAGTCCGGGCAGGAGCAGACCGGGCTCGGCAGTTTCGTGTGAGCTGTCTCGGACACCCCGTACCCGCCGAGCCAGCGACGTAGCCGATATTGGTTTCGCAAAACACAAATAATTTTTACCCACAGTGAAGCGACGGGTGGGGAATGCGTAACCATTATGGGTGCAAGCGCCCATTTTAGTGATACGAGGCAACGAAACAACGATGGCTACACTCGAAATCAAGAACCTCCACGCGAGCGTGGCGGAGGAAGACGGCGAACAGATTCTTCGTGGCGTCGACCTGGAGGTCAACTCCGGAGAGATCCACGCCCTGATGGGACCGAACGGGTCGGGGAAGTCGACGACGGCGAAGATCATCGCCGGACATCCCGCCTACGAGGTAACGGACGGGGAAGTTCTCCTCCACCTCGAAGACGACGAGTTCGGCGACGACGTCGAGATACCCGCGGACAAACGCACCTGGAACCTTCTGGAACTGGAGCCGAACGAGCGCGCGGCGCTCGGTATCTTCCTCGGCTTCCAGTACCCCGCGGAAATCGAGGGCGTCACGATGACGAACTTCCTGCGGACGGCGCTCAACGCCAAGATCGAAGAGCGCGAGGAACTCTTCGAAGACGACGACGCCGAGGAAGCCGACGAGGACGACGAGGGCTACGAGAATTCGCCGATGGAAGGCCCCGTCGACGAGGGCGAGGTCGGCGTCGCCGAGTTCCAGCAGCTCCTCAAAGAGAAGATGGAGCTGCTCGACATGGACGAGAAGTTCATGCAGCGCTACCTCAACGCCGGGTTCTCCGGGGGCGAGAAGAAACAGAACGAGGTGCTGCAGGCGGCCATCCTCGAACCGTCGATCGCCGTCCTCGACGAGATCGACTCCGGACTGGACATCGACCGACTCCAGGACGTCTCCGAGGGGATCAACGCCCTCCGCGACGAGCAGGGCACGGGCATCCTCCAGATCACCCACTACCAGCGGATCCTCGAGTACGTCGAGCCCGATCACGTCCACGTGATGCTCGACGGCAAGATCGCGAAGAGCGGCGACGCGTCGCTCGCCGAGGAACTCGAAGACGAGGGCTACGACTGGGTCCGCGAAGAAGTCTACGAGACGGCGTAACTATGTTCAGTTACGCACAGCCTCATAAGCAACGAACCGTAAACACACACTACCAACAATGAGTTCCGAACAAGACCACCTCAAAGACACGGACACGGAAGCCCGATTCGACTTCAAGAAGGAGGAGTCCTCGGCGTTTCAGACCGAAAAGGGCCTGACGGAGGAGACGGTCCGCGTCATCTCCGAGGACAAAGGCGAGCCCGAGTGGATGCTGAACCGACGGCTCCGAGCCTTAGAGCAGTTCCAGGAGATGCCGATGCCGACCGACTGGCCCGGCCAGCCGGACCTCTCGGAGGTCGACATCGCCGAGATCGTCCCGTACATCCGGCCGGACGTCGACGTCCGCGCGGGCGTCGACGACTGGACCGAACTCCCCGACGAGATCAAAGACACCTTCGACAAACTCGGCATTCCGGAAGCCGAGAAGAACGCGCTCTCCGGCGTCGGCGCGCAGTACGAGTCCGAGGTCGTCTACCAGAACATGCAGGAGCGCTGGGAGGAGAAGGGCGTCATCTTCTGCAACATGGACGAGGCAGTCCAGGAGCACGAAGAGATCGTCAAAGAGCACTTCATGACGAAGTGCGTTCCCCCGTCGGACAACAAGTTCGCCGCGCTGCACGGCGCGGTCTGGTCCGGCGGCTCGTTCGTGTACGTCCCCGAAGACGTCACCGTCGAGATGCCGGTGCAGGCGTACTTCCGGATGAACTCGGAAGGGATGGGCCAGTTCGAGCACACACTCATCGTCGCCGAGGACGGCGCGGAGGTCCACTACATCGAGGGCTGTTCGGCCCCGAAGTACTCTGCGTTCAACCTCCACTCCGGCGGCGTCGAAGTGTTCGTCGGCGAGGACGCCCACGTCCAGTACTCGACGGTGCAGAACTGGTCGAAGAACACCTACAACCTCAACACCAAGCGCGCGCTCGTCGAGGCCGGCGGCCGGATGGAGTGGATCTCCGGGTCGATGGGCTCGAAGGCGACGATGCTCTACCCGTCGACCGTGCTGAAAGGGCCCGGTGCCTCCGACAACCACATCACCATCGCCTTCGCGGGCGAGGGCCAAAACATCGACACCGGTGCGAAGGTCTACCACAACGCGCCCGACACGAAGTCGACGATCGAGTCGAAGTCGATCTCGAAGGACGGCGGCCGCACGAACTATCGCGGCCTCGTCCACATCGCCGACGGCGCGGAGAACTCCTCGACGTCGGTCGAGTGCGACGCGCTGATGTTCGACAACGAGTCGACGTCGGACACGATGCCGTACATGGAGATCAACGAGTCGAAGGTCGACGTCGCCCACGAGGCGACGGTCGGAAAGATCGGCGACGAGGACATCTTCTACCTCCAGTCGCGCGGCCTCGACGACGACGACGCGAAACAGATGATCGTCTCGGGCTTCATCGAGCCGATCACCGAAGAGCTACCGATCGAGTACGCGGTCGAACTCAACCGCCTCGTCGAGCTCGAGATGGAGGGGAGCCTCGGATAGTATGAGCAGCGCACAACTTCCCGCGAACCTGTCGACGGAGACGGTTCGAGAGATCTCCAAGAGTCGGGACGAGCCCGACTGGCTGCTCGAGGCGCGACTCGACGCGCTCGACGCGCTCGAAACGCTCGACCTGCCGGACGTTATCCAGACGCCCGGCCGGCGCTGGACGAACCTCGAGGCGCTCGATTTCGAGTCGCTGGTCGACCCGCTCGACCAGGCTGACGAGACCGAGCGGACGTCCGACGAGGGCGTCGAAGTCCTCACGTTCGTCGAAGCGCTCGAAGAGCACCCCGACCTCGTCGAGTCCGCGTTCGGGTCGACGATCGATCCTCAGGAGAACTACCTCACGGCGCTGTCTGCCGCGCTGTTCACCACCGGCACCGTCGTCTACGTCCCCGAGGGCGTCGACGCCGAGGACGTGACGATCCGCGCGGAGATGAACTCCCGCTCGCTGTTCAGTCACACGCTCGTCGTCACCGAGAAGTCCTCGTCGGTGACGATTCTGGAAAGCATCGAATCCGGTGCCGAGAGCGACGCCGACGCCCGGTACTTCTCGAATCTCGTCGAGATCGACGCGGGCGAGAACTCTTACGTGCAGTACGGGTCGCTGCAGAACCTCGAAGAGGACACCTACAGCTACACCCTCAAGCGGGCCGACGTCGGCACCTACGCCACGGTGAACTGGATCGAGGGGAACCTCGGGTCCCGGCTCACTCGCTCGGACGTTGAGTCCGAACTCAACGGCGACTCCGCGGAGACGAAGATCGTCGGCGCGTTCTTCGGCCACGGCGGCCAGCACTTCGACGTCAACGCGCGCGTCTGGCACGAGGCCGAGAACACGACGGCGGACCTCGTCACCCGCGGCGTCCTCGACGACCAGGCGCGCTCGGTGTACGAGGGCGTCCAGGACGTCGGCCGCGACGCGTGGAACACCTCCTCGTACCAGCGCGAGAACACGCTGATGCTCTCCGACGAGAGCGAGGCCGACGCGTCGCCGAAGCTGATCATCCACAACCACGACACCGAGGCGTCGCACTCGGCGACGGTCGGGCAGGTCGACCAGGAGGACCTGTTCTACATGGTGTCGCGGTCGATCCCGGACCAGCAGGCGCGCAACATGCTCGTCGAGGGCTTCTTCGTGCCCGTCCTCGAGGAGATCGCCGTCGACGAGTTCCGCGACGATCTCGAAGAGCTGATCGCCGCGCGACTCCGGTAACGGCGATCGATCGCTGATTTTCGGTTTTATGTGTGCCCGTTAAATTGACGTAAATACATCCCTCCAGATTAGTCGCTATCTGTTTCTTTTTTGTCAGAATCTTATTATTGATCCAGGTTGGAATTGACGGTTAACGGCTGGTGCAGTATTACAGCTTATTGGTGTGGGTATTCTATTACTGACTAACCTGTTCGGATTAGTGCGGTACGAAGAGAATCCTATTGTCAGTGAATATGAGCCGATAACGTATCTCCTCGTTTTTGGACTGCTAATTTGGGCGGTCGGATTGCTCACTCAACTGGTCACAGTTTGATCTAAACGGAAGAGGACAAGTCAAATTCCTCGGTTTATTCGTCTAAGCCAGTGATATTGGCTGATTAGATCGCTATTCAGCGGAGTACAATATCCGATGCTTAAACCATCAAGACAGCGTGCGTACACACGAGTTCAAACCCAGTTGGAAAGTGCAGTATCAATTTGCGCATACAGAACACCTATACTGTCAGCCACCAAAGAGACCGATGGACCTCGCAGCCAGCAGAGGTTCATGTACGGCACGAGTTTGACGTCGTGGCTACTCCCCACTCTTCGCCCGACGTTTTCATTGTGTATTCACAGTTCAGAAGTGCTTAACTCAGTTCTAAGAATTGATATTTTGATGCTGAGGTTTATTAAGGGTGAGTGTATCCTTTCAAGTAGACACACTGGGGGGCTGATGGGGAGTCAGCTTTCACCCTGATCGTGTCGTACAAACAATGGAATTACGCAACCTATTCACAGACGACAGAGCAGTATCGCCAGTTATCGGGGTCATCCTTATGGTGGCCATAACTGTGATTCTCGCCGCCGTGATCGGTACTTTCGTACTGAATCTCGGTGGTAATCTTTCGACGGGCGTCCAGGCTGGAGCCACCGTTCAGTCAGACAACGGCGACCCGGGGGAGGTCACGGTTACCTGGAACAGTAACAGCAACGCGGACCACCTCGAGGTCAATGTGAGCGGAGAGGCTGTCTCTGAGAATACGGAGGCTCAAAATTCAACTGTGCTCGATCAAGTGGGAAATAGTGCGAAGTTCGAGGAAAACTCTGGTGCTGATGGCAGTGATAACGAGATACAGGTTATCGTAACGGCTGTCGGAGCTGACGGCGAGGAACGGACTGTCATCCACGACAGTACGTACACAATCTAAAACGCCGCTCGAAAGCCATTCTTCGACTATCTTTTGTGGACGCTATGAGAAATACGTAATCTCGGACGTGTGAACAGGATGGGAGTCTTATTTGACGAATCAAAGCTCGCCCGCACCTATTCACACCCCTCTGTCGCGGACGCCTACGACATCGTCGAGCAGTACCGGCAAGCGATGCAGTTCGGTCCTGACACCAGCAGCACGAACGTCGCTCGGCGTCTCGAAATCCCTCGCAGTCGGGTTCGACCGTGGCTCGATGGATCCAAACCGGACTGCGTCCACGCGATCGACATCGCAACAGATCTCGGTTGGCTATCCGATGAATGGACTGCCGAGATACGGGCGCTCAGTCAGCTCTGTATTGCTATCTTCGCGTGCGGGAGCATCGATACAGCCGGACGACGGCCATCGTGGACGCCCGCAACGACGGTTGGGCGCTCACAGATCGAGCGCGCACTCGAAACGGCGGGCGTCGGGTATCGGCTTGAGGCCGACGGTCGAACCCCCGAGTTGTGGCCTCGAGCGCATTCTAGTGTTCTCGGACGGACACTCCTCGCCGCGGGTGCGCCGATTGGCGGGAAGACAGCCAAGACCGTTACTGGGCTTCCCAACTGGGTCAAAACCGCACCCCCCTCGGTACGGGCCGATAGTGCAGAGTTACTCGTCCGGGAGCGCGGAATCGGATACGAGGGGAAAGCCACACGTCGCATTCAGAGTTCACGACCACCCTCGTATTTCCGTGATGTCGCGGCTCTCATCGAGGATGTGACCGGCCATTCTGTCACGTACTCCGATTCGGGTGTGACTATCTCAGCCGACGCCGTCCGGGCATTTGGCATCACGTAAGCGAGCGTCAGGGCAGGGCCGTTGACACAGACGGACATTGTACCGAAATTCCGTCCGTTTCATCTATTATCGATGACCTGCCGCGTCGAGGAGACGGCGTCGATTCCCATCGAAGAGGTTGCAGAACGCATTGGATACGTTCTCGATGGGCGACAGCCGACAGTCGAACGCCTCAAGTCGTGTTCGAGTGAGGCCAAATCCGTCGAGTCTCTGGGTGGTTCGTACTCGTTTTCATACCCTGTGGTCCAGCGGTGAAATGTGACATCCTCGCCGCTCTGAAGAGCGACGCTTCCCGAGGTTCTTATGTTACTCCCGTCAATTCGGCTGGGTGGGAATCTACGGTTCGTGGACTGTCAGCTGCTGGCGTTGCCACGAAGCTGATACTCGTACCCGCACGGGGCTTCGAGTTACCTAGTTGTTTACCGACAGTCGGCGTGGGCGGCTTACATTTTGGTGAGGTAAACACCGAGTCAACTGCCAGTTTTCCACGCACATCCACCCAAACGAACCGATGGGACCTGAACCTTCGGCGCACAGTGAAAGTAGCTGATGACGGGCGCTGTATCCCCGCCGTGAATGGCGAGGTGTTAGCGCCCTGCACCACCGTACATAAACGCTCGGCACCAACGTTCAAGGGCCGTTACTGCGAGACATCAGATATGAAGTCCGTCCTGATTGGCGTCGGCCAGGCCGGCGGGAAACTCGCCCGCGAACTGGTCGAATACGACGAGCGGATGGGATTCGGTGCCGTCCGCGGCGCGGTAGGGATCAACACCGCGAAGGCCGACCTCCGAGACCTCCCCTTCGAGACCGTTCTCGTCGGCCAGGATCGTGTGAAAGGCCAGGGTGTCGGCGGCGACAACGAACTGGGCGCGGAGGTGATGCAGTCCGATATCCAAGAGGTACTCGCCTCACTGGATGGCCGCGTGACGGCCGGGACCGAGTCCATCCTCGTTGTCGCCGGCCTCGGCGGCGGAACCGGCAGCGGCGGCGCACCCGTCGTCACGAAGGAACTCAAGCGGATCTACGACGTCCCCGTCTACGGCCTCGGAATCCTCCCCGGCCGCGACGAGGGTGCGCTGTACCAGGTCAACGCCGGCCGGTCGCTGAAAACGTTCGTCCGTGAGGCCGATTCGCTGCTTCTCGTCGACAACGACGCCTTCCGCTCGGCCGGTGAGAGTGTCACCGAAGGGTTCGACTCGATCAACCAAGAGATTGCAAAGCGGGTCGGCCTGCTGCTCGCCTCGGGCGAGTCCGTCGAGGGCGTCGCCGAGAGCGTCGTCGATTCCTCAGAGATCATCAACACGCTCAGAAACGGCGGCATCGCCGCGCTCGGCTACGCCTCCGCGGAGGCCGCCCCCGACGCAGAGGGCAACATCAACACCGTGATGAGCACCACGCGCCGCGCGCTGTTGACGGGATCGAGTCTCCCGGATGCGACTGACGCCGATGCCGCCCTCGTCGTCGTCGCCGGCGAGCAGGACGCCATCCCGCGGAAGGGTGTCGAGCGCGCCCGACGCTGGGTCGAAGAGGAGACGGGCAGTCTGCAGGTTCGTGGCGGCGACTTCCCGCTTTCGAGCGGCCGTCTCGCGACGTTGATCCTCCTCGGCGGTGTCGAGCGCTCTGACCGGCTGGAGGCGTTTATGCAGCGTGCGAAGGACGCCGAGAAAGAGGAAGAAACGACGCCCGAGCGGGCGTCGGATCCCGGAGCGCAGTGGGCGAACGACGAACTCGACGACCTGTTGTAGGCGACCTGTCCAGTGTTCGAGACCTGAGTGTCGGATGAACGGTAGCCGCAGGATAGGTTACTTACAGAGGCTCGCGCCGTCGAACTCCGCGCGGGCGTAGTCGACCTCCATCAGGTCCAGAATCGTCGGCGCGATGTCGTAGAGGTCGGCGTCCGCGATCTCGACGTCGGCGTCGTCGACGAACAGCGACGCGTTGTCGAAGCTGTGCATCCCGTTTCGGGGGCCCTTTCCGAACACGTCCTCGTGACCCTTGAAGCCGGACTTGAGGTCGAAGCCGTGGTTGGGGACAACGACGAGGTCCGGCGCGATGTCGTCGTGGTCGCCGCGGAAGGCGTCTTCCTTCTCGACGACGCGGTCGGCGACTTTCTTCCCGTCGGGGCCTTCGAGCGCCTCCAGTTCGGCTTTGAGTTCCTCGCGCGTCTCCTCGTACTCGCTTTTGGGAACGGCCCCGCGCGGTTCGCGGCCTTCGAGGTTGATGTAGAACCGACCCGGAATGAGCGAGTACGCGCGCGTGTCGTCGGAGATGTCGCCGAGTTCCTCGTGGTCGTCGTCCTCGTAGGAGAGCCAGCCCTGCTCTTCGAGCCAGGCGTTGCAGTGAACCTCGTGATCGAGCGTCGTGAAGCCGTGGTCGGAGGCGACGACGAGCGTGACGTCGTCGGGCAGGGACTCGCGGATCTTCCCGACGTACTCGTCGACCTTCTCGTAGAACTCGATGAAGGCCGCCCGGTTCTCGCCGTCGCGCTCGTAGTCCTCGAAGAGGAAGTGGTTCACCCGATCAGTCGTCATAAAGACGCCGAAAAAGAGGTCCCAGTCGTCGCGTTCGAGAATCGAAGAGAACGCCTCGTAGCGTCTATCGAGCGTCTCGTGGGCGTTCTCGACGAAGTCGGATTTGTCGTCGTCGTGGCCGAGTTTGGCGTTGACGTCGATGCGGTAGTCCATCGAATCGAGTTCGTCGCGGAACTCGTCGGGGTGGGCGGCCTTCTTGACCCCAGGCGAGAGAAAGCCCGAGACCATCCGCTGGACGTTCCGCTGCGGCGGGAACGTCACCGGGACGTTCATCACGCTGGCCTGTCGGCCCTCGTCGGTCACGCGGTCCCACAGGCGCGTCGCCTGCACGTCCCTGCCCATCGGAACGTAGGTGTCATAGGAGCCGGTCTCCCGATCTTGGAAGCCGTAGACGCCCGTTTCGCCCGGATTCACGCCGGTCGTCAGCGATGGCCAGCACGCGGAGGACTCCGGCGGCACGATGCTCTCGATGGCGCCGGCGGTGCCCTCCTCTCTGAGTGCGGCGAAGTTCGGAAACGTGTCGGGGTTATCGGCGAGGAGACTGAAGGGCACGCCGTCGATACCGATGAAAGCGACGCGCGGATCACCGTCTCCGCGCAGCCGGTCGAACAATCCCATACAGGTCGTATTCCGCCGTGAGTCATAAGAAGTTTCGTCTCGGCGCGGATACTGTCCGGATGAGAGTGGGTCGAGTTCGATAGCCTGGTGAGCAAAAGCGCAGGCATTGGGAATGCGAAGTCTGCTATTGTTTTCTCGACCAATGACTCTATTGTATTGGCCTGTATACCAATAGGTGAGGATAGCCTCGCCGACCGACGACGACCTCGATGGCGTGAATGAGGGAAGGAACTACCCTGATGGGACTGTCGTCCGCGTGTTCTGTATGCGAATAGACCGCGACGCGTACCCGTCTGGGTGGGCCTACAAACTCCACTACGGCACGACGGAACCGGACCCGCCTCGCACGCTTGCCGATGGGACGATTCGTCGATTCGATAATTCGCACGAGGATACTAAGGGGCACGAACTGCACGTCGCACCGGATTCCGACCCAGACATCATCACGTTTCCCGGGATCGTCGAACTCTGGGAGCGATTCTGGAGCGAGATCCCGAAATCCGAATTCGAGGTCCAGTGAGGCCAACACACCACGGTGATACCGATGAACGATACTACGCCGCCGCTGCACCCGATGGAGCGCGAACAGCTTCGAGCCGAGTCTACCCTCGTCGTGACTGTGAAATCGTCCAGTGAGTTCCACGACGACGTCGCCGACGGCATCGCGGCACTCGAACGCGACGGAACGGTGGATTCTATGCCGACACTCTCCTTTACCAGCTACGACGATCTTATGGGAACACTGACGCCGCGCGTCCTCGATCTCATCGAAGCCATCTGCCGGGAAGAGCCATCCAGCATCAACGAGACCGCACGGGTTGTCGACCGGGACGTCAAGAACGTCCACGAGGAGCTCAGCCGGCTCGCTCAGTTGGGAATCATCTTCTTCGAGGAAGACGGTCAGAGTAAGCGTCCCGTCGTCTGGTTCGACGAACTCGTCATCAACCTCCCGTTCGATTCGGAGACTGGCGACACGGCAGCCGATGAACTCTACTAATGGTAGTTCGTGTAGTGTCTCCCGCAAAGCGGGAGGCTCGCGAAAGCATCAGATTTCGCGGCGTCCTCGCCGGAGGCGAGGGCTCGTGAGAGCGCTAGCTCTCACGGCGAACCGCCAGTAGCGCCGCAGCGACGAGCGCGATCAGCGCGGCCGCGACGCCGAATCCGGGTGTGGTCGTCGACGTGGGGATCGGCGTCCCGACCGTGGTGGTCGGCGGCGGCGTCTCAGTCGTGGTTTCGGTTGGTTCTGCTGTCGTGGTTTCGGTCGGTTCCTCCGTCGTGGTCGTCTCCGTCGGCGTCGGCGTAAGCTGGTCGACGACGATCATCTCGTTCGATCCGACCGTGCTGCCACCGACGCGGAGCGCCACCGTGCCGGTGTCCTCAAGGTTCTCCTCGTCGAAATCGAACGTTACCTCGAACTCGCCGTCGCCGCCGATCTCCACGTCGGCCGTCCCGGCGAACGAGGGCGAGACGCCGCTGTCCGAGCGGATGCGGACGCTCGCGTCCGACCCGGGCGCGACGTTCGTCTCGCCGTAGATCGTCCCCTCGCCCGCGTCGGTGACACCACCGATGGCGACCTCGACGACGCCGTCGTCGTTCTGGTTGGCGAAGGCGACCTCGCGCTCGACGAGCGTGAACTCGGCGCTCGAAGACTGGCTCTCCTCCGTCTGGAAGTACGGGAACGCGGGGACGTCCGGATCGCCGCCGGCACCGCCCAGCGGCCCCTTGCCGTCGGTGAACTCGTAGCGCTCGTCCTCGTCGGTTTCATACTCGAAGTCCGCGGTGAAGTCGGTCTCCTCGTCGACGTCGTTGGTGAACGCGTCGGACGAATCCGTATCGACGACGATGAACAGTTCGCCCTCCGCGTTGTCGGCGAGCACGAAGATTTCGTTCTCACTGACACTGTCGCTATCGAGGTTCAGCGACGTGGCCTCCTGGTTGGCGACGGCGTCCTCGGCCTCGATTTCGATGTTCACACCCTCGCCATCCCGCTCGTCAAGCGTGGCGAGCGTGCCCGCGCTGAAGCCCTCCTGTAGCGCGTCGAAGCCGCTGCCCTCCTCTGACTCCTCGATCATCACCATATGACCGTAGATCCCGCTGGCTTCCGCACGGATGATCAGCCGGTCTTCGAGAGCGATCTCCTCGCGCTCGGTGAGGACGTCGCGCAGTTCGTCGATTTCTTCGTTCTCGTCGGCGTTATCGGCCGGCGCGACGAACGTCTGGACGTCGCCCAGGGTCGGCTCAGTCAGATCCACCACAGTCAGGTCGAGTTCGTCGCTGAGCTCGGATTGGCCGTCGTCGTTGACGACGAACCTGTTGTTGCCGCCAACGGAGACGTCGTAGTCGGTGGGCTGCAGCGGCCGGACGAGCTGCTCGTTGGGGTCTTCGCTGTCGGCGTTGATCAGCCCCAGTTCGTCGAGGTATGCGGCGAAGGAACCATCGTCTGCACTGCCCGCACTGAGTTCGTCGCCGTCCTCGTCCACGTAGACGGGATCCCTGTCGGCAGAGGAGATGCCGCCGTGGAGCTCGCTCTCGACGATGTCATCCTCGCTGTGGTAGACCGACTCAGACTGCGCGTTCGCGCCGAGTGCGCGGGTATTGACCTGGAAGGTCACCTCGTCGTCATCGTCGTCGTCCTCGATGTAGAGGACATCGATGAAGCCGGCGTCCTCGTCGCCGAACTGGACGAACGCATCGTCGGTGTCTTCGAGTTCGACCGTCATCTCGACGACGTCACCGGCGGTGTGGACGTAGGAACTCTCGTCGAACGAGCCGTCGACGTCGAGTTCGGTGACCTCGATGGTGGCGCTGTCGGAGGCGGAGGTGTCGTCCACCTCGAACTCGAATTCGTACTCGCCGGTATCGATGCCGGTGAAGCCGACGTCGTACTCGCCGTCGCTCAGCGTGGCGAGTGTGATGCGGTCCTCGTCGTCGTCGACCGTCTCGATTTCGAGTTCACCGTTCTGGTCCTCGCCGTCGCCGAAGATCGTCGCAAGTTCCTCGGCGTCAAGGCCGTCAGCGCTGACGTTGACCGCATAGGAGCCGCGGTTCGAGTCGAACTCGACAGTGGTCGTACCCTGCTCTCTGACCTCATCATCACCGAAGCTAACGTCAAGGTTTTGCTCAGCCACCTCGAACGCTGCTCTGTCGCCGTCGTTTTCCGCGTCAGTGGTCGTCCCTGTCACTTGGCCGTTATTGCCGGCGAACTGCACGAGCTCGTTGTTGTTGCTCGCCAAGACGATTACGTACTCGCCGTCAAGGCCGTCGGTGTCAAAGATGGCAGTACCAGAGCCGTCGAGGGAGAACTCCTCTTCGAGCCCGCCGATCTGGTTGTCACCAGAGTCCCAATTGCGAAGTTGCAGTGCCGTATTCGGGTCCAGTTCGCTGCCACTGGTGATCAAGAGTTCCTGTCCGGCCCAGAAAGTCGAGCCTGAGGACATTTCCTCGTCGTAGTTGGAGGGATCCACTGTGCTCTGTACTGTCAACTCGACGCTAGTGTCGAAGTCGCTGTCGCCCTCATTCAGTGAATCGGCCTCGACAGCGTAGACATCGTATGAACCGACATCAAGGTCACCCGTTTGGAGGGTGTCGATGGCGACGTCCTCTGCATTTTCATTGTAGGCGGACTCGTTGGTCGCGTACAGTTCTCCTGAGTCGTATTCGCTGTTGTCGTTTTCGTCAACGAAGACGTATAGCGTGGAGTTTCCGGGGGTAGTGTCGTCGATCTCTACATTGTTGAGATTCATTCCACGATCGATGGTGTGATCGTTCTCGTTGCCGCTTCCGAGGTCTAAGTTCGCCGCGCCGGATTCTACTTCGATCGCCAACTGGGTACTAGTATCGAAACCGCCGTCGCCGTCGTTCAACGACTCATTTTCGACAGCGTAGACGTCGTACGTGTCGATATCGAGTCCGTTAGTTTCGAGCGTCCCGATGTCGATGTTGGTGTCGTTTCCGCTGTAGCCGGACGTGTTGGTTGCGTTCGGCTCACCGATGTCGTAGTTCCCGTTTCCGTTCTCGTCGATGAAGACGTGCATCGCGGAACTACCGGCGTTGTCGTCATCGACCTGAACATTTTCAAGCGATGTTCCGGGAGTAACTGTGTGTGTGTCTCCGTCGCCGCTACCGAGATCCAGGTTCGCTGCACCGGAGACCGGTTCGAGCGTCAGATTGACGCTGGTGTTGAAATTGCTGTCGCCGTCATTGAGCGAGTCGGTCTCGACCGCGTAGACAGTGTACGTTCCAGGAGCGATTCCATCCGTTTCGAGCGGATCAATTTCGATGTCGGTATCCGTCCCGGTTCCGTTGTAGGCGGACGTGTTAGTTGCGAGCGCCTCCCCACTATCGTATTCGCCATCGTCGTCCTCGTCGATGAAGACGTACATCGTGGAGTTGTCGGCGTCGTCGTCATTTACTTGTATGCCGTCGAGCGTCGTGCCCTGATCGACGGTTCGGGGAGTTCCGTCGCCGCTTCCAAGATCAAGGCTTGTGGCGGCTGCACTCGTCGAGCCCGTGAACGCGACAGTCCCAGCGAAGACGCTGAAGACCATCAGGGCCGTGAGGAATACGGCTCGCTTCCTGTGTGAAGGGTTTCCAGTCATATTTGGGTGGTGTAACGGTCGCTGTTCTTGTCTGGGGACCAGGTCAGTTTGGTTTTCCGGGGGAGTCGGGTGCAAATCCCCGGAAGTTACTTTGTATTCTCGCTGTGCTTACGAATACCTTGTGTCTGTCTTAGGGGTACTGTTTAGTTTGGAGCATTGAACCAGGCGGCAAATGCTTGGAGCCAATTTTCGGCGGTTTGCGGCTCATCGTGGCTGAAACAGTTTGAGAACGAGGAAGTTCTGCGCTTGAGTTCTCGAAAGATTCGTTCGATGGCGTTCCGATTTCCATTTCGTGTAGTTTGAAATCGGAGGCCAGCTCTGGCCAGCACAGTTTGGAGGTGTTGAGCACCATCGACTAGAAACACAGCAGATTCGATATCGTGTTTTTGGCGAAGTTCTCGCAGAAAAATCTCAGTTGATGCGGTCGTTGTTGTGGAAAATAGCCGCAGATGCAGCAGATGGTTTGTCTCGGGATCGGCGGCGGCGTACAGCCAGAATTGCTGGTCATTGATTCGAATCACGGTTTCGTCGAGCGCAACGTGATTCGGGCTTCGCCCATCTGTGGGCTGTAGAGCGGCCTTCTGCACCCAGTCGTGGATTGCCTTACGAGAGCGCTCGACACCCAACTCGTCGAGAATCGAGACGGTATTCGACAGCGACAGCCCCACTAACTGCAGTTGAATACCGAGCTTCATCGCACGCTCGGGTGTCCGCTGCCGCTCCACAAACTCCAAATCAATCCAGTCTGTACATCCGGTGAGGCGGGCGATTTCTGGCATAGACCAGCAAGAAATTCTCCCGCCTCACTCTTCATCCGTAACTAAACACGGCCCTCGAAACAGTGTACCCAACGGATAGCGTCGCAAAACGGTTAGGAAATTATTAATCGGAACCCACTTGCGACTACGGTAGCGATATCCGCTATGGACCGGTCACTGGTACTCGCTCTGATTCTCGGTGCGCTACAGGGGATCTTCGAGTGGCTGCCAATCTCAAGTGAAGGAAACCTCACGATTGCACTCTCCTGGCTCGGTGAAAGTCCATCGCAGGCGGTGGCGTTTGCACTGTTTCTTCATCTGGGGACGGCGTTATCTGCAACAGTCTATTATCGAAGTGAAATCCGGACGGAACTCCGAACCCTCCAAACGTGGCGGCCGCGCCGCGCAACGACAGGCGCGTACGCGCGAACAACGTTTCTTGGTGTGGCAACACTCGTCTCCGGGGGTGTCGGTCTCGCCTCGTATACTGTCCTTGAGGCGGTCGTTTCGGCGTTGACTGGTGGTATGGTGGTCATTAGTATCGGCGTCCTACTGGTGGTTACGGGACTGTTCCAACGACTTTCGACGGAAACTGACCGGACGCTACAGCAGCCTCCCGGTCTCATTGACGCACTGCTCGTCGGCGTTGCGCAAGGACTTGCGATTTTGCCGGGGATCTCTCGATCAGGAACTACGACGGGTGTGTTGTTGTTGCGTGGGCACGATGGCCCGACATCGTTCCGTCTGTCATTTTTATTGTCGATTCCTGCGGCACTCGGTGGGGGACTACTGGCGGCGCTCGATACTGGGTTGACAGACTTGACACTGGCCGGTGGCGCTATCGCACTGGGTAGTGCTGCCGTCGTCGGCTATCTCACGATCGATGCGCTGATGCGAGTTGTCGAACGGGTCCCATTCTGGGGCGTCTGTCTTGGCCTCGGTACGCTTGCGGTCGTCGGTGGCGTACTGGTTCTTTAAGCTCATTATTGCCCGTGTCGGGGTGCGTGTACTTCAGGATCGAGTGGCTTCCGTGCTGGCGGTCCTTGCGGTAGTTGAAGAAGGTCAGGACGCTGACGATCGCCCGACCGGAGAAGTCTCGCGGTGGGCCGTTCATCCCTCGAACCAAGGAGCATTCGGCTCCGGCGCGTCCGTGTCGGCCTCGCGGGCATCCTCCGTCAGTTCGACCGCCTCATCGAGGTTCGCGAGCGCCTCCTCGCGTGTCTCGCCCTGGCTGGCAACGTTCAACTCTTCGTCGATCGCTGACCAGCCTCCTTTGTCTTCCTCGATCAGGCGAATCTCCCGGCCCGTGCTCATACCTCACGATAGCAGGCAGTTCGGGATAAGCGTTCTGTCGCTATGGTTCCGGCAGGTCGTCCGCGTCGACGTCGCCCGCGAGGAACTCCCTCCGTCAGTCGTTGAGTTCGAGGTCCGAGGCCTCCAGGTTTCCAGCGAGATACTCGACCCCCTTTCGGCGTATCTGATAGAGGCGTTGGCCTTCATCGACCAGACCCAACAAGCCAGCGTCAGCGAGATTGGATATTCGGCGGGAGAAGGTGCGTAGAAGCACCTTCTACTCTTCTCAGAGGCGCCGCAGACTTCGACGATGTTGTAGTGCGCTACTCCCGGGGTCAGTGCCACATTGTCACTCACGGAGTCCAGATCCCTGAAGAACTCCAAGATAGCGTCGTCGACACGCTCGAAGACGGTGAGGAAGTCGTCGAGATCCAGCGAAAGATCATAGCACTCTTGTCATAGAAGTCAAGGTAGATGCCCACGACTCCAGTCGTTGAGTACTGATCCTCGAGTAAGATAGTGACCTATTGCTGCTTCGGTTCGTCCGTATTCGCAGCCTGATTCTTGGTATCTTCGTCTTTACCTCCGCATTGAGGTGAGTCAGACCGTTCTGCAGGCGGCTCTGGTGGTTCAAGTAGGCTCACAAGTAGCTGTCCAAGCCGTGTGTCAGCGACACGCGAACCGACCCCTCCGACTCGATCAAGCACCTGTTTGAGAGTCGAGGCTTGCCAGTATGGCTGTACCCCCTCAAGGAGTCGATCCAGCACTCTGATGAACGGGCCGACAGTCCACGTCTCTCGCAGATCGATGACGATGTCCTCTGGATCCGGCTCTTTGGTGAGCCACCGGTACGCGAACGAATTCGTGACGACTCTTCTGAGCGTGTCTTCGGCTGTTCGGAGTGTGTTTCCAAGACGGCCCGCTGAAGCCCCCCTAACGAGACTGACGAGTACCGACCCGTGGAGTATGCGCTGACGCCACGAGTTGAGTGGCGTCGGTTCGGTGTCCGGTTCGGAAGGCTGAGTCATCACGAACGCCCGACGACAGTCGCCTCGATTGTGGTACTTCCTAGATCCAAGACGACAGTACTGCCCTGCTGGAGTGTGTGCCCTTTGAACGTTGTTCCAGTGGCCGTGTCTCGGACCCGAAGCTCCGCTGTTAGCAGCAGCTCCTGATTGACTGGGTGCTCTCGTTCGTAGATCTGCCCATCCTGGCTTGTGAGTACCACAGTCGACGCGCTTCGCTCGACTGCAGTAATTCGGGCTACTGTCTCATCAGTTGGTGTCTCAGTCATTCCCGGGCGGATACTGCTGGCGAGGTCCGGCGGCACATCCCGCAGCTGGAGGGTCACCGTTGTTGTGGGCGTGCCCGGCGGTTCTGTCCTCCCAACAGCCGAGACCTGTCCCTGGAACTGCGATGTTGTCGTCCGAATCGGGAGTATCGCTCCCGTGTGGAGCGCTTGTCCACCGAACTGTGGTCGCTCACCCGCCAGTTCGAGTGTCGAGAGCGAAAGGCCGACCAGCACGCGTGTCTGATCCGGGTTGTCTGTCCCATAGGCGGTCACTGACTCGACGGTGCCGACAGTCCGGCCGGCGACTCGCAGTTCATCGCCGACCGCAAGTGCTTCGACGTCGGCTGTCGGAATCGATCTTTCAACGACAACTTCCGTTTGTGATGTCTGTAGTGTCGTTGTGCCGCCGACAGCTCGGATCGTCCCCGACACCTGATATTGCTCAGTGACAATATCCAAATTCCGCCCTAATCGTGGGGGTGCGTCCTGATACGACAGGGTCTCCGCTGTCTCCGGTCCCGAAAGTTGTACACGAACGAAGACACGGGGGTCACCATCCCGCGGCGTGACGTAAAGATCCGTGATCGTGAGGTTTGTTTCTTGGGACGCAGCGTAGGTATCGCCCTCATTCATCTGGGCAAGGATGTACTCCGGTTGTGTCCCAAGATCAAGCGTGACGTTTCGAGTGGTGCGATCCGGCTCGGCTGGGTCTGGCTCTGGCTGCATCACAAACGCAGCAGGCACTGTTCAGATAACATCGAAGAGTGAGGCAGTCGTAGTTCGTTGGTGCCTATGCCAGAAACTAGCCGCCTCATCGAATGTAGCGACTTTCCGGAGTTAGAGTTTGTGGAGCGAGAAGCGACACCCAAGCCGGCGATGAGGCTCGGTAAATAACTGCATTTAGTGGGATTGTCGCTGGCGGATACCGCCTCAATCCTCGCTGGCCTGGGTGTCGAACGGTGTCGCTCCACCGTTCCCAACTGGTTCAGAAAGCCGATCTACAGCCAACTGAGGGTTACAATCCGAATTACGTGACGATTAATGAGACCGCAATCGAGTGAATAACCAGCGCTACTGGCTGTTTGCGGCGGTCGACCCCGATAGGAACCACCTGCTGCAGGTACGACTCTTCCCGACCAGAACTCAAGCGCTGACTGAGAGTTACTCACGGAACTCCGCGAGAAACATCTCCTCGACGACGCAATCTTCCTGTTCGATGACGCCCCCTGGCTGCAGGCGGCCTGCCATCGCCACTCGCTCCGATTCCAACAGATCATCCACGGGAATCGGAATGCCGTCGAACGCGTGTTTAAAGAGCTGAAACGCCAAACTGAGGCGTTTGCAAATCACTTCAGACACGCTGATCCGAACACTGCAGAAGCGTGGCTCCAAGCATTCGCCGTCTGCCTCAATCAGCTAATCTGAACAATGCCCCCCGAAGACGCCGAACTCCAGCGGAGCGTTCAGTTACCTTCAGACAGATCAGGTGGCGACTGAGCGAGTGCATACCCACCAGCGCGGAGCGTCTGGACCGCACTACTGAATCCCGGCCCAGGAACGAGGACATCCGATTCATCGGGCGCCCACTTGACGATGCCAGCCTCGATGAGTGCGGATAGATGTGATCGTTTGAGGTTCGTCCGGGTGTTTGTCACCTGCCGCGTCGGGACTGTACTACGTTCGCCGTCCGCTTCCAGCAGACTCACCACTTCGGCGAGTTGTTGGAGGTGCACCCGACTCCAGGGAGCCATCGCGAGTGTGAGGATGACCGCACGCTTGCGATGCTGGCTGAGTAGATGGAAGATGTCGTTTTCGCGGTACAGCGGGAGATCCTCTGGGCTACCGGGTCCGTCGTATGGCTCTTCACTCATCGGAACTGGCCTCTCGTCTCGTCACTCGGAGTTCGATATTCTCGAGCACTTCGCGGCCGACGGGCCGCCACTGACAGCCCGTCCATTTGTCCTCGAAGCGCCACCAGCCAGGCCCCGTATATCGTGGCTCGAACCGATACCGACGACGTGGGCCTCGCTGGAGCGTGAAACGAAGCTCCAGACTGAATGGTTGTGCTGCTCCGGTGCTTTCGTGGGTATCACAGTGACTGTTGTGATGATCAAAAAGGCGATACAACTGTTCGAGATCCACGACGAACGTGGATGTGTCTCGTGGGGAATTCATAGCTGGCAGGCTGAGCATTCACCCAGCCCTCACCTCCATCGGGGGATACAAACCAGTCCGCACCGAGCTCTGTCCACACATCTGCGAAGAACCGCTGGACAGCGCTAGCTTGCAGAAAGTGCAAATAATTCTACAGCGTCCCTCATTCGATTGATGACCGATCGAAGCTTCCGATAGAAAGTCATCGACGAATACGGCAACACGTGTCTGCTCTGCGGTCGCTCGCCATCGGATGGCTATGACCGCCGCCAGGGACTCTCGACGCATCACGTGAACGGGGATGATTCGGATAATCGCATCGAAAACGTGATTCCTGTCTGTCAGAGTTGTCATATCCACATTCACCGATCGGATACGCCACCATATCGAAAATGGCATCGACAACTTCCACTGGACTCACGCAACTACTGGAATCAATTCACAGAGCGGCCGTATACGGGCCCCCGACTCACACGGGAGGAAGCCGAAGACCGCTTTGGCGACGAGGGGGCCACACCACGAGGAGAGCGATACTTCGATCCTGATGAGGATCGTTAGCTGAAATTAGGCGCTAAGTCCCCTTCCTCAAGGAGCAACGCAGGGAGCGAAGCGACCGAGTAGCGCAGTAGGGAGGGGATACAGCGCCGCACGGTTCTCAAACACGTTCACCGCTCGACTCACAGGCCCACCGCTACCTTTATGTCTATCCATAGTCTATACATCGGTGATGGATAGGTTTGAAATCGAAGGCGAAGAAGTCCTCGACGGAACCGCAAAACCGTCGGGGAACAGTGCCCACGTCATCGTTCCCAAACGCTGGCGCGGAGCCGACGTAAAAGTCGTGCGAGTCTCCGAACCCGACTCAAACGAATAGGTCTATGCAATACAACTACAAGTATCGACTCAACACGCCAGAAGACATCACTGAGACGCTTCTGCACCACGTCGATACTTGTAGGCAACTGTACAACCACGTCCTCTACCTGCTCAACGAGGCAGACGACATCCCCGCCCGCTACGAGGTGCAGGGACGGCTTCCCGACCTCAAAACGTGGTGGGATGACCTCAGAGGTGTTCACTCGAAAGTCCTCCAGATGGTCGTCAAGCGCGTCTACGACAACCTCTCCACGCTCAAAGCACAGAAAGAGACCGGACGCGCCGTAGGAATGCTCAAGTGGAAGCCTCCTCGGGAGTATCGGTCACTCACCTACAACCAGTCCGGCTTCAAACTCAAGAATACGAGTGGTCGGCCCGTGTTGTGGTTGAGCAAAATCGGTGAGATACCGATTCACCTCCACCGAGAGATTCCCGAGAACGCGACCATCAAACAGGTCACGGTCAAGCAGGAACCGACAGGGGAGTGGTATGCCACGTTCGGCATCGACGTGGACGAAGACACGCCCGAAAAACCAGAGAACCCCGAGAGGGTCGTCGGTATCGACGTGGGGATTCTCAAGTACGCCCACGACACCGATGGGTACACCATTGAGAGTCCCGACTTCAGCGAGGAACGTGAGCGACTCGAACGCGCACAACGCGACCTCTCGCGGAAGGAACACGGCTCTGCGAATTGGGAAAAACAACGCCAAGTCGTGGCCGAGCGTCACGCTGACCTGAAGCGGAAGCGGCGAGACTTCCTCCACAAGCTCTCGAACCACTACGCCCGCGAGTACGATTTGGTGGCCGTTGAAGACTTGGATGCGAAGGGCTTGGTCGAACTGCCGGGCAACTCTCGTAACCGGGCGGGAGCGGCGTGGGGGACATTCCTTCGGATGCTCAAATACAAGTGCGAGCGCGAAGGAACGCTCTTGGTCGCGGTTGACCCGAGTGGGACGACCAAGGAGTGTGCGGCGTGCGGTGTCTCAACGGAGAAGCCGCTGTGGGTGCGTGAACACTCCTGTCCCTCGTGTGGGTTCGAGGCGGACAGGGACGCGAACGCGGCGTGGAACATCCTTTCTCGCGGTCTTGAAGACGTAGGAGTGGGATACTCCGAATCAACGTCCCCAGAAATCGAAGATTTCTGGTGTGCGAACGAATCGCGCAGCGATTCGTTAACGCCTGTGGAGACTGCGCTCCCTGCGGATACGCCTGTATCTGCAAAGCGCGTCGTGGAAACAGGAAGCCCCACCCTCAAGCGCGAGGGCGTCAGCCCGAGCGGTAGGGTGGGGTAGTTCACCGCTCACCCGGTGATCTCGCTTGACTCACACCGAGGGCCGGACACCGGATTTCGGATGGCAATCGCCACACATATTGTTGTAGTCCACGGTGGGAATTCGGATCCAAACTGACGTCAACGGGGCGCAAGATTCGAGATCTTCCGTAGGGACCGGTTGGGAACAGACCACTGGATCGTGGGGTCCAATCTCGAAATGTGATGAAGTAGTCTCTGGGGACACAGTTGCTATCCAGTACTCCCAACAGTGAGCCAATGGCAAACTCAGAGTCGTTAGGCCCGTTCGTTAGACCCTTCAGTAACGGGTGTAATCTACTGGCAACGAATACTGGAAATTCCCCCGTGACGGGGGGCGATTACGCCCTTGATTCTCCGACTGATAATAAGAACAACAGACAAAAAAGCCAGAGCCAGCGACTTGTGAGATCACGGCCAGAGTCCACCCGAAAGAGGGATCACAAAATGAAAGTGGTGGCAGGCCACCGGCCAAGCAAGAGGCGGTTTTGACTGCGTGTGTCGATCCCAGGAAGCGACTCGACCGCCGATGGTGGTAGATGCTGCTCCAGTTGAGAGGAAACACAGTCACTCGAGACTTCCAACAGTACTGCAATCCGTTTCCTAGTCCCTCCGAACTAACGAGACAGATGCTCTTGGGAACGATGGACTTGGCTTCGTGGTGGGTGAGGTGCTCTCGTCGACGACGAGAGCAATCTTCTGGTTGGAGTCTTTGCTGAGCAGTTCTTTTTTCGATGGGCATCTTCGTGTGTCGACGGATCCATCCCCGTCATCTCCGGTGAGACACCCCCGAGCGTTTGGGGAAGTTCCGTCAGGATGAGTGGAACTAGATTGCTGCTGT
The DNA here is from genome assembly GCF_024494595.1 of Halobellus rarus. GTDB lineage: Archaea > Halobacteriota > Halobacteria > Halobacteriales > Haloferacaceae > Haloquadratum > Haloquadratum rarum. The sequence continues at coordinate 145,754 of NZ_JANHDI010000008.1, read as the reverse complement.
GCTGAGAGTTTCCCTTGGCAGTCTCGAGGGTTTCCTTGGTGTATCGAGTGTGGCTGTGTGTCGATCCTCCCCTTTCGTGGAGTGGTCAGCCGAGGTGTGCTTTGGGGGCGCTCTTGGTGGGAGAGTTGGGTAACCGATGTGTGTCTCTGTCTGGTTCAGTATTCACTCGTGGGTGTTCATCACTCTCAACAGTTCTAGATGAGCATCGTCGTTGGGTGGCTTTCGCTTCTTGATAGTCGTGGGGAAACCGTCCCCGCTTGCTGCTCTCTGTTATAAGTGCTCGAACCTGTGTTGGGTGGGCGATTCAGTTGTCTCTTCCGAGCAGCCGATGGTGACAACGTCCTCCAAGCGTTGTGGACCGGTAGGTGTTCTTTGGGGAAGCGGTTCCCCGTTGTGGTCGGTGTATTTGCCACTTATTGGATATGTTTTACTGCTTTGCTGGCGGGTGATCGGCCGCTGGCCGATGTTCATTGATACGACCCTTGGATGATCGTTGTTATTGTTATTATCAGTCGCAATTAAGCCCGATAACCGATCGCAGTATGGCGATTATTGTTTGTATGGGTGTATTCTAGTTAGGGGGTTCTAACAAGGGGATAACAGGGTGCTAGTCGGGCAGTGTTCAAAACGAGAGACGAAATCGTCCGTCGAGAAGAATGAACAACAAGTGACGGCTGTATCTCCTCCCTACTCGCTCCCGCCAGTCGCTCGTTGAGGAAGAGGCCTCAATTCAGGTAACTTGGGGAAGTGGCAGGCAGGACGGAGAGGGGGTTGTGGCCCCACTCTCGGGTGGTCAGGACCGTCTGCGGCAGGAGTGTACGGTGGGGTAATTCCTTTGTAGGGAGAAAAAACGCCGTACGTCCGGCGGTTTTCGCCGGGCCGGGGGAATGGCTGACAATTACTGAAGGCATCATTTCAGTCATCTTGTACATTAAGGTGTGAGAGACAGATTCTCCACCTATGGGGTCGATCTTGGCAGCAGCCCTCACCGACTATGAGGTAATGACGACTGAAGGAACGCAGCTCGGGACAGTGGAGAATATCACGATGGATCCCAAGACGGGAGATCTGCACGCTCTCCGCTTGGGGTCACACGACGGTGGAGCTAGTGGCTACCACAAGATTGACGACGGCCAACTCATCGTCCCGGCCGATCGGATCGAAGCGAAAGAGGACTACCTGCTCGTCCGACCCCCGAAGTAGCAAAATCACTCTATCGGTTCGGGACCCGACTTTGACTGCCTCGAACACGCCAGAACAGTAGCCACGCCGGGCAACCCGTGTACGAGTGGAACCGTTCTCGGAAACGACTCAAACGGCGACAACACCGACTGAACGAGTGGCTAAGTGTCGGCTTCACCCTCGGGGGCAAGTCCCGAGGCACTCGCCTTGTTCATCTATAGACCAATGACATACTGGGGGACCCGACTGACTGCGTAGGCGTTCCTAGACTACGGCAAGTCATTCTGCGCGTTCACCAAGTTCCTATCACCGTTCTCGACTGCTGTCCACCACGTCTTCAGTACAGCAATTGTAACGAGTTTCGGTGGTTGTTCAATCCCGATGCAGGATTGCGTATGTGCGTCGAGATTGCGTGGCGGATGAAAATGGTGTACTGGCTTATTGGTGGTTTCATTCGCCGCCTCGCGCCCGAACCTGAATTCCAGTCCGTCCTCCCGATAGTGGTATTTGTAGTCTCCATTCTCCCACCACTGAATATCGAAATACCCACCCTGCTTGTGGATTCCTGGAGTGACAGTGACCCGTGCCGCTCTGAGATCTTTTCCTTCCCGCTGTGTGTACGGGTGGCCTTTCTGATACCGGAATCGGACGTTGACAACTCCGGTGCCGAGTTGGTGGCGCATCTGCTCTACGCTCTCATCAATCGCTTCCGAATCGATTGGAGAGCCGTTCCCCATCCCCATTACTGGAGTGGGGCCTGATTATCCGTCTGTCTGTCTCCCGATTCAGTTACCGTGGATGCCTGCTTTTTTGCCTCGTTGAGGCGGTATGCCGCTCTGAGGTGGCTGAGTTCTCGTTCTGCTGTCCGCCAGTGAGAGACGTCGTCGAGTTCATCTTGGCTGAGTTCCGTGTCTGAAATCAGAAGTTCCTCTGGATCGGGTGCGTCATATTTGGCTTTGTACGCTGCGAGTTCCTGTTTGACTCGCTGGATTTGATCGACAAGCGTGTTGCTACCGGCGAGTTGCCTGATCTGTTTGAGAAGGTGCCACTCTGGGTCTCGGTCATACAGCTTTCCAGAGTCTGTCTGATGACTTCGAACGAGACCTTCTTCAGCAAGTTTGTTGAGCGTGGTTCTGGCTTTTGTTTCTGAGACGAGAGCTGTATCTGCGATGTCGCCCGCCGATTTCGGAATCGTCGTTCTGTTTATCACCGTGCGAATTCGCTCGTCCGCAGTGGTCTCTTGTTTCCACTCTGCGGCTGCGAAGTCATCGATGTCCGCAAAGTCATCGTCATCAACAGTGAACGGGTCAATATCAGCCACGGTTACCGGTTCCTCCGGTAGTTCCTCTTCGGTGGGGAACTCGTCGGGCCCGTCAGGAGATGGTGGCTCGTCGGTCATACACTACGCTATGTCTCAGGCACACATATATTTTACTGGCTCGCATATCTGTGTTTTGGGTTATGATATTGATGGGCATAATGGTGCGGGAGTCAGCCGGCTACCGTCTGGTGTTTGTATCGTACTATATCGGTTCGCTTCCCGACCTACTCACAGACTCCGTTCCTTGAGGTCGGGCGCTCCACTTTGAATTCGCTGAAGTCGGTAAATCTGGATGGTGTGGTTGTCGCCGACGCCTCGATCATTCGTTTCGGAATTTGTCAGCGAGATCTCGCATAATGATTCCCATTCGTTTGTAGTTGTAAATGCCCTCCTCGGAATCGATTTCGTGGAGGAACTCATCGTTGATCGGATCGTAGCCCCCAGCGAGATAGTACTTCCCGGCTTTTGTGATCGTATACGTGCCACGGCGTGGACGTTCGACTAACCCGTGCTCTGCCATTTCAGTCAGTCGCTGAGAGATATACGCCGCGCCGACGTAGACGTGATCGTGAGCAGCGATATCTGCTGGCGCACTTGGCCCTTTCTCATAGAGGTGCTCTAAGATGAGCCCATCCCATTTCGACATCCACTGAGCGATGATTCGCATTGGCTATTCCTTTCTTGGGATGCGATGGAAATAAGTTCTGCTTGTTTTGGCTAATCTATTAGCTCACTCAACAGAATAAATGGACCAGTAAAACTAAATAATGGTGGAGTAATAGTCGAGTGTCGATGAGAGACACACACCGACCAATACCGGGCGACAGTGCCAGCGCTTCGGCCAGGACTCGCTACTGGAACGCGACTAAGTCCACAGACGAAGCGTCTGACAGCTCCCAACACGGCCTGAGAGTACGTTCTAGCCACCGCAAGCGAGGGCTCGATGATCGAACGTAGTGATGCTGACCGACTCGGTACGGTTCCAACGACCACCGCACTCACAGATCGGTCGTGGGTTCGGTTGGTTCCCCCTGGCGTTGATGAGACGTCGCTTCGAGTCGCCGCACCAGTCGATGGGCTGCTTGTGCCGTTCGTGCGGTCGCTGTGTGACTTGACGACGATTGGGCAGGTGGAACTGCTGTCGTATCCAGGAGACACCCACCAGGAGCTGCTCATCCGAGCGATACCGGCAGCCGATAGCGACCCTGATGCGGTTGCGAGTACGGAGATCGCTGACACGATCTGTGCGGAGACACCGCCCGTATTCGGTGTCGAAACAGTATCCATCGAGACGGCATCGCTTGGTCACCAGCCAGTCCTCACGACGCGGATACTGGAGGAAAATACGGGGAGGCTCGATACGAATGGTCGATGAGAACGCTCCTGCCCCTGTGTGGGGACCGTATCTCGAAGCGCTCTCTGGCCAGGGTATCCCACATCTGGCACGGACACGGATCGCACCGCTGTCAGCCGGTGCGTATCGGGTGAGCCAACAGATCGGGCTGTACACACCCGAAACCGAGGTGCTGTATCCACGCGAGCAGCTTCGTGCGTGTTCGTGTGAGCTCCCGTTGCTGGCTGAGGCCTACGACTGGGCAGCGATCACATCAACGCGTCAGCTACTGACAACACATCCCTGGCGTGACCCACAGTCACCGACAGACGCGATTCGACCGCTGCCGCGGCGATATGAGTCACCAGCGGTTCATACGGCACGGACGATAGCGTGTGGGCCCGAAGAGTACGCCTGGTTGCTCGGGACGGCAGCTGAGCCGACAGCCCTCAGCAATCAGTATCGGACACTCGAATACGCACCGACACTGACGATATCTCGCAGGGACCTCCCACGAGTGTTGGGATACCCGGTTTCGTATCGATCAGGGCAGGCCATCTGGGCGAGACACCCCGGACGGGAGTGTCCCCACCTGTCACCGCAGACCCAGCACCGATCAGCAACTGGGACGACGACGAGGGAGACAGACAAATGAGTCACTCCACCGTCCTTGAGAACGTTCACCCACTGCTGGCACGTGCGGCCCAGGCACTGACAGCACACGGTGACAGACTCGAGCGTGTCGGCACCCATCGGGCTCGCCGAACGACACCGGAGGGCCACACAGAGCCAGTCGTCGTCTTCAGTGCTGATCGAGCAACGCCCACGGCGGTTATCGAGACGGTCCAACAGACGAGTGGCCGACTCACCATCATCACCGACAGCAGGAAGCTGGCTGTGCGAATGTGGGAGTGGCTTATGTCCCCCGTAAGTGAGACTGATGGGGTCTGGACACAACTGTATCCTGCCTCAACGTGGGTCACACGCGAGGGGGCCGTGGCCCTCTTTCCGGCACGTCTCGGAGCCGGGTCGTGGTGGACCTCACCGCAAGCACTGCCGGAGTATCGAGTCGATGGGAGGCCCATCATCCGCTGGCAGCCCGACCACGGCGTGGTTGCAGCCCGCTGTTTGTGGGGGTCCCCGGCTGCGGGCGCCTGGCAGCTTTCCGGCGGCAACCTCGATGCGCCAGTCCACCGAACTCGAGACGAGCTTGCCGGGGAATATCGGCCGATCCGGGGTCCGCTATGTGGCCCGCGTCGCTTCTATCACCCGCAGGTAGCGATGCTGGTCGCTCGCGGCGATCATCTCGAGTACGTCTGTGGGAGTGCCTCGAGTAGTACCGCACTGGCACGCACTCCCGACACAGCTGGGGAGACCCCCGCCGACCAGCAGCCCGACACTGCAGTGCCGACAAACAGCACCGACCGACTGCAGTATTTCCTCCGGCATTACACTACTGAGTCAACGGCGACCGTCAGCGGCTACCCACATCCACCACGAATCTCGCTTGAGACGGCCACAGCGGTGTATCACTCCTGGCTTCAGTCCCTTCCCGGCGGGACGATCCTCTCTCGGAACGTCTTAGAGCAGAAGCTCCGCCGCCTCGGTGGCTCGGAGATGCTGTCCACACTTTCGCGGTACTGGCGGTGGCCAACGGTTCCATCGCGTCCGTTCGAGGCCGACGCGACGAGTGCAGTTGCATCGCTTGCAGACCACCTCGCAGTAACAACAGCCAATGAATAAGCAGTTTCTCACACGAACGACCAACACACAGACCACCAGACAGCTTCATACTGGGCCGAAACGCCGGACGCCACATCCACGGCTCAACGGTGTTTCAATCGAGCTAAAAGAAGACGCCAGTGTCGATGAACTGCCCACAAACGAACATTGGTTACGGGATATCACGACCAAGACACTCTCGAAGCAAAATCAAATCGGGCGGATCGAGGTGTTGACGTGGAACGAGATGGATCAACACACCGTTCTCGTTCCCTATCAAGGGCGGTTATCTCCTGATAGCGACACCGACGGTGACGAGGTGACTGAAACACTCGAGGCATTCGACATCGAGGGGGCCGCAGCGGACGCACGAGTGAAATCCCTCGAGGATAGTCCGCTCCGAACGAGTCTCAAGAACGTGACGACTGACGTGCTTCCCTCGGTGTTTCGAGTGGCCGATGCCGCAGTCAATCTCAGCCCGCTTCACGGGGAAGTGAACACGGCGTGTCGGTTAGCTGTTCGTGAAAGCTCGGATATGGCTCCGCTTCGGTACGGCACAGATACGCTCAAACCCACACAGCAACTGCTGTGTGATCTCACGAACAATCACATCCCGTATCTCCTCGCATCGATCGTCTCTCGTGGGGAGAAAAAAGGCCAGTTCTATCTCACACAGCGACTCGTCGTGTTCACACCCAAGTTCGGCCCGGCGACGCGACACGATCTCGAAACGGCGATTGCCAACGGTGAGCGGGTCGATCTGGCGCACTATTACGACACGACCGGCCGACGCTTCACCTCGAATTACGGCGTGGCCACCCACCCCCAACTTCCAGTCTCACGGAGTCGAACGGGTGAGTACAGACTGAATCCGGTCACGACCCGTGACGAACAGACAGTTCGGCAGTTCACCGAACTCATCGCTGGTCATAACGAATACGACGATCTCTTTCACGCCTATCACGACACGAACCCGAATCTACGGAATCTCTTCTACACCCAGCCATTCTATTCGATGATCACCGTCAACGAGTCGGATCTCGCCGGCTTCCTCGGCCTGTATCCGGCTCGGTGTAGAGTCTCGCCCTTCGAGTTCTGTACGTTCGCAAACGAGCCCACACTCATCGAAAATGAACCGATCGGTGAGGAACTGCTCGCCGAACTCGAGTCCGATGCACCGGCGGCCACTCAGGGAGGGCCAGATCACAAACGGCTCGTCAACCAACAAATCAAACGACTCGAAGCAGCCGGCTATCAGATCATCGCTACCGATCGGGATGATACCGGCTCTGCACCCGACATCATCGCTGAAAAAGATGGACAACTCACGTATTTCGAGATCGAGGTCAACGGGAAAACAAAGCCGGCGAAAGTCCTCACGAATGCGGCGCGTGCGATGTATAATGACGAACGAGTCGTCTACATCTGTGATAGTCAGGATACAGCCGAACGGATTGCCGTGATCCTCCGTGATGCCGTGAAGGAACGGACTCCAGACGGCGCGTATCTATACCGGCAGGACAAGGTTATCCTGCCGGATGGCAGCACGCCGATGCGACCGAAAGATTCGGAACTCGAATGGGAGCTCACGTGGCAAGGGATACTGCGCTGTCTCGTCGACGGCGAAGAGATCGCACGTGGACACGCCAGTGAGTCAGTAACCACCTTCGAGTATGACACCGACTGTGTCGACTCTCCGAGCCGTGACGAGCGACCGGCGATCACCCAACCGTTTGTGCCACCAGATCTGTGTGTCTTTGGTGAGGCGTCCATCCGATATGAGCCGTACACGAACGAGCCGCCAGTCGAATTCACGAAAGAGGAGTATCCGAACGGATGGAACACCCCTGATTCGGTTGGCGTGACCCAACGGTACAACGGCGCAATGGCTGCCTTCGCAGAGCAAAAGCTCGTTTCGCCCACGACGGAGGAACTTCGTGGTGGTCGTGAGGGTGCCGACTACGCCGAATTCGAGATTCCGAAAGAAGAGCTCGTATCTGTGTTCAAATCGGTCTACTACAGGCCCCAGACTAATCGGAAAGAGCCCAATTACGATTTCACCTGTCAGGCGGCAACGAATGCGCTTGCTGGGGAGAATACGTTCAGCGGCCGGAAGAATAACACGGTGAAATTCCTCGCAGATTGGGCCTTCCGGTGGCCACGCGGCATCTGGTCGCCTGATCTGCGGTTCATCGATGAGGACGGCACGAACGACGATAACGAGTGATTCAGCCGTAGTAGTCAATAACGCGGAGACAATATTTTGAACGCGCTCTACGAGAGCCGACCTGATGAAGTCCTTAGATTGGTTCGCTTCAAAAGTAGATGACTCCGATTTGGAGGTGCAGCGTCTTGCTGATGAGCTTGCAGCAGAGTGGGATGAGTGGCCGAGTCCGAACACATACCAGATTGGAGGAATATTCGAATACGTATACGAGAACATCACGTATTCACCCGACCCAGGAGGTGAATTATACGTCTCTGATCCCGCTGAACTACTGGAGACCGAGAAAGGTGACTGCGATTGCCAGGCAGTTCTACTGGCATCACTATACAGCGCATTGGATGTACCGGTGCGACTGACGTACTGTCGAAATCGGGAGAGAGAAGAGCATATGTTTGCGGAAACGTGGTGTGGCCACTCTTCTCAGTGGGAAAAGACGGCTGAAACCCTTACAGACTGGTATCATAGTAAGGTAGATCGCTTCGTCTGGGTGACCCAGATTCTACGACGAGGAGACGAGATCGCTTGGGTACCTGCAGACACAACAACTGGCCAGCACCTGGGCGATCCAAGCGGGTTAATCGAGGCTGGATTTATTGACGAGACGCCGTCTGGATTCGATTTTTACGATGCGCACACAATCCGGGTGAACTGACTACCCAGACCCAATGATCAAGCTATGTCGACGACTTCATTCACGTAGTTCCACTCCCACGCACTCCCACCATTCAGATAGGCATACCCTTGATCGCGGTGAGATCTTATGTCACCAATGTAGACGCTCATTTCAGGATCTGCAACGAACCAAAAATCACCATCATCTTCCCAGCTGATGTTCTCTATTGCCCAGTTTATGACGTACGAATCGTCATACACATCCCGCAATTGGTTCGCGACCTGATTTGGATCCGATGTTTCAAACGCAATTTCGAGCAGTGCGTGAGAAACGTCTCCATCAGAGATAGAGACCAGCCGCTCTTTGACTGATGACAGGTGATCGAGAAAGATCGGTGAACTACCCTCCCCTACTCGCTCACGGCTGACGCCGTTCGCTCCTTGAGGGTAGGGCTTCCTGCTTCCACGACGCGCTTTGCAGACACCGAATCGGTGTCCGTAGGGAGCGCAGTCTCCACAGGCGTTGATTCGGAGCGTCCCACTCCTACATCTTGAAGACCGCGAGAACGGATGTTCCACGCCGCGTTCGCGTCCCTGTCCGCCTCAAACCCGCAGGCGGGACAGGAGTGTTCACGGACCCACAACGGCTTGTCGGTCGAAACGCCGCACGACGCGCACTCCTTGGTCGTCCCTCTCGGTTTCACGGCAACGAAGTGCGTTCCTTCACGCTCGCACTTGTATTCGAGCAATGAGAGGAACGTGCGCCACGCGGCAGACGCCGTATTGCGGCTGTTCGACGGACATTCCATCATCCCCTTCACGTTCAGGTCTTCGACCGCAACGAGGTCGTACTCCCGAGCGTAGTACGCCGAGAGCTTGTGCAAGAAGTCGCGGCGCTTCCGTCGGAGGTCGGCGTGACACTCTGCGACTCGACGCCGCTGCTTCTCGTAGTTTTTCGACCCGTGCTGTTTGCGCGAGAGCTTCCGTTGCTCGCGCTCTAAGCGTTCGCGTTCGTCTGAGAGGTCAAGCGACCCGACCGCCGTGCCGTCGGTGTCGTGGGCGTACGTGAGAATCCCCACGTCAATGCCGACGCACCGCTCGGGATTCTCAGGCGGTTCGGGCGGTTCAGGGTCCATTTGGACGCCGAACGTGGCGAACCACTCGCCCGTCGGTTCCTTCTTGACCGTGACCTGTTTGAGGTTCGCGTCGTCGGGGATGTTGCGGTGAAGCCGAATCGGTATGTCCGCGAGTTTCGAGAGGGACAGCACAGCCTGACCGCCCTTCTTGTCGAGCTTGAAGCCAGACTGACTGTACGTGAAACTGCGGAACTCGCGTGGCGGTTTCCACTTGAGTTGCCCGACGCCGTAGCCGTTCTCCTTGAGCGCGGAGAGTCCTTTGAGGTTGTCGAACAATCGTTCGACGACGGTTTGGAGAACCTTCGAGTACACGTCGGAGAGGCCATCCCACCACTGCTTGAGGTCGGGGAGTTCCGACCGAAGCGCGGTCATGGACGGGAGTTCGCCGTGTTCGTCTTGGTACTCGTTGAGGCAGTAGAGCGTGTGGTTGTAAAGTTGCCGACAAATATCGCGGTGGCGGTCCAACTCCTTGCGGTGGGCGTCGGACGGCTTGAGACGATATTTGTAGGCGTAGTACATCAGCTCTCCCGCTGGTCTTCGACGTACTGTTTCAGCACATCCAGCGACACCTGCCCCGTCGAGATGAGGCAGTACGAGTCGTTCCAGAACGAGTCGCCCCACAGTTCGGTTTTCAGTTCATCCTCGTACTCGTTACGGATACGGCGGGCGGTCGCGCCCTTGACCGTGTTGATGAACTTCACGAGGTCTGTGGTTGGTTTCGCTCGGAACAGGATGTGAACGTGGTCGTCCTCTCCGTCGAGGTTCGTCAGTTCGACGCCGTACTTATCCGTGAACCCGCTGATAACCCCACGAATGAATTGGGTTCGCTCCTCGGTTAGTACTCCGCGCCGATACTTCGTGGTGAGTATCAGGTGGTAGTGCAGGGAGTACGTCGAATGCGCTCCCGAATCGAGGTCGTATTCCATTGGGTTCGTACTGTTATACGGGACCCCAATGAAAAAATGTTGCGACTACGTGGGCCTGTGGGCCTGCAACCGTATCGCTGTATGAACAGATGATGACGGCGCTGTATCCCCACCCTACTCCGCTCCCTTCGGTCGCTCCGTTGAGGGTGGGGGCTTAGCGCCTATATCCAGCTAAGGCGATCGTCTGCTCTTCGCAGTTCCCACCGATTTCTATAGTTTCAGGAACTGAACGGAGATCGCGATCATCTCGCCACTCAAAGTCGACATAGTAGTAAAAGTAATTATGGAGAAGAGCCGCCTTTCTCACTTCATCTCCGGCAACTTCGACATCGTACTGATCAAATACTTCTGAAACAGAGCCTGAGGTGACTGCGTTTCGCTGGATTTGCTCTTGAATATCATCCAGATAGCTCATTTCGGTCAGCTTGCTAATGTGTCTACTTGGTGTTTTTCGATCAAGGTCGAATCTGGGTAGATTTGGTCCAGGTTCACGGAGAGAGTCCGACAAGCACAACAAATGAATCCGGGCAATGATTATATTAGATTATGCCGATGTACCGGGATTCCGAGAAAGAGATGGGTCGTGACGTCGAAGAAAACAGCGAGCACTACGAGGCGCGCGCTGACGACGACGAAGAGTAAGTTAGCCGGTTTTCGGCGCGGCTTTGAACTCACCACCATCGAAGAATTCGCGCCACATTCCGTACAGTTCATTTCGCCGATAGAGCGTATCAAGGGGAATCATAGAACTCGTACTACGGTATTCATTCCACGATATCGAAGCCGAATCAGCCGTGAGAGCGAGCTTGCGAACGTACTGAACAAGACTAATGTACTTGGCAGCAAGTCGAAAGATTATGGTCTCCAAAGATACCCGTATTACCCTCCTGTTTGTTGTTCTGGGGACGGCTCTCTGGCTCATCTCGGGACAATTCACCAACACCGCGTGGATACGGTGGGCGATACTCATTGGTGTCGGCGTCATCATCCCCACGATACTTACTGAAAGAGCCAATTCATAATTGAACTGCACTGAGCGATTCTGGGAGCCGAAATACAGGTGTGCCAACCGTTCTATGACTCCCTGTCCATCCAGCGGAATGAATGGTAACGAAAGCTCGATAATCGAGGCGCTCGAAATGAGCACTACATCCAAGGGACAGAGATTTCCAAGCTATGACTCTTGGTCGAGACTAGAAGAACGAGGGCGACGGCGACACCATTCGTTCTGGGGACGGTGCTCCGAATGATTTTAGTCGGCGCGACGGCCCCGCTTATCTATGACTGACGTCCGGTCGGCAACCGCCGACCTACTGGAGGACCGTCCAGATCTCGAGGACGACCTCCGTGCCCTCCTCGACGTCGACGATGACGGTCCCTGGGAGTTCGACGACATCCCGTTGGACTCCGGGGAGTTCGGTGAACTCGTCGCGGCTGATATCGTCGAAAAAGCCGACGGACAGTATCGGCTGCGCAATCGGGCGGCGGTCCGTGCTGTCCTCGACGGTGACGAAGACGAAATCGTCGAAAACGACACCGACGAGGCATCGAGCGTTTCGATTGACCTCTCCAGATCCAGAACGCGCCTCGCGAACGCGGATCGGGTTCTGCTCGGCGCGCTCGTGGGCACGCTCGCATTTGTCGTCGTGATGCGGATAGCGTTCTCGTGGAATGCTGTGTTCCGCGGAGAACATATCGTTCTCCTCGGAAACGACCCGTACTTCTACCGGTTTTGGCTCGATCAACTGGTACAGCTGGATCCATCACTGGAGTCCATACCGGGTTCAGTAACTGGTCAAGGGGACGAAGCGCTGATGATCGTTACACTCTGGAAGGTAGCGACGCTTTTCGGCGACGGAACAGCAGTCGTCGGACAGATCTTAGCCTGGTATCCCGTCGTCGCTGCGGTCCTCGTGGGCGCGCTCGTCTACAAAACGGCCGTCGTCGCGTTTGACGACCCGCGCGTCGGCCTCGCAAGCGTCGCGATCTACGCCGTCACGCCGATCGTCGCCTACCGATCGGCACTGGGATACAGCGACCACCACGCCTTCGATTACCTGCTGCTCGCGGTGACGGTCCTTGGAGTCGTCTGTCTCGCCCGTGACAGAAGTGACTGGCGGACCGTCACGCCACGGCGGCTGAGCGGTGCTGCTGCATTGAGTCTCGGAATCGCCGGACAGGTACACGCCTGGCGCGGCGGGCCACTGCTGGTACTTCCACTTGCGTTCTACATCACGGCTCGGGTCGCAACCGACGTCAGGGCGGGGCGATCACCCCTAGAGGCGAACGCGTGGTTCCTCGGGAGTCTCGGAGTGTCGGCAGTGCTTTCAGCCGTTCCGTACACGCTCTATGATTGGTCAGGATTCGCCCGAAGCATTATTCCGGCGCTTCTGTGTGGTGGCGCCCTGACGGTCGTCGGGATCGGGGTGCTGGCGCGTCGGCGGGATATCGACGCGCGCCGGGTCCTCGCTGCCGAAATCGGCGGGGGGTTGCTCATCGCAGCCGTCGTCTGGTTCGGATTGCCGGGACTGCGGGAGACTGTTCGCAACGGTGTGGCGTTCTTCGTTCGGTTCAGTCAGACGGGGGTCATCGAGGCGTACTCTCTGTTCAGCCCGGAATACGGCGTCATCACGACACCGCTGTTCTATCTGGGATTCACCTTCGTCCTTGGGATGGCAGGGCTCGCCGGAGTGACCTACTCCATCGGGTACGAGGACCGGCCAGCCTGGCTCGCACTCGTCGCGTATGGGTGGACGTTCTTCGCTGCGTCGGTGGTTCAGCTTCGGTTCGCCGGGCAGTTCGGAATTGTACTAGCCATATTCGGCGGCCTCGGATTCGTGTACCTGCTGGCGGCAGTCGATCTGCTTTCGGCGCCGCAACTAACGGGCTCGGCAGAAGAGACGGGACGGGCCCAGTTCAGAGGCGAGACAATTGCGGTGCCATCGCTATCGCTCCCGGAGCGCCGAGCAGTAGTCACGATCGTCGCGCTGTTTCTTCTAGTGGGCGGGTTCGGTGGCCTCCAGACGGCTAGCGGGACACAGGACCTCGTTACTGAGGACGCCACGTTCGAGGCGTCGATCGGGATCGACGAGCACGCGGCGGCGACGAACACGACGTGGCCTGAGAACTACGTCTTCAGCGAGTGGGGATCCAACAGGGTGTATAACTACCACGTCAGCGGGCACTCCCGATCATATGGGTATGCCGAGCAGAATTATGAGGCGTTCCGCAGGTCTACTGAATCTGAGCAGTGGTACGAAGAACTCTCTGCGAAGCCGACCGGGTACGTAGTCGTCGGACCGACGGAAAGCGAGACGGACGTCCCGTCCGAAGTGATGCAATCGCGCCTCTGGGCAAACTGGGGGAGCGCCACGGCGGACGTCTCCGGCGTGTCACACTATCGGGCCATATACGCGAACGAGGAGCGGAAAGTGTACGAACTCGTGCCTGGGGCTACGGTCGTCGGGCACGGAACACCCGGGGAAACACAAACCGTTCGTACGACGTTCGACGTCGGCGAGGAGAGCCACACTTACGAGCGCCGCGTTACCGCCACCGCAAACGGGTGGTATGCGGTGCAGGTTCCGTACAACGGGACGTACACGCTCGGCAGTGGACAGACGGACGTGTCCGAGGACGCTGTCCAAAGTGGTTCCTTCGCCTCTCCGGTCGGAGAGCGTGCACACTGGCCGTTGAACGCCAGTTCTGGGGACGTAGCATTCGATGTTCGCGGTGGACACCACGGCCGGATTCAGGGTGCGACTTGGACGGATTCGGGCCTCTCGTTCGACGGTGATGATTCAGTTCGCTTCGCAGGCGAGCAATCGTTCACACCAGCGGGGGACTTCACACTCAGTGTGACATTCCGGACTCAGGAGGGCGTCGACTACGTAGACGATGTCCAGTATCCGCGAATTGCGGGGACTGCACCATCCTCCCCATTTAGGAATACCAGCGGCTTCCAAGTGGCGCTGAGCCAAGGGCACCTCGTCGGAATCGTCGGCAACGGTGAGCGGGTCGGGCGAGTAACCGGTCCGCGCGTGGATGACGGGGCCTGGCACACCGCGAAACTCGTCCGCGAAGGCACGGCAGTGCGGCTCTACCTCGACGGACGCCTTGTCGGAGAGGATCAATACGACGGGTCGGTACCACGTCAGAGCTCGTTCGCCATCGGTTCGCTCCCAGGTGGCGGTGGGTTTACTGGTGAAATCCGTAACGCCACGGCAGTACCGAGCGCGTAGTAGCGGCTAGAACACGATTAGAAGTCCACCGAGGATGGCGAGCGCTCCAAGGCCGAGACAGACGAGCCAAAAGGAGACGCGACGGACGACACGCATCAGCACATCGATAGTTAGGTATCCGACAACTGCTGCAGTCCCGAGTGCGAGCAGCGCTGTGTCAGCTGAGACTCCTACGAGACCGGTATCGGGGGCCGCCAAGAGTCCCCCACCGAGAGCGGCTGGAATCGAAAGCAGAAACGAGAGCTGAAACGATGTTTGGCCATCGTGACTGCGAAACAGCAGCACGCTGGTCGTGACGCCCGACCGAGAAACACCTGGGAGAATCGCAAGCCCCTGCAAACTACCAACAAGAAGGGCATCTAAGAAATCGGGCGTGTCCTTGTCACCAAGGGCTGCTGCCGAAGATACGCGCTGGAGAATGCCCGTAAACACGAGAAAAACGCCGATGACCACGATAAACACGCCACCGGTAAAGGCCGTAACGAGCCGTTCGAGCGCCGCGTACGCGGCAAGACCTGTGACTCCGGAGGCAATCGTCGCTACGCCGAGAAACGCAGCGGTGGGCGACGACGAGAAGGGACGACGAAGCTCCAAAGATGGAACCGTTTCGAGAACGCCACGCAGTTCGTTTCGATAGTAGACCGTCGCCGAAACAGCCGTTCCGAGATGCAGAAAGAGCGCATAGCTGACGGCTGCTGTCGGATTCTGACCGAGCGCAGTGAGAACGACGGTGATATTTCCCTCACTCGAGATGGGGAGCCACTCGAAGATCCCCTGGAGGGCCCCGATCACGACTGCGAGGAGCTACGACTGGACCATACGAAGACCGGACGGTCCAGTTAAAAGAGGGTTCGTTTTTCGGCGAGCAGTCGAAGACAGACGCACTGTTGGGTCCCGTCAAGGGAGGAAAGCAGTCACTCCAGTTCGTTGGAGTCCGCAGATCGGTCGGTGTTCTCAGAGTTGTCGTCAGTCGAGTCGTGGTCTGCTGTGTTTTCTGGCGGAGCTGGCGGCTCGAAGACCCGCCGGAGCCATTCGACGGTCTGCGTTTCACTGAGTGTTTTCCAGTCCCGTTCGTCCCGAGTTGCGACCGCCCCGGAGAGTATCACGACGAGTCCGATTATGAGCCCCGTCGTCGCGCCCGTCGTCAGTAGCGTTCCAATCGCGACTGTCGCCCCGAGTGCCGTCAATACGAAGCCGAGCACACGAAGCGGGGTCGCCCGTACCGCCGTCCCCGCCGCGGTAGCGAGCGAACCGATCCGTGAGGAATCGAGTGCACGGTTCAACTCGGAGATGATTCGATCAAGTACACTGAGAAACGGACTCACCGTCCACGTCTCGCGCAGGTCGATCACGATCACCTCTGGATCCGGTTCCGCCGTAAGCCACTGATAGAGGAACGAAGTACGGACGTAGCGTCTGATCTGAGCCGTCCCCGATTGCACGGCGCCGACGACACGGGACCCGGAGACTGCCCGCGTGGCCGCCTGCCGTATCGCTTCACCGGCCGATCGCGGATCCGAGGGTTCCGTCACCGTTACTCACCGACGTTGATCACTGTCGCCTCGACGGTCACCGTCCCGAGATCGAGCGTCACTCGTGATCCGACACGGATGGGTTCGGCCTTGAATTGGGTGCCTGAACTCGTCTCGCGAACGAGTAAGTCAGCCGTGAGTGTCACCTCACGATCGGTCGGATGATCAGCAACATTAAGGGATCCGTCTTCACCAGTCGCGATGATGAGTGACGGCTCCGTTTCCACTTCGGTGACGCGAGCGACGGTTCGGTCGCCCACGCGTTCGGTCATTCCAGGCAGGATACTGTCGGCGATATCTGCATTCACCTCGTTCATACGGAGTGTCACGGTTCGCCTCGTAGGCTCGCCGAGTTGCAGATCGCCGCCGATCCGTTCGATGGTTCCCCGAATTGTATACTCCGCGGTCGGAAGGACGATCTGCTGTCCACGGTTCACCGGCACCCCACCAAAGCGCCAATCATCCTGTTGACGGTGTGTCGTCAGATTCGCCGCGACGAAGACCCGCCGCTGGGTTGGATCGTTCGTCGCGTACGCGGCCACATCCTCGATAGTCGCGACGGTCCGACCACCAACACGAATCTCGTCACCCGATGTCACGGCATCAGCCTCGTCAGCGTTCATTGTTTGGCGGAGGATAACCGTCGTAGACTCCGTCGCGAGCGTATCGCTCTCGCCGACGGCACGAATCTGCCCATCAACCTCGTAGAGATCCGTCGAGATACCGAGTGTACGTCCCAGTCGCGGCGGCGCATTCGCGTACGTGAGGCTTTCGTCTGTCACCTCGCCCGTCAACTCGACACGGAGGAGCACTCGGACATTGTCGTGTTGGGGGGTGAGATGAACATCCGTGATCCTAAGCTGTGAGGAGTCATCAGGGTTGTACGTGTCACCCTCGTTGATCGCAGATACAATGTAGTCTGGCTGCGTGCCGAGATCCAGTGTCGCGTACGTCGTCGCTGTCTCGGGTTCCGGCGCTGGATCATCCGCGAAGACGAACATAACACCGGCCGTAATCACCGCGACAACCAGGAGCACGACGAGCGCATCGACGACGTTGACCACCCCAAAGAGGTTCCCATCGTCGTCGATCAACTCCATCTGTGACCTCCAGAGCGTGGCATTAGTATCGGCCAATCAATCAGAGAGTAAAACGATACCGTTTCACAGCGTGTGTGCGCCCACCATATGGAGTCGATCCGCGCCACAGCCGACAGTAGACGAACGGACGCTGTCACTCGACGGTGACACTCTTTGCAAGGTTTCGCGGTTTATCGATCGGTCTGCCCTTCTCATTTGCGACGTGATACGCAAACAGCTGGAGCGCGACATTCGCAACGACCGGCTCCAACGGCCCGCACGACGGAATCTCGAAGGTGCTGGCGACGTCGGTCGTCACCGGATCGCTCGTCACTCCGATCACGGGAGCCCCGCGAGATTCAACTTCCTTGACGTTATGAATGGTCTTTTCGGCCGCGGCCTCTTCGGTAAGGATCGCGATCACGGGCGTATCCGGGGTAACTAATGCGAGCGGGCCGTGTTTCAGTTCACCGGCGGCGAATCCCTCCGCGTGGTCGTAGGAAATCTCCTTGAGTTTGAGTGCACTCTCGAGAGCGACCGGATACCCGGCCTGCCGCCCAATATAAAAGAACGCCTCGCTGTCGGTATACGTCTCGGCGGCACGTTTGATCGTAGCTTCTCGGTCGAGGACCTGCTGGACCGCACCCGGAAGGTCTCGGAGGCTTTCGAGGAGTTCAGTTGCGGCCTCCGACGTGAGAGTATCGCGGACCTGGCCTAGGTGAACCGTGAGGAGCGCGGCAGTCGCAACCTGGGAGACGAACGTCTTGGTCGCCGCGACGCCGATCTCCGGGCCGGCCCGAATGAAGACGGTGTCGTCGGCATCACGCGTGACGGTACTCCCCAGCGTATTCGTCAGCGCGAGCGTGCGTGCGCCGGCACGGGAGGCGTCCCGGAGCGCAGAGAGCGTATCGGCCGTCTCGCCGCTTTGGGTGATCGCAACTACGAGCGTCCGCCACGGATCGCGGTCCTCGGTAAACGCGTATTCGCTCGCCAAGTGAACAGTCACCCGGACGTCCGCGTGGGGTTCGAGGAGCCCCTTTGCGTACAATCCAGCGTGATAGGAGGTGCCGCAGGCGACGATCTGTATCTCGTCGACCGACCGGAGATATTCTTCGGGCAGCGCCACGTCGAGATCGACACTGGTCGCAAACTCGTCAATCCGACCCGAGATCGCCTGCCGAAGCGCACGCGGTTGTTCGTGGATTTCTTTGAGCATATAGTGCTCGTAGCCGCTCTTGCCCGCCGCCTCGGCGTCCCACTCCAGCGTTTCCGTTTCACGTTCGATCCGCTCGCCGTCGTTGTAGATCGCGACCTCGTCCGGGGTAATCCGGGCGATATCGCCTGATTCGAGGTACGTCACGCGGTTCGTGTGCTCGATGAACGCGGTGGCGTCGCTGCCGACGTATGTCGCGTCGTCGCCGTGGCCGAGTAGGAGCGGACTGTCCCGGCGTGCGACAACGATCCCCTCGTGACCGGCCGCCGTCACGGCGATCGCGTAACTGCCCTCGAGTTGGTGGGTCGTCCGCTGGACCGCGCTCAAAAGGGAGACTCCATCCTCAAGCTGGGTCTCGATGAAGTGGGGAATCACCTCGGTGTCGGTCTCGCTCTCGAAGACGTGCGTGTCGCTGAGTTCCGCTTTCAGCGCCTCGTAGTTCTCGATGATACCATTATGCACGACCGCGACCTCTCCAGTGCAGTCAGTATGCGGGTGAGCGTTCGTTTCGGTTGGCTCGCCGTGGGTACTCCAGCGTGTGTGACCGATCCCAGCCGTTGCGCCGTCCGCGCGTGGTGCCGTGAGCTCATCCACCTGGCCTTCAGTCTTGGCAAGGGTGATCGTGTCGTCGACAAGAGCGATTCCCGCTGAGTCGTATCCCCGATATTCGAGGTTTTTGAGTCCCTGATGGACGATGCGTCCTGTCTCTTCTGGGCCGATGTAGCCGATGATCCCACACATAGGTGCTTACCCCCGCTGGACGTGACTGTCGTCGTCGACCTGCCTCGAAACGTAGGTCCCGCTCCCGAGTGTGACGTCGTTCCCGACGATCGTACCGGGCGTAATCGTGACGTTGCCGCCGCCAGCCACATTGTCACCGAGCAACGCCCCGAGAGTGACGTCCTGATGGAGGGTCTCTTCGAGGATGACATCGGCTCGCCCGCCCTCAATCGTGGTATTCGGGCCGAGTGTCGTATTCGCGCCGACGATACAGTCTGTCACTACTGCTCCACGTTTG
This sequence comes from Halobellus rarus, assembly GCF_024494595.1. GTDB lineage: Archaea > Halobacteriota > Halobacteria > Halobacteriales > Haloferacaceae > Haloquadratum > Haloquadratum rarum. The sequence continues at coordinate 126,212 of NZ_JANHDI010000008.1, read as the reverse complement.
AGTGTCACATCAGATAAAAGAATCGCATTTTCAACGATCGTACCGGCGCCGACACTGACGTTGTCGCCGAGGCTGACGCCACCCAATACTGCGGCCTGTGGGTGAATCACGGTATCGTCACCGATTGCGGTCCCGTCGGCGACCACGGCCGACTCGTCGATGGCGGTGCTTCGCCCTGGCGCCTTTGGTGCTCGCTCGGTCCCAAGGAGCGTACTGTTAACCGTCAGAAGGTCCCACGGCTTCGAGATGTCCAACCACGTGCCCCGATAGCGAACCGCTTCGAGACGACGGTCGTCGATATAGGACGCTAATGCGTCGGTGAGCGCTTGTTCGCCGTGGGTGTCGATACGGCGGATCGCAGCGAATATCTCGGGCCCGAAAGCGTAGACGCCAGCGTTGATGTAGTTCGATTTTGTGCGGTCGGGGAGTGGCTGTTCGTCAAGGCCGATGACAGTTTTGCCGTCGAGTGCGACGACGCCGTACCGACTCGGCTCCTTGACGCGGGTAATCGCCATCACCGGCTCGGTTGTCTCTCGCTGCCGATCGATGACCGCCTCGATCAACTCCGCATCGATGATTCGGTCGCCGTTCAACGCGATGAAGGACTCACCAAGCAATGATTCCGCCTGCAGGAGGGCGTGGCCCGTGCCGAGTTGTGGCTCCTGGACGACATAGGAGATCTCGAGGTCGCGGTAGGTACCGCCAACGTGATTTTGGATGCGCTCGCGGTTTGCGCCGACAACGCAGAGGACCTCCGAAACCGCAGTCTGCGCGAGAGCGTCGAAGATGTGTTCGAGAATCGGGCGGTTCGCGACCGGAAGCATCGGCTTTGGACGGTTCTCTGTGAGCGGCCAGAGTCGCCGTCCTTTCCCCGCCGCGAGTACGACTGCTTTCATAATCCACTGGTTTTCGTCGCGAGATATAGGCCTTTGGCAGAAAGCGTAGGGTTCAGTTTAGGCACGGGGAGACGCGACGGTTCCAGCGATGAAACCGTCGGAAGTTCCCGGTCCTCAGTTTGAGTGTTTACTGTGAACCTCGTCGTTCCTGTCCATCGCTCCGTCGGTCCTTGTGTTACGTGTCTCTGTCGAGTGACTTCCTTTCTAATCCTACCCGGGGGTGATTTCTCAGCAATATGTGCTTTTGAATTGTATGCACATCCGATCGCCCAACAGTGTGCGGTCAAGTGTGTGCTGATTCGCAAAGACTACTGTAACGATCGTGTATCTGAACACCCCGAGAACTAACCGAAATGCGTCGGAGGCACCACACAAAGGGCTCAACCAGTAGGAAGCTTCTAGAAATCATAACACAGACCTTAAGATAGCCCGACTGACAATCACGCAGTAATGGAGACTGGTTGGCGGTATCGGTTCGCGAGTGTTCTCGGCGTCGCCGTACTCACGGCTGGCAGCGTCGTCGCCGTGAACAACGGGACTATCCAAGCCGCGGTGACGTCGCTGCCGGCCTTGTCGCGACTCCCGACTGATTTACCAACCGGAATCGAACTCTCACTTGAAGTGCTGTTAACTGCCGCCGTGGTGACGGGCGCGTTCCTCCCGCTGTATAAGCCGCGGCCGCGGCGGATCCTTGATATCATCGCGCTGGCCCAAAAGCGAGTAATAGTCGCTGTATTCGCGCTCGCGACGATCGGCTACTTCGATTACACCTACCGAGTGCCGCGGCTCACACTCTTGTTGTTGACGCCGATCCTGCTTGTCGTGCTGCCGCTGTGGTTCATCTGGCTCCGCCAGCCCGACACGCGAACGGAGCGGGCCGTCGTCGTCGGCGACGATCCCGCGATGATTGAGCGAATCGTCAAGGCGTACGACGGACCGATGCTGGGGTACGTTGCGCCCCCGACACCGTATCGGTCTGGTGACGATTCCGCTGATCAAGAGTCACAAAGTGTCACCGACGGCGGACAAGCGTCCTTCGAGCACGGGTACGTAGGTGGACTCTCCCGATTCGAGGATGTAATCCAAAAACACAGCATCGATTCGGCAATCCTCGCGTTTGAGGGAGCCAACCGAGCGGAATTCTTCGGTGCATTACACACCTGTTATGAACACGGAATCGAGGCCAAAACTCACGTCGACCACGTCGATAGCCTCCTCGTCAACCCAACGGGCGATGAAAGGCCGATTGTCGACATCGACCTCGAACCCTGGGACGTCCAAGATCGGATGCTCAAGCGACTGTTCGACGTCGTCTTTGCGGGGACCGCGTTACTCGTCTTGTCGCCGGTCATCCTGCTAATCGCGGCAGCGATCAAGATCGAAGGGCACGGCCCTGTGTTCTTCACCCAGGAGCGAACGTACAAATTCGGAGATACGTTCACCGTCTACAAATTCCGGACGTTGAAGCCGGTCGACGAGGACGTCGATCTCGATATCGACGGCGACAGACGGACCGCCCTGGGTGATTTTCTCCGCGTAACGCACCTAGACGAGATACCACAACTGTGGCCCATCTTGACGGGGGAAATGAGCGTCGTCGGTCCTCGCCCGGCGATAACCGAACTCGAATCAGACTACGAGAGCCAGTTGACCGATTGGCGGCAGAGATGGTTCGTTAAACCCGGACTGACCGGACTCGCGCAGATACACGACGCGACGGGCAAAGAGCCCGAACGAAAACTCCGGTACGACATAAAGTACATCCGAAACCAGTCGTTTACGTACGATATCCAGATCGTCTTGCGACAGATTTGGAAGGTACTCGAAGACGTAGGAAGTATACTCCACTGACTATTAGTTCATTAGCGATCGGAGCCCCTCTTTTAGCGGTACTCTCGGCTCGAAACCGAGTTTATTCTGTATCTTTGTGAGGTCCGCTTCACTTTCCTCGATGTCCCCTTTCCGTTCCGCTATGTGAACGATATCTGGAGTTGAATCCGACAGATCCTGGATTATCTCGGCCAATTCCCGGATCGAAGTCGCTGAACCGGTACCAACGTTGTACGCGTATCCCGTTTCTTTCGTCTCGGCTGCGTACATATTCGCCCGTACGATATCGTCCACGTGAACGAAATCACGTGTCTGCTGGCCGTCTCCTTCGACAGTCAGATCTTCCCCAGCGTTGGCTTGCTCTCTGAAGACACTTATTACGCCGCTGTAGTCACCTACCGATTGACGCGGCCCATAGACGTTGAAATAGCGGAGGGCAACCGTTTCGATATCATATAGCTCGTTATACAACTGTGTGTAGCGATCGACAGTGAGTTTCTCCAACCCGTACGGTGAGTTGGGTTCCGTCCGATGACTCTCATCGATTGGAGTATATTCTGGATCACCGTAGATGGCGCAGCTTGAAGCCACGATGACACGGAAATCCCGCTTCCGAGCCAATTCCAAAACGTCTATCGTCGGTTCAATATTACTCGAGAAGCTCTCGGTAGGGTCGTTTATCGAGCGTTCGACACTGACCTGTGCGGCCTGATGAAACACAACATCGATGTCTCGAGTGGCCCGAGACAGATCGTCCGTACTGCGAACGTCTCCGACGATGAGCTCTGCATCTGCAGGCAGATTTTCCCGTGATCCGGTCGAAAGGTTATCGAGAACCCGGACCTCGTTGTCATCAACGAGGTGCTCAACGAGGTGCGACCCGATAAATCCGGCTCCACCTGTAACGAGAACGGTTTGATCCGTTGGGCCCAATTCGGTCATCGCTGTCCTCCCGCGGGTGCGTATCTGAGAGCGTGCGATTGCAGCTCCGTATCGACGTTTCCAAGCGTCACTACAGTCGCGGACGCATCTGACGGCATCGCGTTCTTCGCGTCGTAGACAAAGCTCGCCAGCTCGCCGAGCCGCTCTAGGTCGAACGCATCGTGATTTACAAGGAGGACAACCGCGTCGGCCGCTTCTATCTCCCCGGCGCTCACAGTGTCAACAATCGGGATCCGAGCTTCTTCGGGATCGACGTGTGGATCGACGAGGGTCACGTTGGTGTGTCGTCGGAGGCCGTTGAACACCTCGATCGCCGGCGAGTGTCTTGGGTCGCCGACGTTCGATTTGTACGCCGCGCCGAACGCTAGCACCGAGGCGTCATCAGGAGAAATGCCACGGGCTTCGAGCGCGGTGGTCACGCCGTCGACGACTCGACCGGGCATCTCCTCGTTTACCTCGTGGGCGTGCTCGATAAACGGGAGCTCGGTCCCAAGTTCGTCGGCCTGCCAAGTGAGAAACTGCGGGTCGATCGGAATACAGTGACCGCCGACGCCCGGTCCGGGCTCGAACGCCTGAAACCCGAACGGTTTGGTACCGGCAGCCTCAATCGCTTCCCACACATCGGCGTCAAGCCGCTCGGCGAGCGCGACGAGTTGATTCACGAGCGCGATATTCACCATCCGGTAGGTGTTTTCCAGGGTCTTCGAGAGCGCTGCTGTCTCGGTCGCATCTACCGAAACGGTCTCGGTGATAGTTCCGAAGAGCATCTTTGTGGCGTCCCGCGCAGTTGGGTTGTCAGCACCCACTACGAGTGGGATCTCTCCGATCTCGTGGTCTCCGCCGGGATTGAGCCTCTCAGGAACCATCGCGAACAGAGTCGACCCGGCGGATCGATCGGCGGTGACAATCGGGGCGACCACTTCGTTTGTCGCACCGGGGTAAACAGTGCTAGAGACCACGATGAGCGTCTCGCGCTTGCCCGCCTGCTTGGCGATCGTTTTCGCGGCAGCCCGGACTGCGCCCATCGCCGGTTCCCCGTCCGAGATACTAGTCGGAACCGCGATGATGTACGCGTCGCAGTCGGCAACGATATCCGAGGTTGACGCCAGGGTGAACCCGTCGTTGAGCCCTGCCGCCAGATCGGTATCGCTCACGTCGTCGACGTAGCTATCTCCGGCTTGCAGGCGCTCGACGCGCTTCTCATCGATATCGAACCCGTGGACGTCGAACCCGGCATCCACGAAGGCGAGGCTCAACGGCAGGCCGACGTATCCGAGCCCGATCACGCCGATCTCGGCCTCGCGGTCAGCGAGGCGTTCCTTGATGCCCTGCATCAGGCGATCACCTCGTCGGTCCGTTCATCGATCACGTCACGCAGGATCCAGTCGAGGTCGGCCGTTGGTGCGCGACCGAGCGCATCGTGGAGTTTCGAGACATCGGGTTCGCGCTCGTCGGGCTCCTCGAAGTCCTCGTCATACGCCTCCGCGAACGGGACGTGAGTGATCTCCGAGTCGGAGCCGGTGAGCTCAATGACGCGCTTCGCGAGATCGTTGATCGACGTCGGATCCGGCGCACCGACGTTGAACACCTCACCGTGCCCATCGGGGGTCGTCAGGAGGTCGTGGGTGATCGAGACAGCGTCTTCGACGTGGGTGAAGCTGCGAGTCTGCGTGCCGTCGCCGTAGACCGTAAGGTCGTCGCCGGCGAGTGCCTGCTCGACGAACGTGGGAATCACCATTCCGTACTGACCCGTCTGTCGTGGGCCCACGATGTTGAAGTAGCGGCCGATGACGACTGGAAGGTCGCGTTCGGCGTGGAACCCCAGCGCTAGGAACTCATCAGCGGCCTTGGCGGTGGCGTATCCCCACCTCTGCGAGGTGGTCGAACCGTACACGCGGTCGTCTCCCTCCGCGAACGGGACGGGCTCTGACTTACCGTACACTTCAGAGGAGGATGCAACGAACGTCGGCGTGGAATCGCTCGCAGCGGCCGCCTCAAGGACGTTCTTCGTCCCTTCGAGGTTTGTCTGCATCGAATCCAAGGGATTCTCGACAATCGTCTTCACGCCGACAGCGGCCGCAAGGTGGTAGACGGCATCTGCCCCAGAGACTAACTTGGCGACGAGAGATTCATCGCGCACGTCACCGTCGATAGTTTCGAGGCGATCGGTGTCAAGATGTGCGAGGTTCGACGCACTCCCCGTCGAAAAGTCGTCAAGGACGACAACCCGATAGTCGGTCTCGGCGAGGAGGTGATCAACGAGATGCGAGCCGATGAATCCCGCCCCCCCAGTAACCAGGATTGACATCAATTAGAGTAGTATCCGTGGTAGGAACACGTTAACTTTGTGTATCAGTTCGTGGTGGTCGTTATTTGAATGATTTTTGTGGTAGGATCTGTCTCGGACACCATCCATTTGATCTTTCGTGCTCCAAGAGATAGGCCGTCGGGGTGAGTGTCAACGACGCTCGAAAGATTGTGCCCCGCTGGCGGAACAGTGTCATTGGACCGCAAAGCAATCGATCTGGAACTCACAACGCAACGAAGCGAACCCGGAAGTGACGGTCGGTCGTGCTGACGGGTGGTATAGATGAGGGAGAGACAGATCGACGTCGATATCCAGTTCACAGGCAAACTTTTCGGGTGTCTCGCGCCACTCCCGTATTTCGCATTCATATCGGCAATTCCGGTTGCGATCTCTACGGGCGTCCGTTCCGCAAGGAGTGATCGTGAGTGCTCGATGACGATAGCTATCTCCACCCGGCGGTACAGGGTCGTCTGTCTCTCTTGGGATGTCGTCATCTCGCCGGCATCAATAAAGCGTCCGGAGATGTTTTCGCGCCGCCATCGACGACACATAGGAGCAATCAGCGATGTGCGTAGCTGATCCGGTATCGTAGATTTGTCGGACGATCTCTCACACTCGTTCGAACGGCGTCGTCTTCCCGATCCACTCTTCCGTGACGACAGCATTTACGTCACGGCGTTCGCCGTCGCCATTTAGCAATGTCTGTTCTAACGGGAGGCGTCTCATCGGACATCGTGCCAGAGGACGTTAGAACAGTATGGTGATTTATAGATCATCATATTGTCGAAGATACGATCGGCCCCCATCTTAATCCGTCACGGAACACGATCCCCACGCAGGACGGAAGCGGACCAATGACCCAACGTCGACCTCACTTCGTCACAACAGCGAGATCGGATGCCTCTCGTGGGAGTCACCAGATCGTGGTGAGCACTGCTAACGCCCTTGTCGTTCAGCTCACGCTATGTCGCCATCGCACGATCGATAGACTACTACGTCCATACGAGATGGGGTTATTGGGTTGTGACAGATCACGACTCGTGGAGTGGGCGATCGACCGGAGATTCCGGAGTGGCTCGAAACGGCCACGCTTTCCTATCGATCGCGTCCCGCTTAGTTCGTCTCGGGAGCGCCAGCCTCGTGGTACGGCTCGTAGACGTGGTCGGCGCCCTCCTCAAAGTCGATTTCGGGCTCCCAGCCGGTGGCCTCACAAAACTTCAAGATGCCGTAACTGTCGAAGGGCACTCGACGTATGCGGGGTCAATTTCGGTGCCGAGCGCGTTGTTGATCAGTGCGACCATCTCGTTGAACGAGTAGGCTTCCTCGGTGCCGACGTTGTAAACGCCAGTGAGTTCCTCGCCGCAGGGAGTTCGCAGGCGCGAGCGATATCCTACGATGTGGGTGAAATCCCCCGTTAGGTGCCGTCTCCGAATAGTTCTGGGGCCTCGCCGCGCGGTCGCATCCGCGAACTGCGCGACCGTGTTCGCGTCCTTGTGTGCCTCTTGCCGCCGAGGCCCGATAGGCGGAAAAGAAGTAGAACCCGGATATATTTATGTCGTGGTGATTCGCGTAGTACTCGGCGTAGCGCTCGTGGGCGAGGCCTCGTAAGTGGTTGTGCCTCGACGACCTTACTCTCGGGCGAGGACTCAGTGCGGCCCGTAGATGGGGTTCGATGAATACGGATCGATACGTTTGTTTGCGGGCGTTTGGTAGGGAAACATAATGCGAATCCTCCGGGTCACGCCGTGGACCTCTCCCGACACGAAGGGAATCGGGGACTACTATGTCCACGCGATGTCAAGAGACCAGGCCACGATGGGTCACGACGTGACCGTGCTCACGACGCGGGCGGACGAATCGCTTCAAGATTGGAATAGAGATTGTCTACAAGTATGACGGACGAATTCGAATCGATCCTCGTCGTAACGCAGTACTTCCCCCCGGAGACAGGAGCCTCCCAGACGAGATGGGACGAACTGTCCAAACGGTGGTCGGAGGAGGCTGCAGTGACCGTGTTGACCTCCGCGCCGGACTATCCGGAAGGCGAGATCTACGACGGGTACGATAACCAGTGGTTGCGACACGAAAAACGGGATGATGTGGACGTATTCTATACGAAAACGATCACGTCGCCCAGCGGGGATCTCCTCCGTCGCAGCCTGAAGTTCTTCTGGTTTATGCTCATCTCGATGGCTGTCGGACTTCGATACGTCTCTCCATCGGTCGTGATCGCGACCTCGCCGCAACCGCTCACAGGCGTCTCCGCCTGGGTCATCGCGCGGATCAAGCGAGCGACGTTTGTGTTCGAGATTCGCGATCTGTGGCCCGAATCCATCTTGGCCGTCAGCGACTTCGACAACGGGTTCGTTATTTGGTTGCTCAAGCGGACCGTGACGTTCCTCTATCATCGAGCCGATCATCTGATTATCGTCGTACAGGCATTCGCTGATCCGCTTACGGAGGCCGACGTGGATGAATCCAAAATATCGTACCAGCCAAACGGGATAAATCCTGAATTCTATCAAATATCAAATACACATACCGACCTTCTATCTCATAATTCAACAGATCTCACCGTCTCCTACGTTGGGACTATTGGACGGGCTCACGGCCTATCAGTGATACTCGACGCGGCCCCGAAACTGGACGGTGTAGAGTTTCTCATTGTTGGAGACGGTGCTGAGAAAGAAACGCTTGAGCAAGCAGCAACGAATCACGACAATGTCGTGTTCACTGGAAGATGTCCGAAAGAGGAGGTACCCGGTATCTTAGCGAAATCAGATATTGCACTCGTTCATCTACAACCGAACGATCTGTTTAAGATGGCACTTCCATCCAAGCTGCTAGAGTCGATGGCTGCCGAACTACCAGTCGTACTCGGTGTACAAGGAGAGGCAGAAAGGGTACTTACCGAGGCCAACGCAGGTATCGTGTTTGAACCGGGTAACGGAGAAGCACTAGCCACAGCAGTTCGCCAGTTACGTGAGAATCCAGACAAGAGACGAGAGTATGCGGTGGCAGGCCGTGAGTACGTTGCTGAACACTTCGACTGGGATACAATCGCAAGAAATTATTTAGACACGATCCTCGACAATCCAGCATAACTGGTTGAACGATTCTATCGAGCACCACCACTGATAGTATAGGTCCACGCGTCAAAATCTAAGTTATCAAGCGTTGCTCGGCCATCTATAAGAACGGCTGGCCCATTGGGGTCTGTATCAAGTTCTTCCCATCGGATTGCCTCGAATTCCTTATGTGGAGTCACAAGAACGATCGCATCGGCTCCGAGATCGTAGATATCCTCTTGATCAATCGGCTGCGCTTCAAAGGCATCGAACATATCGAGTAACGGATCTATGGCATACACGTCCGCACCGAGATCGGTGAGTTCGTGGGTGATGGAAATCGAGGGCGAAGCTCGGATCTCTTCGACGCCTGGACGATACGTCAATCCGAGTACGACGACTGTTGAATCTTCGATTGCGATTCCTTGCGATTCCAGCCCTTCCCGCACCTTGGAGACAGTGAACGACGGCATCGAATCGTTCACTTCTCGTGCCGTAGAGAGGAGTGGAGATGGTGTCTCAAACGGCTTGATCAGGAAATATGGATAATACGGGATACAGTGGCCCCCAACGCCAGGACCAGGGTCGTGAATGTGACAGAACGGCTGTGTGTTCGCGGTATCGATTGCTTCACGAACATCAATTCCTAACTCGTCGGTGAATTTGGCCAGTTCGTTTGCGAGTGCAATGTTAACGTCTCGGTAGAGTCCCTCGAAGAGTTTGACGGCTTCCGCAGTCGTTGCGTTCGAAACCGTAAGCACGCCTTCAGAATTGATCGTATCGTATATCACGCTCGCAGCACGAGTACTTTCCTCATCTACACCTCCGACGACCTTCGGATACTCACCCCTGATGTCTTTGAGTGCTCGTCCCGAGGAAGTTCGTTCGGGACAGAACGCGACGCCGAACTCTCCGCGTTCGAGATCCGATTCCTCGAGCAGTTGCTCGAAAACCCGCTGTTCGGTCGTCTGGGGTGGCACCGTACACTCTATGAGGACGAGATCTCCTTCGGTTAGTCCAGTCGCGATATCTCCGATTACCGTATCGAGGATCGCAAGGTCCGGTTCTTTCTCGTCGGTGATCGGGGTTGGAACGATCACTACGTGGACGGACGCATCTCGAGACGCTTCACGGGGTTCCGTCGTGGCTCGGAGAGATCGGCTATCGACAAGATCGGCGACAAGCGAATCAAGTCCAGGTTCCCGCTTTACGTGACACCCTCCGTCCTGAAGGGTAGCAACGACATCGGGATCGATATCAGCTCCGATCACGTTCCCACACGTCTCTGCGAACACGGACGCTAAGGGAAGACCCATCTTTCCGAGCCCATAAACGGCGACTGGAACCTCGCCCTCTGAGAATGCTTTTTGTTGAGTTTCTTCCTCTACAGAAGTTCCGTACAGCGATTCGAGATTTATTGGCGGGCTATCAGAATCAGTCATCGGTTGAAGCCATCACGAGGTCGGGACTCGTTTCCTGTTCGATTTCTAGTGCGACTGAAAGAGCATCTAATCCGTCTTGGACGGGTACCTCTGGCGTTGTTTCCGATTTTACAGCTTCCAAGAACGATTCAAGTTCTCTCCGTAGCGGTTCCCCGTTTTGGACAACGGGCCGTTCGACGATGCTCTCGTGTTTGAACCGAACATCACCATCTTCCTCAATATATTCTGGAACCGAATTTCGGTGGATCTCGATCGACTGATCGAGATAATCGACTTCGATGAAACACTCCTCTGCGGTGATCTCAAGGGTTCGGACCTTCCGTTGTGTCTTTCGACTCGCAGTAAGCAACGCCATTCGATCACCATCGAATTCCAGAAGTGCGCTTGCGTGTCGCCCCTCACGGACACCGGATCCGGATACCGAGGTGGGTGTCTCGTCGAATAAAGACAGCACAATATCGATGTCGTGGATCATCAGATCGGTCACAGCGCTGTCCTCAATCTTCCGATCTGGTTCGGGGCCAAGTCGTCGAGCACGGGCACTAACGAGCGAGAGATCCTCAACGATCTCTGAGAGCACAGTCACGGCAGGATTGAATCGCTCAATGTGACCCACTTGGACGGGCACATCCGCTGCCTCGACTTGAGCGAGGAGATCGTTGGCGCGATCGAGCGATCCTAACACTGGTTTCTCGACGAACGTCGCGACGCCTTCGTCCAGACACGTCGTCACCACGTCGTAGTGATACTGAGTCGGGACGACGACCGAGACGGCGTCTACGGCCTCCAATAGGTCTCCCGTTTCGATCGCTTCGGTATTGCGTTTCTCGGCGACCTCGCTCGCTCGATCCGAGTCGGCATCAGCGATCCCGACGAGGTTTACGTCATTCAGCTCACGATACACGCGTACGTGGTGTTGGCCCATCGATCCGACGCCGATCACGCCAACGTCAGTCTTGTTTCGTGTCATAGTCCTGAATTACCTCGATGATACGATCGACATCGTCGTCCGAGAGGGAGGGATGAACCGGAAGCGAGAGGACTTCAGTCGCGGCGAGCTCGGCTTCCGGTGCCGTCACCTCGATATCTTCGTACACAGGTTGATTATGAATACACTTCGGATAGTATACCCCGTTTCCGATCCCGTGGTCGTCCAAGTGATCTTGGAGTGAGTTCCGATCGTTCGTACGGATCGTGTACTGATGGTAGACGTGTCTTATGCTCTCCGGTTCGGTCGGAGTGACGACGCTCGTTTCGGCAAGACTGTTGGTCAACTTCGAAGCGTTCGATCGTCTGGTCTTGATAAACTCAGGGAGCTGGTCCAGCTGGACCCGCCCGATGGCCGCTGCCATACTCGTCATTCGGAAGTTGTGTCCGAGTGTCGTATGGTCGTACGACTCGGTCCGGCCGTGATTGACGAACTGAGCAGCTGCCTCGGCGACGCCGTCACAATCGGTAACGATCATTCCGCCCTCTCCCGTGGTCATATTCTTTGTCGGGTAAAACGAGAAGCACGCCACATCTCCAAGGGCACCCACTCGATCGCCGTCGTAGGTTGCGCCATGTGCCTGTGCTGCATCCTCAATAACTGGAACGTTGAGCTCGTCTGCCAACTCGCAGATCGAATCCATGTCTGCCGGGAGTCCGTACAGGTGGACCGGCATAATCGCGTCGACATCGTGTTCACGTGCGGTCGTCGCGGCCGCCTCGGGATCGATATTGTACGTCTCCGGGTCGATATCGGCGAACACCGGCTCTGCCCCGGTAAATCGGACCGTGTTTGCGGTGGCGACGAAGGAAAAGGGTGTCGTCAATACGGTGTCGCCCTTGCCGATCCCGAGCGCTTCAAGCGCGGCGTGGAGTGCGGCCGTTCCGTTTGCCGTCGCGACTCCGTGTTCGACTCCGCAGTAGTTCGCGAACTCGTCTTCGAACTCACGGACCTCCGGCCCGTCCGCGAGCATTCCGCTGTCAAGGACGGCTTCTACGCGATCCTTTGCCTCGTCGCTCATCGTCGGGTTGGCGATCCGTATCGTCATAGCTCGTTTTGCCGCGGGATCTCCTCGGGAAGCGGTCGATGCTCCGCGGGCGCACCGATCGCGAGCGTCTCCGGTGGTACGTCATCAACGACGACAGATCCAGCCGCAACAAACGATCTGGCTCCGAGAGTTATATCAGGAAGGATCGTCGCGTTCGCGCCGATAGACGCGTGGTCTTCGATCGTTGGTCCGGCAAGGTCGGCATCCTCCCGGACTGGATACGGATCGTTGGTCAAGATGGCATGTGGACCGACGAAGACGTGATCGCCGATCGTCGTGTCGGAGGGGACATACACACCGGTCTGGAGGCTGACTCCGGATCCGACGGTCGTGCGCCCGTCGATGACGGCCTTGGTTCCGACGAGCACGTCGTCGCCGATCTCGGTTAACTCTCGAACGAGCGCGTAGTGACCCGTCGAGAATCGGTCGCCGATTGCGACGTCGTCGTAGATGATCGTCCCCGCCCGAATCGTCGGGTCGGCTCCGATGTGGGGATCGTCGGAGTCGTCCGCATACTCGTACCCGATCGTAGCCTGATTCATATCGTCAAAGATTGTCTCCTGTTCGGATCCAGTCGGCAGAAGTATGATAATCTTCCGATACGAGGGCTGTCACCCGCGTCATATCGAACGGTATAACTGGGTTCTGGAGTTATCGATATCCGATATGGACGTTCTTTCGGTTGTCGGAGCTAGACCACAGTTCATCAAGGCCTTCGTGGTTTCCCGTGAATTGCGTCGCGACCACGACGAGATACTCGTCCACACCGGTCAGCACTACGACGAGGAACTCTCCGACGTGTTCTTCGAGGAACTGGGAATCCCTGAGCCGGATCACAACCTCGGTATCGGATCGGATAGTCACGCCACTCAAACCGCTCAGATGATGATCGGACTTGAGGAGTTGGTAGACGAGTACGAACCGGACGTACTGCTCTGTTACGGGGACACGAACTCGACGCTCGCGGCCGCAATTGTCGCCTCAAAGGTGGACGTGAAGCTGGCACACGTTGAGGCGGGATTACGAAGTTTTAATCGGGATATGCCCGAAGAGATGAATCGAATCTTGACCGATCACGCCGCGGATATCCTGTTCACACCCAGCGAACGCGCCGTCGACAATCTTGAATCCGAGGGGATCACTGACGGAGTGTACAACGTTGGCGACGTGATGTACGATTCGTTGTTGTGGGCGCGCGAGGAAGGAGCAGAACATTCGACGATCCGTGAGTATCTCGGCGTTGGGGACACGGAGTACCTCCTCGCGACAGTCCACCGACCTCGGAACACAGACGATCGGGCACGCTTGGAGACGATCCTTGCGAGTCTTGCTGCCGATCCGCGTCCCGTCATCTTCCCAACTCACCCGCGGACGATCGAACGGTTAGAGCGATACGATCTTCTGGAGATGGCCGAAGAAAATCTCACGCTCATCGATCCAGTTGGATATCTGGACTTCGTTATGCTTCAGGCCGGTGCGGAAATCATCGTGACCGATTCCGGTGGCATTCAGAAGGAGGCGTTCTTCCTCAACGTTCCCTGCGTGACGCTGCGTGAAGAAACGGAGTGGCCGGAGACAGTCGCAGCCGGTGGGAACGTGTTGGTGGGTGCGGACGCCGACGCGATCACGGGGGCGTTGGCTGACCCACCTCGGTCGTCGTCGGATTCAGAGCCCTATGGAGACGGCAAAGCGGGGGAGACGATCTTTCGGGCGTTGAGTGAGCTATCGGAGTAGATCCTCGTACAGAGCGACGAGTTTCTCGGCTTCAGCTTCCCAGCTGTACTCTTTCTCGACTAGGGAGCGCATCACTTCCGCGCCGTAGTCGGTCGTGATAGCTTTCTCAACGGCGTCTGCCGTGGCCTCCGTATCTCCTTGTGGAACGACATAGCAGTACTGTTCGGGCATAAACTCCTCAACTGCATCGACGGGAGTCGTCACGATCGGCAGGCCCGCATAGAGGTACTCGAAGAACTTCGTTGGAACGCCTTTCTTGTAGTGTTCGACGTCAAGCAATGCGAGCCCGACGTCGGCAGAGTGGAGGTACAGGAACATATCTTCGTACGGAAGATAACCAGGGAATCGAATGTGGTCTTTGAGATCTCGCTGTTGAATGAAACGATTCACTCGCGCGTGATCCTCGTCTGGAGACCACTCCCCGAGTGCCCACAACTCGATATCAACGTCACGCTCCAGCAACGTTTCGAGGAGTTCGAGCATTCGGTAGATCCCACGTAGCTCATATAACCCACCGACGTAACAGAGGACGTGTGTTCGGGTTCGCTTGATCGAGTTCGTTGCCTGCTGTAACGATTCCGTCCGGGGAAAATTGTGGGCGACTGTAACAGGTATCCCTCGATCGCGGAACGGAGCAGCAATCCAGTCGGAAACCGTAATTATGGCGTCGAACTGCTCTGCTGCGTACCTCTCGATTTTGGGGACTGTATACGACAGCGGAACCGATACCGGCTTCGGAATCCACTCGCGCGTCGTAACGATGTGTCCGTAATCTTCGTGGACATCGTACACGATGGCTGCATCAGTCGTCGCCGAGAGGTAAAGGCCAACTGGGATCAACTCCGGATCGTGAAAGTGGTATATCGACGCGTCGAGACGTTTTGCCGTTCGAGCGACCTGTGGAATGCTCTGCCATCGCTTAGCGCGTGTGTCGACCGATCCGAGATCAAAAAATCGAACGCCGTTTCGGTCTTCATCCGGCGTATCGTGTGCGAGGATCCCGATATCGAACCCCGCCTGTATCAAACTGGTGGCCTCCTTGTCGAAGATCCGGGTGTCTATCGGCGTATGGGCGGTTGTTAGGTGTAGACTATCCATCACAACAACAGGTGAGGAGCAGACGTATAACTGACCTGATTTGGACTTAGTATAATCTGTCCCGTTTCGAGTAGTTAGATCCGGGCTGATGGGAACACAAACTGAATGCCCGATCGAAAGCACCTCCTCACTAACCGTCGGAGCTGAATATTATTCGCTGCTCGACGCAGTCGACAGCAAGTCCATTGCTGACGATTTCGAAATCAGCACTTACACTGCGAAACACGATTTCGACAACCACCACAAAGTCGCTATTCTTGAGGGAATTCACCCCCCACTCGCTTGCCGAGGTCGATGAGAAAACCAACACCCACGAGCAGGTGGCGTATATGGCTGGCTCGACCTTCTCTCGATTGACGAACGACCGCGACTACCGCGCGGTCGTTCGTCTCTTCTTCGAGCTACTTCATTCACCGCAACTCGATCACCAACGCGGGGTCCAACGCAAACGCCTCGACTGGCTAGAGCGAGCCGTTGTGGCAACTGATGCTACGAATCTCACCCTCACCAGATCAATTGCTATGCCGAGCGAGAGCCGTGACAGCGAGACCCTGCGGGTGATTCTGTCGGGTGAGGAAGGGCTCCATCTCAATCCTGCCGCTCGCGTTGACGGCGACGCTAAGTCTCCATTTGGTGTCACGATTACGCCAGGCGTGATGCGGGAACCGACCCAATTTGGTCATCTCCAGAGCGACGTCAAGGTCTTTGCAGACCTCGACTCGACAATTCACGTGTTCGACCACGGCTACCTCGATTACGAGCAATTCTGCTCACTCAAGGAGCGTGGCAAGGACTTCATCTGTCTACTCCAATCTGACGCTCGGGCCGACATCTTGAAGCACGTCCAAGATGTCGAGATTACTGACGAACAGGAGACACGACACCTCCGCGATGAACGAATTGAGCTAGCTGAGACCGGTGAGAAATTTCGCCGCATTGTCTTCGAAGACGTCGATGGCGAAGAACTCGCGTATCTGACGACGTTGTCGTCAGGATACGCACCTGTAGAGGTGATGAGCATCTACACGCTTCGAACTATGATTGAGATCGTCTTCCGAGAACTGAAACAGTACACGAATATCAAAAATTTCCACTCACAATCGCTGAATGGCGTTTTATTCGATATTTTCTGTACGTTGATCGGGTATATGCTGGTCAAGTGGTTCCGGCAGCGCCACCCACTTCGGAGTGGCGTTCCGGAAGCGATCCGAACGATCCGCACACGATGGAACACGGCGTTGCGAACCTACGGCTGAATTCGTCTCGCAGTGGTTGGAGCGCCGCCGCTGTGAGCGGCAGCTCTCCTCAGTCTGTGAATTTCTCGTCCAACTCCGGAGGATGACCCGAAATGGACTTCCTCTCCCGGCTGTTCTTCCTGAGAATGTTGTACTGTTCGAGCACATATACAGTCATTCGACGGATTCTGTCGAGTCGCTTGCTCGGTGACTTTATCACCTCGAAACAAGGACATTTTTCGATGAGGTTTCGGTCAACGTAGTCTAGGTGACCGCTCAATCCGACGCGAAAGAGGGCAGTCAAGTATCCGTAGTCATCGACCAGAAACTCAGTGTCTGAAAGATCGTGTTTCTCGGCGAGAATCTCCTCTGCGTTCTCCGGGCGACGCGGATCCATTGGACGCGACTTTGCGTACTTCATCCCAGCAGCACGTGATTTCCGGCTGAGATGCGCAGGATAATTTGCGTGAAGTAAGTTTCGGCAGCCTGCCGGGTCGTGTTTAGTTAAGCGTGAAAAGTGAAGCGGACCAATTTCTTGGTGCCTATGCCAGAAATCAGCCGCCTCACCAGACATAGAGACTGGATCGATTTGGACTTTGTGGAGCGAGAGCGGACACCCGAGTCAGCGATGGGACTCGGTATTCAATCGCACGTTGCGGGGGGCTCTCATTGTCGAATACCGTCGAATTGCTCAAAGACCTGGGTGTCCAGCGGAGCCGAAAAGCGATCCACGATTGGGTGCAAAAAGCCGATCTACAGCCCGAATCCGGCCGAGAACCGAATCAGGTCGCGCTCGACGAAACCGTGATTCGCATCAACGACCAGCAATTCTGTGTACGCTGCTGGCGATCCAGCGACGAACGAACTGCTTCATATCCACCTGTTTTCGACGACGACAACCGCCCTCACCGAGATCTTCCTCCGCGAACTGCGAGAAAAACACGATGTCGAAACTGCCGTCTTCCTCGTCGATGGCGCCCAACACCTCCAAACCGCGCTTCACCGAGCCGGCCTCCGATTTCAGATATCTCGATACGGAAATCGAAATGCCATCGAACGGATTTTTCGCGAGTTGAAGCGCCGAACCTCGTAGTTTTCGACCTGCTTCAGCCACGTCGAACCAGAAACAGCCGAATCATGGCTCCAAGCCTCGCTCGCTGGCAGAATGGTCCAAACTAAACACTACCTGTAACTCCCAACAAGATAGCTACTGTTTTAGCAAGTCTATTAACTAACGAGTATAACGGTCTATAAGAGAATAAGCGCTATATGAACCCACAATTAAATAAAATCAATCCATATCAAACTATTTACAAATCCAAATTATTAATGGTGTTTTACTATATAGTCTTTGCTCTTATATTGTCTCTCTTTTATATAATATTTGTTGTTCCGATGTTCTCATATTCTGGTTTCTCGATGTCATTATCACCATATGAGTTGGGTATATGTATTACGTTATTTGTTATAATAGGCTTGTCTCTACCAGTAAAAGAGACAAGTTTGCGGTTAATAATCCTACATTTTTTATTCGCATTCTCTCTTGTCCCTTTACTTGTTTATACGATATTGGGTCCGGGGAACTTGATCTATACCTCTATTATCTGTATTGGCTTTATACTTACTATTTTGATAAGCGACCTAGGAATACACTTAACTCGCCCTTCTCTCCCAATAAATATATATAATTTAACAACTTTGCTTCTTTCTTTTTCAATTTTTATCGGATTATGGCTATTAATCCAGAATGGATTACCTCAGCTAACTGCTCTAGATCTAAGAGATGTCTATGAGGTCCGTGGTACGACAATATATGGTGGAACGCTATTTGTCTACCTAGTTTCTTGGCAGGCAAAGGTAGTGAATCCATTTTTAATCGCATATGGGATAACAAATAAAAAATATATGGTGGGGCTAGTTGCTTTCTGTCTTCAGCTTGGTACTTATTTATATACATCTCATAAAATATACTTATTTTCAATTGGGTTAGTTGTTCTTCTTATTTGGATTCTTTTTGAGGGAAGTGTTTCTCTTACACTAAGTAAGGTTCTTTCTATCTCTGTTGTTTCATCATATATTGTTTATTTGTTTTCCGACCTTCTGATCATACCTTCAATTATGATCCGACGCGTTTTCTTTTTGCCTCCAAAAGCTCAGACACACTATTACGATTATTTTTCCGAGAATGAATTTGCATACTTTTCTATGAGTCGAGTGGGATTCTTCATTGATGAGGTGTATGAAGAATCACTTCCAACGATTATCGGTCGTGAGTATTTCTCTGGGGCATCCGCAAATGCGGCATACTTCGCTGATGGATACGCTCAACTCGGGTTACTGGGTATTTTAATTGTATCTATCGTTTTGGGGTTTGTACTTCTTATTGCGAATAGTATGATTGATTCAACCGATCCGATCGCCACTACTGCGGTCATCATTCCTTTTTTCAGTCTCATAAATAGCGCCCTTACGACTACACTACTAACCCATGGGTTAGTAGTTGGTATTGCTCTCGCTATTCTATATTCATCTATTCAAACCTCTAATAAGCGTGAAGTGATCCAGTAGAGGGCACTGTCTCGTTAGCGTAGATTTAGGAACGAGCAGGCTGTTAAGTATCCTATCCAGAATCTTGCAGACCTGCTCAACGAGGACTTAGACAGTGAGCTAGATGAATGTTGGGAATGTAAGTGGACGGCGACGCCGATAAGTGGTCTGCGAAGAGTCGGGCCCTGAGAGAACGTTTACCTCGCGATGAAGAGTAGTCGGTGAGGTCAGTTGGAGAAACACCAGGGTGTCATAGAACGGTTAGCACACCTGTATTTCCGCTCCCAGAATCGCTCAGTGAAGAGTGTTCACATATCATCAGAATCAAGAATTTTCCATTAGAGATCTACCTGATTTACGATGTCACAACTGACGACGACTCTCACTGATACCCTTGGTCTTGACGTTCCCATCGTTCAAGCGCCGATTGGAAGCGCGACCTGCCCCGCACTGGCAGCTACTGTCGCTGACGCTGGCGCACTCGGGATGCTCGCTGTCACATAGCGAGACGAAGAGGCGACTCGCAAGGTTATCACCGAAACAAACCGCAGAACAGATGGTGTTTTTGGCGTAAACGTTGTTGCGGATTCAGACGCAAAAGACATTCCGATGGAGACCCACGTGGAGGTCTGCCTTGACGAAGGAACCGATATTTTCTCCTTTTCATTCGGGGATGCTGTGCCCTACATTGAGCAAATCCACTCGCACGACGGTACTGTCCTTCAGACGGTAGGGAGTGCTGCAGAGGTGAAAGCAGCCGTTGATGCGGGTGTCGATGTTCTCGTTGCACAGGGGTGGGAAGCAGGTGGTCACGTGCAGAGTACGGTTGCAACACTGCCACTGGTGCCACGTATAGTTGATGCAGTTCCTGACACACCAGTTATTGCTGCTGGCGGAATCGCAGACGGGCGTGGAATTGCCGCCGTACTCACGCTCGGGGGGACTGGTGCGTGGCTCGGCACGCGGTTTCTCGTAACGGAGGAAGCTCACGTCCATCGACTATATCGACAGCGGGTACTCAGAGCGGATGAGACCGAAACGGTCTACTCGGCTCTCTTCGACGAAGGCTGGCCGGATGTGCCGCATTGAGTACTTGAAAACACGACTGTCGCGGACTGGAAAGCGGCAGGACAGCCAGAAACCGAGCGCCCGGGAGAGGACGAGGTTGTCGCAGAAACGGATGATGGCACACCGATACGTCGGTATGAGGATTCGCTTGCAGTCCCCGGTATAGAAGGCGCCGTGAAAGAACTGCTGCTTTATGCAGGACAGAGCGCAGGATTAACCCAGAAGGAGCAACCAGCAGATGAACTTGTGGCAACCCTCGCTGAAGAAACAATCGAGGCACTGGAACGGACCAATTGATAGATACGCAAGCAGAGTTTCACGGCTGATTCGGCTGTGAGATTGTGACATAAACACCGGGTCGCGTTAACTTTGGCGTGAATTGTGCCGGACGGCGAGAGCTTGGAGCCACGATTCTGCTGTCTTCGGATTGAGATGATTGAAGCTAGTTGCAAACGAAGACGTTCGTCGTTCTATTTCCCAAAAGACACGTTCGATGGCATTCCGATTCCCATGTGAAATCATCTGGAATCGGTACCCGTCTTCCTCAAGGACATTCACCAAGTAATCGGCGTCATCAACGAGAAATTCGACGTTGTTGAGTTGATATCGTCGATGAAGCTCGGCCAGAAACCATCGCGTCGTCTGTTTCGTCGTCGTTGGAAACAGCCTGACGTGCAAGATTTCGCTCGTTTCGGGATCCACGGCACCGTATAGCCAGTAGTCGTCGCCGTTGACGCGGATCACTTTCTCGTCAATCGCGAGTTGATCTGTAGTGACCGTCGAAATCGGCTGTAGATCAGCCTTGTGCACCCAGTTGTGAATAGTGACGTGACTGCGCTGGACTCCCAACTCATCGAGAAGTTGACTGGCATCCCTCGTTGACATACTGGCAAGATGACACCGGATGCCCACTTGAATCGCCCACTCGGGAGTCCGCTTTCGCTCCACAAACGACAAGTCGATCCACTCGATACACTCGCTGAGGCGTTCGGATTCTGCCATAGACACTCAGAACTCGAACGCCTCATCCTCTAACTTAACGCGACCCTGTGCCTTCGCCTTGTCGTCGTTATCACCAACTATGAACGAGGAGACAACCAGGCAGTACCGTGATCACAGTGTGAGAAAAGTTCTATGACACCCTCTAATAAGAGAATATTTTTGTCGCTGTTTCTCTATCTTTCATAATATGGCTGAGGTAGAGTATGCACTTAATTCTGACTGGCATACAGAGAAAGGTTGGCACGTACGATCAGACCAAGCAGCTGATCCCACGCTCAATACGAATGCAAATAAACTGTCGCAGAATAATGGATTCTATGCTTTAGCCCGCGTAACCGATGATGAAGTAATTCTAATTGTGGATCACGTTAGAAGTATCCCTATTTTTTATTCGAAAATAGGGGATGATTTCATATTTAGTGACAGCATTAAATGGATAGAAAATAAGGTAGGCACTTTCCGTGATCAGATATATAATATTGAATTTAGAACAACAGGATATGTTGTTGACAATGATACCAGAAATCCAAAAATAAAACAGTTACTTCCCGGAAGCATATGTAGATACGACCGAAAGAATAAAAAATTAAGCACGAATTCACACTTTGATTTTAAGTATATTAATGAGAGTGGTAATAATAACCTAAGACAAGTTACTCAAACCGCGATACAGCGGTTGACTGATTATGCAGATGGGAGACAAATAGTTCTTCCACTTAGTGCAGGTATTGATTCTCGGTTAATTGCTACTGAACTTAAAGATTCTGCTTACAAAAATGTATTATGTTTTACATATGGTCGAAGAAACAGTAAAGAGGTCCAATTAGCAAAAAAGACAGCAAACTCATTAGATTTAGAATGGATTCATATCCCATATACTGAAGAACTCTGGCGAAGATGGTATAATTCTGATCGCCGTGAGCAGTTGTACGAACACTCAGATACACTTGTTTCAATTCCGCACATCGAAGCCGGGCCAGCATTATGGTATCTAGAAGAAAAAAATCAAATCACATCTGATTCTGTATTTACTCCTGGATACGGTGGAGATACAATTTCTGGCGCAAGTCTGCCCAAAACGATACACCAAAAAAAGCAGGTTTGTCTAGAAGATGTTATTAATCTAGTTATGGATGAACACTATACACTATCATCGATGTCCGACGACGTTAAAGAGCGGGTAAGATCCCGTATTAGAAGGACGATTGACTCTCCAGATATCGAGACCCGTAATTCAGCTCTAGAAGCGTATGAACGATGGGGTTTCAACAATCGACAGTCAAAATTCATTATCAATTCGGTTCGGTTGTGGGATACATTTAATTATGATTGGTATCTCCCTCTTTGGGACCGTGAATTAGTACAATTTTGGCTATCAGTCCCAGTTCGTGAACGCATCAACAGAAAATTATACAATGATTATGTCTCGAGGAGATGTAGTGAAGTGGGTACGTTCAAACCAGGGACAGAGGTAAGAACAGAAAGATCAACGATCTCTGAAAAAATCAAAACTAACCTCCGAGGGACCTCAGTTGGAAATGCTATGAAACCATTTTATTATAGATATAAAAGGGAGAAGATGTATAAGAACCATCCATTAGCCTGGTACGGACTGGTTGATAAGACGGAATATAATCAGCACTCTACCGGTATTGGGAATATAAATACATTCATTGCTAAGGATATTCTTGGGGAGATTGATTTGAATCCGTGATGAATAGAAGTAACTGAGGGGCTCTGGAGAATCACTAGACAGCGTCAAGTTCGACCGTTAGAACTTGGAAGATGAAGCGGGAGAGTGTCGATGGCTATGTCGAAAATCTCCCGCTTCACGAAGAAAGCGGTCACGTTAGCTAAAAATGCCGTTGGTGGCCGAGGCGAAGTCGCCGCCCCCGAAGGGGGTGGCGGCTTCGCCGACTACGCTCTCGTCTCGCTGCACTGTCTGCGGATTTACCTTGATGCGTCGTACCGCAATGCTCTGGATCTGTTGAGCGAAATGCCGCATATTCTTGGGGAGATCGGCCTCGAAGAGGGCAATCTCCCAGATACTCTACGCTGGTTAAGGCGTTTGATAGGTTCCAGATGAAGGTCTGGCGAGTGCTGCTGCGCGACTTCTCAGGTCACGCCGCCATCGGTGCTACGTTCTTCGACCGCGAAAACGCGAGCAAGCACTACTGCCGCCGGACGAATTACCGCGTTCAGACACTCAAAGCGACCGCTCTCGTCGATACAGAATCTCAAGCTGTCCTTGACGCTCACTGTACGACTGAGAAAACGCACGACACACAGCTCGGCTAGCAGGTCGCCTCCCGCAACGCAGGCGACCTGACCAGCCTCGCCGCCGACAAAGGTTACGACTGGATGCAGTTACGTGAGAAACTGCGTGAAGAGGACGTGAGACCGCTGATTAAGCCGGCGCTCGTCCAGGAATTTCTCGAAGAAACCTACGGCGTCGAGTACTCCTATCCGAGTTGTCGGCGGCTGTTGGAAGAAGCTGGATTAAACTATCAAAAACCTCGCCGTACAGCCGCCGAAGCCGAGGAATCCGACCAAGAGGAGTTCTATGACGAGATCAAAAAAGCGGGCGGAGATGGACGCCACAATAGTCTGCGTCGACCAAACCAAAAAATCCGTGCAGGTCGAGCCGCGTGCCGCGTGGTTTCCGCGCGGAACGCGGCCGAGCGTCGAACTGTCCGGCCAACGCGACTGGACGTGCCTGCTTGGCGCGATCACCGAAGACGGCGACTGCTTTTTCTCACGGTTCACCGAGTACGTTACCGCCGATCACGCAAAACATTTCATTCTCGCATTATGCAAAGAATTCGAAAAAGACTTGATCGTCGTGTTGGACGGTGCGCCGTACTTCCAGGCGTCGGTCGTCACGGACCTGGCGGCCCGTGACGACCTCGACTTCGTCACGTTACCGGCGTATTCGCCGGAACTCAACCGTGTCGAAGAGTGCTGACGACAACTCCAAGACGCCCTCAGCAACCGGTTCTTCGACTCGCTTGAGCAACTGACCACCACGATCGATACCGCTCTCGACCAACTTTCGCTCCCTAATATGAGCAATTATTTCTAATGACTACTATAGCTGTGAATTCCGTAATCGTAGAATTCCCTGTGTGAGGAATGTTTTCACCCGTGTTGTGCGTGAAGGTGTTGTCGATGGTGACAACACCTTTACTGGTCTATCGCGTCTCATCGGTCTGCTGGAGTAGCTCGAGTCGTTCTTTGTTGAGCTGTTCTTCGTCCCATTGTATATGGTGAGGAACTTATTCAAGGGGCGTTCTCTTGGCCAGGAGAACAATATTCGAGAAACTCTGAATGGTGTTGTTGCTGGCGGCAACAAGATCTGTGACGTAGGTCTTGGCGTGGTGTTTCTACCTCGTCAAGAAGCACTCGAACTGGTCGATTGGCTCAGGACATAACAGGAACAATGTGATCGGCAGCAACAACGGTTCACGTAGTCTCTCCGCGTTCCAACAACAGAACGTGCGAAGTCAAGTACCATACTATAACGAATCCGTTGACTGAATCCCGTATAACTCCGCGTACTTCCCATTTTCTTCAACGAGTTCACTGTGCTGTCCCGTCTCCGTAACCCGGCCCTCCTCGATCGTGTAGATCCGGTCGGCGTTCTTCACTGTCGACAGTCGGTGCGCGATCGTGACGACCGCATAGTCCCGATCCATCTCCTCGATCGCTTGCTGGACCTGTTTCTCCAAATTCGAGTCGAGGTCGCTCGTCGCCTCGTCAAGGATCAATACATCCGCGTCCTCGAGTAGTGCCCGCGCGAGCGCGACGCGCTGCTGTTGTCCACCCGACAGCCGAACCCCATCGTCGCCAAGAAGCGAATCGTACTCAGCCGGAAGCTCGTCGATAAATTCATCGACCTTAGCTATCGAACACACCCGATCGAGTTCCTCACCAGACACCTCTCGATTCCCGAGCGTCAGGTTGTACCGGAGCGTATCGTTGAAGATGAACGGGTCCTGTCTAACCATCGAGAGTCGGTCGCGCCACTCTGCGATATCCATCTCGTCGACCGGGATCCCATTTGCTCGGATCTCACCTTTATCGACCGGATACAGCCGGGCGAGAAGTGAAACGATCGTCGATTTCCCCGCACCTGACTGTCCGACAAATCCGACGAACTCACCCTTCTCGACGGTGAAGTCGATCCCGCGGAGCACCTTCTCTTCGTCGTCGTACGAGAAGTGGACGTCATCGAATTCGATTTCTTGGATCTCCTTGGGGACTTCCCGAATTGACTCACTCGGTTCTTCGTACGACTCCAGCTCTTCGATGAACTCTTGGGTCCTTACGAGATGCGGCAGATCGTTCTCGACTTGATAGTAGAGCTTGTTCACATTACTCGCTCGCGGCCCGAGTCGGAACATCGCGAAAAGAAAGACGCCCAGTTCGCCGACCGAGAGGCTCGCGAACGTCAGCGCGAGGTAGATCAACACGAACACCGAGACAGCGACGACGAGATTATAGAACTTGTCGATCGCGGCTTCGTTTCGTCGTAGCGTGATACGTGATTCTGTATACTGGTTGACCGCCTGTGAGAAATCCTCGAAGAGTTCATCAGCGAGTCCGAAGATCCGCACGTCGCGGATCCCTTGTGTCCCTGCCTGTGCGGCCTCCTGTCGTCTCTCGTTCGCCTCAGCGACTTCGTCACCCACATCGTATCCCGAGTCAAGGACGCGCCGGAAGAAAATCGTGAACCCGCCGAGGACGAGCCCGGTAATGATCGTCAGTGCCGGCGCGATGATCAACGCCACGAGGAAGTATATTCCGGCCAGAAAGAACTGTTCGAAGGTCTGGATTCCTCGCTGGATCACCCGCCCGGCATAGTACGTCTGCGTCACGATCGCATTCAGTATGTCATCAGACCCTTCCTTATCGAAGTACTCCACGCGTGCATTCAACGCGTTTCGGAACGCTCGCGTCTGGAGATCTCGAATGTAGTAGGTCCGCAGCGCCTCCCGGAACCACGCGACTGCGAAGCTGGTCGTGTACCGCGCGACCATCACAGCCGACACGCCCACCACGACGTATCCGAGCGTAAAGGGGACCCCGAGTGCCTGGTAGGCCGTGACGAACACCGCGAGCAGTCCCTCCGCCTCCGCGGCGGGGTCCTGAAGCTGGACGAGTTCGACGATTGGGAGGATGAAGCTCAGGCCGACGCCCTCAAGCACCGCGGCGACGACCCCGAGCACGACCACTGCTGTCGTGTACGTCGGGTTGTACTTCGCGACGTCACGGAGGGCATCGAGTTTCTCGCGTCTGGAGACCGGTTCGGGATCTGACGATGACATAGCGGTGAGTTGTTCCGATTTCGGATGGCGACCCGAATAATGTCGTCGGTCTCGCCTTGCTCTCTCTCTCCGATCCGTGTACAGACACTCGTCAATCGAATTCGCCCGGATCACGCCCATCATCTTCGCGACCGCAGACTCAATGAAGGGGAGAGTAGATTTCGTGTGCTTTCGATCGGCAGTGACATCCACCCCGTCGTAAACGGTAGATGTCGAATCAAATCGATGCCGGAGAGATTTGTTCCTCTCGAAATCTTAGATGAGGCGATTTTGAGACGGTAATTCTGTACTGGTGGGTAACAGAGGCTCTCAAAGCTAGCTCACAATTAGTAAAATCACAATTAGTAAAATCGTAATTTAGATAATCGGTAGTATTACGGTTGGTAGGGTAGGATAGTACGTATGGAGCGACCGCGGTTCGTTAATCGCGAAGACGAACTCGAGTTCCTGGAATCGCGGGTCGAACGTGAGAGAGCCGACCTGCTCGTCGTGTATGGGCGCCGACGGCTGGGGAAAAGCGCGCTCGTTCGTGAAGCAATTCAAGACCGCGAGAATACAGTTTACTGGCAGGCAACCGAAGAAACCGACGACGCACAGCTGACGAACTTCGTCGAAACCGCAAGCGAAACGTTCCCACTTCTTGAGGACATCCAGCGCGACTGGGAGGCCCTCCTCCGAGCACTGAGCCGAGAAGACGCGGTCGTCATCCTCGACGAATTCCCTTACCTGATCGAATCCAATGAGGCACTCCCGTCGAAGATTCAGCGCGTCTGGGATCTTCATCTCCAAGAGAGCGAAATCACACTAGTACTCGTCGGGTCCTCAATCAGCATTATGGAGGACAAAGTCCTCGGTGGTGGCAGCCCCCTGTACGGGCGACGGACTGGAACAATCGACCTGCCACCGCTTGCTCTCGCCGATGCGAAACAGCTCTATCCTACCGATGACCCGGATTCAATCCTCCAGTCATGGGGCGTGTTTGGCGGCACCCCGTTCTATCTGCAAGCCCTCACACCAACTGCGTCACTAGCCGAGAATATCAACTCACACATCCTCTCGGAACACGGCGTTCTCCATAATGAGCCAGAGTTCTTGCTCCGCACCGAATTCGGGATCCGCGAACCACAGACCTACTATACAATTCTCCGAGCGATCGCAACCGGCAAGCGTGCCGCCAACGAGATCGCTGACTTCGTCGGCATTGACTCCAACGCACTTGGCTCATATCTCGCGAAACTCCGCCGTATTCGGCTCATCGAACGGGATATCCCAGTCACAGCAAACCCGAATGCAACCCGGAAAAGCCGGTATCGACTCAAAGAGCCGCTGTTCCGCTTCTGGTTCCGATACGTCTATGGACAGGATGGAAAACTCGCACAGGTCGGCGATAACGCATACGAGCAACTGGTTGAACCAACATTCACTGAGTATATGGGGCCGATGTTCGAACAGATCTGCCAGAACGCCCTCCCGTCACTCGTTCCCAACGTGTACAATGGAATCGGCTACTGGTGGCACCAACACCACGAACTCGACGTTGTCGGGCTTGCTGACGACGGCACACTCGTCGCAGGCGAGTGTAAATACACGACTCGAAAGATGACTGAAGGGGATCTAGCCGACCTAGAGCGGACTACACAACACATCCAGTGGTCACCCCCAGCAGGGACAGACCGCGACCACCACTACTGCTGTTTCTGTCGCTCCGGGTTTTCAGCCGACCTCAAACAGGCCGCTACAAATCGAGACGACGTCTCACTATTCACACCGGACGACATCCTGAACGCCTTCCCCTCACCGCAAGCCAACTAGCGGATCCACGACCTCGTCGACACACTAGGTCAGTGAGAGAGTACGTTTCGTCTGTCTCGATCTCCCCAGCAGTGGATCTTGGTTAATCTGCCAGTGGGCTCGTGTCGGATCCTTTCTACGCGTCCGTAGGTCGACGAATACACATTCGGAGGGAGAGAGTACGTTTCGTCTGTCTTCGATTGCGATCCCGGCTATAGAACGACCGCGGTCACTCGGCTCCGTGCTCGTTCAGAAAGGAGAGAGTAGATTTCGTCTGTCTTCTGACGAAGTGGTGATCAAATATCGTCTCGGTGGGCGTTGAGTGATGTTGCGCAATGAATGAAGACAAACGAGACAAACAAAAGCAGGCTTTAAATATGCCTAGTGACTTATGACGAATAGACAAATGGACGGGCCGTTCAGCGACATCGAGCGTTCGATCTTCGCCGCCAAAGAGGTCCTCTCCGAAGACTACCAGCCCGATCGGATACTCGAGCGTGACGATGAGATCGACGAGTATCGCCACGCGCTCGAGGACGTTCTCTTCGGCCGAACGCCACAGAACGTAATGTTGTACGGGAGGGCCGGACTCGGTAAGACCGCGGTGACGAAGTATATGATGGAGGCGCTTCGAGACGAAGTCACGGAGCGTCCTGACGCCGATGAACTGTTCGTCCACGAACTGAACTGTAACGGAAAGACCGTATACTCTGTCGTCCGAACGCTCGTCAACGAGCTGCTCCCGGAGACGGCGAGTGAATTCCCGAAACGTGGGCTCAGTACGGCCGACGCATTCGAGGAACTGTATGCGCAACTCGACCGGCGGGGTGGGACACACCTCGTCGTGTTCGACGAGATCGATCACCTCGGCGACGTCGATACGCTTCTGTATGAACTCCCGCGGGCACGCTCGATCGGTCATATCACGGACTCGAAGGTCGGCGTCATCGGGATCAGCAACAACTATACGTTTCGACAGGGCCTCTCGCCAAAGGTCAAGGACACGCTGATGGAAGCCGAGATTTCGTTCAGCCCGTACGACGCAAGCGAACTTCGAGCGATACTCGCCGATCGTGCCGATCGTGCGTTCGTCGACGGCGTCTGTGACGACTCGGCCGTCGCGAGGGCGGCGGCGATCGCAGCGAAGGATCGAGGGAACGCACGTCAAGCAATCGACCTCCTCAGAGTCGGCGGCGAGGTGGCGAAAAAGCAAGGCGATCCTTACGTCGATGATTCACATATTATCGAAGCCCAGGAACTCGTCCAACGCGGTCGATTGCGAAATCGGATCCGCGATCAGACCCAGCACGCCCAACTGCTGCTCGAAACGCTCGCATATCTCGAGCAGCGTGAGAAGACGCCAGCCCGTTCGAAGACAATCAAGACCCGATACGAGAGCGTAGCGGATTCGCACGCCGTGGACCCACTCACGACACTCAAGAGCATCCAGAACCACCTCTCGGACCTCCATATGCTTGGGTTCCTGCGACGAAGTGATCGGAATCGCGGCGAGAGCGGCGGCAGATACTACGAATACGGCCTCGATCTCGACCCCGAGATCGTTCTCGACATCAGAGGAGAGATCGAAGCGGAACGCGACCCGTGACACTTCGGCGGGAAGACAGACGAAACGTACTCTCTCGCTTTGCTAGTGAGCGAGTGGTAATCAAGGGAACCCTGCCGGGGCCGTTTCCAGGACAGACGAAACGAGGTGTGTCCCCCGCCACCGTCAGCGCACGCGCTCCAACTTGGATCCCTCCGCAATACGTCGATACAGCGGCTACACCTCCCGTATCTGCTCCGGGGTCTCCTGCTCGAACGCGAGCGTCATCCACGTCGAACACGTGATGCGGTGGGGTGTGACACGAGACTTGTCGTTGGTTGTCCCCGAGAACACTCGACATAGTGGGGTGTGGGGTCCGACTGCTGCCCCAGTGAGAAAGCACTCGACGCGGTGGGGTGTCGAGTACTCGCCTCACTTTGCTCCACTGGCCCGCTAGCTCGCCCGTCATATCCTCGTATTTTCCGAGGCCAAGACGGAAAGCACACGAAACGTACTCTCTCACTCCGAACCGATCACGCCATCATCGCCAGAGAGGCAAGCACAAGACATAGACTGCTGTCAGTCGACCAACTCGCCCGCCCGTTCAACGTCCTCCGGCGTGTTCACGTTCACGCGCTCACCGAGCCGCACTGTCGAGACCTCGTACCCCGCCCGCACCAATAGCCCTACGGCCTCGCTCAGTTGGTACTCTCCCTCGGCCGACGGCCGGAGCAGCGCACACGCGTGAAAGGCGTCCTCAGGCAGGACGTAACACCCGGTCGTGACGAGGGCCGACGACGGCTCGGCCGGCTTCTCGACGATTCCCGTCACATCTCCTGTTTCGTCCGTCCGTATCACACCGGTCGTCTTCGCGACTGCGGGCGACACCTCCTCGACAGCGAGCGCGACGTCCGCCTCCCCGACAGCCTTCACCGCCGGTTCGACGCTTTCGGCGAAGACGTTGTCACCGTTCAATAGGAGAAACGTCCCGTCGACATACGGCTCGGCCTGTAACACGGCGTGGCCGAGACCCAGCCGCTCGCGCTGGTGGACGTACGTGATTGGGACTCCCTCGAAGGCGTCGCCGAACCGGTCGACGATCTGGGCCGCCTCGTACCCAACAATCACGACCAGCTCGTCGGCCCCAGCGTCCACTGCCGTCTCGAAGACGTGCGCGAGCAGGGGCCGCCCCGCAACGTCGACGAGCCCCTTCGGTCGGTCCGCCGTCAGTTCGCCGAGTCGACTGCCTGGCCCGGCAGCAGGGATGACCGCGTCCATATGCGAGACGCCGCGCGTAGCCGTTTCAACGTTGTGCCTGGCGTCGGACCTGTATTCTGGCCGGGAGCGACGGTGCTCACTCTGCGTCCATCTCGAGCGCGCGTTCGTACAGTGCGTCCGAGATCCAAAAGCCCGCCTCGCGGAGCGCGTCGAGTTCCGTTTCGAGGTCGACTTTTCCCCGGCTGGACGCCTGGAGGAGGATCCCCACAACGCCGGTCACCGGTACGTCGTGACGCGTAGCGGTCGCCCGGCCTTCACGCTCGTCGATGAGCACCCGGTCCGCGTCGATGTCGATGGCGTACGCGATGGCCGCAGCCTCTCCGTGATCGAGTTCCCGCTCGAACTCAATTCGGAGGTCCGTCGGGTCCGGCGACACGACTCGAATCCCGCCCTGATCGCGGAACGCTTCGATGCGGTCGCGGCCGTCGAACCCGGCTGTGAGCTTGTTCCAGACCGCCGTCGGAACGACCACCTCACCGAACTGGGCGTCGATCAGGCGAAGCCGCTCGATGAGTGCCAGATTCAACAGCGGTGACGTGTTCGAGACGACCGTCATTCTCGCGCGTACTCGACGTCGAGCGCGAGATCCTCCTCAGTATAGTGTCGCTCCACCTCGCGTTCACCGAGAAGCCGGTGGAACTCCGCCTTCGAGAGACCGGCTAGCTCTCGTGCCTTCCCGAAGGACAGGTATCCTTCCCGATACAGCGACACCGCGAGTTCCTGCCGGACGATCGGTTCGCGATCCTCCGGCGGTGCCGCGATCGCGTCCAGCACGTCCGACGGGAGATCGATGCTGCTCATATCGTTAGATTCAGCGGCGTGGTACTTAGTGAACTACCCCGCCCTGCTCGGCCTGACGGCCTCGCTGAGGACGGGGCTTCCTGTTTCGATGACGCGCTTTGCAGGAACCGAATCGGTTCCCGTAGGGAGCGCAGTCTCCGCAGGCATTGAATCGGGGTGAACCACCCCTACCTGATCGAGTCCGCGTGAAAGGATGTTGTACGCTGCGTTGAGGTCGCGGTCCGCCTCGAATCCGCATGACGGACACGAGTGCTCGCGGACCCACAGCGGTTTGTCGGTCGAAACGCCACACTTGGAACACTCTTTCGTCGTTCCACGTGGATTCACGGCGACAAAGTGGGTTCCTTCGCGTTCGCACTTGTACACCAACATCTGCAGGAACGTCCCCCACGCCGCTCCGGCACGGTTTCGACTGTTGGACGGGAGTTCCATCAGACCCTTGGCGTCGAGGTCTTCGACCGCTACGAGGTCGTATCCCTGAGCGTAGTAGTTCGAAAGTTTGTGCAGGAAGTCCCGACGCTTTCGCTTTAGGTCGGTATGGCGACGGGCTACTACGCGCTGTTGCGTGCGGTAGTTCGCCGAGCCGTGTTCCTTCCGCGAGAGATCGCGTTGTGCGCGTTCCAACCGCTCGCGTTCCTCGGAGAGTTTGGGGCCTTCGACGGCGGTTCCGTCGCTGTCGTGGGCGTACTTTAGAATTCCCACGTCGATACCGACGCATTTCTCGGGATGCTCGGGTTTTGGCGGCGCGTCGTTCTCGGTTTCGATTCCCAGAACAGCGAACCACTCGCCCGTAGGCTCCCGTTTCACAACGACCTCCTTGATCGTGGCATCGTCGGGGACGTCTCGATGGTAGGCCATTGGAATGTCGCCGATCTTTGAAAGAGAGAGTACAGGCCGACCGCTCGTGTTGTTGAGCTTGAAGCCGGTTTGACTGTACGTGATCGAGCGATATTCCTGCGGAGCTTTCCACTTCAGTTCGCCGACGCGGTAGCCGTTGTCCTTCCGCCCCTTCAGTGTCGAGAGGTTGTCGTACAGTCGTTGTACGACTTTTTGAAGGACCTTCGAGTGAACGTCCTTCAAGTCGTCCCACGTACGTTTGAGGTCGGGGAGAAGCGACTGTTCGGAGTAAGCGGAGGTCCCGTCTACCCGGTTGAGTCGGTGAAGGAAATGGTTGTAGACCTGTCGGCAGGTATCGACGGTCCACGATAATCGCTCGTGGAGCTCGTCGGTTGGGTTGAGTCGATACCTGTAGTTGTAGCGCATAGTCTACTCGTCGGATGGATCAGTGACGCGAACGACCTTGACGGTGGCACCACGCCATCTCTTCGGGACGAGGACGTGAGCTCCGTTGCCGGTAGGTTTGACCTCGGATTCGTGGACTTCGTGCCCTTCAATCTCGTACCGATCCATTATTTATATTTAAACTAAGTATAAACATAACGCTATCGATAACGTGGGCCTGCGGGCCGGCAGTATCGCATTGATGAAAGACGATGACGGCGTTGACGAGACGCTTCGCGTCTCGTTCGCACACGAGAGCAGAGCTCTCGTGAACGCTGTATCTCCTCCCTACTCACTCGCTCCGCTCGCTCGTTGAGGAAGAAGCCTTAGCGCCTCAATTCAGATAGCTCCGAGTCAGCGTCCAGTTTGCGCGGGGATAGGAGTACCGGCTGGTTGGCACAGCCACCAGTCTATCTATACCATCGAGTGTTGTTTCAACGCCTATCTCTCTTAGAGTTTCAACTATTATTGTTTAAACTATTATTGTTTGTCTTCTAACATCGGAGTGCATATGTAGTCCCCACAACAACTGGGGGTATGGACCAGTTCGTCAATCGAATCGATGAACTCGACCGGTTACAGACCCTCTATGAGAGTAGCGCTGCGGAACTCGCAATCATCTATGGACGTCGCCAGATCGGCAAAAGCGAACTCGTCCGCCGATCGATTGTCGACCGCGACGATGCCGTATACTATCAAGCAGTCCAGGGAACAGCGACAACACAGCTCAGGCGGTTCGTCGAGGCAGCAGCGACGACGTATCCAGACATCACGGCCGTCAAAGAGGAGTGGGAGCCACTCTTAGCGTACCTCGCCGACAGAGATGCCATCATCGTCATCGACGAATTCCCGTATCTTATCGAATCGAACGAGGGGCTCCCGTCGATCATTCAGCACCTGTGGGATACCGCTGTCGACGAGAGCCAGGCAACGCTCGTACTCACGGGCTCTGCGATCGGTATGATTCATACCCACGTCCTCGATGGCGGTGCACCACTCTACGGCCGGGTGTCCCAGACACCGAACGGCCGCCTCGAACTCACACAGCTCCCGTTTCGCTCCATCCAAGAGTTCGTGCCGACGTACGATCCCGAAGAACGGGTGTTCGTCTATGGCGTCTTCGGCGGCACACCCCGATATCTCAGCCCGCTCGATGCATCACAGAGCCTCGGAGAAAACATCACGCGGCTGCTGTGCGATCCGGATGGCCCACTCCACGACGAGCCCGAAACCGTCCTCCAGATGGAGCTCAATGAGGTGAACACGTATTTTTCCGTGCTGGAGTCGATGGCTAGCGGGAACCGTCGTCGAAACGAGATCGCCCAGAGAGCCGGCATCGAGAGCACCAACACGTCGTACTACTTCGACCGGCTGGAAACGCTTCAGATCATCGAGAAACACCATCCGGCACTCGCCGATCCGGCACGCAGCAAGCGGACACGATACCGGATTCGAGATCCCGTATTCCGGTTTTACTTCCGCTATCTCTACGGCCGCGGGGGGCAGTACGAACTCTACGGTGAGAACGCCTACGCGGATCTCATCGAACCGGAATTGCCCGACTTCGTCAGCGAAACGTTCGAATCGCTCTGTCACCAGGCGGTGCCGGCGCTCTATGCAGACTACCAGCTCACACAAGTGCCAAGCCAGTGGTGGTACAAGAGCCGGGAGGTGGATATCGTCGCGCCGACTGACGAGTCAACGCTGATCGCTGGTGAAGTGAAATTCACTACCGCCCCCCTCCGCTATGATGTGCTTTCAGATCTCGAAGACGACGTGGAGCACATCGACTGGACACCCACGGGGGATGGTGAGCCCACGTATGAATTCGCCTTGTTCAGCCGCTCTGGGTTCAAACCCTCCGTCAAAGAAGCCGCAGACGAGCGTGATGATCTCCGCCTCTTCGATCTGTCCGATGTCGTTGCCGTTCTCGAAAATGGAACCTCTCACTGAGCCGAATATTGATGACCTCTCTTCTGTAGGAGATTGTTGATACTGCTGAGCTATCGCTGTCGAGTCGAAGAGGACAAGCACACCGCCTCAGCGGTGCCCGAGACGGATGATCCCGCTAGATGTGTTTGGGTCGGAATCGGTCACAGCGGACCTGCTCCAACAGGTTCGCTGGCGTGACTTGTCCCGCTGCCGTTCTGACCTAACGGTCAGAAACGGAAGCTATGAGCAGTTTCAGCAGGAGGTTCGCAGGTTCGTCGTCACGTGTCTGGATGACCGGTGTGCATCCAGCGACGATCGACGACCCAAACGAGACCAGCAAGCACCGTCGCAGCGACTATCGGCCACCGATCACTACTGAGATAAAACCCATTGACAGCAAAGCCATGTGTGACGAACGGCCACAGCAACGGACTTGTGATCCCGGACGGCTTATACAATAGAAAATCGAGCACGTAGTGAGACCCAGCGCCAACACTCAAGAGGGCGAACACGACACACCGATACGCGTTCGGGACGACGAGTGCGCCAATACACACAATCAGGAGCGTGCCACCAACACGGTGGAGCGGACTCCACGTGAACGGCAGCCCCAAGAGAGCTGTCATCGTTTCCTCAGGGAGCAACAGATCGATCCGATTGAGATCTGGGAGTGTCGATCCAATCATCACCGCCGTGACGAACGGATAGGAGATCCACTCGTACCGCCACGAGAGCACGATCGCGAGGGTGTACCCAACCAAAATATGGGTGAAGAGATCAGCCACTGGCTTCATCCTCCGATAGATAACGGGTGCGAAGCGGTGTGTCCCGGGGTGAGAAGGTGACCGTCTCCGGATCGAATCGCCACCCATCGACGATGCGAACGGCAACGAATAGCGCTCCAAGCAGCGAGATCGCGTACATATATGTCGTCTCCCACGGCTCTCGGACGACTGTACTGTCCCGAGTTGCGGTCAGCGTCCCGTCCGTCGTGAGCGTGCCATCGACGATGATGTCTTGGCCAACGGCGACGGCCGGCACATTCTCGACAGGAAGTTGTTGTGTGGTGGTGCCGTCGGTGATCTCGATGATTACAGGGTCGGTTGCGATCACGACGCCACCAGTTTCAACATGGTCGCCGGCCAGATCGGCTGGTGCTACGTCAGGATCCGCGAGGTCAGGCCCCGGACTTGTGGGCGCTGGATATCCTGCGCCAGCAAGCACAAAGAGTGCACTGAGAAGTACGACAGAGACCCCGAGTGCCATGATTCGATATCCGACAGCACGAGCCATGTAGGGAGTCGTCCATCAGTAACGAATAAAGATCCATCGGTGGAGTGGTTCATTGACACGGTGAACTACCCCTCCCTACTCACTCGCTCCGCTCGCTCGTTGAGGAAGGGGACTTAGCGCCTCAATTCAGGTAACTCCGAGTCAGCGTCCAGTTTGGGCGGGGATAGGAGTACCGGCTGGTTGGCACAGCCAGCAGTCTATCTTCATAACTTGTCCAGCGGATTCTTACCGCAGG
Organism: Halobellus rarus; assembly: GCF_024494595.1. Classification (GTDB taxonomy): domain Archaea; phylum Halobacteriota; class Halobacteria; order Halobacteriales; family Haloferacaceae; genus Haloquadratum; species Haloquadratum rarum. The sequence goes on along the minus strand of NZ_JANHDI010000008.1, from coordinate 89,525 downwards.
AACAAGTGGTAGACTGCAAACCCTAATATCCCAACTCAGCGGTACGGTACCGTGGGATTCCCGCGTCTTCACAAACACGACCCTCTCTCCCCAGCTAGCTACGACAAGCCAACGTACGAGTGCGTTGACGCCCCGTCACGGGATCCGATCCACGGCGCTATCGAGCTCATCGAGAGTTGACCACTCTACGACCCGTTCGCCCACCGCTGCCTCAAGGGCGGCCAAGTGGGACGCGGCCATCCCATTCTCGTACTGCGCCCGCTGTTCTTCCAGATCGTCGTACACACGCTTGAGGAGCCACAACACATCTCGCACACTCGTCTGCCGTCGATACAGGTAGCCAAGCTCCCAGACATAGCCGCCGTCGAAGTCTTCGATCACGCCGACAACCCACGTCGCCTGCGCCGACAACACCTCGAAGGCCGGCGCCCACAGATCAAGGTCGTCAGCATCGAACCCGAACTCCTCTAACCGGAACGCGACGGCATCCCGCCGGTCATCCAACCGGGAACACACGCGCCGGCGACGCTCCCCGGACTCACTCGATCCGCTACCGACCACGAGATACCGACGGCTGGCACGACGGATATCGTCAAAACGGGCCCCGTGGAGCCCGTCCTTGAGTCGCTGATGTTGCTCGGGTGTGAGAGACAACGTCGCTTCATCATAGAGTTCCCCATCTTCGATGTCGCCAATAAGACCTGTTTCTGAGTGGTGAATGGCCTCACTGACAGCATCGTCGTCATCACGTCTCTCACCGTCGATATCACCACGAACAGTATCGCGGCTGTCATCGGCGTCACCGTCTGGCATTCTACACCATTATCTAGTTTGTAGTTTGATAGTGATACTGGTTAGGTAACTACTTGAGTAATCGATTGCATCTAGCAACCAAGTGTTTATGCTCCACCTATCCGTAGTAGCGCGTATGCATCCCCACCTCGCAGAGACGAACACGGCGGACACTGGTGGAGAGCCCGATGGGTTCGAAGCGTGGACGGCACTCCAGAAGGCTACTGATCAAACCCGTGCAAACTTGATCGCAGACATCGTCGGCCACCCACAAGAAGCTCCGAGCGTCCAAGAACTCGACTATATGAACCCTGCGCTCGGTGAGGACGCGATCCGTCGACATCTCAGGGTGTTACAAGATATCGGCGTTGTTGCGGAGCTGGTCGTTGAGCCGGGCAATCGCGTGCGTGGGTACCCGTACAAGTTCTATCAGATCACCCCGGAAGCCCGAGAGCTATTCGATCGAAACGATCTATTCCCGGAGGACGCCTGGCAGCGACAGTACGCTCGCGTTGAGAAGACCGGCGAGATCGCTGAAATCGAGGAGATGCCCCGTCCCGAGTAACGAGAATTTACAGAGTAGAGATTCGCTCCTTGTCGGGGAAAAACGTCTTAGCTTCCGGCTCTCCGAGCAGTCGCCAGTCGGACCCCCACCCGGGAAGCACCACATCGTTACTACAAACAGACACTACGTTTTCAGCGGGAGCTGCCTCGCTTATCCACTCCGGCAAGCAAGCGACGATCCCGAGCGAATCGATACGGTTCCCCTCTCTCATCCCGATCACGCTGTCGGCCGTCCCTCGCTGAGAAAGGTCCGGCGACTGCGTGTATTTGAATGGACTCGTTACTGCACCGGCATCTCGAGGGCCGCCAGTCGCCGCGCGCGATAGAACCGAACCCGTCGCGCCAGGAGTCGCCAACAGACGGCAGCAATCGCCGCCCCGGCCGCGTTCACGAGCAGGTCGACGATATCGGCGGTCCGCGTCTCAAGCGTCGACTGCAGTAGCTCGATCCCTGCGCCGTATCCGACAGCAACCAAAAACACAGCGAGCAAGACGGTTCGATCACGCCACGGACGATCCTGGAAGGCGTACGCAAGCGTGACTGCAAGCCCGGCGTAGGCAAGCCCGTGAAGCCACGTTCCATACGCGAGCACGCCAAAGGGGCCGGTCCGGATGATACCGCTACCCGGGGGCGTGAAGACAGAGTAATACAGAATCGTCGCCGCGACCGCGAGGACGACACCCCACCGAAGCGACCGTGGGACAAGTGGGATCCGAACTCGAAGCATCCTATCCCGCAGATCCCTTGGTACTGACTAAAGCTTGCGGATTCCAGCGAAGCGGCCTTTAGTGGAGGTGGACGCTATGTCCGCTTTCCCCCGCCAAAAGATGGGGTATGCGCTCGTCACTGTATCACGACACGAAGTGTACTCGTTGGCTGTCGCTCTTGGGTTGTAGCGTCCGAAAGAAAGGAATGTGTCGAAAGGCCGGAGTTAGCTCCGGTAGTTAGTCGTTGCGGCGGACTGCGAGCAGGGCAGCGGCGATGAGGGCCGTCAGCGCGACAACCACACCGAAGCCGGGCGTGGACGTCGAGGTCGGCTCCTCAGTTGCCGTGTCCGTGTCCGGAGCGTCAGTCTCCGTGTCCGGAGCGTCAGTCTCCGTGTCCGGAGCGTCAGTCTCCGTATCCGGAGCGTCAGTCTCCGTATCCGGAGCGTCAGTCTCCGTGCTCACAGATTCGACCAGTTCCGTGTCGACCGTGTCGACGGAGCTGCCCGCAACGCGGAACGTCGTCTCAGCGAGGTCGCCTGCAGACTGGTCGCTGAAGTCGAACTCCGCCGAGAACGTGCCGTCCTCGGAGATTTCAGCGTCAGCCGTGCTGCGGAACGACGGATCAGCGTCCGTCGAGGAGATCCGCACTTCAGCGTCCGAACCGGGCGCGACGTTCGTCGTGCCGGTCACTTCTGCGGAGTCCGAGACCGGAATCTCCAGGACACCATCGTTCACGTTGTCGAACGTAACCGTCCGCTCTTCAACGGTGAAGGAGGTCGACTCCGTCTGCGTGGAGTCTGCCTGGAAGTACGGGTACGCGGCGTCGCCGTCGCCGTCGCCACCAGCGTCACCCTGGTACGGTGCCGGGTTCTCGCTGTTGAACTCGTAGCGGTTGTCGCTGTCGGTTTCGTACTCGAATTCCGCGCTGAATTCCGCGCCTTCGTCGAGTTCGTCGCTGAAGACGTTACTGTCAGCGCTCGTGTCAACGACGACGAAGAACTGGCCGTTCTCCTCGTCGTAGAGCACGTAGCCATCGCCTGCGTTGTTGTTAGTCAGGTCCAGGGAAGTCGCTTCCTGGTTGCCCGTGGCGTCGTCGGCTTCAACCTCGAAGTTGATACCTTCGCCCGCCCAGTTGTTACCGTGGTTATCATCCGTGAGGATGCGGTTAAACTGGTTGAGCGTGGTACCGTCTTCGAGGGCGTCGAAGCCGCTATCAGCCTCGTAGGCGGCTGCGCCGTAGAGGCCAGTTGCTTCAACCTGAACGACAAGGCGATCGTCCATCGCGACTTCCTCGCCGCCTTCGATGGCGGTCGTCGAGTTGAGGAGATCGGCGACGTTGTCATCCTCGTCGGCATTGTCGGCGGACGCCTTGTGGATCGTAACGCCCTCGATGCCGGGCTCGGTCAGCTCGAAGAGCGCCGAGTCGAGTTCTTCGTCAGCCTCAGTTTCACCATCGGAGTTGACGATGAACTGACCGTCAGTCGCAGCCGTCAGCTCGTAGTCGGCGGGCTGTAGCGGCCGCGTGAGCTGCTCGTCGACGTCATCTTCATCCGCATCGCCATCAGCGTCGATGAGGTTGAGTTCGTCGAGGTAGTCGACGAACTCACCGCCACCGAGTTGCTCGTCGGTGTCTTCGTCCCAGAAGGTCGCACCGGTGTCGTCATCGTGGACCTCGCTCTCGACGATGTCGTCTTCGGAGTTGTACACATCGTCACGATCAGCACTCGTACCGAGGGTACGGGTGTTGACCTGGAAGGTCACTTCGTCGTCATCATCGTCGTCCTCAAGACGAAGGATATCGATGAAGCCGACGTCTTCGTCACCGAACTGGACCCACACTTCGTCGGTGTCGTCCATTTCGACGGTGAACTCGGCAATGTCACCGGCGGTGTCGGTGGTGACGCCTTCACTGAAGGAGGAATCGGTGTCGCGTTCGGTCACTTCGACGGTGTCGCTGCTTTCAGCCGTCGAGTCAGGGACGCTGAAGTTGAAGCCGTATTCACCTTCATCGATACCGGTGAAGTTGATCTCCCGTTCGTCGCCCTCGGCAGTTTCAGAGTTCTCCGCAAGGGCGATAGTAATCTCATCGTCGTCACCTTCGTTCTCGTCAATGAGTTGGTAGTCAGCGTCATCGCCGTCGTTGTTCACGAAGATGTCGCTGAGTTCGCCAGCGTCGAGGTCACCGTTTGCACTGACGTTGAGTTGGTAGTTCGCGCGGTTGGAGTCGACGTCGATCTCGGTGACAGCGTTTTCACCTTCGTCGTTGACGCTGTCCTCGTCGATCTCGACGTCAAGGTTCTGCGTGGTCACCTCGAAGGCGGCATCTTCGAGGTTACCGTCGCTAGTTTCAGTGCTGTCCGCGTTTCCGTCAACGAAGACGATCGCGGTGCTACTGTCATCGGCGGGTGTGATGACGAACTCGCCATCGTAGCCGCTGGTGTCGATGACGGCCGTACGATCATCCCCGTCGAGGGAGAATTCTTCTTCGAGACCGCCGATCGAGCCGCTCCCGTCGTTGCCGTCGGGATCGAACGATCGAACCTGGTAGTCAGTAGTGGAGGTGGTGTCACCGTCTACATCGTCCGGGATGTAGATACCGGCTTCCTGACCATCCCAGTACGTGGACCCCGAGTTGAGGGTCACGTCACTATCTGTCTGTTCTGCGTTAGCAGCGGCCGTGCCCGCAAACGCGACGGTCCCAGCGAAAACGCTGAAGACCATCAGCGCTGCGAGGAACAGCGCGCGTGCCTTGTATGTATAGTTTCGTTCTGTCATTATTTGTCGTGTGTTCGCATTCGCGTGCAGCCACAGCAGTTTCAAGCAGCCATCATCCCCCGCCGTCGACGTGGACCGACTGTATCTCTGGGTTCCGACCAGCCGGGCGTGACTGATTACTTCATACTGCAGCCGACTTTCGGGTAGGGGTACTGAAACGTCACTGCCATTGTGTTAAATGTCTTGTGTATCTGAGCGGTACAAGTTACAAGCTTCATAACGAGTAAGTGGCTGTTAATCCGATCAACCGGATGGTTTGCAGGACAGCAGTGGAATGTAAGCAGAGCCCACGATTACTAACTGATCTCCTGCTGACTGGGCGATGCTCCCGTTCTTGGAGGATCCGTGTGACTGCCGGCTCTCTCAGCATCGCCCGCCTGCGCAGTGACTTAATGAACGGCCCATTCATAGATCGTCGAAGGTCACGTTCGTGAAGCTGACGTCAACGAGTGACCGTCGCGAAAGCAAAGGCACAATTACCCAACCATCTCGCCAAACGCTGTCGACTCATGTCTGACGTCCGCCTGCGACACAATTCGGTGCTCTGTGGTGTCGAAAGTTCCAACAAAGGACGAGTGGCGGGTGATAAGACTCAGCGAGGACAACCAACAATCAATCACTGTCGCTCTCGGGTGTCGCGTCCGAAAGAAAGGGAAGTCGACGGCCGGGCGAAAGCCCGGTGGTTAGTCGTTCGATTCAGTCGCGTCGAACCGCAAGCAGGGCTGCAGCGATGAGCGCCGTCAGTGCGACAACCACACCGAAGCCGGGTGTTCCGGTATCCGTTTCGGTGGGCGTGTCTGTATCGGGCTCGGGCGTGTCCGGTTCCGGCGTATCCGTATCCGGTTCCGGCGTATCCGTATCCGGTTCCGGCGTGTCCGTATCCGGTTCCGGCGTGTCCGTCTCTTCGCTCACAGCGTCGACGAGTTCGGTGTCGATCGTGTCGACCGAACTGCCGCCGACACGGAACGTCGTATCAGCAAGGTCGCCTTCAGACTGCTCGCTGAAGTCGAACGTCGCCTCGAAGAATCCGTCATCTTCGATGTCGACGTCAGACGTACTGCGGAACGACGGGTCGGCATCCGTCGAGGAGACGCGGATCTCGGCGTCCGAGCCGGGCGCGATGTTCGTCATACCCGAGATTGTTGCCTCTTCGCCCGCTTCGACTTCGAGCACGCCGTTGTTCACGTTATCGAACGTGACTGACTGCTCGACAATCTCAACCGTGCTAGTGAGCTCTTCAGAGGACCCCGTCTGGAAGTACGGGTACGCTTCGTCGCCAATGTCACCACCAGCACCACCCTCGTATGGAGCCTCTGCGTCGTCGATGAACTCGTAGCGGTCGTTGGAGTCGGTCTCGTACTCCATTGTCACGTCGAACTCGTCACCGTCTCCGACGTCCTGGGTGAAGGCGTCACCCGTGGTATCAACAACAACGAAGAACTGGCCATTCTCCTCGTCGTAGAGCACGTAGCCGTCGCCCGCGTTATTGTTTTCCAAGTCGAGCGAGGTGGCTTCCTGGTTGCCCGTGGCATCGTCGGCCTCGACGTCAAAGGAGATTCCTTCTCCTGTCCAGTCCTGCTCGTCCGTGTCTTCCCCCGTGAGGACGCCGAGGGAGGCGAGCGTCGTGCCGTCCTCGAGGACGCTGAAGTCGCCACCGTTGGCGTGGACGATCGCACCGTAGAGGCCGGAGGCCTCAACTTGGATGATGAGACGGTCATCCTCGGCGATCTCCTCGCGTGCAGTAGCCGCATCGAGGAGATCTTCGAGTTCGTCGTCCGCATCAGCGTTGTCCTCGGGGGCGACATGCGTCGTGATCCCATCGAGGCTCGGTGCCGTTAGCTCGAACAGCGCCGAGTCGATTTCTCTCTCGGCCTCAGTGTCACCATCGCTGTTGACAATGAATTCGCCGTTCGCCGCGGCCATCAGTTCGTAGTCGGCCGGCTGCAGTGGCCGCGTGAGCTGCGTCCGCGGATCGTCGTCAACATCGTCGATCAGATCGAGCTCTTCGAGGTAGTCCCCGAAGGTCCCGTCACCGAGTTCGGAGTCGGTGTCTTCGTCCCAGAAGGTCGCATCCGTGTCGTCACCGTGGACCTCGCTTTCGATGTTATCGTCCTCGGAGTGGTACACCTCAGCGGTATCAGCACCGGGACTACCGAGCGTCCGCGTGTTGACCTCGAAGGTAACCTCGCCGTCGTCGTCGTCATCTTCGAGCCAGAGCACGTCGATGAAACCGACGTCCTCGTCACCGAACTGGACGTAGATCTCGTCGGTGTCTTCGAGCTCGACGGTGAACTCTGCGATGTCACCGGCTGTATCCGAGGAGACGCCCTGGCTGAATGCGGAGTCGATGTCCTGTTCCGTCACTTCGACAGTGTCGCTGCTTTCAGCTGTCGAGTCAGGGACACTGAAGGTGAAATCGTATTCACCTGCATCGATCCCTTCGAAGCTGATTTCTTGTCCATCGCCCTCGGCGGTCGTGCCATCAAGGGTGATGGTGATCTCGTCATCGTCATCGTTAGCGTTGTCGTCTTCGAGCTGGTAATCTCCGTTAGCTACGAAGATATCGCTAAGTTCACTGACGTCGAGGTCACCGTTTGCACTGACGTTGAGTTCGTAATTCGCTCGGTTGGAGTCGACATCGATCTCGGTGACAGCGTTTTCACCATCGTCGGTGACGCTGTCCTCATCGATCTCAACGTCGAGGTTCTGCGTCGTTATTTCGAACGTGTACCCACCGTAGTCGGCTGCGGTGGTAGAGGTAGCGCTAGCGAACCCATCAGTGAATTCGACAGCATTGTTAGAGTTATCGGCATCAACGATGATGTACTCACCATCGTCATAGTCGCCGGTGTCAAGCGTGGCGACACCGTCACCATCAAGCGAGAACTCTTCTTCGAGACCGCCGATTCGATTGGTGTCACCGCTGGTATCCCATTCGCGGACTTGGAGTTCGTCGTTGGCACTCAGTTCAGCGCCAGTCCCAAGTGCTAGTTCCTGACCGGCCCAGAAGGTTGAGCCAGAGTCGAGCGTCTGGTCACCGTCTGGTGGGATAACAGAGAAGGTGTTGGTGTCAGCAGTTGCAGCACCACCATCCTCGTTGACTGTGTAGGCACCGATATCAACGGTGTGTGCCACACCATCGGTGTCGACGTCCAAGGTGACAGTGATTGTTGCCTCAGAGACGCCATCATCATTTTCGTCAGTGGTAGTGATTTCAGCAGTATCCCCGTCTGTGGAGGCACTGACGCTCACTTCATCTGGGTTACTTGATTCAACACCTGCAACATCATTCAGTGTTATGTCATCAACGGTACTGACGTCAATAGTGAAGGTGTCTTCCTCACCATCCGCGACACCTACATCAAACGTTACTTCCTGTTCGGCTGAAGCACTGTACGCGTCGACATCTGTAGCACTCGCGTTGTCTAGGGAGTCTACAGAAGCCGCTGTCGTGCCCGCAAACGCAACGGTCCCAGCGAAAACGCTGAAGACCATCAGCGCTGCGAGAAACAGCGCACGTGCCTTTCGTGTATAGTTTCGTTCTGTCATTGTTTGTTTCGTTTGTGTTCAGTGCGACCACAGCAGGTTTCGACAGTCCACTCTCACGGCCGCGTCCGCGAGCGAGAGCGACTGACTACTCCGTGCCGCAGCCGACTTCGGGGGTAGGGGCGAATCAATGATGGATTTACCCCGATATATGTTTTCTGCCGTAAGTGAATGAATAACGACGGAGATAATCGTTAATTTATCCCTAACCGCTTGATAACCGATTATTCTAGGGTTGGGAAATGCCCTCGAAGACGAGAGTGGTTTGAACTATCATATTTAGTATCTATATCTCGCCCCGGTGAGCGATCCCCGCAAGCATCAGAACTTAACCGCACAGTCGTCCACCGGCCGTTCGGCAACAGTGATCGTACAGACAAGATGAGACAGTCGTCTTTCGTGACAGCGAGAAAGTCCTTCCCCGGAGACAGGTAGTTCGGTTTCGTTGCAAAATCAAGGTACCTGAATAGCACCAAAGAAGCGGCACGAGACGGCTGTTTCACAGAAGAGTGAAGGCGGATATTCCGAGGCTTGACTTCGGAAAGGAAGCCGACGATTCCTTTCGAGAGGCTGTCGAGCAATTCAAACACTGTGTCAACACTGCAAGCGAGTGGTGCTGGCACGGGCGTCACCAGATTCCGACAGAATCGGGCTGCCAACCAGAAACGCCGAGCGTTTCTGGTGACGACGACGGCTACCACGTCACCTCAAAAGCCAAAGCCGAACACGACCTCTACGACCAGCTCCGCAACGAAACCGATCTCACCGCGAATCTCGTTCAGAAAGGGATTCGGCGAGCGGTCGAAGCCGTCAAAAGCGGAGTCGAACACCTCAAACATAGCGAAAATGCGTCGCAACCGCACTTTTCGGCAGATAGTGCGGTGTACGACAAGCGGAGCGCGACGTTCCACCGCGACTATGTTTCGCTGTCTACCGTAGACGGGCGAGTCGAGTGTGACTACATTCTCCCTGACGGCACGGAGACGCCGCCAACCAAGTACGTCTCCGACGAGGACTTCGAGTTTCGGATGGCACACTTGCAGTACCGCGACAGTGACTGGTATCTCCACGCCTCAATGCGAAAGGCCGAGATAGACGAGGAGCCGCTCGAATCCGATTCCAAGCACAGAACAGTCCCTGGTGTGGATTTAGGTGTCAACAACATCGCTGTTGCTTCAACAGGGCGATTCTGGCCAGCAGAAGAGTTCAACCACTGGCGCAACGAGTACGAGAAGCGTTGTGGGGTCGCTCCAGCAGGAGGTTCTCGTTACGGCCACGAGAATATCGAAAATGTCGGTCGCCAAGAAACAGGCCGTTTCGAGATATACTTGCACTCGGTGGGAAAAGAACTCATTGAGGAGGCTGTCGAACACGACTGCTCACACATCGTGTTTGAGGACTTAACCCATATTCGGGAAAACATCTCGGAGGCGACGTGGCAACACATCTGGACATTCCGGCGCCTCTATGAGTACGCCGAGTACAAAGCCGAGGAGTACGGCGTGGCAGTCGTACAGGTTGGCCCTTGGAATACGTCCAAACGGTATTCGACGTGCGGGTGTACCCACGACGACAATCGGTCGGGCGAATCGTTCTGTTGTCAGAGGTGCGGGACGAGAACCACGACGACTACAACGCTTCGAAGAATATCGGTTTGCAGTATCCCCGTCGTCGGCAATACGCAAACGACGGAGGCGCACCCGTAGATGTGCGCTTGAATCGCGGGATCCTGAACGTGAACGGTGAGTATTCGCCTCCCACTGTTAGTGGGTAGAACGGGAGTCCACGCGAGAGCCTCGGGCCTTGACCCCGAGGCAATTTACCCCCGTTTTATTGATCATACCATAGACACGTCACCGACGACTAAAACACCGGTTCAGTTACTCCGGCACGTACTGTGAATTGTAGGCTTCCACTCTACGTGTTATGTACGCAACAATCTTATGATTCCGACGGTGATTCGACGACGACCCCGCCGTCGGCCGCCATCGCCGCCTCACCGTCGTCGGGGTATCCCATCGGCACCTCGGGATCGCCGTTGACGAAGCGGTCCCAGACCACGAGCGCCGACGGAAGGACGAGAAGCGACGCGAGGAACGAGTAGACGATCGAGATAGCCGTCAGCACGCCGAACTGTCCGAGCACCGAGAGGACGGCGAGGACGAGCACACCGATGCCGAACGCCGTCGTCGCCATACTGCCAAGGAGCGCGCCGCCGGTGCCGATGACTGTCCGGCGGAGTGCGGGGATCAGCGCCCGCTCGCGGCGCTCGTCGACGAACCGGTGGACGACGTGGACCGAGTAGTCGATGCCCAACCCGATCGTCAGCGAGAGGATCGTCGCGGTGAATGCGTTAAAGGAGATGTCGAGCAGGCGCATCGTCCCCGCGACGGAGGCGACCGCGACGACGATCGGCACCAGGTTCGCAATCCCGAGCGACGGCAGCCCCTCCAGTACCCAGTAGACGGCCACCAGAAACACCACCGTGAGGCTGAGCGCCAGCGCGAGACTCGTGATCGCGGACGTGAAGATGAGATCCGAGACCGCCTGGAAGACGACCGTCTGCCCCGTCGGCGTCGCGTCCACGCGGAACCGATCGGAGACCTCGTGCGCCGCGGCCACGGCCTCCTGGTCGGTGGCGTCCGCCGAGACCGTGTAGACGACGCGCGCGCTGCGGTGATCTTCCGCGAGGTACTGCGAGGCACTGTCGCCGGCCGACGAGGACTCCAGTTCGCGGTAGATCGTGTCGAGGTTGTCGTCGGGGACGCCGTTGCCGTTCCGGTCGTTGCGCTCAACCAGCGCCTCGAACTCCGGATCCCGCTCGGCCCGATCCTGGATAACCGTCACGATGCTCGTCGACTCCGCGCGGCGGTTCCCGTCAGTGACGAACTCCGAGGGCGGGTCCTCGCCCGCGCGGTGGATCCGTTCGAGGGCCGCGTCGTTCTCCATGCGCCCCTCGAGGTATATGGTGACCGACCCCCCCTGCGTGCTCGTGAACTTGTCTTCGAGGAAGTTCAGCGTCCCGACGACGCCGTAGTCGCTCGGCGCGAACGGTTCGGGCAGTGACTTCAACAGCGGCGAGACCTCCTCCGGCGGGAGGAAATCCTCCTGGGAGAACGAGGTGTCGACGCCGGTGGCGTACCCCGCCGCGCCCGCGCTGAAAAGCAGCATCACGATGAGGACGACCACCGGGATCGTCCGCGCGAGCGTGACGCCCACCGAGAGCACCTCGCCGAGCGCCGAGCCCTCTTCGCCAAGCGGGCGCTGGCTGAACGTCGGGATCGGCCAGCCGTCCCGACGGCGGTCCATCCAGACCTTCGCCGCCGGGAGGAAGATGCCGAAGATGAAGAACGTGAAGATGATGCCGACGCCCGCGACGACGCCGAAGTCGCGGATCGGCGGCAGGTCGGAGGCGAGATTCGAGAGAAAGCCGATGACGGTCGTCCCGGTGACGATGAAGAACGCGACCAACAGCTGGTCGGTCGTCGCCTGCATCGCCGATTCGATGTCGAGCCCGGTCGCCCGGTCCTCGCGGTACCGGTTGATCGCGTGGATCCCGAAGTCGATCCCCACCGCCAAGAGCAACGGCGGCACGGAGATCATGATCTGGTTGAACGGGATGCCCGCCAGGCCGAGGAAGCCGAACGTCCAGATCACGGCCATCGCCAGCGCGGTGACTCCCAGGATGAGGTCGAGTAGGTCCCGGTAGGCGACGACGAGAAAGCCCACGATCAGGAGGACGGCCGCAGGCGTCACGATGAGAAGCGAGTCCGTGATGACGGTGCCGAACTCGTCGGCGATGATCCCGCTGCCGAAGACGGTGATGTCGGCGTCGAGCTCCGCGTCGATGATACGCTGGGCGTCCTTCTGGATCGGCGTCAGCGGACTGTCGCCGGACTGCCCCGCCGTGCCGCCGCCGGCCCCGCCGGGCAGGTCGTGCTGCACGACGCCGATAGTCGCCGACGCCGACGCGGATCGCTCGTTGAAGTCGTTGCTCAACTGTCCGGTGAACCCGGGATTGTCCGCGTTCTCCCGGACGGCCTGTCTGACGTCCGCCCGCGTCGCGCGTTCGAGCGTGGTGATCTGTCGTTCGAGCGTCGTCGCCTCCGGGTCGATCGTCTGCGCCACGAGCGCCGCGGACGACGAGGTGCTGGAGACGTACATATCGTTGCGCTCCTCGAGCGCCTGCTGGGCCCGCAGCATCGCGAGCATCGACTCCTTCGAGAGCACGTTCCCGCTCCGCTGGACGAGCTGGGTGCTCCCGGGATCGGAGCTGAACGGCGGCTCGAACTCGTTTTCGATCCGTTCGAGCGCGTCCGCCGCGGGGATGTCCTCGGCGAACTGCTGGGTCCCCGCCTCCGTGGAGACGTTGCCCAGCCCGGCGGCGAACACCACCGTCACGAGGAGGAAGGTGAGCATCACCCGCTCCGGGCTGTTGACGATCTTGTCGTCCGCCCAGTCGACGAAGCGCTGGTAGTCGAGGTCCATCGGTCAGCCCTGCCGACGGTAATAGAGGAAGCCGCCGGCGGCGGCGAGGATCAAAAGCGCGACGGCGATCGGAATGATCGGAAGTCCCCCGCTGTCGGTGGGCTCTGTGACGTCGAGGGGGACCTGATACGTGTCGGAGACGATTGTGTCACCGTCGTCGTCGTCGTACTGGAAGTCCATCTTCACCGGATACAGTTTCGCGGTCGCGTCGCTGTCGGCGCTGACCTGGAAGACGATCTCGGTGGACTCTCCGGGTTCGAGGCTATCGATGAACGCCTCGTCGTCGGACGTCGAGAGCGGCGAGTCCGTGTAGATCTTCGCGGAGACGTCGGAGACTGTGTACTCGCGCGTGTTCGTCACAGTCACCCTGAACTCATCGCCCGAGCCCGCCCCGAGCGTTCCGTTGACGGGTTCGACGTCGAACTCCGGCGACTCCGCCCCGACCTCGGCGCGCGTCGGCAGCGTGTCCGACTGCTGGGCCGTGTTGTCCTGGTCCCAGTACCTGACGCCGAGCTCGAACTGGCGCGGGCCCCCCGTGGAACTACTCGTCACTTCCACGTCGAACTCGAACGCCGCGGACTCGCCGGGATCGAGCGAGCCGACGGCGACCTCGGTCTCGATGGGAGTGACGGTCGGACCCGGGTCCTCGAACGTCACGACGGCGTTGTCGGCGGTGTTCGGCCCGGTGTTCGTGATCGTCCCCGAGAGCGTGTTCGTCTCGCCGACTCTAAGCGAACTGCGCACCTCGGAGACGGCAAACGTCTGCTCGGCCGCGGGTGCCAGACTCGCAGTTACCGAGTCGCCGTCCTGTTCGACGCCGTCCTCGTCGTCGTAGGTGAACGCCACGTCCAGCGGCTTCGCACCACTCTCGCTGACCGACTCGGCGATCTCGGCGTTCACCGTCACGCGCACCGAATCGCCCGGTTCGAGGTCGCCGAGCACCTCCTCGGCGCTCTCGCCGCCGATGACGACGCCGGATCCGCCGGTGATCGTCGCCTCCGCGCCGTAGGCCGTTTTTGTCCCCGTATTCTCGATCTCAAGCGTTGCGTCGCCACTCGATCCCGGCCCGACGGACGTTTCGACGTCCGAGACGGAGAACTCAGGTTCCTCGGGGACCTCGATCGTGATCGTCTGTCTGTCGCTCTCGGAGAGCCGCTGGGTGTCGCTCGAGGTGACCCGGTTCGTGTATTCGTATCGGACCCGGACGTCGATGTCGTAGGTCCCTGGTTCGACGTCCTCGGGGACGACGATCCGGTGGGAGACATCACTGACCTGGCCATCCTGAATCAATCCAACCGGGGTCTCGCCCGTCTTCACCTCGAAGGGGCCGCTGTCCTCGACCTCGAGGGTCACGGCGCGTGCTGTCGTCACTTCTTCGACAGCTGATCCGTAGTTCACCCCGCCGCCGTTCGCGATCTGGAAATCGACAGTCGTTTCGGTCCCAGGGAACAGTTCGTTGTCCGGGAGATACACTTCGAGATCCGGTTCACCGCTGGTCACGCCGCCGCCCTGTTGGGCCGCCACGAGGGCCGGTGCGCCGGTCAATCCAACGAGCAGTAACAGCGCAAAGCCACCGACGAGCGCCTGTCGGCCCCGTTTCATTGGAGCCACCGTGAGTCGACGGCGTACTTGTTCCGCTCACCCGTCGCTGATCGATCGCGTGCAATCTGTCTGGGAGGAGTCCGGGCGCGATACGGGGACTTCGATCTCATTGTCGGACAGTCTTACTCCGTGGCTATACCCTTTTTGATTGTCTGTTCAGTCAACTTCGTTAAGTAGTTCCACGCTAATTCGGAGATAATAGTGTATTCCGCCCGAGATCAGCAGTCTAGAAGGATTCGTGACCGAACTCCCGTCGCCAGTCGGTCACCCGCGAGACAGCCACCCGAGCGGACATTCAAGAGCCCGTGAACGACGACATTTTCGAGGATCCCGAGGGGTCCAGAGAGGAGATACTCGCGGCCACGTATCGAGCGCTGCACGAGCACGGGTACTCGGACCTCACGATTCAGCGGATCGGGGACCAGTTCGACAAGAGCACGAGCCTCCTGTACTACCACTACGAAAACAAGGACGAACTCGTGCTCGAAACGCTGGAATTTCTCTTGGACGGCTTCGAAGCGCAGTTCACGACGAACGAAATTACCGAGCCGCGGGAGCACCTCGAAACGTTCGTCGAACGGATGTGTAACTCGTCGGCGGAGCAAGCACACCTCGAGACGTTGCTCGAACTGCGGGCACGTGCGATCCACGACGAGCGATATCAACGGCACTTCAACCGCAGTGATCGCGTATTCGAAACGCACCTCGCGGACGTGATCGAAGCCGGCATCGACGCCGGGGAATTCCGCGACGTCGACCCCGACGCGGTCGCGACGGCGCTCGTGATGTTCTTCAACGGCATCGTCCTTCGCCGCTCGACCGACGACAGCGACGCGTGGGTGACGCGAGCGACGTCCGAGATCGCGAGCTATCTCGAAGACCGACTGTACGTCGACGGCGACTGAGTTTGACATCCACCCACGACTGAACAGTAGGTGCCGAAGTATCTGAGAGATACAGTTGGTTTCCATTCCTCGTGGTCGAGAACGACCGATCAAGTCGATGTTTTTCTCAGCGAACTACTGTCCGAGAGCGAAGAGAATGGCACTAGCGAGTGGTTTGACGGTCTCGTCAGTAGTCAGCGGCGTGCTGACCCGGATTCCTCCGGGTCAGCCGCCGTATCTGTCGCTATCCATCTGGAACTGACAGCACGAACCGCCGGAACAGTGCTGTCGAGACGGCTGGTCGATCAATTAATTCTCGCTTATCAGCAAGGAACAGACACACCAGAATCCACAGATTGTACATCGCCACCGCGAACAGAAACTCGAACAGCCGCACCGCAAACGTCGGTGACGATGTGCGCGGCAGAAACTCACCGATCTTCCGGTAGGAGGTTTCGATTCCCCACCGGCGGCGGTATGCTTCTGCAAGCGGTTCAGCGGCATCTTCCGACACCGCACAGTTTGTTACAAGACAAAACGAGTCGTCGTCCCGTCTGCGGTGCGGGACGACGACGAGTGTTACTGGCACTCGACCAGTCGGTGGATTCTTTCGCACCATCTCGTAGTCAGTGACGAATGGAAAAGCGTCGTGGGCGTCAAGCGCACGCTTGACGCCCACAGTCTGTGGCGCACGTACGACGAAGTCGACGTCAAGCTCGACTAACGTCTCAACGAGTGGCACGCGGTAGAAGCCGCGATCACAGTAGACGCGGTTGATCTCAACGAATTGCCGAGCAGTGGCGACGAGTCGGCGAATCGACTCCCGCAGCGTGTGGGAGTCATTCGCCTCGACAGATTCTGATGCGAGCGTGAATCGAACGGCGGGATCGACGATACAGAGTGTAACAAATGCGTACGCGAGGTTTGTTCCGCGGTCTGGATTGACCGCACAGACGTGCGGTGTATCGGCCGATCCGTAGTAGAGCCATTCGTGAATATCTCGCGCAACATCGACAGGACGAGTGAACGCCCGCTGGCGGCGGGCGTGAGCGAATATTGCGGCTCGGACGCCATCGAACTGAGCGTCGATGGCGTCCGGGCTCAGTCCACGAAGGTGGTAAAGCAGTGATTTGGCAAGCGGACTCCGTTGCTGGAGATCGATGTCTTCACTCCGAGCGACCTGAAGCTCTTTCGCGGTTGTATGGACAAATTCGCCGTCGAAGGCACTCCGAGCGAGGACTCTCTCGAAGTCCTCGCTCGGATACTGTCCGTTCGGTTTCGTCGCAAAATCAAGATGCGTGAATAGTAGCGCAGAAGCAGCACGAGACAGCTGTTTCGCCTCAGTTGCGTGGATCATACCACAGATTGGTCACCAACAACGAAAACGACGACTCAGCTACTTCGGCACCTACTGGAAAGTCGTGGGCGTTCTCCTCGATTTTCTGTAAGCGCTCGTATCTTTATCACTCTTGATTCTCCCAACGGAGTATTTTATACGAGGTAGTCAGTACTCGCGGACAACCAACCGTCCTCCAATGTCCCGCATACGGTATCTCCTCACGCTCGTCGTCGTGCTCTCAGTCCTGACCAGCGGCGTGACGTCGGCCGCAGGAGACCGCGTCGAGCCGGCTTCCCCCGAGACGGATGCCGACACGAGAGCGACGGTCGCGGCGATTGGCGATTCCCAGGCGTACTCGGACGTCGACGAAGGGGACGCATCCATCAGTGGCGGCGACATCACCGTCACTCGCGGAGATGAGGTTACGATCACAGTCTCACATTCCGATCCGGCGACGCTGACGATTGGCGGGGAGGACTACGGCTTCAACGTGACCGTCGATCTCGGCGGGAGCGGCACGAGCGAAGTCGTACTCGATACCCGCCGAACAACCGCGGCAGATGCGGGCGAGTTCATCGAGGGCGGGTCGGCGACGCTTCACTCCAAGCCGCTCGACGAACCGATGAAGCCCGCCCGGTACCCCCTCAGCGTGGATATCGACGGTGTCGAACGCGACGTGACGATACTGAACGTCGAGGCGCGCGCGGAGATGAGCGGCGAGTCCTACCGCGCGCCCAGTTCGTTCGAACCCACAGAACATCTGGGAGAGGGTGAAGATGGGGACGCCGCTGTCGATCCGCTACAAGAGGTGATGATCGCGGGGACGAACGTGACGCGCCGCGACTACGCCGTCGCCAAGTTCGAAGAAAGCGGCCTCGAGACCGCGCTGAATCCGGATAATCTCACAGGGACATCAGCGTCGAACGGGCTCAAAATAAGCGTCAAACAGGAACGCGGCCATCCAAACGAGAACGCCTTGGAGTACGTCGCAACCGAGAGCTCCAGAGTCACCGTGTTGCCGAACTTCGCCGACGACGAGATCTACGTCGTCTGGAACACGAGAGGCTTGGAAGTGGCGTCCCGTCCGGACCGCAATCGCTACCACGCGACGATCACACTAACGGCCAAGAGCGGCTTCGTCGAGGAGGAGACGACGCTGGCGACCACCGAGTTCGACCTTCGGGCGTCGACGATGTCGTTGTCGCCGGTCAACGACTCCGTCCACTACCCGTGGGACAACGAAACGTTCGCCGTGGAAGGCCGGACGAATCGAGTGCCGGGCACGCCCCTGGAGGTTCGCCTCCGCGGATACGAAGCGAATTCGTTCCTGGAACTGGGTAATGCGACGGTCGATTCGAACGGGAGTTTCGAGTCGTCTCTGAACGTGTCGTCAGTTCCGCGAGGGACGAACGCGACGCTGTGGGTCTACAACCACTCTTCGCAAACGTCCCAACGGATATATCTCGTCGCGCCGGATCCGGAGGTAACGATCGCGGATCAGACGGCGAACGGGACGACGGTCACGATAGAGCGCGCCGAGATCCCCGAAGGAGGGTTCGTGTATTTGGAAGACGCAGACGGAGAGTCGATCGGACGCAGTGACTATCTCGAACCGGGGGAGTACACGAACGTCACCGCGGAACTGAGCACGCCGCTTTTCGAATCCCAACCCGTCCGTGTCGAGATGCGCAGGGCCGGCGAAGACCAGTCGTATGACCCCGATGCGGACCCGTACGTATACAGCGGGAACGATTCCGTCGTCAACGACACTGCGGACGTAGCCTTCCCGCAGGCACCGACGGAGACGGCCAGTCCGACTGCGACTGCTACACCGACGCCGACGGCGACGCCGTACCCGGTCGTCACCCGGACCGCACTGGCACCGAGCGGCGCGTCCGAATCCAGCCTTCCGCTGTCGCCTGCAGTCGCGATCGTCGCGCTGCTCGGCGTTGGGGCCTTCCTCGCTCGGCGGCGGTGACGCGCTCCTCGACGGAGACCGTCGCACCTCGCCGGCCGCCCGGAGGGGAACGTTTTTCTCCGAACGCGAACCAGGAGGTACCGATGAGTCAGCCCTCCGCCCCCGGATCGGCGTCGTCGCCCTACGACATCTCCACGGTCGACCTCACCGACGACCGCTACGAAGTCAAGCAGTCGGCGATCCGGAACAAGTACGTCGTCCGCGACAGCGCCGGCGACGTCGTCCTGCGCGGGAAGCAGAAGATGTTCAAGATGAAAGAGGAGTTCCCGTTCGTCACCGGCGACGGCGGGGACGCCTTCACGGTGAAGGCCGGCGGCATCCTCGACGTCGCCGGGAACTACGCCATCACGGACGCGGGCACCGGCGAGGAGGTCGTCGTCCTCGACGAGGACTTCTCGCTGTTCGTGGAGAACTGGACGATTCGCGACCCCGAGACGGGGGAGGCGCTGGCGACCATCCGATCGAAGAACAAGCTCCTCTCGGCGCTCCGTCACCTCGTCTCCGTCGCGAACCTCGTCCCGAACAAGTACGAGATATTCGACGCCGACGGGGGTCACGTCGGCGACATCGAGGGGCAGTTCTCGCTGCGGGACACCTACACGGTCAGCATCGACGACGCCAGCAACGTCCCGAAAGAGGCGGTGATCGCCGCCGCGTGCATCCTCGACGCCCTCGAAAATCAGTAACGGCCAGTTCTCGGTCGCAAAGTCGCGGTCGCAAAGTCGCGGTCGAGCGGACGTGCGCGAGTCGAGACGAGGGGAGCGTCGGCGAGCGGCGAAGGAGCGAAGTAGACGCCGCCGCAAGTGAGTACAAGAGCCGTGAAGGAGTTCGAGCGAAAGCAACTGTTAGAGCGCGTCAACCGCGAGGGCGCGACCGTCGGCGCGGAGATCCCCGACGAGATCGACGTCCAGGGCGAGGAGATCGAACTCCGGGAGTTCGTCTTCGAGATCAAGCGCCGAGACACGGTCCCGAGAGGGGAGCGCGACCGCGTCGAGGAGGCGAAGAAGAACCTCCGTCGGGAGCGTCTGCAACGCCTCCAGAAGATCGAGGACGGTGAGATCTCCTACGAGGAGGGCGAACGCCTCGCCGAGAGCATCGTGGGCATCGACCGCGCGCTGAACGCGCTCGAACAGCTACGCCCGGTCGACCTCGAACAGGAAGCCGAGGTACAGGAGACCGCCGACCGGAAGCGCTGGATGCGCTTCCTGAAGCAGGCCCTCGGCCACAGGGACACCGGCGGCACGAGCGGTCGGGGCGGAGGGCGACTGTGACCCGGAACGCGGAGGTCGCGCGCCGCCTCGAAGAATTCGCCGACCTCCTGGAGGCCGACGGCGTCGAGTACAAGCCGAACGTCTACCGGCGCGCCGCCGAGAACATCCGGGAGTACCCCGAGCCGATCGAGGACCTGGCCGCCGAGGGCGAATCCGCAGTCGAGGAGATCGACGGCGTCGGCGACGCCATCTCCTCGAAGGTCGTCGAGTACATCGAGACGAGCGAAATCGCCGAGTTAGAAGAGCTTCGAGCAGAGCTGCCGGTCGACATCGAGGCGCTCACGCGCGTCGAGGGCGTCGGCCCGAAGACGGTCGGGACGCTCTACGACGCGCTCGGAATCGCGACGCTGGACGAACTCGCGGAGGCGGCCGAGGCGGGAGAGATACGGGACGTGAAGGGGTTCGGCGCGAAGACGGAACAGAACATCCGCGAGAACATCGCGTTCGCCAGACACGCGACCGAGCGCGAACGGCTCGGCGACGCGCGTCCCCTCGCCGACGACGTGCTCGAACACCTACGAGGTCAGGACGCCGTCGAACGGGCCCAGGTGGCGGGGTCGATCCGCCGCTGGCGCGACACCATCGGCGACGTGGACGTCCTCGTCGCGTCCGAGTCGAGCGAGCGAGTCGTCGACGCGTTCGTCGAGTGGCCGGCCGCGAGCGACGTCATCGAGTCGGGCGAGCACAAGGCGAGCGTCCGCGTCGAGGAGATCCGGATCGACCTCCGGGTCGTCGTTCCCGGGGAGTTCGGCGCGGCGCTGCAGTACTTCACCGGCAGCAAGGACCACAACGTCGAACTCCGGAACCTCGCGATCGATCGCGACCTGAAGATGAACGAGTACGGCGTCTTCGACGTCTCCGCGGTCGACGATCCGGACGCCGGCCAGCGCGTCGGCGAGCGCGTCGCCGGCGAGACGGAGAGATCGATGTACGCCGCGCTCGACCTGCCGCTCGTCCCCCCGGAGATCCGCGAGGGGACCGGCGAGGTCGACGCCGCGCGCGAGGGGACACTGCCCGATCTCGTCGAGGCGGACGAGGTCCGCGGCGACCTCCACATCCACACCGACTGGTCCGACGGCCGCGCGACGCTCTCGGAGATGGTCGCCGCGGCGGCCGAGCGCGGCTACGACTACTACGCCGTGACGGATCACGCGACCGGACCGGGGATGGTCGGCGGCGTCGGCCTCTCGGAGGCGGAAATCCGGGAACAGCGGGAGGCCATCGCGGACGCCCGCGAGGAGTTCGGCGAGGACCTGACGCTGTTGCACGGCGTGGAGACGAACGTCGACGCCGACGGTGGGCTCTCGACCGACGACGACCTGCTCGCCGAACTCGACCTCGTCGTCGCCTCGCCGCACGCCGCGCTCGGGCAGGACCGCGAGACGGCCACCGAACGGCTCGTCCGCGCCGTCGAGCACCCGAGCGTCGATATCCTGGGCCATCCGACGGGGCGGCTCATCAACGAGCGCGAGGGGCTGGACCTCGACGTGGACCGGATCGCCGAGGCGGCCGCAGAAGCCGGGACCGCGCTGGAGATCAACGCCGACCCCGCGCGGCTGGACCTCCGCGGCGAACTCGCACGCGTCGCCGTCGACGCCGGC
Source organism: Halobellus rarus (assembly GCF_024494595.1). Taxonomy (GTDB): domain Archaea; phylum Halobacteriota; class Halobacteria; order Halobacteriales; family Haloferacaceae; genus Haloquadratum; species Haloquadratum rarum. Next base: position 67,978 of record NZ_JANHDI010000008.1, on the reverse strand, counting down.
GCGACCATCGCCGTCGACACCGACGCGCACGCGCCCGGCGCGCTCGACGTCATCAGATACGGCGTTCACACGGCCCGCCGCGGGTGGTGCGAGCGCGCGGACGTGCTGAACGCCCGCGACGCCGACGAGCTGCTGGCGTTCCTGCACTGAGAGATGCTGGAGGGTGTCCACTGAGACGATGTCCGAACGATTCCTCCTCGACGCGATGCTCGGCAAACTGGCGACGTACCTGCGGATGTGTGGCTACGACGCCGCGTACGTGCTCGATCGGGACGTGGCCGAAGAATCAGATACAGAAACGGAAGCGGACCCCTCCGACGACGCCATCGCGACTTGGGCGGAACAGTCGGATCGGACGCTGCTCACCCGGGACGTCGACCTCGCGGCGCGCGTCGACGAGGCCGTCCTGCTGTCGTCGCGCGACGTCCGCGAGCAGTTGCGGACGCTTCACCTGGCGGGGTACGAACTCACGCTCGAAGCGCAGCCGCGTCGGTGCAGCACGTGCAACGGCGAACTCCGCGCCGTCGCCGCCGGCGAGTCGCTGCCGGCGTACGCCCCTGATCCAGGGGAGACGGACTGCTGGCGGTGTCGAGAGTGCGGGCAGGTCTTCTGGAGGGGAAGCCACTGGGACGACGTCGCCGCGACGCTCGCGGACGTGAAAGAGTAGGTCGAGAACAGAGAGTCGAGAACAGAGAGTCGAGAACAGAGAGACGAAGTTGAGACTACAGTGGTTTAGCGGGGCTGTGATGCCGGGTTCTCGACCGATTCAGCGATCGGGAACCGCTCCAGATCGGCTTTCAATCGGCCGCTCCCGTTACACTGCCAATCACCAGAAGTGCCCGAGACCGACGGCTGCGACGACTGTTGCGAGTACGGTACCGAAGCCGCAATCCCGATCACTCAGAAGCCCCGCACTGTTCTGACGCCGCGACTGAGGGGAGATACCCGACAGGGAGGGAGGCTATCGATAGCGGGCCGGGCGTCGAGACGTTCACCCGCCGAGCCACCAGCCGTAGAGCTGTTCCTGCTCGTCCGTGTCCGGATGCTTCTTCGACTGGCCGTAGGTCTTCCCCTTGAGGAGCTGGCGTTCGACAGCGTTCGCTGCGAGACGGAGAGCGTGGGAGGCACCGTAGCCTTCCCCGTCGGCCGTGAAGTAGCCGCGGTCGGTGACCAGACGAATCCGTGCCAGCACCAGCGGTACGCCCCGGCTCTGTTCCTTGTGCTCCTGCAGTTCGATGCTGGCCTTGATCACGCTCATCTCGCCGTACTTCGAGGTCATACTCTCGATCAGCGCGGAGACGCCGTCGTAGTCCATCCCCTCCAGCAAGTCGATCCCGATCACCTGTACGGCGTTCCGGTCGTCGCGCTCCCAGGTGAGCGCCTCGATGACGTCCGTTTTCGTGACGATACCGATCGGATCGGCGGTGTCGTCGGCCATAACGACGAGCGAGGAGATCTCCCGCTCGAACATCGTCTCGACGACCTCGTCGAGCGGTGCGCTCCGCTCGACCGTCGCGACTGCGTCGGACATCAGGTCCCGCACTGGCAGATCGAGCATCCGGTCGGCATCGCCCTCGCGCGCGCCGAACCCGCCACGGTTCTGCCCGCCGCCGCCGCGGCTACCGAAGTCGCTCGACGAACCGCCCTGGCTCTTAGTGCCCCCCCGCGTCGTGAAGTCGATGACGTCGTACAGGCTCAGCATTCCCACGAGGTCGTCCCCGTCGACGACCGGGAGATGGGCGATCCCGGCTTCTCGAAGTAGATTGAGCGCTTTCCCGATCGTGGTTTCGGGGGTCGCGCTGATCAACTCTTCCGTGTAGGCGTCCTCGACGGTCGCTGCGTCGAGGAAGGGACGCACTGCTTCGAGGACGGCATCGCCGGTCACCACACCGACGACACGGTCGTCGTCGAGTACGGGGAGCGTTTTGGCGTCGCTGCCGATCATGAGTCGCGCGACCTCACGGACGTCCTCGGTGCGGTCGACCGTCGGGACGTGCTGTACCTGTGAGCCGACCTTCGCGGACGGCTGGTTGGACGAGGAAGCCAGCTGTCGGCGACTAACGACGCCGCGATACTCGTCGCCGTCCGTTACGATGACGGCATCGAGTTCCTGGTTCTCGAAGGCCCCGGCGACCTTCGAGAGCGGTGTGCCGATGTCGAACTCGGTGAACTTTGTGGAGAGGATCTCAGAGATATCCATGTGTTTCTCTCTACTAGGAGGGGCGCTGGACGGTTATGCTTATTCCACCCTCGAGATTCGAAATAGCGGTCCGCCGAGTACTGACTGAGTGACGAGACGCGTTTCTGAGACGGACTCGCTGTGCATCGAGAGCCCGGGTCTCAACAGCTGGAGAGAGACGTGCCCGGATAAGTCGAGAGAGCGGAAGTCGAACCAAGTGGATCGAGAGAACGGAAGTCGACAGCAGGTCAGCGACCGCGTTCCGGACGCGGCGACCAGTCCTCGCAGGGATCCATATCGTCCATCAGTTCCTCGTGAGCGCCGCAGTACGGCTGGATTCCCGAATCCGTTCGGACGTACTCGAAGTGCGCGCAGTTGCCGCAGTAGGTGTCCGCGGCGTCGTAGTTCCCCGCACCGGACCGGTCCGCGCCTGCCGACGAGGGGGCAGGCGACGGCGACGACGCACCCGAGGGAGAACGCGACCGCCCGTTCGCCGCGCCGGGGGCGCTCGGCGCGGTAGAGTCGGTGCCGGCGGCCCCGCCGCGCGATCCGTCCAGTGGCGAGGTGATCGACTCCGACTCGGTGCCGCCGTCGGAGGCGGTCCCGCCCGTCCCGTCCGGGCGGCCCGTCTGCGTCTCGACCTCGCCGTCGGGGGTGCCGCCGAAGAAGCCGATCCCGCCGAGGCCGCCGCGGGAGCGCTCGACCGGCACGTACTGCGTCTCCTGCTTTCGGGTCACGTTCACCATCGCGGTGCCGCCGGGATCGTTGCGCGTCTTGAAGTTCGCCACGCCGGCGAACAGGCACCAGAACGTGAGGATCGCGCCGAGGAAGTAGACGCCGACGGTCAGGAGCGTCAGATCCGGTTTCCCCGCGCCGCAGAGCGACCCCGACCACCGGCAGGGGTACGCGTGGGTGAAGAGCGCGACGCCGACGACGGCGATGCCGGCACCGACGACGGCGGCGGCCTTCGTGAGTCGGCCCGACGGCAACACGGCGAAGATGCCGAGGAACACCGCGGGAACGCCGACGCCGGCGAGGACGCCTCCGAGTTGCCGCTTGGCCGTCAGCGCCACCGGCTCCGTGCCGTAGAGGAGATCCGTCGTGGCGACGACGATCCCCGAGACGACCAGCAGGGCCCCGGCGAGAAACAGCCCCAACCCGAAGAGCAGTCGGCGGAGGCTCGCCCCCGTTTGCTTTCCCCTGTAGACCTCCGAGAGACTGGGCATACCGCTACTTCGGGAGCCTCACACAAAACGATGCGTCAGACGGACGCACGACGGCCCGTCGCTCGAACTCGAAAAGTCGGTGTGAGCCACCCTCTCAGGGCGTGTCGAAGGGATTATTGTCGGCGGTGGCAAATCCGGGCGTATGGCAGACGAGGAGGAATCCGAGGGCCCCGTCGTCGAACTGGGCGAGGAGACGCCCGTCGAGGGACAGCCGCTGGCGCGCGTCGCCGCGCGGCTCACCTGGCCCCACGAGATGAGCCGGATCGTAGAACAGGAGGGCGACAGCGTCATCCGGACGCCGTCGGGTCCACAGACCCTCGAAGACGTGCTCGAAGCGGTCGACGAAACCTACGTCGACTCGCGTCAGACGTTCGTCTCGCTCGTCCGGGACGTCGTCGGCGACGGCCCCGTCGAAACCGAGTAGCGCCGACCCGCGACGGTGTCCGTCCACGCCCGCATTCGCGCGCTCGCCGACGGATCGAGTTGGCTGCAGCGAGCGCTTTTCGTCGGCCTCGCGCTCTCGGTCCTGTGGAGTTCGTGGGCGGTCCCGCCGACCGACCTCGGGGCGCGCGTCGCCCGCGACGTACTGCTGTTCCTCGCCATTCCGGCCAGCCTCGCGGCCACCCACGGCCGCGATCTCGGCTTCCGCGTCGACCGGGTGGCCCTCCGGGACACCCTCGTCCTCGCGGCGTTCGTCCTCCCCTTCTATCTCGTGGGGTCGTCGCTGCCGAGCATCCGCGCGTACTACCCGATGTGGCACACTACGACCGCCCTCGGCGAGTTCCTCCCGCACACGCTGCAGCAACTGCTTGTCGTCGTCGCCGCCGAGACGTACTACCGCGGACTGCTCTGCGTCGGCGTCAGCGAGGAGTTCGGGTTCAAGAGCGTCTTCATCAGCCCCGTCGTCTACGCGCTGCACCACGTCGGGAAGCCCCCGATCGAACTGCTGCTGTCGGGGCCGACCGACGTCCTCTTCGGCGCGGTCGACTACCACAGCCAGTCGCTCCTGCCCTCGATCGTGGCCCACGGCCTCGGGCTGACGCTCCTCGATTGGCTCGCGTTGCACGATCCGATCTTCCCGCCGGAAGACGTCCTCGCCGCCCTCCGCTGGCTCCCGGTGCCGCTGTGAGCGGTGGACGGACGGGTCCGCAACGGTGCACGAGCGGGTCCGCAACTCCGGTTTCGGGGCGGACGTACGCCCCGACGGATCGATAGTGTGTGGTAGACACACTCCCATACGTTTTCATCGGTCGCCGTCGTACGCTACGTCGATGACGTTACCAATCGACCCAGAAGCGATCGCGGCGGGCGACATCGGCGAGGAGCGAGCCACCCTTCGGATGGAACACGACGAGGCGATCGAACACGTGCGCGAGGCGTTCACCGACGCCGGGTTCGGCGTCGCCACCGAGTTCTCTGCCTCGGAGATGCTGAACGAGAAGGTCGACGCCGGCCGCGACCCGTACTACGTCCTCGGCGCGTGCAACCCGAGCGTGGCGAACCGCGCGCTCGACGCGAGCGAGCGGCGTATGGGCGGGCTGTTCCCGTGCAACGTCGTGGTCTGGCAGGAAGAACCGGGCGTCCAGACCGTCTATCACGTGAGCATTATGCGGATCGCCCGACTCGTCGGGATGGCACCCGACGACGACGTGATGGCAGACATCATCGCCGACACGGGCGAGCTCGTCGACGAGGCGTTCGGAAACCTCGACGCCGAGTGATCAGTTTCCCGCGCGTATCGGGGTTTACGAACGAGGGTCGCCCACGAACGAACGGGATCCCCACCGACGTCGATCAGGAGTTTTTTGCTCCGGGCGCGGACTCCACGAGCCGAGTTCCCGGATCGTCGCGTCCATCTGTGAGAAGTTCGCCGTTTCTCTCGTGTGGGGATTCATACCGTAGAGGACGCCGGTATCACACAAATATATGCTGAGAGAAATGGCGTTATTCATTTTATTACTCCCTGGTTAGTTACCATATATTACTATTTTTCTACTGTATAAGTAATCATTCGTGTTATTATAACCGATGATGGGATCTCGACCGGCAAGCCAGGCGGTGCCGAGCCGCCATACCGCATCCGTCTCCGGAACACTTAGCCTACCGCCGGCCGCAGCGACACGTATGACTCGAAGCGACTGGGGAGACTGGCTCCCACGCGCCGTGGAGGCAGCGGACCCCGACACTGTCGCCGTCTGGTACCTCGGCTGCAACGGTTTCATTCTGAAAGGCAGCGAGGGCACGACCGTCGCGATCGACCCCTATCTGGGGACGGGCGATCCGCCGCGGACGGTCCGGATGATTCCGGTGCCGTTCGACCCCGAGGACGTCGCGGAGATGGACGCCGTCTTCGCCACCCACGAGCACACCGATCACACCCACGGCCCGAGTCAGGCACCGATTCTCGAGAACACCGGCGCGTCCTTCTACGCCCCGGACGACTCGCTGTCGGTCGCGTTCGACGACGAGGCGTGGCTCGACGACTACGACCTCGACGACGACCAGTTCGCCGAAGTCGTCGAGGGTGACACCCTCGATGTCGGTGAGTTCACCGTCCACGTGGAGTTCTCGAACGACCCCGACTCCACGCACCCCGTCTCGTACGTCTTCGAGCACGACTCGGGGACGTTCTTCCACGGCGGCGACACGAAACCCCACGACGACTTCGACGAACTGGGCGAGCGGTACGACGTCGATCTGGGGGTGTTGGCGTTCGGCGCGATCGGCAACATCGACGACAAACAGACCGGCGAACCGGTTCGAACGCGGTGGTACTCCACGGAGAACGAGGCCGTCGAGGCGGCCTCGGACCTCGCATTCGATCGATTCCTCCCGAGCCACTGGGACATGTGGAAGGGGATGACCGCCGATCCGAAGGTGCTGCATCACCACGCCCGGAGCTACGAGTATCCGCAGTCGCTCGAAGTCGCCGAGATCGGCGACCGCGTCGACCTCTGAGCGAGGAGCGTTGGACGCGGCGACCTCCCTGATTCGACTCCCGCGGGTCGTTTTAGCGCCTCGCTATCGCTCGGTGGAAAACGGACGTGGCGGGACTCCCGCGAACGAAGTGAGCGGGAGGTCGCCACGTGAGTGAGCGAAGCGAACGAACGTGGCGGGAGTCGAACCCGCGATCTAGGGGTTAGGAACCCCTCGCCCTGGTCCACTAGGCCACACGTCCCGTCGGCTGATTGTATAGCCACTGCTTAAACTGATACGGTTTCGCGAAAAGAACCGGGTGGGTGCAGCGCGTCAGTTAGTCTCGGTCGACGTCTCCGTCGAGGTCGACGTCGTCGTCTTCTCTTCTTCCTCTTCGTCGTCGTTGTCCATCTCGCTGAGCTCCTCCTCGATTTCCTCGCGGCCGCGCCTGAACTCGCCCATCGCCTGCCCCGTCGAACGGGCGAGTTTCGGGATCTTGTTGGCGCCGAACAGAAGCACCAGTATGAGCAGGACGACGAGCACTTCCGGCCCACCCGGCAGCCCCGGGAACAGTGGGGTGATAGTTCCGTACATCGCTACCAGAGTCTAACCCAGTGGTAATTATAGGCTTTTTGCTCGGCCATCCCGAGAAGTTGCGACCGCAACTGGCGAAATCAGGCCGGCCAAAAGCAACATACAACCGGCGCGATTCTCAAAGCCCGGTATGGTTTCAGTCGGCGACGACGCCCCGGATTTCACCGCACCGCTCGCAGACGGCGACGTGAGTTCGCTCACGCTCTCGGAGCACCTCGACTCGGCCCCCGTCGTGCTCGCGTTCTTCCCCGCGGCCTTCACGGGCACCTGCACGACCGAGATGTGCACCTTCCGCGATCAGATGGCCAACTTCGAGGACGTCGGCGCGACGGTCTACGGGATCAGCATCGACACGCCGTTCACGCTCAACGAGTTCCGCGCGCAGAACGACCTCAACTTCGGCCTCGTCAGCGACACCAACCGCGAGATCATCGACGCCTACGACGTCTCGATGGACTTCGCGGACCTCGGCGTCCGCAACCTCGCCAAGCGCGCGGTCTTCGTCGTCGACGACGACCGGGAGATCACCTACGCCTGGGTGAGCGACGACCCCGGCGTCGAACCCGACTACGACGAGGTCGCCGCCGCGGCCGAGGACGCCCGAAAACGGCGACAAAACGCGACGTAGCACCGCGGCCGCAACAGACCGCCGCAGCAGCAACGGAGAAGCGTGGCCGCAACGAACTCCGAACCGAGTACGGACCGTTCTCCCGTCGACTGCGTCGCTCCCGCAGATACTTTGCCGTCCCCGGAGTAGCGAGGAGTATGACTGAATCCACCGGAAACGGGGGTCGGGAGTACGATCCCGAGGCCGAGCACAACTTCCCCGACGAGCGCCTCAATTCGGTTCTCGACGAGATCAACTCGGACCCGGAGATCACGACCTATCTGAAGGCGCAGAACGTCAACGCCGTCCAGCGAAAGGGGTACAACGACCACGGCACGAAACACATCGAGATCGTCAGAAACCGCGCGCTCTGTCTGTACGACCTGTTGAAAGGCGGCGACGTCGCCTGCAACGGGGCCGGGGACCAGGGCCTCGCCGAGGCCGACGAAGCGGTGATCCTCGCGCTGGCGGCCACGCTGCACGACATCGGACACGTGGTCCACCGCGACGACCACGTCTACTACTCGATCCCGCTGGCGGCGGACCTCCTCGACCGGTTCGTCCCGCAGTTGGGCTTCTACGACACCGAAGAGGCGGTCCGACTGAAGGCCGAGGTGCTCCACGCGATCCTCTGTCACCACACCGAGGAGGACCCGCTGACGACCGAGGCGGGGATCATCCGCGTCGCCGACGCGCTGGACATGGAACGCGGCCGCTCGCGCATCCCCTACGAGAAGGGCGGGCGCGGCATCAACACGCTGTCGAGTCAGGCCATCGAGAACGTGTCGCTCCGGCCGGGCGACGGGAAGGCCGTCCTCGTCGAGATCGAGATGATCAACGCCGCCGGCGTCTACCAGGTCGACAACCTCCTGAAGGCGAAGCTCGACGGATCTGGGCTGGAAGAACACGTCCGCATCGTCGCGGTGAACACGAAGTCGGGCGACCAGCTCGTCGAACGGATCGAACTCTGAGGGGAGTTGGCGGTTCAGTCGTCCGCGGGCGAGACCGCTTCGAGACCGGCGACAGTGAGTTCGCCGCTGAGGGTGCGGTTCGGGTACGGGATGTCGATCCCCTCCTCGTCGAACCGGCGCTTGACCGACTGGACGTAGTCCGCGCGGGTCTTCACGAAGTCCGCGCGGCTCGGCTCGGAGATCCAGATGCGCGAGGTGAGCGTCACCGAGGAGTCGCCGAGTTCGGTCAGTCGCACCGAGGGCGCGGGGTCTTCGAGGATGTCCGCGTGCGCCTCGGCCTCCTCCATGATGATCTCGGTGGCCCGCTCCGTGTCGTCGTCGTAGCCGATTCCGAAGGGGACCTGCAGGCGGAGCTTGTCCTTCGCGACGGGGTTCTTGATGACGCCGTCGGTCAGCGCCGAGTTCGGCACCGTCAGGAGTTCGTTGTCGAACGTTCGAACCCGGGAGACGCGGAAGCTGATGTCCTCGACGATTCCCGAGTTTCCGTCCCACTGGATCCAGTCGCCGATCTTGAACGGCTTGTCGGTGTAAATGAAGATACCGGCGACGAAGTTCTTCAGGACGTCCTGCATCGCGAAGCCGATCGCCAGCGTCGCGGCCGCGGCGATCGTCGCGAGCGACTGGAGGAAGTTGGGATACCCCGCCGCGCCGAAGGCGGCCGTGATGCCGGCGAAGCCGACGACGACGACGAGGAGTCGTCGAAGCGGCCGCTGGGCGTGCGATTCGAGTCCCCGAGAGTCCATCATCCGGGTCGCGATCGGCAGGAGCACGCTGCGGCCGACCACGAACACGACCGCGAACACGACCAGGAACGCGAGCGCCTGTCCGAGCAGGCTGGCGATCGCGTCCGGGACGCCGAACCCGGCCAGGAGCCCGGCGATCGAGTCGTTCAGGCCGATTCCGGCCTGCATCGGGGCCCCCGCACTCATCGATGTAGGACCCCCGTGTTACCCCGCGTCTCGACGACCTCCGCGCCGGTGCGTTCGGCGAGTTCGGCGGCGAGTTCCTCCACTGTCGTGCCCCCGCGGGCCGCCCGAAGGAACTTCACCTTCACGAGTTCTCTGTCTTTCAACTGATCGGTCGCCTCCTCGACGACCGGATCGATCCCCCCTTTTCCCACCCAGACGGTGACGTCCAGATCGTGGGCCGCCTTGCGCAGCTCCTGTTCGTCCATACGGCTTCGATACGTCGGCATCCGGTTTGAAACTTAAGACTCCCGACGAGTTCGAGCGGTGTCGTGTTGCGGGGCTCGGCTACCGGTCCTCGTACGGGTACCGCTTCGTCGCGCCGCAGGAGAGACACCTGACGACGACGTGCCCGGACTGGAGCCGGACCCGCGCCGTCGAGCCGGGGCGGAGGTACGCGTCGCAGTCGTCACAGGTGAAACGCCGAAATCGACGCGGGAGCCTGATCCGGTTCCGCTCGGCGATCCGGCGCGCGAGGCGCACGTACTCCCGCGCGAGATCGACGTCCGAACCGGCCGTTGCTTCCCGGGCGAGGTCGTGCAGTCGCTCGATTCGCTCGGCCGGGATGCCCATACTGGCGCACGGACTCGGGCGGACAAAGGCGTTCCGAGTCGTATCGGGTCCGGACGTCGGATTGGTATTTCATTTTATTGTATTAACCGTGCAATATTAATTCGTGGAGCGCGAACCCCGAGTATGCGCATCGTATTCGCCACGGACCTCTCGGACGCGAACGAGGCGGCGATCCGGTCACGCACGTGTCTGGACTGTCTCGACAACATCGGCGTCACGGAGGTCCACCTCGTGACGGTCGTCCCGGACAACGTCTCCAGCGGCCTCCCGGGGATGGACGCCGCGACGGACACCCGGAAGTCGCTGAAACCGCAGCGCGACGTCTTCGAGTCGGCGGGGTTCACCGTCGAGACGCACGTCGCCCGCGGGACGCCGCACCGACGAATCAACGGCTTCGCCGACCGACTCGACGCGGATATGATCGTCGTCGGATCGCGGGGCGAGAGCCCGCTCGCGAACCGGCTCGTCGGGAGCACGACGCGGAACGTCGCGCGGACGGCCACGCGTCCGCTGCTCGTCGAGCGGATCGCGCCTCCGGACTCGGAGAAGGCCGTCGTGAAAGAGCACCTCTTCCAGCACGTCCTGTTCGCGACCGACTTCTCGGACAATGCCCGGCAGGCGTTCGACTTCCTCCCGATGCTGAAGGGGGCGACGCAGGCGGTCGACCTCCTGCACGTGCGGAAGGAGAACGCCAGCGCGGCGGTCGAAGACCCCCGACGGCGGCTGGAAGACCTCGCCGACGAGGTCGAACGAGAGATGGGGATCGAGGCCGGAGTCAACGTCCGCGAGGGGAGCCCCGTCGACGAGATCCTCGAAGAGGAGACCCGCGTCGACGCGACGACGACGCTGCTCGGCACGCGCGGACGGAGCCGTCTCCGCCGACTCCTCCTCGGGAGCGTCTCGGAATCGATCGTCGCCCGCGGCAACAACAACGTCCTCCTCGTCCCGCCGGCGCGCGGGAGGCGATAGGAGGCGACGCCGTCGCTCGCGCGACGCCCGGTCCCCGACGTCGAGAGTCGTACGTATAAATAGGATCGCGAGCAACTCCACGACGACGTGGCTCTCCGCGCGCTCAACTACCTCGAACTCGAATCGCGGCTGGACCGCAGCGGCATCGGTACCGCGGCGGACCAGCAGCGGGCCGCCCTCGAACGAACGGACGTCGAGGTCGTGACCTCGCCGTGGCGCGGTGGCGACCTGCCTACCGGCCTCCGGTCAGCCCTGTCCGGTCACGGCCTCTTCGACGAGTACGATGTCGCCCACTGCAACCTCGTCGGTCCGGGATCGCTCGCGGTGGCTCGCCACGCCAGGCGACACGATATCCCGCTTATCCTCCACACGCACGTCACGCGCGAGGACTTCGCGGAGTCGTTCCGCGGATCGACGACGATCGCGCCGGCGCTGGGCCGGTATCTCAAGTGGTTCTACTCGCAGGCTGACCTGGTGCTCTGTCCCTCCGAGTACACGAAGCGCGTGCTGGAGTCGTACCCCGTCGACGCCCCGATCCGCCCGATGACGAACGGCGTCGACGTCGAGGCGCTTTCGGGGTTCGCGGACCTCCGCGGGGAGTACCGCGAGCGCTACGACCTCGACGGGACGGTCGTCTTCCTCGTCGGCAACGTCTTCGAGCGGAAGGGGCTGACGACGTTCTGCCGGGTCGCGGAGGCGACGCCCTACGACTTCGCGTGGTTCGGCCCCTACGACACCGGCCCGCACGCCTCGAAGGCGGTCCGCCGGTGGACGTCGAACCCTCCCGAGAACGTCACGTTCACCGGCTGGATCGACGACATCCGGGGGGCGTACGGCGCGGGCGACGTCTACCTCTTCCCGACGAAGAACGAGAACCAGGGCATCGCCGTCCTCGAGGCGATGGCCTGCGGTAAGGCGGTGGTCCTCCGCGACATCCCGGTGTTCGAGGAGTTCTACACCGACGGCCACGACTGCCTCAAGCGCGAGACCGAGTCGGAGTTCGTCGACGCCGTCGAGCGTCTCGCGGAGGACGAAGACCTCCGCGAGCGACTCGGCGAGAACGCCCGGGAGACCGCGATGGAACACAGTCTGGATCGGGTCGGCGAGCGACTCGCGGCGACCTACCAGGAGGTCCGCGAGGCCAAACGATCGGGGCGGCCGATCGACGGCGGTGGGTGACCAGTCGACGGCAGCGGGTGAGCGATCGACCGCGGAGGACGCTGGAGACGGTCCGGGAGATTCGCAACTGATTAAGCCTCCGTCCGTGAATCGCCGCCGATGGCTCCCGCCTCGGTCGCCGCCTTCACCGACACCTATCTGCCGACAGTCAACGGCGTCTCCTACACGATCCAGACGTGGCGGGACCGCTGGCGCGAGCGCGGCGGCACGATGCGGATCGTCTATCCCGGCAGCGCCGAGTACGATCCCGACCCCGAGGAGTATCCGGTCCGGAGCCTGCCGTTCCCGATGTACGAGGGCTTTCGAATCGGCACGCCGCGGGTCCCCGCGGCCGTCGAGGACGTCGACGTCGTCCACGCGCACACCCCCTTCGCGGTCGGTGTCGGCGGGGCGCGACTCGCCCGCAGCGAGGACCTACCGCTCGTGACATCCTATCACACGCCGACCGCGGAGTACGCGGACTACCTCACGTCTCGGCCGCGCGTCGAACACAGCATCGAACGACTGGCCGAGCGGTACGAGTGCTGGTTCCTCTCTCGCTCGGACGCGATCGTCTGCCCGAGTGCGGACGCCAGAGACCGTGTCCGCGAGACCGTCGACGACGACACACCGGCGGTCGTGCTCTCGAACGGCGTCGACGTCGACTTCTTTTCGCCGACGGACCCCGGTCCGTTCCGAGAACGGTATAGCCTTCCCGAAGGCACGCTGATCGGATACACCGGCCGCCACGGGTACGAAAAGAACCTCTCGGAGTTCGTCCGCGCGGCCGACGGCATCGACGCGACGGTCGTCATCGGCGGCGACGGTCCCGCGCGCGAGGAACTGGAATCGCTGGCCGATAGCCTCGACGTCGACGCGCGGTTCCTCGGCTTTCTCCCCCGCGAGGAGCTTCCGGCCTTCTACGCCGCGCTCGACGCGTTCGTCTTCCCGAGTCCCGTCGAGACGCAGGGTCTCGTCGCCCTCGAAGCCAACGCCTGCGGGACGCCCGTCGTCGCGGTCGACGCCGGCGCGCTCTCGAATACGATCGAAGACGGCGTCACGGGCTATCACTACGAGCACGGCGACGTGGCGGACTGTCGCGACGCCATTGGCCGGGTGCTCGACGAACGCGAGTCGCTCTCGGCGTCGTGTCTGTCACACCGCGAGGAGTTGAGCGTCGAACGCGTGGTCGATCAGCTCTCCGACCTCTACGACCGCGTCATCGACGAAAAAGAGTAGTCGCGGTTCGGGTCGAACGCGCCCGGATCGCGACCGGAGGTGGTCTGGACCTGTTCGCCGTCGAGGGGACCGTTAGGCGTCTCAGTCGTCGATGTCTTCGACGGCCTGTGCGATGCGCTGGAGCTGCCGCGTCGCGTCGCGGACCTCGTCGCGGAGCTGTCGAACCTCGCGGACGAGTTCCTCGTTGCCCGCGGACTCGCTCTCCTCGGGACCGCCGCGGCCGCCGGGACCGCCACCCATTCCGGGCGGACCGCCGCCCATCCCGCCGGGGCCGCCGCCGCCCATCATACCGCTCATCATCTGTGCGAAGGGGTTGCCGCCGGCACCGCCCGGACCGCCGCCGCCACCCATCATCTCCTCGGGGTCGGGGCGGTCGCCTTCCTCTCGCTCCTCGGCGCGCCGCTCGCGGATCTCCTCGACGCGCTCGCGGAACGATTTCTCCTCGGCGTCGTCGGACGCCTCTTCGGCGTCGTCCTCCGGGGGGAGCGTCTCTTCGGCGTCGTTCTCGGCGGCGGGATCGTCTGATTCGTCCGACATACCTCCGAGTACAGACTCGCCCCGCAAATGACTGACGGTCGGGAGACGAAGTCGGAGAGCGAAAGCGGGCGGGAGCTTCGTCGGCTTCGACGCTACGCGACCGCGGAGTCCTCTTTGTCCTCGCCGTTGGGCTGTGACATCTGTTCGATGACGTCGTGGAGGGTGACGTCGTTGACGAGGATGACGTCGCCGACGGCGCGGACCCAGCGGTACGGCAGGATGACGCCCTTCTTGCTACCGACGAGGTCCGAAAAGAGTTCGTCATTGAGTTGCGCGAGCGCGAGTCCGGTCACGGCCTGCCGGTCGGTGAGGTCGAGCCGGACGTCGGCGACTTCGCCGACGAACACGCCTTCGTTCGAGTACACCTCGCGGCCGACGAGCGTCGTGATCTTCTGGGGGGTCTCGTCCATACTCCGATGATCGGGAGGGTCCGTCTTAATTGTTGGTAGGGCGCGTCCGGACCGCCGCAAAGCGGCCCCGAGAGGTGGTGTGCGACGAGCCGGAGATCACCGCGCTCCCGGACGTCCGGGCGGTCTCAGACGCCCGATCGGTCCAGGACGCCCGATCTGGCGAGGGTCGCCCTCGGGATCAGGCAGCGTCGAACTCCTCGCCCGTCACGCGGACGGTCACCGTCTCCTCCACCGGTCGGAGGTCGTATCCGGGGACTGTCCCGTCCGGCCGCCGGGTGACGTACATCGGTTCGACCAGCCGACCACCCTCCACTCCGTAAATCGCGAGTCGTTCGCCGGTCTCCCCGGGTCGAACGTCGCCGTCGCGAACGGCGGCGGCGAGCGAGCGACTCAGCCACTCGTCCGCGTGGATGCTCGGCTCGCGAACGAGCGCGAGGTCGACGAACCGAACGAGATACCAGTTCAGGTCGTTGCACAGCGAGACGGCCGCGCCGAGGCTCACCGTGTCGACCGCCAGCGAGTTCTCGAACGGGGCGTACCGCTGGTACGTCGAGAGCGCCTCGCGTGCGGTCTCCCGCGAGAGGAGTTCGAACTGCACGTCGACGTCTTCCGAACCGACGAAGCAGACGCGCGTCACGAATTGGAAACCGTTCGGGGACGAGAGGCTCGCTTACGGAACGGTGCGCGCACTGAGTGCAGAGAGGCGTGAATCATAGCTGGCGGCGTCGAGAGCGTCGAGAGGCGTCAGAACGGTCGAGAAGGAGGGATAAATCGGTTGCGGTCGGACGCCTCGACGCGAGCGATTGCCGGCGTCGGCGGTTCCCCGGGCTCAGCGGTTGTCGGTCTCGTCGAGCCAGGCGGTGGCGCACGCCTCGTCGCAGAAGGCGAGGAGCCGACGCTCTCGGGTCAGCTTCGACCCGGCCCCGGGTGTCCGTTCCCGGTCGAGTTCCACCTGGTGGTGCGGGCCCCGGAGGTCGACGCGCTCGCCGCACGCCGGACACGTCTCGCTCGCGGCGTCCCAGTTGCTGCGCGGGACCACTTGTCTCACGGTCCATTCGGCGTCCGATTTGGACGGGGCGGGGCGGCACGTCTTCGACATTAACGGTTCGTACGGTCCGAAGGTATGTAAACCCATTTTTGCCCAATCTATCACGCAATAAGCAACAATGATTAACGTCTATTCGGCGTAAGGTAGACATACACATAGAAATTTGTGGGTCGCGTTCCCACGGGGCGCACCGGCGGTCTCCTCGCGAGTCGGCGACCTCGCTGCGAGTCGCCGCGCCGGTAGCGAGGTGACCGCGGCGCGAGAACACGGTCTCAGAACGATCCGAGTTCGGCGCTTCGCCCCGCCTCCCGGGCCGTGTCGAGGAGTCCGTCGGGCTCGGCGGCCAGCACGCCGTCGAGCGTCGCGTTCGTCTCGGGATGGGCTGGCGCGATTCGGTCGCAACCGACGGGCAGCGTCGCGTCGGTGTAGGTGCCGAGTTCCCGCGCCGCCGCCACGATGTCGGGTTTGTCCTCGGTGAGGAGGGGCCGATGGACCGGCACGGAGACGGCGGCGTCCGTGACCGCCACGTTCCATCCGGTCTGACTCGACTTCTGTCCCAGTGCCTCCCCGGTCGCGACGCTGTGAGCGTCGACGGTCTCGGCGACGCCCTCGGCCGCCGCGAGCATCGCGCGCCGGAGCGACAGCATCCGCGTGTGCTCGGCGGTCTCGACCACGCGGTCGACGAACCCGCCGCCGTCGACCATCCGGGGACGCAGGTCCGCCCGGGGGGCGCGCTCGGCGACCGTCCGGGTGACTTCGAGCGCGCGAGCCCGGTGGTCCGCCCCGCCGTACTCGCCGAGGTCGACGTAGACGGGGATCGCGACGCACCCGCGTCGGAGGAGTCGCCACATCGCCACGGGGGAGTCGAGGCCGCCGCTGACGAGGACGGCGACCCGTCCCTGCGTCCCGACGGGGAGCCCGCCGGGCCCCTCGAGTCGAATCGCGGAGACGAACGCCTCCCGCTCTCGGACCTCGATCCGGTAGGTTCGGTCGGGGTCGTCGAGGTCGACCGACGCGCCGGTGACCTCGCCGACGACCCGTCCGGCCTCGACGTCGATGTCTCGGCTCGAAAAGCCGTGGACCTCCGCGGGCCCGATCCGGTCGCTGTCGACCGCGTACGTCTCCGAGGGGTCGTGCGGACCGGCTTCGGCGAGTCGGCGAACCGCCCGGCGGATCGCTGCCATCTCGGGATCGACCGCGACGGCGGGGCGAGCGAACGCGATCCCGGGGAGCGCCGCGGCGACGCGGGCGGCCGCCTTCGGACGGCCGGTCCGGACCACGACGCGCGACCACGGGCGCTCGACGGTGGCCTCGATCCCGTCGGCGTCGAGCGCGGCCTCGACGTCGCGGGCGACCCGCTCGGCCATCCGCGCGCGGACGCCGCTGCTCTTGGTGCCGAAGTCGCCGTGACCGATCAGGACCGCGTTCGTCGGGTCCGTCAGAGCGGCCCGCTCTCCGGTGTCGTCGGCGTCCGCGCTCTCGGAGGGCGGGGGGGCGACGTCTGCGTCCTCGCGGTCCGCGTCGTTCGTTCCGCTCACACGTGCAGTTTCGCGGCGAGCGGCTTCAGAACGTCGAAAGCTCGCCGTCGATGACGCGGCGGGTGATGTCGGTGACGTTCGCCAGCCGATCGTCGATCTGCGAGCGGATCTCGGGTTCGATGTCGGCGAGGTCGACGCCCGCTTCGGTGACGACCTTCGCGTCGGCGACGTGCGGTTGGTCGATCGGGCGGCCGATCTGCGAGAGGAGACGGATCTGGAGGTCGCGGATGCCGTCGACGTCGGCGACGACGGACTCGGCGATGTCCGTCGAGAGGAGGTTGTAGATCTTTCCGATGTGGTTGACGGGGTTCTTTCCGGAGGTCGCCTCCATACTCATCGGGCGGTTCGGCGTGATGAGCCCGTTGGCACGGTTGCCCCGGCCGACGGAGCCGTCGTCGCCCATCTCCGCGCTGGTGCCGGTGACCGTCAGGTAGATCGACCCCGACTCGTAGTCGTCGGCCGTGTTGACTTCGACGCGGACCTCCCGATCGGTCAGCCCGCGGGCGACGTCGCCCACGTGGGCGCGGACGCGCTCGACCGCGTCGTCGTAGTCCTCTAGGTCCTCGACGTAGGCGTCGACCATCGCGGCGGCGACGGTGATGTCGATCAGGTCGCCCTCGCGTTTGCCCATCACCTTGATGTCCGGGCCGAGTTCCGGGTGGTCGGCCGCGTAGGGGCCGTTGAGTTCCTCTTCGACGGTCAGGACGATCTCCTCGGTCTCGGTAAGCGGCGCGTGTCCGACGCCGTAGGAGGTGTCGTTCGACATCGGGACCTCCGCGCCGTCCTCCCCGAAGACGTCCTGGAGGTCGCCCGAACCCTCGCCGATCCGGGTGTCGACGACGATGTCGGTGCCGACGTCGAGCTCCGGGATGTGCTCGTTGAGGTAGTCGCGGGCGGCAGAGAGCGCGGTCGCGTCGACGGGAAGCCGCTCGCCGTCGTACTCCTTGGTCGCGCGGCCGACGATGAGCACGTAGACCGGTTCGACGACCTCGCCGCCGCCGTACGTCGGCGCGGACTCGCCGGCGACCAGCTGCGTCTCGTCGGTGTTGTAGTGAAGCACGCGTCCGACGCGGTCGAGATAGAGCTGTGAGAGCGACCGCGAGACGGCCTCGGCGATTCCGTCGCAGATCGAATCGGGGTGGCCGAGTCCCTTTCGCTCGACGATTTCGACCCCCTGGTCCTCGACGGCGGTCCGGTCTGCTGCCTCGATAGAGATGTTCCGTTCGGTCATTGCCCGACGCTACTGGCCCGGCCGTTCTATAACTTGCGGAAAAGTTCGCCACTGTTATTATTACCGCCGAGTATCAGATCGGAGCGCCCCGCTCACTCCGCGTCCTCGAGGAGCAGGCCCAGATACGAGGTCCGAATCTGCTCGTCCGGATCGAGGCCCAATCGACGGAGAACCTCGAACGCGCCGTCGCGGACGGACTCCACGTCGGCGCTCTCGCTCGCTTCGGCCTCGACCTCGACGAACTCGCCCAGGCCGTCGACGCGGTCGAGTGTGACGGTGTAGCCGTCGAGAACGAAGTACTCCCGTTCCTTCTCGACGACGGCCGCCTGCTCGAACCCGAGGCCGTCGAAGATGGCCGCCGCGGCGTCGCCGTCGGCGACGGCCGTCTCGTGTTCCGCCCGCGTCTTCGATTCCGCGTCGATCAGCGGCCCCTTGTACGTGACTTTGACCGTCTCCTCGAATCGGTGCCCACCTGGGGCGTCGGATCCGGCGGGCTCTGCTCCCGAGTCGGACGACGGGGGGTTCCGTTCTCGACGGACCCGGAGCGCTTCGTCGGTTTCGGCGAAGTCCCGGTGCGGCGCGTCGTAGTAGGTATCGACCTGCGTGAGTCGTTTCTTTGACTCGGCATCCGCGGCCTCGAGCGCCGCCCGGACCGCCTCGTGGGCCGCACGGAGTTTGACCTCGACCTCGATCATACCGGCCTGTCGGGTCACCCCTCAAAAAAAGCGTCCGATTCGGAGGGTGCATCCCGAACTGACCGCGGAACCGCCGCGAAAACACGCCGAACCCGCCGCCGGGGCGAAACGTGATTCTTAAGGGTCGCACGGGAGATGATCAGCGTATGAGTGACGAACAGCAGGCGGACGCCGCCGAATCGCAGGCAGACGCCGACGCGGAAGACGTCGAAGAAGACGTCTCCGGCATCCAGGACGACGACTTCGTCCGTCTGGCCTACACGCTCCGGACCACCGACGACGGCACCGTCGTCGACACCACCGACGAGGAGACGGCCGAAGAGGCCGAGATCGACACCGACGAGTACGACTTCGAACCGCGCGTCATCGTCGTCGGCGCCGGCCACGTCTTCGAGAGCGTCGACGAGGCGCTCATCGGCGCGGAGGTCGGCGACTCCGGCACAGTCGAAATCGACGCCGAAGAGGCCTTCGGCGAGTACGACGACGAGCAGGTCAGGACGGTCAGCGCCAACAAGATCGACGAGGAAGAGCGCTACCCGGGCGCGCAGGTCCAGATCGACGGCGACCAGGGCCGGATCGTGACGATCGTCAGCGGGCGCGCACGCGTCGACTTCAACCACCCGCTCGCAGGCGAGGACCTCGAGTACGAGTACGAGGTGCTCGAACTCGTCGACGACCGCGAGGAGCAGGCCGCCAGCATGCTGGAGATGTACCTCCAGCAGGCCCCCGAGGTCTGGATCCAGACGGACACGGTCGAGGAAGAGCAGGTCGTCGAGTCCGACGAGGACGACGAGGAGGAGGACGCCGAACCCGAAACCGAGACCGTCGAAGTCGAGAAGGAGACGCTGTACATCGAGGCCACCCCGCAGATGACGATGAACCAGCAGTGGATGTTCTCGAAGCAGCAGATCGCCCAAGACGTGATGGACCGCCTCGACCTCGACCGCGTCATCGTCCAGGAGACCATCGAGGGGATGGGCGGAATGATGGGCGGTATGGGCGGAATGATGGGCGGTGCCGGCGGAATGGGCGCTGAGGACATCGAGGAGGCGATCGAAGACGTCGACGTCGACGCCGACGAGCTCGCCGAGGAGCTCGACGCCGACCTCGAAGAGTAACGCTTCCGAGGCGGGCACCGCGCCCGAAGCGAGTGTCGATTCCGACGATCGGTTCGAGAGGTGCGCCGCCGAGACCGACGTCACGGCGCACCTCGGAACGCGTTTCGTTCGCCCGGGACGACGCAACGACCGAGGATCCCACCGGCACGGATGCGGGAGACGAAACAGGGGCCGCGGAGACCGATCTCCCGACCGACGACCTGCGGGCCCCGGAGACCGGTCTCCCGACCGACGACCTGCGAGTGGCGATCGTCGCTGCCGCCTGCACCGTGGGCTGACGGTGCTTCTTCAGTACGGGCTCGGTCGGGAGGTCCCCTCTGGCGGCTGCTACCGCTGGTGCCGAACTTCCTCTCGCTCGTCACGAAACGGCTCGAACTCGGTGGTCTCGACACACCAGGGAACTGGTCGCTCCTGACTGTCGCGATCACGCCGGCGACGTTCGGTTACCTCGGGTTCGTCGCCTGAGTTGGCGAACGGGGTTCTGCCCGGATCCGAGGGCTACGCGATGTCGCGGCTCGTGTCGACCGTGACGCGCTCGCCCAGCCGGAGCTTGATCGTCTCCTCTGGCGGCTGGACGCCGCGGAACTTCGGCACCGCCAGGCGGTTCTCGATCTCCGAGCCCTTGATCTTCGTGTGGAGGTCGAACACGACGTCCGCCATGTGTTTCGTGTACCCGCGGTTGCGGGGTTCGGCGTCGCCCTTCATCCCGTGGAGGACGGCCAGCCCGCCGGTGTTGACCATATGCGTCTGCAGTTCGTTGAGGAACTGCCGATAGCGGGCGGGCTCGGTCTCCTCTAAGACGTCGACGACGTCGACGATCAGGTTCGCGCCCTCCGGGAGGTCCCGGACGAACCGATGGGCGGTGTCCAGTGGCGCGTTGCCACCGACGTCCCTGACGGTGGGATCACCGACGTGACCGGGCGCGCGGTCGATGGCGTCCTTTACTGCCTGGTCCGAGCGGATCGTCGTGAGGTACAGCGACGCGCGGACCGCGGTCAATTCGTAGAGAAACAGCTCCGACTGGCTGGCGGGGTCGGCCGCGAGGAGCACGATGCTCCCCGGCGGAATCCCGCCGTCGAGTTGGCGATCGAGGACGCTGACCCCGGTCGAGAGCCTGTCTGCCACGGCGAGGGGTACGGAGTCGATCGGCTTAGGTGTTCGGTCGATCGGTCAGTCTCTCGGCGAGTTCGTCGTACGCGCGGCTGACGGTCGGATCGCGGAGCGGTTCGCCGACCCTGGAGGCCGACGCCGGAGGGACGGTCCCGAGAACCCGACACTCGAGGAGGTCCTCGACGCCCGGCGGGGCGAGTCTGGCCCGCGTGAGCACGGCACCGACCACCGGCGTGCCGACCGCGCGCGCCATCGCGGCCGTCTTCGCCGCGTCACGGAGCGCGGCGACGCACGGGGTCGCGACGATCAGGACGTCGTCTGCGACGCGCAGCGGGACTGTCGCGTCCGGTCCCGCACCGGCGGGGCAGTCGACGAAAACGGGCACCGGGTCGGCTGCGTCTTCGTGGTCCGCGGATCGGCCGCCGCTACCGCGTCTGCCGGCGCGCTCGTCGCCGACGCTACTGCCACCTCGGCCGTCGAACGCGTCGTCGCCGACAGCTACCGGAGACCGGGCCGCTTCGCGCTCGCGGATCCGACGCAGGCGTCCGCCGATCCCGTCGGGAGCGTCGCGGGGGGCGGGGACGATTCGCGTGTCGCCGCTGCTCGACGCCGGGTCCGGATGACCGCGGCCACCCGGTGCGGCAGCCCGCGGAACGCCCGCCAGCGCGTGGAGGTTCGGGAGGTCGCAGTCGGCGTCGACAGCGAGCGTCGGGCCGTCGACCGCCCGTGCCAGCCCGAGCGTCGTGGTCGTCTTTCCGCTGCCTCCCTTGCCGCCGGCGATCGCGAGCATAGCCCTCGTGGTCCCGTCCTCGTATTTGAACGCTCGGACGCTCTCGGCAGTCGCGGTCGAGCGGAGTCGACGAAAATCAAAATCGGGTCTGTCCGCGCGCCGCTAGTCGTGACAGCAGCCGCCGGCCTCGTCGCCGAAGTCGACCGCCAGCGGTTCCGAGATCGCCTCGTTGACGGCTTCGAGTCGCTCTTGGAGTTCCTCCTGCGCGTCGAGGTAGGAGGCCATCTTCGGCATCGAGTGCAGTTCCTCCTGGGCCTCCTGGACCTTTCGGAGGTTCTCCTCCGTGGCGTTCCCCATCTGTCGGGCGTGCATGTAGTGATCGCGACGCTCCTGGAACGTCGAGATCTGTTCTTGGACGTCGTCGTCGGCCTCGACGGCCGCCTTCGTCTCCTCGAACGCCTCGTACTCCGGCGTCTCGGCGATCGCCTCGCCGAGTTCGCGACCGAGTGCTTCGAGCCGATCTTTCTGGACGCTCATCGTCTCGCGTTTGGGAGTCGATTCGTTTGAACCTGCCGGAGGCCCCATCGCCCGCCGCGTCCCTCTCCTGCGGCCCATTTGTCGCGTGATCCTGCGGCCCATTTGTCGCGTGAGACGCGATTAAACGCCCACTATATGCACGTTAAATAGCAAATATACAATATATCACACTCGACATTCACGCATAAATATATGAATTCCTGTAGAAGCGATTCTCAGCCGAGTATCGGCGTGGTGATGAGATGAGCGTTTCCGCAGTTGCACCGATTGTCCTCCTGAGCTTCTCGGAACAGTTGGTGACAGCTCTCCGCCCGTACGCGACGCTCATCCTGCCGGGATTCCTCGTCGTGTTCTTCGTCGGGGCCGCCGTCGCCGCGGTTCTCTCGGACCGGTGGTACGCTCGCCGGCTGTTCGTCGCGTGCTTCTTCGTCGGACTGATACTGTCCAATTCCGTCCTCCCGATGGCGCCGCCGCCCTTCGTCTCGTGGGGACACTTCTCTCAGCCGACCGCCGAGGTGGAGACGTATCAGGAGATACGTCTCGTCGACGAGTCGGGCCACGAATTGAAGATGGATGACAAGATGACGCTCGCGTTCGACTCGGTGGCCACGACGCGACTGATCAAGCACATGCGCCGCGGACAGAACACCACGGAGAACGAGACCACCGCGCGGCTTCTGCTCGATCGGGCCACCGAGTACCGTGAGGCGGTCGAACGGGGTGACGCCGAGGGCCTCGCGAGGTTCCCGAGCCACGGACTGACGAGCGTGTGGACGCCGGAACTGCTCGACGGACACGAGCGGTTCGTCGGCGTCAGGGTGTACGAGATGACGTTCGTCACGTCGGAAGACGGAACCGAAGTCGTCCGCTACGAGGAGGACGTCGTCTTCGAGGCGTTCCCGCTGGCCGACGAGGAAGCGATACCTTCGCGTAACGGTTCGATGCCGACGACGCAGATGAATCGGACGGGTGAACGCGAGCCTATCAGTCTCTCGCTCGGGATACCGTCTCCGTCACCGGAGGCGGCTTACTGATGTTCGCCAACTACTTCGACGACGACCGCAGGTCGTCGCCGATCAATCTCGCGGTCGCGCGGTGGGTGCTCGGCGTCTGGCTGGCGTGGAAGACGGTGTTCTACGACTGGCCTCTCCTGCTCTCGGGGGTCTCCCGGGCGATGGCGCACGACGAGTTCGACCCGCTGATTCCGCTCTCCATACCGTGGATTCTGACCGTCGAGAAGTGGCTCCTGATCGGATTCGTCCTGTTGGTGATCGTGGGCTATCGGATTCGCGTTACCGCTCTAGTGAGCGCGGCTCTGGCCGCCCATCTGGGGGTCATCCGAGGGACCGTGGTCAGTTCCGGCGAGGTCAACAGCCTGTTCATCGGGTCGGCGTTTCTGGTGTTCATCGCGCTGTATCCCGAGGACGACGTGCTCTCCGTCGACGGTCTTCGGAAGGCGCGGTCGCAGTCTCTCGATTCGCTCGTCGCTCGACTGAAGTCGGACGAGGACCGCTCGTACCGAATGTCGGCGATGAAATACTCGCTTCTCACCCTCGCGATTCTGTTCTTCAGCACCGGAGCCAGCAAGGTCGTCGACGGCGGGGGGCCCGGGTTCGTCGCGCCCGACAACCTGTCACGGCTCGTCTTTCTGCGCACGTACGTCTACCCCTGGAACGACATCCCGTTACTCCTCGTCGAACACCCCTTCCTCGGCGTCCTCGGCGGTATCGGGACGCTCGTCCTCGAGTTCGGGTTCCTCGTCGCGGTGCTCGTCGGCGTCTCGATAACGCCGTTCGTCGTCGGGCTGGTGCTCTTCACGCTGTCGAACGTGGTGTTGCTGGGGATATTCTTCGTCGACAATCTATTTTTCTTGGCGGTGTTCGCCGCCTTCGACGGCGCCTATCGACGCCTCGCCCTCGACCGGGAGATAGACCTCGTCTTCGACGAACACTGCCTGTTCTGCGCTCGGTCGCTCTACCCGTTCAAGCTCCTCGATATCGACGGCACCGTGACGTTCTACTCGCAGTACGACGCGCCCGACGCGTGCACCGAGCGCTCCGAAGTCGACCTCGGACGGGCGATGTACGTCTTCGACGGGCAGAGCGGCTACGAGGGCTACGAGGCGTTCCGCGAACTGCTCCGTCAGAACCGGCTGTTCTCCCCGCTCGTGTGGGTGATGGGGCTCCCCCCGGCTCGGTCGGTCGGACGCCGGGTCTACCGCTATGTCGCGGACAACCGCAGCCGGCACTTCGCCTGTCGTCCCGCGGAGTTGGAGTGACCGCCTCTCTCGGCGTCCGCTGACGGCCCTCGGCTCGCCTGCCCGGTATCGGCGCGCGGAGAACGGACTCGCACTCGACGGGGCTTCTGCGTGACTCTTCGCGGTGCGCGCGATCGACCGGTGACTGGACGAACAGCTCCCGGAACGGACCGGCCCTCGCCAGACAGTCCGGCGTCGGCTGTTGGCCGCTGTGGCCGCGCCGAGCGGACGGCTTCCCCCGACGTCTCGGCGTCGGGCGTGCCGGACGTCGAGGCGCTCGCGACCCGAAACCGCGCCGTCACCGCGACGCCGACGCTCGGTGACGAATCGGCGACGACCGGGGCCGACGGACGAGAGCGGGACGGCGGCTGAAGCGAACCAGAGCGTGACGACGGAGAGAAACGAACGACGGCGAACGGAACGACGACGCCTGCGGGCCCGTGTGCGTCGGATGGCGCTCGCAACCTCACGCCGAGCGTCGCGCGACAGTTCTTGTACAGCCAGAGGTCGTCCTTCAACGTGCGGTACAGGTACACCGACCGTGGGCCGGCGCGGAGTCCCGACACCCACTCCGATCCGAGGCTCTCCGATTCCTCTCTCACCGCCCCGCACTCGGGGCACTCGGTCGGTTCCCCCTCGCCTTTGTGGTCCTGTGCGTCGGACGGCATACCGAGTACCTACGCCCAGCTGTGGCATATATCATCACGGCGTCTGCGACTGGTACGCACGGCCCCTGAGACCGGTATCGAGAGTGTCTTGCAACCGCCGACGTTATGCCTCCCGCCCCGCAAGGTCGGTGCAATGAGCCAGGACGCCGCCACCGAGGGAGACCTCCGCAACACCGGAATGTCGCTACGGCACGACCGCGAGTGGGACTACGAACTGGACCGGATCGTCGAGGAGATCGAAGAGCGCGACGCGAACCGCGTCGGCCTCCAGTTCCCCGAGGGGCTGAAGCGCCGCGGCCCGGCCGTCGCCGACGACCTCCGGGAGCTGTGCGGCGACGACGTGACGTTCATGCTCTCGGGGCAGCCCTGCTACGGCGCGTGCGACCTCGACACCTATCTGATGCGGCGGACTGACGTGTTCGTCCACTTCGGGCACTCGCCGATGAAGGAATCGGAGAAGATCATCTACGTCCCCCTCTTCTCGAACGTCGATCCGTTCCCGATCTTAGAGGAGGCCGTCGACGAACTCCCCGAGGAGGAGGTCGGCCTCGTCACGACCGCCCAGCACATGAACCGCTTCGGCGAGATGGTCGAGTGGCTGGAGGAGCGCGGCTTCGACGTCCACACCCGCCGGGGCGACGACCGCCTGACCTACGAGGGGCAGGTCCTCGGCTGCAACTACGCCTCCGCCGACATCGACGCCGACCAGGTGCTGTACGTCGGCGGCGGGAAGTTCCACCCGCTCGGCCTCGCGATGGAACATCCCGAAAAGAAGGTGCTCATCGCCGACCCCGTCAACAACGTCGTGACCGTCGCGGACACGGAGAAGTTCATGAAGCAGCGCTACGGCGCGGTCCACCGCGCGATGGACGCCGAGAAGTGGGGCGTCATCTTCTGTACGAAGATCGGCCAGGGCCGGATGGAGATCGCCGAGGAGATCATCGAGGACAACGACGACGCGTACCTGATCACGATGGACGAGGTGACGCCGGATCGGCTCCGAAACTTCGCCATGGACGCGTTCGTCAACACCGGCTGTCCCCGGATCACGACCGACGACGGGCCGCAGTTCCACAAGCCGATGCTCACGCCCGGCGAGTACCGGATCGCCGTCGGCGACGAGCCGCTCGACTCGCTGTCGTTCGACACGTTCCACGGCACCTGGTAGGGAGCCGCGATCGACCGTCTCGCTAGCGTTCTCCCGAGACAGCCGACTCGACGTATTCGACCGCCTTCTCGACCGTCTGGACGGCCTCCACGTGCGCCGCGTCGTGCGTTCCGAGTCCCGCGGTCGGCCGGTCGTAGACCGACGCGTAGCCGAGTTCCGACAGCGTCCCGCCGCCGCCGTCGACCGCGACGACCGCGTCGCCGTTCATCACCACGAGCGCGTTGCGCGCGTGGCCCAGTCCGGTCGCGATCGCCTCCTCGACGTACTCGTTCGCGTCCGCGCGGCGGTCCGTGGGGAGGATCCCGATCGTGTGTCCGCCCGCCTCGGACGCGCCGCGGCAGACGGCCTCCATCACCCCTCCGAGGCCGCCGCAGACGACCGTGTGGTCTCGCCGAGCCAGGACCCGTCCCAGTTCCTCGGCCGTTTCGGCTTCCGCCCGACGTATTGTGCTGCCGCCGATCACGCTGACTCGCATAGCGGACGCTCGCCCGGAGAGACGGTAGTGGTTTCGGCTTTCAACAGACCGAACAGCGGTCTGTTCACCTCTACGAACGGATCTCGACCGCTTCGACCTCGCCGATCTCGGGGAGCGCCTCCAGGTCCTCGGCCGGACCGCACCCCGATCTGGGACGCGCCCGGAGCGGTAACAGGGTCTCCTCGCCGACCACCGGGCTCCGCGTTTCGAGGACGTAGGCGTCGTGCCGGTCGTCGTCGCGGAGCGGGGCCAGGTGGACGATCCGCCGGTCGACGATCCCGTCGATGTCGACGTCCTTCTCGCGCGCGTCCACCGTCTCCTCGCTCACCGCCGACACCCGGGTGACGATCGGCGATTCGAGTTCGACGCCGCCGACGGTGGCCGAGCCCGCCGCCAGCGTGACCCGCACCACGTCGCCCTCGGTCGCGCTCTCGATCCGTTCGATGAGATCAGCCGTCATTATCGCTCGCTTGGGAGAGGACCATCAAGAAGGCTCGCACCCGACGTCGGTGGTCGAGCGTGTCGACGGCGAGGTCACGCGTCCCGCCGACCGTCGTCGTCCGCGCTCCCGTCCCGAATCGATGTCCCGTCCAGAATCGCCGTCCCGTCCGGCCGCTTCGGCCCCTCGGAGTCGTAGACGACCACGCCGTCGACATCGACCGGTTCGTAGTTGTCGCGGACGCCGATCGCCTCCTCCAACTCCCGGATAGCGCGTTCCTTGAGCGCGGCCGCCAGTTCCTCGGCGTCCGCGCGGGAGATGTCGCGGCCGAGCCCCTCGCACTCGTGCGCGCGAACCATTCCCGCCTCGTCGACGGCCTCGCCCATCGGCTGGCTGGTCCCGCCGAGCGCGACGCTGAAGGGGTACGTCTCACAGATCAGCGGCCGGTCCTCGTGGACCTGACAGGCCCCTTTGGCGGTGCCGTCCCCCCGCTCGCCGACCTCCTCGTAGAAGACGCAGTCGCCGCAGGCGTCGGTCTGGAGCGCCCACTCGAACGTCTCGCCCTCGGGGCCGTCCGCTCCGTCGACGACCCCGTACGGCATCGGGCGGGCCACGTCCCGCCAGTCGTAGCGCTCGGCGGACTTGCTCCCGTTTTCGGCGCCGGAACCGTCAGGTTCGCTCTCCCGCCGCCGGCCGTCCGCGTCGGCAGCGACTGACTGCAACCGCCGCACCTCGTCCGGGAAGACCGTCGCCGTGTGCGGTTCCGTTCCCTCTCCGTCCTCGCGCTCGTGGCCCTTGCAGCACGCGCCGCAGCGCGTGCACTCGAAGCCGATCGACTCGATGGCGTCGGCCAGTTCCGACACCGAGAGGTCGCGGGCGCGTTCGAGTTCGGTTTCGAGCGACGGAGCGTCGTTCACGGGTCGTCGTCGGGTCGGCGCGGACAAAGGCCTCTCGGTCGGGGAGTCGTCGGACGGTTTCCACTCAAAATGGTTCGACCGTCTCCGCCTCGCGGTCGAAGCGCACGCGACGCTCGGCGTCGAGTTTCTCCAGGTGGGCGACGATCGTCGCCCGCGCGAACCCGCGGACGCCGGAGAGGTCCCGATCGTAGACGGCCTCGAGGACGGCGTCGACGTCGCGAGCGCCGGCCGCGACGGCCGCGAGCGCGTCCCGTTCGCGATCGAGTCGACGTCGGAGCAGGCGTTCGCAGACGGCTCGCGGGTCCTCGATGACTCGTCCGTGCCCCGGAAAGAGGCGCGGCGGGTTCCGGGCGTAGAGGCGTCGGAGCGCGACGAGATAGGCTCGAACGTCGCCCTCGGGGGCGGCGACGGCGACGCTGCCCTCGGCGATCGCGACGTCGCCGCAGAGGGTCCCGGCGTCCGTCTCGAAGGCGACGTGGTCCGGCGCGTGACCGGGAGTGTCGATGACGCCGACGCCGTCGCCGACGGGGAGGTCGGTGCCCTCGACGAACGTCCGGTCGGGAGCGACGCCGGTCGCGTCGGCGAAGCGGGCCTCGCGACCGCGGCGGCACCAGACGGTCGCGCCCGTCTCCTCTGCGTACGTCTCGACGGCACCCACGTGGTCCGGGTGAGCGTGGGTGACGGTGATGTGTTCGATGGATACGGCGGCGACGGCGTCGTCGAGCGCCTCGGTCCGCCGCTGCGGATCGACGAGCAGTGCGGGATCGTCGCCAACGACGTAGGCGTTCGTCGAGCCCGTCGGGACGGGGGCGTCGACCGATATCGGGACGCGTCGGATCGGCGGCGCGTTCGGCGGCGTAGCGGTCACAGTCGTATCGTCGTTCGAGAGCAGAAAACGCTGGCGTCAGGGCGAACGCGTTGACAGCCGTGAAAACACGTCAGAGTCGGAGCCGCTCCGCTGGCTGGATGCGGCGACGGGTGTCGGAGACGCCTAGGTGTTGAGGTAGTAGACCTGCTTGCGGGCGTCCTTGAAGCTGTATCGGGACCCCACGAGTTCGGCGTCTTCGAGGCGGTTGAGGGCGTAGCGAACGGTCCGATCCGGCAGCAGCGATTCCTCGGCGAGCTGGCCCTGTGAGAGCGGCGCGTCGCCCTCGAGTACTTTCGCGACGAGTTTCGCGCTCGGCGGGAGTTCGCGGAGGCGGTCCCGGTACTCCGACTCCGAGAGGAGGTCGTCGCCGTCGAGTTCTGCGGTACTGGTGCTCATACGGAGAGCAAATGTTGCACTCTTGGTAAAGGTTGCCTACAAGTGTGACAATACAATCCGTAGACCTTATACACATACAAGGATGGCTGCGGACTCTCAGGACGACGAGGCCGACGTCCGACCGGTGTATCGGTCCGTCGTACCGGCGCGCTTCCAGTACGGTTTTAGTCCACGAGCGAGCACTGGATGATAGCGTGAAAGGAAAGGAGTGGTACCAGGCCGACGACGTCGCCGAGGAGTACGACTCGAAGCGGTTCTCGCGGGGCGGGAGACTCATCGACGACCGCGAGAAGCGGGCCGTCGTCGAGGCCATCGGGCCCGTCGAGGGGAAAGACGTCCTCGAAATCGCCTGCGGGACGGGGCGGTTCACGGCGATGCTGGCCGAACGAGGCGCGAACATCGTCGGTCTCGACATCTCCGACGCGATGTTGGCCCAGGGGCGTGAGAAGGCCCGACGGGCGGGCGTCGCGGATCACATCGAGTTCCTCCGCGGCGACGCCGCGCGCCTTCCCTTCCCCGACGACCACTTCGACGCCGTCTTCGCGATGCGGTTCTTCCACCTCGCGGACACCCCCGCGAAGTTTATGGCGGAGATGGCCCGCGTCTCGAAGAACCTCGTCTTCTTCGACACGTTCAACGAACGCAGCGCCCGCGTCGTCTACAACTGGCTCCTCCCGATGGGGTCGCACCTGTACTCCGCCTCGCAGGTGAAGCGGCTCCTCGACGGGGCCGGTCTGCGGCTGCTGAACGGCGAACACGACTTCCTGCTTCCCTACGGCTTCTACCGGAAGATCCCCAACGGGATCGCCCAGGAGTTCCGCGATATCGACACCGCCCTCGGAGAGACCGCGCTCGGAGACGCGCTCGCGTCGGTCTCCTACTGGACCGCGGCCGTCGAAGACGGCGGGCTGTAGCGACGCGCCGCCGGCGTCGCGGGGAGTGGCGGGACGCCGCCTCGGGAGGGACCCGCCCCGAGGTGCGACATTTAAGTTCGCGTATCGCAACCCATAGGTATGGAGCTCTCGGTAGTGATCCCGACACTGAACAGACGGGATCACCTCGCGGCCACCCTGGACGTGCTGGCCGCGAACGCGCCCGACGCCGAGGTCGTCGTCGTCAACGGCCCCTCGGCGGACGGGACGACCGGAATGGTCCGCGACCGAGACGACGTCGACGTGCTCGTGGAGGTGTCAGACCGGACGCTGAACGTCTCCCGAAACGCGGGAATCCACGCCGCCTCGGGCGACGTGGTCGCCTTTCTGCGCCACGACCTCGCGATCGAGGAGACCTGGACGGACGCCATCGAGGCGGGCATCGAACGCGCGCCGGTCGTGACGGGGCCGGTCCACGAGACGCTGCCGGCGGGAATGACGACGACGGCGCCGGAGACGCGCACGATCCGAAACCGCGAGGTCACGTACTTCAACGGCGGCAACGTCGCGTTACGCGCCGAGGCCCTGGACGACCTCGACGGGTTCGACGAGTACCTCGAAACCGGCGGCGCTCGCGACGCCGCACACCGCCTGGCGGGGCTCGGACACGACGTCGCCTGGGAGTCGGAACTGTGCGTCCGCACGGAGTACGAGGCCGACGGTGGGGTCGACGAACGGGACCACGAGTGGAAGTACCGCGCGCTCGCCTACCGGCTCGTGAAGAACTACGGGGTCCGTCCGACGGTCTTCCGCCGTATCGCCTCGCACGCGGGATCGGACGCCGTCTCCGCCGCCCGGGACGTCGTCGCCGGCGACACGTCACCGACGGGGTGGTTCGGGAACGGACGGGACGTCGTCGTCGGGATCGCGACGGGGTGGTCGGACGGTCTGGTCGCCCGAGCGCGCGATCGGACGCCCGCGCGCAACCCCCACGGCTGCTCGAAGCGGGCCGACCGGGCGGTCGCGAAGTACGACCGTCGGTGAGCGTGCGGATGACACGTCGGTGAGCGTGCGGATGACACGTCGGTGAGTAGCCGAACGACGCCGCGGTGAGCGGAGGGGAGACGAAACGACGCCGAGTCCCGGCTACGTCTCGCCGGGCGAGAGACCGGGAACGATCCGCGAGGCGTTCGAGGAGAACGCCCGCCGCATCGCGTCCTCGGAGACGTCGAGGGTCAGAATCTCCATCACGCCGACGTTGGGGTGGGTCTCCGGGGCACCGCTCCCGAACAGGACTCGGTCGGGATGCTCCAGGAGCGCCCGTTCCAAAACGCTTCGAAAGCGGACGTAACGGGTGTCGAGATACAGGTGATCGTGGTCGCCGAGGAGGTCGATGGCGGTCGACATCAGTTCCCGATCGAGCGGGTAACCGCCGAACCCGGCGAGCACCACGGGAAAGCCGCGATCGAGGAGCGTCTCTTCGACCGCCGAAGGGGGAAACGCGCGGCCGGCACGGACGACGAGCGGCAGTTCGACGTCACCCAGTTCGTCCAGCGTCTCCTCGTCCGGGAGGCCGTCCCTGTCGGGCGCGAGCGTGAACCCGTGGAACCGGTCGTCGTAGGCGTACTGCTCGACGTCCTCGGGGCTGACGTGGTGGTCCTTCCGGGACGCGGTGAGGTTTCGAAGCCGCGACGACGCCCGGGAACCGGGGTCGCGCGGCCCGTCGATCCGCGCGAACGCGAGGAAGGGCCGGTCGACGCTCAGCCGGGCGACCGCGTTGTTGGCGCGGAGGTACCCCTCGCCCCCGGGTCGCTCCCCCGGGGAGACGACCGCCCGCACCACCCCTGCCTGGTGGAGTTCACGTTCGAGGGCCTCGGGCGTCGTCTCACGGCCCCGGCTGGCGACCTCCGCCTCGTCGCTCGGATCGAGTCGCGCGTGGAGGTCGACGACCCTGAACCCGTGGTTCAACTCGAGCATCGTCGAAGACTGTCGCGGCGACGTAAATATACCTTGGCGATGGCGGCGGGAGTCGAAGACGGAGCGCTCTCCGAGCGAGTCTCGGACCTCGACGCCTCAGAGAACGATACGAAATCAGTCACGAATGGAGCACAGGAATACGTGCGGTTCGATCACAGATAGATCGAACCGATTTAAATCGTTTTTCCGTCGCTCTAACACCACATAAACCAATATCTATATATAGAACTGCAATCGTATTTTCCCGCTGAGGATTCATAGATATGTCGACACGTATGCAGCCCCTGTACGTTCTTTCGAGTGACAGCGAGCGGACCCGCGGCGGCGACGCCCAGAGTTCGAACATCCGAGCGGGCAAGGCCGTCGCGAGCGCCGTCCGAACGACGCTCGGGCCGCGCGGGATGGACAAGATGCTGGTCGACTCCCAGGGCACCGTCGTCGTGACCAACGACGGCGCGACCATCTTAGCGGAGATGGACATCGAGCACCCCGCCGCCCAGATGATCGTCGAGGTCGCCCAGACCCAAGAGGAGAGCGTCGGCGACGGGACCACGACGGCGTCGGTGCTGACGGGCGAACTGCTCACGCACGCGGAGGACCTGCTCGACGACGACCTCCACCCGACGGTGATCGTCGAGGGCTACAACGAGGCCGCTCGGCTGGCCCAGGAAGCGATCGACGAGCAGGTGCTCGATGTCACGCTGGACGACGACCTCCTGGCGTCGGTCGCGGAGTCCTCGATGACCGGAAAGGGGACCGGCGACGTCACCGCCGACGCGCTCGCACGGCACGTCGTCGATGCCGTGCGGGCGGTACACGACGGGAGCGACCGCTTCGATCCCGACGACGTCCGCGTGCTCACCCGAACCGGCGCGTCCTCTTCGGCGACGGAGTTAGTGGAGGGCGTCGTCGTCGACGAGGAGCGCGTCCGCGAGGGAATGCCCCGGTCCGTCGACGACGCGACCGTCGCCGTCCTCACGACGGAACTCGACATCCGCGAGGGGGAGTCCGACGCCGAGTACACCATCTCCTCGGTAGACCAGCTCGAAGCGGCCATCGAGGCCGAGGACGCCGAACTCAGTGGCTACGCCGACGCCCTCGCCGACGCGGGGGTCGACGTCCTGTTCTGCACGAAATCGATCGCCGACCGCGTCGCGGACCGCCTCGCGAGACACGGCATCCTCGCGTTCGACAGCGTGAGTTCTTCCGACGCCCGCGCCATCGCCCGGGCGACGGGCTCGAAGCAACTCGGCGACGTGAAAGACCTCGACGACGCGGACTTCGGCCGCGCCGAGCGGATCTCGATCCGGCGCTTCGGCGAGGACGACCTCACCTTCGTCGAGGGCGGCGACGCGGCGAAGACCGTCACCCTCCTGCTCCGCGGCGGGACCGAACACGTCGTCGACGAACTCGAACGCGCGATCAACGACGCCGTGGACGTGACCGTCGCCGCCATCGACGCCGGCGGCGTCGTCCCCGGCGCGGGCGCGACCGAGGTCGCCATCGCCGAGTACGTCCGCTCGAACGCGGGCGGCGTGCGCGGCCGCAAGCAGCTCGCCGTCGAGGCGTTCGCCGACGCCATCGAGGCGATCCCGCGAACGCTCGCGACGAACACCGGGATGGACCCCATCGACGCCGTCGTCGAACTCCGGTCGACGTTCGACCGCGAGGGCGTCGCGGGCATCATCTCGGAGGGCCGCACCGGCGTGATCGGTGACCCGGTCGAGGCGGGCGTGCTCGACCCCGCGGCCGTGAAGCGCGAAGCGATCACAGCCGCGACAGAAGCGGCGACGATGATCGTCCGCATCGACGACGTCATCGCGGCGAACTGACGGGGAGGGAGAACCATCGGCTGCGGCCGGTCTGGTACTTTTTCACCCGGCGAGGACGACCTCGTCGCCGGGGGCGAGCCCGAACGCCTCGTCGCCGCGTCCGCGGTTGACGTCGCACTCGACGAAGCCGTGGCTGCCGACGGTCACGAGCCGTTCGCCCGCGTCGACGTCCGCGAAGGCGGTCGTGACGGGCGCGGAGACGCCGTTCACCTCGACGATCTCGCCCGCGCGGCCGTCCAGGAACGACCCCGGGACGTTCGTGATCGCGTTCCCGAAGTCGTCGACGACGAGGACTTCGCCGCGGGCCTCCCCGGCGCCGGAATCGACCGTCGGCTCGGGAAAGCGGCAGTCGACGACCGATTCGGGCGAACCGTCCGGAACGACTGACTCGACCAGCGAGACGGCGTCGAGCGTTTCGAGCGAGTCGACGCCGGCCTCGTGGACCGCGGCGGCGGCGGGCGCGAAGACGTCGCGGCCGTGGAACGTCGAGGACGCGGGGTCGTCGTAGTCGTATCTGAAGCACTCGACGTCGGGGGCCGCCTCGGACACTTCCGAGGCGATCTCGCGGGCCACCGGCAGCGACACCCCGTTGTCGGGGGCGACCAGCGCGTGCTCGCCGACGCGGACGACGAGCGCGTCCCGGTCGGTCCCGACGCCGGGGTCGACGACGACCAGGTGGACGGCGGGCGGGAAGTACGGGAGTGTCTCGCGGCACCAGAACGCGGCCGCTCGGACGTCCTGGCGGGGGAGGTCGTGAGCGACGTCGACGAGTCTGGCGTCCGATCGCTGGAGGACGACGCCCTTCATCGCGGCCGGGTACGGGGAGCCGAAGTCGGAGGCGAGCGTGATCATCTCCCTTCGTCACCTCACTCGGGATCGTCGGTGTCGTCCCCGTTGGCGTCGGTGTCGCTGACGCGCTGGATGCGCTCGATCCCGTCGGTCTCTTCGACGACGTCGACGACGGGGTCGGGGACCAAGTGCCGCCACTCCTCGTCGCGGATCATCCGCGCGCGCAGTTCCGCGCCCTCGAGGACGTCGCGGTTGAACATCGGCGACTGTCGGACCTCGACGCCCGCCTCCGAAAACAGTTGGATGACGAGCGGGTTGTTCGAGTAGGCGACGTCGAACGCCGGCGACATACTCTGGACGTGGCTCACCCACACCGAGTTCCGGTCGAGGTCCTCGATGGGAACGGCGTACGTGGTGACGTCGAGATCGGCGACGGATTTGGTCACCATCATCACGCGCTCGCCGGCCGTGAACGGATTCCGCGGGCTGTGGGAGTCGCCCGCCGACCCGATCCCGAGGACGAGTTCGTCGACCTCGGTCGCGATCTCTTCGACCATCCGGTGGTGCCCGTCGTGGTAGGGCTGAAACCGGCCGATGTAGAACCCCCGCATACCGCCTCAATCGGTCGCGTCGTTTATAAATACCCCGAGATCCGATAACCGCCGCGTTCCCGCGTTATACGGGCTGAAACAGCCGGTATCACAGATGCGCTACCGGCACACGCGAGGAGAAAGTATATCAGTCGTCCGACCCACCGTTGAAGTAGCGAAGTACTCTATGAGTAACGACACGGAAACCGACGAGAACGCCCCCGAAGAGGGGGGCGGCGTCACCGACGAGGTGCCCGAGTCGCCGCCGTCAGACGACGGCGACGGGTTCAGCGACGGCGTCGCCGACGAACCGTCCGACGGGCCCGTCGGACCCGACGAGCGCGGCGACGTGCCCGGGAGCCAGAACGGTCACTCGGAGGGGGCCGGCGAGGGGACCATCGACGACCTCGGCAGCGACGTGGAAGTCGACGCCGAGGTCGCAGAGGACGTCGACGAGGACGACCTCCTCGGCGGACTCAAGATCGACTCCACCAGCGAGATCGACGTCCCGGACCGCCTCGTCGATCAGGTCATCGGCCAGGAACACGCCCGCGACGTGGTGATGAAAGCTGCCAAGCAGCGACGCCACGTGATGATGATCGGCTCGCCCGGGACGGGCAAATCGATGCTCGCGAAGGCGATGTCCGAACTCCTGCCCCCGGAAGAACTCCAAGACGTCCTCGTCTATCACAACCCCGACGACGGGAACAACCCCAAGGTTCGGACCGTCCCGGCGGGGAAAGGCGAGCAGATCGTCGAGGCCCACAAGGAGGAGGCGCGAAAGCGCAACCAGATGCGCTCGTTCCTCATGTGGATCATCATCGCCATCGTCATCGGCTACTCGTTCATCATCGCCGGGCAGATCCTGCTCGGCATCCTCGCGGCCGGTGTCATCTACCTCGCCTTCCGCTACGGCTCTCGCGGCGGCGACGCGATGGTGCCGAACCTCATCGTCAACAACTCCGAGACGACGACGGCCCCGTTCGAGGACGCCACCGGCGCACACGCCGGCGCGCTGCTCGGCGACGTCCGTCACGACCCGTTCCAGTCCGGGGGGATGGAGACGCCGAGTCACGACCGCGTCGAACCCGGCGCGATCCACAAGGCGAACAAGGGCGTGCTGTTCATCGACGAGATCAACACGCTCGACATCCGCTCACAGCAGCACCTGATGACGGCGATCCAGGAGGGCGAGTTCCACATCACGGGCCAGTCCGAGCGCTCCTCGGGCGCGATGGTCCAGACCGAGCCCGTCCCGACGGACTTCATCATGATCGCCGCGGGGAACCTCGACGCGATGGAGAACATGCACCCGGCCCTGCGCTCGCGGATCAAGGGCTACGGGTACGAGGTGTACATGGACGACACCATCGAGGACACCCCCGAGATGCGCCGGAAGTACGCCCGGTTCGTGGCCCAGGAGGTCGCGAAGGACGGGCGACTGCCGGAGTACTCCGCGGAGGCCATCGAGGAGGTCATCCTCGAGGCGCGGCGTCGCGCCGGCCGCAAGGGCCACCTCACGCTCAAACTGCGGAACCTGGGCGGACTGGTCCGCGTCGCGGGCGACATCGCCCGCTCCGCCGACGCCGACTTCGTCACGCGGGAGCACGTCCTGCAGGCGAAGGGCCGCAGCCGCTCGATCGAGCAGCAGCTCGCCGACGACTACATCGAGCGCCGGAAGGACTACGAACTCCAGGTCTCGGAGGGGTACGAGGTCGGCCGCGTCAACGGTCTCGCCGTGATGGGCGAGGACTCGGGGATCATGCTCCCCGTGATGGCCGAGGTCACCCCCTCGCAGGGGCCCGGTGAGGTCATCGCCACCGGACAGTTGAAGGAGATGGCCCAGGAGTCGGTCTCGAACGTCTCGGCGATCATCAAGAAGTTCTCCGACGAGAACATCTCGGAGATGGACATCCACATCCAGTTCGTCCAGGCGGGCCAGCAGGGCGTCGACGGCGACTCCGCGTCGATCACGGTCGCGACCGCGGTCATCTCCGCCCTCGAAAATATGGGCGTGGATCAGTCGCTCGCGATGACGGGCAGCCTCTCGGTCCGGGGCGACGTGCTCCCGGTCGGCGGGGTCACCCACAAGATCGAGGCCGCCGCGAAATCCGGCTGTACCCGGGTCATCATCCCCGCGGCGAACCTCCAGGACGTGATGATCGAAGAGGAGTACGAGGAGATGGTCGAGATCATTCCGGTCAGCCACATCAGCGAGGTCCTCGACATCGCCCTCGAGGGCGAACCCGAGAAGGACTCGCTCGTCGACCGCCTCAAGAGCATCACCGGCTCGGCGCTCTCGCAGGGTCAAGGCGAGAGCGTCTCGGGGCCGTCCAGTCCGAGCCCGCAGTAACGCGTTCCGATGCCCCAGTGGGCGACGTTCGCCGGGTTCGCGATCGTCGTCACCGCCGGGCTGCTATTACTTTCGCACGCGTCCCGCGGCGTTCTCGACGGTGATCCCGAGACGGACAGCGGAGTGGGAAGTGCGGATCACGAAGCCGGCGGTACGAGCCGAACCGTCGTCTTCGACGACGGGGACGCGGGAAACGACCGCGCCGTCGGCGACACAGACGTCCGAGACCGCGTTCCCGACGGAGCCGAGGGTGAGGACCGCGTCGCCGACGACCACGGGAGCGATGACCGCGCCGCCGCCGACCACGGGAGCGATGACCGCGCCGACGACGGCACCGGCGGAGCGGACCACGCCGCCGAAGAGACCGACGACGCGAGCGGACGCGACGGTCGAAGCGAGGAGACCGTCGTCCTGCCGAAGTCGGGCGTCGAAGTTCAGGTGACAGACCGCCGCGGCCGAGGCGAGCGGGACCGCTCGGCCGACGGCGACCCGGCGGCGTCGAACCTCTCGACGGCGTCGCTCCTGGCGAACGTCGCCGTCTCCCAGGGTCTGTTCGGGGTGCTGTTGCTCGCGGGCGCGTGGTACGCGGAGATTCCCGCGCGGGCGTTCGGCGTCGCGGCCGAGACGGCCACCGTCGGTTCGCTCGCGCTCGGAACCGGTCTCGGCCTCGCCCTCTACGCCGCCAACGAGGCCGGCGCGACGCTGGGCGCGCGGTTCGGCCTCGGAGAGGGTGAACGACTCCGGAGCGCGCTCGCACCCGACTCGGCTGTCGGATGGGCCGCGCTGCTGTTCGTCGTCCTGCCCGTCATCGCCGGGTTCGAGGAACTGCTCTTTCGCGGCGCGCTCGTCGGCGTGCTCGCGGCCGGCTACGACGTCTCGCCGTGGCTGCTCGCCCTCGTCTCCTCGGTCGCCTTCGGCTTCGGCCACGGCGCCCAGGGTCGGATCGGCGTCCTCGTGACCGGCGCGCTCGGCTTCGTCCTCGCCGCGGCGTTCGTCGTCACCGGAAGCCTCCTCGTCGTCGTGGTCGCCCACTACCTCGTGAACGCGCTGGAGTTCGTCGTCCACGAGGGACTGGGGATCGAGTGGCCACGCGACGCGGCGTGAGTCGTCGACGCGAGTCGGCGACGTGCCGGCCAGCGAGCGGTCCGACGTGCCATCCGGCGAACGCCCCGACCGTTTTTGTTCCTCGGGCGCGCCGTTTCGGTATGGAACGCCGCACGCAGACGATCCTACAGTCGGTGCTCATCGGGTATCTAGTGCTGCTGTTCGCGTCGATCGCCTTCGATAATCCGGTGCTGACGACGGCCGCGGACCTCGGGTTCGCCGCCGTGGCCGGGTTCTTTGGCTATACGGTGTACGCGAACCGCTCGCCGTCGGAGGACGAGCGGATCGTCTACGTCACCGCCGCGGCGCTCGTCCTCGCCGGTGTCGCCCAGTTGCTCGCCCTCGTTCCCGGGTTCGGCGTCGCCGCGCTCGCGTCGACCGGGTTCTTTATCATCGGGTTCGTGGGGTACTTCCTCCTGCGGTGGCGGTGACCTCGGGTCGCCGTTCCGGCACTCTTCGGCGCTTTCGCCCCGTCTGCGCGCTCAGTTCGATTCGATCTCCCGGAGCCGCGCAGCGACGGCAGCCGGCGCACCGCCGGGGGCGTCGCGGACGCGGTGATCGGGAACCAGGAGCGGCACCGGATTCTCCGCGAACGCGGCCCGGGCGGTCTCGACGTCCGCCGAGTCGTCGGGATCGAGACCGGCCATTCGGACCACGCGGTCGAGCGACACCGTCTCGCCGTGGGGGACGTTCCGCGCGGCCTCCAGCACGCGTCGGTGCTCGGTCGGCACCGTGAGTCCGATCTCGACGTCGGCGAGGTGGTCGGACTCGCCGTCGAGGTAGGCGAAGATCCGGTCGAGCACCGGGTGCTCGGGGTCGGCGTCGTCCGGGAGGGTCTCCGGAAACGAGACGCCGACGACGCGGCCGCTCGCGACGCCGATCTCGACGGCCCGATCCAGTCGCTCCGACTCGCGGGCGAAGATCCCGTCATCCGTGCCGACGTCCATACCGAGAGTTTCTCGTCCGCAGCCTTGAACGTTCGCGACCGGGACGAGGCGACGCCCGTCGCGGCCGAGTCGAATACGGGGAATTCACGCCGACGGGCGCGACGCGCAAGCCTTATGTGCAAAAGAGTCCGTTAATGGACATAGATGAACGCTAGTGAGGACAAACTTGCCCCTGCGGTGCGGTCGATCCTCGCGACGGCGCGGGAGCGCTCCGGCGGGGCGGACCGGCTCGATGTCGACGCGAGATCGTTCCCCGAGGCTGTCGCGGCGACTGAGTCGGCGGGGCGCGTCCCCGTCGTCGCCGAGGTCAAGCCGACCAGCCCGACGACCGAGGGCGAACGGACCGACGACCCCGTGGCGCTCGCCAGAGAGATGGTTTCGGGCGGTGCGACGGCGCTTTCGGTACTGACCGAGCCCGAGCACTTCGGCGGGTCGGCGGAGAATCTTCGGCGCATCCGCGAGGCCGTCGACGTGCCGGTGCTCCGGAAGGACTTCGTCGTCCGCGAGGCCCAACTCGACGCCGTCGAGTCGGATCTGATCCTGCTCATCGCGCGGTTCCTCGACGAGGACGGAACGGACTCGCTCGCGGCGCTGTACGAGGCGGCCAGCGAGCGGGGTTTCCAGCCGCTCGTCGAGGTACACACCCGCGAGGAACTGGCGCGCGCGCTCGACCTCGGCGCGGAGATCGTCGGGGTGAACAACCGCGATCTAGGGAAGTTGGAGGTCGACCTCGACACCTTCGAACGGCTCGCCCCGCACGTCCCCGAGGACGTGACGCTCTTGGCCGAGAGCGGCGTCACGAGCGTCGGGGACGTCCGTCGGATGCGCGCGGCGGGCGCGGACGCGCTCCTGATCGGGACGGCCATAATGGACGGCGACGTCGAGGCCAATACCGAGCGGCTGACGACCGTCGACGCCGAGCGGGCGAGCAGAAGAAAATCGGCCGACGCCGAGCGGACGAGCGGAGCGGGCGGTGAGGAGGCGGTCAAAGCGGAGAGGGACGCGAAGCCGACGAGTGCGGAGTCGACGGACGCGAATCGAGGGCTCGCGAAGTCGACAGATACGACACCGAGGAACACGGACACCAACCAATGACACAACAGTACGCGGACGGGAAGTTCGGCGAGTACGGCGGACAGTACGTGCCGGAGGCGCTGATGCCGGCGATCGAGGAGCTGACGGACGCCTACGAGCGGTACGTCCTGGAGAACGAGGACGGCTTCATGGACGAGTTCCGGAGCCGGCTGCGGGACTTCGGCGGGCGACCGACGCCGACACAGCACGCCGAGCGGCTCTCCGAGCGGTACGGCCGCGAGGTCTATCTGAAGCGCGAGGACCTGCTGCACGGCGGCGCGCACAAGCTCAACAACGCGCTCGGGCAGGTCCTCCTGGCGAAGTACATGGGTAAAGAGCGCATCGTCGCCGAGACCGGCGCGGGCCAGCACGGTACCGCGACCGCGATGGCCGCCGCCCACCTAGATATGCCGTGTGAGATCTACATGGGCGAGCGCGACATCAACCGCCAGCGGCCGAACGTCTTCCGGATGCGGCTCAACGGTTCGGCGGTCAATCCCGTCACCACCGGCCGGGGCACGCTGAAGGAGGCCATCTCCGAGACGATGCGCGACTGGGCGACGAACGTCGAGGACACCCACTACGTCATCGGCTCGGTCGTCGGCCCGCATCCCTTCCCCTCGATGGTTCGGGACTTCCAGGCCGTGATTTCGGAGGAGGCCCGAGAGCAACTCCGCGAGAAGACCGGCGGGCTCCCCGATTCGGTACTCGCCTGCGCCGGCGGCGGCTCGAACACGATGGGCGCGTTCGCGAACTTCGTCGACGACGAGTCGGTGGGGCTGTACGCCGTCGAGGCCGGCGGCTCGACCCTCGAAGTCGACGAGGAGGCCGGCGTCGCACCAAACTCGGCGTCGCTGTCGACCGGGGACGAGGGCGTCCTCCACGGCGCGCGGACGAAGCTGTTGCAGGACTCCGACGGCCAGATTATGGAGAGTCACAGCGTCTCCGCCGGCCTCGACTACGCGGGCGTCGGCCCCGAACTCGCCCGCCTCGTCGACGACGATCGCGTGAACGCCGTCAACGTCGACGACGACGGCGCGTTGGAGGCGTTCCACCGACTCTCCCAGCTGGAGGGGATCATCCCCGCGCTGGAGACGGCGCACGCGTTCGGCTACCTCGAAGAGCACTACGAGGACCTCGGCGAGACCGTCCTCGTGAACGTCTCCGGCCGCGGCGACAAGGACTTAGAGACCGTCATCGAGGAGACCGAGAAGCGCGACATCGAG
This sequence comes from Halobellus rarus, assembly GCF_024494595.1. GTDB lineage: Archaea > Halobacteriota > Halobacteria > Halobacteriales > Haloferacaceae > Haloquadratum > Haloquadratum rarum. The sequence continues at coordinate 25,675 of NZ_JANHDI010000008.1, read as the reverse complement.
GCCGCCCCGTCGATGGCGGCGTTCTCGGGGGGGATCTGAGATGGGCGACGAAGGATCTGAGATGAGCGGCGAATCCGGGTCCGACCCCGTCCGCAACCCGGACCTCGAAGCGGCCTTCGCCGACGGCCCGGCGTTCGTCCCCTACCTCGCAGCGGGCGACCCCGACTACGAGTCCTCGCTCGAATACGTGGAGGCCCTCGAACGCGGCGGCGCGGACGTCATCGAACTCGGCCTGCCCTTCTCGGAACCGATCGCGGAGGGGCCGACGATCCAGAGCGCCGTCGTGCGGTCCCTGGAGGGCGGGATGACGCCCGAGCGCTTCTTCGAGTTCGTCGAGGACCTGGACGTCGACGTGCCGCTGGTGTGTATGACGTACTACAACCTGATCTACCAGTACGGCTCCGAGCAGGGCCCCCGGCCGTTCGTCGAGCGCGCCGCCGAAGTCGGGCTCTCGGGCTTCGTCGTCCCCGACCTCCCCGCCGAGGAGGCCGACCCGCTCCGAGAGGCCTGCGACGAGTTCGGCCTCGACCTCGTGTTCATCGTCGCGCCGACGACCCGCGGCGACAGACTGGAGCGGATCATGTCGCAGGTGTCCGGATACGTCTACGTGCAGGCACGCCTGGGCGTCACCGGCGCGCAGGAGGACGTCTCCGGGCAGACAGAGGAGAGCCTCGACCGCCTCGCCGACTACGACGTCCCGAAGGCGGTCGGGTTCGGGATCAAGACCGGCGAGCACGCCGAGCGGATCGTCGCCGGGGGGGCGGACGGGATCATCGTCGGGAGCGCGCTCGTCGACATCGTCGCGGAGGGCGCAAAAGCGGGGGAGCCTGCGGAGACAGTCGCCGGACGACTCGAGGAGAAGGCCCGCGAATTGAAGCAGGGTGCCCTGCGCGGGTACGAACAACGTGTGCCCCAAGCGGAACGCACATAACGGACGGTTGCCACAGAATCACATACGATGAACGCAGGACTCTCGGCGCGGCTCGACCGCGTCTCGACAGGGGGGCGATACCTCGTCGTCCCGATGGACCACGGAATCACACTGGGGGCCGTGAAGGGCCTCGTCGACCTCGAATCGACGGTCGACTCGATCACGCGCGGCGGCGCGGACGCCGTCCTCACCCAGAAGGGCGTCGCCCCGCGCGTCCACCCGAACAAGAACGGCAAGGGATACATCGTCCACCTCAACGGATCGAGCGTGATCGGCCCCGACGAGGAGGACAAGCGACGGACCGGCTCCGTCGAGGAGGCGCTCCGCGCCGGCGCGGACGCGGTCTCGTTCCACATCAACGTCGGCAGCGACCACGAACCGGATCAACTGACCGAACTCGGGGATCTGACCGAGAAGGCCCACCGGCTCGGTGTCCCGGTACTCGCGATGAGTTACGCCCGCGGCCCCGGCGTCGACGAACACGACGCCGAGAGCCTCTCACACGCCGTCCGAATCGCTGAGGAACTGGGCGCGGACGTCGTCAAGACCGCCTACTCCGGCGACGCCGACTCCTTCGAGCGCGTCTGTGCGGCGACCAGCCTGCCGGTCGTCATCGCGGGCGGCAGCCGCGGAACGGATCTAGAGACCGCGCAGATGGTCCGCGGGGCGATGGACGCCGGCGCGGCCGGCGTGTCGATGGGGCGGTCGATCTTCCAGCACGACGAACCCGAGGCGATCACCCGCGCCGTGAGCGCGATCATCCACGACGACGCCGACGTCGACGACGCCGTCGAGACCGCGGGTCTGGGACTCGAAGCGTAGGTCGCGGTGGCAGGGCGCTTTCGAGCCCGCGCGCTTATCACCGTGGCGGGCCAATCCGGGGATATGCCCGCGACGCTCGAAGTTCGATGCACCAACGACGAGTGCGAACTCGATATGTTCGAACTTCACTACACGTACGATATGCCCGACAGCGTCGGCGTCGACGACTTCGTCTGCCCGTACTGCCGCGAGAGCGATTCCCTGGAGGCGATCGAACTATGAGCGGCTTCGAACGGCTCGGCGGACGCGACGCCCCCGAGCGCCTGAAGGAACTCGGCGAGTCGATCGCCGAGAACGCGCTGGAGCGCGTCGGACGCAGTATCGCCCGCGTGCAGGAACGGACGCCGCTCGCGTACGATCTCCTGGAGGGCGACGACGCGTATCTCGTCGTCTTCGACGCGCCCGGCGTTCGCCGCAAGGACGTACAGGTGCGCTTCGTCGACCGCGAGGTGCGCGTCACGGTCGACCGGTTCCGCACCTTCCACGAGGGGTTCGAGATGCGCTTCCCCGGCCGGGGGCTCTCGTTGGACGGTACAGCGCGGCTCCCGGAAGGCGTCGCCGTCGAACCGGAGAACGCCTCCGCGACGGTCACCGAGTCGGGGACCCTGCGGGTCCGAGTCCCGAAGCGCGCCGGCGACGTCGGGGCGTAGTCGAGACGACGCCTCCCAGAACGAACCTCCGGAATCTGCGCCGCCCGTCGCGGTGAAAACTCGTTTCGGAGCTTACACCGGCAGTTCCGCGTCGGGACCGACGACCCGGTCCGGTTCTTCCGGAACGGTCCAGTCGGTCGTCAGTTCGAGTAACTGCAGCAGCATCACGCCGGTCGCCCCCCAGACGGTGTAGTCGCCGACGTGGAAGAAGTGGATGCGACGCGCGCCGTAGGTGGGGTGCTCCCGCCGCTCGGACTCGTAGTTGTCGAGATCGATCAGATCGGAGACGGCGAGCGCGACGACCTCGGCGACCTCGCGCTCGTCGGGGTCGTACGTGCGGTCGGGGACCTCGGCGACGAACGGTCGCACGGAGTAGTCGGTGACGGTCCGGATATCGTCGAGGCGGCCGACGACGCTCGTCTCGTCGGCCCGCAGGCCGATCTCCTCGTCGGCCTCGCGGAGGGCGGTCGCGCGCAGATCGGAATCCTCCGGCTCGCGCGATCCACCGGGGAAGCTCATCTGGCCGGGGTGTTCGCCGAGGTGATCCGCGCGTCTCGTGAACAGGACGTGCTCTTGCCCGTCCCGGAAGAGGATCGGCGCGAGGACCGCCGCCTGCTGTCCCGCCCCTTCGACCGCGCCCGGCGCGTGGCCCGACACCCGCGAGAGATCCATACTCGGACCCACGTAGGATCCCGGGGGGCTTATACTGTCTGCTGTAGATTCGTGAAGGATTCGGGGTCGTCCGACCGCTCCGCGGGCCACGCGGCCAGTTCGTCGTGGATCACGCGGCCAGTTCGTCGTGGATCACGCGGCCAGTTCGTCGTCGGTCATGTGTCCAGTTCGTCGTCGAGTCGCGCCTGAATGTCGTCGACGTCGACCGCTGCAGACCAGACGGCGACGTCGTACGTCACGTCCAACAGTCGCCGCATCGACTCCTCGTCCCCGTCGGTGACGGCGCGTGCCGCCTCGGTCCGAAGCCGTTCCGCGACCGCCTGTGCGGCGGCCTCTCGGTCGATATCGCGAGCGGACACGTCGAGGATGTGCGGCAGATCCTCCGCGTTCTCCGGGAGCGTCGGGAACGCCGCCGGTCCCGGGATCAAGAGCGTCTCACCGTCCTTCTCGTACCGAACCAACGCGTACGACGCCACCGCGTCCTCGACGGCGTCGGAGAGCGCGGCGTCGTCGACGTCGGACCCTTGCTTGAACGCCAGTTCGCTCAGCGCGCGTTCGAGTTCGACGGGCGTGAGCGCGCCGAAGAGGTCGACGACGCCGGCCAGTTCGTCGGACTGGAGTTCGGACGTCACTCTCCGAACCCCGTCGCGTCGGCGGCGGCGACGCCGGTACTTCCCCCGTCGACCGCGACCTCGACGTCCGCTTCGGCCGCTGCACCCACCGCCTCCGCGGAGAGCGGCGCGTTCTCCCAGGCCGGGAGGCGATCGTCGGCTCCCGTGGGCTCCTCGACGGCGGCGGCGTACTGTGACACCTGCTCCCGTTCGTGGGCGCGATCGAACCGGAAGTCGTTGAACGACGCGTCGAGCGCGTACTGGTCGACGAGCGCGGTCGCCGCCTCCCGGTACCGACTCGACAGGGTCGAGAAGTCCGGGTCGATCCCGCGTTCGACGACGCTCCGCAGGAGCGTCTCGCCGACCGAGCGGCTCATATCGGAGAGTCCCGCGGACCCCTCGACGGTTCGGTGGTCGTGTTCGTACGTTCCGAGGTCGACCTGCGCCGTCCCATCGAATCCGGCCGCGTCGAACGCGTCCCCGAGCGTCCCGACTTCGAGCCCCCACTTCCGCGGGGTCCGTATCTTCCGCGCCATCTCGGCTGTCGCGGCGAACTCGCCGGCGAGCGCGTACCGGAACGAGTCGAGGTACTTGAGGTACGGCTCGGGGTGTTCGTCGACGAGGGTACGGACGAGCGGGGCGTAGAAGAGCCGAAAGAGCCGGCCGTAGAGGTGCTCGTCCTCGACGCGGGCGTAGTACCCCTTCGAGAAGTCGTGGCCGTGCGTCAGCGGGAACAACAGCCGTCGGACGAACGACTCGTCGTACGTGGCCGTGTCGGCGTCGTGGACGACGACGAACTCCTCGGCGGTCGCGCGACCGAGTCCGAGCCAGACGTCTCGTCCCTTGCCGCGACCGCCGTCGAGGCCCGCCTCCGAGAGCAGGGAGGCGACCCGGGGACCGTCACACCACAGGAGGTCCAAGGAGAGATCGAACTCCGAGAGCCACTCGCGAACCGGGCCGACTCGATCCGCCGCGGCGCGCAGGGGAACGACGACGCGCGCGGGGTCGAGTCCTTCGATGACGCGCAACATCCGGTTCGCGGCGTCGGTCTCGTACTCGCGCTCCGTCATCGGAACGACGACCGCCGCGCGATCCGTCGGAGCGGCCGGGAGGGGATCGGCGAGGTCGTGGAGCGTCGTTACCCGCGTTTGCACGTACTCCATCGAACTGCCCTCGGGACGGGACGAGCAAAAGCGCGGGGGTTCCGGCGGTCGGGACCGCTCGTCACTCGCGCCGTTCGAGGCGTGGATATCGATCGGCCCCGTACGTGAGTTTATATCAGACGGAGCGGCCAGCGGGAGTGTGACGTGAGAATCACCCCGCGTCGGGCCGCGGTCGCTCGGCACGCCGACGCGGGGCGAGGGCGACGGCGCTGCGAGGACGTCGTCGCCGGCGGTGTGCCGACTGTTCGCCACACGTGACGGCCGACAGTCGAATCGCCGTCACTCGCGGGTCGCCGACTGCGGCAGGCGACCGCTCCGCTGGAGGACGAGGAGGGCGGCGACGACGACCGCCAGTCCGAGTGCCAACTGCGTGAAGATGAGGTCGTAGGCGAGTCCGGCCTCCCGCAGCGCGCCGACGGCCGAGGAGCCGCTGGCTTGGAGGACCATCATCCCGCCGGAGTACCACGCGTACGCGCTCGCTCGCGTTCCATCGGGGAGCGTATCGAGCAGGTACGTGTCGATCGCCGGGAACAGGCTGTGGAGCACGTACCCGATCAGGGCCGTCAGAACGATCAGGGGGACGAGACCGGACGTGACCGTCAGCGCGAGGACGCAGACCGTGAACGATCCGATGATGGTCAGGATGTAGGGCACGCGAGGGAGCGTATCGGCCAGCCGTCCCGACACGAAGAACGCCGGCACTCCGGCGGCGAAGATCACGGTGAGGAGGTTCTTCGAGGCCGTGGCCGAGAGCCCTTTAGTCCCCATATACAGTTCGTAGAAGTTGAACAGGCCCTGCCAGACGAACCCGGTCGCGCCCACGACGACGACGCTGAGTAACACGACCCGCCACTCGGCACGGATCGCCCCGATCAGGTCTCGGTCCTCGGAGCCGGCCTCGGGGAGCTCCGTCGACCGGGCGGTGAAGAACAGCGTGATCGTGACGAGCGCGGCCACGGCGGCGATGCAGACGAACACGATCCGCCAGTCGACGAACAGAGTGAGGACGAGCGTGACGAGCGGCGCGGCCGCGACGGCCGCGAGTTGGCTCGTCATCCCGTGGACGCCCAGCGCCCAGCCGACGCGCTCGGGGTAGAGTTCGCTGACGAGCGGGTTGGCGGCGACGAAGTAACTCCCGGAGGCGAGCCCCATACACAGCGCGCCGACGGCGACCATCGAGACAGACGTCGCGCTCGCGATGAACGCCGCCGCGCCCGTGAGGATCACGCCGGTCCCCAGTATCACCCGATGGCGCGGGACTCGCGTGAGAAGCCATCCGGTCGGGACGCGGAGCAGCGCACTGCCCAGCCACGCGAGGGTCGCGATGAGGCCCGCCGTTCCCTCCCCGATCTGAAACACCGCGATGAACTCCTGGAGCAGCGGCGCGAAGACCACTCTCCCGAGGTTCACCAGGAAGATCATCGAACAGAGCGTACCGAAGAGCCGTCCCCGAGACACGGGCGGATTTGACCGTCGGCGCGTTCAACTGTTGCGGTCCGGGGCGGACCTACAACAGTCCTTATACCCTGCAGGCCCAAGGGCGACGTGATTATGAAGTCGACGCGGAAGGGGCTACGGGACGGGGAGTTGGAGAAGGACACGTACGGACGACTGAACTGCGCCGAGTGCGGTGAGACGCTGAACACGGAGAACGATCCGGACGAGGTGTACACGGTTCGACGGTGCGTCGACTGCGAGCGCGAGTGGAAGGAACTCCGGTAGTCGGGAGCGATTCCCGTAGGCGGCCGCTCGTCACTGGAACACGGCGTCGAAGGCCCGCGCACCCAGCGGCTCGAACGTCCCGGCGGCGACGTTCTCCGGGACGTGTGCGGGCGAGCTCGTCCCGACGAGCGCGGTCGTGACGCCCGGTGCGCTCCGCGCGAAGTTGATCGCCCGCTGTGCGGGGGTCTCACCCGCCAACTCCGCGTCGACCCCCGCGGGAATCGACGCCGCGAGGTCGCCCTGCGCGAGGGTCGCGCTCGCGACGACGTCGAGGTCGACCGCCTGAGCGTATTCGAGGGCGCTGACGTCGCGGTCCTCCTCGGGGTGTCCGTGCGCCGCGACGGTGAACGCGTCCGCCATCGCGACGTTGAACGGCAACTGGACGGCAGCGAGTCCGACGTCGCCGACGCCGACCGCCTCGGCGGCGGATTCGGCGCGAGCGACGACCTCGGGGAGCGAGAGGTACGCGTCGTGAGATCGGGGAACGCGGAACGCCTCCCAGGTCGCGACGCCATAGCCGCCGATATCTCCGGCCGCGCGCCGGCGTTCGAGCCGCTCGAAGGCCGCTTCGAGCGCGTCGTAGACGGATTCGCGGTCGCGGACCTGCAGTTGCGTCTCGGGGTTGTGGACGTAGTAGCAGTCGACCGTCTCGAGGCCGAGATTCGATAGCGACTGGTCGAGCATCGCATCGAGGAAGTCCGGTGAGATCGCGTGGCTCCCGCGGGCGAGGTCGTCCGGATCCACGAGCCCAGTGTCAAGGAACTCCGAACGGACGTACGCGGCCGGATCGTCCGGGCGCGAGCCGTCGAAGGGGACGAATCCGCCCTTCGTGGCCACGACGACTTCCTCGCGGTCGATCTCCGCGGCGTCGAGCGCGTCGCCGACGACGCGCTCGCTCCGTTGGTGGCGGTAGTTGATCGCCGTGTCGACGACGTTGATCCCCGCCGAAAGCGCTTCCGTGATCGATTCGCGGTAGCGCTCGTCGACCGCGTCGGTCGGCTCACCCAGGTACGTCCCGAGACCGATGCTCGATGCGACACCCGGGCCGAACCGGCGAAAATAGGTGCGCGCGAAGGCGTCGCCGAACCGGTCCCGATAGCCCCAGGTCCCCTGACTCGTCGCCATATCTGGAGTACGCTCCGCGCGGATAAACGGGCGTCGGCTCGTCCCCGAGCGAATCAGGGGCGGGTCACACCTCGCCGGACATCGACTCGAAGAGGCGATCGGAGAGGTCCTCGCGAGAGATCGACTCCCCGAATTCCGTCCGAATCGCCCCGTCGTGCAGCGAGAGTTGACCGCCACCCATCCTCGCGTGCCCGCCAGCGGATCCGTCCTGAACGTCTGCGATGGCAGAGTCGAGGGTCCGACCCATATGCACCCGATCGTCGCGGGAGCGGCCCGAGAGGTGGACGACCCCGTTTCGCTCTCCGAGGACGACGACTGCGGTGACGCCCTCGAGTTGGACGAGTTCGTCCGCCGCCTGGGGGATGGCGTCGACGTTCGAGACGCGGCCGACGTCGCTGACGGCGAAGGGGCCGCGGACGTCGCGGCCGGCGATCGCCCGGGCCTTCAGTTCGAGGACCTCCCTGGACACCGCGGGGTTCGCGACTCGATCCAGTTGGTCCTCGTCGACGCCGGGGTACAGGAATCCGGCGGCCTCGAAGTCGGCCGCCGAACAGCCCGAAGTCAAGCGCTTCGTGTCGGTCAGGATGCCGTACAGGAGCCCCGTCGCGACAGTCGACGGGACGGTGTAGGGCGCGTCGACCTCGCTGGCGTGCTTTGCGGATGGGACGGGCTTCGCGCCCACGTTCTCGAAGTACTCGGCGACGATGCTGGAGGCCGCGCCGTAGTCCGTCCGGACGTCCGTGAACGCCTCGCCCGTTCCGTCGCCCGGATGGTGGTCGACGACCGCGAAGGGGAGCACGCTGTCGGAGCCGGCGAACCCCCGCGGACGGTTGTGATCGACGAGGACGACGTGCTCGGCCGCGACGTCGCTGACGTGGTCGATCTGCTCGATATCGAGGTCCAGCACCGTCTGGAAGGCGCGGTTCTCCTGGTGGCGGACCTGGCCGGCGTACTGGACCGTCGCGTCCGTTCCGACCTGTTTTGCGAGACTCGCGACGCCGATACCGGTGGCCATCGCGTCCGGGTCGGGGTTCGGATGAAGCAGTACCGCGACCTCGTCGAGTTCCTTCAGGTTCTCGAGAAACCGGGTGCCCATCGGTCGCTCGAACCGATGGAGGACGTACAGCCCGACCGCAGTCGCGAGGAGCGCGACGACGACGGTGGCTGCGACCGCCGGATACGCCATCACGAGCGATCGGATCCGGTCGAGTAGCTCCGGGGGGAGGGCCTGTGCTACTCCGGAGCGTGCGCTGCCCATACGTTCCGCCTCAGGATGCACACCCAAGAAGATTCCCTCGTAATCTCCATCAAATGACAGTAAAACGCTCCGTCAGATCGACGCCGCGTCCGTCCCCGAGCGGTACGCCTCGATCGCCGCCCGGTAGCCTTCGCGATAGGTCGGATACGCGAACTCGTAGCCGAGCGAGCGAAGGCGGTCGTTCGAACAGCGCTTGCTCGTCGCGATCCGGCGGCGCGCCGCTGCGGAGAGATCCGAGTTCGACAGGCGCTGGTCGATCGTTCGCTTCGGGGGAGACGGTACGTCACACTCGGAAGCCAGCCAGTCGGCGAACGCCCACTTGTCGACCGGTTCGTCGTCGACGACGAGGACGACGTCGTCGCGCGCAAGGTCCGATTCGAGGAGGAAGGCGACCGCACCGGCGGCGTCGTCTCGGTGGACCATATTCAGATAGCCCTCGGTGACCGGTCCGTCCAGGTAGCGGTCGAGGCGGTAGCGGCTGGGGCCGTACAGTCCCGCAAAGCGCGCGACTGTCCCGTCGATGCCGGCGTTGGCCGTCTCCTCACGGGCGACCCGCTCGGCCTCGGCGAGCACGCGAGTCTTCTCCGTCGTGGGATCGATCGGCGTCTCCTCGTCGACGAAGTCGCCGTCGTGGTCGCCGTAAACGCCCGTCGACGAGGTATAGACGAGACGGTCCGGTGGCGACGAACGCCCGCCGTACTCCTCGATGACGTTCCGGAGGCCCTCGACGTAGACCCGCCGAGCAGCGTCGGGACCGCGTCCACCGGAACTGGCCGCGAAGACTATCCAGTCGGCGTCCGGGAGGGCAGCGAGAGTCTCGAGATCGGTGGCGTCGGCGCGCCGGGCGTCGAGACCGGCCGCCGCGACGGCCTCGAGTCCCCCGTCGGAGCGGCGGACGCCCGTCACGTCGTGGTCGGCGTTGCGGAGCCGTCTGCCGAGTTCGAGGCCGACGTAACCGCAGCCGACGATAACGACCCTGGACATCAGCGGTCGTTCCGCTCGGCGAGGTACTGCTGGATCGCCGCGAGCTGTGCGAGCGTCATCGCCGTCCGGCCTTCGAGCGCCTGCTGGACCTCCTGACCGGAGAGGTCTAGGTCGACGTTCGAGGCGATCGTGTCGACGTCGACGACGCCCGTGGTCATCGCCATCAGAAGGTGATCGCGGAGTTCGAGCAGAATCGCCTCGGCGTCCGGTCGCTCCTCGTCGAGCGCGAGAATTGACGCCGCGTCCTCGACGCGTAACTGTGGCACCGCTCCCTCGACGAGCGCTTCGAGGAGGTCGGCGTCGACGTCGGCGTCGTCTGCCACCGGTTCGACGCCGTGGGCGCTCACGACGGCTCTAAGTTGTGCTTCGTACGCCTCGCGGAGTTCCACCGGCGTCAGGCGTGCGGGGTCGTCGGCCGCGTCGTACAGCATACCACAAATCACTGCCGGCGCGGCAAAACCGTTTCCGAACGTGTCGGGCCTGCACCGGTCTTCAGACCCTCGAAACAGCGCCAACCCTGTGCTCGTATCGCCCCACGAGGGAACCGCTTAAGTCCGTCACTATCCACCGCTACTGTATGAACCGCGTATCGCTCGTGAACCGGGAGGGGCGACCGTGAGCGTCGGTCATCAGGTCACCTCCGATCACCAGCTCGCGCGCCTCCTACAGATCGGGATCGTCCTCGAAGAGGTGGTCGAGGCCCGGTCGTACCACCACTACCAGTCGCTCGACGACGCGCCGAAACTCGATCCCGAGATCGAGTCGCTCTTAGAGCACGCCGCGGCCGAATCGGCGGAACACCGGGAGCGACTCGAAGCGCTCGTCGACGAACTCGACGCCGAGAGCATCCCGTTCGACGAGATCGAGGCGCTCGTCCAAGCGCAGTACGGCGGCACCGAACCGGAGGACTTCGACGATATCCTCTACGACCAACTGTGCAACGAGGAGACGGCGTACAAGTTCTACGACGACCTCATCGGTGCGCTCCGCGCCTCGGAAACCACGTTCGGCATCGATCGCGAACGTCTCATCGACACCCTCGTCGAGATCCGCGAGGAGGAAGCCGAGGGCGTCGAGGAAGTCACGAAAATTATGAACGACCGCCAATGAAACGACACACGACGCACCACGGAGGACGGAAATGAACACCGCCGACCAGTACGTGAAAGCGATCTACCTCCTCCAGCAGATGGAGAACGGGCCCGCCTCGACCGGGGCGCTCGCGGATCGATTAGGCGTGAGTCCAGCGAGCGCGAACGAGATGATCGGGAAACTCGAATCGCGGGGCCTCGCAGAACACGAGAAGTACAAGGGCGTTACTCTCACCGACGAGGGTATCGTCCGCGCCCGCGACGCCCTCCAGACGTACTGTATCATCGAGCGCTTCCTCTCGAACGTGCTGTCGGTCGCGGAGTTCCGCGCGGAGGCGCGCGAACTCGAACCGGTCATCGACGACCTGGTCGCCGAGCGACTCGATACGATCATCGACCGGAGTCCGGAGTGTCCGGACTGTTTCGACCCGGAGACCGACGCGTGCTGTCACCTCGACGTCCCCGCCGAGAGCGTCGAAACCGAAGAGCAGCACGCGGACTGATACGACCGGACGGAGGTTCGTAACGCGACTGGACACTCGGAGGCGGGGCTGCTCTGGAGAAGTTCTGTCGACGACTCTCTCACGGAACCAAAGCCCACATCTTCAAGTCCTTCCTCTCGTAGTGGCGCGTATGGATGGGACAGCGGCGATCGATCGTCTCCTCGCGTTCGCGGGATTGGGACCTCGCGAATCGACGGAGGCCACGGAACGACCGAGTCCGTACGTGTGTCTGGGCTGTGAGGCCGCATACGACGTTCAGTATCACGTCTGCCCGAACTGCGGCGGATTCTCCGTCGAATCTCGGAGCTCGACGGAGCGCCAGGGGGACCACGGCACGGTATCTTTCGACGATTCGGCCGCTGAATAGCCGATCGGCGTCAGTGACGCGTCGCCGTCGGAACCCGATGGGTTTTCAAAGACTGCGCTGTGAGTAGAGCGTGCAGTCCCGTGGTGTAGTGGCCAATCATATGGGCCTTTGGAGCCCATGACGGCGGTTCGAATCCGCCCGGGACTACTACTTCGGACGTCCGAATCCGTCCAACTGCGTATGGCGGCGAGCACGGCGACACGAATAGGGATGGGGAGGCGATCCTCGACGAGCGGTCACGCGCTCTCGAGCGAGAGCGGCTCATCCCATTTCTCACGGGTTGGCGACGCTCTGTCCTTTATCCGGGACGTCCATTGCACGACCACTACGAGCCGTTTCCCCGCTCGACAAAAACAGCTACACTGGCGAGAGTCGTGACGACCGCGACGACGACGACGCCGACGGGCATTCCCAGCCCAGCGCCTCCCGCGGCGTCGTCCGTTTCCGTTGCGACGTCTCCGGGGCGCTCACTGACACTGATCCGGCCCGCGTCAACGCCCTCGACCGCGACTGTCCCGTCGACGGCTTCGAATTCGATAGCCACCACGCCGCGCTCTTGGGGGCGTAGCGCCACGGTCTCCGTTGCGACCGGCCGGCCATCGACGGTCACTGTGAGAGTCCGGTTCGCCGTCCGGTTTGCCGTGTTCACGACCGTCGCTCTCACGGTGGTATCGTAGCCTTTCTTGATCCAATCGGCCAGTGCTGTGGCCTCGGTGACCTCGATAGGTCCGGTTCCGTCGGTATCATCGCCGGGCCGGGGTGCAACCGTCCCGTCGTCGCTTGCGGCGGTCACGGTCAGCGTGCCGACTGAGGTATCCGCGATGGCGATATCGTACTCGCCCGGTTCATCGAATCGATATTCGAACACTATTGTCTCGGTCTCGCCCGCCTCGACGATGACTGACTTCGAGTCGACCGTCTCGGAGTTCACAGCCAGACCCGCTCGGAACGTGCCGTCCTCCTCGCCGGCGTTCTCGACCTGCAACGCTATCTGTACGCTCTCTCCTGCGGTAATCAGCGTGTTGTTGAGTGTCGCAACTACCGTATTGAATCTCGTTTCCTCGGAGGCAGCCGCCGGTGCTGGGTTCCTCGAGGGAGAGCTGGTCGCTATGGCCGTCGGCGTCGCGGTGGCGGTTGGTGATGTCGGCGTTGTGGTGGCGGTCGGTGATGTCGGCGTTGCTGTCGGGGGAGCGGTTGACGTTGGTGGTGACGTCGCGGCCGGGGCGGCAGTCGGCGTTGGCGTCGCGGTCGGAGCGGCAGTCGGGGTGGCAGTCGACGTTAGCATCGCGATCGGGGCGGCGGTCGGGGTAGCAGTCGACGTTGGGGTCGCGGTCGGGGTTGGTGACCGAGCTGCGATTGGCGTTGCAGTGGCGGTCGGTGTTGGCGTTGGTGCCGGAGTTGAGGTTGCAGTTGGCGTTGGTGTCGAGGTAGCAGTTGTTTTCTCCTCTTCCTCGTCCTCTTCCTCGTCCTCTTCCTCGTCCTCTTCCTCGTCCTCGTCCTCTTCCTCGTCCTCTTCCTCTTCCTCGTCCTCTTCCTCTTCCTCTTCCTCGTCCTCTTCCTCGTCCTCTTCCTCGTCCTCTTCCTCGTCCTCTTCCTCTTCCTCGTCCTCTTCCTCTTCCTCGTCCTCTTCCTCTTCCTCTTCCTCGTCCTCTTCCTCGTCCTCTTCCTCGTCCTCTTCCTCGTCCTCTTCCTCGTCCTCTTCCTCTTCCTCTTCCTCGTCCTCTTCCTCTTCCTCGTCCTCTTCCTCTTCCTCTTCCTCGTCCTCTTCCTCTTCCTCTTCCTCTTCCTCTTCCTCTTCCTCTTCCTCTTCCTCTTCCTCTTCCTCTTCCTCTTCCTCTTCCTCTTCCTCGTCCTCTTCCTCTTCCTCGTCCTCTTCCTCTTCCTCGTCCTCTTCCTCTTCCTCGTCCTCTTCCTCTTCCTCGTCCTCGTCCTCTTCCTCTTCCTCTTCCTCGTCCTCTTCCTCTTCCTCTTCCTCTTCCTCTTCCTCGTCCTCTTCCTCTTCCTCTTCCTCTTCCTCTTCCTCGTCCTCTTCCTCTTCGTCAATTTGCTGGAACTGGTGCAGGGAGAAATCAAAGACAGCCACGTTGCCCGGATGGCTTTCCGTGGACTCGAATTGCCCGTCGTCCGCAACGTCTGGATTCGAGAGAGAGGTGCCAGATACCCCGCCCGTGAACATCAGCGCGACAAAGAGGAAGCTCACTAAACCCAGTGCGACAACCCTTCCCATAGAGCGGCTAGCGGGCTAGGATATGATAGTAAATAGCCACCAAGCGCGTAATAAGTTAACATTATCCCGATTATCGTCGGAAGTCACGTACCACCGGCCGAAGTATTTGACACTTACTGCCGGACCGTGCCGGCCCAACTCTATCGAGTTCGGCGAGTGAGTTCGACGTTCACGGCCGAGACCGAAGCGGTGAAACGTCGAACTGCTCGGCGTCGTCTGTTTCGTGTGGTCGATATTGAAAAGCGCATACAGGTACCCGGAGCGACAATTACGTCGGTACTTGCGACGTTCAGCTTGCATCGAACGACAGATCTCCGTCAAGAGTAGTACATTACTCTGTGCAAGGCGTATTCCCAACTGGATCGGATCCAATTCCGCCAGCGGGTCGTACGAGCGAGCCAGTAGTGATGAGAACAAAAACGGATCCAGTTCTACCACTCTCGTCAGCCTAGCTTCAGTCTCATCCGCGCTGTACTAGCCGATCAAGCGAGGACTCAAGTCACTCGACGAAGAGATGGCAGACGTGACCATAGAGGACAACGTCGCCCTCGTCACGGGGGCTAGCGCGGGGATCGGTAAAGCGACGGCGCGCGCTCTCGCGAGCGAGGGAGCGGATATCGCCCTCGCAGCGCGACGCCGAGAACGACTCGAAGAGATCGCCGACGAGCTCGAATCGACGTTCGACGCCGAGACGCTCGTCGTCCCGACGGACGTCCGCGACGAGACGGCGGTCGAGGCGATGGTCGAGACGACGGTCGAGACGTTCGGCCGACTCGACATCCTCGTGAACAACGCGGGACTCGGCGTCGGCGGCGACGTCGAAGAGACGACGAGCGAGGAGTACCGCCTGATGATGGAGACGAACGTCGACGGCGTCTTCTTCGCGACGCAGGCGGCGGTACCGCACTTGCGAGAGACGAGTGGGAACCTCGTGTTCGTCGGGAGCTTCGCGGGGCAGTACCCCCGGCCCACGAACCCGATGTACGCGGCGACGAAGTGGTGGGTCCGCGGCTTCGCACACAGCGTCGAGGGCCAGATCGGACCGGACGGCATCGGCGTCAGCGTCGTCAACCCTACCGAGGTCCGAACGGAGTTCGGCAGCGAGGAGGACGATTCGTTCGAAGAACGGTTCGAACCCGAAGAGGTGACCGAACCCGAAGAGATCGCGGACGCCATCGTCTTCGCCGCGTCCCAGGATCGATCGACGGTCCACGAGATCGATCTGTACCGACGCGACAAGTTCGAAGGCTGGTGAGCGAACCGGCTCTCGGTCGTCGGAGGGACCAGCGTAAATCTCACTGAGCGTCGGTCGATTCGGGAGGCGGCTATCGCGTGTCCGAGGAGAGCGTCGATGCCGCCGTAGTCGCCGTCGAGATTCGAACATCGAACGTCGAACGCCGCCCGGGACTACTCTATTCCATTCAGGTCTCCGATGCGTAGCGGCAGCGCCGGATCGATCGCAGAAGATAGGTGAGACTACAAATATCAGAGCTGAGGATTAGAAACGAGGTTACTTATACGAAATTTCACTCGATTGAGTTGGGTTGAAAATCGACAGACGAAGGCGAGGTCGGTCCGCTGTACGCGGGCGTCCGAGTTGCCAGGTGATTATCACACACTGCCAAAGACGGTTGCGTCAGCGGAGACGTTGGGCCGACGACGACTCACGATATCCGAGCCAATCACCGCTTGAATACGTAGAGCGAACTCGTCTACTGTGGATTTTTTGCCGATCAATGTATGACAGGAGATACGAACGGTGTTCGTGCAGTCTCTCTCGTAACGATTCTGATTCTCAGTATTCTCGGTGGAGCGGGCGCGTTTTCCGCACCGGTCGACGCCGAGCAGGGCAGCATTAGCTTCGACGCGGCGAGCTACACGGATGGTGACACCGTGACAGTCACCGTCGACGATGCCGACCTATCGACGACTGAAAATTACGTCGTCAACATCGAATCAGATACTGAATCACAATTCCTAGGACGAGGTCAAAGACCCGGTACTTCAACAAAATATACTACTGAAGCAGGTGTCGCTGATCAAAATTCAGATAATAAAATAACAAAGGAAGACATTGAATATCAAGACTCTGATGGAGGGAACAATAGAATAGAAGAAACCAGCAGGAATGAGAATGGAACTGTGACAATTCATTTTAAAAATCCGCCATCATCTAGTGATGCTATTGATTATACAGTGGGAGAGACTATACTCTTATCACAGACAACAGATTCAGAGTTTTCAGGAAGTATTAAAATAAATACTACAGATAGTACCGGGACTCTACAAATAAATGATGGTGATTCAATCACATCAAAATACTTTGACACCAGTATCAATACCGAATTAATCACATCTGCAATTATCGACGAAGACCCAGCACCACTCACACTCGGACCAATAACGGAGTTCGCCACCAGTGACCTCGCAGGAACGAGTTTGACTCACACCGAGAGCGTCGTCGAGATTCCATTCAGCGAGGACGTCTCGAAGGCCGGCGGGGAAGCGGGGGCGCTGACGCTCGCGGATAACATCACCGTGAGCGTTGGCGGAATCGACGTGACCGACCGCTACACGCTCGACGCGGACGGATCGACCGACGGGCAAGTCGTGTTGAGTTCGGAAACGCCGATCGATCCGCGATCGGGAGTGACGGTCGGAATCGACGCGGTGAACGATTCGATCGACACCGAGACTATCGAGCCCGGATCGATGGACGTGACCGTGGCGAGCGCGACTGTCAGCGAGGACGACGGAGACGCGGACGCCTACGAGGGGTCGACGTTGGCGTTCGTCGCCACCGACGGGTCCGCCGATACCAATCAGACGTTCGAGGTGGAAGACGGCGTCGGAACGCTCGTCTTCTCCGGACACACCGGAGCCGGGAGTCAGGTGTTCACCTTCGACACGGCGGCGCGCAACTGGAGCGGAGACTACGGGATCGAGACGTATCTCGAAAACGGGTCCATCGACCGGAGTCTCGACGTCGCACTCCGCGGATTGGAGTTAGCTGTCGATATCGACGATCGAGACGTCACCACTTCAGATCCCATCGAGGGGGAGATCAGCGCGAACGCCACCGATCGGATCGTCGAGGTCACCCTCCGTTCGGACGCCGACGGGTCTGCGGTCGTCGAGCGAAGGGACGTCACGCTGGACGACACCGGCGACGCGAGGTTCAATTTCGCGGCCGCGACCGTCGGGGAGGCCGGGCCAGGAAACTACACCGTCGAGGTGACCGACGCCGGGACAGGCGCGAGAAACCAATCCGCTCTCATCCGCGTGGTCGCTGCCGACGTAACGGACTCCTCGTCGCAGTCCGACGTCGTCGAGGAGCCAGACGAGGAGGGAGAAGCCTCGTTCCGATCCACGGTCGTCAAGGAGCACGCCGGCGACGTGGCCCCGTTCGGGATCGAACTGCACCAAACGGACGCCGCGACCGTAACCGTCGGAAGCGACGAGGACGGATTCCGTGCGAGCGCGACGGTCGTCGACCGTGACGGGGACGGCACGGTTCGCGTATGGTTCAACACCGCGGCTGTGATCGGTGCGACGACGCTTCCGTCCGACGGTGGCGCGGTCTTCGGAGTGGTCGGGAAGGACGAATCCGGCGACGGGGCCGTAGACGCGGTCGTCGATGCCGGAATTACAGCGAATCAGGACCTCACAGAGGCGATCGAACCAGGTAACTACACTCTCGCGGTTCGACCCGATATGGTGTCGAACGCGACCGCAACCGACACGGGGACGCTGGTCGTCGGATCGGCCGCCCCGAGGAATCTCACGAATTGGGTCGCGCCCGCCGGGTCCGCGTTTTCGACCCGCGACGACGTTTCGGCGGCGATCGAAGCGGATCGACTCACCAGGACCGCCGAAATCGCGGCTGGCGACGTCGTCGTCCACCGATTGGTCGTCCCCGGTCTCGCCGGCGAGTTCGCCCGCCAGTCGGGAACGCCGACCGAGGCGTTCTTCGCGCTTTCCGGTACCGACGCCGACGCGAGATACGGGTTGAACATCACTCGCGTTGGGGCGAACGACGCCAACTTCACCGGGCAGACAGTGCCGTCCAGCGACGGCGGGGACCTGTACGTACCGGGCGAGGATAACGCCAGCGTCGTCGCTGATCCGGCCAACGATACCTACGTGATCGCCTACGAGAGTGCTGGGGGGATCGGTCTCAGCGCCGGTGACTCACGCGCCGTCTCGTTCGTGGTGGCCGATAGCGGCCCCTACAGCGGACTGAGCACCGAGAATCGAACACTCATCGAAGAGTACGAACTCCTGAAGGCGACCGTTTCACCCTCCGAGGACCCGCTCGTCGTCGAGAACGAAACGAACCAGTCCATCGGAGGTACGACGACCGTCGCGCCCGGGACCGAGATCGAGTTCCAGATTCAATCGGTCAACGGTACCGATCCGTCGTTCCTGACGACGAAGGAGGCCGTCGTGGGGCCTGACGGACGGTGGACCCTGAGCGTCGACTTCGACACGCAGCGTGTGGGCGATCAGTTCTCGGTGACCTCCGCCGTCGACGTGGTCGCGTCGGTAAGGGAACTCCGGGTTGACGGCGTGATCGGGACAGTCATTCCGAAGGTTTCCGAGTCTACATCGGTGGACCGTCTCGCGGGCGGCGGACAGGGTGGTGGCGGGGGTGGCGGCGGCCCAGCGGCGTCGGGCGGCGATCCCACTTCGACGGCGACGGGCGAGACCACAACGCCGACAGAAAGCCCGGACTCGACGGAGTCAGTCGTCGACTCGACACGGCGGTTCCTCGGCGGCGTGCTCGGAACGTTCGTCGACAGTTCGGGCGACGAAACGCTCCGAAGCCGCCTGCTCGGCTTCGACGTTCTCGTCTCACTTGGCGCGTTGACGACGGTCGCGCTGTTCGTCTCTCGGCGGGAGTGAGAGCAGCAGCGATCAAGCCTGCCGTTCCGGGACGGCGACTCTCGGAGCCGGCAGCGTGAAGCGGTCAGCGCATCCGAACGGGCCTTCAGGTCCCGATTCGGGGACGGCGGCGCGCTCGCCTCGTCGTAACGCCTAAGAACCGAAGAGCCATTCTATCGGGTAATGAACCCGAACGCGAACGCGGACGTCGTGGGACCCCCCACTGCTCCGAAACGGAGGTGGTTCCGTGGGCGTTGAAATCAAGGAATCGACGGTCGACGACGAGGAGTTCGAGGAGATGAAGCGGTTCGTCCGCGACTACCTCGCAGCGAGCGTCGAGAGCGAAGACCACGGCGGCCGGATGCGGTGGTACCCCTGGCACAGCGCCGAGTACCGCTTCAACCACATCCTGAACGTCGTCGACATCGCGACCCGGATCGCCGAGCGCGAGGGCGCCGACATCGACGTCGTCCGCGTCGCCGCGCTCTTTCACGACATCTCGAAGCTGGAGGCCGACCAGGAGGTCCACGCCGAGGAGGGAGCACGCGTCGCGCGCGAGTACCTCGAAGCCCACGGCGACTTCCCGCAGTCGTTCGTCGAACAGGTGTGTCAGGTCGTCGCCGACCACTCCTATCAGGGCCCGCTCTCGGACGTCTCACTGGAAACGCAGAGCCTCATCGAGGCCGACATCCTCGACAAGGTCGGCGCGAACGGCACGGCGCTGATGCTGCTCCGGATGGGCTATGAGGCCCGGACGCACATGGACGCCGCCGAGATGGTCGAACGCGTCCTCGAACGCGGCCGCGACGCCACCGAGCGGGTCAACTCCGACGCCGCAGAGAGCATCGCCCACAAGCGGCTCACGCGCGTGAAGTGGTTCCGCGAGTGGCTCGAAGCCGAAGTGCCGGAGATGAACCACGAGATCGAAGACGAGGAAGCGGACGAATAACGGGCAGGCGGATATGGGCGAGGCGATCGCTCCTGCCGAGACCGTGAGGCGACGTACGGCGAAAAAGGCTCTGCGACCGGGCGAACGGCGTCGCCGTCGACAGCCGTAGGCACGAAAGCACTTACGTACGCCGTGGGCGAAACCGGAAATCGTGCCCGCCGAACTCCCTCCATCGCCGTCGAATCGCGTGAAGATCGCCGTTGCCGTCGTGCTGCTCGTGACGCTCGCGTACAGTTTGGTGATCGCCGGGCAGATCCTCCTGTGGTTCGTCCTCGTCGGTATCGCCGCTGGAGTCTATATCGCCTGGTTGCTCGTCCTCGCGCTGTTCCGGTTGGTCGACGCCATCGAGCGGATCGCCGCGGCGAGAGAAGCGGAAGTCAGCGGTGCAGATCGGACGCACGAGACGGACGCTCAGAAGACGAATGCCGAAAGCTCGAACCCCGAAAGAACCGCCGAAGACGACGTAGTCGGCGCGGAGGCCGGCCGCGACGCGTTCGGGGATGACGCGTGAACCGGTGGCCGTTTGTACGCCGGAACCCAAGCGCTGGCAATGACTGACTCCGGTTCCTGGGTGAGCCTCTTCTCCGGCGGCAAGGACTCCTCGTGGGCGCTCTACCGAGCGCTCGAAGAAGGGCTGAACGTCTCGCACCTCCTCACAGTCCACCCCGGCGAAGACTCGTACATGTACCACGTCCCCGAGACGCGGCTGGCCGGCCTCGCCGCAGAGAGTATCGGGATCGATCTCATCGAGGTGGAGCCGGGTAACCTCAACGCGGCCGATGTCGACGACGCGGGCGCACAGGGCGACAGGGAGTTGGAGCCGCTCGAAGCCGCGCTCGTCGAACTCGACTCGCAACTCGACGGCGGCATCGCCGGTGTCACGGCGGGGGCCGTCGAAAGCGAGTTCCAGACCTCGCGGATCCGCGGGATGTGCGACCGACTGGGAATCGATCTCTTCGCGCCGCTGTGGCAGCGCGACCCACAGGAGTTAGCCGAGGAGATGCTCGACGCCGGTTTCGAGATCCGGATCGTCCAGGTGGCCGCCCGCGGCCTCGACGAATCGTGGCTGGGACGGACGCTCGACGCCGACGCGCTCGGCGAGTTGCTCGCGCTCAACGAGGAGTACGGCGTGCACGTTCTGGGGGAAGGCGGCGAGTTCGAGACGCTCGTCACCGACGGACCGCACATGGATCGCCCGATCGGACTGGCGTACGAGACGGTGTGGGAGGGGACGCGCGGACACATCCAGGTGACGGACGCCCGGCTCGGGAAGTGACGCCCGGCTCGGCGAGTGACGCCCGGCCTCGGTAGCCGGGAAAAGAAGACGTTGCGAACCCAACCCAGTCGACTATACCGATCTCTGCCGAAGTGGCGGTATGACAACCGATTTCAACGTCGTCGATCCCGAGACCGTCGAAGCGGAACGGTTCCCCGAATCCGGGAACCTCCACCGAAAGTTCACCGAAGCGCTGGGATGCACGGAGATGCGCGTGAACGCGGTGACGCTCGAACCGGGGGAGGCGACGACTCCGCACGCTCACGAACGGCAGGAGGAGGTGTACGTGGCGCTCGACGGGGGAACCGTCGAGATCGACGGGGAGATCTACGACGTCGCGCCGGGCGGGATCGTCCGCATCGGCCCGGAGCCGATGCGGAGCGTTCGCAACGAGAGCGACGCCGCGCAGACGTGGGTTATGATCGGTGCGCCGCCGCTGGGGACGGTCGACGATTTCGGCGAGTACACGGTGCGCGACGACGAGCGGGAGTAGCGGGGCCAATCGAAACGGGAGGGTGGTTCCGACACGAGGCGACATCGTCCCGTCATTCCAAGCGACATCGTCCCGTCACTCCAAGCGACATCGTCCCGTCACTCCAAGCGACATCGTCCCGTCACTCCAAGCGACATCGTCCCGTCACTCCAGGTGCGAGTGCGCGCCGATCAGCGCGTTCGAGAGGTCGAGGTTCTCGATGTGGGTGTCCTCGTCGACGATGGTGTTGCGGAGGTCGGCGTCGCGGATGGTGGCGTCCGAAAAGATCACCGACCGTTCGAGGCGGGAATCCGTCACTGACGCGCCCGCCATCACGTGGACGTTCGAGCCGAGTTCGGAGTTCTCGACCGTGGCGTCGTCGTGGACGAACGTCCCGCCGTCGAGGTGCCACGATACCGCCTCGAGGTAGCTCTCGGGCGTCCCGATGTCGAACCACGCGCCGTCGAACGTGAACGCCTTCACCGTGCCGCGGTCTTGGAGCCACTTCATAAACCAGCCGGGTTCGTCGGGGTTGTTGCCGTCTTCGAGGTACGTCTCGAAGTCCGGGAGCGTCTCCGCGGGGAACGCGTAGCAGGCGATCGAAACGAGCGTGCTCTGTGGGTCGTCGGGCTTCTCCTGGAAGTCGACCACGCGGTCGCCCTCCAGTTGGACGAGTCCGTAGGATCTCGCGCGCTCCTTCGAGCCCACGTCGTAGGCGGCGAGACACGGAGTCCCGCTCGATTCGAAGAAGTCGACGAACTCCGAGACGTCGAAGGAGAGCAGGTTGTCGCCGGCGATGACCACGAGATCGTCCTCGACGCCCTCGCGGTCGATGAGCTGGGCGAGCGCGCCGACGACACCGAACTTCTCGTTCTCTTCGACGGTCTCCTCGACCGAGAGGGTCGGCTTCTCGTAGGGGGACTCCGAGATGAACGTCTCGAACGCCTCCGCGAAGCGCTCGTTCGTGCTCACGAACACCTCGTCGACCCGGTCGTCGGCCTCGAGGTCCTCGAAGATGATGTCGATGACTGTGCCGTCGCCGACCGGGAGGAACATCTTCGGCCGGTCTTTGGTGATCGGCCACATACGCGTCGCGTACCCGCCTGCGAGGACGACTGCCTTCATACGAGTACTCACTGAACGGAGTGTCAAGTGTGTTTCCCATAACGGGACTCCGACACGGACAAACGACGGAGCGAATCGGGATCGAAGTCCGGAGACCATCGCCGCACCGGGAGGAGGTCGTCGAAACCGACCCCCGGACCACTCCATCGGAGCCGACAATATATACGCCTCGACTCCGCTTCTACGAGTATGTCCGAACCGGGCGAGGAGGCGACGACGCGACAGCGGATCGCGGACGCGCTTCGGACGGAGCCACACGACGCCGCGGAACTGTCGACGGCCGTCGGCGTGCCGAAATCGGCAGTCTACAGACACGTCGAGCACGTCTCACAGACGGTCGAGAGCGACGACTCCGGCGAGCGGTTCCTGGTCGCACCACCGGAGTGTCGCGCGTGCGGTTTCGACGGGTTCGACGACCCGCTGAACGATCCCTCGCGGTGCCCGGAGTGTCGTTCCGAGCGGATCGCCCCGCCGCGGTTTCTGATCGAGTGAGCGCCGGACGGATCAGTCAGCGTCTCGTTCGTCCTCGAGGAGGTGACAGGCGGCCTCGTGATCGGCCGACAGCGACCGCGTCGCCGGCGCGTCCCGCTCGCAGACGGTGCCGAACGCCGAAGTCAACACCTCCGCGGCCGCCTCGCGCTCGCCCGACGCGAGCCGTTCGAGCGCGCGGTCCAGAACCGCGTCCGCGCCGGGGTCTGAGAGCCGCTGCGGGAGCTCGAACTCCCGCTTGAGCGCTGCGGAAACCGACTCGGCCGGCCCGTCATCGTCACTTCCGGTGCCGGCCGCGACGCGTGTCCGGACGGCGTCGACGTCGATCGACTCCGAACCGCCGGAGAGCCGCGTTCGGAGCCGATGAACCCGCCGCCAGACGTCGTCGTCGAGGTCGTATTCCTCCGGTCGAATGACCTCCGGACACCGCGTGTGGAACCGACAGCCGGACGGCGGATCCGCGGCGTCGGGGACCGTACCGAGCAGATCGACCGACGGCCGCGAGACTGTCGGGTCGGGAATCGGAACCGAGGCCAAAAGCGCCCGCGTGTAGGGGTGCTGCGGGTCGCCGAACACCGCGTCGATCGGACCCGACTCGACGATCTCGCCGAGGTACATCACCGCGACGCGGTCGCAGACTTCCCGGATCACACGCAGGTCGTGGCTGATGAGGAGCACGCCGAGGCCGAGTTCCGATCGGAGACGGTCCAGGAGTTCGAGCACGTCGGCCTGGACGGACGTGTCCAGCGCGGAGACCGGTTCGTCGGCGACGAGGAGGTCGGGATCGACGATCAGGGCGCGAGCCAGGGCCGCGCGCTGTTTCTCTCCCCCGGAGAGTTCGTGCGGGTACCGATCGGCAGCGTCGGGCGAGAGGCCGACACGTTCGAGCGTCGCCTCGACGAGTCGGCGACGGCGGTGCCGGTCGCTCATCCCGTGGACGGCGAGCGGTTCGGCGACCGACTGGCCGATCGACCGCCGCGGATCGAAACTCGACGCCGGGTCCTGGAGGATCAACTGCGCCCGCCTGCGGAACCGCTTCAGTCCCTCCCTGTCGTAGTCCGTGACGTCCTCACCGTCGAACCGAACCGTCCCGCCGGTCGGCTCCTCGATCCGGAGCATCGCGCGGGCCGCGGTCGACTTCCCGCACCCCGACTCGCCGACGAGGCCCACCGTCTCGCCGCGCTCGACAGTGAGGTCGATCCCGTCGACTGCCCGCACGCGGCCGACCTCGCGGCTCCAGACGCCCTCGGTGACCGGGTAGTGCTTCACGAGGGCACGAACGTCGAGCAGCGGCGTCTCAGCGCTCATCCGTCGTCACCTCTCCGACCGGTCGTACCGATCCGGTCTCGTCCGGGAATCGAGTCGAGAAGCCGTCGCGTGTACGGGTGCGAGGGTCGCTCGAAGATCTGAACGACGTCGCCGCGTTCCACCACCCCGCCGTCGCGGAGGACGACGACGCGGTCTGCCACCTCGGCGACGACCCCGAGGTCGTGCGTCACGAGGAGGACCGCCAGGCCGAACGCCGACTGAATCTCTTCGAGAAGCCCGAGCACCTGCGATTGGATCGTGACGTCGAGCGCCGTCGTCGGTTCGTCGGCGATCAGGAGGTCGGGATCGCCCGCGAGCGCCATCGCGAGCGCGACCCGCTGCGTCTGGCCGCCGGAGAGTTCGTGCGGATAGTCGTCGACCCGGCCGGCGGGGTTCGGCATTCCGACCCGGTCCAACAGGTCGACGGCGCGGGCCCTCGCGTCCGCTTTCGTGACGTCCGCGTGCAATCGGACCGCCTCGATCAGTTGCCACCCGACGGTGTAGACGGGGTTGAGTGAGGTCTGTGAGCTCTGAAACACGTGAGCGATCCGGTCGCCGCGGACCGCCCGCAGTTCCGACGCCGACAGCGACAGGAGGTCGGCGCCGTCGAACCGAACGGAGCCGCCGGCGATCTCGCCGGGCGGCTCCCGGACCAACCGCGTGATCGACTCGCTCGCGACGGTCTTGCCGCTCCCGGACTCGCCGACGAGGCAAACCGTCTCGCCGCGGGCGACCCCGAAGGAGACGCCGTCGACGGCGCGGACCGTTCCGTCGTCGGTGTGGAACACTGTCCGGAGGTTCTCCACTCGGAGCAGTGGTTCGCGGGCGTCAGTGGGCTCCGCTAGTTCGTCCGCGTTCGTCGGCTCCGGCGAGTTGGTGTCCGTCCAGTCCGGTGCGTCGGTGTTCGTCCAGTCCGGTTCGTCGGTGTTCGTCCAGTCCGGTTCGTCGGTGTTCGTCCAGTCCGGTTCGTCGGTGTCTCTCATCGGTCACACCTCCTGTCGCGGGTCGAGCGCGTCTCTGAGCGCGTCGCCGAGGAAGTTGAACGC
>NZ_JANHDI010000007.1 GCF_024494595.1 Halobellus rarus | reverse complement strand
CTCGCGGACAACAACGGGTCCACTCGCGGACAACAACGGGTCCACTCGCGGACAACAACGGGTCCACTCGCGGACAACAACGGTTTCATTCACGGATAATAACGGTCCCGTTCACGGAACAGCGACGGGATCACCGGACGACCGCACGGCCGAAGTAAAAAACGCGAGAGATCAAACCCGATCGCGGTCGAACTGCGTGAGGCCGAACTCACGCGAAGAGGAAGATGAGGACGCTCACGGCGACGGCCGCGAGGATGACCGAGACGGCGAACGCGCCGCCCATCGCGACGACGGCGTTCGCGTGACTGGCCAGCGTCTCCGTGCGGTCGTTGCCGAAGACCGTAACCTCCGCGCGTTCGACGGCGACGCCGGCCTCGACGGGTTCGAGGTCCGCGCGGGCCTCCGCGAGGAGGTCGCAGACGAGCGTCCGGAGTTCGTCCCAGTCGAGGGCCGCGCCGACCTGGTTGTCGGCCTCGACGGTGTTGACGATGTGCGTGTCGGTGGTCATCACCTCCGCCTCGTCGACGGGGCCGTCGCCGGACTCCGTCCGGCTGCTCGCGGGACCTCGTCCCGCCCCGTCGCCGGCTCCGCCGGCTACTCGGGACTCCTCCGAAGTCCCGCCCTCCACGAGCGCCTCGACGAGCTCTCCTCGGAGTCCCGGATCCATGTTGTTGCCGTCGATCAGCACGTACGCCGTCTCCTGGTCGTCGACGGCGGTGACCGCCACGCGGACGCCGAGGGGGCCGATCCCGTCGGCCGGCGTCCACGGCGTCTCGTCCCAGGCGACGCCGAGTTCGAGTCCGTGGCGGTCGGCCGTCGAAAGCCGCTGTCCGGAGACGCCGGCCGCGCCGATCATATCGAACGCGCGCTTCGATCCGGGGGTAATGTGACCCAGGTCCGGCCCGCTCAGGCCGTCGTTGGAGTTGTGCGCGTCGACGAGGACGACGTCGTCGAGACCGCTGGTGCGGGCCTCCGCCGCCGCCGAGAGGCCGACCCCGAACTCGACGTCGTCGGCGAACCCCGGCGCGTACGTCGAAACCAGGAGGGCGTCGTCGCCGAAGGCCTGTCCGAGCATCGACGCCTCGCCGGATTGGACCCGGACGCTGCGGGTCGCGACGTCGTCGTAGATGATGCGATCCGCCGCGGTTCGGGCGGCGTCGAGGATCTTGTCCACCTCGCGCTCGGTCACGAGGTTGAAGTCGTGGCCGGCGGTGGCGTGCGGCGGGAAGACGAGCCCCGAGCAGTCGGTGGCGACGCGCTCGGGGAAGTTGCCGCCGCCGATCTCGCCCATCGGACCGGGGTGGATCATCGGGAGGACGAACCGGGCCTTTTCGGCGCCGGGACCGTCTGTCGACCCCGCGCCCGAATCGCTGGCGGTCGCGCCACCGTCGGCCGCGACGTCCGTGGCTTCTCCGTCGTCGACCCGGCGGAACGAGAGCACCGAGACCGGCACGATCGCCTCCTCACCGAGTTGCTGGAAGAACTCCTCCAGTTCCCGCGAGCCCTCGGCGACGTGGCCGACGAAGCCGCGGAGGAAGTCCAGAAGCGAGACACCGAGACTCCGCTTCCAGGGTCTGTCGACGGCGACGATGAAGACGTAGACCGCGAGCGCGTAGATGCCGCAGGTGACCGCGAGCAGCGCGAAGTGCTCGGCGGTGATCGCGGAGAGCTCCGCGGGCGCGTCGGCCGAGCGGGCGAGATACGGCGTCAGATAGGCGTCGGTGAGCGGGCCGCCGACCTCGAGAAAGCGGAGGGTTCCGCTGTAGACGAACAGCAGGATCGCGGCGGCGAGCGTCTGGAGGCTCGCGGGAACCGACGCCACGACCACCGACGAGCGCGAGACCGCCATAATCACCAGCAACCGAAAGGCGAAGATCGAGGCGAGACCGACGACGAGCGCGTCGTAGACGAACTGCTGTTCGAGCGACGTGAGCACGGACACGATCGCCGCGAGCGTGACGATCGCCACCAGGATGATCTCCGAGACCAGCGCGAGCAGCGACGACCGGTTGGGGGTGAGTTTCCCCCCGACGAATCGATCGACGCCGGTCGTTCCGAAGGCGGCGACGACGGTCGGGATCCCGATGAAAAAGATTCCCTCCCAGGCGTCGCGGCCGAGGATGAAGAGCCCGCGCCACGTCCGGGCGTACGCGCCGGAGTCGAACGCGGCGATCCCGGCGAGCGCCGCGAGCAGGAGCGCGAAGGCGAGACTTGTGTACCAACTGGGAGCGCGGAAGATGAACCGGGACAGACTCGCGAGGTCGCTTTGGGTCGAGGTCATAACGGGTGGGATAGGACGGTGCCGAGACGCGAACGCGCTACTCGCAGATCGAGACGAAGTTGCGGAACACTTCCTCGCCGCGTTCGGTGTGAGCGACCTCCGGATGCCACTGCACGCCGTAGAGGTCCCGGTCGGTGTCGCTCATCGCCTCGACGTCGCAGACGTCGGACGTGGCGGTTCGCGTGAACCCCTCGGGCACCTCCTTCACCTCGTCGGCGTGGCTGGCCCACACGCGCGTCTCGGGAGCGAGCGAGCCGACGAGCGGGTCCTCGTCGTCGAGGATCTCGACGTCGACGTCGGCGTAGCCCCCGTAGTCGCCGGAGCCGACCGCGCCGCCGAGTTCCGCGGCGAGGATCTGCATCCCCAGACAGATGCCGAACACCGGGACGTCGAGGTCGAGGTAGGCGGGGGAGTTGCCGATGCGGTCCATATCCGGGCCGCCCGAGAGGACGATCCCGTCGGCGTCGATCTCCTCCGGCGGGGTGTCGTTGTCGAGGATGTCGACGTCGACGTCGAGGTCGCGGAGCGCGCGCCGTTCGAGGTGGGTGAACTGGCCGTGGTTGTCGATGACGACGATGCGAGTCATCAGTTGCAGACTCATACAGCGAAGAGAGGCAAAAAGCGCCCGGTCTGGAGCGCGTCGGCCGGCTGACGTTTCGTCTCCCCGACGCGCGGCGACTATCGCCTCGCCACGCCGACGACGTTCCTCGACGTGCGCAGGACGGCTGCAGCACCGGTCACGATCCGTCGGATTCGCGACGCTCGCGAGCGGTCGAGAACCCGAACTCCGAGGCCTCCTTCGCGCGGCGCTCCTCGCGGGCGGCGAACGCCTCGGGATCGGGTTCGACGCCGTCGTCGATGCGAGCGAACGAGCGGTGGATCTTCGCGTGACACCACCGGCAGAGCGCGACGGTGATCTCGTGGCTCGGTTCGTCGGCCCCCCCGGAGCCGTTCGCGTCGGGATCCGCACGGCCGACGCCGTCGCCGCCGCCCCCGTACGAGAGGTGGTGTTCCTCCAGCAGCGGCCGCGAGTCGTCGTGGGCGATCCGCACCGCTTCGAGGCCGCAGCGGACGCACTCGCGGCCGTCGGTGGTCGAACGGTAGTGCGGGCAGTCGCGGAACTGCCGATCTTCCTCGGCCGCGACGCAGTCGTAGTCCGCCGCGCGCCGGGCGGCCGAGAATTCGGGATCGTCACCCGCACGTGTGAGCGCGAACCGACAGCGGCCGTCGTCGGTGAGGTGATCGCAGAGCCCGGCGTGTTCGTAGGGGTCGTCGACGCCGACCGGCGTGCCCGTTGGCGTCTCCTCCATACACGGGGACTCGGCGGGCGCGGAGTTGAATCCGACGGTCAGCGAGTGGCTGCCGGTCCGGTGGGCGGACGGAGAACGCAGTCGCCAGACGTTTTATCCCATCGGGCACAGACCGGAACCTGTGCGAGTCGAACACGACGGTGAGACGGGAGTGCAGACCCTCGCGAGCGACGTCGACGTCGTCGACACGTTTCTCTCGCGAGCGCGAGGGCTGATGTTCAGGCGGTCGATCCCGGACGACTACGCGATGGTGTTCACCTTCGGCGACGCCGACGAGCGCGACCTCCATATGGTCTTCGTCCCCTTCGACCTCGACGCGCTGTGGCTCGTCGACGACGAAGTCCGAGAAAAAAAGCGTCTCCGGTCGTGGCGCGGACTCGGTGCCGCGGTCGCAGACACCGTCGTCGAACTCCCGGCCGGGGCCGCGGACGACGTCGAGATCGGCGACACCGTCCGGATCGTCGAGTAACCGGCTGCTTGGGGATCGTCGGGCACCCGGCCGCCGGGAAAGTGTAATTTAAATACCTGCACGACCACAGTCCGTGTGAGCACATGACTCGTGGTCGATTTATTCGGGGGTAACCCCAACAACCCCTTAGCATCCACCGTGGATTCTGACGACTCCGTACAGCTTCTAGATACGACACTGCGCGACGGCGAGCAAGCCCCGGGTGTGTCGCTGACGCCCGACGAGAAGGCCGACATCGCGCGCTCGCTGGACCGAGCGAACATCGAGTTCATCGAGGCCGGCAGCGCCTGCACCGGCGAGGGCGAGCGCGAGACCATCCGCCAGGTGACCGCGCTCGACCTCGACGCGACGGTGACGAGCTTCGCTCGGGGCGTGCAAAACGACATCGACCTCGCGCTCGACTGCGACGTCGACGGCGTGACGATCGTCGTCCCCGCCAGCGACAAGCACATCGAGCGGAAGGTCGGCACGACCCACGACGAGGTGGTCGAAAACACCGCCGAACTGGTCGAGTACGCGAAGGACCACGGCCTCTGGGTCGAGGTCATCGGCGAGGACGGCTCCCGCGCCGACCTCGACTTCCTCGAACGCCTGATGCGCGAGGCGCTCGACGCCGGCGCGGACCGGTCCTGCTTCGCCGACACCGTCGGGCACGCCACGCCGGAGACGGCCTACGAGTACGTCTCGCGACTGGCCGAGCTCGGCCCGGTGTCGACGCACACGCACGACGACCTCGGACTGGGAATGACGAACGTCTGGGCCAGCCTCGCGGCCGGCGCGGACCTCGTCCACGGCACGATCAACGGCATCGGCGAGCGCGCCGGCAACGTCGCGCTCGAAGAGGTCGCCATCGCCCTCTCGCACGGCTACGGCGTCGAGACGGCCAAACTGGAGGACCTCTACGACCTCGCACAGCAGGTCTCCCACGCGACGGGCGTCCCGCTGCCGCCGAACAAGGCGGTCGTCGGCGAGAACGCCTTCACCCACGAGAGCGGCATCCACACCGACGGGACGCTCAAGGACGACACGATGTACGAGCCCTATCCACCGGAACTGGTGGGTCGCGAGCGCCGGCTCGTCCTCGGCAAGCACGCCGGTCGCGCCGGCGTGCGCGCCGCGCTCGAAGAACACGATGTCGAGGTTTCCGAGGAGGAACTCGCCGCAGTCGTCGAACGCGTGAAGCGCCTCGGCGACCGCGACAAGCGCGTCACCGACGCCGACCTGCTGGCGATCGCGGAGGACGTCCAGGGACGCGAGCGCGAGCGGTACGTCGAACTGCTCGATCTCACCGCCGCGTCTGGCGGCGGTACGCCGACCGCCTCGGTCCGCCTCCGCGTCGGCGACGAGGAGCGCGTCGCCTCCGGGACCGGGAGCGGCCCCGTCGACGCCGCTGTCAAGGCGGTCCGCGCCGCGCTCGGCTCCGAGGCCGACGCGCAACTGGAATCGTACCACGTCGACGCGATCACCGGCGGCACCGACGCCGTCGTCACCGTCGAGGTGGAGATGTCGAAGGGCGACCGGACGGTCACCGTCGCCACCTCCGACTCGGACATCACCCGCTGCAGCGTCGACGCGATGGTCGAGGCGCTCGACCGACTGCTCGGGAGCGCCGCCGTCGAACCCGATACCGAATCGGAGGGCGCGACGCTGGCCGACGACTGAGAAGACTGTCGTAGTCTCTCGCCGGCGGTCGTCGCCGCGCACCGGCGGTCGGTACCGCTTCCTCAGCGGTCTTCGACGAGGTACGTCCAGCCGCCGCGTCGCTCGAAGCGGACTTCGGCGTCGCCCTCGGCGAATCGACGCTGCGCGTACTCGGCCACCTGCGCGGTCGCGACGTCGGTGACGTCGATCCGCCGGGTCGATCCGATGCGGTCCGCCTTCGAGTTCGACTTTTCGACTGCCGTCGCGTGCATACCTCCGGGTTCGGACGGAACCGGTATGTAAGCCATCCTAGTAGAGTGAAAGTGAAAAGTGGGAGACAGCGTCGAGGTCGCAGTCGATCGATCGTTTTTCGAAGCGAAGCGACGAGACGCGCTGCTCTGGGTTGATCTTCAGGAGCGCCAAGGTGAGATTTGAACCGAGCCGAGTCGGTCCTGCTCGCTCACTCCGTTCGCTGTGTGGGCTGCGACTCGTCGGGTTCAAATCTCACGTTACCCCTACGGCCACAATCAACGCGTCCCGCAGCGCGACGAGACGCGCTGCTCCGGGTTGATCATCAGGAGCGCCGAGGGTGAGATTTGAACTCACGTGTCCGAATGGACAGCAGATTTCGAATCTGCCGCCTTGGCCAGGCTAGGCTACCTCGGCTACACCCACAGATGATCGACGACGCGTTTAATCGGTTTCGATTTTGGCGGACCGCGGCGAGCGCGCGACCGATCCGTCACGGCGACCGGCTTAAGCCGCCGCGGGGGCAGACTCGCGTATGGACATCGACGACGCGACCGCCGCCTGCGAGGCCGTCCACGACGCGGTCTCGACCGCCGTCATCGCCGACGATCGGTTCCTCGAACGCGTCCTCCTCGGGCTCTTGGCCCGCGGACACGTCCTCTTGGAAGACGTCCCCGGGACCGGGAAGACCCTCACCGCCCGGAGCGTCGCGACCGCGCTGGGGCTCTCGTTCTCGCGCGTGCAGTTCACCCCGGATCTGCTGCCCTCCGACGTCACGGGGACGAACGTCTTCGACGAGCGCGATCGGAGCTTCGAGTTCAGCGAGGGGCCGGTCTTCGCGAACGTCGTCCTCGCCGACGAGATCAACCGCGCGCCGCCGAAGACGCAGGCCGCGCTCCTGGAGGCGATGGAGGAGCGGCAGGTGACCGTCGACGGCGAGACGCACGACCTCCCGAACCCCTTCTTCGTCATCGCGACGCAGAACACCGTCGAGAGTGAGGGGACGTTTCCCCTTCCCGAGGCGCAGATCGACCGCTTCGCCGTCCAGACCGAGATCGGCTATCCCGACGCAGCGGGCGAGGTCGAACTGCTGCGCCGTCGGGTCGGCCGCGACTCCCGCAGTCCGACCGTCGAGTCCGTTCTCGATCACGAGTCAGTCCGTGAGCTGCGAGAAGCGCCCGAGTCCGTCCGCGTCGACGAAGACGTGCTCGAATACATCTCCGAGGTGGCGCGCGCCACCCGGACGGACCGGCGCGTCGACGTCGGGGTCTCCCCGCGCGGGACGCAGCGGCTCCTGGAGACGGCGCGGGCTCAGGCGATCCTGGCCGGTCGGGGGTTCGTCACTCCCGACGACGTAAAGCGGATCGCCCGGCCGGTGCTCGCCCACCGACTGGTGCTGACGCCGGACGCGCGGGTCGACGACGTTGACGCCGCCGACGTCGTCGCGGACGTCCTCGACCGGGTCGAAGTGCCGACCGTCGACGCCGAGACGGTCCCGGAGTGATTCTGGGCTGCCGGTCCGCGCCACTCCGCGACTGGCCCGTGTTACTCCGCGACTGGCCCGCGTCACCCCGGCCGATGCCGAAGCACTGCCACGAGCACGACCGCCCCAAACAGGAGCAAGACGACTGCAGAGGTCGGCTGACCGCCGCCGGCGGCGAGGTAGACGCCGTAGACGACGCCCGCGCCGACGACCCCGACCAGGAGGCTCGTCGCCGCGTGGACGGTCTCCAGTCGCGCCGTGTCGGCGTCCCGGCCCAGTTGTTCGCCGACGCCGGTCGCGAACTCGCCGACGTCCCACGCGAGGACCGCTCCGAGCGCTGCGACCAGCAGCGGCTCGGCCCCGCCGCCGCGGATTCCCGCGACGAGCAACGCGAGCAGGAAGCACCCGCCGGCGATCGTCACGAGACGCCGGACGGGCGCGAACAGGCCGACTGCGAGGAGGGCGAGGCCGGCGATACCGACGGCGAGCGCCTCGATCGAGGTGAGTGCGAGGCCGAGCAGCGACGCGAACCCGGCGAAGAGCGCGACCGACGTTCCGAGCATCGAGGGACGCCGCGGTGGACCCGTCACCGCGACCACCGCCGTCGAGCGCGAACGACTTCTTTCGCGAGGGATTCGTCGCCCCAGTCGACGACGCGGACTCCCGCTCGCCGGAGCCCAATCAGGCGGTTCCGCCGTTCCAGCCGGGCGATCCGCCGGCCGAGTGACCCGTCCGTCGTGGCGTCCGGCGAGACGACGGTGACCGGGTGCCCGTAGGCGTCGAGACGACGGGCGGCCTCCATCGCGTGGTCGTCGACCAGCGGCGAGAAGAAGAGCACCTGCGCGTCGGCCGGGAGTCGGCGGCGCAGGCGCTGAACGTCGCGCGCCGTGCTGTGCGGTTGCTCCGGCGGCGCCGGCGCGAGCGCGGGATGAGAGGCGAGGAGTTCCCGGGCCCGACTCCGGTGGTCGCGCCCCGCGCCCGGCGGGAGCCAGCAGTCGACCGGCGACAGCGCGGCGATCCCGACCCGGTCGCCGGTGTCGAGCAGCGACGCGAACGCCCGTCTCGCGGCGTCGACGCTGCGCTCGACGGCGTGTCTGTGCTCCGGGTCGGCGGCCACGTAGGCGACGTCGCGGGCGTCGATCAGGAGGACGACCGCGGCCGCCCGTTCCTGACGGAACTCGACGGTCGACAGTTTCCCCGTTCCGGCGTAGCGGTTCCAGTCGATCCGGCTGAGCGGATCGCCGCGGCGGTACGCACGCGTGGAGGCGAACTCCAGCCCCGCGCCGACGACGTCCGTGGCGACCCGGCCCGCGTAGGGCGTCGTCAGCCCGCGGAGCGGGAGGTCGTCGGTCGCCTCCAGCGGCGGCGTGCACGACAGTGTCGTCCGCTCGTCGGGGTCGATCTCGATCTTGCGCTCGCGGCCGCCGGCGGGGTTTCTGGCCACGACGGTGAGCGGCTCCCAGGTGTGTGAGCCCCGCACCGCCTCGACGGCGTAGGAGAACGTCACCGAAGCGCCGGGGCGCAGCGCCGTCCCGAGCCGCGGCGATCCGTCCGTCACCGTCAGTCCCGGCGGGACGCCGTCGACGAATCGGAGATCGGAGAGGGTCCGTGTACCGGTGTTCCGAACCGTGAGAGACACGTCGACGGTGGACTCCGGATCGGGCGAGTCGTCCTCGACGCGCCGTTCGACGGACAGCGAGGGTTCCGGCGCGTCGCCGAACCAGGCGTAGGCCGTGTACGCGACACCGAGGCCGGCGACGAGGAGGAGCGCCGGGCGCTGCAGCACGGCGCCGAGCGCCCCGGCGAGCAGCGCCGCGCCCTCGATGCCGACCCATCGGTTGGTGTCGAAGGAACGACTCACCCGCGACCCTCCGTCCCGGCAGCGACGTCGTCCGAAACACCCTCGTCCGGCCTCAGCGAGTCATCCCGCTCGTCCGGCCCCAGCGAGGCGTCTCGATCCGCCGACTCCAGCGAGGCGTCTCGGTCCATCGGTAGCGCCGATGCGTCTCGATCCGCCGGGAGCACCGATCCCTCGCGGGCGTCGAGCGCCTCCACGGCGTCGAGCGTCCGTAGCGCCCGGGCGAGATACGACGACCTGGAGAAGACGAACCGGAGTCGCGTCGACAGCGAGACGGGGACGTCGGCCCCGAGAAATCGAGCCGCGACTGGATCGTCAGTCCAGTCTCCCGTATCGAGGACCCGCTCGGCTCGCTCGGCCGAGCAGTGTTCGCGGAGCCCGATCGTCTCGACAGCGACGTCGCGAATGCGCTGGCGCAACGTGCGCGGGTGCCGACGGCTGAACCCGGCGGTGCGGGTAGATCGGTCTCGGCCGCGACGTGTCGAGGGGCGCGGCCCTCGATGGCTCGCGGTGCGCCAATCGTCGTCGCCCGGGGCGGGCACGCGGTACCGGGACTCCGGCGTCCCCGTCTCGGTCTCGACGACGTTCACCTCGCGGCGGCCGAGCGCGTACCGAAGCCCCTGGATGCCGGCGATAATCCCGACGAGCACGACGAACGCGAACGAGGCGCTCACGCCGGGGACCACGACGCCCGCGAGACCTGCGAGTCCGAGGAGGACCGCCCCCGCTCCGACGACGGCGAGGAAGGCGTAGTCGCTCACGGCTCGTCACCGGCGTACGCCGATTCGATGCGTCTGAGCGCGGCGACGGCGCGGTCGGCGCGCGCGTCGGTCACGCGCTCGTCCCCGTAGCGGACCGCCTCGAACAGCCGGGTCAGTTCGTCGACGTCGTCGGGATCCATCCCCGCGTCGACCGCGGCCGCGGCGAACTCGCCGGGCGTGCTGCTCTGCGGGCGGTCGAGGTCGAGGTGGGCGGTCATCTCGACCCACGCGCGGTACACCTCGTTGCCGACGTCGGCGTCCGCCTCGATCCGATCCGCCGCGGTCCCGGCGGCCGCGCCGACGCCCCGGACGTCCGCCGACGGTTCCGCCACCGGCCCGTCCGTCGTCTCGTCGGCGTCGCGCTCTCGGCCAGTCGTCGTCGCGAGCAGGAGGATAACCGCACCGGCGAGCGCCACCAGGAGCAGCAGTCCGAAGAGGACCGTCGGGGTCGCGACCGATCCGTCACCTGCCGCACCCGATCCGAATCCGCCACCGCCCGTCGACATCGGGAACCCGTCGGGCGTTCCGAACTCGGGGATCTCGAACGCGAAATCCAGGCGGCAGGCGACGAGGATCCCCCAGAGGGCGACCAGCGGAAGTCCGACCGCTGCCGCGGTGGCGATCACCGAAGCGCGCGTTCCCGTCCGGCGGTAGACCGCGTAGTGACCGACGCCGAGCGCGACGAGCAGTCCGACGACGACCGGCGGCCGAGCGAGCACCGGAACGCAAATCGTTCCGACGTGAGCGGTTCCCGTCCCTGCGGGAGGACCGAACACCGGATCAGGCGGTTCGGCGTCCGGGGCTCCCGACGCACCGCCGAAGCCGCCGCCGGTGCCGCCGGTCACCGTGGTGTCGATAGTCGCAGCGGCAGCAGCGAGCGCGCCGACGGCGAGGAGGGCGAACGCGACTCGTCGGGCGGTCTCTCCGTCCACGGTCGTACCACGGCGACAGCGTAGAAAAGCTACCTGGCTCTCGGAGAGCAAACCGCCGAGCCGACGGCTTACCGCTTCCCTCCGGGGAACGTGAGGACCACCACGCCGGTCACGGAGTCCGAGCCCCGCTCGCTCGCGTCGGGTCCCTCGTCGGAACCGTCCCCGAAGGTGAGCTCCCCGCCGTTCTCGATTACGCACCAGTACGCGAGCCACAGCCCCAACCCCTCGGCGTGTTGCAGCGGCGTTTCAGACCCCGCAGAGAGCGTTTCGCGCTCGACCGCGGGAATGGGTGGACCGTCTGACTCGATCCGGATCACGACGCCGTCGCGACGCTCGACGCTGACCTGAATCGTGACTTTCCCGTCCTCGTCGTCCGCCTGACCGACGAGCAGTTCGATCAGTTCTTCGAGGGCCGTCGCGACCGAGCCGGCGTCGGGTAGTTCGACCTCGACGTTCGGTGTGCCGACGAACGCGAACGTCGCGTCCGGGTACGTTCGTCTCGCCTGGTGGACGACGCCGGCGACGATCGCGGAGACGTCGTGGTTCGTCGCCGGTTGTGCGTGAGAATCGTCGAGTTCGGACACTTTTCGGGCCTTGTCACTAACGGTGAGGAGGTCGTCCGTCCGGTCGAGGATCGAGCGTGCGGCTCGCTTGGTGTCGACGTCGGACCCGGTAGCGACGATGTCGGCGTAGCCGCGGACGACGTTCATGTCGTTCCGAAGGTTGTGCCGCAGAACCCGGTTGGCGACCTCGAGACGCTGTTCGTACCGATGTCGACCGGTGACGTCCCGGAGCGCCAGCGCGTACCCGATCTTTCCGCCGCGCTCGTCGGTCAGTTCCGAGACGCGGATGTCGTACGCCAGGTTGTTCGCGTCCGTCACGGTGGTGCCGTGGAGCTGTTCGAACGGCGTCTCCGGGAACGCCTCGTCGATCGAAGATCCGACGCTCGGCGGTGGGTCGAGGATCCGACGGGCGATGTCGTCGGTCTGGACGACGACCCGGTCGGAGTTGAGCACCACGAGGCCGTCGCCCATCGACTCGAGCGCCTGGCGGCGCGCGATCGGAACCCGTTCGAGCAGGTCGAACTGGTAGAGCCCGAGCACCAGCAGCAGCCCCGTGAACGTGAACGTGAACGGCGTCAGATCGAGAGACGGCACCGGACTGACGCCGAACATAAACGCGATGTTCGAGAGAAAGGACGGCAACGGAGCGACCAGCAGCACGAGTACCTGCTTCCAGTAGACGAGCGACCAGCGGATCCCGACGAGGAGGATCATCCCCATTCCGATCGTGACGGTGACGTAGGCGACGAGCAGGTGACCGTAGTAGAGTGGACCGAACGCGAGTTCGACCGCCGAACCGGGCGCGGCGACGGCCTCCGCGGGGACCGTCCAGACGAGTCCGTGAACCGAGTTCGTCGCGATCGCGAACAGCATCACGAGCGGTTCGAGGGCGAGCGCCGCCGCCCGTCGCGGCGTCAGCCACTCCGAGCGGCTGACGTACTGGACGACGAAGACCAGCCAGAGGAACGGGGCCAACGTCGAGAGCGCGAACGTGAGCTTCCACCAGAACACCTGCGCCGAGACGACGTCGTAGCCGAGTTGGACCGAGTACGTGAACGCCGAGAGGCCGATGACGGCCATCATCACGGTGACCTCGGGGCCGCATCGGGCGGCCCAGTTCCGCCATCCGGCGAGTGCCAGGGCTGCGTAGACCACGAGAGTCGCGAATCCGGCGGCAGACGTCGCAGTGAGTTCCCACGGCATACGTAGGCGGGTCGTCTTGTCCCGAGGAATCCCTGATACATCAAACCACCAGTCGGTAGACGGATCGGACAATCGGCTGACGAAGGTGGGGAACCGCCGACGAGATAGCCGGTTCGTGATGCATAAATTATATAACAAACCATAGCGACGGTCGGATAACCCACCGAGCGAAGTTTTACTATCGCGCCGGATGATCGACTGGCACAGCTCGTATGAGCGGAATACGCGAAACGACGGCTTCGACGCGCCTCGCCGGCCACTGGAACGCCCTCCTACCGTCCGATCGGCAGGTGATCGGCTGGATCGGAGTGAACCTGCTCGTCTTCGGTCACGTGGTCCTCTTCGAGACGCCGCTGTGGCTGACCTACGTCTACAACGGCCTGCTGTACGCCATCGGAATCGGGATCGCGATCCGCTTTTCGGACGTCCGGGACGTGTTCGTCCTCGGCAGCGTCGCGGGCGTGCTGGAGGTCGGCGTCGACGCGTTTCTCGTCTCGACCGGCTCGCTCGTCTATCCGGATTCCCTGCCGATGCTTCTCGGCTCGCCATTATACATGCCGCTGTCCTGGGCGCTCGTTATCACGTACTTCGGCTATCTCGGTCGTCGCCTCGACGACGCGGCCGGACCGATCGCCGCGACGGTCGGTCCGTCGGTCTCCGCGATGGTTCTCGTGGGGTTCTTCGAGTACGGCGCGCACTTCGCCGGGATCTGGCGGTACGAGTTCGCACCGTTCGCGATGCTCGGAACCGTCCCCGTCTTCATCGTCGCCGCCGAGGGCGTGATGTTCGCCGCGCTCTACTGGCTCGTTCGCCTCCGTCGGCCGCTGCTCGGCGGCGTCGCCTTCGCGGCCGTCATCACCGTCAGTTACGTCGGATCTTACACGCTGTTCGCGGCGCTCGGCGGGTAGGACCGCCCCGGAGAGAACTCGAAGTCGCCAAGAGGGGTTCACACCGCCGAAACGACGACCGTCGCGGTCGTCGATTCGGCCGGCGAGACGACCTGGATCCGGAACGCGGCGGCGACCGGCGTCGCCTCGCCGGCTCGCTCCTGCAGGACGACGCCGTCGACCGACCGACAGGGCCCGAACGCCCGTCCCGGGCCGCCGGGACAGTTCGTTTCGGCCCAGGCCGTCGCGGCCGCATCGGCGAACGTCACTGTGAGCGATCGGCTCTCCCCGGCGTGTCGTTCCGCCAGCCGATCGACGTCCGCCGAGACGTCGGCTCGGATCCGTTCCGCGACGACGCCACGTTCTCGCCGCGAGTCGGCGTTTTCGCCGCCATCGACACTGTCGTCTCCCGCCTCGTCGCGGACCGCGGCGCGGAACGACGCCGCGAGGTCGCGTTCGATCCCCCCGATCGAGGCGACCTCGACCGCGCCGGCCCCCGTCCGATCGGCGTCGTAGCCCAGTTGGGCGTAGGCGAGCGTCATCGAGAGGAACGCGACCGCGACGACCGCGGCGGCGACGAGGACGACTTGTGCGCGGTCGGCGTCGCGGTCGTCGGTCGCCCCTCGGCGAAACGGGTGCGATCGGCGGCTCACACGTACCACACCCGGATGGTGACCGTACAGCGGCCCGTCGGGAGCGCCGCGCGCCCGCTGGGAGCCCCGTTCGGCTTCGGCGCGCCGATAGTCCCGTGCGGCGTCTCGACGCGACCGAAGACCGACGTCGGGAGCACCACGTCGAGGCGGTCGTCGAGCGCGCCCGCCTCGACCGCGAACGCGCGCTCTGAGCGGCAGGCCGCCGAGAGACGACTTCGTCCCTCTCCGACCGGGGACTCCGCGTCGAGGACCGCCAGCGCGTCCGCGGCGGTCCGGTCGAGCGTCGTTTCGGCGCTCGTCCCCGCCTGCTCGGCCGGAACCCAGAGGAACCCGGCGACGACCGAGAGGATCAGCATCGCTCCGACGGCCGCCTCGACCAGGGAGGTCGCGAGCTGGGCGCGGTCCTCGGCAGGTCGTCGCGCGGCGCGGTCGGCGATGAGTCGACCACTCGAATCGCCCTCACGCACCGACGGTCACCACCAGCCGTTCGACAGTTCCGGTTCGCGCGGTCCACCCGACGGTCGCGGTCCCGCCCCCGCGGCCGCTGGACTCGAACTTCACGGTGAGCGGCCGCCGCCGCGGGACCGAGACGTCGTAGCTGCCGTCGAGCCCCGACGGATCGTGGAGGACGACGCGGCCACCGGCGCGAACGGTCGTGAGGGTCCGAAACCGACCCGTCTCTACGTGGATCGACACCCGACCGTCGTGGTCGTCGACGACGACCTCGCTTCGGTCGTCCAGCCCGACGCGTCGGGCTCGCGGAGTCGACTCCACCACCCGCACGCGGCGCTCGATCCGGACGGCACGAGCGTCGACCGGCCCGTCCGAACCCTCGCGTTCGAGGAGGACGTCTCCGCCCAGCGAGACGCGGACCGACCGCCCCCGGATCGGCGGCACCGCGTCGTCGAGCGCCGCCGCAGTCAGGTTCGAGACGGGACCGGCTCGGAGCGCGTTTCGACCGCGCGTGTGTGCCGCGTCGTCGTCGACGAGGTGCGCCGCGAGCGCCTCGGCGGCACGGGTGGCTTCCGGCTGTCGGTCGGCGTCGGCGAGCGCGTCGTTGGCGAGCGTGGCCCCCGCCACCGTCACGGTCGTCACGACGACGAGCGCGACGGCGAAGCCGATCAGGTTGGCCTGGGCGCGTGCGGTCATCGCTCCCCCGCCGCGGTCGCGCCGTCACCGAGCGTGACGCGGATTCCGCGCTCCTCGCTCCCGACGACCCGGATCCACGACGGCGACGCGCTCGTGGCGGCGCCGCTGACGACCGTCCTGTCGGGAAGGGAGAGGCGAAGCCGTCCACCGATCCGTTCGTCGGGATGGCGGAGTGTCAGGACAGGCACCCCGTCGACCTGTCCGGCGACGACCCGATACGGGTCGCCGTGGATCGTCTCGGGGAGCCGAAGCCCGGCGCGGCGGTCGATCCGGACGGCGTCGTCCGGTGGGACCGCGGCCTCCGTCCGCTCGGCGGCCGCGACGAGCGTTCGGTCGCCGAGTTCGGTTCCGACGCTCGCCCGGTAGTCGGGAGCGACGCCACCGAAGAACGTCGCCGTCAGCAGGGCGACGAACAGCACGCCGACGCCGAGTTCGAGCGTCTTCCCCACGACGGGCGAGAGCCCCCGGTCGGACGGTTGCGGTTCCGCTGGGCCGACACGTCTCGGATTCACCGTCCCACCGCCAGGTCGAGTCGGACGTCGTGGACGACGAGGTGGACGGT
Source organism: Halobellus rarus (assembly GCF_024494595.1). GTDB lineage: Archaea > Halobacteriota > Halobacteria > Halobacteriales > Haloferacaceae > Haloquadratum > Haloquadratum rarum. The sequence goes on along the minus strand of NZ_JANHDI010000007.1, from coordinate 294,470 downwards.
CCGTTCGCCCTCGAAGGACGCCACGACGCTCGGAGTCCCGTCGCCGTCGATGTCCCGGCGGGTCGTGGTCGCGCCGCGCTCCCGCAGGTGCCGTTCCCACGCCGCCGGCGTCGACGTCTCGATAGCGATTCGGTAGGAGGACGTCGGAAGTCGCTGGCGGGCGGCCTCGCCGTCGGTCCGGAGCGTCACCGCGAGCCGGTGGTCGCCGGTCGAGACGCCGTCCGCGCCGCTGGCGTTCAGGACGGGCACGCCGACGTACAGTCGTCCCTCGGCGGCGGCGATCCGACTCGGGGCGGACACCCGGCTGCGACGCGGGTCGCTCTGGACGACGGCTCCCGCGAACCCCGTCACCCGCTGGTCGCCGTCGGCGTAGACGACGGCCCCGGCGTGGCCCGCCCAGACGACGCCGTCGTCGTCGAGGAGCCACACCGTCCGGTTCACGACTTCGATCGTCCCGCTCGCCAACTCGACGGTCGTCTCCCGCTCGCCGGTTCCGGGGCCGAGCGCGGTTTCGAGGTCGTCGCCGACGCGGGTCGCCGACGCCGACGCGGCGCCGTCCTCGACGATCGATCCCGCGGTCGCGGTCAGTCCGCCCACCGCGAGGACGGTGAGCCCCAGGAGAATCGCGACGCCGACGACCGCCGCCTGTGCGCGGTCCGCCCGACGGGGGGTTGCCGTGACGGCGGGATCCGGACGCCGATCCGGACTCACACCAATCCCATTCCCGTGAAGACGACGTGACAGACGGCGACGAGACAGCCCGAGTGGAGCAACGCCTCGTACTGTCCGCGGCTGGCGACCCCGGAGAACCAGCCGGCGGCGAGCATCGTCGCCTGCGTCGTCACGTACACGCGGTACTGGTCGCGCGCGAGGTCGACCGCGCCGGGATCGACCGCGACGCCCGAGAGCTCCGACATCGTCGAGAGGCGGTCGAACCCCGCGAAGACGTTGGCGCTCGTCGCGACGCTGATACCGATCACCAGCAGCGCGGTCGTCCACCCGACGGCGACGTAGACCAGCATCCCCGAGCGGAGCGCCCGCTTCTCGTGGTAGAGCCGCCCCACTTCGCCCTGGAGCGTCTCGAAGACGACGCCGGTGTCGCTGCCGGCGTCGAGCGCGCCGATCACGAGGCCGACGGTCTGTTCGGCCATCGGCGTCCCGACCCGCTCGACGAAGCGATCCAGCGCGGCCGTCCGCAGGTCCGTCTCCGCGTCGCCGGGCGTCGTGAGGTGGAGGTTCATCGAGAGGTCCGCGACGTCGCGGTTCAGCGGCCCCAGGTCCACGTCCCGCGCGACGTGATCCACCGCCGCCGAGAACGGCCGGCCGAGGTTGACGTGCCCGGAGACGGCGTGGACGAAGTCCTTCAACTCGTGGTCCTTCGCGTCGTCGAGTCGGGCGCGGCGGACGGCGACGATACCGACCGGGATCGAGAAGCCGACGTAGCCGACGAGCAGCGAGACGACGGTGTCGACGCCCAGACTGACTGCCGCGACGAACGCCGCGATCCCGATCGGCGCGAACGCGACGGCCGCGCTCGCGGGGTTCCGCGTCGCCGTCCGGAGGCTATCGAGCGTGCTCGCGGGGCGGCGGTAGACGACGTGCTGATCCGGCGGTCGGAGCCGGGAGACGAGCGCGGCGGTCGCGCCCCCGACCAGGAGGATGAACGCGGCGCTCCCGTACACGACTAGCGCGCGGAGCGTGACGGAGCCGAACGGCGTCCGCACGGGCGCGGAGAGCCCGGGCGCGACGATGCTCATCACGGTGAGCACGATCACGAGCAGCGCCGGCAGGACGAGCAGCACGACGAACAGTTCCGCGAGCAGTTCGAGAAATCCCGCCGCGCGCTGGCGGTCTCTGTCCTGCTGGTGGCGCAGCATCCGGCTCTCCATCGAGAGGTACTCTCTGAGCGCGTTCGATCCCTGATCGGCGTGCTCGCGGAATTTCAGGAGGAACGGCGCGAGGCTGTCCTGCGCCGGGGTGTCTCTGGCGACCCGGCGCAGCCCCTCGTCCACGTTGCCCGTCATCGCGGCGGTGTTGAGCGCCTTCCGGAGGGCCACGGCCGTCTCACCGTAGGCGTCGGTGTCGGCGACGCGGCGAAGCATCGCTCGTCGCCCGTCGCTGCCGGATGCGAGGACGTTCAGATAGCGGACCGCGCTCGGGAGCGTCCGTCCGATGTTCGCGCGCCGCGCCGCGGAGAGCCAGCGGAGGTAGCGACCGGCGGCGTAGACGACGACGAGGTGGACGCCCGCGGCGACGAGTGCTCCGACGACGCCGACCGCAGCGGCGACTTCCGTCCGAGAGAGAACGATCCGTTCCGGCACCGCCGGCCCGCTCGCCTCACCGCCGAAGCGACCGATTCGTTCGAGGGCGGCCGCCGCTGTCGCTTCGACGACGCCGGTGGGAAGAAGCAGTCCGATCCCGACGACCACGCAAGCGACGAGCAGTGCGAGCGCCCACGAGAGCGCGTAGACGCGGGCCACATAGAGATCGAAGGCGACCGTGACGTTGGTGCCGCGGTACGCGCGCCGATCCCGCTCGTGTCTCCGCGAGTCCGCGCGGCTGGCGAACAGGGCGTACGCCGCCCGGTCGAGCGGGCCGAGAGAGCGGTCCGCGTGGGGCATCGATCGATCGCCGCGGCTCCGGGGCCCGTCCGTGACCGCCGACCGCGCCGTGTCCGGACCGCTCACGGGCGGTCGCTCCGGCACGTGTCGTCGACAGCGGCGTCGCCGCGGGCGTCGATGCCGTCGAGATCGTCGGGGTCGTCGAAGCCGCCGACGCCGCCGCCGAACTCACTCGGATCAACGTTCCGAGCGCCGCCGTCCGTCCGAGTCCGGTGCGCCCGCTGTCGTCGGACGCGCTCGACGGTCGCGGCCTCGTCGGTCCGGAGGTCCGAGAGGAACCCGAACAGCCGGTCGACGTCGCGTTCGCCCTCCCGGAGGAGGTACTCGACGTAGCCGCGCTTGCGCCGGAACTCGCGTTCGACCTCCGCGACGTCGCTGTCGGTCGCGGCGGCAATGCGGTGGAAGACGCGGAGCGCGCTGTGGTGCGTCTCGCCCGCAGTCGCGGCGTTCTCGCCGCCGAGTTGGGGGTGGTCGTAGGCCATCGCGAAGGAGCCGTCGGTCTCGCGCCACAGCAGCGTGTTGTAGTACAGCGTCGTGCCGTCCTTCTCGACGACGCCGGTCCGCGCGGAGGCCGGCAATTCTCCGTACTCGGACTCGGTGAGGAGTTCGACCGCCGAGCCGACGTAGCGCTCGCCGTCGACTCGTCGGGGAAACACGACGAGGTCGAGTTCGCGCAGGAGGTAGACGGGCAGGCCCTGCTCGACGACGCGGTTGACGAGCGTCTCGATGTCTTCGGCGTGCGTGGTGCCCACGACGCCGTGGCCCGTATTCAGCACCTCAGCGAAGGTCTCGAACGACTCGGGCGTGTTGACCTCGGCGATGACCTCGACGTCGGGATTCAGGTAGTTCGCCTCGGTCATCAGGTCCGCCATCGAGACGCGCTTGTACGCGTTCTCGTGCTCGCGCGTCGTCAGCGAGACGCCCGTCTCGTGCGGCAGGTACACCTCGCGGGAGCCCTCGTCGATGCTGATCGGGCGGTGGTCGTACGGGATGAAGGGCATATGGGCGTTCATTAACGTCGTCTTGCCCGCGCCGGTCGGTCCCGAGAACAGCACGACGCGGTGGTGCTCGTACAGCAGCCACAGGAGCGTCACCAGTTCGATCGGGATCGACCCGAACTCGACGAGGTCGATCGGCGTCAGCGGCGACGACGCCTGCTTGCGGATCGAGACGTGCGGGCCGTCCTCGGAGATCACCGGCAGCGCCACGGCGCACCGGATCGTCTCTCCGTGGCCGGAGGCGTCGGGGGCGACGCCCTCGGGGCGGAGGTTCACCTTCGCCGAGGGCTGACTGGCGCTGAGTTCGACGCCGTCGGCGGCGGCGAGTTGGGTCACGACGTTGACGAAGCTCGTCTCGTCCTCGAAGGCGAGGTTGGTCGGGACGCGCTCGCCCGCGCGGACGACGTCGGCGCGGGGGACGACCTTGATCCGCTCGCCGACCCGGTTCGCCTCGACGTCTTCGAGGTGGGGGTCGCGGATCGGAACCGTGAGGACCCCTTCGCCGACGTAGTCGCGGAGGACGTAGTAGACCAGGTCGTCGAGGCGGTCCTGGGCGTACCGGCGGTCGACGGGCGGGACGCCGAGCCCGTACGCCGAGAGGGCGTCGCGAACGCGGTAGCGCGTCGCCTCGAACCACGCGCGGGTGTTGCGGGCGGTGAGTCGACGGGAGAGGAACCCCCGGGCCCGCTCGCGGATGAACGCCGTCCGGTCCTCGACCACCTCGTCGACGTTGGCCTCCCAGATCCGGTCTTTGCACTCGGCGATCAGTTCCTCGTCGCCGGGCAGGAGGTCGGGTTCGAGGACGGCGTACTTCGCGTCGAATCGGTCGTCGCCGAGGAGTCGGTCGCGGTGGACGACGACGTCGACGTCGAAGCCGGCGAAGGAGACGGTGTAATCGCGGAGTCGCTCGCCCGCGACGCGCGTCGCGAACGGCGCGTCCGCGCGGAACTCCGTCACCGCCGGCGCGTAGTTCTCGGTGTGGACGACCAGGGCCCCGTCGGTCTCGCCCTCGACGTCGACCACGTCGACGCGGTCGTCGAGCGCGATCGGCGTGACGGAGCCGAGCAGGCGTAACTCACACAGCGCGTAGTACTCGATCCGACGGCGTGCGCCGGGAGCGACGTCGAGTAGCCGATCGAGGACGCGGCGGTACTTCGCGGGCATCCCCGCGGCCGCGCGCTCGGCCGTTCCCTGGCGGGTGAGCGGCCGCCGGACTTCGAGGCCCGAAAAATACGCCGTCACCGACTCCAGCGCCCGCTCTGCGTCCGCCCCGAGCGCCGGTTCTCGGAGGTGATAGGCGAATCCGACGCCGTCGGCGGCGTCGCGAACCGTCGCGACCACACCCGGAGTTATCTCGTACTGGGCCCGGATCGGTTTCGCGTACCACGCGCCGGCGCTATCGGGCGGTTCAGGCGCGGGGACCGCTGGTGTTTCGCTTCGACTCGACTCCCGTTTCGCCCCCGAAGTCATCCCCGTACTCCGGGGGTGCCTCGATCGGTCATACCGTCGGTTCGTTCGTTTTCGTATATAAACTCTGACGCCGATTATCTAACGAGAGAATCGGGGGACGGAACGCGGATCCGTGTCGGTCACGACCGGGGTCGGTCTCGCTGTCAGTACCGCACCGCTTAGGTACAGCCGATGCGAGCGTCTCGAACGTGACGCGCAGCAAGCCCGCCCAGAGTGTCGCCCGCTCCGTCGACGGCGAACGCGCAGCCGACCTGCTCCGATCGGTACGCGATCACGAGCTCCCTCCGTGCCTCCAGTCGCTCGTCACCGAGTATCGGTCGTTCGAGGGGGCGCGTCCGCTGTTCATCTGGCAGTGGGTCCACCGACTCGCGCCGAAGAACACGATGCCGGTCGTCGATACCGAGCACCGCCAGCGGGTCGCGACGAACAAGACGATGCTCGTCCTGTTCGTCACGATCCTCGACGATCTCGTCGAGAAACGGCGAGATTACGAGACGTTCGACGCGATCACCCGACTCGTTCGGCTCCGGCGCGACGACACCACGCCGGAACCGATCGAGACGTACGGCGAAGGCGTCGACGAGGAGTACGTGGCCTTCGCGAGGGACGTCTGGACGACGCTCGTCGATCGTCTGGAGGACGCGCCACAGTACGACAGGTACGCCTCGCTCTTCCGGTTCGACGTCAGACAGATTCTCACCGCGATCGAGTACAGCACGCTCGTCATCAGCAGTCCCGAACTGGCGACGAGGGCCGACCTGGACCGGTACGAGACGCACAACATGGGGATGTTCAGTTACCTCGACATCGACCTGATGCACGCCTCGGCCGATCACACCGAATCGCTCTCGCTCCTCAGGGAGGCCGTCGACGCCGGGCAGCGGATGGCTCGGATCGGCAACTGGCTCAGCACGTGGGAGCGAGAACTCAGGGAGGGCGACGTCAGTTCGGGCGTCGTCGTCGCCGCCCTCGAACGCGGGGTGATCGATCCGGCGGAACTCCCGGCGGCCGACGGCGAAGCGGACGTCTCGGCCGAGGTCGATCGGTTGATCGACCGCATCGTCGAACGCGGCCTCGAATCGGAACTACTGGACGAGTGGAACGAGGAGTACCGGCGGCTCCGCGCGCTGAGCGAGCGGACCGACGCCGTCGATCTGGGCCCGTTCGTCGAGGGGACGAAAGACGTCCTTCGGTATCACCTGGCGAGCCGCGGCTACAAGTGAGTCCGGGCGTCGCGAGCGCGGTCGCCCACGGGTCGGACGATCAGACGCCGCCGAAGCGCTCGCGCTCGCGACGACACACCTGCTCCCAGACCGACAGGAGCGAGCTGCCGAGGCCGTAGCGCTCGTCGACCGCGCGAACCCACTCGTCGTCGGTGAAGAGCAGGTACTGCAGGCGGCGGACGGTCGGATCCAGGTCCTCGATCGTGAGGTCACCGGTGTAGTAGCCGACCGTCTGCGAGCGCGTCTCCGCGATCAGTTCCGGCGGGACGCCGATCCCGCACTCGGCGGCGACGTAGTCGAACCACTCCAGGTGGAGGATCGCGTCGGCGAACGCGAACCGATCGGCGAACCCCGAGACCGAGTCGAGCGCCGGCGCGCCGCGGGAGACGACGTCGCCGGGGCGGCTGAACCGCGGGAGCGAGACGTGGTCGATCGTCGCCGCGTACTGGTCGGCGACGCGTCGGAGCCGCCAGCCCGCGTACGCCGTCGGCCCCATCAGGGCGAGTTCGTACCAGACCGGCGTCCACTCCAGAAAGGGGAGGCCGAACGCGGCGTCGGCGTACAGGTCGGCGGCGATCAGTCGGTTCACCGCGGGCGCGACGTCCGCGCCCGTCCGGCCCGCCCGCATCGCCGTCTCGGCCTCGTCGATGAACCCCGGGAGGTCACCCGTGTGAAAGCCCATCCCGTCGGCGACGCGGAGCAGGTACTCTCCGCCGGGGCGGAACCAGTCGGCGAAGTCCGACGCCGTTCGTGCGCGCAGCAGCGAAAAGACGCTCACAGGAGGGATAAGGCAGCCGATCGTATATATCGTCTCGTTTTCCATACCGCCGACGATCGTCGTTTCGAGGGACGACCGACGCTCACGGGTCGTCGTCGAGTTGCTCGGAGAGCCCCCAGTCGGCGGCGCGGGACTCCGCCTCCGCGCGGGCCTGCTCCCGGATCGCCTCGATCGACTCCGCGTCCGCGAGGAACGCCTCGACGGCGCTCGTCCCGCCCTCCGCCGTCAGCCGATCGTCGGGCGCGGCCTCGCGCGTCCGATCGAGGAGCGTCTCGTCGGCGGCCAGTCGTCTCGCCGGCGCGAGCGGGTCGACGCGGAGCTCCTCGACCCGATGGGCCGCCGCCAGATCCTCGGGCGGGAGCTCGTAGACCGCGGCGTGGAAGAGGCTCCCCGAGAGGGCGTCGAGCGCGTCGTCGCCGCCGCCGTCGCTCGCGGGGTGATACGCCAGGACGGGGACGCCGTCCTCGAAGGTCACCACCGCGCGCTCCCCGTCGCCGAGCAGGATCGAGCCCTGCGGTTCGAAGACGACGTAGCCGGTGAGCTCGCGGTCGAGGACGGTCGCGAGCGTCTCCCCGACGTCGGCGTCGGTCCTGGATCGACGCAGTTCGCCCTCGGGGATGTGACCGTCGACGACCATCGTCAGGGTCGGTCCGGGACGACCGCGCTCCGGAAGCGGTCGGCGACCCCGTCGGCGTCGCCGGCGCGGACGTCGAGGTTCGCCGCCGCCTCGTGGAAGGCGTCCGCGGCGGGGTCTCTCGGCGCGTGCGCGAGCAGCGGTTCGCCTGCGCGGCGGGCCGCGCGCACCGCGTCGCTCTCGGGGACGCTCGCGAGCGTCGTCCCGCCGAAGTAGCGCGCGGCCTGCTCGGCGATCGACTCGACGTCCTCGTCGGGTCGGACGCGGTTGAACAGCACGCCCGCGGTCTCGGTGCCGTACGAGCGGGCGTACTCCTGGACCTTCAGGCCGTCAGAGAGAGAGGGGACCGTCGGCTGGAGCACGACGACGACGCGGTCGGCGAGGACGACGGGGAGGACCGCGCTCTTCGAACCGAGCGCCGCCGGCGAGTCGAGCAGGAGGACGTCGGTCCCGGCGGCGAGCTCGGCGACCACCTCCCGGAGCCGTCCCGGATCGGCCTCCTCGAAGGCGGTGAGGCTCGTCCCGCAGGGGACGACCGACATCCCGAAGCGGTCGTAGACGGCCGCCTCGATCGGAACGTCGCGCTCGGCGACGAGTAAGTCGTGCAGCGTCACGTCCGCGTCGTCCAGGCCGGCGTGAAACAGCAGGTTCGCCATCCCGGTGTCGGCGTCGATGACCGTGACGTCGTACCGCTCGGCGAGCGCCATCCCGAGCGCCAGCGTGCTCGTCGTCTTCCCGGTGCCGCCCTTGCCGCTCGCGACGGCGAACGCCTCGACCATACCCGGGAGTCGCGGCGGGCGAATAAAACTCTTCGAGTCCGATTCTCGGGGTTGATTCCGTCTCGACGGGACGGATCAGCCGTCGGCGTCGGAGCGGGGCGCTTCGCCCTCGGGACAGAGCGCGTCGAGCGGGAGCGGTTCGACGAGGTCTGCGGCGCTCTCGTAGGGGTCAAGCGCGCCCGCGGCGACCCGCGTGTCAGCGCCGACCCCACCTGCCGGCCGCGACGCGTCCGCGTGCTCGAACACGCTCTCGACGAATGCCTCGCGTGCCGCGTCGTTCTCGAAGAGGCCGTGGAGGTAGGTTCCGAGGACGCTTCCCCGTGCCGCGCCGAGCGTCACCGGTTCCCGGCCGTCGCTCGCGAACGGGAACCGGACCGGCGGCGACAAGTCCGTCTCGGCCGTCTGCGTCTCGGCCCGTCTCGTCTCGGCCGTCCGTCTCGTCTCGGCCCGTCTCGTCTCGCCGGCGTGGATCTCGTAGCCCTCGACGGTGCCCGTCGCGCTCGCGAGCGGACCGCCCCCGTCGAGCGTCCACCCGACGGGAGCGACGCGCTTCCGACGGGAAAAGGCGGTCTCGACGGGAAGCAGACCGATCCCGGGAATCGTCGTACCGTCGTCGACGTCGCTCTCAGTGCCCTCGAACTCGGCGTCGACGAGGCGCTCCCCGAGGAGTTGGTACCCCCCGCAGAGGCCGACGACGGGACCGTCGAATCGCCGTAACCGCTCGTGGAGGCCCGCCTGCCGGATCGCCCGGAGGTCGTCGGCGGTGTTCTTCGTGCCCGTCAGGACGACGGCGTCAGCGCTCGACACCGACGCGTCGAGGGGAACGAACGCGACGCGGACGCCCGGGACGTCGACGAGCGGGTCGACGTCGGCGGTGTTCGACGCCCGGGGGAGCCGCGGGACGGCGACCGTGACCGCCCGATCGTCGGGGACGCCGTCGTCGCCGCCGCGGACCTCGCGCTCGCCCGCCGCCGGCAGCGAGACGCTGTCCTCGTCGGGGAGGCCGGGGTCGTCGTACGGAAGCACCGCCAGCACGGGGACGCCGGTCCGGGACTCGATCTCCGCGATCCCGGGATCGAGCAGCGAGCGGTCGCCGCGGAACTTCGTGATCGCGACGCCGACGACGCGCTCGCGGACGTCCTCGGGCAGCAGTTCCAGCGTGCCCAGAATCGAGGCGAAGACGCCGCCGCGCTCGATGTCGGCGACGAGCAGGATCCGCGCGTCGGCGAAGCGCGCGGTCTCGACGTTCGCGAGGTCGCGGTCGTGGAAGTTGATCTCCGCGATCGACCCCGCGCCCTCGGCGACGACGACGTCGTGCGCGGCCGCGAGGCGCGCGTGGGCGGCCTCGGCGGCGTCGCGCGCCTCGCCCCAGTGCGCGTCGTAGTAGTCGCCGGCGGCGTAGTGGCCGACGGCGACGCCGTCGACGACCAGTTGGGACTCGCCCTCGCCGCGGGGTTTCAGGAGGACGGGGTTGTGGTCCGTCGTCGGCCGAACGTCCGCCGCGCGCGCCTGGACGTACTGGGAGACGCCGATCTCGCCGAAGGCGGGGTCGGCGGAGTCTGGCGCTTCCCGTTCGTCGGTGCCGCGGACCGCGCCCGGTCGGACGACCGCCCGCGCCTCGTTGCTCATGTTCTGCGCCTTGAACGGCGCGACGTCGACGCCGGCGTCGGCGAGGCGGCGACACAGTCCGGCAGCAACCGTGCTCTTGCCGACGTGACTGGCCGTGCCGGCGACGAGGACCGTCTCAGCGGCCATCTCCCTCGGGGACCGACGAACCGTCGTCCGTCGGCTTCCGGCCGTCGGGCATCAGTACTCCGTCCCCTTCCGCGCGCGGACGCCCTCGTCGAAGGGGTGTTTCTCCTTCCGCACCTCGGTCACGAGGTCGACCGTGTCGAGCAGGTACGTCGGCTCGGCGTGACTCCCGGTCAGCACGAGTTCGAGGTTCGCGGGCTTCGAGTCGATCAGGCCGAGGACGTCGGCCTCGTCGATGAGTCCCTGGTCGGCGGCGTAGAGGACCTCGTCGAGAACGAGCAGGTGGACGCCGGCCTCGGGGTCGCCGTCGGGGTCCAGCGGCTCCGTCAGGTCCGCGTCGCGAGCGGCCGCGACCAACTCCTCCGCGCGGGCGAGCGCGCCGCGGGCCTTCGCGAGGTGTTCGTCCTCGTCGGAACCGTCCAGCATCCCGTGCCACCCGTAGTGGCCGGTGTTCTCGTAGGAGATTCCCGGCACCGCCGCGATGGCGTTGTACTCGCCGCGGACGCTCTCGACGGAGTCAGCGCCGCCCTTCATGAACTGGAGGAGGTGCACGCGGTAGCCGTGCCCGGCCGCGCGGAACGCCATCCCGAGCGCGGCCGTGGTCTTTCCCTTTCCGTCTCCCCACCACGCCTGCACGAGTCCGAACTCCTCGGGCGCGGCGGGTTCGATGTCGGCAGCGGTCGGGCGGACGCCGCCGCCGGGGGTCGACCGGCGCGTCTCCGCCGGCGTCTGCGTACTCGCGTCGTCGCCGTCAGTCATAGCTGAGAGGTAGACGTGAGCGGACAAGAAGGCGGTGGAAGTCCGGTCGTATCAGTCGTCCGCGGGGGCCGCATCGCCCCGCAGCGCCGGCGGGAGGTCGGCCGGCAACCGGTCGCGGTTGTGCGGAGCCGAAAAGTCGATGTCGGGGCCGGTCGGGACGAGGCGCTTCGGGTTGACGTCGCCGTGGCTCATGTAGTAGTGTCGCGTGATGTGGTCGACGTTCACCGTCTCCGCGACGCCGGGGAGCTGGTAGAGCTCCTTCGTGTAGTTCCAGAGGTTCGGGTACTCGTGGATCGCCCGGCGGTTGCACTTGAAGTGGGTGTGATAGACGTGATCGAAGCGGACGAGCGTCGCGAACATCGCGACGTCGGCCTCGGTGAGCACGTCTCCGACGAGGTACCGTTGCTCCTCGAGGACGTCCTCCCAGTGATCGAGCGCCTCGAAGACGTCCGCGACCGCGTTCTCGTAGGCCGCCTGGGTGTCGGCGAAGCCGGCCCGGTAGACGCCGTTGTTGATCGGGTCGTAGATGTCGTCGATGACCCGATCGACCGCCTCGCGGTGGCCCTCGGGCCAGAGGTCGACGCCGTTCGGTCCTCCGAACTCGGTGTCGAGCATCCGCATAATCTCGCGGGACTCGTTGTTGACGACGGTCTCTTTCTCCCGGTCCCAGAGGACGGGAACCGTCACGCGGCCGGTGAACGCCGAGTCCGCGCGGGTGTAGACGTCGCGGAGGAACTCCTCGCCGTAGAGCGGGTCGGGGTACTCCTCGGAGAACTCCCAGCCGTCCTCGTAGCGGACGGGTTCGACGATCGACAGCGAGATGTCGTCTTCGAGACCCTTCAGCCGGCGCGTCATCGCCACGCGGTGGGCCCACGGGCAGGCCCGCGAGATGTAGACGTGATACCGGCCGGACTCGGCGGGGAACTCGGCCTCGGGATCGTCCTGGATCCAGTCGCGGAACGACGTCTCCTGTCGGTCGAACTCGCCCTCATCGTTCGTCGTCCGGTAGGCGTCCGTTCGCCACTCGCCGTCGACGAGCATGTTCATCGGCGATCCCTCCCGACCGCCGGCGATCGAGTGTCCGCCGCAGTGTGAGCAGCGGCTGCTGGTGTAAACATCTGTATCTCGCGTAGGCGCGCGGACGGGGTAAGTCGTTCGGCACTCGCGCGCCGCGCACACACGACCACTGCCGAGCAGTCGGCAGCGGTACTGTTGGGAGAACTGTAGTGTGGCAGGAGTAGCACTGCGGGGAGGACGGAATCTGCGGCCGAAATCGAGACAGCGAAACGGATTAGTAGTTGGTGGTAGAACTGGATAATGTAATGGAGTTCGACGGATTCGCGGACGTGAGCGAAGCACAGGTGACTCGAGCCATCGCCACAGACTGGAGCGAGGAGTTCCTCGACCGCGTCGACACCGACGTCATCGTCGTCGGCGGCGGCCCCTCCGGCCTCGTCACGGCGAAGGAGTTGGCCGAGCGCGGCGTCGACGTGACCGTCGTCGAGAAGAACAACTACCTCGGGGGCGGGTTCTGGCTCGGCGGCTTCCTGATGAACAAGGTGACCGTGCGGGACCCGGGACAGTCGGTGCTCGACGAACTCGGCGTCCCCTACGAGGAGTCCGACGAGGCCTCGGGACTGTACGTCGCCGACGGTCCGCACGCGGTCTCGTCGCTCGTCGAGGCCGCCTGCGACGCCGGCGCGAAGATCCAGAACATGACGGAGTTCACGGACGTGGTCGTCCGCGAGAACGACCGCGTCGGCGGCGTCGTCCTCAACTGGACGCCGGTGCACGCGCTGCCGCGCGAACTCACCTGCGTCGACCCCGTCGCCGTCGAGTCCGACCTCGTCGTCGACTCGACCGGCCACGAGGCCGTCGTCGTCTCGAAGCTCTCAGAGCGCGGCGCGCTCGACGCGCCCGGGATCGAACACGCGGACGAGCACAACACGGGGATGGACGCGACCGGTGACGACGAGTACGGCGCGCCCGGCCACGACTCCCCCGGCCACGACTCGATGTGGGTCGGCGAGTCGGAAGATCAGGTGGTCGAACACACCGGCCTCGTCCACCCGGGCGTCGTCGCCACCGGGATGGCCGTCGCCACCGTCGAGGGGCTCCCGCGGATGGGACCGACGTTCGGCGCGATGCTCCTCTCCGGGAAGCGGGGCGCGCAGGCGTGCCTCGACGAGCTCGGCCGCGACGCGTCGCCGATCGAGTTCGCGCCCACCGCGCCCGCGGACGACTGATACTCGGCAGGGGTTGGTGTCAGTCTTTCAGTAGTCCCTTGACCGCCGTGACGACCGCGTCGGCGTCGGGGCCGAGCACGTAGGTGATCGGCTCGATGCCGTACCCGCCGGTCTGATAGCAGACGAACGTCGCAGAGAGCGATTCGGGGCCGCGCTCTGCGAGCGACTCGCGGATCGGATCGGTCGGCGCGTCCGGGTCGAACTCGACGGCGTCGTAGCCGGCGGCTTCGAGGTCCGCGACGATCTTCGAGTCGTATCGGACGTTGAGCGCGGCGCGGGCGTCGCTTCCGGCCTCGCGCGCCGACAGGAGCACGCTCGCGACGTGCTCGCTGACGCCGAACTCCGGGTCGGCCGGGACGGTCGCGCGGCCCTTGACGTCGAAGATCCGCCCGGGCACGCCCGCGACGTCGTCGACGTCGGCCGCCTCCGGGAGGCACTCGACGAGGTTCGAGCCGACGTTGGGGATGAGACCGGCGAACCCGCTGGCGTTCGTCAGGCGGCGGAGCGCCCGCCGTAGCGACGACCGGACCTGTTCACTCGTCCGGAGCCCGCTCTCGGGGTCGTGGATCCGAACGTAGCCGTCGTGGTCGGCGAGTTCGGGCATCGCCTCCTCGTGGAGGCGCGCGAGCAGGTCGCCCTCCTCTAACCGCCGGACGAGCACTTCGGCCTCGACGAGCGCCTGCACGCGACTCATATCGCCCGTCGCGAGGCCGTCGGCGACGCGCTCGACGAGTTCGGCGACGCGCTCGTCTTCGAGGACCGCCGCTCGCCGACTCACGTCGCCGTGGGCGTACTTCGAGACGGCGCTCTGGCTGATTCCCAGCGCCTCCGCCACTTCGTGTTGGGTGAGTCCTCGATCACGGAGCGCCTCCGCCAGCATCGAGCGGAAGGTGGGGAGGAACTCCTCGACGACGACCTCCTCGATGAACTTCATTCGTCCGTATCCCCGTCTCGACGCTCGGCGCTCTCGACGTCGCCGCCACCCTCGTCGGGCGCCGTCGATTCCGACGCGAACTCGGGGTCGGCACCGATGCGCGAGGCCTGCGGCCCCTTCTGGTTCTGATACTTCGACCCGCGCTCGACGCCGTAGGGTCGTCCCGCGGGCCGGGTGAGTTCGGTGAAGACGAGCTGTGAGACGCGCATCCCCGGCGTGAGCGCCACCGGCGCGGTGCCGAGGTTCGACAGTTCGAGCGTGATCTGTCCGTGGTAGCCCGGGTCGACGATGCCCGCGGTCGCGTGGATCACGACCGCCAGGCGACCGAGCGAAGAGCGCCCCTCGACGGTCGCGAGGAGATCGGGGGGGATCTCGACGCGCTCTTTGGTCGTCCCGAGGACGAAGTCGCCGGGGTGAAGGATGAACTCCTCGCCCTCCGGCACCGTGGTCTCGGTCACGTACTCGGAGACCTCCGACTCGCGGTTCGGGTGGATACAGGAGATGTTCGTCCGCTGGAACTCCAAGAACTCCTCGCCGAGTCGGAGGTCGATGCTCGCCGGCTGGATCTGCATATCGAGGTCGTCGATGGGGTCGACGACGAGGTCACCGGCCTCCAGTCGAGCGAGGATGTCGTCGTCAGAGAGTATCATCGTCCGAGTGAGTGTGAGCGAGCGACGTAAAGTCACACGCTTCCGACTGGGGCGGTCCGCCGAGGCGAACGAACCGACTCGTTGCGGCCGGACCGCTCCGGCGGCAAGCCTATAGTAGCGTTTGCAAGTCTTTACTCACTCGATCGCACGACGTCGTGCGGTCGGATGTGTAATCAGTTGCAAACGCTACTATACCTCGGAGTCGTCCGACCGAGAGACCGTCCTAGATATTTAGCGACGACCGGACGCGAGACCCGAGCGTGATGAGCACGATCAGGACCCCGATCCCCGCGAGTTTCAGCGGATACGTCGACCGTCGCTTCTCGAGGAACGCGTCGCCGGGCGACGCCGGATCGACGTACGCGGTGACCGTCTCCCCCGATTCGTACTCCTGCGCGATCGACTGCGCCTTCGAGTGCGTCTCGTACTTCGGGCTCACGTCCGACGGGAAGATCCGGTCGCCGGTGTACGCCGTGCCGTCGTAGCGGTACTCGAAGGACACGGTCGGCTCGTGGGACTGGTCTCCCTTGCTGGAGACCGTCTCGACGTCGGTCTCGACGACCGTCGCTTCCACTGACACCGCGTCCTCGATCGCTTCGGACTGCTGGGTGTAATCGTACGCGCCGTACCCGGCGAGGCCGGTTCCGACGAGGAGCAACACCGCCGCGAAGAACGAACTGGGACCAATTGTGGAGGGCACAGGTTCCGGTGATCGAGATCGATTATAATTATGACGCTTCCCCCGCGGGAAGCGAGGACATATACGACCGCGCGAGCCACCGACACGTATGAAGCAGGCCATCGTCGCCCGAACGGATCTCGGGATGGGGAGGGGAAAGCTCGCCGCGCAGGTCGCACACGCCTCGCTGTCGGCGTACGAGGACACCGACGACCGGACCAGAAAAGAGTGGAAAGGCGGCGGGCAAAAGAAGGTCGTGTTGAAGGCCGACGGCGAGGAGACGCTGTTCCGACTGGCCGACGAGGCCGAGCGGCTCGGTCTCCCGAACGCGATCATCCGGGACGCCGGACACACCCAACTCGATCCCGGCACGGTGACGTGTCTGGCGGTCGGTCCCGCTCGCGACGAGGACGTCGACCGGGTGACCGGGGACCTCTCGCTGTACTGATCCGAGGGTCGAAGTCACGGAGGACAGACGGGGAGCCGGCCAAACGACTTACCACGGGTCCGTACGGAGGGAGCACAAATGAGGAACTTCGCGGGGGAGCGTGTCGACGACGCGCTCGCGCAGGTCGTCGACGGGATGGGCGACGCCGTGATCGTCCGCGAGGTCGCGAGCGGACAGGTCGTCGCCGTCAACGCGGCCGTCGAGGACGTGTTCGGATACGCCCCCGAGGACTTCCGCGAACTCGACGCCGAAGCGTACACGGTCGACTCGGACCGGACGAGAGGCACACGGGCAGCAGCAGACCGAACGGCACGGCGGGGGGAGGCGGAAACGTTTCGCTGGGAGGCCGAACGGAACGATGGCACGACGTTCTGGGCCGAATCGAGCGTGTCGTCGACGACCGTCGGGGACCGGGAGTACCTCGTGAGCGTCGTGCGGGACGTGACCGAGCGGGCGGAGCGCGAGCGCGACCTCGAACGGTTCGCCGAGATCCTGACGCACGACCTCACGAGCCCGTTGAACGCCGCGCAGGCGCAGGTGAAGATCCTCCGCGAGGAGGTCGCCGGCGGCGAGGAGTTCCTGGATCGATTGGATCGCGTGCACGGTCGAATGGAGTCCATCATCGGCGACGTTCGGACACTCGTCGGCGACAGGCGTCGGGACCCGGACGTCACACCCGTCGATTTGAACCGCATCGTGGTCGGCGCGTGGGAGGCCGTCGGCGGGTGCGGCGACGAGGTCGAACCGGCGCGCGCGGACGACGCCGGCGGGAGCCTGATCGTCGACGGCGACCTCGGGACGGTCGAAGCCGACGACGGGCGACTCTGTCGGCTCTTCGAGAACCTCTTCGAGAACGCGATTCGACACGCCGGGGAGGACACCGACGGCGTCACGGTGACGGTCTCGTCGATCCCGGGCGGGATCGCCGTCGACGACGACGGATCGGGAGTGCCCGAAGCGGACCGCGAGCGCGTCTTCGAGTACGGATACACCACCGGAGAGAGCGGGACGGGGTTCGGTCTCAACATCGTCGCCGCGACGGCGGAGGCCCACGGCTGGGACGTCGCCGTCGGCGACTCCGAGGCGGGCGGGGCACGGTTCGAGATCACCGGAATGCGAGAGTCCGACGAGGGGAACTAACAGGAGGTCGGCGAAGCCGGGAGTTCCCGAACGAGTGGGAACCGGAGCGGCCTTACTCCGGGAGATACTCGGAGGCAACCAGATGCGCGAGGCTCACCCTCTCGAACGGCGCGTCGGCATCGAGCACTACTACAGCGACGCCGACGGGACCGGCGGCCGCCTGCGGTCGACTCCTGCGGACTTCCGCGTCCGGGAACTGGAGGCGATGGACCCCGCGCCGCTCGACGCCGAGACCGGCGACTACCCGCACCTGCTCGTCCGGGCGACGCTGCGCGGGTGGGACACCAACGACTTCGCGCGCCGGCTCTCGAACGCGCTGGGGATCAGCCGCGAGCGGGTCTCCTGGGCCGGTACGAAGGACAAGTACGCGGTCACGACGCAGCTGTTCTCGCTCGACGGGGTCGACCCGGAGACGCTCCCCGACGTCGACGACGCCGACGTCGAGGTCCTGGGCAGGATCGGCCGCCGGCTCCACTTCGGCGACCTGGCGGGCAACGCCTTCGAGATCCGCGTCCGCGACGCCGACGTCGCGCCGGTCGACGAGGTCACGGCAGCGCTGCACGCGCGGGTCAGTGGGGCGGGCGCGGCGGGCGGCTCGAAGGACGGCAACGGCGGGACCGACGGAGACGGCGTCGACGTGGCCGTCCCGAACTACTTCGGCCACCAGCGCTTCGGAAGCCGCCGGCCGGTCACCCACGAGGTCGGTCTGTGCGTCGCCCGCGGCGAGTGGCGCGAGGCGGTCCTGACGTACGTCGGCAACCCCTCCGAGGCCGAGCCCGAGGCGACACGGGAGGCCCGGCAGTTCGTCGACGAGCAGGCCGAGACGGAGAACCCGGACTGGCAGGCGGCGCTCGACCGGATGCCCGGCGCGCTCCGCTTCGAGCGATCGATGTTACACCGCCTGCACGAGGACGGCGACGGGACCGAAGAGCGGTGGCGGCACGCCCTGGAGGCGGTTCCGGAGAACCTCCAGCGGCTGTTCGTCAACGCCGCGCAGTCGTACGCGTTCAACAGAATCGTCAGCGAGCGGCTCTCGCGCGGCCTTCCCCTCTCCCATCCGGTTGAGGGCGACGTCGTCTGCTTCGCCGACACCGACGCCCCCGGCGGGCTCTTCCGCCCGGACACCGACCGGACGCAGGTCGCGACCGAGCGCCGCGTCGACGTGATGCGGCGACACTGTGAGCGCGGCCGGGCGTTCGTGACCGCGCCGCTGATCGGCGTCGAAACGGAACTCGCGTCGGGCGAGCCGGGAGACGTCGAACGCGCCGTCCTCGACGACCTCGACCTCGACCCCGGCGATTTCGACCTTCCCGACCAGTTCCACTCGACCGGCACGCGGCGCGCGGTCCTGCTTCGGACGCGCGTCGCCACCGACGTCGACGCCGACGAGGACGCGTACGACCTCTCCTTCTCGCTTCCCTCGGGATCGTACGCGACGGTGCTGCTCCGAGAGTATCTGAAGACCGACCCGACGGACCTGTGAGGGGGCGGTCCGACCGGACGGACACTCGCCGCGATCGACGCCGCCGAGGACGCGGGACGTCGGTGGGTCGGGGCACCGACCGATAGCCGCGCTTTTATTTTCCCGTCGCCTTCGCTCGCTATGGACTGTCGGCGGTGCGGCACGCCGCTCGAACGCCCGGGCGACTACTGTCTGGTCTGCGACACCGCCAACTGCGACGCCGTCGTCGTCGCCTTCGAGCGCGATCGCGCCGAGTTGACGATGCTCGACGGCGAGGAGATCGTGGGGAAGACGACGCTGACGACCGTCCCCGAGGACGACCCCGAGACCGAGACCGTCGAGCTCAGGAACTTCGCGGGGCGCGTCGCCGACGACATCCGCCGCAAGCGGCCCGAGACCGTGTTCGCGGCGGGGAACCGCGCGGTCCTCAGAGAGACGAGAGCGCAACTGCACCACGAGTTCTACCGCGTCGCGGCCGACGACCCCGTCGAGCGGGTGCTGGAGCGACGCGGCGAGCGCTCGCTGGAGGTCGTCGAGACGCCGCCCAGAGAGAAACTCGGCGGGTCCCACTCGACGCTGATCGGCGGCCGGAACGGTCGGCAGGCCATCGGCGTCGTCGCCGACCACCCGCACGTCAAGAAGATCGTCCCCGGGCCGATCGACGCGGGCGGGATGGGATCGCAGACGGGGCTCAGAGCGAAGGTGACCCGCGCCGACGACAACGGCAACGTCCGACTGCTGCTCCGGGACGGATCGAGCGTCCAGGAGAACCGGATCGTGACGACCGCGATGGACAGAGAGTCCGGCGAGTTCGTCCGCGACGACCTCAACGAGGCGCTCACCGAGGCCGAACTCCGGGACGAGTGAGCGCGTCGGTGGAGTGGGACGAGCGAACCAGAGCGGAGAACGCTATTCGAGATCGCCCGATCGGATCGCGTCTTCGGCCGCCGACAGCGCCGCCTCCGGGTCGAAGTCTGCGACGATCGCTTCCAATTCCTCCCGCGACGCGCCACGCAGCGCCTCGGCGTGCTGGGTGATGTTCGGGACCGCTCGGAGGATGTTGTCGACGATCGGGACCGCCGCGGCCCGCGCGGACCGCGACAGCGGATTCAGGTCGATCACGATCTCGGATTTGCCCATCTCGGCGAGCGCCTCCGCGCGGTCGCCGTCCTCCAGCGGGACGAGCACGACGTCGGCCGCGCCGATGCCGTCGGCATCGACCTTCGATCGCTCGTGCTCCAAGCCGGGAATGCGCGCGTCGGCGGTCAGTCCCTTGATCTCGACCCCGGCCTCCTCGGCACCGTGCTCGCGGAGGTGCCCGACGATCGCTGTCATCCGCTCGTCGGTCCGGTTGAAGAGGTTCACCTCGACGTCGGCGTCGACAGCCGCGGCGAGTTCGACGGTCTCGCCGGGGACGAGCGCCGCGACGTTGCCGTTGACCGAGAGGACGGGACGGTCGGCCAAGAGCAGGAGCGCCGCGGCCGCCCGCGCGGCCTCGTCGGCCGATTCGATGGTGCGCTCGCCGAGGAGGTAGTCGAACGCCTCGCCGCGACCCTCCGCGATGAGCCCCTGCTTGCTCGTGATCCCCTTTTCGACGCCCGCTTCGATCCGGTGGCGGGTCAGAAGCGACTGGTAGCGGGGGTGGCTCTCCGGAACGTCGATCTCGCTCATACCTTGCGATCGATTGGCCGGACGAAAAGCGGGACGGTTTGGGTTCGCCGCGTCTCGCATTCGGCAGTTGTGCGGTCCGTTCAGCGCTCGAAGCGACCGACGTCGGGCGGGCGAAGCGTCGCCCCCGTCGGATGGACCGAGCAGACCTCAGGGTCGTAGCCGGCGGCCGAGAGGCCGTCGCCGAACGCGAAGACGGTGTCGCCGAGCATCGCCATCGCGGCGTCGCCGCCCTCGGCGCGGACCGCCGCGACGGCGTCGGCGACGCGCTCGGTGAGGAGGTCCGCCTCCCGAGCGAACCGCCGAGAGCGTTCGACGAGCCGATCGGTGGTCGGCTCCGCTCGCAGATCCGACAGCGCGCGCTCGCCCGCGGCGGTCAGCGTGCTGGTGTCGCCCGAGAGCACGTCCTCCGTCGAGACTGCCCCGAAGGAGACGTACTCGACGCGCGGGCTGGCGGGGATGCCGTCGAGGCGACCGTGCCCCGGTGCGCCGGGTTCGAGTCGGATCGGGAGCCCGCCCCGGGCCTGCGCCACCACGTCGCCGAGTCCGGTTCCGGCCTCGACCTCGGCGACGTGAGCGAGTTCGATGAGGTCGTTCTCGCTCCGTGTGCGGTCGTAAGCGGCGTTGACGGCGTAGGCGACGCCGAGCGCCATCGCTCCCGAGACGCCGAAGCCGGCACCGAGCGGCAGCGGCGTCTCGGCGACGACCCGCGCGTCCGACGCGTCGAGGTCGTCGAGGACGGCGCCGACGGGGGCAACGTCGATCGGGTCGCCGTTCAGCGTCACTCCGACGTCGTTGCCACCAATGCCGCGGACGACGCGGACGTCGACGCCGTGCGAGAGCGCGATCCCGGCGCCGCGAGAGCCCGCCGTCGACGGGTCCTCGTCGGGGTGCGCGCTGAAGAATCCGGTGACGTGCCCGGGCACGAACGCCGCCGCCTCGTCGGTCATTGCCGTCGATTGCGCGTCCGCCGTTAAATCGAGCGCGGTTCAGGCGCGTGAGCCGAGCGTGTAACTCGAATAAGAGAGATGAGTAGTCGGGACAGCGGGAGTTCCGCTGGAAGCAGTGTTGTCGCCTGCGGGTTGAGGCGTTGCCGGTCCTGCGAGACTCGCTGGCGCTCGTCTCGCTGTCCACCAAGTCTTCGGTCTTACGGACTCAGCCGCTGGCGGTCTCGCGGGAACACCGTCGGACTCACTTCGTTCGTCCGACGAACTCCCGCGCTCGTGTCCGCGTCGTCGCCTACGGCGACAGACGCTGCCGGTCGCGCGGGAACTCACTCGCAAATCGAAGATTTGCTCGCTGCTCCCGCTCGACAGGAACGCCTTCGCTCTACGGGCTCAGGCGTTGCCGGTCCTGCGAGACTCGCTTCGCTCGCCTCGCTGGCTCCCAGAGACTTCGCCTATGGGCTCAGTCTCTGGCGATCCCGCGGGAACAGAACCGCCTCGCGGATGTTGTCGAGGCCGAGCATCGTCATCACGAGACGCTCGCCGCCGAGACCCCAGCCGGCGTGCGGCGGCATCCCGTACTTGAACATCTTCGTGTAGTACTCGAACTGGTCGGGGTCGAGGCCCTGCTGCTCGAATCCCTCGACGAGGCGGTCGTAGCGGTGCTCACGCTGCCCGCCGGAGACGAGTTCCATCCGCGGGTGCATCATATCGAACCCCGTAGAGAGCTGCTCGTCGTCGTCGTGGTCCTTGATGTAGAAGGGCTTGATCTCCGAGGGCCAGTCGGTGATGAAGTAGTGCTCGCCGACGTCCTCGCCGAGCGCGCGCTCGCCCTCGGTCGGGAGGTCGTCGCCCCAGACGAGCTGCTCGTCGAGTTCGCCCGTCGCGTTGATCCGCTCGATGGCCTCCTCGTAGGTGAGCCGCGGGAAGTCGCCCTCGGGGACCTCGAACTCCTCGTCGAGACCGAGCAGTTCCAGTTCGCGCTCGCAGTTCTCTGCGACGCCCCCGTAGACGCTCTTGACGACGTGCTCGCAGGCGTCCATCGCCTCGGTGTGGTCGACGAACGCCGACTCGAAGTCGATCGACGTCGCCTCGTTGAGGTGCCGGGGGGTGTTGTGCTCCTCGGCGCGGAAGATCGGCCCGATCTCGAAGACGCGTTCGAGGCCGGAGCCGACCATCAGCTGCTTGAACAGCTGCGGCGACTGGTTCATGAACGCCTCCTCGCCGAAGTACGTGATCGGGAACAGCTCGGTGCCGCCCTCGGTCCCGGTGGCGACGATCTTCGGCGTGTTGATCTCCGTGCAGCCCAGGTCGCGGAAGGCGTCGCGGGCGGAGCGGAGGACCTCCGAGCGGATCTCGAAGATGGCCTTCACCTCCTCCTTCCGGAGGTCGAGCGTCCGGTTGTCGAGCCGCGTCGACAGTTCGGCGTCGACCTTCCCGGAGGGGTCCAGCGGCAGTTCGGTGTCGGACTCGGCGAGCACCTCGATCGACTCGGGGACGATCTCCACGTCCGTCGGCGCGCGCGGCTCCTCCTTCACGTCGCCGGAGACGGTGACGACGCTCTCGCGGGCCACGCCGAGGCCGGTCTCGACGAGTTCCTCGTCCATCGAGTCCTCCTCGAGTTTGATCTGGATCTTCCCCGACTTGTCCCGGAGGATGAGGAAAGCGATCCCGCCGAGGTCCCGCACCTCGTGGACCCAGCCGGCGACGGTGACCGCCTCGCCCGGCTCGGCGTCTGCCGTGTAGGTTCTGCCTTTCATACTCCCTGTTTCCTGCCGCCCGGTCTTAAAAACGGTCGGTTCGGGCGCGGGGTGTGTCGTTCCCGCACGGGCGACCACGAGATGGTGAACCGCGGTGGAGAGCCGCTGTCCGAATCCGCTCGGACCGCATATTCGGGCAGTCGGTGCCCGCTTCCGCGCCATTTTTAACGTTCCCCGGGAGACGTACCTGCAATGACCGGGCCTTGGACGGAGTGGGACCACGTGCTGAAAGTGGACCCGGACAAAGACCTCGTCGACGGCGAGACGTTCGAGGACGTCTGCCGGACGGGGACTGACGCGATCGAGATCGGCGGGACGCTCGACATCACGACCGAGAAGATGGAACGGGTCGTCGACGCGTGCTCGCGCTACGACGTCCCGCTCTACCAGGAGCCCTCGAACCCCGGCGTCGTGATCGAATCGGGGGATCTCGACGGCTACCTCATCCCGACGGTGTTCAACGCCGAGTCGTCCTTCTGGGTCACCGGCGCGCACAAGGAGTGGGTCCGGATCGACGGGCCGCTCGACTGGGACCGGACGTACACGGAGGCGTACATCGTCCTGAACCCGGACGCCTCCGTCGCAGAGCTGACCGAGGCCGACACCGATCAGACCGCCGATGACGTCGCCTCCTTCGCCGCCGTCGCCGAGAAGATGTTCGGTCAGGAGATCGTCTACGTCGAGTATTCGGGGACGTTCGGCGACACCGAGAAGGTCTCGGCCGCCCGCGACGCGCTCGACGACGCGTCGCTGTTCTACGGGGGCGGCATCGGCGACTACGACGCGGCCTACGAGATGGGCAAACACGCGGACACGATCGTCGTCGGCGACCTCCTCCACGACGAGGGCGTCGACGCCGTCCGCGAGACCGTCGAGGGCGTCAAAGACGCGCACGCCGAGGCGGTCGTCGAGTAGCGCCGCTGGTGACGTTTTTTCGGCATTTTGCCAGAGCGAACAGCCGAGCGTCAGGAACGAGTGACAGGCCCACTCGCAGAAACCACTATTTGGATCCGGGACGGCCGAAGAGTATGGACTCCGAACGGGAGAAGATGCTGCGGGGAGATCTGTACGATCCCCGTGATCCCGAACTCGTCGCGGATCGGAAACGCGCCCGCCGGCTCACGAGCCAGTACAACCGTACGGAAGTGAAAGCCGACGAGCGACGCCGAGAGCTGCTCGCGGAACTCTTCGGAACGCTCGGGGCGGAGAGCTACGTCGAGCCGCCGTTCCGCTGTGACTACGGCTACAACATCCACGTGGGTTCGGGGTTCTTCGCGAACTTCGACTGCGTCGTCTTGGACGTCTGCCGCGTCGAGATCGGACGGAACTGTATGCTCGGACCGGGGGTCCATATTTACACGGCGACGCACCCACTCGATGCGAGCGAACGGGTCGAGGGGCTGGAGTACGGGAAACCGGTCACGATCGGAGACAACGTCTGGATCGGGGGGAGAGCGGTCGTCAATCCCGGCGTCACCGTCGGCGACGACAGCGTCATCGGGTCGGGCGCGGTCGTGACGCGCGACGTCCCGGAGAACGTAGTCGTACAGGGCAATCCGGCGTCGGTAGTGAAGGAACTGTAGTCGCGTTTGCAACGGACTGCCTATCCGATCGTACGCGTCGGGCGGTCCAGTGAGCGACAACGCACGCCCGCTACGGGGAGACCAGTCCCGACTGGCGTCGCTTCCGTCGCCGACACTATCTCGCGTGTGTCTTTGCGCCGCCCCCGGACTCAGCCGTCGTTCTCCGTCCCGCTCCCGTCTTTCTCTGCATCACCTACTTCTTCTGCGGTGTCGTCACCTGCTTCCGCTGTCGTGTCGCTCGCGTCCTCGACGGTGATACTCACTGGCCCGGTGTCGGCGTCGTCGCCGGCGTCCTCGGACCCGCCGAGGCGACGGTCGAGGTTGAACACCGTGTTCAGCTCCGACTGGACCTGCTCGGCGACGCTGCGCACGAGATCGCTCGGCGCGATCGCCGTGTACTCGTAGGGGTTGTTGCCCGCTCCGGCGCTCTCGCGCTTGCGACGCGCGACGGTCTCTTCCTCGTGGAGTTCGGCGAGCGCCTCTCGGACGGTGCTCGGATACAGCCCCGTCCCGTCGGCCACCTCCTCGCTCGTCGAGTGGGGGTTCTTGCGCAGGTACACGTAGATCCGCGCCCGCGTCTCCGTGTCGAGCAGCCACGCCAGGAGGTCGACGATCCCCTCGTCGAACTCCGAGACGGCGCGGTCGGCCTCGGCCTCCAGTCGCGCTCGCGCCCCCTCCTCGGAGTCGTCGTCAACGTCCTCGACGACGTGTTCGACGTCTATACCACTCCCGTCGCTCTCGTCTGTTGGCTCGTCAGGAGACATCGTGTTCTACCCAAAAGGTCAAAACTCGGCGGCCAAAAGCCTTTCTCAGCCATCACTCTAGACAGAGCGCCTCACAGAGCGCGTCGAACCCCGACTCGCGGTGGAGGCGTCGCTGCCGCGCCGCGCCGCTCTCCGTATCGAGGAGTCGACGCAGCGCGTCGGTCGCGAGCCGATCGGTTTCGGCCGCGACGAACTCTTCGACCGTGATCGTGTCCTCGCAGTCGCGCGTGATGAACGCCGCGTCCCGGCCGTAGCGCATCGCGTGCCACTTGTTCGCGTCGAGGATCTCTCGACGGACGTCCGTCCCCGACTCGCCGTCCTCGTAGCGCGCGGCGAGGTCCTCGACCAAGGCGTGGACGTACTCGACGAACGCGGCCGTGGCGGCGGGATCGGTCTGGGCGTCCGGCGTCCGAACCTCGACGGTCCCGTGGCCGGTGTGGGGCCGGACGTCGTACCAGAGCTCGCCGCGGTCCTCGATCGAGCCGAGTTCGACCATCCGGCGCTCGAAGCGCTCGTAGGCCGCGAAGTCCGCAAAGTGCGTCGGCATTCCCGTGTTGGGAAGCGCCTCGAAGATCTTGGCCCGAGCGGAGGAGAGCCCCGTGTCGAACCCGCACCAGAACGGGGAGTTCGCCGACAGCGCGAGCAGTGGCGGGAGGTACCACCGGAGCTCGTTCGCGATCCAGGTCGCCTTGTCGGCGCCGTCGACGCCGACGTGAACGTGGAGGCCCGAGGTCGTGTTCCGGTGCTGGGGGTACTGAATCCGGTCCAGTTGCGACTGATAGCGCGGCTTCGTCGCGTGGTCGAGTTCGTACCACTCGGCCGTCGGGTGGAGACCGGCCGCCGCGATCCGGTACCCGTGTTCGGCCGCGTGGTCGACGAGCGCCTCCCGAACGTCGCGTACCACCGCTTCGACGCCGCCGACCTCCTCGATTAACGGCGTCTGCGTCTCGATCGTGAACTGGAACAGTTCGTGGTCGATTCGATCCTCGAGGATCCCCGTCGGTGGGTGATCGTAGACGAGATCAGAGATACCCGACGTCGGGCGGCCCCGTTCGTCGACGATGTAGAACTCCTCCTCGACGCCGAGGGTACCCATCCGGTCGAAGGCGTCCGCCGACCCTAGCTCCATCGCCCCGTGGTTTGCGGCGGCCGATTAAATATGTCGCGGGCCGCGGCGAACGCGTCGCCCAGCCGGGGTCGCGGAGGCCGGCTCACCGTTCGGCCGCCATCTCGCTCCGCGGCTCGGCGACGACCGCGAGGTGGTCGTCGTGGAAGCGGTCCAGCCGTTGGGTTTCGAGGATCTCATAGCCCTCCCGGAGTGCTTCGAGGGTGTTCTCGAAGACCGTCTCCGGATCGTCGAGGACGTCTTCACTCCGCGCTTTGATCGCCGCGAGCAGTCGGCCGTCCGAGGCGAGGAACTGTCGGTTCCGAAGCGCGACCCTTGCCTGTCCGCGGGTCGCGACGTCCTGGACGATGCAGTCGAGGTCGGCCTCCACGACGTGGGCGTAGGTTCTGGGCTCGCGGGCGTCCTTCAGGAGGGGGAAGAGGTTCGGTCGCGACTCCGCGACCGAGAGGAGATCACGGGTCGGCCGCGGCGCGAACTCGACGGCGTACGTCGGCCCAGCGAAGTCCGCGACGTGCGAGACGGTCGTCCCCGAGGCCGCCCCGAGATAGAGGACCCCTTCGCCGCCAACGAGACCGACGTCCATCCCCAGTTCCAGCATCGCGCCGAGCTTCGAGCGACCCGCGTCCCACGCCCGCCAGCCGTCCGCATCCTGCGGCTCGCCGTACACGGGGTCGCCCCGAGTTGCGAGTCGGCCTCTCCCGTCGAACCGTCGCCGTTCGACGCCTGTCGGAAGATCGAGGCTCATTCGCCGACCTCCCGTTCGCGGATCGCTCGTATCCGTTCGTTGAGGTCGTCGTGGACGGACTGCTTGTACTCGCCGGAGTAGTGATCGATTCGGGCCGCGATCGCGAGTTTCCCGGCGAACGCCCGCGCGGCCGACCCACGGTTGTCCGGATGGGTCCCGCGGACGTACTCGTGCGTGAAGATGACCCCGTGTTTGGGCGAAGACCCGCGTCCGCGGAGGTGGGCGAAGAGCGCGTCCTCCGCGCCCAACACCTGCACCGTCCCGGCGGGCTTCTTCGCCAGCGACTCCAGTCCACCGGCGAGCGAGAGCAGCCGCGCGGCGAGGACCGGGCCGGCCATCGCGGCGAGGTTCGGGGCCACCTCCGGCGCGTGCGACTCGACGAACGACCGGAGCTCCGCGCGCTCGTCGTCGAGGTCGACGACCCGCCGAGCGAGCGAGACGACCCGCTCTTCGGCCGGCGACTGCGGCGTCCACTCGGTGACTGCGCGCGCCCCGTCGATGCCGCCGAGGGCGTCGGTGGATCGAGTCCCGTTGTCCGAACCGGATCGTTCCGCGAGCGATCCGGCCCACTCCGCGAGTCGTTCGGCGAGTTCGTTCGCGGTTCGTTCCGTGTCGTCCATCGCTCTGATCGCGTGGGTGAGTTGCTGGTCGTCCGCCCGCTCGCGAGATCGGACGGCTTCGCGAGTCGCAACGAGCGTCGCCTCGTGGAGGGCCTCGTAGTAGTCGTCTTCGTCGGTTGCGAAGCCCGATTGGACGGCTCGTGTTGGCCAATGCTCGGGTCGGTCGGCTTCCCCTTCGGAGATCGCGGTGGTCGCCGCTTCGAGATCTCCCGGATCGAGGTCTGAGAACCATCCCGTTTGTTCGGGACTTGAGCCGCTCATAAGATCCCTTGAAGATGGACCCGTATATGTATTCGCGAACGGAGTTGTCCCCGTTGGAGTCAGTCTGTACGCGATCTACGGCTCTTCCGACACAGCGGACTCGCAGCCCGTTCAGTCCGTCGAATTACCCGCGTACAGGATTCATATGCGAGATACAGAAGCGGCGGTCAGCAGACGGCGAACGGGCAACTGTCCGGTCCAACCCGTTACTGTTTAGCGAGGGAGGAGAATCGTCAGGAACGGTGCGGAAAAGACCCTGCAAACGACCGGGTGGCTGCCGGAGAGACGGAAACAGCCCGTCTCAACCGAGGTGCGTCCACCGCCTGTAGAGACCGATACCGAAGACGAGCAGGAGTGCACCAACCACGACTTGTCGGCCGACGGTTCCTATGTCGCCACTCGCGGCCGCGACGATTCCGCGGATGGTCATAACGGCCGTGAGTACGAGCACGAGTACGAGAACGGCGTGACGTGTGTCCATACGTAGCGTTCGGCGAGCAACCGGCTAAACCGCGTTGTTGGCACGCGACAACGCTCGTGTCCACTCGTGTGGCCTCTCGACGTCGATACTTCGTCGGGTTTCGTGACCGGGGAGATGGAACGGAATCGTCGTTGTCACACGACAAAGTGGGGGTTAATTTGTCCCGGTCCGTAGTCCGACGTGTTCGCCCGATCGCCGTCTTCGCCGCCCACCAACAATGATCGATCCAGTTATCGCAAGCCGGCTTCAGTTCGCCCTCACGACCATCGTGCACATCATCTTCCCGGTGATGAGTATGGGCTTGGCCCCGTTCATCGTCTTTTTCACCTGGAAGGACATCCGGACCGGAAAGCCGATTTACGAGCGTCTACGGCGCTTCTGGACGAAGATATTCGCCATCTCGTTCGTCGTCGGCACGGTCACGGGCATCGTCCTCGAGTTCGAGTTCGGGACCAACTTCGCGGCGTTCTCGACGGCCGCCGGCGAGCTGTTCGGCGGCCCGCTCGCCGTCGAGGGGATGATGGCGTTCATGCTGGAGGCGACGTTCCTGGGGGTGTTCGTCTTCGGCCGGGAGAAGGTCGGGGACGCCCTCTATATGATATCCGCCGTCGCGGTCGGCCTGGGGACGTGGCTGTCGGCCGTGTGGATCCTCATCGCCAACTCGTGGATGCAGACGCCGCGGGGGTACGAACTCGTCACGGAGAACGGACAGCAGGTCGTCCACCTCGTCGATCCGGTGGCGGCGTATCTCAACCCGCG
Organism: Halobellus rarus; assembly: GCF_024494595.1. GTDB lineage: Archaea > Halobacteriota > Halobacteria > Halobacteriales > Haloferacaceae > Haloquadratum > Haloquadratum rarum. Next base: position 265,186 of record NZ_JANHDI010000007.1, on the reverse strand, counting down.
GTTCGGCTATATGTTCGTCCATATGCAGAACGCGGCCGTCGAGTCGGTCGCGCTGTTCATGGCCGGCGTCGCGGCCTACTACGTCTTCCGGCACCACGTGTGGGGATATCAGGTCGAGGACGTCGACTTCTGGGAGACGACGCTCAAGATCGCGCTCGTCGGATTGCTCCTCACGGCACCCCTGCAGGTCCTCCACGGCGATATGTACGGTCGGCACGTCGCCGAGACGCAACCGCAGAAGTTCGCCGCGATGGAGGCCGTCTGGGAGACCGACTCCTACGTCCCGGAGTACATCATCGCGGTCCCGACCGACCTCGGTGACATCACGAACCCGAGAGCCAAGGAACTGTTCGGGATCGGGATCCCCGGTGGCGCGTCGTGGCTCGCTAGCGGGGGTGATCCGACCGCCGAAATACGCGGCCTGAACTCGTTCGAGACCGAGGCCCCACCGGTCGCGATCGTGTTCTGGGCCTTCCGCGCGATGGTCGGTCTCGGGTTCTGGTTCGTCCTGCTGGCGTTCTGGGGCGGCTACCGCTGGTACTCCGGGGAACTGTTCGAGGACGGCCTCTTACACAAGGCGCTGATGGCGTCGTCACTACTGGGGATCCTCGCCACCGAACTGGGGTGGATCGTCACCGAGGTCGGCCGGCAGCCGTGGGTCATCCAGGGGGTGATGCGGACGAGCGAGGGCGTTTCGCCGGGGTTGACCGGCACCGAAGCGACGCTCACGCTCGGCGGGTTCGCGGTGGTGTACCTCGGCTTGCTCGCGCTGTACACCTACGTCGTGGCGCGAATCATCCGGAGCGGGCCGCCACCGCTCGAGGCGCTCCGATCGAGCACGCCGCCGACGGGGGAGGTCGCGTCTTCGGGGGTGACGAACGATGACTAGTCTCGTCGCACTCGGAGGCGGACCGCTGTTCGGGCTCCCACTGCCGGAGCTGTGGTTCGCGCTGCTGTTCGTGATGCTCGGCACGTTCCTGTTCCTCGACGGGTTCGACTTCGGCGCCGGCGCGATATTCGCCGCGCTCGACGACGACACCGAGCGTGAAGCGGTACTCGCGGCCATCGGTCCGTTCTGGGACGGGAACGAAGTGTGGCTCGTGGTGTTCGGCGGGGCGCTTTTCGCTTCGTTTCCCTCGGTGTACGCCGACCTCTTCAGCCGGCACTATCTCCTGATGTTCGGCATCCTGGGGGCTCTCATATTACGTGGCCTCGCCCCCGAGATGTACGAACAGCGCCACGATCCGACGTGGCAGCGCTGGTGGGGGCGTTCGTTCGTCGCCGGGAGCGTCCTCGCCCCGTTCCTGCTCGGCGTGTTCGCCGGAAACTGGCTCGCCGGGAGCGCCCGCTCGCTCACTCTCGTCGGCGTTGTCGTCGGCGTGGCGGTCACGCTCCTGACCGTCGTCTCCGGTGCCGCGTTCCTCCGGTTGAAGGCCGGCCGACGCCTGCCCGAGAGAGTCGTTCAGTACGGTATCGCGGCGGCGGTCGGCTATCTCCTCGCGGTGGTGGCGACGCTCGCGCTGCTCGCCGTCCGACTCCCGAACGGACCCGACGCGCTTGTGACGCCCTCCGTCGTCGCCCTGGTACTCGCCGCTGTCGGCCTCGCCGTCGGGTACGTCGTCGCGCTCCGCCGCGGCGCGAACCTGGCCGCGCTCGGTTCGGCCGCCGGCCTCACCTACGGGCTGGTCTCCGTGGTCGCACTCGTTATGTACCCGGCGATCGATCCCGCGACCGGCGCGACGATTCGCGAAGCGATCGTCTCGACGCTCCCCCTGAATCTCATGTCGATCGGCGCGGCGCTGTTGCTACCGCTGGTCACGGCGTACTTCGTCGTGCTCTACTCGGCCTTTAGCGGCCCGATATCGGCGGAGGAGGCGTACTGAGGATGACGGAGCAGACGTCGTCAACCGAGACGGACACCCGCGTGCGGTTAGCCTCTCGCATCATCGTCACTTGGGTCGAACTCGTTGCCGTCGGGTTCGCGGGCGCACTGTTCGGAGAGGTCGTGTCCGGGCCGCCGCAGTTGATCGGCTATCTACTGACGGTGCTCGCGCTCGTGGGGGTCTTCATGTACAACGTCGACCGACTGGTCGTCGACCGGATCCCCGATGTGCGGTGACACCTGCCTGCCGGGGCCTTCCGACGGGAGTGTTCACCCGGGACGCGACCGCCGCCGCGTCGGTGTTGCAAGTCGATCAGAGACGGAGACCGACGCCGGAGGCCGTCACGAACGTCGAGCCGATCAACTCGGTCGGCGTGGAACCCGGTCCAGTCCCTCGCTCCGTCTGCTGGCGACGCCGAACAGAATAACCGCGCTCGGCACGAACAACAAGGCACCCAGCGCCGTCACGATGTCGTCGTACAGTACTCCGTATCCGACTCCGGCGGTCGCGATCGCGAGCGCGACGGCCGCCGGGAGGCAGAGTCGACACCGGAGTGCCGCCACGATTCGACGCCTGATCACACCGAGTACGCGCATACACGAGACGCTATGCACCGAACGGACATACGCTTCAACTTGGCGTAGTACAAGTCCTGAGAGCACAGCAATCGGCGACGTCGGTACCGGCGTCTCTCCGCCTCACAGCCACAGATATGTACGATTTTAGCTTCACGATCACCTACGACGTCGGTGCCGACGAGTACACGGATCAGTTCATCGATCGCGAGTCGCTCCGATCCGAGGCGCTCTACGCGTGTCTGGATCCCTCGAAGATGTGGGTCTTGGAGTTGGTCACCGGCGATCCGGAGGATCTGGCGGCGGTCGACGAGCTGTTACTCGACGAATCGCTCGATCGGTACTCCGTCAGCGGACGGTCCTGTAAAGCGACTCGGCAAGTGAATCAAATAACCGACAGGAGCCGGCAGCGGATGACGTACACCTACGTCTCCGACGTGTCGTACTGTGACGCCATCCCGCTCATCGCCGTCAAGTACTTCTCCGACGGCGTGCTGTTCAGGCGGACTCGCTCCGGAGAAACGGCCCAGTGGCACGTCCTCGTCCAGGACGACGAGAACGTCGGGATGCTGTACGACACGGTGAGCGGACGACTCGCAGACGGGCTCCAGTTCTCGTTCGATCACCTGACCGAACTCGAACAGTGGGAGAGTCGGCTGCTGTCCCCGAGCGGGATCCGCGCCGAACAGCGGGAGGTACTGACCGCGGCGGTGAACCGCGGCTACTTCGAGACGCCCCGAGAAATCACGTTGGACGAACTCGCCACCGAATTGGGGCTCCCGCGATCGACGGTGTCGTACCGGCTCCGACGCGCGACCGCCGAGCTCGCAAAAGCCTTTGTCGATCAAGAATTATGATGCTCAATACGAACAGATCAGCCTCAGAGACCGCGCCAACGAGAGGAGCAGTATGACTGCATCCCCGTACCCCGAGTCCGTGTTAGTTTCTCCCGACTGGGTCGTAGACAGACTTGACCGATTCGAATCCGACGACCCCGGGTACCGACTGCTGGAAGTCGACGTCAACACGGCGTTCTACGATGCCGGGCACGTCCCAGGGGCTGTGAAGATCGACTGGGAGACGGATCTCCGATCGGAGGAGCGTCACGACATCGTCGGCCCCGACGAACTCGAACAACTCCTGGGGGCCTGCGGTATCACCGACGAGACGACGGTTGTCGTCTACGGCGACGACTCGAACTGGTTCGCCGCGCACATGTACTGGCAGCTCACGTACTACGGCCACCCCGACGTCAGAGTTATGGACGGTGGCCGCGGCTACTGGGTCGACCACGAGTACCCGCTGTCGACAGCGTCGGTCAGCCCTCCGACGGTGCAGTACGGAAAACCGCTGTCGCCGCCGGCCGATCCCTCCATCAGGGCCTCTCGGGAGGACGTACTGGACGCAATCGGGACGGAGACGGTGTTCGTCGACGTTCGGCTCCCCGAGGAGTACCGGGGAGAGATAACGGCCCCGCCGGGGATGAACGAGACCGCGATGCGCGGTGGACACCTTCCCGGCGCGAAGAACGTGTTCTGGGCCGATAACGTCCGGCCCGATATGCGTTTCAAACCCCCGTCAGCGCTTCGGGACGTGTACCGCTCACACGGCGTCGAGCCGAGCGACGATATCATCGTGTACTGCCGCATCGGCGAGCGGTCGTCGCTCACGTGGTTCGCGCTCTCGGAGCTCCTCGGCTACGAGTCGGTCCGCAATTACGACGGCTCCTGGACCGAGTGGGGCAATATGATCGGGACGCCGATCGAGACCGGTGAGTGATGCCGTCGCTCGCAGATGCGCTCGTCGACGGGATCCGCTGACCGCTGTTTTTGTACCACCACCTCGGAGAGAGAACGCGTGTTCGGGGGGAAGCCGATACCACGAAACCGCGGCAAAAACGCCGAGAGACGCAGGTACCGTCAGCTGAGGGATACGGTTGTCGAGTGACAAACGAACGGTGATGCCTCTTCCGGCGGTACGTCCTGTTGCAATGTCCGACGAGAAAGAGCACGCGAGTAGCGGTGTCGAGCCGGGCGATACGAGCAAACGAGTCGGTATGGAGGTCATCCGCGAGCGGGGCGTCGACCCCGAGGAACTCCGCGAGAAACTCGTCGACGCGATCGGCGCGGAGTTCACGACGTACTACTACTACACGAACCTGCGGATGCACCTCGCCGGTGAGGAGGACTACAAGGAGATCACCGAGGACGCGCGACTCGAGGACCGGGCGCACTTCGAGTTGGTCGTCCCGCGCGTGTACGAACTCGAGGGATCGCTGCCGAACGACATCCGCGAGTTCGCAGACCGCGCGTCCTGTCCCGACGCGGAGGTGCCGACGCCGATGGACGACGACGGCGGCTTCGATACCGAGGATCTCGAAGTCGAGGACATTCTCGAGGTCCTCCTGGAGGCCGAGCGCTGTGCGATCCGGACCTGGTCGGAGATCTGTGATATGACTCGAGGTGCGGACCCGCGGACCTACGATATGGCACAGCGTATCCTCAACGAGGAGATCGACCACGAGGCCTGGTTCATCGAACTCCTCTCGAAGGAGCGCGACGGCGAGATCAACCCGGCCGGTCACTTCGCCCGCGGCGAACCCGGCGACGCGCCGTATTCGACGAACAACCGGTTCAACGACTCGGCCTGAGCGGGAATGACCGGACCCACGGGCTCCCGTCCGGTATGACGCGACGAGCGAACGCCACGTGGACTGTCACCGTCGTCGTGCCGGACGAGTCGTCCCTGGACGCGGCCGGCGAAACCGTCGAACTCGAGGTGGCCGAACACGAGACGATACTCGCGGCCGCGCGTTCGGCGGGGGTGTGGCTCCCGGCCGACTGCCAGCAGGGCTGGTGTATCACCTGTGCCGCCCGACTCGTCGAGGGCGACGTCGTCCATCCCAGCGCTCGTCGGTACGACGACGGCGACCGCGAGGCCGGCTTCGTGCTCACCTGCACGGCGAAGCCCCGGGCCGATACGACCGTCGTCGTCGATCAGTACGACGACCTCCTCGAACACCGCGCCGATCGCGGCAAACCCCCCGGAAACGCTAAACTGGGAGACTGATGGGGGTCGGTCGTGGTCTCGTACCGTCGATCGCTCCTTCGGCACCGTGACTGTCGGTGAATAGTTACAACCGACCGTCCGATCGGGGCCGTCGCGGTCGTCGCCTCCGGCAGTAGCGGACCCTGATCGGATCGTTTTCAGGGTTCGATTGCGTCTGGTATTCAACGCCGCCCATAGAGAGGCGACACCTCATACGTCGACGAATAGGTTGTGATGGAGGCGATGCAAACCTACCGGGATACGCCATCGAACGCTCCGCTCGAGCTTCTCGTCGGCCCACGGGAGAGCAGAGCGGAGGCCAAATATCGTTCCCTCGCTGCTCGGACGCGACGAAAGACGGGATACTAACTGATATAATAGTGCACTAAATAAACAATATTACGGACCTAATAGAAGATGGACGACGAAGGAAACACAGAAGCTGGGGGCGTGTCCGGCGGGCGTATCGCCGGGATCGTCACCGGATCGTTCAGCGTGGTCGTATTGCTCGCCGCGGTATCGTACGCGGTGATGGTCAGCGTCGTCAACTGGGTGACGGTCGGTCTCCTCTCGTATCCCGTGGGCGGCGTCGCACCGTTCGTGGTGATAACAGGCGCTATCCTGACGATACCTATCGTCGTTCCGACCGTCCTCGTGTCGGTCCGGATGGCAACGTAGCCCGGCGGTCCCGTCCCAGTCGGGGGACCGTGAGATGTCGTCGTCGCGAAGCAAAGTATTAGTGTCGTCACGGGGGGAGTATCATCCGAACGAAACGATGCGAGGGTGTCGGAGTGTGGTGGGCTGAACCGTGAACGACGACACAGTCGTCGCGGACGACGCGGCCGCCACTGACGAGAGGGCCACGACCGACGGGACTGTCGATTCGCTCTGGGAGTGGGACGTCGACCGCCCCGAGCGGAGTCCGGCCCACTTTCACGAGTTCTGCTCGTTGAATCCGCTGGATACGACGGACGAACTGCCCTTTATGTTCGACTTCGGCGACGAAGGGGACAGATCCGCCTGGGCGTGGCACGTCGGACGAGCGCTGACGTACGCGCTGCGACACGCACCGCTGGTCGTCACCGCCGTAGTCCTGCTGTTGCTCAGTCAAGCGGCGCTCACCGACCTGGGCGGAGTCGAACAGCTCTTTCCCGGCCGGATCGGAGTCGTGACGGTCGCCGTCGGCGGGCTCGGGGCGCTCTGGTTGGGCATCGTCGCCCTCGTCGCGTTCATTTTCAGCTCGGCGGACGGCGACGACAGGCTTCGGGGAATCACGGTCGAACTCCTACACGCGGGTCTCGTCTACGGGGTTCTGACGCTGTTGCTCGTCGGTGCCGTCTGGAGCGCCTGGACGGTGTACTACCGACCGCCCGACGCGTTGGAGCCGAACGTGGTCTACAGCTTCGGGTTTCTCCTCTTGATCTACGTCGGCGGGCCGCTGGTGTACGACGGGATGCGCCGGACCGAGAGTCTCTTCACCGACCTTCACCGATCGGACCTGTTCAGGACTGACGCGACGAAGAAAGCCTACAGGGAGGAGTTCCTCAGGCGCTTCCGAGAAGCGTTCGGCCTCACCATTTGGGGCGTGCCCGCGGTACTGCTCGTTTCGGTCCTGTTCGTCGTCCAGTTCGTCGGGATCTGGACCGTGAGCCGGGGACCGTTCGTGCTCGACACGCCGACGACGCTGCTCGTCGTGACCGCCGTCGACGTCGTCATCGTCGTGGTCGCGGTGCAGTTCGTCTTACTCGTCCGGTTTCTCAACGAGTTGCTCGGTGACGACGGGATCACCCTCCGATACATCCCGGGCCACGAGGACGACGCGGGGGGGTTCCGCGACTTCGGCCGGTTCGCGACGCGGGTCAACTCGCTCCTGGTGTTGGCCGGCGTGTACCTGGCGTACCGGCTTCACGTGCAGGGGTCGCGGGACCCGCTGAGTCCGAACACGGCCGCGTCACTGACGGCCTGGGACCCGGTCATCTGGGCGGTGAGCTACGCCGTCCCCGTGGCGGTCTACGGCGCCGTGATCGCCATCTGGCTGTACTTCTCGTTCTGGCAGATCCACCGGAAGATGGTCCGGGACAAGCGGCGGGAGATCCAGCGCGAGCGATCGCCAGAGGGGCGCTCCCGCGAGGACATCGAGACCCTCCAGACCTACCGGGACGCCCCGGAGTGGCCGATCAACGATCGGTTGCTCGTCACCGTGTTCTCGATCGACGTCCTCTCTGTCCTCCTCTCGCTGCTGTCGCTGACGTGATTCTCCTCGACGGTCAGAGCAGTTCGCGCGTCGCACCGTAGTGGGCGATCACGTACCCGCCGAGGAACAGCGCGCCGCCGAGGTTGGTGAGCACGTGATCGCCGCGGTTGATGTAGACCGCGCCGATGACCATCCCCGAGATGAGGACGCCGACGCCGAGGACGACCGCGCCGTACTGCCAGGCCGCCTCCAGGTCGAGCGCCTCGCGTCCGCCGAGGCCGTCGGTGGATCGGGACTCGCTGTCCAGCAGCCGTCCGGTGACCGCGTAGTGCGCCGCGAGATAGCCGAACCACGCGGCCGCCGCGGCCGCGACGACGAGAGCAGTGCGGCCCTCGGAGGCCCAGATGAACCCCGAAGAGAGGCCGACGGACGTCGCCGCCAGTCCGAGCAGGAATCCGGCGTGCCGGCGATCGAGGGGAACTGTCGATGTCATATTTAAAACAGACTCTGGTGGATGACGACGTGGGTCCAGGCGTAGCCGCCGACGCTGTAGACGCCGGCCCGAACGGCGCCCGCGACGCTGGGGTCGACGACGGTCAGGGAGAACTGCGTCACCCCCGCGGCGATCCCGAAGATCCCGACGAGCCCGAGCCCGCCGCGGATCAGCGGGTGCTCCGTTCGAACCGACGATTCGACGCCGCCGAGCGCGTACTCGAACGGCGAGAGGACGGCCCACCCGTCGCGCGCGACGAAGTAGCCCGCGACGAACAGGCAGAACCCGACGAAGACGACCGGGACGTCGCCCCTGAACGAGTAGAGACCGGCGACGCTCGACCCCGCCACGACGAGCGCGCTTCCGGCGACGACGGGTGCCCACCTCCGCTGCATACTGTTCGTCGGTCGATTTCTGTCGGCCCACATAAACCTCCGGATGCCGGATCGAAAGACGGGTGGGTCGTTCGACGCGCCGGCTCCGAAACGTGCGATGAGTCGGTTTCGAGGTGTGCGACGAGTCGGCTCCGAAGTGTGCGACGAGTCGGTTGCGAGGGTGCTACAACGCGGTCCCGGTCAACAGCCAGTGACCGGAGGCGTACCCCCCGACGAACGCGGTGGCCGCCGCGCCCAGGAGGAGAACCGAGTCGGCGACGAGCGCGTGGATGCCGACCGGGAACGCGAGCGCCATACAGAGGCCGGCGGCGACGACGCCGAGGCGCTTCGTCCGCGACGCCGGGACGTTCGGGTCCTCGCCGGTCCCGGGCGCGTCGACGAAGCGGCCCGTCGCCCCGCGGTGGGCGAACAGGTACCCGCTCCAGGAGAGCGCGACGGCGAGGAACACGTCGGGAGACGACCACCCCCGGGCCGACCCCCAGACGGCGGCGGTGAGCCCGACGACTGCCGCGAGGAGGCCGCCGAGGAATTCGATCGAGGAGTGTCGTCGGCTCATCTCACAGCACCTCGTCGTTCGCGACCCGGTGGCCGATGACGTACCCGAGGACGACCGAGACGCCCGAGAGGAGCATCGGCGTCGTCTCCGCCGTCTGGACGGCGCGTCCCATAAGCACGAACCCGTACGCGGCCAGGAGCACCGACGCCGCGAGCCCGCCCCCCTGCGTGAGGAGGTCCGCGAGCCCGTCAGACGTGTCCCGCAGTGTGCGGATCGCGGGCCAGCCGTGGACGCCGTACTGCATCGCGCGGTATCCGACGACGAAGAGCGCGAAGCCGGCGACGACGCGCCACAGGCGTCCGGCGAACGCGTTCACACCGACGAGCGTGAGCCCCGCACAGAGCACGAGGCTGCCGACGACCACCCAGGCGCTCCGTCCGACGTTCATAGCGCTGACGTCCGTATCGCCGTCACGAGAGATATTAAGCGCCCCGGAGAGGTTCCAGAAGTGCGAGTGGCCGACGTTGCTCCCGTCGCGCGTGACGGCGGACGCCGCAGACGAGGAATTCCCGCGGGTCGACGGGAACGACCCCGACCCACGAATTTAAACCCAGTCAGGTGAGTACACCCAGACGTGATATCGAACCGTCGCGCGCTGGCCGCCGTCGCGGTCGCGCTCCTGCTGGCAACGAGTGGTTGTATCGGCCTTCTCACGGGTGAAGAGCCGCTCACGGTCTCCGCTGATCCCGCGGCCGTCGAGGAATCGGCCGCCCGGGAAGCGGGGTACGAGCTGAACGACACCCGGACGCTCGAGGTGAACGAGAGCTTCGAGGTCGCCGGACAGGAACGACAGGTCGTCGCGACGAACCACCTGACAGACTACCGAAAGAGCGTCGAACTCGGGCCGATCGGTGAGGCCGATGTCGGCGTCTTCACCGTCGTCTCCACGCCGGCGGTCGAAATCGCCGGGCGGACGCTCAACCCCATCGGGAGCTACTCGAACGCGCGGTTGATCCAGTTCGTCCAGGAGCAGTACTCGGGGATGAGCGACATCGAACGGGTGAGCGAGCAGAACGTCACCGTTCAGGGGACTGAAACGACGGTGACGAAATTCTCAGCGACGGCGACGATAGAGGGACAGGAGGTCGACGTCTTCGTCCACGTGACGAAGTACCGCGACGGTGACGACTTCGTCCTCGCGCTCGGCGTGTACCCCCAGCAGCTCGACGGCGAGGAGGAGAACGTGCTCTCGATGATGCGCGCGATCGAACATCCGGTTTCTGAGTGAGTCCCGCCGCTCGGGGTGACGGAGCCGAACAACGCTTTTGTTCTCACTCCGAAGAGTGTGTAGTATGCGACGCACGCGGGTAGCCGGCATCCTGCTCACCGTCCTCGCCGTCGCGGGCTATGCGATCGGTATCGCTGCGCCGTATCCGGGGCGCTCGGCGAGCATCGTCGGGGTGATGGTCGGCGTGACACTCTACGGGATCGGGTACGGGGGCGGTGAGGCAGCGTGACGGCCAGACGGTCAACGCGGCGATTCGGAGCGGAGCGTGAGACCGCGTGATCTCCGCGCTCGTCTACGACGCGGGAGGCGTCGAGCATCGAACGATCGAGGGCGAGGCCGACCTCGAAGCCGCGCGGGAAGCGCCGGGGACGACGTGGGTCCGTGTGAGTACGCCGACGCCGGAAGAGGAACGGTCCCTGACGAGGGCGTTCTCGCTGCATCCGCTCGAACTGGAGGACGTGCGGGGCGGCGTCAGGCCCAAGACCGAGGAGTTCGAGGACCACACGTTCGTTCTGGTGAAGACGGTGGCGCTCGAACGCGGCGAGACGACGTTCGACGAGGAGGTCCGAACCCAGCCGATCGGGCTGTTTCTCGGCGACGGGTGGCTCGTAACGGTGACCGCCGAGGACGACCGCGTCCCCGTGGTCTCCGACATCTGGCAGTCGGTGGAGAACCAGGAGGGCCGGACGCTGAAGCAGGGCCCCGACTTCGCGGCGTACCGCGTGATCGACCACGCCGTCGACGATTACTTCGACCTGCTCGACACCGTCGGCGACACCATCGAAGAGATCGAGGAGGCGATCCTCGCGACGCCGGACGAGACGCTCATCGAGGCACTCAACGGCGTCAGGCGCGACCTGTTGTCGTTCCGGAAGGTAGTCTGGCCGATGCGGGAGGCCGTCGGGGTGCTGGCGCGCGGCGGCATCGACGCGGTCGGCGAGTCGACCGAGAAGTACTACCGCGACGTCTACGACCACCTCGTCGAAATCGTCGATCTCACCGAGACGTACCGCGACCTCACGCGCGGCACGCGGGACATCTACCTCAACGTCGTCTCACAATCGACGAACGAGGTGATGAAGCGGCTCACCGTCGTCGCGACGATTTTCATCCCCCTGACGTTCGTCGTCGGCGTCTACGGGATGAACTTCGGCGAGCACGCGACGAACCTCCCGGAACTGACCTGGCCCTACGCGTATCCCGCCGTCGTCGTCGGAATGGCGCTCGTCACCGCGATCCTCCTCATTCATTTTCGTCGAGAGGGATGGATCTAAGTTCGACGAGTCGTTGACAGCGAAACGGCTATATAGTCTCAGGTCCCCTCTGAGATCCCCATCCAGAGTCCGCAAAATCGCCCAATAACGGCGTATATCGCCATATCAATGGTTATAGATGTGTAGAAAGGTTTAAATACTTCTGGGACTTACTGATGGTAAGGTCAGTGTCAGCCGGCCCGTCTTTTTCCTTTCTGCCGGCTCGGACGCGCCCACCAACCCATGAATGACACACGAACCCGAAACCACGTCGAGGAACGCGACGCACGAACAGCGGAGCGAGCCGAGGAGGAACAGCGCGAGGAACGCGAAGAAGAGCAGGTCTGCCCCGAGTGCGGCGGCACGCTCGTCAGCGACGAATCCCACGGCGAGACCGTCTGTACGGACTGTGGCCTCGTCGTCGACGAGGACTCGATCGACCGCGGCCCCGAGTGGCGCGCCTTCGACAGCGCCGAGCGGGACCGGAAGTCGCGCGTCGGCGCACCGACGACGAACCTGATGCACGACAAGGGGCTGTCGACCAACATCGGCTGGCAGAACAAGGACGCCTACGGCAACTCCCTGTCGTCGCGACAGCGCGAGCAGATGCAGCGGCTGCGCACCTGGAACGAGCGGTTCCGCACGCGCGACTCGAAGGAGCGCAACCTCAAGCAGGCCCTCGGCGAGATCGACCGGATGGCCTCGGCACTCGGCCTTCCCGAGAACGTCCGGGAAACGGCCTCGGTCATCTACCGCCGCGCGCTCAGCGAGGACCTGCTCCCCGGCCGCTCCATCGAGGGCGTCGCGACCGCGGCGCTGTACGCCGCGGCGCGACAGGCCGGGACGCCGCGCTCACTCGACGAGATCGAGCACGTCTCGCGGGTCGACAAGATGGAGCTGACGCGGACGTATCGCTACGTCGTCCGGGAGCTCAAACTGGAGGTCGAGCCCGCGGACCCCGAGCAGTACGTCCCTCGGTTCGCCTCGGATCTGGGCCTCTCCGACGAGGCCGAGCGCCAGGCGCGACAGCTCCTCCGCAACGCGAAGCACGCGGCGATCCACTCCGGGAAATCGCCGGTCGGCCTCGCCGCCGCCGCGGTGTACGCGGCCGCCCTGCTCACCAACGAGAAGGTGACCCAGAGCCAGGTCAGCGACGTCGCGAACGTCTCGGAAGTCACGATCCGAAACCGGTACAAGGAGCTGCTCGAAGCCGAAGACGCCGGCGGCGTACTGGCATAACTCTCGGATATCCGTGGCTTCGGGACATCTGTCTCGCCTCGACGGCGACACGGGGAGACCCGCGTACCAACCTTTATTGACGTACCGAGAGTCGAGTACGCTATGGTCGAAGCGTTTGTCCGACTGCTGTGTCCCGAGTGTACGAAAGACTGGCAGGCGGAACCGACTTCGCTGCCCGATCACCGTCAAAACTTCACCTGTTCGTCCTGCGGCGCGACGCGTCGGCTCGCGGAGTTCATGCGGACCGAACGCGACCTGAGTACCGTAAAACAGTTCGAGTGACGTCGACGTCCGACCCTACAGGTCGGGGACGGACGAGAGCGCCCCGCAGGCGTCGCACTTCAACACCGTCGTACCCTTCTCTTCGACGAGTCGCGTGTCCGGCGACTCGCACTCGCTGCAGATGACGAAGTTCTCGACGTACGTGTCCAGCGCGTCGGCGACTCGCCGCTGTTTGAAATCGCCGGTGAAACGCGCGCGCCCGCGGTCGTCGATCTGCGCGCTCGTCCCGAGTTCGGACTGCATGAACCGGACCAGGTGGTCCGGATCGCGCGCGAGCCGATCGTAGACCGCCTCGAAGTTCTCCCAGACGGTGACGTGTCCCTCCGGTCGGACCTCGGGGTCCGGGACCTCGAACCGCCCGCCGCTGTCGGTGATGTCCGGCGACTGTTCGAGTGCTCGATCGAGTTGATCCTCGTAGTCCATACCCGAGCTATCGTGGCGCGTCGTGTAAAGCGTTCATATACGACCGCTCGCGAGGTGACGATGCCGTCGGCGCGGTTCTCGATCGATTCTTCATAATTGAAGACGGAGATTCGGGCGAATCGGGGCGTTTCGAGCGGAAATTCGGGAGTCCCGTGTTAACGAGACTCAGGATAGTAATATAGTCTTCCAGTCTCTACTCAGCATTGCTCATGAAGAAGCAGGAGCTCATCCATCTTCACGGCCTGCTTGCAGAGGTACACACCCAGGTCGAAGCGTGGGAAGACGACGACGTATCACTCGAAGCGTACAACGAACTCGGCGTTCGACCGACATCGATCCACAAATCGAAGACCGATCACAAGGCCGCTGTTTTCAAACTCGTCAAGGGAATCACCTCCTCGTTCGAGGAAGTCGAGCAGGACCGCGTCGCGGCCACTGCCGACTGAATACGTCGATTCGCCGCATCCTCCACGACCGTTACGTACCGACCAGCGACAGCGTCGGGCGAGCCCACGAGAGACCCCCCACAGACCTCGCTACGCGACGAACGCCTCGCAACTGACACGCCAGGAACTACTCCGCTCCGTCGTCGTTCGGTCGGGCCAGAAGCTCCTCGCGGTAGGCCGCGACGGCACCGATGACCTTCTCCGCGTCCGACTCGGGCACGTCGAACGCGTCGAGGCTGTTCGAGAGGTGTCCGACCGCGCGCTCGATGTGTTCCTCGGTGAAGGGAACGTGGAGGTGCGCCTCTCGGACCGGTTCGGCATCGTAGGTCTCCGGCCCCCCCGCGGCCTCACAGAGGAAGTCGGTCTGCGTCCGCCGGAGTCGCTCGACGTCCGCGTTCTCGAAGAACGGACCCAGTTCCTCGTCGTCGAGCAGTCGGTCGTAGAAATCGTCGACGACGGCCCGTATGGCGTCGTGTCCACCGAGCCGTTCGTACAGGGTTTCTCCCGTCATACGCTGACGTGATCGCTCGAAGTACACGAGCGTGACGACTGCGTCGCGCGGTCGTTCCTTCGGACGGACGTCCGTTCCGGACGAGCGAAGAATCGCAGCGGTCGATCAGTCGCCGTCGACGAGGTCGTCGAACTCGGGGATGAGGTCGTCGCCGTCGTCGTCCGTCTGCGAATCATCCGCGTCCCCGTCGGAGGACGACTCGTCGACCGACGGTTCCTCGTTCGACTCGTCGTTTTCGTCCTCGCTCTCGACTGGCTCGACGGAGAGGATCTTCAGCGGGACGTTCTCGAGCCGTTGGCCGATCTCTTTGCGGGCGATTCGGGAGGCGTGTTCCTCCTGTTCGACGTTGAAGACAGTCATCTCCAGTTCGAGGGCCACGAGCGCCTCGTCGGCCGCGATGAACGCCGGGGGGAGTTCCTCTCCGTCCGGGGACGTCCGCGACCCCATCGAGATCTCGACGTAACTCAGGTCGGGGTTCAGCATCTCGCCCGTCTTCGAGATGGCGATGCGGATCGCCTCGTCGGGCGTCGTCACGTCGTACACCGGAATGGCGGCCTCGACGACGACTCTGCAGTCCATACTGGAACGTAGGAGCGCCGGCGGCATCAAAGGTTCGCCCGTCGAGAGACGGGAGCGGACGACGTCCGTCGGCAACGATTCGAGGACGAAACTACGGACCGAGAGCCGTTCGACCGAGGGCGATCACTCGTCGCCGCGGGCCCGCAGGTAGTAGAATAGATACGTCTGCACGTAGCCCGCGTACTCGCCGCCCAGGCGTTCGCGGAGCGCGCGGGAGGTCGCCGCGTAGTTCCCGCGGTCGCAGTCCGGGAAGTGATCGGCGATCGCGCTCCGGATCCACGTGTCGAGCGGGACGGCCTCGAGGTAGCCGAGCGAGAACAGCAGGACGCAGTCGGCGACCTTGTCGCCGACGCCGACGAACTGCGTCAGGTACTCGCGTGCCTCCTCGTACTCGAGACCGGCCGCCTCGCGCGGGTGTGCCTCGCCCTCGGCGACCATCGCGGCCGTCTTTCGGACGTACGGCGCGCGGTAGCCGAGCTTGAGGTCGCGCAGTTCCGCCTCCTCGCGGGCGGCCAGTTGCTCGGGCGTCGGGAACGCGGCGATGGTCTCGCCGCCGAAGCCGTGACGGTCACCGAAGGCGTCGGCGAGCGACATCTGCATCCCGTGGATTCGGGAGACGCGCATCTGCGCGGAACAGATGAACGAGACCAGACAGGGAAACGGCGGATCGCGGACGAGGCGCATTCCCCGGTAGGCGTCGAACGCGCGCTCGAAGAGGTCCTCGTCGGGCGCTGCGGCGTAGATCGCGTCGAGGTCGTCGTCGAGGCGGAGCAGGTGTCGCAGCAGGGGGACGGGGTCGGCGGTCGCCACCCACTCCAGTTCGTCGTCGCGCTGGCGGACTCGCACGACGATCGATTCCTCGGAGACGCCGTCGATCGGCGGCACGACCGTCCGGTACCACGCGTCGCCGCCGCGGACGTCCATCGACTCGTACATCCCCCCGTCCGGGCGGTCCCACAGGTACGACTGGCCGCTCTCCAGCGTCGCCTGCAGGTCGAACGGGCCGGCGACTTCCGAGAGCGGAATCGCGCCGGTTTCGAGTTCGGCGGGTGCGTCGGCGTCGCCGTCACCACGCACGCCGGGTTCGGACGTCATCGACAGTCGGGAGGGACGCGGCGCGTATGCCGGTTTCGATCAGCGGTCCCGATTCGTCGGAGACTCGAGCAGCGGTGCCGGACGAGAGGCGCGATCAGCGGTGCCGGCTCACCGGGAACTTCACGCGGTCGGGTTCCTCGTTGAACCGCGCGAGGATCCGCTCGTACAGCGCGTTCCGGTTGCGCGTCACCCGACGCGACGGCGAGAGGAACCGGAGTCGGAGTTCCACCCACGACTCCCGCTGAACGACGTTCACGGTCGGCCCCTCGCGGACGTCGAGGTCGACCGCCGTCCGGTCCAGGTGACTGCGGTAGGTCTGCACCCCGCGGCGCATCTCGTCGCCGAGGTGGGCGGTCGCCTCCTCGATCATCGTCTCACGGGCGAATTCGAGGTCGGTCTCGTAGGCGACCTGGATCGACACCTCGCTCCAGACGTACTCGAAGAGCGTCGTGTCGTTGACGACCTGTGTCGACAGGACCTCGGCGTTCGGGACGGTCACGACTCGGCCCGAGGGCTGTCCGGAGGTGACGAGCCGGCCGCCGACCTCCCACAGCGTCGTGGTGAGAAAGCCCACCTCGATGACGTCGCCGCGGCTGTCGCCGATCTCGACGCGGTCACCGACGCCGTAGGGGCGCTTCGAGACGATGTACAGCCAGCCGACGAGCGAGAGCAAGGGCTGTTGCAGCGCGAACGTGATCGCGAACCCGACGATGCCCAGCGAGAACAGGAGGCCGACCCACTGTGCCGTGAGGACGCCCGCGACGCCCGCGACCGCGATGATTCCGAAGCCGAGCCTGAGCACGTTCCGAACGTCCTGCGTTCGGCGCTTGTTCGAGACGCGCGCGGCGAGCACCGACTCGACGACGAGGTACGCCCCGGCGACGGCGGCCAGAACGGCCGTCGTCAGGAGGCCCTGGGTGAGCACGGGGCGAAGCTGCCAGCTGCCGACGGCGAGGTCCGCGAAGACGGCCGCAGAGCGGACGACGCCGGCGACGACGAGCAGTGCGACCGCGGCCACGAGCGCGAGATATCCGACTGATCGGCGAACCACGTTCGGGTCTGGGCGTCGCGGATGAAAAAACGGGCGGGCGAGCGGGGACGAAAACGGGCGGGCGAGCGGGGACGAAAACGGGCGGGCGAGCGGGGACGAAAACGGGCGGGCGAGCGGGGACGAAAACGGGCGGGCGAGCGGGGACGAAAACGGGCGAGCGAGCGGGAGCAAAAACGGACAGGTGAGCGGGGACGAAACCGAGCCGCGGCCACGGCCAGCAGCGACCGACGGTCACTCTCGTTCGACGGTCAGCAACACCCCGCCGAAAACGAGGAGGAGAACGACGCCGACGGGAATCGGAACGCCCGGGAAGCCGCGCGTGACGAGCAGGTACGTCGCGCCCGCGAGCACGACGCCGGCGAGCGTCAGCAAGCCCCCGAGGAGTCGCACGGGATCGACGGGTCCGGCCTCGGCGGCGTCCTCGTAGCGGTAGTAGAGTATCGCGAAGACGACCGCGAGCGCGAGCACGGCCGCGCCGACCGTCCAGACCTGATACGCCGCCTGAATCGTCTGCCCCGCCTGGAACGCGGTCGCCGAGAGCGGATCGGAGAGGCTGACGCGGCGGGCGGCCGGCACCCCGAAGGCGTACCGCACCTGAAAGAACGGGAACCGAACGAACAGCACCGATCCGCCGGAGACGCCCGTCGAGTAGGTGACGTTCCAGGGGACGAGCGCGGCGATCCACGTCGAGACCACCGCGAGCGCGCCCGCGTACTCGGCGCGTACCCAGACCATATCGGGTCAGCGTCGGCAGTTCTGTAAAAGCTACCGGAGCGCGGACGGCGAGCAACGCGACCGAGCGGAGAAGCCGACGACGGGCGACCGCGACGCCAGACCGGGCCCGCTTACTGGAGGCCGAGCAGATCGAAACCGTATCCGTTGCCGTGCTCCGTCGCGTGCTCGTAGACCACGTGTGCGGCCGCGACGTCCTGAATCGCCAGTCCCGTCGAGTCGAAGACGGAGATTCCGTCCTCTTCGATCCGACCAAGTTTCTTTCCGGTGACGATCTCGCCGACCGAGCCGTAGATGTCGTCGTCGTCGAGGACACCCTCGCTCCAGGGGACGTTGATCTCGCCGGAGTGGGTCGTCTGTTCGTAGTCGTCGATAACGAGTTTCGCGTCCAGGAGGACCTCGTCGGCCAGTTCGTGCTTTCCGGCGGCGTCGGCACCCATCGCGTTGACGTGCGTGTGGTCGCCGACGTCTTCGCGGGCGACGATCGGCGATTCGACGGGCGTGACCGTCGAGAGCACGTCGCAGGCGGCCGCCTCCGCGATCGTCCCGCCGCGGACGTCGTACTCGTCCTCGAAGGTCGCGACGAACTCGGCGACGCGTTCCTCGTCGAGATCGGAGATCACCACCGTCTCGATGTCTCTGACCTGTGAAATCGCGCGGAGTTGCGTGTACGACTGGACCCCGGCGCCGACGATGCCGAGCGAGGAGGCGTCGGGGACCGCGAGGTGGTCGGTGGCGACGGCCGCCGCCGCGCCCGTCCGGAGCATCGTCAGTTCCCTGCCGTCCATAATCGAGAGGGGGACCGCCGTCTCTGGATCGGAGTAGATCATCGTCCCTAGCACCGTCGGAAGGTCGAACTTCTCTGGGTTGTCGGGGTGGACGTTCACCCACTTGACGCCCGCGGCGTCCCACTCCCCCGCGTCCAGGTACGCGGGCATCGACCGGAAGTCGCCGTTGTACTGCGGGAGATCCACGTACGACTTCGCCGGCATCTCCACGTCACCGTGCTCGAAGGCGACGAAGGCGTCCTCGATCGCGGGCACGAGTTCCGACATCGACGCGTTCTCGCGGACGTCCGTCCCGTTCAGCAGCAGCGTTTCCATACTTCTGCGTTCGTCAGTTCTGTACTTAATTCATCTCATTTCTGTACTCAATTCCAATTACTATAGAAAATAGGGAGATTAATCTAATCTAGGCGCGTCGAGTCGGATCATTGTGGGCCTTCCGTGGTCGGCCGTACTGGACTGTCACACGGCGGGAAACGGAGCGCTATCGGACGAATCACGTCAAAAAACGGGAATTGCAGTCGATCGACCGACGGGGCTGTACCGGAGCGTGAGAGCGGGTAGCGCCGGCGCGGAGGAACTGTCTCGCGGGTTGCGGGCGCGACGCCGCTCGTCTGAACGTCGTCCGAACGTCGTCTGAGCCCGTCTGAGCCCGTCTGGGCTCGTCAGTGGGCGGTTCCTTCGAAACCGGACGGACAGCAGCTGCGTCAGGGGGAGCCTGACGACCTATGGAAAGCAGTCTCCGACCGCTTTCACATCGCGCCGCCCATACCGCCCATACCGCCCATACCGCCCATACCGCCAGCACCGCCGGGCGCGCCGCCCTCGTCGTCGTCGCCCCCGGTGCTCAGTTCGTCGGCGGCGATGATGTCGTCGATCTTGAGGACGAGGTTCGCGGCCTCGGTCGCCGAGGACAGCGCCTGCTCCTTGGCGTGTGCGGGCTCGACGACGCCGGATTCGAAGGTGTCCTCGACCTCGCCGCTGAAGACGTTCAGGCC
This sequence comes from Halobellus rarus, assembly GCF_024494595.1. GTDB lineage: Archaea > Halobacteriota > Halobacteria > Halobacteriales > Haloferacaceae > Haloquadratum > Haloquadratum rarum. Next base: position 245,420 of record NZ_JANHDI010000007.1, on the reverse strand, counting down.
GGCGCGGGTGTCGCCGTTCTCGTGGGCCTCACGGATCTTGACGAGCATGTCGATGGAGTCGAGTCCGGCGTTCCCAGCGAGCACGCGGGGGACGAGTTCGACCGCGTCGGCGAAGGCCTCGACGGCGAGCTGCTCGCGGCCGCCGACGGAGCCGGCGTAGCCGCGGAGCCGACGGGCGAGTTCGACCTCGATGGCACCGCCGCCGGCGAGGACGCGGCCGTCGGAGACGGTCGTCGAGACGACGTCGAGAGCGTCCTCGACGCCGCGCTCGATCTCGTCGACGACGTGGTCGGTCGAGCCCCGCAGCAGCAGCGTGACGCCGTGCGACTCGTCGCCGAGCCCCTCGACGTAGAACAGTTCGTCGTCGCCGTCGCGGCGGACCGAGCCGTAGCCCAGGTCGGCCTGGGTGAGGCTGTCGAGATCGGAGACGACGTTGCCGCCGACGACGTCGCGGAGGAAGGCGATGTCGGACTTCTTGGTCCGGCGGACCGCGAGGATGCCCTCCTTCGCGAGGTAGTGCTGGGCCATGTCGTCGATGCCCTTCTGGCAGAAGACGACGTCAGCGCCCGAGTCGACGATCTGGTCGACCTTCTGTCGGAGCTGTTTCTCCTCCTGGTCGAGGAACTGCTGGAGCTGGTCGGGGGACTCGATGTTGACCTGCGTGTCGACGTCGGTCTCCTCGATCTCGATCGGCTCGTCGAGCAGCAGGATGTCTGCCTCGTCGAACGCCGTGGGCATATCGTCCTGGACGGGGTCCTTGTCGATGACGGCCCCTTTGAGGAGTTCGGATTCGCTGGTCGCGCGACCGGTCTGCGTCTCGACGTTGACGTTCGCGAGATCGACGACGTATGAGCCGTCGTCCGCCTCGACCGTCACGGCTTTCACCGTGTCGACGATGAGCTCCGCGAGGAGGTCCTTGTTGAGCTCGGAGCTCTTGCCGGTCATCGACGTCTCGGCGACCTTCTGGAGGAGTTCGGTGTCGTCGGGTTCGACCGACTCCGCGATGTCGTCGACCTGAGCGCGCGCTTCCTGACTCGCGAGGTGGAAGCCCTTGATGATCGCCGTCGGGTGGATGTCCTGTTCGAGGAGGTCCTGGGCGTTCTTCAGGAGTTCACCCGCGATGGCGACCGCCGTCGTCGTTCCGTCGCCGGCCTCGTCCTCCTGGGTCTCGGCGACTTCGACGATCATCTCCGCCGTCGGGTTGTCGATATCCATCTCCTGGAGGATGGTGACGCCGTCGTTCGTGATGGTCACGTCTCCCATCGAGTCGACGAGCATCTTGTCCATCCCCTTGGGGCCGAGTGTCGAGCGTACGGCCTCGGAGACCGCTCGTGCGGCCTGAATGTTGTATTCCTGAGCGTCCTTGTCCTTGACGCGCTGGGCGTCCTCGCCCATAATGATCATCGGCTGACCCTGCTGCATTCGCTGACTCATAGACACTGACTGATTGTTTGTGATTCTATATAAATACTTCGGAAACGTGGAGTCAACAGGACGCCGGAGAGGAACATTGTGCGCCGTGAAAACGGCGAAACACGGCCGCTGTGTGCCAGCATCGTGTGTTAATAGTTATCACCCGCCTCGGGGATGAAATCGGTTGGGGCCGGTATTTTTATATCAATTTCCGGCGCTGAGCGGATCGAGACTCGTCGGTAACCCGCGACGGGCGGGGACTCCGCTTTGCAGATCTGTGAGACGTGTCGCGTTTCACTCGTGACGAGCGACTCTCGGTCACGGTGCGGTCGGCGTCGTATCCTCGATGGCGCGGTAGAACGCGACAGAATAGGTCGCGTAGAACGCGCCGAAGATACCGATGGCAACCACGTAGACGACGGCGGCTCCGAGCAGGAGCGGTGTCGAGAGCTCCGGGAGCGGGAATGCCGTCGGTTGCGGTGACAGGACCATCGAGGCCACGCCCCCGACACCACCGAACAGGACGCTGCCGACGAGGAGGATCGCCGTGTACCCGACAGCGCTCGGGAGGTTCCGCCGAACGAGCCCGACACTTCGCTTGAAGGCTGCAACGACGCCGGCGTCGTTCAGGACGATCGCGTGGGCGTAAAACTGGATGAAGAAGGTGACCACGAGATAGACGAGGACGAACAGGAGGCCGATAGCCACGAGCGCGCCGAGCGCCACCAGGTTGGATTCCGCGCCGAGTGCAAAGAGGCCAGCGCCGCCGAAAATCGCCGCGAAGAACGCGACGATCCCGAACGTGAAGTTCACCGCGAGAACGGCGAGGTACGCCACGAGGAGGCCGACGTAGTGGGCTCTCCCCTCGCTGATCAGCGTATCGAAACTCGTGGTCCCATCGAGCGCTTCGTCGGCCATTCCGATGAGACCGCCCTGGAAGAACGGCATAACGAGGATCATCACGCCGGTCAACACGAGGGAGACGAGCACGGCCAAGAGCGGTTGTGAGGCCTGTAAGGCCAGTTGTGGCAGTTGGATCAGACCAAACAGCCCGACGAGCACGGCGAGAATCGGGTTGCGTATCAGTGCGCCGACGGCTGGGCGGAGGGACTTCAGGGCAGCCATAGTCACACAGTCTCGCCCGGTGATAGTAAACGTTGGTAGCGTGAGGCGGTTTACCGGACGTCTGGTGGCCGGAGGCGACTCACCCGAGTCCCTCCGCGCCGCCCAAGCAGGTGCTAGTCGACTCGAACGTCCCAAGCCGTCGTCGATCTGCCGCTCGGGAGTCGGCAGCGGGAGCGGTCGGACGCGACAACTTCGCCGAGCGGCGGTGGAAAAACGAACCGGTGTCAGCGCCGCTACGTTTCGTCTGGAAGCTCGTCGGCGACGAACGGCCGATCGGAGGACGGCTCGAAGGGCGGAAGTTCCTCGTCGGCGTCGAGCGCCTCGATCTCTTCCTCGTAGAGCTCCTCCTGGAGCTGGTTGCGCTTGTTCCGCCCCTTCCGCTCTCGGCCGTTTTTCGTGTCAGGCATTGTCAACCGTGATGACGACTCCCATATCCATTAACTTTGTGCTGACCGACCGTCAGTCGCTGTCGACGGTGTACTGATTTTATTTCCGCATAGAACCCATCTACCGTATGGAAATTCGAGATGACCGCGTCCCGGACGAAGAGTACAGCGCGTTCCTCGATTCGATGCCGCAGGTGTGCGTCGAGGTCGTCCTGGAGACGGACGCGGGGGTCCTGCTCGCGAAGCGTGAGAACGAGCCGCGGGTCTGGTTCTGGCCCGGGAGCAGGCTGTACAAGGGCGAAGAACTCGACGACGCCGCACGCCGCGTCGCCGACGAGGAACTCGGTATCGAGGTGACACTGAGAGAACGGCTCGGGGTGCACGCGCACTTCTGGGACGCCGAGGATACCGCTGAGGGAGTCAGCCGCCACACCGTCAACGTCGTCTACCTGGCTTCGCCTCGGTGCGAGGACCACGAGATCTCCCTCGACGATCAGCACTCCGAGTACCGGTTCCTCGCCGAACCGGACCCCCAGTGTCACGAGTACGTCCGAGAGTACCTCAGCGCCCACGAACTGATCTGAAGCGTCTTTCGACTGTCGATTCGAGAGAGCGCCGGGACAGGGATTCGGACCCGATGGCGAGACTCGCTTCGCTCGTCTCGCGTGGTTCAAATCCTCTCGGTGACGGCAGCACGTAACCGACTCGCGTCCGCTCGACGACGATGCGTCTCGCGGGAGAGTCGATTCGAGAAAGCGCCAGGACAGGGATTTGAACCCTGGATCCCAGAGGGAACACGCTTTCCAGGCGTGCGCCTTACCACTCGGCCATCCTGGCTCGATCTGAGGTAGCCTACTGAATCGTTTAAGTCCTTCCCTTCGCCGCGAGTCGCGGCTCGGCGACGTACGAAACGAGGGACACGACCGACCCGAGAGCGAGTGCGATGCCGGCGGCGTTCAAGAGGTTCACACCCAGTTGACCGACGAGTAGTCGGTAACCCTGGACGAGCACGAGAAAGGTCAGCGCGCCGACCAGCCCCCACAGCAGCGACGACCTGGTTCGGTTCACGCCAGCACCTCGACCTCGTAGCCCGCGTCTCTGAGCGCCTCCAGTACCTCGTCGATGTGGTCGTGCCCACGCGTCTCGATATCGATCTCGACGTCGGCCTCGTTCATCGCGACGTCCCGCGAGGTCCGATCGTGCTGGATCGCGTAGATGTTCGCCCGCCGGTCGGCGATGATCTCGACGAGGTCCTGCAGCGCGCCGGGGCGGTCCCGGAGGACCGTCCGGATCTTCAGATAGCGGCCGGTCTCGACGAGGCCGCGGACCAGGACGGTCGTCAACTGGTTCGTGTCGATGTTCCCGCCACACAGCGCCGGGACGATCGTCTCGTCCGCCTCGTAGTCGAAGCGCTCGAAGAGCAGCGCCGCGAGCGGGACCGCGCCGGCTCCCTCGACGAGCGTCTTCGACCGTTCGAGCAGGTACGTCAGTGCGACCGCGATCTCCTCGTCGGAGACGGTCACCACCTCGTCGACGCGTTCTTGGATCACCTCGAACGGTCGTTCGCCGACCTTCCGGGTGGCGATGCCGTCGGCGATCGTGTTCACGGCGTCGAGTTCGGCGATCCGGCCGGTGCGCATCGACTCCGGCAGTGACGCCGCCCCCTCGGCCTGGACTCCGATCACGCGCACGTCCGACTTGCGCCCCTTCACGGCGGTCGCGATCCCGGAGATGAGTCCGCCCCCACCTACGGGGACGACGACGGTGTCGACCGCCGGGCAGTCGTCGACGATCTCCAGGCCGATCGTTCCCTGACCCGCCATCACCTCGTCGTCGTCGAACGCGTGGACGTACGTCCGACCCTCCTCGCGTTCGATCTCGTGGGCCTTCGCCTGCGCCTCGTCGTAGTCCGCGCCGTAGAGGACGGTCTCTCCGCCGTACCGCTCGGTCGCCTCTACCTTCGAGATGGGGGCGTGTTCCGGCATCACGATCTTCGAGTCGACCCCCGATCGGGTCGCCGCGAGCGCGACGCCCTGGGCGTGGTTACCCGCACTCGCGGTGACGACGCCAGCCTCTCGCTCGCGATCCGAGAGCGTCGCGATCCGGTTGGTCGCTCCGCGGAGTTTGAACGCGCCGGTCCGTTGAAACGTCTCGAGTTTCAGGTGAACGTCCGCGCCGGTCATCTCCGAAAACGTGTAGGAGTACTCGAGCGGCGTCCACCGGACGACGCCGTCGATCCGCTCGCGGGCGGCCTCGACGTCGGCGAGAGAGAGCATCTCGGTCCCCCGTACCGCGTGGCCGGGCCTAAATGTTCTTCTTGGTATCCGGACGGTTCCGTTTGGTCTCCGCGCGACACCCGAGCGGCGGCCGTTCGCGGCAGCGATCCGGACCGGCGCCGCTCACAGGTGTCAAGGGGGGGAAAGGGGGGAATGCACGCGTGTGACGTGCACTAGGGTATGCAACCGGGAGATACATAAATATCCCCCACGCGGAGTGAAAGTGAAATCAGGGGACAGCACCGTCCTCCCCGCCGCTGTCTGACGGTTGTCGGCCGCTCGTCTGCCGCGGTCACCCTTCTCAGTTATGTGAGAAATTGACAAGACCCGGGGTAGTCGGGATACGTCGCGATCTACCAGACGCCGGGCAGCAACGCGCCAGAGAGTGAACCGCCGGCGTCTACGCGGGCGTCCTCCTGTCGCACGTCTGGATGGGAGCGACGATGCTCGTTGCGTTCCGATGCGCCGACTGGGCCGGGACGGCGACGAGGCTGCTCCGCGAGCGTGAGCAGCGGCTCCGACGAAGAACGACGTCGAGAGACCAGCGGCGTCCGAGCGGAACGGACGGCCGACTATCGCTCGTCCAGATCGGGGAACGTCAGGTCTTTCGGACCGACGTAGCGCGCACGGGGGCGGATCAGGCGGTTGTCGTCGTACTGTTCGAGGACGTGGGCGATCCAACCCGCGACGCGGGACATCGCGAAGATGGGTGTGTAAATGTCGACCGGAATGCCCATCTGGTAGTACGTCGACGCCGAGTAGAAGTCGACGTTGGGGGCGAGACCCTTCTCTTCGGTGATGTACTCCTCGATCGCGACTGAGTAGTCGTACCACTTGGTGTCGCCCGCGGCCTCCGCCAGCGACTTCGACTTCTCGCCGAGGATTTTCGCGCGCGGGTCCTTGACGTTGTAGACGCGGTGTCCGAACCCGGGGACGCGGCGGCCCTCTGCGAGGGCGTTCTCGACCCACTCGGTGGGTCCGACGTCGCTCTCGTCGACTTCCTCGAGCATCCGCATCACGTTGGCGTTCGCGCCGCCGTGGAGGGAGCCGGCGAGCGTCCCGACGGCGGCGGTGACGGCGCTGTGGAGATCAGAGAGCGTCGAGGCGGTGACCATCGCCGAGAACGTCGACGCGTTCAGCCCGTGGTCGGCGTGGAGGACGAGCGCCATATCGAACGTCTCGGCGAGGACGTCGTCGGGCACCTCGTCGTTGAGCATATACAGGAAGTTCTCGGCGTGATCGAGGTCCGCGCGGGGTTCGACGGGGTCGTCGCCCTGGCGGATGCGCTGGAACGCGGCGAGCGCGGTCGGAAGCTTCGCCGTGATCCGGCACGCCTTCCGGAGGTTCGCATCGAGGTCGGTCACGTCCTCGTGGTCGGCGTCCTCGTCGTACGCCGACAGCGTGGAGACGATCGTCCGAAGGGCCGCCATCGGCACCTCGTCGGCCTCGGCGAGCTTCCGGACCACGGAGAGCACCTCGTCGTCGAGCGTCCGGCGTTCGGCCATCCACGACTCGAAATCGGCGAGTTCCGCCGCGTCGGGGAGTTCGTCGTGCCAGAGGAGGTAGACGACTTCCTCGTAAGACGCCTCGCGGGCCAGGTCCTCGATCGGATACCCGCGGTAGACCAGTTTTCCGGCGTCGCCGTCGATGTAGCTCAGTTCCGACTCGGCGACGAGGACGCCTTCCAGCCCGCGCTTCAGGTCGTCTGACATACCTATCAGATTCCCGTCCACGTGAAAAAAGCGTTATCGTTTCCGGGTGTCCGAGGTCGCCCCCCTCCCGAACCTGCGACCACCAAGCGTTTTTGCGCCCCACCCCGAACGGCGAGTATGGATCCGCAGGACGTCGAGTACGAGCCGGTCAGCGTCAAGGAGGTGCTCGCGGAGATGAAAGACACCGCAGAGCTCCTCATCGATCTCTCGTACTCCGCCGTCCTCAACGGGAGCGACGACATCGCCCGGGAAGTACTCGAACTCGAAGGCCGGATGGACATTCTCCAGCTTCAAGGCAGGATGAGTCTGCTGATGGCGGCCCGCAGCCCCGAGGACGCCGAACAGCTCGCGCCCGTCCTCGGCGTGATGGGTGCCGCCGAGAAGATATCGAACGCCGCCGGCGACATCGCGAAGATCGTCCTCGAAGACATCGGAATGCCCGACGCGCTCCGTACCGCGCTCCCCGAGGCCGTCGAGGTGCTGGTCCGCGCGAGCGTCGACGAGGACTCCCCGTACGCCGGGCGGACGCTCCTCGACATCAATATGGAGACGGAGATGGGCGTCCGCATCATCGCGATCCGCCGGGAGTCGGTCACCGGCAAGCGCCGGTGGCTCATGAATCCCGGTCCCGACAGCCGGCTTCAGCCGAACGACTCGCTGCTGCTCCGCGGGCCGCGAGACGGGATAGCAGCCGTCTACGAGGCGGCGGTCGGGGACCCGTACGAGCCGGCGGAGGCGGTCGATCCGCCGATCGAGGACCTCGAACGGGCCATCGACTCGATCACCCTGATGAAGGATATGAGCGAACTGGCCGTCGACCTGGCCTACGGCGCGGTGCTGTTCGACAGCGAGGGCGTCGCCGAGGAGGTCAAGGAACTGGAGGCGGAGGTCGACGCCCTGCAGTCTCGCTTCGAGGCGTGGACGCTGCGCGCGGCGGGCCGCGTCGAGGACCCGGTTCAGCTGCGCGGTCTCGTCCAACTGGCGTCGGCGACCGAGGAGATCTCGGACGCCGCCCTAGAGATCAGCGAGGGCGTCCTCCGCGGCATCGACGCCCACCCGGTCGTCGCGGCCGCAGTCGAGGAGTCCGACGAAGTGATCGTTCGGCTCTCGGTCGCCCCCGACGCCCAGCTCGCGGGCACCACGCTCGGCGAGCGGATGGTCAAGACCGAGACGGGAATGCGGGTCATCGCCGTCCGCCGGGGCGAAAACGGCGAAGACTGGGTCGTCCAGCCCGGGCCGGAGACCGAACTCCGCGGCGGCGACGTCATCATCGCGAAGGGGACGCGGGCGGGCGCAGAACGGCTGAGCGAACTCGTCGGCGACGTTCAGGAGTTCGACGGGTAGCGATCGGGGCGGTTGCAACACCACGTGTCAGGTCCTACAGCTCCCGAGTCAGCCGAACAGCCTCGACGACGGTCAGTATCGACGCGACGAGCAGGGCCGTCGACGTCGCGAGGACGAACGCGAGGACCAGAAACCACCCCTCGGGACCCAACACGGGGTACTCGCGCGTCCCCGCGAACGGCCCGAACAGTTCGAACACGCGGGCCAGGTAGGCGAGAATCGCCAGGGCGATTCCCACGGCGACGCCGATGGCCGCGTTCCGCGGGACCGACAGCGCGCCCACCAGCCCAGATTGCGGCGGCCGATCGGGGACCTCTTCGCTCATACACGCTCGTTTCGGTGGAGTCGGCAAAGCGTCGTCGGTCGCGAGCGATCGTTCACCTGGGGACCGGAGAACGGTGGATAGACGACGGCGAGCGGCGGAGACCGAACCCCTAAAGGTCGACCCCTCCGAGTGTCGGACAATGACGACACTCGGCACGGCGAGTGCGGCCCCCGGCGAGATCGACACGGGCCGTCTGGCGGTGGGCGAATCCCGCGACGGGACGGAGGTGGGACTCCCCTGTGCGGTCGTGAACGGCGCCGCCGACGGGAAGACGCTCTACCTGCAGGCGGCCTCGGACGGCGACGAACTGAACGGCGTCGGCGTCGTCAGCCGCGTCGTTCCCCAGCTCGATCCCGCGAAGCTCTCGGGCACGGTCCTCGTCGTCGGCGTGGTCAACTACCACGCGTTTCAGGTCGCAGAGCACCGGAACCCGATCGACGACACGAAGATGAACCGCGCGTACCCCGGCGACGAAAAAGGGACCTCCTCGGAGCGCATCGCCGCGTCGACGTTCGATGCGGCGACGCGAGCGGACCTGATCCTGGACCTCCACCAGGGCTCGACGTCGCGGATGATCGACGAGGTACGGGTCCGCTGCGGCCGCCGACACCGAATGCACGGGGAGTGTCTCGAACTCGCGAAGACGTTCGGCTGCGGCTACGTCCTGGATCAGAAGGGCCCCGAAGGACAGTTGGCCCGCGCCGGGCCGGACGAGGGGATCCCGACGATCGACCCCGAGCTCGGCGGCTGCGTCGGCTGGGACGAGAAGAGCATCCGGGCGGGCGTCGAGGGCGTGTTCAACGTCCTCCGCGAGTACGGTTTCCTCGACGGCGACGCCACCACGTCGCGGCAGACGCGCGCGAAGGGATTCGATCAGTACGGCTCCCCGAGCGGCGGACTCGTGCGGTTCGAAGTCGACCTGGGTGATCGGGTCTCCGCCGGCGACCCCCTCTTCGAGGTGACCGACGTCTTCGGCGAACTGAAGGCCCGCGTGACCGCCAACAGCGACGGCGTCTTCTGGCGGACGCGTCGCCTCCCGCAGGTCGCGACCGGCGAGTACGTCTGCTCGGTCGGCACCAACGTCGACACGTACTGATCGATCACCGGAACACGAACGATGCCACTCACACCCGCGCTGGAACTCGCCTGTTCGGCCTGCGAGAAGACGTACGACGAGTGGACCTGGCGGTGCGACTGCGGCGCGCCGCTGGATTTCGCGTCGTCGCCGGTCGAGAAGGACGGGTTCCCGGCGGCACTACCGGCCTCCTGGGCCGACACCCGCGCCGGGCTGTGGTCCTTCCGCGACTTCCTCCCGGTCGCCCCGCACGTCACCCTCGGCGAGGGGCTGACGCCGCTCGTCGACGCGCCCGACCGGGACGCGTCGTTCAAACTGGAGTACGTGTTCCCGACGGGATCGTTCAAGGACCGCGGCGCGGCGGTGACGCTCTCTGTCGCCGCCGAACTCGGCGTCGACCGCGTCGTCGAGGACTCCTCGGGCAACGCGGGCGCGGCCATCGCGACCTACGCGGCCCGCGCCGGCATCGACGCGGAGATATACGTCCCCACCTCGGTCAAGCCCGGGAAGCGCCGCGCGATCGAGCGGACGGGCGCGACGGTCGTACCGATCGAAGGGAGCCGCGAGGACGTCACGGCCGCCTGCGTCGCCGCCGTCGAGCAACGCTCGACAAGCCCTCGCGCGGAAGTTCGCGAGGGTCCCGTCGAATCGGGAGCGGCGTGGTACGCCTCCCACGCCTGGAACCCGGCCTTCTTCTCGGGGACGGCGACGTTCGCCTACGAGGTCTGCGCCCAGCGCGACTGGACCGCGCCGGACGCGGTCGTGACGCCGCTCGGTCACGGCACGCTCTTTCTCGGCGCGTACCGGGGATTCCATGACCTCTACGACGCCGGTTGGATCGAGTCGATGCCGCGGCTCCTCGGCGCGCAGGCCGCCGGCTACGCGCCGATCGCGGCGGAACTGCACGGCGAAGCGACGGCCGCCGGATCCAACGACGTCGCCGACGGGATCCAGATCCGCGAACCGGTCCGGAAGGCGCAGATCCTGGCCGCGATCGACGCCACCGACGGCGACGCGATCGCCCTCTCTGCCGACCAGGTCGACCGCGAACTCGACGCGCTGCACCGCGAGGGATTCTACGTCGAGCCGACCTGCGCGGTCGCGCCCGCGGCGCTCGACGTGTACCGCGAGCGCGGCGTCGTCGGTCGCGACGACGACGTCGTCGTTCCGCTCACCGGAAGCGGGCTGAAAACGTAGGCGTTCGGAGTGTTTCGGGGCAGCGAGAGTAGTCCAGAACTCTCGTCACGGTGTTTATTTTCACGGCCTCGCGACCGAATCGGCCGTGAGAACCTGCGCGCGTATTGACCGTTAGGATTTCTACAAGCTCAGAGAGGAGTTCTGATAGCCGTGCAAGATACACAGCGCATAGTCAGTAGGCTTCTCTCGGCGAGAACTGAGAGGACGCCCTCGTTGAAACACTCAGTAACTGATCGGACCGTCACACCGCGTACAGCGGGTGCAGGGTCAGACCGGCATCGCCTACAACCGGAATCTGCGGTGGTGAGGCCCCTGAGAGTGCTGGTGTCCGGTTATGAAAACTGTAGTTATCTGCTGTCGGAGCGCGCCGTTAGACCGATTCGTTCAGGAGTTCACCGATGTGCTCGTCGATCACTTCGAGGTCCTCGTCAAACACCCCGAACATGGTGAAGTGCCCCCACAAACTCGGGATCGGCCGCAACTCGCTGTCTGGGATCATCGCCTGCTCGTACTCGCAGTCACGGACGGGGAAGAACATATCCTCCTCGAAGGGTATGACGTACACTTTCGCTTTCACCCGCCCGAGCGCCGCTTCGAGATCACCATCAGTATTGCGACTCACGTCGCCGTGCTGCCACTTCGTCGCCATCGTGAGCAGGTTGTTCGGATCCATCGGCAGGAACCAGTCCTCCCAGAAGTTCGCCATAAAGTCATCCACCGACTGAAAACCTGCCTGATCCCAAGCCTGCTCGGACTGGTGATAGAACTGGGTACTCAGCCCCATAACTGACCAGATGAGAGCGTGCCGGCGCAGTCCCGTGAGGACGGCGTGAGGGTCCGTGTAGAACCCGTCGTTCCAGGCGGGATCTGACTGGATCATCTCTTTGTGCGCCTCGATAAACAGCTGGTCGTGTGGCGTCACCTTAGCCGTCCCGGCAATCGGGGCAGCCCGCTTGACCATATCCGGATATCGGACAATCCATTCGTAGGTCTGCTGTGCCCCCATCGACCACCCGAGGACGAGCTGGAGTTCGTCGATTCCGAACTCCTCCGTGACAAGTTCGTGCTGGGCGCGGATGTCGTCCTCGATCATCACCTCGGGGAAATAGCCCATCCCACCGTCCTGCGGGGGTGTGTTGTGCGGTGAAGAAGAGAGGCCGTTGCCGAGCTGATTCGGCAGAATGACGAAATACTCGGTCGGGTCGATCGCCATGTCCTCACCGATAAACCGCTCCATATCCCGGTGGGTCCCGGAATACATGTGCGGGAAGAGGATGACGTTATCTTTCTCGTCGTTTAGGTCACCGAACGTCTGATAGGCGAGTTTCGCGTCTCGGAGTGTTTGCCCGCGTGCGAGTTCGAAATCACCGAGATCGTATAGCTCGTAGTCGCCGTGTTCGTCTTGGGTGTAATACTCGTTCTCGAGGTATCGGTCTTCTAGGGACATACTTCATAATAATTGAGGGAAGATGATAAAATAGTAATGTTAGTTCTCACGCTGCGGTAAGACGAAAAACCAGGCGACCCCACACTAGGACGGTTTCACGATTCCCAGGAGGCTTTCCATCACAGGCTCGTTGCTGGGAATCCGCCGGAAAATTCAATCGGGTGACAGATACTGTCCTGGATACATCCTCGATATTCAGCAGCTTGTTTCTGACAGATCCTGAGTAGGTGACGGCTCGATGAGATATGGCATTCGTCTGTACTGAGCGAGCCGGTTCCACCGTGTACATTCCCTCCCGAGTTGGATTTTTTTCTCCGCAGACGGGCGAATTCCTCATATCTCTTCACTCACTTTCTTCAGAATCACTCTCGGGGTAACGAAATCGGGTGTAAAATAGACGAGAGGCGGGGCGCGTCTCGGTCACGGTACGCAACCTGTCACGCTGACGGAGACGAGAGCCGTGTCCTCAGAGCGTCGTCGTCGGCACTGCACCGAGTAGCCGGTGGTCAATCCGGCTGTTCGCTGTCATCCACCAGGGACGAGATGATGAGTCGCTTGATCCCACGTCGAAGGAGACCGCTGGCTGCAGGCTGAGAGATATCCAGATCAGCGGCGACTTCGCTGAGAGTGGCGTTCCGTGGTTCCTCGAAATACCCCGTTTCGAACGCGACGAGGAGTGCTTCTCGTTGGCTATCGGTCAACCCAGCGTCCGTATTACCTAAACTATCGTATTCGTTAACGCGCAGTAACTCGATGTCGATGTCATTCTGTTGTGCATACTCCCAAAGGTGGACCAGATCCGTTCGCTCGGGCGCCCATATTGTCAGGATCCACGCGCTCCCGTCGTTTTTCATATCGAGGATGACACCATTCGCAGCCGAGATCACTGGCGAGAGGAGTTTCGCTTCGTCCGTATACTCGAAACTGTAGATCGCCTCCTTGTCTCTGGTCTCGATGACTCGTTCGAAGTCACCAACGGTACTATCGTCCCGTAGTCCGTCTTCGAACTGGTCGAAATCAGCCGATTCGATACGATAGAAGAACTTTCCCGACGTCGGGTCAGTTCCCGCCTCCGACACCGACGTGACTCTCGAACTTCGGTCGTGAGTAACCGTCCCTGTAAGAACGATGTCTGGATGTTTGGCTCGAACGACCGCTTTGATATCGGTCATCGTTCTGTAGGTAGTAGTTGTAGTGTACAAAACCGTCTCTAAAGGAGTAGGATCTCCCCTCGCTACCGCTGTAATCCGCCGAGTTCGTCAGATTCGTCGCCGGAGAAACGACTCTCAGTCGCCCATATCGTCTCTGGCGTGAATCTTGGCCTGTTCGCGAGCGCTGGGGTTGACTGACTCTTTGAACGGGACCTTCGCCAGCGTCGCATAGACGGGTTCGCCGGGCACCTCGGCGTACTCGTCCGGGAGGTGTACCTCGAACTCCAGATCGATGTCCGCATCGTATATCGAGTCGTCGAGCGGAACGTCGGTCGCGGCCTGCAGTTTCTCCGCTGGCACGAATCCGAGGCCGAGGTTGGCCTCGAGATCCGGGTTCCACCCCGCCGACGTCAGGTAGCCGCATTCCTCGCCCGTCTCCGGGTCCGAGATGAGCCAGTAGTCCGAAGCCCATTCCATAACCGGTTCGCCAGCCATCTTCAGACCGACCAGCTTGTGCGTGAACGGGAACTCGCCGTTTTCGATCGCTTCCTTCTGGCGTTCCAGTTCGGCTTTGCCGACGTAGTCCGCGTCCTTGTCGTCGGGGACCTGGTAACCGAGATTGACCTGGAACGGCGACGTCTCGTGGTCCATGTCCTGCCCCAACGACAGGATTCCGGCGGCGATCCGTCGCCGACCGTTTACTGGCGCCGCGGCACCGCCGTGGTCTTTGACCGTTTCGAGTACCGGGTTCCACACCGCTTCGGCGTTCGTGGTCGCCTCACGGACGTATATCTCGAATCCCGCCTCTCCGGAGAAGCCCGTTTGGCTCACCAACACCGGGACGTCGTTGATCGTCGCTTCCAACAGTCCGTAGTACGGGACGTCTTCGACCGCGTCATCGATGAGCGACTCGATCACGTCGGGCGATTTCGGGCCCTGAACCTGCATCGGCGAGACGTCGATCTCGTCGATGTCGACCTCGAAGTCGTTGCCGACCGTGACCCCTTGCAACCACTGCAGCAGGTCGGCGTCGGCGATAGAGAACCAGAACTCGTCCTCGTCGGGTCGCAACAGGACGAAGTCGTTGAGAATGCCGCCGTCGTAGTTACAGCAGATGGCGTACTTGCCACGCATCGGCTCGATGTCGGTCGCGTCCCGCGTGATGACGTAGTCGACGAACGCCTCGGCGTCGGGCCCCTCGACGCGGATCTGGCGCTCGACCGCGACGTCCCACAGCGCGACGTCGTTGACCAGCAGGTCGTACTCGGCTTTCGACCCTCCGTCTTCGGGGTCGATGAACGCCCGCGGGTGATACATGTGGTTGTACACCGTCGCCTCGTGACAGCCTTCCTCGACGGAGAGGTGCCAGAACGGGGACTTGCGGACCCGGTTCGAGATCACGAGGTCGACGTCCGCGTCGCCTGTTTGACGGAGGTTTCTGGGTACGGTACGGTCCGATTGGTCGACACTGGGGTAGTTCGGCTGGTGTTGATCTCCCGCCATAGGAGATCTATTTCCGTGGTCCAACGCCGTGGTTGAACAGCGTCGCCCAGATACGCTCGAGCCGGTTGGCTATGAACGACGGGCTGGCACCGGCGGGGAGGTAGAACTCCGGTTCGGTCGCGCTGTCTCGGTCGTCGATGTGGATCCTCTGTGGCATACAGGTGAATAGAAGACCCGTAACCGTATTGTTCTGTAGCTTAAGCGTATAACCCACTTATACCGGATCGAGGGGATTGCGTGTTTCCCGACCCCGCCGCGCGTTACTCGGTGGAGGCATACCCACGTGTGACGCCGCGAACCGGCTTCGCTGTGCTCGTCTGCGGCGCACCCCAGCGCGCGCCGTACGACCAGCGGGAGGGCAACGCCGTCTCGCGCTGACAAAAGCTGGACCCAGAGCCTTCGAGCGATCGGCTCTTGGCCTCGACTCCGGCGAGTGAACCGGCGTCTTTGCGAGCGGGAGCGAGCAACGGCTCGGGGGACGACCGAATGGAGTCACCCGGCGACCAGCCGGGCTCTTCGACCCACTCGGTCGCCGGAGGCGGGTCTCTCGATTCCCGCTCCGGGTTTGGCAAGCCTCCGTTGGCACCCTCGGGCGGTGGAAAGACGACTTACCGACGGCCCATCTGCTCGTCCCAGTCGATCCACTCCTGTTCCCACCCGGTCTTCGCGAAGTACCCGGGCTCGCTCGCCCGCTGGGCCTCCTCGCGCTCCGTCCGGTTCCGCGCTGGCGCGCTGCCCTGTTCGCCGTCGACGAGCAGCGGCTTGAACGCCACCGGACCGCACCGGTCGACGACCTCGCCGGCGTCGTCGACGACGGCGAGCGACTGCTCGGGGCCGCCGAGCGGGAGGACGAGTTTGCCGCCGGGAGCGAGTTGCTCGACCAGTCGCTTCGGGGGATCGATCGCGGCCGCCTCGACCAAGATCCGATCGAAGGGCGCGTACTCGGGGAGGCCGCGCGCCCCGTCGCGGGCGTCGACGAGAACGCCGCCGTAGCCGGCTGATTCGAGGTTCGACCGCGCGGCGTAGACGAGCCGCCGGTCGATATCGACCGCGTGAACGCGCGTCTCTCCGACGAGTTCCGCCAGGACGGCCGCCGTGTAGCCGACGCCCGCGCCGACGACCAGGACGTCGCCGGTCGAGTCGGCGTCGACAGCCGCGCCGTCCGCTCTCGCCGCGCGGTCCGTTTCCCCCGCACCGTCCGCTCCGACCGACGTCTCGACGTTTCGCGCGTCGACGTCGAGCGCCGTCAGGAGGCGGGCGACCATCTCGGGGGCGAGGACCGTGGTTCCGTCAGCCTCGCCCCGGCCGTCGTACGGCGCGTCGTCGACGAAGGTCCGACGGGGGACCGTCCGCATCGCGAGCGCGACGGCGTCGTCGATCGACAGCCGCTCCTCCAGGCCGTCGACCATATCTCCGCGCAGATCCCCGGGTTCCATACGTTGCGCTCGGGCGCGCGTCCTAATCAACTGCACGCTCCGGGCGTCGAGTGGGACGATACCCCATCCGAGAGTCGTTCCAGTCGCTTCTCACCCCCGGATCCGAACGAACCGGACGCCGCCGTGGTCGCTCCGCTCGAAGGTGCCGTCGTCGCGCTTCTCGAACACCACGAGCTCCTGACGGACGCCACCGACTGGCACGACGATTCGCCCGCCGGGTCGGAGCTGATCTCGGAGGTCGTCGGGCACCGACGGGACCGCGCACGTGACGTACTCGCCGTCGAACGGGGCGCGCTCCGGCCAGCCCTCCCGCCCGTCGCCGACCCGGATCGAGATCCGGTCGTCGTACCCGAGCCGCGCGAGGTGATCGCGGGCGTCCGACGCGAGGTCGGCATCGTACTCGACGGAGTACAGATGCCCGTCGGGGAGGAGTTCGGCCGTCACCGCCGCGTGGTAGCCACACCCGGTCCCGACCTCCAGGACCACGTCGTCAGGCTCTGGGTCGAGCAGTTCGCACATCAGCGCGACCATATGCGGGGCGCTCACGGTCTGGTCGTTCCCGATCGAGAGCGGGCAGTCGTCGTAGGCGCGGTCGCGGCTCCCCTCGGGAACGAACTCGTGACGCGGCACTGCGCGGAGCGCGTCGGCGACGCGGTCGCTCTCGACGTAGCCACGGCGGCGCAGTCGCTCGACGAGCGCTCGCCGCCCCTCCGTGTGGTCCTCGGTCACACGGTTGGGTACACGCTCCAGCGAGTCGAATCTTTCCCCGCTGCGGGGGATGCTATGCGCCCTATTCTCGTATCAGGGGCCGAGCGCCCGCTCGACGGCACTCGTGAGGTCAACGACGGTGAGGACCACTCCCGCAGCGACGACGAGTGCGACGGCGACGAGGAAACCGACGAACCCGACGACGTCGAACGTCCACGACGGGAAGACGAGCCCGGAGACGGCGACCGGCGCTGCGAGCGCGCCGGCGGCTACGAGGAGGGCGCAGGCGGCACTTCGTGTCACGTCGGCGTCGAGTTCTCTCGGTTCCGACGTAAGTGTATCGCTGGGAACAGGAAGGAGACGCGGTAGCAGACGGTACCCGGGGCGGAAGATACGGTTACCAGGCCGACCAGGCCGAGGTGGTCTGATCGGTCCCGTAGAGGCGCTTGACGTCTTTCGCGTACACCATATCGCCGTCGTGGTCGAACTTCCCGTGGCGGTACTCCGGGGCGTCGTCGCGCACCTGGATCGCCTTGACTTCGAACTCCTCGTCTCCGAAGGTCTCGGTCTCGCCGACGACGAACTCGTGGTCGCCCGGAAGTTGCAGGTCGAAACTCCGCGTGTGCTCGCGATCGCCCGTACCCTCCTTCGGGTTGACGGTCACCTTCACCGTCACGTTGTCGACGGCGCGGGTCCAGACCGTGTCGACGTCCTCGATCGTCGCCTCCTCGGTCCGCTGCTCGGGGCCGGTCTCGATACCCGTGATCCGGACGAGCATGATCGCCTCCTCGCTGTCGACGATGAACTCGTCGCCGACGGCGACCGTCTCCTCGGGCGGCGCGTCGACGGTCGTCGAGAACGACTCACCGTCCTGCGAGACGACGACGTCGCGTTCGATTTCCGTCTCCGCTTCGACCTGGACCTTGTGGACGTGGCCGCACTCCGTACACCGGACGGTGTGGCGGCCGCCGCCCTCCTTCAGTACCTCGTGGACCGTCGATTCGGCGGGCGAACAGGAGGGACATTCGACCGCGATGCGGTCCTGTGGCGTGCTCATACGGCCTCGTAACCCGTCTGGCCCTAAAAGTCCGCCCTTCCGCCCGTCCGCGTGGCAGACGCTGGCGCGCGGCGTCGCCGTTACGGCGGCAGCACGGCGGAGACGGGTTCGGGCATCGCGGGGACGACGCCAGCACCGCAGACGGCACGGAGCCGACCCGCTCGCTCAGTTCCTACGGATCTCGTAGGCGGTGTCGCGCTCGTCGTCGTTGAGGATGCCGTCCAGGACCGTGAACTCGAACCCAGAGGCGATCTCCTCCTCGTAGAGCAGTTCGCCGGTCCCCGCGTCGAACGCCGAGAGGTCGCCCCGCTCGCTCGCGACCCAGACGACGCCCCCGTCGACGATCGGCGGGTGTTCGACGACGCCGGCGACCCGGCTCTCCCACAGTTCGTCGCCCGTCTCCCGGTCGTAACCGAGGACGTAGCCGCTCTCGGTGCCGACGTAGACGCCGTCCTCGCCGACGCCTGCGCCCGTGTTCACCGACCGTCCCGTGTCGACCGCCCACCGCTCGTCGCCGGCGGGGAGGGTCAGCGCGCGGACCGTCTCGCCGGGGACGAAGAGCGTCTCGCCGTCGGCGACGATTCCGCTGAAGCCGACCGACACTCCCCGTTCGTCGAGCAGTTCCTGCGTCGAGCGCCGGTATATCGACAGCCCGAACGTCTGTTGGACGAACAGTCGGTCCCCGCGGGCGACGATCCCGTTGATGAACCCCTCCGAAAGCTGTATCCGCCACCGTTCGTCACCGCTCTCGGCGTCGACCCCGCGGACGATCGGCTCCTGTTCGTCGCCGCTGCCGCTGCTCTGGCTCGCGTAGATAACGGTCCCGTCGATCGCCGTCACCGCTCGGACGCCGTCGTGGAGGCCGTCGCCGGGTTCCTCGAACATCCAGCGTTCCTCGCCGCTTTCGGGATCGAGGGCGTACACCCTCGCGCCGGTGTCGACCTCGTCTGTGGCGTCCGCACCGACGTACACGCCCGTGTCGTCGGCGTGCAGCGCGTTCCGATACGTTGGACTGATCGAGGCGAAGTATCCGTCCGCGATTCCCGCCTCGAAGGCGGTCGTCCCGTCCGGGCGCGTTCGCCGGATGCTGTCGAACCGCGCCCGGAAGAAAAAGTCGCCGTCGGCGGTCGTCACCGCACTGGCGGATCCCGACCAGGCCGGAACGAGTTCGATTTCGGAGGCAGGTCCCGACGTCGTGGGCTCTCCAGCGTCGTCGGTCGACGTCGACTCCGCCGAATCGGCCGTCCCCGACGGCCCCTGTTCGTTCGTCTCCGTCTGCGCCGCCCCGTCGGTCAGTCGGAGACACCCCGAAGTCGCAGCGCTCCCGATGCCCGCGCAACCGACCAGTAGGCTGCGGCGGGACCACGTTCGTTCTCTCGCCATCTGTCCTTGTCTTGGTACGTCTTGACTTAAAGACCGGCCACCCGTGCATAGCACCACCGTGGGCCACAGCGCGGTGCGGCTCGTCGGAGATCGAGCGACTGCTTCGGATCGGAGAGGTGGCTTTATTACAGTCGCCTGACGCGATAGCGTATGAATCGCCGTCAGGTGCTGGCGACGCTCGGGGTGGGGATCGGTGGATCGAGCGGCTGTCTGCGACTCACTGGGTCCGGTGACGGGGCGACGTCGACGGCCGGAAACGGTGGATCCACGGCCGGGCGGTCGACGGGCACGAGCGGAGGGGGATCGGCCGGTGGGGCGGCCGACGAGGTGACGCTGACGGAGAACTGGAGTGCGGACCCGGGGATCGATTTCGCCTGGGTCGAAAACGGGCGGGTCTACTTCAACGATTACAACGGGGCGGCGTCGGCGAGTCACGGAGGCGGCATCAACTGGGAGGCCGAAGTGACCTACGAGGGATTCGAGGACAACTTCGGTGCCGACGCGTTCGCGATCGGCGACGATCACGTCACCTTCGGCTACAGACCCGATTCGGAGGTCGACGAGACGCTCGGCAGTCACTTTCACACGTTCGATACGAGCACGGGTGAGGAAGTGTGGAGCTTCGCCGCGCCCGACGACGGCAAACACAACTTCTCGACCGGTGCGACGAGAGTCGCCGACACCGTCGTCGTCACTGCGGGCAGTTTCGGCGCGCAGCGCGAACAGGAACCGCTCGTCGTCGGACTCGACGCCGAGAGCGGCGAGGTGCGGTGGCGGACCGACAAGTCGACGCTGCCGACCACGTTCGTCAACTTCGTCGGTTCGTACGCGGGCGAGGTGTACGTGGGGATGCAATCCGACGGGGTACAGGTGCTCGATCCCGAAACCGGATCGCTGACCGAGGTCCACGAGTCGTGGTCCGTCGCGAGAGGCTGGGGAAGAACCTGGGGACAGATACACGGAGACACGCTCTTCGCGGCCGATCGCGGGACCTCGGAGAACGAGACCGTGCTCCGGGCGTACCCGCTCGGAGCACAGGGCCGCGAGTGGTCGGAGACGTTCGATGGCAACGTGACGGTCGGCCCCGTCGTCGACAACTCGCTCGTCACCGCCGGGACGGAGGCTGGATCCGTGTACGCCTTCGACCGCTCGACCGGGGAGCGCCTGTGGGACGTAGGTATCGACGGGAGCGTCGGAGCGATCGATACGTCCGCGGCTCACGTGTGGGTCGGCGACGGGGAAACGGGACTCACTGCGTACGACCGGACCGACGGGACGCGAGTGCACCGGTCGACGAAGCCCCTGGGCGGTGACGACATCGCCGTCTCCGACGACGTGTTACTCCTCGGCGGGAGCGACGTCCACGCCTACTGGATCGAGTAGGCCGCTCCCGACCCACGGCCCCATCGCTCCTCTATCGCGGAAGCGCCACTCCCTCGCCGTCCTCGCGGTTTCACCGCTCGGCGTTCGGGAGGTCTACGACCTCCCCCGCTCACGGCTCCGCCGTTCGCTCATCGCGGAAGTTTCACTTCCGCGCCGTCCGCCCACACGGTCGGCTCCCGAATGATCCCGTCGAGGTGCAGCGGCGCGTCGGTGTCGCCGCCGATACCGGCGTCGTCGCCGATGGCGACGTGGACCGTCCCGGCCGCCTTCTCGTCGAGGAGGACGGAACCGACGAGGTCGGTCACGCCGACGTTGGTCCCGATCCCCAACTCCGCGAGGTTGTAGGCGTCGCGGCCGACTTCCCCGGCCGCCGTCTCGACCTGGCTTCGGATCTCGTCGTCGGAGATCTCCGTCACGTAGCCGTCCTCGACCTCGAATCGGAGTTCCTGCCCCTCGTCGAGCAGGCCGTGCGGCCGCATCGTGCCGTCGACGACGTAGGTGCCGTTCGCGTCCGTCGGCGAGACGAACACCTCGCCCGCGGGCAGGTTCGAGAAGTCCCCGGCGTCGTGGACGATACCGGTGTCGGTGTTCCACTCCCGATCGCCGGGCTCGAACGTGATGTCCGTCCCCGCGGGTGCGGTCACGCGGACCTCGTCGGCGTCCGCCACCTGCGCGAGCACGTCTCGGCAGTGCCCCGCGATGGCGTCGTAGTCGGCGTCGAGCCCCGTCAGGAACACGTCCTCGGTGATCCCGGGAAGCGTCGCGCCCCGAGCGCCCGCGTCGCAGGCGTTCCCGCGTGCGCGGGTGTGACTGATGCTCTTCGTCGTCGGCGCGAGGAACACGTCCGCCTCGGCCATCGCGGCGGCCACCGGTCCGGGCGGTTCCTCGCCGTGCTGGTCGCCCGGCGGGTACTGCAGGATCGTCGTCTCCTCGGCGACTGCGGAGGCGACCTCGTAGAGGGCTTCGCCGATCGGCCGTCGCTCGTCGTCGGTGACTATCACGCACGATTCGGCGGCACCGAGAGCCAGACACTGCTCGACCGCTGTCGTCGCGGCGGTCGCGAGTCCGTCGTTCGACATACCACCGTCTGGGTCCCCCGCGGAGTTAGACGTTCGGATCGTCCCCGTGCCGGACGGGGGGTCGCACCACCCGGAGCCGGTGAGAACGGGCAAGCGGACCCGTCGAGAGGCGAGAGCGAGCACGCTCGCGTCCGGAACTCGGATCCGGGGAAATCGTCCGCGTTACTCGACGGGGAGTTAATTTCTCTTCGATATGCTCCGAAATAACTATGCGTGTGCTCGCCGGATATTCGCGTAATGATACGAGTGGGTGTCAACGGCTACGGAACGATCGGGAAGCGTGTCGCCGATGCCGTCGCGGCCCAGCCGGACATGGAAGTCGCCGGCGTCGCCAAGACGCAGCCCAACTTCGAGGCCCACACCGCCGTCGAGCGCGGCTATTCGATGTACGCGGCGATCCCAGAACGAGCGCCGCTGTTCGGCGACGCCGGAATCGAGATCGCGGGCGTCGTCGACGAACTGGTCGCCGACGCCGACGTGATCGTCGACTGCACGCCGTCGGGGATCGGCGCGGAGAACCGATCGATGTACGCCTCTTACGACACCCCCGCGATCTTCCAGGGCGGCGAGGACGCCAGCGTCGCCCAAGTGAGTTTCAACGCGCGGGCGAACTACGACGACGCCCGCGGTGCCGACACCGTCCGCGTCGTCTCCTGTAACACGACGGGACTCTCGCGTCTCGTCGCGCCGCTCGAAGAGGAGTACGGCGTGGAGAAGGTCCGCGCGACGCTCGTCCGCCGCGGCGGCGACCCGAGCCAACACTCCCGCGGCCCGATCAACGACATCCTGCCGGACCCGATCGGGATCCCGTCGCACCACGGCCCCGACGTGCAAACCATCTTCCCCGACCTATCGATCGAGACGATGGGGCTGAAGGTGCCGGCGACGCTGATGCACGTCCACGCGCTCAACGTCACCCTCGGGTCCGACGTGACGGCCGCACACGTCCGCCAGTTGCTCGAAAGCCAGTCCCGCGTGTACGTCATCCCGGAGGGGATCGGCCTCGACGGAGCGGGGCGATTGAAGGACTTCGCGCTCGACGCGGGTCGCCCGCGCGGCGACCTCTGGGAGAACTGCGTGTGGGGCGAGTCGATCGCCGTGGAGGGCCGGGATCTGTATCTCTTCCAGGCGGTCCACCAGGAGTCCGACGTCGTCCCCGAGAACGTCGACGCCGTCCGTGCCGTGACAGACAGCGCCGACGCCGAAGAGAGCATCGAGCGCACGAACGAGACGCTCGGCATCGGTCTCGCGGGCGACCCCACCGGCTTCAACGACTCCGATCGGGTCGGTGCCGAGGCCGCGGACGACTGACCGATCCGGCTCACCAACACGGTCCCGATCGAGCGACCGAGGACGGCTCTCTGATTCCCCGGGTACTGACCCGGATTTATTACTTCCTACCTCGTGGGCGGACTCGTGACCGACGACGGCCAGTCCGCCGATCCCGGGTCGGCCCGATCGGACCGCGACAGTCGGGCGACGCGCGGATTCGAGGACGACCCCGCGGACGGCGAGTACGAGATCGACCCGTCGGACGAGGAGCTACAGCGCCTCCTCGAGGAGTTCGACGCGCTCGCGGAGACGGTCGACTCCCCGGAGGAGCGAGCGCGCGTCCGGAGGGCCCGGCGAGCCGCCGTCACCGCCGTAGCGGAGGCTCCCGTCTTCGGTCGTGTCATCCGCGGCTTCGACCGGAGCGACCTCGCGGAGGCGTTCCTGGGATCGTTTCTGTTCGGGGTTCCGATGTTCGTCGAGGGGGGAACGAACGAGGTTGGCGCGTTCCTCGCGCCCCGGCCGCTCGTTCTCGCCGGAACGCTCCTCGGCGGGATCGCGCTCGTCGTCTCGATCCTCTACGTCGCGGAGATACAGGACGTGCGCGTTCAGGACCCGTTCTTCGGCGTGATTCCCCGGCGGCTGGTCGGCGTTCTCGGCGTCTCGCTTCTCACCGCCGTCGTCGCCATGACCGCGTGGGGGCGCATCGACTGGACGGAGCCGACGCTGGCGTTCGCGACGGTCGCCGTCGCGTTCGTCCCGATGAGCGTCGGGGCGGCGCTCGGTGACATCCTGCCGGGGACCTGAGTCCGGGCCGGGCGTCGCCACGGGTCGAATGGGTGAGCCCGCAGAGAAGTCGAACGCTACGCCGTGAGCCCGAAGAACGTCAGGTCGCCGGCGTCGGTGTCGAGGATCGCGACGTGGTAGGCCTCGTCCGCGCCGGGAAACGGCAGTCCGCCGGGGTTGACGTGGACCGTCCCGTCCCGGACCTCGTGCCTCCGCTGGTGGGTGTGGCCGCGGACGACGTAGTCGTACGTCCCGGAGTCGACGAGCCCGTCGACGAGTCGTTCGCTCGATCCGTGGTAGACGGCGACGTCGACGTCGCCGTCGGCTCCCTCGAACGTCAAGTGAGCAGTCTCGCCGTGGTAGGTCCCGAACTCGTCGATGGTTTCCGCGAGCGCCCACTCGCCGTCGTTGTTGCCGCGGACGGCGTGGAAGTCGAAGTCGGCGTCGAAGACCGCCGCGGTGAACGGCGCGACGACGTCGCCGCAGTGGACGACGGTGTCGACGCCCTCCGTCTCGAAGGTGTCCACCGCGCTCCGCGCCAGACCGAGGTTGTCGTGGGTGTCCGAACAGAGTCCGACGAGCATTGTCACCGATTCCACGTGCTCCCGCTTCAGCGCTTCGGCGATGGAAACGGGGTGGTCGACGGTTTCGGACGGTCGGTCAGCCCTTTTTCGAGTGGTCAGTCAGGTCGGTTTCGGACGCCCGAGCCGGATTTACTCCCGCTTCAGCGCCTCGACGCCCGCCAGCGGCTGCCCGGTCAGCGCGCGGATGTACGCGCCGCCGGCGATCGAGACGTGCCCGAAGTCGGCCTCGTCCATCCCGTACATCTCGATGGCGCGGGAGGTGTCGCCGCCGCCGACGACCGAGAAGCAGTCGGTCTCGGCGATGGCTTCCAGCACCGTCACGGTGCCGACCGAGAAGCGCTCGTCCTCGAAGACGCCGAGCGCGCCCTTCACGAAGACCGCCTCGGAGTCGCGGACGACGTCGGCGTACCCCTCGGCCGTGTCGGTGCCGATATCGAGGAAGGAGACGTCCTTCTCCTCGATCTCGTCGACGTCGATCTCGGCGCGCTCGCCGGCCTCGTCCTCGTACGCGAGGTCCGTCGCGAGCGTGATCTGCTCGCCGCGCTCGGCGAGCATCTCCTCGACGGTCTCGTGGTTCGTCTCCCACTGGGAGTCGTAGAGGTCCGCGTCCGGATCGAGGTCGAAGCCGACCGGGTGGCCGGCGGCGCGGAGGAACAGTTCGCCCGCGATGCCGCCGAGCAGGAAGTCGTCGACCGTGTCTCCGAGGTTGTTCATCACGTCGATGACGTCGGTCGCCTTCGTGCCGCCGACGACCATCGTCACCCGCCCGTCGAACTCCTTGGCCGCGATGGCGGTGTTGGCCTCGTACTCGGTCTCCATCACGCGGCCGGCGTAGGCGGGGAGCACGAGCGGGAAGCCGACGAGCGAGGCGTGCGAGCGGTGCGCCGCGGAGTAGGCGTCGTCGACGTAGGCGTCGAAGCGCGGCGCGAGCGTCTGCACGAACTCCGTCTCGGCCTTGGTTTCGGGGTCCTCCTCGGGCAGTTCCTCGTCGCACATCCGGGTGTTCTCCAGGAGGAGGATCTCCCCCGCGCCGAGCGCGTCGATGGCGTCGAGTGCCTCCGTCCCGTACGTGTCCGCGACGAACCGAACGTCGCGGCCGACGTGTTCGGCGAGGATCTCGGCGTGGCCCGACAGCGAGACGAAGTCGTCGCGGCCGGGTCGTCCCTGGTGTGCCAGGAGAACGACGCGGTGTCCCGCCTCGGCGAGTTCGCGCACCGTCTTCGCGTGGCGCTCGAAGCGGCGGTTGTCCTGCGGCTCGCCGTCCTCGATCGGGGAGTTCAGATCGAGGCGGACCAGCACGCGCTGTTCAGGGGCGAGGTCGTCGAGCGTGTCGAACGCGGAGTCGGAAGTGGGAGTCGGTGTGGACATCGGTCTCTGTCTGGGAGTGTCGGGAGGAGATTACTTAGTCGTGGGCGAAGCCTGATTTCGTAGTCGTGGGCGAAGTCCGGTTCCGTTCGATCGCGCGGGGATCGACCGGCGCGGTGACCGAGCGGAAATCGACGTCCGCCGCTTCAGCCGTGGATGACGTAGTGGGCGACGTCGAGCATCCGGTTCGAGAAGCCGTACTCGTTGTCGTACCACGTCAGGATCTTGTAGAGGCCGCCCTCGTTGACCTGGTTCGTCGACTGCAGATCGACCGTCGAGGAGAACGGCAGTCCCAGGATGTCCGTGGAGACGACCTCGTCGTCGGTGTAGCCGAGGACGCCCGCCAGCGGGCCGGAATCGGCGGCGTCGCGGAAGGCGTCGTTGATCTCCTCGGTCGAGGGTGTCGCATCGAGCGAGACGACCAGTTCCGTGACCGAGCCGTTCGGGACGGGCACGCGGATCGCCATCCCGTCGAGTTTGCCCTCGAGTTGCGGGAGGATCTCGGTCGTCGCCGCGGCGGCCCCCGTCGAGGTTGGAACGATGTTCTCCGCGGCGGCGCGGCCGCGGCGCGTCTTCGCCATCGGCCCGTCGACGAGGTTCTGGCTGCCGGTGTAGGCGTGAACCGTCGTCAGGAGGCCGCTCTCGATGCCGAACTCGTCGTCGAGGACCTGTGCGACCGGGCTGACGGAGTTCGTCGTACAGGAGGCGTTCGAGACGACGTCCTCGCCGCCGTACTCGTCGTGGTTGACGCCGTAGACGATCTGTTTGACGGGCTCTTCGCCCTTCGGGGGCGCGGAGATGACAACCTTGTCCGCGCCCGCTTCGAGGTGTGCGGAGGCGTCCTCCTTCGTGCGGAAGATGCCGGTGCACTCCAGGGCGACGTCGACGTCGAGGTCGTCCCACGGGAGGTTCGTGGGGTCCTGGACGTTGTACAGCGGGACCGACGTGTCGCCGGCGACGAGGCTGTCGCCCTCGCGGGAGACGTCGTCGGCGCGACCCATCACGGTGTCGTACTTCGCGAGGTACGCCATGTCCTCGAAGTCCATCACGTCGTTGATGCCGACGAGTTCGACCCTCGGGTGCTCCCGTACCGCCCGGAAGACGTTGCGACCGATTCGACCGAAACCGTTCAGGCCGACCCGAACGGTCTCGGAGTCGTCGACGGCTGCACCGGTGCTCAGATTCGATCGTTCACTCATAACTGAGTACACTTCGCCCTCATACTTGAATCCCGGTGTCATCCAATTCGGGAGAGAAAAGAAACAATCCGGCGGGTATGGAACCTCTTTCACCGTTGTAGTCTCTTCGGGCCCGGGGTTTCCGTCTCAGAGAGAACGGAGGCTTCGATCACAAGAAAACAGGATCGAGCAGGTTACAGCAAGCACTAGGAGAAAGGCAAACAGAATCGATCACGCTCGATCGGTCTCGGAGTACCGCTCGTCGGAACCGGGTCTATGCGACGAAACAGTCGCTCGCACCGAGGGATGAGCCAGGAAAAAACGACTCCAGTATCGAGTCGGGAGAGTCGACCGGTCGGGTGAACGCTACTAGATTCCGCCGGGGGGAGAAGGCTTTTCATCGGAACCGACCTAGAGGGCGACGATGAGAGACGACCGCGACGACCCGTTCGACGACTTCTTCGACGGAATCGAACGGATGATGGACGAAATGACCGGCAGCGACGCCACCGGGTTCGCCTCCGAGACGCACGTCGACGTCTACGACGAGGGCGAGGAACTCCGACTCGTCGCCGACCTCCCGGGCGTCACGAAGGACGCCGTCGAACTCAAGTGCGACGGCGAAGTCCTCACGATTTCGGCCGCCGGCGACCGTCGCGAGTACGACGAGCGGATCCGGCTCCCCGCCCGCGTCGACGAACACAGCGCCAGCGCGTCGTTCAACAACGGCATCCTCCAGGTGACGCTCCAGAAGGTCGACGACTCCGCGTCGATCGACCTCGACTAGGCCGCGGACGTCGACCAGGTCGCCCCGACGGTCAGTTCTCCGAAAACGTCAGCGGTGCGGCATCCGCCTGCGGTCTCACTGTCCGATTCTCAGCGGCGAGTCTACGCGTTCTCCTCAGTCTCCGGTCTCTCCTCGACCGGCGTTCGTCTCCGGGACTGCCGTCACGACGAGGTGGAGCGTCGGCTACGGAAGCGAATCGATCCGAAAAAGTGTCGGTCGGGGGTCGCGAGGCGACGTACCGTCGGACTGGCCTCAGGAGACCAGCAGCTTCTCGCCCTTCTCGACGTCGATGCGGCACGGCGGCGACATCTTGTTGTACGCGCGGCGGAGCGCGTCCTTCGCGACGTCGGCGTCCTCGGGCTGACAGTAGACGGTGAAGACCCGTTCGCCGTTCTGGACGCGCGCGGCGGTGCCGACGGGCTTGCCGAACGCCTGCCGCATTCCGTCGGAGACGCGGTCCGCACCGGCACCGGTCGCCTGCTTGTTCTCCCGGAGGATCTGGTGGGGGAACTTCCGGAGGACCATCTTGTAGTTCTCCTGGCCGACCTGCTTGAGCATCACGCGGTTCGCCGACAGGCGCGCGGATTCGAGCGAGCCGTGACGGACCTGACACTCTTCCTCGAGGCGGAGGCTGATCTGGACCGGGTAGTCCTGCGGACCGGTCTGGAGGTTGCCCATATTGTGCTGTGCGATCTTCGAGCCGGGAATTCCCGTGACGTAGTCGCGCCGCGTGTAGGACGGCTTCGACAGTTCCCGGTACATGGAAGCGGGTTTGTCGGACATAGTTACTTGTGCGGAACAACGCCTATTCGACCTAAAAGCGCTTCGAACTGTTCGCCGGAGGACCGCGGTGGTCGCACGGGCGGGGCGGACGGTCGAAAATATATCCGTCTCCGCGACGTCTGTGGACTCGTGATACTCGTCCTCGAAAACGAGGTGGACACCGAGGCACGCTACTTCGTTCCCGAGATCCGTCGGCACCTCGAAGCCGCGGGCGCGAGCGTGAGCGTGTATCCGTACGCCGACGCCGGCGGCCGTCCCGACGCGCTCGCAGGCGCGGACGGCGTCGTCCTCTCGGGGAGCACCGCGGGCGTCTACGAGACGGATTCGTACCCGTGGATGGACGAGTTACGCTCGCTGGTACGGGAACTCGTCGACGAGGGCGTCCCGACGCTCGGCGTCTGTTTCGGCCACCAGATCGTCAACGACGCGCTGGGCGGGCGCGTCGAGCACCGCGGCCTCCGGAAGGGGATCGAGACTGTCCGGTTCGCCGAGGACCCGCTCTTCGACTCGGTCGGGTCCCGCGTTCCGATGGTCCACGGCGACTTCGTGACGGAACTCGGCGACGGGATGGAACGCATCGCCGCGGCCGACTACTACGAGAACCTCGGCAGTCGGCACCGCGACGCGCCGCTGTGGAGCGTCCAGTACCACCCGGAGTTCACCGACGCGCTCCTGCCGCAGATCGAGGCGGACTTCGGTTGGCCGACCGGGGGTTCGGATCGCGATTTCGACGGCGTCTCCGTCGAGCGGACGCTCGCGAACTTCGTTCGACTGGCGATCGAGTGAACGGACGACGCCGAGCGCGCCGGCGACGCTCTCACTCAGGGGCGGCCGACTCGGGCGGGTCGACAGGCACGAACTCCAGGTCCAGTTCGTCGAGCAGCGCCGCCGCCCGGTCGGTGACCGAGGGCGCGACGAGCAGCCCGCGGACGCCCTCCTCTGGGAACTCCTCGTCGACGGCCTCGACGTACCGGCGGAGCTGGCTCGCCGCGGAGGGACCGACGCGTCGTCGCTTCAGTTCCACGACGACCGGCCGCCCCGCGTCGTCCTCGCCGAACACGTCGACCGGGCCGGCCGCCGTCTCTCG
This sequence comes from Halobellus rarus, assembly GCF_024494595.1. Taxonomy (GTDB): domain Archaea; phylum Halobacteriota; class Halobacteria; order Halobacteriales; family Haloferacaceae; genus Haloquadratum; species Haloquadratum rarum. The sequence continues at coordinate 215,581 of NZ_JANHDI010000007.1, read as the reverse complement.
CTCGGTCGCCGTCGGGACGAAGCCCGGTTCGACGAGGTCGGGGTCGTCGAGGATCCGCTGTCGCAGGTCCTCCTCGCTCCCGGTCAGCCGCAGGTCGCTCCGGTCGCGCACCTCGTAGGCGGTCGCCTGTTCGATCCGCTCGAAGTCGACGTCTAACCGCTCGTCCGGCGAGGACCGTTCGCTGCGGATCCGGAGCCGACCGTCCCGAACGCTCGCGCGGTGGACGCACCCCGGCGGCTGCCAGTTCACCGGCTGGCGGTTCTCGTCGGTGTGGACGAGGACCGTCCCGTCGGGCTTGCAGACGACGAGCCTGTCGCCCGGCCCGAGGCTCGAAGCCGCCCGTCCGTCGTACTCGACGCTGCACCGACCGAAGACGGTCACCATCCGGCCGTCGCCGAACGCGGATTCGAGCAGGCCCAGCGCGTCGCGGTGGGTCGGACGGTGGAGCGTCGTCACGGACATCGGTCTCGTCGATCGGTTGGCGCTCGTCGGGTAAAAGTCGCGCGTCACCGCCGGGCGAGCGGGACCGCGGAGCACGGGAGTCGCCGTCACCGACGCGCCCGGTGCCAGAGCGCGCGAGCGCCGACGCCCGCCGCCGCGCCGAGAGCGTTCAGCGCGGCGTCGGCGCCGCTGGCGGTTCGCGCCGCCAGCGGGGCCTGGAGGAGTTCGACGCCGAGGCCGACCGCGGCAGCGACACCGACGGCGGCGAGGGTGGATCGGCGGATGGCGACGGTCTCGGCTCGGACGGCGGCAGTCCCGAAGCCCGCGACAGCGGTTTCGGAGTCGGTGGCGGCGGTTTCGTCTCTTCCGTTCCGGCCCGGTGCGGCCCCACCGTTCCGGCCCGGTTCGGCCCCACCGTCCCGACTGGACTCGGTTCCGAGAGCGACGCCGTCGACGACGAGCCACGCGAGTACGCCGTAGGCGACGAGGTGAGACAGCGCGAAGACGCCGATACTGAACGGCGCAGTCGCCCCGCCACCCGCCGACGCGCTCGGCGAGGGGTCGACGAGATCGAACACGGCCGCCGGGTCGACCGCCGACGCGAGGACGACGAGGGTGATCCACCCGACCGCGACGCGGCGTGCCCGATATCGGGACCACGGGGTACCGGAGGACGTGCGACGCTCCCGTCCCATCACCGAAGTTCGCTCAGCATCCCGTCGAGCATCGCCGCACCGGACTTGAGCAGCGACGGCTTCGTGAGCGTGTCGACCTCCTCGCGCGTGAGTTTGAAATCGAAGAGTTCGAGGTTCTCGCGCAGGTGGTCCTCGGAGGTCGACTTGGGGATGACGACGACGCCGCGGTGCTGGGTCGCCCACCGGAGCGCGACCTGGGCGGGCGTCCGATCGTACTTCTCGGCGAGCCGCTGTACGTCGTCGTCGTCGAGGACCTTCCCGCGGGCCAGCGGGCTGTAGGCGGTGAGAAGCATCCCTTCGGACTGACAGTAGCCGAGCATCCCGCGCTGGGGCTTGTAGGGGTGAAACTGCACCTGGTTCGTGACCAGTGGCGTCTCCGCGGCCGACCGGGCGCGATCTAAGAACACCTCCGGGAAGTTGCTGACGCCGGCGTTGTACACCAGTCCCATCTCCACGAGCCGATCCATCGCCGCCATCGTCTCCGAGACAGACACGAGCGGGTTCGGCCAGTGGAGCAACAGGAGATCCACGTAGGCGGTGTCGAGTCGATCGAGGCTCTCCTTCGTCGATTCGAGGGCGTCGTCGTAGCCGGCGTTGCGCGGGGAGAGCTTCGTCGTCAGGAACACGTCCTCGCGGTCGACGTCGGCGTCGGCGATGGCCCGACCGACCTCCGCCTCGTTCTCGTACAACTGCGCGGTGTCGACGTGTCGGTACCCGAGTTCCAGCGCCGTCGAGACCGTCTCGTAACACGATTCGCCCGTGAGTTGCCAGGTCCCGAGCCCCACCTTCGGGACCCGCGCCCCGTACGCCTCGGCGTACTCCATCTCGACGTCGGCCTCGTCCATATTCACCCTGCGTGCTCCGTCGATGAGAACGTGTCGGCGGACGCAACTATCGAACGCACACCGGCGACGCAGACACACGTCTGCAACGCCGGCGCCGGACGCCGCCGCCGCTCGGGGCGTGATGAAATGAGAATAGTTCAGAGAACTGCCGCAACCGAACCGGACCCGTCTGCCCGCTCGCCCGCCAGCCTCCGACCGCTACCGTGAGTCGTGTTGACTCCCTGTTTACAGGCGCTCGAGGTTCGTCGCACGCGGACCCTTGTCCGCCTGCTCGATGTCGAACTCGACTTCCTGACCCTCTTCGAGGTCCGGGCCGCCGATGTCTTCCATGTGGAAGAAGACGTCCTCGTCCGCGTCGTCAGTGGAAATGAAGCCGTAACCGCCCGTGTCGTTGAAGAAGTCAACCTTACCGTTTGCCATTGCAACTATACCGAGAGCCCCGCGGTGTATAACTGTTGTGCGATGCGTGATACCACGGATAGTGATCAGCGGGACGAACGGACCCGTGACGTCACCGTCCGAACAGCCGTTCGAGCAGCGAGCGGTCGGAGGGCCGCTCCGCCAGCAGCACCGAACAGTCGACGTCGTTGACGACGTCGTAGTGCAGTGAATCGGTCAGCAGCCGGGAGAGCAGTCCGCGCTCGGTAGCCCCGAGGATCAACAGACTGTGTCCGGCTGCCTCGCGCTCGATGACCGTCTCGACGTCGCCCGCTTCGACGAGCAGTTCGGCACCGGTGAGCTCGTGATCCAGCGCCCAGGTCTCGAGGAACCGCTCGCCCTCTTCGACGTCCGACTCGGAGTCGACGACGTGGAGCAGCGACACCGCCGACCCGACGGCCGACTGAAGCATACTGACCACCTCGGCACTCAGGTCCGAATCCGGGCCGCCGTAGGTCGGCAGCAGGATGTTGGAGGGGTCGAAGCCGCGGTCTTTGACGATCAGGAAGTCACACGGTAACTGATTCGTGAGTTCCTCGAGCGGTCGTTCCGCGCGGGCGTCGCTCCACAGTCGGTTCTCCTCCCAACCCATCAGGACGAGATCGGGATCCGTCCGGCGAGCGGCGTTGAACACCTCCTCGAACGAGCGGTTTGTGACGACCATCGACGTCTCGAAGCCGACGTCGTAGCCCGATGCCGTCGCGCGAATCGGTTTCATCAGCCGCTCCGATTCGCCGGAGATGCGCTGTCGCTGCCGAGAGCTCGGTTCGGCCGGCCGGTGGCCCGGAGTCTGGATCACGTGCACCGCGTGGACGGTCGCCGCCTCCTTCGCGCTCGCGAGCGTGCAGGCCAAGTCGACGAGCCCCGACTCCGTCCGCGGGTTCGCGATCGGGACCATAATTCGGAAGTCGCCGTCCCGCGAGAGCGATCGCTCCGAGGGGTCCAACATCGGAACGTACGAGCGGCCGGCGAGGCGGCCGAACAGCCACTCCCGCGGCGTCAGGCGACGCTCGATCCCCTCGAACCGGGCGGACTCGAGGCGGTCCTCGCTCGTCTGGAAGTAGTTCACCAGCGTGACGAGCGCGACCCCACCGATGGTGTTTCCGAGGAGGACCGGGAGGACGAAATCGATCAGGCCGGCCGCGAACGCTAGCTCGCCGTGCAACACGAGGTACCAGGCCTCGGAGAACGCGACGACCGAGTGGAACAGGCCCCCGACCGGGATCGAGAGGAACGCCAGGTAGGTGACCACGATCCGAGAGATCGTGTCGCGAGAGCTGAACCCGACCCAGACCACGCCGGCGACGATGAGGCCCGCGAAGACGGCCTTCGAGAACAGCGCCCACCAGCCGACCTCGAACGCGCCGTGGCGGGCGAGGTAGAGCGCCTCCTCGGCGGCCGCGGGGTCGAACACGCCGCCCCACGCGAGCACGAGCGTTCCGATCGCGCCGCCGAGGAAGTTCCCGGACAGAACGATCGTCCAGTGGCGCAACAGCGCCGGGAGGCTCGCGATCCGCTCTAGGGTCAGCGCGACCGGCGGCAGCGTGTTCTCGGTGTACAGCTGATACCCACCGATGATGATGTAGATGAACCCCAGCGGGTACAGGAGCGCGCCGACGATCTTGTTGTCCGTCGTCGCCGAGACCGAGGCGTAGAGGAGGAACGTGATGCTGATCGCGAAGCCCGCGGCGATGCCGCTGAAGAACAGTTCGCGGCCGGAGGAGGTGACCTCCTCGTCGGCGGCGGCGACGATTCGCTGGAAGACCTCGTCCGCCGAGAACCGGTCGCGGACGGCTTCGCCGACCGCCGGCGCGCCCATCCGAGAGCGCTCGACGGCGTCCCGGACCGATTCGTCCAGGTCCGTTCGATCCGGGAACTCGTCGACGTCCATCCGGTCCGGGGGTATCTTCTCGTCGTCGCGGTCCGAGTCGTCCATCGTGTAACGGCACCGAACCGGGGTGACTTTATAGTAGTGTTTGTCCGGATCGCCTTCGGAGGATCGGGAGGGGCTCGCAGGCCGACGGTCCTCGAAAGCGGCCGGGCGAAGGTGCCACTCCGACGAAGCCGAGCCACCAAGTATTCACCTCGTGACCCGCGACCCCGAACCGTGCAACGACGAACCTTCCTCGCAGCCGCGTCGATAGGTATCGCAGCGACGGCCGGATGCGCGTCGATTACCGGGACAGACAGCGGATCGGAAGGGGAATCGGGTTCGGGTGACGGATCCGCGGAGGGCGAGCGGATCGAACTGGCGGACGGCGCTCCCGAAGCGACCGGTGCGCAGACGCTTCGCGTTCCCGTCGCGGAGTCGATCGCGGGGCAGACGCTCTCCGCCGTCGCGGCGACGTATCCGCGCGAGCGGTTCGTCGTCGACAGCGCCAGCCACGACGCCATCACCGTCGGTGTCGACCGGACCGGGGACGGAGCGCTCGACGAGGAGTTCGGTTCCGACGCCATCAGCGGCGCCAACAACAACGACTACTCGTTCACGGTGACGATGGACACGGCGTACGAGTTGCGTGAGGGCGACGTCGTCGTGCTCGATTATCCGACGGTCAGCAACCCGCAGGAGGCCGGAGAGTACGATGTGTCGATCACCCTCAACGATCAGCAGGAGACGGTTGTCCCTGTCGCGATCGAGTAGATCGGCCGGTGGAACCGGGACGACAACCGCGATGGGACTAACTGTTTATTAAATCAATATAGATTCGTGCTCTGACCATATTCGACCACTAATTCAGAGATATCTGAAATGTTTGTTTATTTTTATCCTATTAGAGTTCCTACCTGCGTACCTGATCTGCCGTCCTCCAGGAGGGACGTATAAACAACCGCAGTTTGACGGCATAATGATGATACGCTATTCCCTGGGAATCAGTGACGTACCATAGAGCCGGCGATACGGGGGAACGTCGACGCAGTCCACCGGTCGCCCTATGGGGGACGAACATATGTCAAGAGAAAATCCGTTTACGCGGCGGGAGTATATGCAGGCTGCCACGGCCACGGCCGGGTTAGCCGCCATCACCGGCTGTCTCGGTGGTGGCGGCGGGGGCGGCGAGTCGTCCTGGCGGACCCAAGAACTCGCGGCCGTGCCCGCAGAGGAGTACGACGCGCTGTACGAACCGAGCGACGAGGACGAGACGGGTGAGACGATCAATCACCTGACGTGGACCGGCTACGACGCCTCGAACGTCCAGGACCCGTTCCGTGACCAGTTCGATTGCGACACCCAACTCGACCTCTTCACCTCGAACCCGCAGGCGTTCAACCGACTCCAGTCCGGCGAGTGGGAGCAGTTCCACCAGGCCACGTTCGATATGGCGTGGCTGCCTGATCTCGCGGAGGCGGAACTGATCCGACCGCTGAACTACGAGGAGTGGGAACCGTACACCTTCGACAAGTACATCGATATGTTCACGAAGGACGAGGGGTACGCCTACGCCTTCCTCGACGAGGACGACTACTCGTTCGACATCGACGGGACGATGTACGGCGTCCCCCAGCGGTTCGGCTGGGCGTCGTTCGTCGTGAACAAAGACACCGTCAACCAGGCCGACTACAGCAGCTACGACGCCGCCTGGATGGAGGACTACGACGTCGGCGTGTACGATCTGATGTTCTGGGCGATCCAGATCATCATGCTCCGGGAGGGGATCGATCCGTACAAGGAACACACCGACGAGGAGGTCGAGCAGGTCCGGCAGGCGACGTTCGACCTCTTCGACAACGCGAAGACGCTGCTTCCGGACTTCGCGTCGATGAACCAGGCGATGAAGTCCGGCGAGATCGACATCGGCTTCATCTCCGGCAGCTGGATCAACGGGACGCTCCGCCGCGGCGGCGACCTCCAGTTCGAGGCGCACGTCCCCGAGGAGGGCGGCGTCATCTGGGTCGAGACGACCTGTATGATGAAGGGCGACCAGCCGACCGTCTCGGACAACTACCTCGCGTACATGCAGCAGGGCGAGACCGCCAAGAACCTGATGTGGCCCACCTCCGGCGGGACTAACGCCGTCCCGCACCAGACGGCGATCGACGAACTCAACGACGAACAGCGGGAGGTGCTCCGGATCGACGAGATCCCGGACATCGTCGACAACTCCGTCTTCTACACCGGAGTGCCGGACCTGGAGAAGTTCGAACCCATCTGGCGGGAAGCGAAGTCGCGGATATAAATCGCCGTCGCGACGTTACCTTTCATTTATCACTATGCTACAAGCAACAAACCTCAGAGCGGAGTACGGTTCCTTAGTCGCCGTCAACGACGTCGACCTACAGATCGAGACCGGGCAGTTCGCGACGATCGTGGGGCCGAGCGGCTGTGGCAAGACGACGCTGCTCAGGATGCTCGCGGGCCACCAGGAGCCGACCTCGGGGACCGTCGAACTGAACGGCGAGGACATTACCTATACCGAACCACAGAACCGTCCGACGAGTCTGGTGTTTCAGTCGTGGGCGCTGTTCCCCCATATGACCGTTCGGGAGAACATCGAATTCCCGATGCGGAACAACGGCATCGAGATCGGAGACCGGGTCGAGGAACTCCTCGAACAGGTGCGCCTGGACCCCGACGTCCACGCGGACAAACAAGCGACGGAACTCTCCGGTGGGCAGAAACAGCGGGTCGCGCTCGCGCGCTCACTGGCCTACAACCCAGATATCCTCCTCTTGGACGAACCGCTCGCGTCGCTGGACTACGTGCTCAGGAAGCGCCTCCAGCGCGAACTCGCGGACCTCAACGACGAGTTGGATATGACGTTCATCTACGTCACTCACTCGCTGGAGTCGGCGCTCCTGATGAGTGACAAGCTGTTCGTCCTCGACGACGGGGACATCATCCAGACGGGGTCGCCCGAGGACATCTACCGCCAGCCCAACACGAAGTTCATTGCGGAGTTTATGGGCGACGCGAACGTCTTCGAACTCGACGGCGTCGAACAGAAGGGCGGCAGCTACGAGGTGCAGTCATCGCTGTTCGCACAGACGACCACCGTTCCCTACCACCACGACCACGGCGAACCGAAGTATCTGGTCGTGCGGTACGACGACACCGCCGTCGAGACCGAACTCACCGAGGATCTCGGCCTCGAAGTCGACGTCGAGAACGTGCTCGTGCGCGGTAACACCGTGCTGATCGAGTGTGGGTCGCCGGCGGCCGACGGGGAGTACGTCGCCGAGATGCCCGTCGACGAGTTCAGGGCCACGAACATCGAGAAGGGTGACACGGTGTTCCTCCAGTGGGACTCCGCGAAGTCCATCCTGGTGCCGGAGTGATTCCGATGTCGACGATAGAGACACTCCGAGCCGAGATCGACGCGTTGGAAGGGGACGAAAACCCGGTACGCCGGCTCCTCTCGCCGCCCGGGATTCTGATCGCGCCGATGGCCCTCCTACTTTTGTGTATGTTCATCGGGCCGATGCTCGCGATCGTCGTCTTCTCGTTCCAGACGGGGAACGCCATCGCGCTGAACCCCCTCGAGTGGTCGATCGCGACCTACCAAGAGGTGATCGGCGGGATGGCATCGGGCGAGGGTGTCTACGGCGACGTCCTCGTCAACACCGTCGCGGTGAGCATCACGACGACGGCGCTCACGCTGATCGTTTCGTACCCGGCGGCGTACGCGCTCGCGCACAAGATCACCCGGTACAAGCTGGTCTTCCTGATGATCCTGATCATCCCGCTTTTCACCAGCGTGAACATCCGGGTGTTCGGGTGGGCGCTCTTCCTCGTTCAGAACGGGGTCCTCGAGAGCATCGTCTCCCTGTTCGGCGTCCAGGAGTACGCCTCGCTGATGTACCGCCGTTCGACGATCATCCTGGGAACGACGTACATCTACCTGCCGTTCATGTTGTTCCCGATCTACCTCTCGATGCTCAGTATCGAGGACACGACGCTGGAGGCGGCGAAGGACCTCGGGGCGAGCCGATTGACGCTCTTCCGGAAGATCCTGCTGCCGCTGAGCAAACCGGGCATCATCATCGGCTCGCTGTTCGTGTTCGTCCTGAGCCTGGGCGCCAACGTCGAGGCGGAGATCCTCGGCGGCGGGTCGATCTTCACGATGGCGAGCAACATCCAGTACTCCTTCGGCTACTCGCAGAACTGGCCGCTCGGATCGACGCAGGCGGTCGGGCTGTTGCTCATCACCGTCGTCGCTGGCGTCGTCATCCTTCGAACGATCGATCTGCGAGAGATCGCTGCGCGAGGTGATTGAGTATGAGCACGAAACACTCCTCGGGGCTCGGCGACAGATTCGGTGACGGCCTCTGGTACGTCTACGTCGGACTCGTCGCGCTCTTCCTGATGACGCCGCTCGTGAGCCTCGTCATCGCGTCGTTCTACGACGGCCGGTTCTTCTCGATCGTGGACTACGAGTTCACGCTCAACTGGTACGAGGCGGCGCTCACCTCGGGCAGCGTCCGCGGGGCGTTCACCAACACGGTGTACATCTCCGTCCCGGTCACGATCCTGAGTACGATCATCGGGACGGCGGCCGCCATCGCGTACACGCGGTATGAGTTCCCGTTCCGCGAGCAGTTCAAACTGTTCGCGCTGCTGCCGATCTTCTTCCCGCTCATCCTCCTCGGACTGGGGATGTCGATGTGGGCGAGTCAGATCAACCTCGGCTACGGGGTCGTCCCGTCGATCATCGGCGAACTGGTCTGGATCTCGCCCATCGTGATGTTCGTCGTCTCGATCACCGCGCTGGGGATCGACCCGAACATCGAGGAGGCGGCGAAGGACCTCGGAGCCGACACCGTGACGCTGTATCGGAAGATCCTGCTGCCGCTGATCGCCGACGGCGTCGTCTCCGGGGCGATCTTCGCGTTCGTGCTCTCGTGGAACAACTACTACATCGTCTCCTACCTCTCGGGCCCACAGAGTACGATCACGACGTGGATCCACGGCCGGATGACGCAGGGCTTCACGCCGGTCGTGCCGGCCGTGGCGTCGCTCATCTTCTACGTGTCGATTCTGCTCGTCATCGGCGCGGCGGTGCTCGAATACCGGAGCGTCGACGAGGGCGAGTGAGCGTCACCATCGGTTTTTGCGCCCGATAAGCGGACAATCCGGAACCGGTCCGGCGTATTTGCCGGCATCCGATACCGTATATATCCGTATGCGTAACGGGAGGCTGTCAGACGGCACGACGCCGACTATGCTCGAATACACGTTCAGTATCAAACACCGGGGCTGCTGGACCGCCGACCTCAACGACACCTTTCCAGGGGTGAGAGCGACGATCATCTACTCCTACCGCCTCACCGGAACGAGCATCACGATGGTCGAGTTGACGCGGATCGAGGAGGGAGAACTCGACGAACTGGTCGCGTGGCTCGAAGACCACCCCGTGATGAACACGAGCCAACTCGTCAGTTACGACGACAGGCGACAGAAGGCGTTCGTCAGCCTCTCAGGCGATTACGACACCGACACCGAGCCCGTGCTGAACGTCCTGCTGCGGAACAGCTGCTTCCCGACGATTCCGGCGACGGTCGCTCGCGGCCGCGAGCACTGGAGCGTCCTCGCGTCGAGCCACGAGCAGGTGAGCACCGCTCACGACGAACTGCGACAGATCGGCTCCGTCGACGTCGACTCGCTCCGCTCGCCCGACCTCGACGGGCTTCTCACCGGCCTGACGGAGGTCAAAGAGGCGGTCCAGGACCTCTCGCCGCGCCAACTCGAAGTGCTCTCTCGGGCGATCGAGGAGGGGTACTACGACTCGCCGCGGTCGTGTAACATCGAGGAACTGGCCGAACTCGACTCCGCGAACACCTCGACCGTCGGCGAACACCTCCGCCGGTCGGAGGCGAAGATCCTGAAGGCGGTCGCGCCGATGCTCGACCGCCCGGATCGGATGGGTGTCCAGAAGAACTAGAACTCGTCGAGGTACTCGTCGCGCTCCCACGACGAGATGTGGTCCATCGAGCGGTTGAACTCGTCGCGCTTGAGTTTCACGAACGACTCGACCAGCGACGGCCCGAGCATCTCGACGAGGACGTCGTCGGCTTCGAGGTGGTCGAGCGCCGACCAGAGCGTCCGCGGCAGGCGCTCGTAGTCCTCCTCGTAGGCGTTCTTGAGGGTCGGCTCACCGGGATCGATCTCGTTGCGGATGCCGTCGAGCCCCGCCGCGAGCGACGCCGCCATCCCGAGGTAGGGGTTACACGACGAGTCGGGGACGCGGTGTTCGACGCGCGTCGCCGGCCCGAGTTCCGGCGGCAGTCGGAGGACGGTCGAGCGGTTGTCCGGCCCCCAAGCGATGTTGACCGGGGCCCAGATGCCCGGCAACAACCGCTTGTAGGAATTGACGGTCGGCGCACAGATCGCCGTCAGCGCCTTCATGTGTTCGAGGAGGCCGCCGATGAAGTACCGGCCCTCCTCGGAGAGGCCCGACTCGCCCGCCGGGTGTTTCCCGGCCGGGAACCGGATGTCGCCGGTGTCGCTGGCGAACTGGTTCTCGGATTCGTCGAGGTCCCAAAGCGAGAGGTGGAAATGGAGGCCGTTGGCGTCCTCGCCGGAGTGGGGCCGCGGCATCATCGACGCCTTGTGGCCGTGCTTCCGGGTGACCGATTTGGCCATATGCCGGAAGAACATGATGCCGTCCGCGGTCGTCAGCGCGTCGTCGTACTCGATGTTGACCTCGTACTGTCCGGGCTGGGACTCCTGGTGGACGCCGAGGACGTTGTAGCCGGCGGTCTCCATCGCCGAGCGCCACTCCGAGATGAGCTCCGAGCTCATGTCGATGGCGTCGAGGTCGTACGAACAGCGGTCGTTGTACGGGACCCAGCCGCCGTCCCCGTCCGGGCTGAGCAGCGAGAACTCCGTTTCGACGCCCGCGAGCGCCCGGTATCCTTCGTCTTCGAGTTCGTCCAGGACGTTTTCGAGCGCGCCTCGGGAGCACAGATCGAACGGCGACCCATCGACGTTGCTGAGGCTGGTGAAGACGGCGGCCGTGTCGTCGGCCCACTCGACGGGCGTCACGGAGTCGACGTCGGGAACCGCCATCATATCCCCGCCCTCCGCCCCGTAGTGTGGGTTATCGAGCAGTCCGGGTTCGAGCGTCAGTTCCGCGACGCCGTTTGCGAACCCGACGCCCTCCTCCAGTGCGTGTTCGGCCTCCTCGCCCGGGACGGTGATCCCGCGGGCGACGCCGTTGAGATCCGTCCACACGAGCCGGACGTTGTCGTACTCTGAAAACGTGGTCATCGGAATAGGCTACTGAGGTCCCTATCGGAGTATATGAGTTCACCCGCAGGCTTGCGGCTGCTTTTATGCGAACTCGTAGCACGACAGAAGAACCCTCGTTGTGGGCGACCGCTCCGATGGCGTCCGTTCCGCGGGATCGGGTCCGGGCCGCGCGTCGGTATATAAAAACTCCCACATCAACCGGGCAACGCTTAGGCGGGCTTCTCGGCCAGTGGGGGTATGGTATCCTACGAACTGTTGATCGACGGAGACCGTCGCTCGACGCCGGAGACGATCCGAGTCGCGGATCCGGCGACGGGCGAGGCGGTGGGGCGCGTCGCGGAGGGCGATGCGAGCGACGCGCGGACGGCCATCGAGGCGGCAGACGCGGTGAAACGAGAGTGGGAAGCGCGCTCGCCCGTCGAGTACGAGCGGCCGCTCCGCGCCGTCGCCGATCGAATCGAGGCCGAAGCCGACGACATCGCTGAACTCCTCTCCCGAGAGACGGGCAAGTGTCTCGCGACGGCCGAAGGCGAGGTCGCCGAGACCGCCGCTCAGTTCCGGTTCTACGCGGGCGTCACCGACAAGGTCCGCGGCGACACCGTTCCGACGGCGTCGAACCGCCTGAACTACACCCGTCGCGTCCCCTACGGCGTCACCGCCCACGTCGTCCCGTGGAACTACCCCCTCCTCCTGGGGACGCGCGGGATCGCGAGCGCGCTGGCGACGGGCAACACCGTCGTCGCGAAGCCGCCGACGCAGGCCCCGCTGTCGACGATGTGGATCGGCGAGATCCTGCTGGAGGAGTTCCCCGACGGCGTCGTCAACGTCGTTCCGGGCCCTGGCGGCGAGGTCGGGGCCGAACTGTCCGCGAACGCGCACGTCGACGCCATCACGTTCACCGGATCGACCGGCGTCGGCAAGGGCGTCCTCAAATCCGCGGCGGAGCACATCACGCCCGTCGACCTCGAACTGGGCGGGAAAGCGCCCTCGATCGTCCTGCCCGACGCCGACCTCGAAAACGCCGCGCGGGGCGTCGTCGCGGGCATCTTCTCGAACGCCGGGCAGAACTGCGTCGCGACCTCGCGGTGTCTCGTCCACGAGTCCGTCCACGACGAGCTCGTCGAGAAGATCGTCGAGAAGACCGAGCGCATCACGCTCGGCCCCGGCATCGACCCCGAGACGGACATGGGGCCGGTGATCTCCGAGGGCGCCCGCGAGGACATCCTCTCGTACGTCGAGTCGGCGAAAGAGGAGGGCGCGACGCTTCTGACCGGCGGCGGCGTCCCCGACGACGACGCGCTCGCCGGGGGAACGTTCGTCGAGCCGACCGTCTTCGACGACGTCGACCCGTCGATGACGGTCGCCTGCGAGGAGATCTTCGGGCCGGTGCTGTCCATCGTTCCCGTCGGCTCGACCGAGGAGGCACTCTCGGTCGCCAACGACTCGCCGTACGCCCTCGCCGCGGCGATCTGGACCGAGAGCATAGACGCCGCCCGGATGGCCGACCGCCTCGATCACGGCCTGGTCGCGATCAACACCTTCCCGGTGTCGATGCCGCAGAGCCCGTGGGGCGGCAACAAGGAGAGCGGTATCGGCCGGGAGGGCGGCCTCGAAGGCGTCGAGGCGTTCACGACGGTCGACAGCGTCGTCGTCGAGTTCGACGAGATGGAGGACCCCTACCGATGACGGAGACCGTCCTCGTCGCCCGGATCAAACACGAGACGAACACGTTCTCGTCGCTGTCGACCGGTCGCGCGGAGTTCGAGTCGACGTCGCTGTTCCGAGGTGGCGAAATCGTGCCCGAGTTCCGCGGGACGAACACGGATCTCGGGGGGTTCCTCCGCGTCGCGGACGAAGAAGGATGGGAGGTCGTTCCGACGGTGGCGGCGAACGCGACCCCCGGCGGCGTCGTGACCGCCGATGCGCTCGACGCGTTCGTCGAGCGGTTGCTCGCGGGGATCGAAGAGTCCGACCCGGACGCCGTCCTGCTCGGTCTCCACGGCGCGATGGTATCGGAGCGCGACCGCGACGGCGATGGCTACATCCTCGAACGCGTGCGCGAGGCCGCGGGCGAGGACGTCCCGGTGATGGCGACGCTGGATCTCCACGCGAACATCTCCGATCGGATGGTCGACCACGCCGACGGCCTCTTCGGGTACGACACCTACCCGCACGTCGATATCGGGGAGACCGGCGAGACGGCCGCGCGGGCGATGGCCGCGACGCTGAACGGGGGACTGGATCCGACGATCGTCGTCGAGCGAGCGCCGCTCTTGCCGCCGCTTCCGGTGCTCCAGACGGCCGACGAACCGATGGCGTCGCTGCTCGACGCCGCGGGCGACGCCGAGTCCGCGCAGGTACCGGACGTCTCGGTCTTCGGCGGGTTCGCGTACGCTGACGTCCCCGAGGCCGGGTTCAGCGTCGTCGGCGTCACCGACGAGTCCCTCGCAGACGAGACGCGGGACGACTGCGCCGGAATCGCGGCCGAGGCCGACGACCGACGCCACGAGTTCGATCGGTCGTACACGAGCGTCGCGGAGGCGGTCGAGGAGGCGAGCGGTTGGGACGCGACCGAGGGCCCGCTGCTGCTCGCCGACATCGCGGACAACCCCGGTGGCGGGAGCGCCGAGGACGGCACCGTGATCCTGGAGGCGCTGCTGGAGGCGGGTGTCGAGGACGTCGCCGTCGCCGCCATCTACGACCCGGCGGCGGTCGACGCGGCGGTCGAGGCCGGCGTGGGGGAGTCGCTCTCCGTCGAACTGGGCGGGCACATCGAGGACAACGGCGATCCGATCTCCGTCGATGCCTACGTCCGATCCCTCTCGGACGGCACCTACCGAAATCAGGGGCCGATGTCGACCGGATTGCAGGTCTCCTTCGAGCGGACGGCGGTGCTCGAAATCGACGGAATCGACGTGATCGTCGGCTCCCACCGTCAGCAGCCGTACGACCCGGAGGTGTTCCGGAGCCAGGGAGTTACCCCCGAACGACAGCGCGTGCTGGTCCTGAAGAGCACCGTTCACTACCGAGCGGCTTTCGAACCGATCGCCGGGACGATCAGGGAGGTATCCGCGCCCGGACTGTGCAGCCCCGACCTCTCGTCGTTCGATTACGAACAGGTCCAGCGGCCGAAGTACCCGCTCGATGGAGAGTGAACCGCTGAATTCGCTGCCCGGGGCCGATCGAGCCCACGGGAAAACCACCGCTCACGACGTACGTGTCCGTGACCACACTTAACGCACCACATATATGAGACAGAATAGTGATGCGCCGAAGCGGACACGATCCGGACACAGCGGGCCGAGTGACGCGACCGTCCCCGCCGATCTCGCCCACGAACTGATTCACGACACACGACTATGACAGACTCACTGGAACTGTGGAACGCCCCCAACAGGATGCTCTTCGGCTGGGGTGCCGCATCGGAGATCGGAACGTACGTAGAGACATTCGACGCCGAGCGAGCCTTCGTCGTCACCGACGAGGGCGTCGTGCAGGCGGGCGTCCTCGACTCGCTCCTCGATTCGATCGAGGAAGCGGGTGCGGACTACGAGGTCTGGTCCGGCGTCCAGCCGGACCCGACGGACCGGATCGTCCACGACGCCGCCGACGCGTACGACGCCGCCGGCGCGGACCTCATCGTCGGGGTCGGCGGGGGGTCGTCGATCGACACGGCGAAGGCGGCGAGCATCGTCGCGACGAACGACGGGCACATCCTCGATTACACGGGGAGCGGCAACGTCCCGAATCAGCCGCCGCCGAGCATCTACGTCCCGACGACGGCCGGGACCGGCAGCGAGGTCGGCCACTGGACCATCGTCAAGGACACGGAGACCGACATAAAAGAGGAGATCGGCGACGTGAAACTGCTGGCGGATCTGGCGCTCGTCGATCCCGAACTCACCGCCAGCGCGCCCGCCCCGATCAAGGCCGCGACGGGAATGGACGTGCTCACGCACGCCGTCGAGGCGTACGTGTCGATCAAGGCGCAGAGCCAGACGTCGGCGCTCGCGCTCGATTCGATCGAGACGGTGGGCGAACACCTCCCGCAGGCGGTGGAGTACCGCGGCGGCGACCGCGAGGCCCTCTCGAAGATGGCCCGCGCCAGTATGCAGGCCGGGATGGCGTTCAACGGGGCGGGTCTCGGCGCGGTCCACGCCATCTCCCACCAGGTCGGCGGCGCGTTCGGGGTCCCGCACGGGCTCGCGAACGCGATCATCCTCCCGTACGTGATGGAGTACAACCTCCCGCAGGCCCCCGAACTGATGGTCGACATCGCCGAGGCGCTCGGAGAGGACGTCGACCGCACGAAGCCCGCCGCAGTCGAGGGCTACAGAGCCGTCCGCGCGGTCTGCCGGCTGGGTGAGTCCGTCCGCATCCCGGACACGCTCCAGGAGACGGCTGCCGAGCGAGAGGCGATCCCGCGGCTGGCCGAACAGGCGCTCGAAGACGGCAGCCTGACGGGCAATCCGAGGACGACCGACGTCGAGGATCTCGAGGGGATCCTCGAGAACGCCTTCGACGGAGAACTGGAGTATCGCGAACGGCTGTGATGCCGTGGAGAGACCATAAGCGTCCGCAGGGGTGTCGTCCGGGCGGACCACGCGTCCGTATGACAGTCCGGGTACTGGGGAAACAACACCGGAGGGCCCCGTAAGCGAGGATCGCAGCGGTCGCCGAAGCTGACCGCGGCGACTTCACCGCCTCCGCCCGAGACGAACCCAGATTGGGTCCCGCCGCGAACTAGCTTCCCGTAGGAGCGCGACCGGCAGTCACCACAGATCGCCGAACAGGCAAGATTGAAGTCCGTTTGTACCCTCCCAGCAGAGGAATGAGACTCTTCTCGTCGAGGGCGGACCGCTGGCGCGGAATTCTCATTTTACTCCTCGTCTCGGTCGCGTTCTTCGGGCTCTATCTCGCGACGCGCCGGTACGCGTCGTTCATTTTCGACGCCGCGGAACTCCGCGCGTGGATCGCCCAGTTCGGTATCTTCGCCCCGCTCGTCTTCGTGTTCGTCCAGGCCCTCCAGGTCGTCGTGGCTCCGATCCCGGGGCAGGTCGTCGCGCTCGTCGCGGGCTACCTGTTCGGTCCGTTCTGGGGCACGGTCTACAGCCTCACGGGCGTCCTGATCGGCAGCGCAGTGGCGTTCAGCCTCGCGAAGCGCTACGGCCGCTCGTTCGTCGAGGACATCCTCCACGAGGACGTCGTCAACCGCTTCGACGAGTTCGTCGAGCGGGTCGGCGCGCCGGGTCTGTTCGCGTTCGTCATCATCCCCGGCCTCCCCGACGACGCGATCTGTTTCCTGAGCGGGCTCACGCCGCTGCGGCTTCGGACGTTCATCGCGGTGATCAGCATCGGCCGCCTCCCCGCCTACGTGATCACCGTCTACGCCGGCGGCGAACTGGCGAGCGGGCGGTTCCTCGAAGGGATCGCGCTCGTCGCCGCCGTGATCGCGCTCTCGGCGATCGGCTACTTCAAACAGGAGGCCGTGCGGGACCTGGTTCGTCGGCTGGAGCTGCGGTTTCAGCTGTAAGTAGTTCCTCCCCCGGTCGATCGAGACGCCGGATCGTGCCGTGGCCGGCTCGCGAGACGGACTCTCGACCGGAGACGACGGATCGGGTGATATTTTTGATCCGTCGCCGAACCACGGCTGATGGCCGACGAGACACCGGACGTCGATTCGGACGTGGACGGTCACTCTATCTTCGCGTACGGGAGCCTCATTTCGCCGCTCAGCATCGTTTCGCGGACGCGGAATCCGTCACCCGCTATCGAAGCGGTTTACGACAGCGAGACCGACGCGCCGCTGATCAGGCGCGACGAGCTGGAGGCGTGGTGGGAGGTATCCGACCGGATCGACGTCGTTCCGGTCAGGGTCCGAGGCTTCAGGCGGCACTACTCGATGGAGT
This sequence comes from Halobellus rarus, assembly GCF_024494595.1. GTDB lineage: Archaea > Halobacteriota > Halobacteria > Halobacteriales > Haloferacaceae > Haloquadratum > Haloquadratum rarum. Next base: position 198,063 of record NZ_JANHDI010000007.1, on the reverse strand, counting down.
CGCCGCGGGGTGGCACGATGCTGGACGTCCGCTACACGGGCGATGAGAGCGACGTCATCAACGGGACGATCATTCGCGGACTAACTGATGAGGAGTTCGAGATCGTCGGTCGGACCGAGTCGCCATACGAGCTCCGGACGTACGATCCGCCGGCGATCGAGCCGTATCCGTCCGAGGCGCAGCTCGCGTCGCGGGGATTCGACGTCCCGGAGGAAATCCAGACGTACGTGTACGCGCCCGACGCGATTCCGGAGGGGCCAAAGCCGGCGAAGAACGACGTGTACCACGCGCGGCTGATGGCCGGAATCGGCCTGTTGGGTGAGCTGTACGACGCGGCTCTCAGTCGGCAGTTCCGCGAAGCGTTCCTGCGGACAACCGCCGAGTGGGACGACAGTAGCGGCGCGTTCGTCCCGGTGTACGAAGTCGACGGAATTCCGCTGGAGGAGACCGAGGAGGTCGAGGCCGTCTGCGATACGATCTCCGCGTTCCACGATACGAGCTGGGACAACGACCTGGATAAACTGAGTAACTGGGTGATACTGCCCGAGGAACTGCTCGATCGGCTGGGGATCGAGGAATACGACTACGTCGACATCCGTGCGGCCGACGTGACCGACGAGAAGTACACGCGGTCGTTGTTGGCTGCCTCCTTCGCCTCGTACCATCCCTCGGAGTATCACCGGACGGACGACGGCCGCCACAAGATCTGTATTCGGACGAACCTCCAGAACGAGATCGGCTGCAGCGTCGAGGAGGGGAACTCCCGCGTGGTCATTTCTCCCTCGGCGGTCTCGTCGCGGACGATGACGGTCCGTCGCGAGACCTCCCACACGCAGCAGCAGAAGCGCGGCTACATCGATCACGACGTCTGCCACATCCACCGCGATTTCTTCGAGAGCGACGAGGTCGATATCGACATCGAACCCGGGGAATACATCGAAGCCATAAACCGGACGAACGGCCGCCGGATCCAATTGCGGGCCAAGAAGTACGTACAGAGACAGTTCGACAAGGACGATATCCGTCTCCACAACGACATCGCAGCCCTGTTGGACGTCTCGCCGGTCGACGTGGACGCGACGCGAAGCACAGTCAAAATCCGCCCGACCAGCGCACTGGAGTCGAATCCCGAACGGACGCTGCGTCGACGGTTCACGGAAGAACTCGGAGAACGCTTCGTCGACTACAACGCGATGCACGTGCGCGTCCTCCCCGGATACGAGCAGGACGAGCGACGGAACATCGTGCGGCTCGATCGGACTGTCATCGAACAGCTCGGAATCGACCCCGGAGACAGAGTGGTACTCACGTGGCGCGACGAGTCCGTGACGGCGAAGTGTCTACCACCGCTCGACCGCGACGAACGAATCGTGACCCCGGCCGACGGGGACGACCACCTCCTCAGAATCGTCGATCGAAACGACACGCACCCCGAGGTGTTCATCCCGAGCACCGAGCGGGACAAGGTGGATATGAGCGTGAACGACTCGGTGGAAGTTCGCCGGGACATGAAGTACACGTTCGGGAAGAACGTCGTCGTGTCGATCTTCAGTATCCTGGCGGTCCTGGTCGGGATTCAGCAGTTGGCGACGATGCAGTTTCCGAACGCGACGCTCGTGGAACTGCTCGGGTTTTCGATCCCGAGCGTCGTCGTCGTCCTCTACGCCGTGCTGTGGACGGAACGACAGAAGTGTTACGTCGAGTGAGCGGATCGGACGCGCAATCCGCTCGTGGGAATGGAGGCAGATCGGCCTTCGGTCGAGTGCGTACTGCCCCCGAATGCGGGCCGTGTCGAAAAGGGATTCCGCCTCTGGGCGTGTGGACCTCACTTGCAGATCACAGATTTGCTCGCTGGTTCGAATCCAGTCGGGAGTGTCGTCACTGCTCACTTCTTCGTAGGGAAATGCCGCCTCCCGGATTGTGAACTTCCGAAAGACTCGCTGCCGCTCGTCTTTCGGCTTCCCGCTCGCTTCGCTCGCGGGAACGGGGACAGCTCGATCTTCAGTCGAGTACAAAAGCTACTCAAATTGAAATCGTGTAGAAACCGGATGCCGCCTCCCGGATTTGAACCGGGGACAGCTCGATCTTCAGTCGAGTGCTCTCCCAGTCTGAGCTAAGGCGGCGCGCATTTCGACCGATGCCGAGTATATAAAAAAGGGTTTCGGATCGCCGCGCCGTCGAAGAACACCGATGGGTCGGTCGTCGAGTCGATACCGGCCGACAGTGTGAGCCATAGCGGGCGGCTTCGAGACGTTACGTCGACCGATACTGTCGGACAGAACAGTGTTATTAACCCGGCCCACGTGACAAAAAGGCTATCTACACTACGGAGGTATCCTTCCCCGACGGATGTCTGAGTTCGACGCCGACCGATCGGACGGACGACGGTCGCGCCGTGATCTCCTCTCTGCGGCGACAGTCGGAATACCGTGGCTCGCAGGCTGTCTCAGGTCCTCGATCGAACGAGCGGCGGACCGCAGCGGAGACACCGCAACCGAGACACGAACGCCCGTGAGCGACGATCGGGTAACCGTAGACGTTGGACCCGATGGCGAGTTCGGATTCTTCCCGGGGACGGATTCCCTACTTCGTGTTCTCACCGGAACGACCGTGGTCTTCGTCTGGCGAACGGATTCGCACAACATCGTCGTCGACCGCCAACCGGACAGCGCAGACTGGCGGGGAACGCCCGACGGACCCGAGGAGGCGTACAACGAGGGGTACGAACACGAACACGAGTTCACCGTGCCGGGGACGTACCGGTTTCACTGCGCACCGCACGAGACGATCGGTGCAACGGGAACGATCGAAGTCGTCGACAGTCGATGAGAGCCCGCCGCTGTAAATCGAGTCAAGTTATAAGTCGATCTGCTGAAAACCTCGCGTTATGCCCTCCAGCGAGCCCTCCACTCTGTTACTCCAGAGACGCGGCTATCTGACGCCCTACCGACAAATCGCCTTCGGTGTTGGTCTCCTCGTTCTCACCGTCGCGCAGGCCAGCGTTCGATACTTCCGCCTGCTCACCGGCGACACGATGCTCCACCCCGACGCGCGGCTCGTGTGGCAACCACTGGCGCGGGCAGTCCGTAACGGAGCCGCATTATACGTCGACCCCGCAGTGGATAACAAACCGCCGCTGTTCGAGTTCTTCAACATTCTCGTCGCCGCCACCGACGCGTACGCGTTCACGTTCCTGCTCTGTGTCGCGCTCGCGAACGGACTCAGCGCCGTTCTCCTCTATCACCTGTTCGTCCGAAACGGTATGCGGCGAACGGGGATTCTGGCGGCGACCGGATTCGTCCTCGTCGTGCCGCTCGTTAACGGGCACGCCGTCAACGTCCGCTCCTTCGCGGTCTGTGCGTTCCTGTTCGCTCTGTCCGTTCGACGGGCGGAACTCGCCGGAACGGCCTCTGCGGTGGCGATCCTGTTCTCGCAGTACCTCGTCATCGGTGTGCCGGTCGTCTGCTGGTGGGCGCTACACGGTCGCACAGAGGACGTTTCGCTCCGACGGTGGATGATTCGCTTCGCCGTCCCAGCCGTCGGTGTCGTCGCCGCCGCGTACGGCACCGTGTTGGTGATCTGGGGATGGCCGTCGTTCGTCGGGAGCCTCTACTGGAGCCTCGGCGTCGCAGAGCAGTACTTCACCGCCTACGGACCGTCACTCTGGGTCGGCCAGCGAGCGTGGAGAGTGTACACGTTCGATCTCGTGGGGCGGCTGTGGCCGTTACTTCTGCTCGCTCTCGCCGGAGCCGTTGCGATCGTCACAAAACGAGCGACGCTGCCGGACGGAGGTGGGATGAGACACGGACGGCTCCTTTCGCTCGTCGGCGGCGCGGCGGGACTCTTCGGCGCACTGCTGTTCGTCAGGCCGTACGAGACCTACTGGCTGTATTCGCTCCCGTGGGTCGCCGGGCTGGCGGCCGTCGGAATTCGTACCGTTGGAAGTGGGCTCGGTATGCCGATTTGAATATCTAAGCTCTCCGTCTCGGGCCACTTTCGGAGAATCGAACACGACTCGCTGTCGCTCGCACAAAATCAGTGGGCTCGGGCGGGACTACCGCGTGTCGCGTGTGCCGGGGGTTATCCGCCCCGGCACTGAATCACGGATCCGTCGGTTGACTTCCTCCGAGAGGTCGCAGACGGCGCTGTAGTGCTGGTACGGCGTGAAGCCGCGGGCGACGTGGATGCGATCGAGGAGGCGCTGACTCGGCGCGAGGCGAGCGAGGTGCGTCGTGGTCGCGTGGCCGTTCGCGTCGACCCGGAACGCGGGCCCCTCGTTCAGCAGCAGGTGATCCAAGACGAGTGTCTGCAGGACGGAGACGCTACGGCCCCCTCGAGTCCAGCAGGGTGATGCCGTCGTCGAGAGACGGGAGCAGGTGATTCTCGGGTGCCGGCTCGTCTCGGTCGACGAGGTCGCGCTGGTGATCGGCGGGACGAGTGGGTTGCGTCGCCGACAGTGCGGGATCCGATAAGCCGCGGCGTGTGGTATCCGGATTTCCGGGGCCGGTTACGATGAACTTTCGTACCGCTCCGTCCGGGGACTCTCTCGGATTGGGGGCGTTTCTGTAATCGCTTCCGAGAACGGAGTCGAACGGTACGCCTCCTCGTTGGTCGGGTAAGACTGATCGGACGACTCAGAAGACGGAAGGTAGACCGAAAGATACCCGACTACTGTTAGGAGCTGCGTACAAGATATGGCGGCTGTATTCGTTACTTCCTAGAGAAACGCATATATTCGTATCCGTGGAGTAATATATGACACAAGTGATAACAATGACCAAGTCCGACACGGCTCTTCGAAGGTGGACGCGTCCCGCTGCCCGAGACGGACAGGTTCTCCAGATTACCCGATGGGTCGCGCGCGTCATTATCCCGTTTCTAGCCGCGGCAGTCGTGATCCTCTACGGACTGCCCGATCAGACCGCTAGATACTTCGCGTGGACCATCAGGCCCGAAATGACGCCGATCGTCATGGGCGCAGGCTATGGGGCAGGTGTGTATTTCTTCTATCGGGTTTCGACTGCCGACGAGTGGCACACTGTCGCCCCGGTCTTCCTCGGCATCACGACATTCACGTGGTTGATGGCGATCGCCACTGTGCTCCACTGGGAGAACTTCAACCACAGTCACTTCGCGTTCGACCTCTGGGTCTTCCTCTACGCAGTCACCCCTGTCCTCATTCCAGCCATTTGGGCACTCAATCGGCGGACCGATCCTGGGGAACTGATAGGAGGTGATCCCCGGCTTCCACGAGCGGTGCGGGTGCTCGGTGGCGGCATCGGAGCGATCGTCACAGTCGGTGCTGTCGTCCTGTTTGCCGTCCCGGAACTCATGATCGGTGTGTGGCCGTGGACGGTCTCCCCTTTCACGGCACGAATTTTGGCGGGCTGGTTTGGGCTCTTTGGTGTTGTCAACAGCGTTGTGGTGCTCGATCCCCGATGGAGCGGCGCCCGAATACTGATCCAAAGTGAAATGCTTGGCTTCACGTTGGTCTTGATCGGTGTCGTCCGTGTCTGGGCTAACTTCGACCCGTCGAGCGTGCTGACGTGGGGCGTCGTCGGAGGGATGACGCTGTATCTGATCGCCATACTTCTCCTGTATGTCTGGATGGAAACCCGCTGATAGAAATCGCAGCGGTGGGTTCCACGTCTACTGAGACGTGATCCGCTTTTGAGAGAGCGAATATGGGGTTGAACCGAATCGCTCGATTCCGAAGCGCTCGAAGAGAGAGCCGCTGTTGCTTCCGTATCACGTCCCCCTGAACTATGTGGGAATTACCTCACCAACAGCGGTGAGCAGGCGCGGATCGGCGTTACCTGCGCCGTCTGCGCCGGCCCTCGTCTCGATTGGCACTGCTCCCCCTGCGGCTCCTCACCCGTGTCCGGTCGCGCTCATCTCGATCCCGCTGGCGTTCGTCTGTTCGGTGATCTCGCCGGCGTGGTGATGTTTCGTCCCGACGGTTCCGGCCGCTTCGATCGTCCCGGCGGCCCCGAGACCGCTGATCGTTCCGTCGATCTCGATCCCGCTGATCGCTCCCTCGATCCCGAGTACCGAACAGCAGGGAATTCACACCTCTCCCGAGATTTTTGGCCGCCCGAAGCGGATTAGGTATTATCATAAAACATCACCTGTCTCATTCGGTCTTTCGCTGATTGCTATCATACCGCTTCCTCGATAGGGGTACGATGACAGGGTAGTTAACTATTATTAATGATTATATCCGATAATATTTCTGCCACCACATAGGCTCCGCGACGATCGATATACAGTCGACGTCGCTCCGTCGTTGCGCACTGCTTGAGGGTGTCATTTAGCGGTGGGTCCGCGATGTTAACCGCATTCCCAACGTGGTCTCATCGATGAGCACCTCACCGTCAGAGAATCAGAACGACTCCGGTGCGGATGTCACCGTCGAGCAGCGTGACACGACGCTCTCGATCGTGGTTCGCGCAGTTTACTTCCTCCATCGGATGGTGGGCGAGCGGAGTCTGGATGTCGATCGCGTGGCTCGCTTCGATCACTATCGTCGGACTCCCGGTGGCGGCCTGGATGTACGACCGCCTTCCGTTCGTCGTCTCGCTGTACAAGTACTGAATGCTCCGTATCGGGCTCGCGGCGATCACACCAGACGTGTAGCCGGAGACCAACTCGGCCCCGCCCTCACGGGGTGGTTCGGATAACGCAGAATCCCAGACGGAGGCGGGAGCCATACGAAAGCCGAGTGAGTTCGGGAAAATCAAACCCCGCTCACATACTGCCGAAATCAGAGAAGATTGGGAAAGAACGTCTCTAAGGCCCGAAAATCGGTGCCTTAGAAACCGTGCGTAATCCGAGTGGGCTCGGTCGGATTCGAACCTCGGTCGCTCACTCCGTTCGCTCCCTGATTCGAATCCGACCTCGGAGAATCGAACACGCCTCACGTCGTTCGGCGGTTCTCATGGGCTCGGGCGGATTCGAACCACCGGTCTCTTCCTTGTAAGGGAAGCGTCATAACCACTAGACCACGAGCCCGCACGTCGAAGGAATCCGCACGCGAATAAAACGGTTTCCAATCCCGAACGGCGGAATCCTTACCCCCACGCGCCCGAACTGCGGCGTATGGCCGATCGATCGCGGTTCGCCGCCGTCGTACTCGCGATCGGCCTCCTCCTCGCGGTCGGCATCGTCGCCGTCGCGAGCAACCCGGGACTCCTCCCGACCGGCGAGTACGAGCGGACGACGGTCGACGTCCTCGACGCCGAGAGCGGTGAGACGCTGGCGTCGGTGACCGTCCGCGTCGCCGACACGCGCTCGAAGCGCTACACGGGGCTCAGCGAGACCGACTCCCTCGGCGCGAACGAAGGGATGCTGTTCGTCCACGGCGAGGAGGACGAGTACGCCTACGTGATGCGCGGGATGGCGTTCCCGATCGACATCGTCTTCGTCGACAGCGGGGGAACGATCACCGCAGTCCACCACGCCGAACCCCCGCCGGAGGGGACGTCCGGGAGCGATCTGACGCGCTACCGCGGCCGCGGCCAGTACGTGCTCGAAGTGCCGTACAACTACACGGTCGAACACGGCATCGAGGCCGGCGACCGGGTCGAGATCGCGGGCGAGTGGGGCCCGTCGGGCGGGTCGTGAGGCCGTCCCGGAACCGAAAGCCCGAGGGCCCACGCCCGCCTCTCGCGGCGTATGAGCGACCAGACCGACGCAGTCGACGCCCTCGGCACGCTCGACGGCTGGCGCGCGGAGGGGTACGCCGCCCGTGTCCACTACCGCGGCGCGGACGACCGCTACAGCATCGAGTTCTACGGCCCCTCCGAGTGCGTCCTCTACTGGAAGGTGAAAGGCGACGGCGAGACCGCCGTACCCGTCGGCCGCGACACCGTCCCCGACCCGCTTCGAACGCGCATCCGCGAGGACCTCGACGCCGCTGGCGTCGATCCGGAGATCGAAGAGCGCCCCCTGTAATCGCGAGCGGGATGCGGTGTGCCGATAGAACCCTTTAGTACTGACGAGGCCTGAAACACGGTGATGGACAGTCCCCTCCAGGAGGACGACCCGTTCGAACGCCAGCGCGAGCGCGCGGAGAACCCGATGCGCCGGCTGTTCGACGAGTACGGTCGCGAGAACGCGTTCGCCTTCGTCGTCGGACTGACGTCCAGCGTCGTTGCACGCCTGCTCGACCTCCTCCCGCCGGTCCTCCTGACGGTCGCGGTCGACTCGATATTCTTCGACGAGCGGCCGTTCTCGCTGTGGCTCGTCCCGGACGCGTGGCTGCCGGCGGGGCAGGCCGAACAGCTCTACTTCTCGGTCGGGCTGATCGTGATCGCCTTCTTCGGCGGCGCGGCGTTCCACTGGACCCGAAACTGGGGGTGGAACTCCTTCGCCCAGCACATCCAGCACGCGATCCGGACGGACACCTACGACAAGATGCAGCGGCTGAACATGGACTTCTTCGCCGATAAGCAGACCGGCGAGATGATGTCGATCCTCTCGAACGACGTCAACAGACTGGAGCGCTTCCTCAACGACGGGATGAACTCGGCGTTCCGTCTCGGCGTGATGGTACTCGGCATCTCGGCGATTCTCCTGTTCTGGAACTGGCAACTGGCGGTCGTCACGCTCACCGTCGTTCCGCTCATCGGCTTCTTCACCTACCGCTTCGTCAAGACCATCCAGCCGAAGTACGCCGACGTCCGCTCGTCGGTCGGCCAGTTGAACTCCCGGCTGGAGAACAACCTCGGCGGCATCCAGGTGATCAAGTCCTCGAACACCGAGGACTTCGAGTCCGACCGCGTCGACGACGTCTCCCAGGAGTACTTCGACGCCAACTGGGACGCGATCGGGACGCGGATCAAGTTCTTCCCGGGCCTGCGACTGCTCTCGGGGATCGGGTTCATCCTCACGTTCTTCCTCGGCGGGATCTGGGTGCTCACCTACCAGCAGACCGGCAGCGCGCCGCTGTTTTTCACCGGGGGGCTCACGCCCGGCGAGTTCGTCGGGTTCATCCTCCTCACCCAGCGGTTCATCTGGCCGATGGCCCAGTTCGGGCAGATCATCAATATGTACCAGCGCGCGTACGCCTCCGCCGCGCGGATCTTCGGGCTGATGGACGAACCGGCCCAGATCACCGAGGACCCGGACGCCGAGGACCTCGTCGTCGAGGACGGACGCGTCGTCTACGACGACGTGAGCTTCGGCTACGACGAGGACGAAACGATCGTCGAGGACGTCGATTTCACCGTCGGGGGCGGCGAGACGCTCGCGCTCGTCGGCCCGACGGGAGCCGGGAAGTCGACCGTGCTCAAACTCCTCCTCCGGATGTACGACGTCGACGAGGGCTCGATCTCGATCGACGGCACCGACATCCGGGACGTGACGGTGCCGAGCCTCCGGCGGTCGATCGGCTACGTCAGCCAGGACACGTTCATGTTCTACGGGACGGTGGAGGAGAACATCCGCTACGGGACGTTCGGCGCGACCCAGGAGGAGGTCGTCGACGCCGCGAAGGCCGCCGAGGCCCACGAGTTCATCCGGAACCTCCCGGACGGCTACGACACCGAGATCGGCGAGCGCGGCGTGAAGCTCTCCGGGGGGCAGCGCCAGCGGCTCTCGATCGCCCGCGCCGTCCTCCGCGATCCCGACATCCTCGTCCTCGACGAGGCCACCTCCGACGTCGACACCGAGACGGAAATGCTCATCCAGCGGTCGCTGGACCGCCTGACCGAGAACCGCACGACGTTCAGCATCGCGCATCGTCTCTCGACGATCAAGGACGCCGACGGGATCGTCGTCCTGGAGGACGGCAGGATCGTCGAACACGGCACCCACGAGGAACTGATCGCGAACGACGACCTCTACGCGCACCTCTGGGGCGTCCAGGCCGGCGAGATCGACGAGCTGCCGGACGAGTTCGTCGAGCGTGCCAGCCGTCGCGCGTCGCGGACGGAGATCGAGTCAGACGCCGACGACTGATCCATCGCCAACCCACTCCGTCGCCGACGCGTTCATCGTCGGGAAGCGCGCTACAGCATTCGAAATCGGAGAAACACTTACTCCCCCCGGACCCACAAACGCTCCCAATGGGTCCCCGCCTCCACCTCCGCTCGTCTCGGCGCGGCGTCTCGCCCGTCGTCGGCGTGGCGCTGATGCTCGCGATCGTCGTCGCTCTCGTCGCCGTCTTCGGCGGCCTGCTGCTCGGGATCGAACTGCCCGGCGAGCCGTCGCCGCAGTACCGCCACCAGACGGAACACGTCGCCGACGGAGCCGGCAACACCGATTCGCGTCCGTACGTGAACATCACGCTCACCGGCGGACAGATCGAACCCGGAGAGGACTTCTACGTCGTCGACAGCGACGGGAACTCGGTCCGGTGGGACGAGGTCTGGACGACATCGGGTCCCCTCACCGCCGGCGACTACGCCCACATCGACGGGTTCGGCAGCGATGGAGCTCTCAACCCGGCCTGCGAGGGCGAGACCTACCGGATGGTCCACCGGCCCGAGGACGGGCAGAGCTCGATCCTGATCGAGGTCGAGATCGACCGGCCGGCCGTCGGTCCGGCGGCGGACAAATGTTGATGCATCTCCGAGAACGACGGCTGACCGCCCGCCCCCGATCTCAGTCGAGTTCCGCTCGCAGCGCCTCGTTCATCGCCTCGACGGGGGCGTCGCGTCCGGTCCACAGCTCGAACGCCTCGACGCCCTGAAACAGCAGCATCCACGCGCCGTCGACCGTCGTCGCGCCGGCCGACGCCGCGTCCCGCAGGAGCCGCGTCTCCATCGGCGTGTAGACGGCGTCGAGGACGGCCAGGTCGCCGTGGAGGTGTTCTGCCGGAACCGGCGTCTCGTCGACGTCCGGTTCCATCCCGACGCTCGTCGCGTTGACGAGCAGATCGGCCTCGGCGACGCGATCGAGCGTGTCGAGACCGCCGGCGGTCGCGCCGGGGACGTCGGCGGCGAGCGACTCCGCACGGTCGACCGTGCGGTTGGCGATGTGGACCGACGCGCCGGCGTCCGCGAGGGCGAACGCGGCCGCGCGGCCCGCTCCGCCGGCACCGACGAGGACGGCGTCGCGGCCGTCGATCGCGACGTCCTGGTGGGTGAACGCTCGCTCGACGCCCGCGACGTCGGTGTTGTGCCCGCTCGGCTCCTCGCCGGAGAAGTCGATCGTGTTCACGGCACCGACCCGCCGGGCGACGTCGTCCGGTTCGACCGCGTCGAGGACGTCTCGCTTGAACGGGATCGTGACGTTCAGTCCCGCGATACCGAGCGTTTCGGCGGCGTCGACCGCGTCGGCCGCGGCGTCGCGATCGGGCTCGAAGGTGACGTAGCGCGCGTCGATGCCGAGCGCCCCGTAGGCGGCCTCGTGCATCGGCGGCGACAGCGAGTGTTCGACCGGGTTCCCGAGGAGTCCGTAGACCTGCATACTCAGTCGTCTCCCCGCGACCGAATTAAATGGTGGTTCGGCGGCCAGTCTCACGGGGTCACTCGTGGGGCCGTTTCGCGCGTCGCTGTGACCGCAGAGCCGTTCCGCGCGTCGTCGTGAACCGCAAGAGATAGGCGGGTCACCGAGCCACATCGGGTAATGACTTCTCGCTTGCGCCACCCGCTCACCGCCGCGGGGGGAGCGCTCCTCGTGACCCTCCCGTGGGTCGTCTCGTGGGCGACGGGGCTGTCCGAGGGGTTCGCGCCGCTGACGGTCGTGAGTGTCGCCGGACTCGCCGTCCTCGGTGCGTCGTTCCTCCTCGCGTGGGGGGCGGAAACGGCGGAGAAGGACGTCCCGCGGGCGTTCGCCATCGCCGTGCTCGCCGTGCTCGCGGTCGCGCCCGAGTACGCCGTCGACGCGCTCTACGCGTGGCAGGCGGCGACCGACCCGTCGAAGGCGAACCTCGCGGTCGCGAACATGACCGGCGCGAACCGCATCCTCATCGGCTTGGGCTGGTCGGGAATCGCGCTGTTCTCGATCTACAAGGCGACGTCCGGATCGCGGGCGGACACGAGCGTCGTGAACCGCGAAGGGGCCCTCCGCGACGCGGTCAAACTCGATCCGAGCATCTCGACGGAGATCCTCTTTCTCTTCCTCGCGACGGTCTTCGCCTTCTTCGTCCCGCTCAACGGCGGCATCGACGCCATCGACACCATCGTTCTCGTGGGGCTGTACGTCACCTACATCGCGATCATCATCCGCGGCGACGTCGAGGACCACGACGAGCAGATCGGCGTCCCCGCGTACTTCCAGGCGAGACCGCGGGGCGTCCGCGTCCCCATCGTCCTCGCGCTGTTCGCCTACTCGGGGTTCCTGATCTTCACCGCGGTCGAGCCGTTCGCTCACGGCCTGGAGTCGCTCGGGCTTCGGTTCGGCATCCCCGAGTTCTTCATGATCCAGTGGATCGCGCCGCTGGCCTCCGAGAGCCCCGAACTCATCGTGACGGCCTACCTGGTGAACAAGGCGCGCTCGACCGCCGCGTTCAACGCGCTCATCTCCTCGAAGCTGAACCAGTGGACGCTCCTCATCGGGACGCTCTCCGTCGTCTACAGCATCTCGCTCGGCTCCTACGGCGTGCTGCCGTTCGACTTCAAGCAGGCCGCCGAGATCTGGCTCACCGCCGCCCAGAGCTTCTTCGCGATTGCCATCCTCGTGAACTTCCGGATCAGCGTCCGCGAGGCGGTGACGCTTCTCGTCCTCTTCCTCTCGCAGGTGATAGCCGAGTTCGCGTTCATCAGGCTGTATCCGGAGGCGCTCGCCGAACAGTACTCGATCTACCTGCTGCTCGCTTACACGGCCGTGTACATCGTGCTCGGGACCGGTCTCCTCGTCAGCCGCCGCGGCGACCTCCGCCACCTCTGGACGGTCACCGTCGCCAACATCCGCGGAACGCCGCTGCCGGAGCCCGAGAGAGCGGATTGAAGGTCGATTGAACGCCGATTGAACGCCGGTTCGACTCGGTCGCATCGCTCGCGTGACGCCGACGCAGAGACCCGCTGCGCTCCGAGACTCTTTATACGAAGAAGAGCCCACTGCCGGTCGTGATCGGACTGGTCGTCAGCCGCGCGGACTCGGCATCGGTCGCCATCGGCGAGGCGCTGCGGTCGCTCGCGGAGTGGGAGTCCCGCGAGGACCCTGCGAGCGACGCCGACGGCGGCGGGAGGTACTACCGCCACGACGACTTCGAACTCCGCGAGTTCGACGAGTGGCACCTCGAACTCGACGGCGTCGCCGAGGCGTTTTCGGAATCTCCCGAATTCGTCGCCTTCCTCTCCCGGCACGCCGGCGAAACCGGGCCGCTCCTGACGGCGCACTTCACGGGTAACTTCGGGCCGGCCGAGTACGGCGGGAGTCCGGGCGAACTCGCGCGCGCCTGTCCGAACGTCCAGCGCGCCGTCGTCGAGGCGTTCGACCGCCACGCCCCCGACGGCTACGAGGTCGGCATCGAGTGCACGCACCACGGCCCGAGCGACGTGGGCGCGCCCTCCCTGTTCGTCGAACTCGGCAGCAGCGAGTCCGAGTGGGAGGACCCGGAGGGCGCGCGGGCGGTCGCGCGCGCCGTGCTGGAACTCTCGGGCGTCGCCGCCGACGCGTCCGAGTCGGTCTCCGGCGTCGCCGACGGCGCACCCGCCGCCGGGTCGACCGGACGACGTCGACAGATCGTCGGGTTCGGCGGCGGTCACTACGCGCCGCAGTTCGAGCGGATCGTCCGCGAGACGGACTGGGCCGTCGGCCACGTCGGGGCCGACTGGGTGCTGAATTCGATGGGGGACCCGTCGGCGAACGCGGACGTCCTCGACCGCGCGTTCGAGCAGTCGGCCGCCGAGCGGGCCCTCGTCGTCGGTGACGACCCCGAACTGGAAGCCGTCGTCGAGGACCTCGGCTACCGCGTCGTGGGAGAGACGTACCTCCGCGAGACCTCCGGCGTCCCCCTCGACCTCGTCGCGTCGCTGGAAGGGGCGCTCTCGCGGGTCGACGGCGGTCTCCGGTTCGGGACGGACGCGGAGACCGTCGAAGCGGCCGACGCCGCAGATGGTCTGGGGGCGCCCTACGAGGTCGTCTCCCTCCCGGACGACCTCCTCGCGGAGGCGTCGGGGATCGATCGGGACGCGACGTTCGAGGCCGTCGAGACCCACGCGCTCGCGTTCGAGACTGTCGAGGGGGGAACGAAGCCGCGGGGACGGGTCGCCATAGTCGACGTCGACGCCCTGGACGCGCTCGTCGACGCCGTCGCCGCGGTCCTCGAGGCGAAGTACGACGACGTCACGCGGACCGACGGCGAGGTGGTCGCGACGCGGGATACCTTCGATCCGGCCGCCGCCGCCGCGGCGGGCGTCCCCGAGGGCCCGGCGTTCGGCCGGTTGGCCTCGGGCGAGTCGGTGGAGGTCGACGGCAGCGAGGTGACGCCCGAAGACGTCACCGCCGAGGAGACAGTTCGGTTCCCCGTGTGAAGGCGGGCGTCTCCGAACGGACCGTCGAGTTCGGCCGATCGGACCGAATCCCCGCCGCAGCCGCGCTCAGCGTCAGACGCGCGTCGGACGAAAGGGGGAAAGATAATGAGGCTGTATTCGGTACGAACGGTCATACTATGGACTCCATCGTCGACGATGCGATTGACGAGGCCGAGGAGACGGGGGATGGGAACACCGTCGACGGAACCGCGGGCGGGGAGATGCCCCGCACCGGAACGATGACCGACGAGGAACTGGAGGAAGTCCTCGTCGACTTACAGACCGACATCACCGTCGTCGGCTGCGGCGGTGCCGGCGGCAACACGGTGAACAGAATGTACGAGGAGGGAATCGAGGGCGCGACGCTCGTCGCCGCCAACACCGACGTCCAGCACCTCGTCGAGATCGAGGCCGACACGAAGATCCTGATGGGCGAACAGAAGACGCAGGGCCGCGGCGCGGGGTCCCTCCCGCAGGTCGGCGAGGAGGCGGCGCTGGAGTCCCAAGAGGAGATCTACGACTCGATCGACGGCTCGGACATGGTGTTCGTCACGGCCGGGCTCGGCGGCGGTACCGGCACCGGCTCCGCGCCGGTCGTCGCGAAGGCGGCCCGCGAGGCGGGCGCGCTCACGATCGCGATCGTCACGACGCCGTTCACCGCGGAGGGTGAAGTCCGCCGGACCAACGCCGAGGCGGGGCTGGAGCGGCTTCGCGACGTCGCCGACACCGTCATCGTCGTCCCGAACGACCGGCTGCTCGACGCGGTCGGAAAGCTCCCGGTCCGACAGGCGTTCAAGGTCTCCGACGAGGTGCTGATGCGCTCGGTGAAGGGGATCACCGAACTGATCACCAAGCCCGGTCTGGTCAACCTCGACTTCGCCGACGTGAAGACCGTGATGGAGCGCGGCGGCGTCGCGATGATCGGCCTCGGCGAGTCCGACTCCGAGTCGAAGGCGCAGGACTCCGTCAAGAGCGCGCTCCGCTCGCCGCTTCTCGACGTCGACATCTCCGGCGCGAACTCCGCGCTGGTGAACGTCACCGGCGGGTCGGACATGAGCATCGAGGAGGCCGAGGGCGTCGTCGAAGAGATTTACGACCGGATCGACCCCGACGCACGAATCATCTGGGGGACCTCCGTCGACGAGGAGATCGACGGCACGATGCGGACGATGATCGTCGTCACGGGCGTCGAATCGCCGCAGATCTACGGCCGCAGCGACGACGACGAGGCCCAGCCGCAGCCCCAGCCGGAGCCGCAGGCGCCGCCCCAGGGACAGGGCACCGAGATCGACTACGTCGAGTAACGTACCGCGCGGCTGGGTTTCGACCACCCGTCGCCGCGCCTGCTTTTTGATCACCCGTCGCCGCGCCGATCGCACCCGGAGAGCCTCGGCTGTGAACCTCGTCGCCAGTGCCGAACGTCGGGGGCGGTATCAATAGATAGAAAAAGCCCGACGAACTATCCACACCCAAGATGGACGTCAAGTACGACCTGACAAGCTACGTGCGGGTGCTGAAGCTGGCCAGCACGCCCTCGTGGGAGGAGTTCTCACAGATCGGTCTCATAGCCGGTGCCGGCATCGTTCTCGTCGGGTTCCTCGGCTTTCTCATCTACGCGGTGATGAGCTTCCTCCCGGGAGGTGTCTGACGTGCCGATATTCTCGGTGAAGACGACAGCCAGCCAGGAACGGACCGTCGCCGACATGATCGCGAACCGCGAGGAGCCGGAGATCCACGCGGTGTTAGCCCCGGACTCGCTCACGAGCTACGTGATGGTGGAGTCGGACAACGACGCCGTGATCACGCGCGTCCTCGAGGAGATCCCGCACGCGCGCGGTCTCGTCAAGAGCGGCGGAGAGGCCGGCCGCTCGTCGATGGCGGAGGTCGAGCACTTCCTCTCGCCGACGCCCGACGTCGAGGGCATCGCCGAGGGCGACATCGTCGAACTGATCGCCGGGCCGTTCAAGGGCGAGAAGGCCCGCGTCCAGCGGATCGACGAGACGAAGGACCAGGTCACGGTCGAACTGTACGAGGCGACCGTCCCGATTCCGGTCACCGTTCGCGGCGATCAGATCCGCGTCCTCGACAGCGACGAGCGCTGACGGGCGGCCGAAGCGCGCCGCCACTGGACGGCGCCGCTTTTTCGCCGGTGTTGGATCCGCGTTACTGTCCGCGAGCGCGCTCGCTTTTCGTCGGGTGCGAGCACCGACGGGTCGTGGCGGGCTCGACGGCAAGGAAAGGAGGGAAGCGGGCGGCGAGGTCGAACTGACGGCCACGCGGGCGGCGACTACAGCGCGTCGCGTCGTTTGAGCTCCTCGACGATCGCCCGGAGGTCGGCCTCGTCCTCGATGGCGGCCTTGATGTCCTCACGGACGCGGACGGCCGTCGAGTCCGCGTCGTAAGCGCGGACGTACTCCGCGCGGGAGTGTTCCTCGAAGGCGTGTCGGATCGCGAAGTAGCCGTCGGGGACGATGCTGCCGCAGACCGTGCACTCGTGGCGGTCGTGGTCGACCGTCTGGTGGATGATCGCGGACTCGACGTCCTCGAAGCGCTCCGCGCAGCCGTCGATGCCGCACTTCCACAGGGACATACCGCAAGCCACGGTCACCGGCGACAAAACCGTTCCGCAGCCGACGGAAAATAGAAATCCCTAACAGAACGTCGGTCAAACCGGCTGACGTGACCGACACGGCCGCGTCCGGACCGGGAGCAAAAGCCCAGGCCGAGTCGAGCGAAGCGGTCTCGGCTCCCACGGACGACACCGTGCCGAGCGGAACCCACGTCGACCTCCACGTGAAGGTGCTGAACGACCGGGTCGTCGATCGCGCGAAAGCCTGCGGCCTCGACGCGCTGGTGTATGCGCCGCACTTCACGCGACTACCGGAGATCCGCGCCCGCGCCGATCGGTTCTCCGACGAGGACCTGCTCGTCGTCCCCGGACGCGAGGTGTTCGCCGGGACGTGGCGGAACCGACGGCACGTCCTCGCCGTCGGGCTCTCCGAGCCGGTGCCCGACTTCATCTCGCTTCCGGGGGCGCTCGACGCCGTCGAGCGACAGGGCGCGGCCGTGCTCGTTCCCCACCCCGAGTTTCTCAACGTCAGCTTCGGCGACGGCGACGTCCGGACCCACATCGACCGGATCCACGCGGTCGAGACGCACAACCTGAAGCTCTTTCCGTACCAGAACCGGCGGGCGCGCCGCCTCGCCCGCGACGTGGACCGACCGGGCTTCGGATCCTCCTACGCGCACCTCGGGGGCAGCGTCGGGGAGGTGTGGACGGCGTTCGACCGGGAAATCGATTCGGAGGCCGACCTCGTCGCGGCCCTGCGCGAGGGTGCCTCGCGTCGGGTCCTGCGACGAAACGGGGCCCAGCACACGACCCGGAAACTCGCCGAGTTCGCGCACCTGGGATACGAGAACTCCTGGAGCAAGATCGATCGGCTGTTCCTCTCGGGGATGGAGCCGACGCATCCGGACCACGTCGCCTACCGTGGTCGGTTCGACGACGTCAAAGTGTACTGAGGAGGACCCTCAGCGCCTCATCCCGGCTGAAACGACGGGGACCCGGTCAGATGCCGACGAGCGTCCCGATCAGATTCGCCGCGTCCGGCAGCGGCGTGTTGAGCGCGACCAGGTAGTTGTGGACGAGAAACAGGACGAAAAGCTCCATCGCCGTCACGACCACGGTCACCCTCGTCGCCCAGTTACTCGACGTCGCGACGCCGGTCGGGAACCCGTACTCCGTCGAGGAGAACGGATACCAGAGGGCGATCCCGCGCTTCGAACCGACGACGTCGAGGAGGTAGTGCGTCCCGACGCCGATCCAGACGAACTGGAGGTTCCCGAAGAGATACGGGAACGCGAGGAAGATCCCGAGCACCGGGAGGTTGTGAAGCGTCTTGCGGTGCCGACCGAAGGCGGTGTCGACGTCGGGAAACAGCGCCCCCAGGATGACCGGGAGCGACAGCACCGCGATCGAGCGGGCGACCTCGCCCGCGAGCGTCGAGACGGCATCGAACGTGATCCCGCCGCTCTCCCCACCGATAATCGGACCTGCCGTCGGATCGATCGACAGGATGACCCCCAGTCCGATAGCCAGAAGCGCCCCGTTCAACACGTGCCCGTCTTTGTTCATCGAGTGAGACTGTGGGGGTCAGCCCTACAAACGTTGTGCCTGCGGACGGCGTCGCCGTCGCGGGATCTGTTCCGCGTCGGCGGCGTGGAACCCGTCACCACTCGACGGCGTCCAGCAGCGTCGACAGCGCCTCCCGGGCGATCCGCTCTTTGATCTGGGTCCGATCGCCGTCGAACTCGTGGCGCTCGATCCGGGTGTAGGACTCGCCGGATCCCCACTCGCCGCGGTACGCGAGGCCGACGTAGACGGTCCCGACCGGCTTCTCCGGCGTCCCGCCCTCGGGACCGGCGATCCCGGTGGTGGAGACGCCCCAGTCGGTGCCGGCGACGTCGCGGACGCCGGCGGCCATCTCGCGGGCGACCGGTTCCGAGACCGCGCCGTGCTCGTCGAGCGACTCGCGTGCGACGCCGAGCGCGGTCAGTTTCGCGTCGTAGGAGTAGGTGACGAGCGAGCGGTCGAAGTAGTCCGACGATCCCGGCACGTCCGTCAGGAGCGAGCCGATCAGCCCACCGGTGCAGGACTCGGCGATCGCGACGGTCGCGTCGGCGTTCCGAAGCGCGTCGCCGACGCGGACCTCGATCGGCGGGTCGGAAGCGAACTCTCGCATAGGTGCGACGAGGAGCGGGGGCGACAAAAGTGTCGCCGCTACGGTCTCGACGGCCGTCGAGACGTACGGGACCCGCCTCGGTGTCGCTCTGGACGACGGCTCCCGTCGAAAGACACACCTCCCCGGCGGCCGACGCCGCAGACGAGATGACAGACGCGGACGACGCGTACGACGAACCGCTCTTCCAGCGCGTCATCGGGTACGCCGTCGGCGCCGATCGCGACGTCGTGGACATGGTGTCGGGGCACCCGGACTGGGAACCGCCCGCGGCGCTCCGGGAGGGACTCCGCGCCTACGCGGACGGCGACCCGCCGGACTTCCAGTACCCCCCGAGCGAGGGGCTCCGCGAACTCAGAGCGGAGATCGCGGCGCGGCGTAACGTCGACGAATCGCGGGTCGTCGTCACCAACGGCGCGGGCGAGGCGAACTACCTCGCGATGGCGGGGGCGATGGAACGCGACGCCGGATCGGAGTTTCTGCTGACCGACCCCGTCTACCCGTACTACCCCGGGAAGGCGGACCTGCTCGGCGCGGACGCCACCCGCGTTCCGGTCCGCGAAGACGGGCACGTCGACGTCGAGGCGATGCGCGCGGCCGCGAGTGAAGAGACCGCGGCCCTCGTGCTCAACACGCCGAACAACCCGACCGGCGCGGTCTACGACCGCGAGTCGGTCGCGGCGCTGGCCGACGCCGCGAGCGAGGTCGACGCGCTCCTCGTCGTCGACGAAGTCTACGACCACTTCGACTTTTCCGGCCGGTTCGAGAGCGCGCTCACGCTCGACCGCGAGAACGTCGTCGTCACCACGGCGTTCTCGAAGTCGATGGGGATCACGGGCCTCCGCGTCGGCTACGCGGTCTTCCCCGAAGATCTGGTCGAGGAGGCGCTGACGCGGCATATGCTCGTCAACGTCGCGACCAGCCGTCCCGCGCAGGCGGCGGTCGCGACCGCGTTGAAAGAGACGCCGCCGACGTACTACGAGTCCGTCCGCGACACCCTCCGGGAGCGCATCAGTTCGTTCACCGACGCGCTCGACGACGCCGACGCGGCGTATACCACCCCCGAAGGAGCGTTCTACGTGCTCGCGCGTTTCGAGGACTTCCCCGGGACGATGGGAAACGTCGAGCGCCTGATCGACGAGGCGGGCGTCGCGGGAATGCCCGGCGAGGCCTTCGGCGACGCCTACGACGAGTGGGTCCGCTTCTCGCTCTGTACCGACCGCGCCGACGAGGCGGCCGATCGGCTCGCGGCGTACTTCGAGGAGCGGTGAGCCGCCGGTCCGCAGCCTCCGACCCCGTTAGAGCTACTCTCAGACCGTCCGGAGGTCGTCGGTCGCCCGCCACCGGATCGCGGCCGAGGCGGCCTCGTCGGCGCGTCTGATAATCTCGGCCTCGATGGTCGCCGGTTCGACCGCCGTCCGGTCGGTGTGCGAGAGGACGATATGTGCGAGTTCGATCGGGAGGCCCGCACGGGCGACGACGTGGACGCCGTAGTAGGGATGTCCGAGCAGGTCGTAGACGGCCGTCTCCTCCATCCCGGAGAACTCGGCGAGTTTGCTCACGTCGTGGACGAGCGCCCCCGCGACGACGGTGTCGACGTCGACGGCGAGCGTGTCGGATCGCCGCTCCCACAGCGTCTCCGCGAGCGCGACGGCGCAGGCCGTCACGTCCCGCACGTGGTCGACCAGCCCCTCGTCGTCGAGACCCAGTTCGCGCTGTGTCGGCGGCAGCCACGGCACAGCGGTGAGGTCCTCGACCCCGTTCTCGGCCGCGGCCGTCGCCCACGCGTCGACGACGCCCGCGCGCAGGCCGTCGTCCGCTATGGCATCGACCTCGGGGAACGTCGCTCGAATGTCCTCGGCGTCCATAGGGGTGCGGAGGGGGAGACGACAGTATAGCGCTCCGGTTCCGACCGAGAAGTACACAAGTCCCCGTCTCGTCGTCCCGCGTATGTCGAGTACCGACGTCGACGCCGCCGAGAACGACGGGGAGCGCGGGGGAGAGACCGACGCGGCCGCCGACGACCACGCGGTCGACGTCGAACCGGTCGAGAGCGTCGATTCCGAGGGGGAACCGATCGAGGACGTGGACGCCGCCGGGCTCCCCGAGTCCGTCGACGCCCCGGACTACGTCCTCTACGGCGGGAAGGGCGGCGTCGGCAAGACGACGATGGCGGCCGCGACAGCGCTGGCGTCGGCCGCGGCGGGGACGGCGACGCTCGTGGTCTCCACGGACCCGGCGCACTCGCTGTCGGACACCCTCGGCGTCGACGTGCCGGCGGAGCCGACGCGAATCAGGGAAGACTGGCCGCTGTACGCCGCGGAGATCGACCCCGACGCGGCGGTGGGCCCGTTCGCCGGCGGGCGAGGAGATGGATCTACGGTCACCGAGGACAGCGCAGGCGGCTTCGATCCCGGAGCCGACGTGGACGAGAACCCCTTCACGGGGGGCGACGGAGCCGGTTCCGGAGCCGGCGGCGACGCCGCAGGGGCCTCGCCGTTCGGCGACCTCGGCGGGATGGAAGACCTCCTCGGCGGCGCGATGGGGCCCGGATCGATGCCCGGTGCCGACGAGGCGGCGGCGATGCAGCAGTTGCTCGAATACCTCGACGACCCCCGGTTCGACCGCGTCGTCGTCGACACCGCTCCGACCGGGCACACGCTCAGACTGCTCGAACTGCCCGAGATGATGGACTCGATGCTCGGTCGGATCGCGAAGATGCGCCAGCAGTTCTCGGGGATGATGGAGGGCGTCAAGGGGATGTTCGGGATGGGAAGCGACGAGGCGGCGACGCCGGACCTCGACGAGCTCCGCGAGCGGATCGAGCGACTGCGGACGGTCCTGCGCGACCCGACGAAGACGGACTTCCGCGTCGTAATGATCCCCGAGGAGATGAGCGTCGTCGAGACCGAACGGCTGGTCGAACGGCTCGACGGTTACGGCATCCCCGTCCAGACGCTCGTCGTCAACCGCGTGATGGAGGACCTCGCGGACGTGACGGCGACCGAGGTCGACGACCGGTGGGTCGTCTCGCCGGACCTGGACAACTGCGAGTTCTGCCAGCGACGCTGGGGCGTTCAGCAGGACGCGATCGGCCGCGCGACCGAACTGTTCAGGGGACGGGACGTCAAGCGCGTGCCGCTCTTGGCCGAGGAGGTGCGCGGCGAGGAGGCGCTGCGCGTCGTGGCCGCGTGTCTGGAGTAGGCCTCACCCAGCCGGCACAGCCGGCAGCCGGCGATTACAGTTTTCGCAGGTACCGATACGCCGTGTCGAGCCAGCGCGAGGGGAGATGCCGCGCCAGCACGGTGACGCGCGCCGCGGTCCCCGGCTGGTAGCGCGCTCGGGGCTTCGTGGAGGAGGCGGCGTCGACGACGTCCTCGGCGACGCGCCCGGGCGAGATGGCTCCGAGCCCGCCGCCGCCGATCAGTTGCGTCTCCGAGAAGAGTTCGTAGAACGACTCGTAGGCGCCCGAGCGCTCCAGGCCGGGGATGTCGCCGCCGCCGTCGCCACCTCCCGCGTCGGAGCCCCGCTCCGCGCTTCCGTCGTTCCCGTGGACTTCGCGCTCGACGCGGTCGGAGAAGTTCGTCTCGACCGGGCCGGGTTCGATCACGACGACGTCGACGCCGTACTCGTCGACCTCGTTTCTGAGCGCGTCGCTCATCGCCTCGATCGCGAACTTCGATCCGGCGTAGACGCCGCCGCCGGGGAACGACACCCGGCCGGCGGCGCTGGAGAGGTTCACGATGGTGCCGTCCTCCTGCTCGCGCATATGCGGCAGGACGGCGCGGATCAGCCGGTGCGGCCCGTAGACGTTCACGTCGAACTGCCGGTGGACCTGCTCGGTCGGCACGTCTTCGAGCGGCCCCATCTGGCCGAACCCGGCGTTGTTGACGAGACAGGAGAGGTGACCCTCCTCGTCGATGACGCGGTCGACGACCCTGTCGACGTCGTCCTGATCGGTGACGTCGAGCGTCGCGATGCGGCAGCCCTTCTCGCCGAGCGTCTCGATGTCCGCGGGGTTTCGGGCCGTCGCGTAGACGCTCCAGTCCTCCTCGAGGAAGGCGAGCGCTGTGGCGCGGCCGATGCCGGACGAACAGCCGGTGATGAGGACCGTCTTCGGATGCACGGATATGGGATGGACCCGCGCGGTGTTAACTGTGGGCGATTCGCCGCAGTGGACGCCGTTGGACGGTTCGTCGCAGTGGGCGCGGAATCGCACCGACAACGCGAAGATGTCTCCCACCCCGCGGACCACACGCTTAACTTCCGTCCGCGGGTGTTTCGAGTATGCGATTCGACCGACGGTCAGGCGTCTTCCTCCACCTCACGTCGCTTCCCGGACCGCACGGGATCGGCGACCTCGGCGACGGCGCGCGGGCGTTCGTCGACTGGCTCGACGCGGCCGAGCAGTCCTACTGGCAGTTCTGCCCCCTGGGGCCGACGGCCCCGGTCCACGGCGACTCGCCGTATCAGGCGTACTCGGCGTTCGCCGGCAACCCGCTCCTCGTGAGCCTCGATCGGCTCGTCGAGAGGGGCTCCCTCCGGGAGGACGACCTCGAACCGGTTCCGGACTTCTCGGAGCACGCGGTCGACTACGACCGCGTCCGCGAGTACAAGACCGACCGGCTCCGCACGGCGGCGGAGCGGTTCCGATCGGCGAGCGAGGGCGACGCCGAGAGTGCTCCGGGCGTCGATCTCGACGCGGACCGCGAGGCCTTCGAGGCGTTCCGCGAGCGCGAGTCGGCGTGGCTCGACGACTACGCGCTGTTTATGGCGTTGCGGACGCGGTACGACGGCGCGTGGACGTCGTGGCCGGAGGCGATCCGGGGCCGCGACCCCGACGCGCTCTCGACGCACCGCGAGGAGTTGGCGTCGGAGGTGCACTACCGCGAGTTCGTCCAGTTCGTCTTCGACCGACAGTGGCGCGGGCTCCGCGAGTACGCGCACCAGCGCGGGGTCGACCTCGTCGGCGACCTGCCGATCTACGTCGCCCTCGACAGCGCCGACGTCTGGGCGAGTCCCGAGGCGTTCGATCTGACGGACGACCGCGAACCCGCCGCCGTCGCCGGCGTCCCGCCGAATCCCCAAGACGACGGCCAGCGGTGGGGCAACCCGGTGTACGACTGGGAGACGCTTCGCGAGGATGACTACGGCTGGTGGCTCGCCCGCCTCGACCGGCTGTTCGACCTCGTCGACGTCACCCGGATCGACCACTTCAAGGGGTTCGACGAGTTCTGGGCGATCCCCGCGGACTCCGACTCGCCCGCAGACGGAGAGTGGCGGGACGCGCCGGGCGCGGATTTCTTCGAGACCGTCGGAGAGCGGCTCGGGGACCTCCCGTTCGTCGTCGAGGACCTGGGCTTCCTCGACCAGTCGCTCGTCGACCTCCGCGAGCGGTTCGGCTTCCCCTCGATGCGAGTGCCCCACTACGCCGACTGGTGCCAGGAGGGCGATATGTACCAGCCGATGCACTACCCCGAGAACAGCGTCGCGTACTCGTCGACCCACGACACGAACACGCTGGTCGGGTACTACGAGTCCCTGCCGGAAAGACAGCGAAGCTGTCTGGAGTACAACATCGGCGCGGACGGCTCGGGGATCAACTGGTCGATGATCGAGGCGGTCTGGCGCGCCGATTCCGTGCTCTCGTTCGCGACGATGCAGGACGTCCTCGGGCTCGACGAGCACGCCCGGTTCAACCGCCCCGGGACGACGTCGGGCAACTGGTCGTGGCGGTGTACGAGCGAGGCGTTCTCCGAGGGGTTGGCCGACCGGCTCGCCGGGCTGACTGACGAGCACGTCAGGAACTGACGGCCGACAGTATAAGTCACTCCGAGCAGAAAGGCCGGTAACGCGTCGGACCACGTAGCTATGGGGGAGCCGAATTCCGAGCCGAAGACGGGGGGGACATCGGGAGACGGAGCGGCGGCCGCGTCGGCCGACGAGACGGCCGCCGAGTCGTCCGATGAGACAGCCGCCGAGTCGACCGATGGGACGGCGACCGCCGACGGCGGCGTCGCCGCCGACGCGGCGAACACAGGCGAGGGTGCCGACAGGGAGAGGGACGCCCCCGACGGGACGGGCGATCCCTCCGACGACCGGGCAAGCGACGGGACGGACGAGATGAACGGCGACGGAGACACGATCGATCGCCTCAGGCGGCGAATCCGTCGCGCGATCGAGGTCCTCCGAGGCTCCTCGATCGACGTCCGGCCGTACCGACCCGGCGACGGCGTCTTCGCCGAGTTCGAGGTGCCGGACGGCGAGGAGCTCGTCGATCGCTACTGGGTGAACGCGCCGTACGCCTACGTCGTGATCACCTACGACGACGAGGAGAGCGAACACTACTACTACGCGGTCGAGCCCGAACTCGACGAGTTCGAGGCCGACCTCCTCTCGCGGGCCAGGGTCGACATCCGCGACCCGCTCTTGTACCAGACCAACACGGAACCGACCGCAGAAGAGACGCTCAGACGGGAGCTCCGGAGCCTGCTCGAGCAGTACGGCGTCGACGTCCCGATGCGGACGTTCCACGCGCTCTTGTACTACCTCGCCCGCGACTTCCGCGGGTTCGACCGCATCGATCCGCTGATGCACGACCCGCACATCGAGGACATCTCCTGTGACGGCTACGACCTCCCGATTTTCGTCTACCACGACGAGTACACCGACATCGAGACGAACGTCGCCTACGCCGCCGACGACCTCGACGACTTCGTCATCCGCCTCGCCCAGGAGTCCGGCCGGCACGTGAGCGTCGGTGACCCCGTCGTCGGGACGACGCTCCCCGACGGCTCGCGCGTCGAGCTCGCACTCGGCGAGGAAGTGACCCCGCGGGGATCGGCGTTCACCATCCGAAAGTACGCCGACGAGCCGTTCACGCCCATCGACCTCATCGACTACGGGACGTTCTCGATCGAGGAGATGGCCTACCTGTGGCTCTGCATCGAGAACAACAAGAGCCTCATCTTCGCCGGCGGGACCGCCTCGGGAAAGACGACGTCGATGAACGCCGTCTCGATGTTCATCCCGCCGCGCGCGAAGGTCCTGACCATCGAGGACACCCGCGAGCTGTCGCTGTATCACGACAACTGGCTCTCGTCGGTCACGCGTGAGCGCCTTCACGAGGGGAGCGACATCGATATGTACGCCCTCCTCAGGTCCGCCCTCAGGCACCGCCCCGAGTTCATCATCGTCGGCGAGGTTCGCGGGAACGAGGCCGTCACGCTGTTCCAGGCGATGAACACGGGCCACACGACGTTCTCGACGATGCACGCCGACAGCATCGAGACGGTGATCAATCGCTTGGAGAACGAGCCGATCAACGTGCCGCGGGCGATGGTCCAGTCGCTGGACCTCCTGTGCGTGCAGACGCTGACGCGCGTCGAGGGCGAGCGCGTCCGCCGTTCGAAGACGATCGGCGAGATCGGCGATATCGATCAGCGGACCGGCGAACTCGACTACTCCCGGACGTTCAGGTGGAACGCCGAGACGGATACCTTCGAGGGGAGCGATTCGAACCTCCTCGAGGAGATCCAGCGGGATCGCGGGTGGAGCCGAACGGAGCGGAAACGCGAGATAGAGCGTCGAGAGCGGTTCCTGGAACTGCTCTCGGAACTCGGGACGACCGACTATCGACGGTTCACCGCGCTCGTCAACGAGTACTACGCCGACCCCGAGCGCGTGATGAAGCGGCTCGAAGCCGCGCAGGACGAGGCGTCGGGCGACGAGAGCGTCGCCAGCGACGACAGCAGCAGCGGCGACGGACCCGACCGGACCCACAGTGGCGAGGAACGTCCGAGGGCGAAGACCGACGACGTCGAGGGGGACAGAGGCGATGGCAGCCGTTGAACTGCTCGGCTACGTGCCGCTGCTACTCGTGACGATCCTGGCACTGCCGATCGCGCTCGTCCCCGTCAGCGGCCGCGCGCGGTTGCTCGTCTCCCGACTCGCGCTACCGATCTTCGGGCGGTACGTCGCCGAGGTCAGTCCGACCCGCCGCCGACAGCGCGAGCGGATGCGCGCGGCGTTCGTCGGCGAGAGCCACCGGGTGTTCGCCTCCCAGACGCTCTTCATCGCCGGCGTTGCCGGGATCGCCGGGAGCGTCTACGGCGTCTACGCGGGAGCGGTGATCCTCCGCTCGCTCGCCGTCGACGTCGGTGAGATCCGCGCGTTCCTCCCGACGCCGCTGGAGTTCCTCGCCGCGATCGTCCACGTCCCTGACCTCTCTCTGCTGCAACTGTTCGGCCTGCTGCTCGTCGCCAGCGCGACGGTCGGAACGGGACTCGCCCTCGGGACCTACTGGGCTCGCTGGAAGTATCTCGATCAGCGCGCGCGAACGCGCGGGATCGAAATCGACACGACGCTGCCGCGGACGGTGGCGTTCGTCTACGCGCTCTCGCGCTCGGGGATCCCGTTTCAGGAGGTGCTGCGGACGCTCTCTCGCAACCAGGGCGTCTACGGCGAGGCGGCGCGCGAACTCGGCATCGCCGTCCGTGACATGGACGCGTTCGGCACCGACATCCTGACCGCCCTTCAGGAGACCGCGAGCAGCACGCCGAGCGAGAACCTCGAGGAGTTCACCGAGAACCTCGCGAGCGTCCTCTCCTCCGGGCAGAACGTCTCGGCGTTCCTGCGGGATCAGTACGAGCGGTTCCAGGAGGAGGCACAGGCACAGCAGCGGCAGTATCTGGACCTGCTCTCGACGTTCGCGGAGGTGTACGTGACCGTCCTCGTCGCCGGGCCGCTGTTTTTCATCACCGTCCTCGTCGTGATCGGGCTCGTGATCCAGAGCACGCTCACCCTGGTCCGCCTCGTGAGCTACGTCGCGATTCCGCTGGCGACGTTCGGGTTCGTGGTCTACGTCGACAGCATGACCGAGAGCCTGAACCTCCCGAATCAGGACGGCGGCGAGCAGCCGCGGTTGGCGTCGGACAGGGGGAGCGAGAGCGACGCGAGCGGCGCACAGTCGGTCGTCAACGGCGGTGAGGCGGCGGGGATGACTGACGGCGGAGTCGTGTACGGCGCGGCTCCCGAGCGGGACAGCCACGTGGAAAACCGGGCCCGACTCGCGGTCTACGACCGGATCGGCACGTTCCGTGAGATACTTTCGCACCCGATCGAAACGGTCCTGCGGACGCCAGCGTACTCGCTGTTCCTTACCGGACCGGTCGGACTACTCCTGATCTGGCTGTCGATCGACGGGGCCGCTCGGGACGCGGTCGGACGACTGACCGAGGGGTCGACCGAAACCGCCACCGCGGTCGCGGACGTGGTCGCGGTCGTCGACGGTCCGATCGTGCTCGCGACGGTACTCGCCCTCGCCGGCGTCGCCGCCGCACACGAGGTACAAAAGAAGCGGATCCGCTCGATCGAGGCGGACATGCCCGACTTCCTCAGCCGGATGGCGAGCATCAACGAAGCCGGCGTCACCGTCGTCGGCTCGCTGGGTCGGCTCTCCGACGCCGAGCTCGGACGGCTCGGAGACGAGATCGCCCGCGTGTGGCGGGACATCCAGTGGGGCGCGAGCGTCGGCGACGCGCTCACGAGGATGGAGCGGCGGACGAACGCGCCGACAGTGTCCCGAGCGGTGACGCTCATTCGGAACGCGATGGCCGCCAGCGGCGACATCAGTCCGGTGCTCCACATCGCGGCCGACGAGGCCCAGGAGACCCGGCGGCTCCAGCGCGAGCGGCGACAGGAGATGCTCACCTACCTCGTCGTCATCTACGTCTCCTTCTTCGTCTTCCTCGGGATCATCGTCGCGCTGACGGTGTCGTTCATCCCGGCGATCGAGGCGGCGGGGCAGTCGACCGGCGGCGCGGTCGGCGACGTCGGCGGCGTCGACGCCGGCGTGCTCGGGGGGCTGCAGTCGGTCAACACCGACGCCTACGAACTGCTGTTCTTCCACACCGCCGCGATCCAGGGCGTCTGTTCGGGGCTCGTCGCCGGGCAGTTAGGAGAGGGAAGCGTCGCGGACGGACTGAAGCACGCGACGGTCCTGCTGGTCGCGACGTACGTGGTCTTCGCGCTGCTGTGAACTGGGGATTCGAACGGGGGCGACTCGCCAAACGCGATCCGGTGCCCTCCGGACGGGCCCGAACCTCCAGAGGCGGCTTCCGGCCGGACCACCGGGGCTTTGTGTCGCGAGCGCGAGTCCAGACTATGGACGACGAGCGGGCGAGCCCGGTCAGGGAGACGTACGACCGGATCGCAGAGCACTTCGCGACGACGCGGGAGTACCCGTGGCCCGAAGTGACGGCGTTTCTCGGCGGCGGTGCAGCGAGCGATGCGGACGGCGACGCGGCCGCGGACGTCCCCTCGGCGCTCGTCGGTGGGGCGGAATCGGCACTCGGCGGTCCGCCAGAAAACGCAGACAGCGAGGCCGAACGGGTCGGCCTCGACCTCGGGTGCGGCAACGGCCGCCACGCCGAGTCGCTCTCGGCGGTCGTCGGTCGCGTCGTCGGTGTCGACGTCAGCGCCGGGCTCCTCCGAACGGCACAGGAGCGATCGAGAAAGCGGGACTTCGCCGGTTCGCTCGAACTCGTACAGGGCGACGCCGCGTCGCTACCGCTTCGGGCTGACACGGTCGACGTCGCGGTCTACGTCGCGACGCTGCATCACCTCCGCTCGCGGGAACAGCGGATCGCCAGCCTCTCCGAGCTGGCTCGCGTGCTCGCCCCCGGCGGTCGCGCGCTCGTGAGCGCCTGGTCGACCGCCCACGACCGCTTCGACCGGGCGTCGGGGTTCGATACGACCGTCGCGTGGACGCTGCCGGGCGGCGAGCGCGTGCCGCGGTTCTACCACATCTACGACCCCGCAGAGTTCGAATCCGACCTGGCGGCGAGCGACCTCACCGTGGTGGCGAACACCGTCTCCAGCGGCAACTGCTACGCCGTCGTCGAGTCGGGACTCGACTGATCGAGGTGTCCGCCGGGTAGACGAGAGACCCGGCCCGATCCGTCGTCCCGAGAGGCGTCTCGACAGCCGCCACTCCGAGAGGTCCCGTCCTGCGTAACAGTGATACTCGCTCCGATGGATGGCCGGATATGGATCGCGGAATCTCCCGGCGTCGGCTGTTGTCCACGTTCGCCGCCGCGGCCGGGGTTTCCGGGAGCGCCGCCGGCGTCGCGAGGGCACAGCGCGCACCCGATTCCCGCGGTTTCGACCCCACAGCGCACGCCTACGGATTCCGGAACTGGTCGTCGGAGGACCAGTACTTCGAGACGCCGCCGAGCCCCTCGCGATCGGAGATCCGAACGCGGATCCGGACGACGTGGGAAGACCGGGCCCGCACGGCGCTCGGACTCGACGTCGCGGAACTCCCGCGCACGGTCCTGGATTCGATAGCCGCACAGCTCCGGCTGGCGGTCGTCCAGCGGGCGGGGACGAACGGGCACTGCTACGGGATGGTCCTGACCGCCCAGCGGTACTTCGAGAACCCTGAGACGATTCCCGTGGACCGCCGTCTCGCGAGCGAAATCGAGGCCCCGACGGTCCCGACCGAGCGCCCCGAGGCCCCTGTGTACGAGGAGATCGTGGACAGACAGGCCGATCAGTTCCTCAGGTTTCGCGCCTTCCTCGGACGGCGTGTGTTCCTGTATCGCCACTGGCTGGATACGGCGGCGGTCCTGCGCGACGTTCGAGACGTCATCGAGAGGTTCGGCACCGCTGCGGTCATCCTCTTCAACGAGACGCGGCTCTCTCATCAGG
Source organism: Halobellus rarus (assembly GCF_024494595.1). Classification (GTDB taxonomy): domain Archaea; phylum Halobacteriota; class Halobacteria; order Halobacteriales; family Haloferacaceae; genus Haloquadratum; species Haloquadratum rarum. The sequence goes on along the minus strand of NZ_JANHDI010000007.1, from coordinate 167,189 downwards.
TCCTCGCGTACGGTTTCGAGGAACGCGCCGGCGGGGTGACGGTTCCGATCTACGATCCCAACCGTCCGGCCGCGACGTACCGACGTAACAGACCGGAGCTGCGCTTCGATCGGGACGACGAGACCCTCTCGATGCGACCGTACGGGGCGTACACGGGGATGGTGTACAGCAGATACGACCGAATCGAAGCCTCCACGGACCGAACGCGACCGGGCCCGTTGGACCACGTCACCGTCGACGGAGATCGGATCAGAGAGTCGCTGTTCCCGCTCGCGCTGGTCGCCGCCTCGAGCGAGGACGTCGAACTCGCCGTCGTCGATCCCGGCGGCGAGCGGGTGAGACGGCTTCGCGGAACGCATACCGACGAGTCGCGCGGCGAGTATCCGCAGGTGTGCAGTCGGTACGGCGTCGACCCCGGAAGCTATCGCGTCAGTGTGTTCGGCGCCGGACGCACCGACTACGAACTGGCGGCGAGGGTCACCGACGTCGAGGGGGCGATCGTCGACGAGACGCGCACGGCCACAATCCGCCCGGGCGAGGTTCACGAGTACGTCCTGGGGGTTCCCGAGGACGGTGACGGCACCCTCGACCGCGTCCGGTCCGGCATCCGGCCGATCCACCTCGTTGGGGCGGGGGCGCTCGGGACAGTCGCCGGCGCGGCCGGATACGGAGCAGCAACCCGGTTTCGGAGTGGAAGCGATGCCGAACGGTAACCGCACGCCCGAGTCCCGGCCGGTCAGCCCCGAGCCTCTCGCGGGTGATCGATCGCGACGCACGCGAACTCTGCGTTTAAGTCGTCGGGACTGGTATACTGACGCGAATGAGCGAAACAGCGGACGTACGCGACTACGAAGTGGTCGTCGTGGGCGGCGGTCCGGCGGGGCTCCAGACCGCGCTGTACACGACGCGACTGGGGCACGACACCGCCGTCGTCGACCGCGGCGGCGGCCGCGCGGCGATGATGCTGGAGACGCACAACGTGATCGGCGTGCCGGAGGACACCTCGGGCAACGAGTTCCTGCAGACCGCGCAGGGGCAGGTCGAAGCCTACGGCGCGGACGTCGTCCGCGACTTCATCGTCGAAGTCGAGCGGACCGACGACGGCCGGTTCCGGCTCGTCGGCAACGACGGGGAGTTCCGCGCGGACCGGGTCGTCCTCGGCGTCGGTTTCAACGACGAACGACCGGATCCGCCCGTCCCGCGGACGGGGCGGGGACTGCACTACTGTCTGCACTGCGACGCCTACATGTTCGTCGACCGACCGGTGTACGTGATGGGGACCGGCGAGGCCGCCGCTCACGTCGCGATGATCATGCTCAACTTCACCGACGACGTGGATCTGCTGCTCCGCGGTGAGACGCCCGAGTGGAGCGACGAGACGGACGAACAGCTCCGCGGCCATCCCATCGATATCGTCGAGGCGGAGATCACCGGGATGCAGAAGGGCGAGGACGGGTGGCTGGAGGCGTTCGAGTTCGACGACGGGACCGTCCGGCAGTACCGCGGCGGGTTCCCGATGTACGGCTCGAACTACAACACCGCGCTCGCCGAGCAGTTGGGCTGTGAGTTGAACGACGACGACACGGTCGTCGTCGACGAGAGCATGGAGACGACCGTGGATGGCGTCTACGCGGTCGGTGACATCACGCCGGGACACAACCAGATTCCGGTCGCGATGGGGAAGGGCGCGCAGGCCGGCCTCGACATCCACTACGACCTCCGAGAGTTCCCGCGTGACCTCGAATCGATTCGCGAGAACGGCCCCGTCTCTCCCGACGAACTACCGGGAATGGGCGAGCGCGTCCGCGCCGCCGCCGCGGAGTTCGAGGAGGCGCGCGCGCCGCCGCTCGACGCGTCCCAAGCGGAAACTGCGAGCGACGACTGAGCACGATCCGCGCCCACAGGTGCCACGGCAGCGACGTCGCGTTTCCCGATGGGACACGAAGGAGAGCGTGCTCCCGAGTCGAAAGGGTAACACCCTTATTCGGGGACCGGGAACAGGCGAGTGAGGTCGGTGCCGCGTGACTGCGGTGGCGACCGAGACGAACGAGCGCCGGTGGTCTAGTGGTAGGACCTGAGCCTTCCAAGCTCATGGCCCGGGTTCAAATCCCGGCCGGCGCATTTCTTCTGCGAGCGAAGTGAGCAGGGAAATCGCTACGATTGGAATTGAATCGAGGAGCAAACGGCTACCGGATCAACAGGGTCGGCACGACCCACGACGGCCGGTCCCCCGGCTGCTTCGGTCCATCATCGTCGTTCTTTTCATTCGTCGAACGTCGAATGAGTATTCACTCGAATTTGTATAATACATATTACCTTATATGTGGTTAGTGAACCCTTATTCTTACAGGAGAAAGTCCTTTAGGGGGTAGGTCTAGGGGGACGTATGACCAAGCCACACGAACACACGACTGGCGAGTCCGTCGGACTCGCGGATCCGACGGACGAGCGGTCGAACTGCGGCGTCGGTGCCGTCATCGACCTCGACGGCGGCCGATCGCACGAAACCGTCGCCGACGGGATCGAGTTACTGGAGAACCTCGAACATCGTGGCACCACCGGCGCCGAGGAGAACACCGGCGACGGGGCGGGGATTATGATCCAGCGGCCGGACGAGTTCTTCGACGCCGTCGTCGACGTCGATCTCCCGGCGGAGTACGCGGTCGGTTCGATCTTTATGCCGCAGGACGACGCCGCGCGCGAGGGTCTCATCGCCATCTTCGAGCGCGTGCTCGCCGAGTACGACCTCGACGTCGTTCACTGGCGCGACGTCCCGACCGACAACGCCGACCTGGGCGCGACCGCGCTCGAATCCGAACCCGACGTCTGGCAGGCGTTCGTCGTTCCGGAGGACGACCGCGACGTAGACGCCTTCGACCGGGCGCTCTACGTCGCCCGCCGCGCCGTCGAAAACGAGGTCGAGAAGCTCGATTCCGAGGGCGCAGCGCGCTTCTACATCTGCTCGCTCTCTCGGCGGACGCTCGTCTACAAGGGCCTGCTGAAGGGCGAACAGCTCGCCGATTACTACCTGGATCTCGACGACGAGCGGCTAGAGACGACGCTGACGCTGGTGCACGCGCGGTTCTCGACGAACACGCTGGGCGCGTGGCACCTCGCGCACCCGTACCGACACATCGTCCACAACGGCGAGATCAACACGATCCAGGGCAACATCAACTGGATGCGGAGTCGGGAGACGGACCTCGAACACCCCGGGTTCGGCGACGACCTCGAGACGCTGAAGCCCGTCATCAACGACCCCGATCAGTCCGATACGGCCTCCGTCGACAACGCGGTCGAACTCCTCCTGCAGGGCGGTCGCGACCTCCCGCACGTCCTCCGGATGCTGATCCCCGAGGCCTACCGCGGGGACGACCGGATGAGCGAGGGACGGCGCGAGTGGTACGACTACCACGCCTCGCTGATCGAGCCGTGGGACGGCCCCGCGCTCGTCGCCGCGACCGACGGCGACCGCGTCGCGGCCGTCCTCGACCGGAACGGGCTGCGGCCCTGCCGCTACGACGTCACCACCGACGACACGCTCGTGATGGCCAGCGAGGTCGGCGCGCTCGACACCGACCCCAGCGAGATCAAAGAGCGCGGTCGTCTTCAGCCCGGACAGCTGTTCGTCGCTGACCCCGAGGAGGGCCGCGTCATCCCCGACGAGGAGGTCTTCGGGTCGCTCACTGAGGAGAAATACGGCGAGTGGGTCGACGAGGAGCAGCGCCAACTCGACGAGCTCGCCGACACCGACGACTACGAGCCGCGAGGCGACGTCGACCACCTCCGCGCCTCGCAGGCGGCGTTCGGCTACACCCACGACCAACTGAGCCACCTCATCGAACCGATGGCCAAGGACGGCAAGGACCCCGTCGGTTCGATGGGCGACGACACGCCGCTGTCGGTGCTCTCCGATTTCAACCGGCCGCTCTTCACCTACTTCAAACAGCTGTTCGCCCAGGTCACGAACCCGCCGCTGGACTACATCCGCGAGGAACTGGTCACCTCGCTCGAGTCCCGGCTCGGCGCGCAGCGCAACCTGCTCGACGAGACGCCCGAGCACGCCAGACAGCTCGTCCTCGACTCGCCCGTCCTGACCGACGCCCAGACGGCGGGCATCAAGTCGCTCGGAGCAGACGCAGGGGACGCGATGGAGTCGACGATCGTCGATATCACGTACGAGCGAGAGCGATCGCTGAAGGACGCCGTCGAGCGCGTCCGCGAGGACGCCGCAGCAGCCATCGAGTCGGGGTCGGACGTCGTCGTCCTCTCCGATCGGAACCTGAACCCCGATCGGATCGCCATCCCGAGCCTGCTCGTCACCGGCGCGGTCCACCACAGCCTCGTCCGGAACGGCCTCCGGAACCACGCGGGCCTCGTCGTCGAGTCTGGCGACCCCCGCGAGGTCCATCACCTCGCGACCCTCGTCGGCTACGGCGCGGACGCGGTGAACCCCTACCTCGCCTACCAGACGATTTCGGACGTCGTCGCCGGCCCCGACGGCGCAGACGAGAGCGAGTCGATCGCGGCCTACAAGAAGGCGCTCGAAGACGGCCTGTTGAAGACGATGGCCAAGATGGGCATCTCGACGGTCGAGTCCTACCAGGGCGCGCAGATCTTCGAGGCGGTCGGCCTCGACTCCGCCTTCGTCGCCGAGTACTTCGAGGGCACGGAGATCCGCACGGAGGGAATCGGCATCGACGTGATCGAAGAAGACGTCCGGACGCGACACACCGTCGCCTTCGGCGACGATCCCCAACTCGACCGCCAGGGCGAGTACGAACACCGCTCCGACGGGATTCACCACCAGTGGAACCCCCAGACGGTCGGCACGCTCCAGCAGGCGGTCCGCTCGGGCGACTACGAGAAGTATCAGGAGTTCGCCGACCTCATCAACGATCAGGCCGAGGAGCTCCAGACGCTCCGCGGGCTGCTCGAGTTCGATTCCGGCCGGGATCCGGTGTCGATCGAGGAGGTCGAACCCGTCGAGGAGATCGTCGAGCGGTTCTCGACGGCGGCGATGTCGCTCGGGAGCCTCTCGCCGGAGGCCCACGAGAACAACTCGATCGCGATGAACCGCCTCGGCGCGAAGTCCAACACCGGCGAGGGCGGCGAACCGCCCGAGCGGTTCGGTACCGAGAAGGAGTGCAACGTCAAGCAGGTCGCCTCCGGCCGCTTCGGCGTCACCTCCGAGTACCTCACGAACGCCGACGAGCTCCAGATCAAGATGGCGCAGGGCTCGAAGCCCGGCGAGGGCGGTCACCTCCCCGGCAAGAAGGTCAACGAGATGATCGCGCACGTCCGCTTCGCGACGCCGGGCGTCGGTCTCATCTCGCCGCCGCCGCTGCACGACATCTACTCCATCGAGGACCTGAAGCAGCTCATCCACGACCTGAAAGCGGCCAATCCGGAGGCGGACATCAACGTGAAGCTCGTCTCCGAGGCCGGTATCGGGACGATCGCCGCCGGCGTCGCGAAGGCCAACGCCGACGTGGTCCACATCTCCGGACACGACGGCGGGACCGGGGCGTCGCCGAAGACGTCGATCAAGAACGCCGGACTCCCGTGGGAACTCGGACTCGCGGAGGCGAACCAGATGCTCCGGGCGACGGACCTGCGCTCGCGGATCCGCGTCACCGTCGACGGCGGGATGAAGACCGGCCGCGACGTCGCCGTCGCGGCGCTGCTCGGCGGCGAAGAGTACGTCTTCGGCACGGCGTCGCTCGTCACCTCCGGCTGCGTGATGGCGCGGCAGTGCCACGAGAACACCTGTCCGGTCGGCGTCGCCACCCAGCGCGAGAAGCTCCGGAACCGCTTCCCCGGCCAGCCGGAGCACGTCATCAACTACATGACGTTCATCGCCCAGGAGCTCCGCGAGATTATGGCGGACCTCGGTTTCACCTCGCTGGACGAGATGATCGGACGCCCGTCGCTGCTCGCGCAGCGCGAGACCGACCACGAGAAGGCCAGGCACTTGGACCTCTCGGACGTCATCGCCGAGCCTGCCGGCGGCGCTCGCTACAATACCGAATCGCAGACCCACGCGGGCGTGGACGCACAGCTCGATCACCAGCTGATCGAGCGTGCAGCGCCGGCGCTCGAAGGCGGCGAACCCGTCGCTATCGACTCGCCCATCTCGAACGTCGACCGCGCGGTCGGCGCGATGCTGTCGAACCGCATTTCGAGCGCTCACGGCGGCGAGGGGCTCCCGGACGACACGATCCGCTGTGACTTCGACGGCGTCGCCGGGCAGTCCTTCGGCGCGTTCCTCGCGAACGGCGTGACGATGGAGCTCACCGGCGCGGCGAACGACTACGTCGGCAAGGGCCTCTCCGGCGGGAAGGTGATCGTCGAGACGCCCGAGAACGCCGCCTACGAGCCCGACGAGAACGTCCTCATCGGCAACGTCGCCCTCTACGGCGCGACGCAGGGCGAACTGTACGTCAACGGGGTCGCCGGCGAGCGCTTCGCCGTCCGAAACTCCGGCGTGAAGGCCGTCGTCGAGGGCGTCGGCGACCACGGCTGCGAGTACATGACCGGCGGCGTCGTCGCGGTGCTGGGTGACACCGGTCGCAACTTCGCCGCGGGGATGTCCGGAGGGGTCGCGTACGTCTACGACCCCGACGACGAGATCGCCGCGAAGACCAACAAGGGAATGGTGTCGCTGGAAGACACGCTCGACGATTCCGACCGGCAGATGCTCCGTCGACTCGTCGAGAATCACGCGGCGTACACCGACAGCGACCGCGCGGCGCGGATGCTCGACGACTGGGGCGAGGTCCTCGCGGACTTCGTGAAAGTGATGCCCGACGCCTACGCCGAAGTCATCGAGGAGCGCGCCCGCGACGACGTCCGCAAGGAACTGCCGCCGGCGGCGGCGGCGACGGCTGCCGGCGACAGCGACGCGGTCGCACAGACCAGCGACGACTGACGCGCTTTTCCGGGTACCGTCGTCGCGGTTCCGCGGCGAACGGATCCAACGTGGCGGACAGTCGGCACGCTCGCGCCACCTCTCGCGCCGGCGTGCCGAACACCCGCAGTTCGACGCGAGGCCGTCGTTACGTCACGGCGGGTGTGGGCCCGTCATCACTTATGAACCCTCGCGCCGGCGGCGCGTCTGACCGGGGCGCACGACAGCACACTTAACTCCGCGAGCGTGAAAGCCCCGGATATGCGAATCGGGGGGGAGCAGAGCGGGTCGCGACGGAATCGCGACCGCGGGGTGAGCGAGACGATCAGTTTCGTCCTCGTCTTCTCGCTCGTTGTCGCCTCCGTCGGGACGGTCTACGCGGTCGGCGTCGCGGAGTTGGAGGAGACGCGCGACGCGGAGCGCGTCGAGAACGCCCAGCGCGCCTTCGACGTCCTCGCCGACAACCTCCGGGACGTGATCGAGGGCGCGCCCAGCCGGGGTACCGAAGTGAAACTCGCCGACGCGACGGTCCGGTCGGCCGACGACGCCGCGATGAACGTGACGGTCGACCCGGTCGACGGCCCGCCGCAGTTCTGGGAGTTCTCCTCGTCGCCGCTCGTCTACGAAGCCGCCACCGGCGGGGAGATCCGACTCAGCCACGGCGCGGTGCTCCGCGACAGCGACCGAGGCGGCGCGTCGGTCGTCCGCGGGCCGCCGCTCGTCGTCGACGACGACCGCGTGCACCTCACGCTGATCAGACAGGAACACGTGGGGACTGCGGCGGTCGGCGGCTCACAGACCGTCCGCATCCGGACCGCCGGAAGCAGGGCGCGGCGCTTCTACGACGACGACGGCGTCGCCCACGACGTCAGCGTGAACGTCACGACCCCCTACACCGACGCGTGGGCCCGACAGTACGAATCCGCCGGGTTCGACGAGTGTACCACGGTCACCGATCCGAGTCCGGGCGCTCCCGGACAGATATCCTGCACCGTCTCCGACGTCGATCGAGTGACGGTGGTCTGGATCCGCGTGACGACGTCCTTCGAGTGAGCGGCGTCGACACGTATCGACTCCGGATGTCACCCGGATCACGCTCAAACGCCGATTTGAGCCTTACGTGGGTATATCTCGCCTCAGGATCACGTGTCCGGTATGGTCTCCGAACGAGCGGCCCGAGCGCGTCCTCCACGCGCGAACGATCCCACAGCCACCCGCGACAGCGAGGCGTCGGCCCGCAGCGAAGACGTCCACGTCCGAAGCTACGCCCACCAGATGGGGTACGATCTGGAGATCGAACTCGTCGATTCCGACGGCTCGGTTGCGTTCCGAGATCGGTATTACCTCCAGCCGGGAGAGACCGAAGGCGAGGTGGACGCTGTCCCGGACGGCGAGTACGAGGTCCGCGCGGTCCTGGACGGCGATCGAGAGACGGACCGCCGCTGTCGGATCGGTTCGGACCCCGAGGAGACGGTCGTCGTCGAGGTCGGCAACGGCATCCTCAGCCTCACCGAGGGACTTCGGGCTTGATGAGCCCGACTCCGGTTTGCGTCAATCGAGTTCGACGGTCACGTTGTTCTCGGTGACGTGCAGGTAGGTGATGTACGAACCGTCATCGATCGTGTCGTAGCGGAGCACGCCGCCGGAGTCGGACACGTCGATTCGGGCGGTCCCGCTATCGCCGGGGCCGTGGTGAACGCGGAGCTTGAACTCGGTACCGAACATCGCGAAGTAGTGCCGCGTGAGGATCTGGAGGGTCTGTTCGTCGCCGTAGTGGTACGTGGTGTTTTCGCCGTCGTCCCCGTCGTGAGCGAATGTGGTCGGGTCCGGATCCGGTGCGCCGTCGTCCAGCGACTCCCAGTCGATCGCCGTCTCCTCGTCGACGCTGCTGGACCCGTAGGTGAGGTTCTGTGCGGAACTGGTGAACTCGATTTGAACCACCGGATCACCGTCCTCACAAGCGAGTTGGACCGGCCCGGAAATCGAGGAGATGTCGTCGTTCGTCCACCGGTGGACACCCTCCGTCGTCGATTCGTCGTGGTAGTAGACGTCCAGCCGCAGGTCCTCGTCGTCGGGGCCGTTCTTGCAGTAGTTCCCGATTCCGGTCGGAAGCGCGACGGCCGCCTCGTACGCTCTCGGCCCCTCGTCGATGTAGAACGAAACGTAGAGGTTGTTGGCCGTGCCGCCCCCGTTCCCGTTCCCGTTTCCGCTCCCGACGCGAATCGACGTCTCGAAGTCGGTCACCGAGTGACCCTCGGCGATGCCGCGGACGGGGACGCTCCCGTCCTTCTCGGGATACGGGAACGAGCCGACCAGGCTCGTCGTCTCGAGGACGACCGTCGCAGTCCGGTTGTCGTCGTCGACCGAGACGTTGCCGGTCGTCCGGGTTCGGAAGTAGTCGGCCCAGCCCTCGTAGTACCGACTGTGGACCGTGACGGAGGCGGTTCCGTTCCGGACGGGATTCTCGTACGGTTCCGACGTCGCGTCGTACGTGTCGGATTCGTTCGGGAACACTCGAACCAACTCGTCGGACTGGCGGATCGTCGCCGTCGTGTCGCCGCTCGCGGCGTCAGTCGATCGGACGCGGAGAACGGGAAGCGTGAGTGTCGTCCCGCGGTAGTGGAACTCCGGCGGCGACACCATCGTCGTCCCGCCGGCCTGCTGCCGCCAGACGCCGCCGCCCTGGTAGGCGACGGTCGTCCCGCTGCTGCGGTAGGAGACAGAGCCGAGCGACGCGTTGTAGATCGTCTGGGTCTCGCCGTCGGTGTAGTTCGCGTGGTCGATCCGGAGCCACCCGCTCTCGGACTCGACGGCGTAGTCGCCGCCCCGACCGAGTCGGACAGTCTGGACCGAGCCCTCGCCCAGTCCCACGACGGCGGTTCGGGCGTCGAGCATCGTCATCGCGTGCTCCGCACGGTCGATCGACGTCTGGTCCTGGACGTCGGCCAGCGCGGACGACCCGAAGGCGACGACGACGCCCGCGCCGGTGATCGTCAGCGCCAGGAGTAATACCAGCCCGATGTTCGACGACTGCGCGCGGTGCGTCATTCTCGTATCCCCCCACTCGGCCGCGACAGCGACAGCGTCGCCGAGGGGTCGCCGTCGGAAACCACGAGCGTATCCGTCCCCCCCGTATCGAGTTCGACGACGACCCAGCCGCCGTTCACGGACGTTTCGCTCATCGCTTCGAGCGTCGAGACGGTAAGTGTGACGCTCACGCCGGACCCCGAGGATCGGAGCGTGAGTTCGTAGCGCTCCGGTTGCGGTTCGGGTGCGGACAGATTGGCGATTTCGATTCGGTAGGACTCGCCGGCGACCCGCCGCGGGAGGTCGACGCCGACGCGGACGGTCGGATCCTCGGCCGTCCGGGCGAGGCGGTCGGCGTCGTCGATGCCGGCGGCGAGCTGTTCGGCGACGACGGTCAGTTCCTCGCGAACCACCTGGTCGCGCTCGTTCTCGACGTACGTCCCCGCACCGATGAGGAGCCCGGAGATCAGGACGGCCGTGATGCTCAACGCGATGACGTAGTTGACGGTGATCGAGACGGCGCGGTCGGATCCACCGGGATCGACCCGTTCGATCGCCCCGAACCCCCGACGCCGGCTCATTCGGGCTTCACCTCGATTTGCGCCGCGTAGTCGAGATCCGAGGTCCGGTAGGTGACGTCGAACGTCGCGCCGTAGATCGCCGGCGTCGCGTACGGTTCGCCCGACCCCGGCGTCGAGAGCGACGCGTCGTTCGCGGCGTCGTCGTCGATCACCATCGTGTACGTGCCGCCGGCCATATCCCCGTACCGGTACTCGATCTCGGTGCCGTCCTCGGCGTCGATCACCGTTCGGAGTTCCGGATACGCCGTCCCCTCGACGGAACCGTTCGACACGTCGATCACGAGCGTGCCGTCGGCGGGGTCGAACGACCGAGACGAGAGTTCGGTGCCGTCGTCGTCGACGCGAACCGCCACGTCCCCGCCGTTCTCGTAGACGTGGAGGCTCCGAGTCACTCCCCCGGAGGTGACGTTCATACGGAAGGCGTCGGACGGGCTGTCAGCGAGTTCGGACTCGTCGACCGTAAAGCGCATCGAGCGAACGCCCGAGAGGTCCGACCCGGAGGCGACGGTCCAGTTTGCGACTCCGCTCTCGTTCGTGAAATTCCGTGAGGCGCTGTTCTGTCCGATCCGCGTCCCGTTCGTGGTATCCGCCACCTCCACGGCCGCGACGTCGCCGGCGACGGCCCTGTGGTGGGTCGCGAGGTCGTCCCAGCGGTCGACAGTGTCCCGGAACGCCGCGTTCAGGTCCGTCTCGGTGGTGTCGTTGCGGTAGTTCACCGACCGGATCGCGTCGACGCCGGCTGTACGGGAGTCGGCGGCGTACTCGATCGCCGGCGCGGCGTCGACGCCGGCGTCTCGGGTCGCCAGGTTCCCGGTGTAGATGGCGGTGTTCAGGAGCAGCGCCAGGGCGACGAACAGCACCGCGAGCGCGAGCGCGCCGACCAGGAGGAGTTGGCCGCGGTCTCCGCCCCCGCTGCCGCTCTCACGGTGTTCGCGCCGAGTGTCCGAATCCGGATGTCGACTCACATCCGCCATACGACGAGCTCCACCTCCACGACCGAGTACAGCGACTGTTCGGGATCGCTGTCGTCGACGACGTAGGACGCGTTTTCCAGTGTCGTCCCCGACCGCGACTCGTCCGGCTCGCGCAGTTGGTCGCCCTCGGAGAGCGTGACGAGACGCCGTGCCGTCGACGCGTGGTCGCTGGGCTCGCCGAGGTCGACGATCGGTTCCCGCTGGCGGTCGCCGTCGTCGTCGACGTAGTACAGCGTGAGGTCGAAGGCGATCCCGCGCTCGAGGAACGCCTGCTCGAGGACGTTCCCGAACCTCGTCGGTGGCGGCCCGCGGACGTAGCCGTCGTTGGTAGCGCCGTGCCAGTTGCCCGCAGAGTCGTTCCAGTACAACAGCGTCGGTACGAGCGTCCCGTTCTCCTCGGCGGTCGCGAGGACGCCCTCGGCGACGGCTCCCTGCTGGTTCTCGATGTGCTGGCTGGACGTGCTGCCGGTCAGCGGCGTCACGGCCGTCACCTGCAGCGCGAAGACGAGACTGGAGACGAGGATCATCGCGGCGGTGATCGCCTCCAGCGTGTGGGCTTGGCCGCGGTCCATCACCACACCCTCACGAGCAGGCGATACGTCTCGCCGTCGATCGAGACGATCCGGCGCGCCGAGGTGACAGAGCGCGTCTCCGGCAGCGACGGTCCCGCCGTGAGTCGCGTCCCGTCGATCGTTTGAACGTCACCGCCGGCGCCGAGCGTCCAGATGGAGACGTTGGCGTTTCGCGTGCCGTCGAGCGTGAACATCTCTCTGGTCGTCTCCGCGCTCGTGTTGAACTGACAGCCCGACGGCGCGGGACCGTCGCCGTCCAGTTGCGCGAAGAACTCGGTCGTACACGTCCGGTTCAGGACGTACGGGTCCGCGGGGTCGCCGAGGCGGTCCGCCGCCAGCGACGTTCCGATCCGATCGGCCGTCTGCGGCCCCTCCGCGCTCTCGAACGGCGCGAACACCGTCGGAACGAACGCGACGACGAACGCGACGACGAGCAGGAACAGTCCGACCCCGATGGCGAAGTCGATCGTCGTCTGCGCGCGATCGTCGCCGTCGCGGTCGGCGTGCCGACCGTTGTCGAGCGGCGCTCCGGACGGTGACGCGTCCGCGGCGGGCGGCGATACGTCCGCTTCGAGCGACGAGACGTCTGCGACGGACGACGACGGGTCCACCGGCGTCGCCCGGGTCATCCCACCACCATCCAGACGAACAGCGCGATCGTCTGCAGGACGACGACGAACTTGACCCCCGAGACGATGTCGGCGTCGCGGATGTACCCGCTGATGAAGCCCGACAGCGCCGCCTGCAGCGTGACGGCGTGGAAGAACAGCACCGACAGCACGTCGGTGTCGACGCCGCCGCCGAAGCTGAGCCCCTGCCCGGAGAGTTCGCTGCCGCCGGACGATCCGGCCTGCGCCGACAGCCCGGACATCACGTCGAGGAACTGGGTCTTGAGGATCGCCATCACGCCCAGAAGCGTCAGGTACGTCATCAGGATGATCGCCACCTGCATCCGCGTTCGGGACTTGCGCTCGCGCTCGATGTCGTCCTGGTTCTCGGAGGCCTGCGCCGCGGTCGTCAGCACCTCCGTGATCTGGCTGGAGGCCTCCTGCGCCTTCGAGATGAGCTTCACCGTCCGCGCGAGTCGTGGGATGTGGTACTTGTTGTTGAACTCCACGAGCGCGCTGCGGAGGCTCATCCCGTAGTTCACCTTCGCGTGCATCACCTCGAACTCCTCGGAGAGTTTGCCCGAGGACGTCGACGCCACGGTCTCGACCGATTCCAGCAGCGTCTGCCCCGTGTCGTTCGCGCTGGAGAGCTTCCGGAGGTTGTCGGAGAGCTTCCCGACCACCGCGTTCCGCGAGCGGACGTTCCAGGTGTGAAACGCCGCGAGCGGGACGCCGATGACGTACACGGGAACGTACCACCAGACGAAGGTCCCCCAGACGGGGTTGTCGAGCATCCCCTGCCACTCCAGCGGGGCAGCGCCGTTGGCGACGGCGACGGCGAGCAGCGCGCCCGCAGCCGGCACCGTCAGCAGGAGCGAGTACAGCGGGTGGTCTCGGAAGAAGTGGTGTGGGTTTCGGAGCAGTTGCCCCGTCTTGTAGGTCCCCTCCCGCGAGCGGATCCGCTCGAAGATGCGGAACTCGCCGACGAAGCTCTCGATCAGGCCCATGTGGATCAGCCCCTCTCGGTTGACCTGCTGGAGCCGATCGGAGCTGTTCGAGGGTTGAAGGTACCCGTCGCCGGGTTCGTCCTGCTTGACCGTCGAGACGAGGACGAGGAAGGCCACGCCGGTCAGCGGCACCAGCCCGTAGACCGTCCCGTAAAGGAGTTCCTGCTGGGCCTGCCCGAGCATACTCATGATGACGAGGATGATGATGAGAAGCAGCGGAAACAGCGAGAGCGTCATATACATCTCGCCGAACAGTTCGAGCGTCTCGAGGACGGTCTCCTGCTCCTGTTTCGCCGTCCGGAGGTGTTTCTCCTTCTTGTCGTCGAGGAACTGCTCCATATCGCCACCGGAGTTGACGATCGAAAGCATATCCGTCAGGAACTGCGAGAGCTCGTCCGAGGGCGTCGCCATCGCCTGATTCCGGATCGCGTTCCGGTAGTCGATCCCGAAGTACTCCGTCTCGCGGACGATGCTCTGGAACTCCTTGGCCACCTCGCCGTAGGTGTCGTCGGCCCGCCCCATCGCCTCTAAAATTTCGAGTTGGTTCAGCCCCCCCACCGAGAGCGCGTACATGAACGAGATGGCGTCGGGCAGCAGCATGTTGATCTCGCGCTTCCGGCCCGAGGCCTTCGAGTACGGGACGGCGACGAGGCTGCCGAACCCGATGCCGAACCCGATCGCGCCGAAAACGACGCCGGAAACGAGCGTGACCGCCGGGACAGTGAGTGACTTCAGCGCCGCGGCCGTCGCGGCGTCCGGGGCCGGCAGCCCGATGCTGACCGCGTCGGGCGAGACGAGGCCGAGTTCGAAGATCCCCCAGGCGAGAAGGGTGCCCAGGAGCCAGAGGACGCCGCCGGCGATGACGCCGATCGCGATCGCCCGAGAGAGGTACAGTTCCACCGTCGCCGGCATCCGCGCCTGTTCGAGTTTCGTCCCGACGTCGGCGACGAAGTCGCCGTCCTCGTCGAAGAGGAACTGAAAGACGGGGTAGAACGCGTCGCCGAGGGCGTCCGTGCTCCGGTCGAGGCCCTCGCCGTCGGCCTCACCGACGTCCAGACTCATCGCTCGGTCCCCGTCGGTTCGTCGGCGTCGCCGTCCTCGGTGTCGGCCCCATCGTCACCGTCCTCGGCGGCGCTCCCGTCGTCCGCTGTGTCATCCCCATCGTCACCGTCCTCGGTGTCGCTCTCCTCGACGGCCCCGAAGTCCCAGGCCTCGTCGGTTGCTTCGGCGTCTGTTCCGGTGTCGGTGTCCGCACCGGCATCCGAGTCGCCCGATCGCTCGTCGCCGTCGGGCGCTTCCGTGTCTTCGCTGTCGGACAGTTCCGTGTCTTCGCCGTGCGTTTCGATCTCCTCGCCGGCCACCTCGGTGTCCGTGCCGGTCGAACCATCCGCGTCGTCGACGGCCTCTTCCGACGGATCGTCCCCGTCACCGCCAGAGCGGTCTCCCGTGCCGTCGGCGGGGGAATCACCGGCACGGCCCTCGACCGAAGCGCCCGCATCGCCGTCGAACACGTCCGCTCCGTCCCCGGCGTGCCCCTCGCTGTCGGAACTGTCCGGTTCCCCGCCGTTCTCGACGGCGGTGTCGTCGCCGGGGGGTTCGCTCTCGTCTGCGATCGGTTCACCGTCGTCAGCCGGACCCTCCAGTAAGTCCTCGATTCCGAGGTCACCCCCGTCACCGGAATCCGTAGGGTCGCCGAGAGAGACGTCGGTATCGCCGTCGGGAGCCGCGTCCGCGGGCTCCGATCCGTCGCCGAGCGCCGGCGTGTCGGTGTCGTCGTCGAACGCAGGCATATCGGCATCGTCGCCGAGCGCCGGCGTCTCCGACTCCGCTTCGAGTTCCGGGTCCCCCGCCCGCTCCTCGAGGGCGTCGAGTTCGGGGTGATCGCCGCCGGCGGCGGTGACGTCGGGGGCGGTATCGACGTCGATCAGCGCGTCCGCGACGTCGACGTCGTCGAGGTCGCGGTAGTCGGGCCACAGTTCCTCCTCGGCGCGGCCGAGGATCTCCGCGCAGAGGTCTCTGACTTCCTCGCCGGCGCTGGGACGCGGGACCATCTCCTCCTTCTCGGGGTCGACGTTGATCTGGACGGACTCCATCTCCCGGAGGTCCTCGAGGCTGCGTTCGAGGTCGTCTCGGGCCATCAGCGCGAGGATCGTCTCCTGGTCGTTGATGAACGCCTGTAGCGTCGCCGCGACCTGCGAGTACGTGTTGAGCCCGCGGTCGATCAGGTACGCGAGCACGACGCGCCGCTTGAACAGCTCCTCGTCGAGTTGCTCTCTGGACCACCCGCGGTCGAACCGGACGTCTTCGAGCGTGTTCGACGAGCCCATCTTGAGGAACTCGTCGCCCTCGGCCTGCCACTGGTAGACGTCCTGGACGTTGATCTCGTCGTTCTCGGCGTCGTAGTGGTTGATCTCTGTCAACGACTTGTTCCGCCGGACCTTGTCGCCCTGCACCCGCGTTGAGGTCTGCACCGAGACGAGATCCAAGGCGGTGAACATCGTCTTCGAGACGTTTATCGGGTCGGTTGTGAACCGCTTGAGCACCTCGCCGACGCTGTCGGCGTGGAAGGTCGTGTACGTGGTGTGTCCCGTCGACATCACCTGAAAGAGCGTCCGCCCCTCCTCGCCGCGGATCTCGCCCATCACGATGTAGTCCGGCCGTTGCCGCAGCGCGGCCTCCAGCAGGTCGAACTCGTCGACGTCGCCGCGGTCGTCGTCGCTGAACGACGGCCGGGTGACCGAGGCGACCCAGTTGCGCTGGGGGAGTTCGACCTCGCGGGTGTCCTCGATCGAGACGATCTTCGAGTTCGAGGGGATGAAGAGCGACACCGCGTTCAGCGAGGTCGTCTTCCCCGAGGCGGTCCCGCCGGCGAAGATGAGGCTCTTGTCGTTCTCGATGCAGAGCCAGAGAAAGGCCATCTCTTCGAGGGAGAAGGTCTTCCAGTTCACGAGGTCGATCGGGGTAAACGGAACGTCCTTGAACTGTCGGATCGTGTAGTTCGTCCCGTGATCGGAGACCTCCCGACCGAGCGTCAACTGCGCCCGCGACCCGTCCGGGAGGGTGGCGTCGACCTGCGGCCGACGCTTGGAGATGCCCTTCCCCGACCGCTGGGCGAGTTTGACGACGAAGTCGTCGAGTTCCTCCTCGCCGTGGTAGACGTTGGAGATGATCTGCTCGTAGTCGGAGTGGTAGACGAACACCGGCGAGTTGTAGCCGTCGCAGGAGATGTCCTCGACGTTGACGTCGTGTTTGATCCCGTCGATCCGCTCGTAGCCGATGAAGTCCCGGCGGAGGACGTACAGCAGTTTCTCCACCTGGTAGTCGTTCAGTTCCGTCGGGTCCTCCGCCAGCACCGCCGACTCCGGTCGCGCGGCGATGCCGTCGAGGGAGGGGTCCGCCTCCGTGACCGTCGGCGGTTCGAAGAGCCCGTCGAGGCGGCCGCCGAGCGAACCCTCTTTCAGCCCCAGCGAGCGGGCCAGAGAGGCCAGCGAGCGCTTCGAGGACGCGGACGTGGGATCGCGGGATGCGCCTGCGGCGTCTCCGTCGTCGCTGTCGCCACCGAAATCGAAGTCCAGATCCAGATCGAACTGCGAGAGGAGGCCCCCCTCCTCGTCGGCGTGGCCGTTCTGCGTGGCGAGGATCGAGAGCCCGGCTTCTCGCGGATGCTCCGGCGCTCGATAGAGGTTGTACCGTTCGAGCAGCTCCAGCGACTGCCCCTCGATCACCCGTCGGCGCGTGTCCGGGGCGTCGCCGACGATGGTCTCGTCGTCGTACTTGATCGCCGTCCGGAGCTTCCCGGTCAGGAACTCCGCGAGATCCGCTTCGATCCGATTCTGGTGCGGTTCGATCACGTAGTACTTCTTCTCGTTCTCCTTCGTGGAGTGGAAGATTATCACGAACGAGTGGGGTTCGTTGACCCAGTAGCGCTCGACCTCCCGGAAGTGGGTCTTCTTCTCCATCGGGACCGCCTTCTCGAGGTCGTAGCGGTTGACGACCGTCGTCGCCCCGCGCTCGTCGCTGAAGAAGGCGTCCTCGTCGAACTCGGGGTCGACGTCGACCGTTCGCTCGTCGACGATCTCGTCGAGTTCCCCGGCCCGCTGACCGCCGCGTGCCAACGCGTTCTCGACGACGTCGGGGTCGAATCCCAGCGCCTCCGTGGGGTCGAAGCGGTCGATCTCACCCTCCTCGCCGCGCGGTCGCGACCCGTCCTCCTCGTAGTAGTACTCCCGCTTGTAGTGCTCCCAGAGCCAGACGTCCTTGACGACAGGCGTGGTCTCGGGGTCGCAGAACGCCTCGAACGCCGCCGAGATCCGGACGGCCTCCGCGGCGGCATCCTGCACTTCGTCGTCGACGTCGACCGGGTGAAAGCCGAGGTACTCCTCGGGGTCGATACTCACCGCGTCCCAGTCGTCGCGAGTGGGCGTCGGGATCTCGACGCCGTCGTCCCAGCGTTCGTTCTCCTCGTCCGCGTCGTATTCACGGGGATCCAGACCGCCGTAGAGCGTCTCGACGTCGCCGTCGTCGCCGTATTCGTCCAAGAAGTCGGCCCAGGTGTACTCGCCGACGGCGGCGCGCGGCCCGTCGGCCGCTGCGCTCCCGGCCTCGTCGGCATCCGTCGAAGCGGTCCCGTCGGGACTCGGCGAATCGGCCTCGTCGGTGCCGTCTGGAGTCGCTCCGTCGGGACTCCCCGGAGCGTCGGCTCCGTCCTCGACTACGGACAGTTCGGTCGATCCCGCCGCCGGTCGATCCGCGTCGTCGGTCGGGCGGAGCCCCCCAGCCCCGTCGTCCGACGTCTCGCCCGAATCTCCGGTGGCCCGATCGACGGTGTCCCCCTCGGGAGTCGACGAGGATCCCTCCCCCTCGCCCTCCAACGCGTCGTCGCCGCCCCGGTCGGGGTCGGCGTCCGACGCGTCGTCGTCGGTTGCCATCGTTGTCGGGTCGGTGGCCTCACGGAAAAAGACTTCTCCCCGATTATCAGAGAAATTATTCCGGGAATAACCTGAAAAAATGTGTTCTGACTGTGACTTTCGCTCCCGGTGAGACCGGGTCGCGACGGGGGTAGAACGGTCCGCCTCAGAGTACCGTCGCGACGAACCCGTATACCGCTCCGAGGAGGAGCATCGCGGCGAGGAAGACGGCGAACCAGGTTCGACCGTTCCCCGGGACGTCGGGGACCTCCGACGGATAGTACGGAGAGAGCGGATTGTTGGGTCGCTCGTCGTCTCGGGGCATCGTCACGGCGGTTCGTTTGTCAACCGATTCAACCTTTCGCCGCCGGAGATCCGAACCGACGCGTCGACATCGCTATCAGGAGCGGTATTTTGCCCGGGTGATTTATGTGAACAGTTTCGGTAAGGTGGTCTATGAGCCACGAATCCGACGCCGACCGGACGACATCCGTATCAGACGACGAGGTGAGCGTCGAGAAGTCGTTCGCCGAGGACGAGTTTCCCGTCCCCGCGATCAAGTTCCGGCTCTCCGCCGAGAGCGACGACCCGGTGCACATCCGCCTCGTGGATCAGATCCCCGAGGACTTCCCGATGGAGGGCGTCGGGTTCCACCCGGACTACGAGAGCGACAACTGGACGGCGTACAAGGACCACCGCGTCGAGTACGAGCGGACGCTCGACCCCGGCGAGGAGACGACGACGGTGTACGGGATCCGGCTCGAACAGGCGTCCGACGTGGAAGGGTTCCTCGGCGAACCGATCCTCGAACGACCGCCCGCGCCCGAAGAGAGACAGAGCGAGGAGCCGCCTCGGGACGTCGAAGACATCCTGGGCACGGACCGAAGCCAACTCGTCCGAGACGCGCTCCAGGGGAACGGCCGCCTCGCGGTCGAGTCCGAGGTCGAACCGGAACCGGAACCGGAACCGGAACCACCGGTTTCGGACGACGGACCGGGCGTCGTAGAGAGCGAATCGCCGGGGAGCGAGGGAGGGCACGTCGAAGACGAGCCGCCGGCCGACGGGACGGTACCCGTCGAGGACGAGCCGCCGACTGACGAAGACGAATCCGCAGACGAACCGACGCCCGTCGCCGACGACCCGGAAGCATCCGTCGCCAGCGCCGATTCCGGTCCGCGAGCAGTCGGCACGGACCTGCCACCCGCGGCGCGGAAGCGCGACGACGACAGAATCACGGCCGTGAGTCCCGAAGACGACCCCACAACCGAAGGCGGCGTCGAAGAGGGCCCTTCCGCTGGGGAGGTGAGCGACGACGACACGGAGCCGGAGACAGACGCAGTGGAGGCCGAAGCGGCCGAGGAGGACGCAGCGGAGGAAGGGGAAGCCGTCGACGACGGAGCGGTCGAAGAGCACGTCGACGCGCCCGGAGCATCTGCCGATCAGGCCGCTGAGGAGGTGACCGAGGCCGTCCAAGGGGAAGCCGAGCCCGCTGAGGAGGAGACCGAAACCGCCCACGGGACGACAACCCCCGCCGAGGGCGGACTCGCGGCGACGCTCGCGTCGGAGATTCGCGCCGGTGAGGTCTCCGAATCCGACCTCGAAACCCTCCGTGGGGAACTCGACGCGGGGCTCCCCCGGAGCGCGGACGTCCGGATCCGGCGCGTACAGGCGCAGATGGAGGATCTCAATGCCTACGCCGATGCCATCGCGGAGTTCATCGACGAGGAGGGGACCGGCGCGGAACTCGTCGAACGGCTCGACGCCGAACTGACCGAGATCAACGAGGAACTCGACGACCTGCGGGCGTCGGTCGCCGCGGCCGACGACGAGCGCGCGGCGATCCGCGGGTCGGTCGAGGGGGTCGACGCGGACGTCGACGCCCTCGACGAGCGCCTCGGCGAGGTCGCCGGGCAGCTGGCGGACGTCGCCGAGGACGCCGAGGACGCCGCGGCCGGCGTCGACGAACTTCACGACCGGGCCGACGGGATCGAAGAGCGGCTCGATCGGACGACCGACCGCGTCGACGGTGTCGACTCCGCGGTCCGGGACGTCTCCGCCGACGTGGACGACGTCGCGGCCGACGTCGACGACGTGGCCGGGGAGGTCGAGAACGTCGCCTCCGACATCGACGAGACGGGCGCGCACGTCTCCCGACTCGACGAGGAGATGGGCGACGTCCGCGAGGACATCGCGGCGATCGACGGCGACGTCGTCGAGACCCGCGAGTCGCTCGAAGCCGAACTCGACGACCTCCGCGCGGAGGTGTCGGCGCTGTCGAGCGAACTCGATCGGATCGGTTCGATCGAGCGCGAGATCGAGGAACTCCAGCAGTTCCGCGACCGCCTCAACAGCGCGTTCGGTCCGGGCGAGTAGGAACCCGTCGTTGCAGGTGAAACCGCCCCGGTCCGGCAGCGAGAATCGATCGACCACCCCCGGGCCGCTCGGAACCGGAGTCGGTACCGAAGCGGAACCGGTTTAGCCTGCCGCCGCGTGGATTCGACAATGACTGAGACGGAGGCGATTCGCGTCGCCGTCCCGCGCAAGGGCCGACCGCTCGAAGCCGTTCTCGAACGCGTCGCCGACGTCGCCGATTCGCATCCGGCAGGCTCCCGGCCGCACGCCGACGAAGCGGACGAAGCCGACGATATCGCAGCCGTCGCCGACGAGGTCATCTCGACGCTCCGCCACGAGAAGGCGATCACGAAGGGGAAGATCGACCCCGCGGCGGACGTCTACCAGCGGCTCGCGACCTATTCGGACCTCGACGACGACTACGAACCGGAGTACACCCTGCTGCGCGACGACCGACAGGGGATGCCCCGCCGGATCGTCTTCGACAGCCTCACGGTCGACATCGACGGCGTGCCGGTGCAGTTCGTCGGCCGCGAGGAGCCCTTCCGCGCGCTCCGCACCCACGAGTTCGCTCTTGGCTTCGACAGCGCGGACCTCGTCTTAGAGGAGGTCGTCGAACTCGAACCGGAGGGCGTCGGATCCCTCGCGGACGTCAACGCGCGGATCGATCCGATGAACACCGACGTCCGCGTCGTCTCCGGCCTCGGCGATACGGTGTATCACACGCTGATGGCCCGACCGGAGATCCTGCCGCCCGGCACGGACCTCGATCGGGAGTTCGTTGCCGGCTACGAGGGCGAACTGTGCATCTCGCCGCGGTACGAGCGCCTCGTCGAGGCCGTCCTCGGCACGCGGCCGCTGGAGGGCGTCACCTTCGCCTACCCCGACGACGACCGCGAGGAGGAGGCCGCCATCGCCGACGTCGGCCTCGGCGTCTATCTGACGATGACGGGGTCGACCGCGCGCGAGCACGGCCTGATCCTCGGAGATCACCTCTTCCCCTCGGAGACGGTGCTGATGGAGAATATTGCGGAGTCCGCGGAACTGTCGGGTGTCGAGCGGGTGAGGGAGGCGCTGGCCACGGCGGCGCACGAGACGGAGATTGCCATCTAAATCGATGGAGTAGTTCACGATTGCGACAGTCAGTACACGAGGACGCGTAGCATCCGATTGTATGCAGTTTTGTTATGAGATCAGTCCCGAGACCACCTGTCTGGCCTTCCCAGTCAATCCCGGTTCACGTTAATCTCGTCCCTCTCCACGTTGGGGGGTGGCCAGGTTCTCAAACGAAAATGGGTAAAGAGCGGCGGTGGTGTGAGAACTTCCGCCGGTAGATCAGTAGTTCCGTCACGTCGAATCGGGACGTGTCTCAGGATATCTAATTAATTTTCTAGTTTAAGATTGGCTCCCGTAGGGGCCATCCTCGTCAGTGACGGCAAACCTGATTTCCCCACCCGGCAAATTAGTCCTGTCTCGTGCATCAATGGCCACACCAACTAGTGTGGAGTCTCCCGAATCAAGACCCCCTCCACTTGCGTTGGTAGTGTCATATCCTCCGAAGTCATCCCAACTAGGATAGAAGCTGTCCTCGGGGTAGCTCCCGCTGTACTCCTCGTAGACTTCTTTGGGAACAAAATGCCACCTGTCCGGGTTGTCTAACCCTGATTTGTCGATAGTTATATCCAAGTCATTGGGGCCATTATTTTCCATTCGGAACACACCGTCGAACGTCGTCACGGAATCTGCATTAATACCATCACCGCCATCGTTGTTCTCACCGAAGTCCAACACTAGTTGCTTACCACTTAATTTCGCGTACGGTGACGTATCCTCTAAGCCCAGATACGCGCTCTCGTCGCCAACCACACTAACATTAACAGATCGGGTTGCCTCAACACTCGCAAACGCACCAGTACCCATTGCAGCCGCCCCACCGGCGACGAGCGATCCCATTCCGACCAAGAGTTTGCGTCGTTGCATTGGTTTGCTACCTCGTTGTCACGCGCCCGTTCACGGGCGTCGACGACTTCCGGCACCGATCCGTCGTCGCCGTCCGCGGCGCGTATTCCACTAGAAAGGCGGGACCCTCTTTGGAATATACCGCCAGCGAAACCGGGAGAGAGTGTCTGTAGAGTCGGAATAGGCTCTATGGGATACGAGAAAAGGACCTTTATCGAAGATCCGAGTCACTTTTCGTCGGCTTAACGCTCGTGTACCGAACGCGCGGGTTAGTGAAATGCAGAATACAGTATTTACTACACAATTAATCCGGGGGAGAGGCCGCTTTTCGACGATGGCCGCGGAAACATTCGAATAATAAGTCAGATGAGTTACTGATCTATCGACCGGTGGTAGAGTCCCTTTGCCGTGGTTTCTAGTCTCCATACTAAAGTGATATACAATTGACTCTACTGACGGAATGTGTGTGGGGGTGACGGTGTATGGCTGAGGCACAGACGGAGATCAGTAACACAGTCGACAGCGACGCCGAGCTGTCGTCGAAACGGGAACCGAACTTCACCAGAGACGACGTCCTAGAGGTGCTCAGCAATCAGCGTCGTCGCTACGCGATTCACTACCTCAAGCGACGGAACGGGGAGCCCGTCGCGGTCTCAGAACTCAGCGACTGGGTCGCGAGTTGGGAGAACGGAAAGGAGATCGACGCGCTCACCCACCGGGAGCGAAAGCGGGTGCGGAACGCCCTCCGGCAGTTCCACCTGCCGAAGATGGACGAGTACGGGTTCGTCGAGTACGACTCCCAGCGCGGCGTCATCGAACTCACGGAGGCGGCCTCGGACGCCAACTTCTACGTCGACTCGCTCACCGGCCGGGACATCCCGTGGGGCGTCTACTACCTCGGGCTCTCCGCGGTGAGCGTCGTCTGCCTGCTCGGGATCTGGGCCGGCCTGTACCCCTTTTCGCTGGTGTCGCCGCTGCACTACGGCGTCTTCGTCGTGACGGCGCTGTCGGTGTCTTCGGCGGGGCACGTCTACGACAACTACTGCCGGATGCGACTCGGCGCGAGAAACCGGCCGCCGGAGGTCGAGGAGTGATGATTCGGCGACGACACGTATTGCTCGTCGTCGCCCTCCTCACCGCGACAGCGCTCGTGACGAGCAGCGGCGCGTTCAGTGCGACGGCGGCCGAACGAGGCGTCGACATCGGAGTCGCCGACGACCGCGACGCGTACGT
Organism: Halobellus rarus; assembly: GCF_024494595.1. Lineage (GTDB taxonomy): Archaea > Halobacteriota > Halobacteria > Halobacteriales > Haloferacaceae > Haloquadratum > Haloquadratum rarum. Next base: position 143,059 of record NZ_JANHDI010000007.1, on the reverse strand, counting down.
CGGCTTCGAGAAGACGGTGCAGAGCGACGGAAACGCGACGGTGAACGTGAGCGTGACACGGCGCGACGGCGGAAACGAGACCGTGAACGAGACGCAGGGGGACGACGGAAACGCGACGGCGAACGAGACCCCGGAGAATAACGGAAACGCGACGGCGAACGAGACGCAGGGGGACGACGGAGACGAGACGGCGTCCGTGGACGTGACGGTGGTCAATCAGTTCCCGGCGGGGACAGAACTCGCGACGGTCGAGATCACCGTCGGCACCGCGTCGGCCGATCTCGCGCCGCTGGCTCCCGGCGAGCGCGCGACACACACGTTTTCGTCCGCCCCCTGCGGAGCCTCGATCAGGATCGAAGCGTCCGGCGACGGCGTGGCCGTGACTTTCGAGCGTTCGGTCACCTGTAACTGAGCCCGAAGACGGGGTCGACGTCAGTCGGCCTTCGCCTGCCACTCGCGGACGGTGTCGGGACCGACGCCGTCGACCTGATCGGCGACGGCGTCGGGCTCGGCCTCCTTCAGTGACTCGACGTTCTCGACGCCGGCGTCCTTCAGTTTCTCCGCGGTCTTCTCGCCGATGCCGCTGACGCTCTCTAAATCAGAGCCGCTCTCGCTCTGCTCGGCCTGGTACTCGCGGTAGTTGCAGATCGGGCAGCCCAGGTCCCACGGCTCGCGATCCTCGTCGTCGTAGACGATCCGCAGCTCCGGGAGGTCGTGTTCCTCGCAGGTCTCCTCTGTCACCTCGATGTCGCCGCGGCGCGGCAGCGGCAGCGAGTACTCGCAGTCGGGGTAGCGGGTACAGCCGACGAGCCGCGAGCCGGACCGGAGGCGCTTGATGGCGAGTTCCCCGCCGTGTTCCTCGTGACAGTCGGGACACGGCCCGATCACGAGGTCCTCCTGCTCGTCGGCCTCCTCGGCCTTGCAGAGCGGGCAACCGTGGACGAACGTCTTCCGGCCCGCGAGCATCTTGACGTGCGCGAGGCCGTGCTCCTCGCAGGTCTCCTCTAAGAGGAGCGGCTTGCCGGTCGACGGCAGCGGCAGCGTGTACGTGCAGTCCGGATAGGCGTCACAGCCGATGAAGTACGAGCCGCGACGGCTCTTCCTGATCACGAGATCGCCCCCGCACTCGGGGCACTCGCCCACGGTCTTGTCGGCCTTCAGCGACTTCTGGAGGTGTTCACCCACGTCTTCTCCCGATTCCATCAGCCCCTCGAAGACCTCCTCGAGGATCTCCCGGGACTCGTCTGTCACCTCCTCCAGGGTGGCGTCTCCGCGAGTGATCGCCTGCATGTCCTGTTCTAACTGCGCCGTCATCTCCTCGCTCACGATGCGCTCGGCGAACTCCTCGGAGGCCTCGACGACCGCGCGGGCGAGGCGGGTCGGTCGCGGCGGGTCGCTCTCGATGTACCCGCGGTCGTAGAGCTTCTGGATGACGTCGTGGCGGGTGGCCTTCGTGCCGATACCCATCGACTCCATCGTCTCGATGAGCCGCGACTGTCCGTAACGTCGCGGGGGCTGGGTCTGCTTGGCGTCCAGGCTGGTGTCGGTGACGGCCAGTTCCTCGCCCTCGGTGACGTCGGGGACGAACGACTCACTGGCGTTGGAGTAGGGGTACACCGCGTGGTATCCCGGTTCGACGAGCCGTTTGCCGTTCGCCTTCAGGGAAAGGTCCTCGTCGTCGCCGGCGACGCTCGCGACCACGCGGAGGTGTTCCCAGGTGGCCGATTCGGCGACGGTCGCGAAGAACCGCCGGACGACGAGTTCGTACACCTCCCACTCGTCCTCGGAGAGGTCCGAGTGGCTCGGGAGTTCCCCCGTCGGGTGGATCGGCGGGTGATCGGTCGTCTCCTCGTCGCCCGCGGTCGGCTCGATGTCCTCCTGGTCGAGCAGCGAGTCGGCGTCGTCGCCGAACGTCCGCGTGCCCGAAAAGGCGTCCAGCAGGTCACGGGGCTCCAGATCGTCGGGGTAAACGGTGTTGTCCGTCCGCGGGTAGGTGACGTACCCGGCGGTGTAGAGGTCCTCGGCGATGCTCATCGCCCGCTGGGCGGAGTAGCCGAGCGATCCCGCGGCGCGGATGAACTGCGTCGTGTTGAACGGCGCGGGCGGGTCGTCCGTCCGGGTCCGCCGGCGGACGGATTCGACATCTGCCGTCGACGACGATTCGAGCGTCTCGTAGGCGCGTTCGGCGTCGTCCTCGTCCCAGACGCGCTCGGCCTCGTTGCCGTCCTCGTCGAGGTAGAAGTACTGCGCCTCGAAGGAGGCGGCGTCCGCGTCCTCGGAAGCGGCTTTTTCGAGGTCCGCGAACAGCTCCCAGTAGTCCTCGGGGTCGAACGCCTCGATCTCGCGCTCGCGGTCGACGATCAGTTTCAGCGTCGGTCCCTGGACCCGTCCCACGGAGATGAAATCGTCGCCGAGCTGTCGGGCCGAAAGCGAGAGGTACCGCGTCAGCGCCGCGCCCCACACGAGGTCGATGATCTGTCTGGTCTCCCCGGCCGCGGCGAGATTGAAGTCGAGTTCGTCGGGGTTCGCGAACGCCTCGGTCACCTCGTTTTCGGTGATCGAGGAGAACCGCACGCGGTCGACCGGGACGTCCTCGTTGACCTCGCGGACGAGTTCGTACGCCTCCTTGCCGATGAGTTCGCCCTCGCGGTCGTAGTCGGTCGCGATCACGACCCGACCGGCGCGGCGGGCGAGCAGGCGGAGCGCCGAGACGATGTTCTCCTGCGTCGGGTGCTTGTCGATCGGCGCGTCGATGAGTTCGACCGGTTCGACGTCGCGCCAGTCGTTGTACTCCGGCGGGAAGTCGACGCCGACGACGTGCCCGGAGAGGCCGATGCAGCGCTTGCCGCCCCACTTGTAGACGTTCACGCCGTTCTTTCGGTCGGCCTCGGCGGACCCGCCGCTCAGGATGTCGGCGATCCGCCGAGCGGCGTTGTCCTTCTCGGTGATGATGAGTTCGGGGCCCTGGCTCATTGGGCGGCGATACGCCGGGGGCGGGCCTAAACCTTTCGCGCTGGATCCCGACAAATCGATGGACAGCGCGCCCGTGCGCGCGGAACTCGTATGCTACGATGGGGACGCGTTCAATCGGGACGAGCGTAATTACTAATAGCGGACCACCGTCTGTGTCGGTCCGAATGGTGGTGCCAGAACTCGAAGAGTGTCCGAACTGCGGGAACACGGACATCTACTGCTACTCGAACGACTTGGACGTGATAGCGGGCGACATCGAGAAATACTGCGGCGAATGTGAGACGAAATTCGATCTCGAAGCGGCGGTCTACGGATGACGGCGGTCAGGAGCGATCGTCCGCGCTGGACTGTCCGATCGCGCCCGCCAGCGCGAGCAGGAACCCGAGCCCGTACTGGACGTCGGGATCCCGCGACCGCTTGAGCAGTCCGACCGCGCCGACGCGCTCGGGCTCCTCGTTCGCCGCCTCGCCGACGCCCGAGAGCAGCGTTTCGAGCCCGTCGCGGACGTCGTCGTCGCCGGCGGTCTGGGCGACCTCGCCGAGCGCCGATCCCGTGCCCGCGAGCGAGCGGACCATCTCGTCGTCCAGCGCGCTCGTGAGCAGCGAGAGGACGTCGGCGACCTCGACCAGTTCTTTGAGCGTCCCCGTCCGCTGGAGGACGAGCAGGGATTCGAGCGCTCCCTGGAGTTCCTCGCCGTTGTCGCCGACCGCCGCGGCCAGTTCGACGGTCTCCTCGGTGGCGAGTCCGTCTGCGGACTCCACGAGCGTCGACCCCGTCCCGGCGAGCGAGCGGACCATCTCGTCGTCCAGCGCGCTCTCGCCGAGCGCGAGAACGTCGAGGAGTTCGTTGACCGCGTCGAGGCGGCGGACGAACGACGCGACGGCCTCGGGGTTCTCGGCGATGGCCGCTTCGAGGTCGTCGCCGGCGAGTTCGGTCGGGCCGTCGCCGCCGTCGACTGGGGCGTCGCCGCCGTCGGCCGGGGGGTCTCCATCGTCAGCCCCGTCGGACCGGTCGTGCCCGGTCTCGTCTCCCGCCGGCGACTCGTCGGCGTGCTCTTCCTCGGACATCGTCAGAGCAACCCCCGTGCGGTGAGCCAGTAGGACTCGTTGTACGCCAGTTTCGACCAGTGGAGCTTCTGGGACGGCGGCGCCGGCGACGGCGGGTTCTCGTAGTCGAACTCGACGAACGATGCCGCGTCCATCCCGGTCTCGATGAAGCAGAGCGTCTTCCCGTCGTACGTCGCCGTCGCGGGGCGGCCGCGGATCTCGCTCGCGAGGCGCTGTCCGACGACGCCGGCCTGGTAGTGGGCGACGCTGCCGGCGTTCGGGACGCCGGTGTCCGCCGTGTCGCCGAGCGCGTAGACGTTCTCGGCGGCCTCGGCCTCCAGGGTGTGTTTGTCGACCTCGACCCATCCCTTGTCGCCGAGGCCGGCCTCCGCGATCAGGTCGATGCCGCGGTGCGGCGGGATCGTCACGAGGAGGTCGTAGTCGAGGTCGGTCCCCTCCATCGACGTGATCGTCTCCGAGGCGGGATCGACCGATTCGGCGTTGAAGAACGTCTCGATCTCGATGTCGCGCTCCTCCATAATCGGCCGGGCCCACTCGGCGATGTGGGGGTTGCCGTGGACGCGCTGAATCGGGTAGGTGTAGGTGATGTCCACGTCCTCGCGGAGGCCGCGCTCGCGGAACCAGTCGTCGGCCATAAAGACGAATTCGAGCGGGGCCGCCGGGCACATGTGCGGCGTCCCGACGACGCTCAACACGAGGTCGCCCTCGGTGAACGAGAGGAGTTCCTCGCGGAGGGCCTCCGATCCCTCCTCGCTGTAGTAGTCGTGCCCCGCCTCCGCAAGTCCCGGTATCTCTTCGGGCGCGAGCGTCGACCCCGTCGCGAGCACGAGGTAGTCGTAGTCGATCGGTTCGTCGGCCTCGTGGTACCGGAGTTGCTGGGCGTCGGTGTCGATGTCGGTGACGCGGTCGATCCGCACGTCGACGGCGTCGTCGACGAGGCTCTGGAGCCGACGCCGGCCGTCCTCGGGCTCGCGCTGGCCGAACGGGACGTACAGCCAGACGGGCTTGTAGACGTGGTCCGGGTCGTCGTTGACGAGCGTGATCCGGACGTCCCCGGCGTCCAGTTCCGGTTCGAGCCTGTCGGCCAGGTCGTTCGCGAGCACCGTCCCGCCCGTGCCGCCGCCGACGATGACGATGTCCTCGGTCATGATTTCTCCACGTAGAACTCGTAGTGGTCCTCGCGCTCTTCGACCGCCAGCAGTTCGTTGCCGGCCTCCTCGGCCCACTCCGGGACGTCCGTGCGCGACTGCTCGTTGTCGCTCAGAAGCAGCACCACGGTGCCGGCGTCGACGTCGCGGATCTTACCGATGAGGTCCATCAGCGGTCCGGGGCAGGCCGCGCCGCGGGCATCGACGGTCTCGTCCGCTTCGATCTGTGATTCGCTCATAGCTGTGTCTGAATATCCGATCTCCTCCCTATTAGTATTGTGCAGTAATTCCAAAATTATGGTAACCGACAGAAGGGGGTTGGAAGCGCCGGTGCCGCCGCAGCGCCGCTCGCGGTCGCCGCCTACTCGTCGAGTCGCTCGCGGAGCATCCCGTTCACGTCGCCGGGGTCGGCGCTGCCCCCGGTCTTCTGCATCACCTGTCCGACCAGGAAGTTGATCGCGCCGCCCTCGCCGGCGTGGTAGTCCTCGACGGCGTCGGGATTCTCCCCGATGGCCTCCTCGACGGCGACGGCGACCTCGTCGTCGTCGGCCGTGCCGAGGCCCGCCGCCTCGATGATCGAGTCGGGATCGTCGCCCTCGTCGAGCATCTGCCTGAGAACGACCTCCTCGGCGTTCTTCGTGGTGATTTCGCCTTCCGCGACGAGTTCGATCAGGCGCGTGAACTCGTCGAGGCGGTCGTCGACGTCCGTGACGGCCATATCGCGGTAGTTGAGTTCGCCGAGCAGGTTGTCCGCGACCCAGGTCGCCGCCAGATCGGGGTCGAACGCCTCGGCGACGTCCTCGAAGAAGTCCGCGACCTCCTTCGTCGAGGTGAGCTTCGACGCCGACTCGGCGTCGAGGCCGTACTCCTCGCGGAAGCGCTCCCGTCGGGCATCGGGGAGTTCCGGAATGGCGATGCGCTCCTTCCAGTCGGCGACCTCCAGCGGCGGCAGATCCGCCTCGCGGAAGTAGCGATAGTCCTTCTCCTCCTCCTTCGAGCGCATCGAGACGGTGATCCCCCGCGACTCGTCCCAGTGGCGCGTCTCCTGTTCGACCGCGCGACCCCGCTGGACGGCGTTCTTCTGCCGCGTCACCTCGTACGCCAGCGCCTGCTCTGCGCCCTTGTGACTGGAGATGTTCTTCACTTCCGTCCGGTTGGCCGCTTCGAGCGCGTCGAGACCGATCGAGCCGTCCTCGCCGACCTCGTCGGCCGGGACGAGCGAGATGTTGGCGTCGACGCGGAGCGAGCCGTCGCGGGTGGAATCGAAGACGCCGAGGTACTCCAGCACCTCCTCGAGTTTCGCGAGGAACGCGCGGGTCTCCTGGGGGCTTCTGAAGTCCGGTTCGGTGACGATCTCCATCAGCGGCGTGCCGGCTCGGTTGTAGTCGACGAGCGTGTAGTCGGCGGTGTCGATGCCGCCGCCGGCGTGCTGGAGGCTCCCGGGGTCCTCCTCGAGGTGCGCGCGCTCGATGTCGATCTCGCGGCGTTCGCCCTCGACGGAGAGCTCCAGCGAGCCGTCGGCACAGATCGGCGCGTCGTACTGCGTGATCTGGAAGTTCTTCGGCAGGTCGGGGTAGTAGTAGTTCTTCCGGTGGAACCGGGTGTGCTCTGCGACGTCGGCGTCGAGCGCTTTCCCCACTTTCACGGCCGCCTCGACGGCCCCCTCGTTCAGGACGGGGAGTGCTCCCGGCAGGCCGAGACAGACCGGACAGGTCCGGCTGTTCGGCTCCTCGTCGTCGGCCGGTTCGGTCGAACACCCACAGAAGATCTTCGTGTCCGTCTCGAGTTGGACGTGGACCTCCAGCCCGATGACGGTGGCGAGATCGCGCTGGGAGAGCGCTTGCGCGGTCATTACCGCGTGGTTCGACGTAGCGCGGCTAAAGGCTAACGGGACGACGACCCGGGCGACGCGATCGGCGTTCCCGGGCGGTTGGTCCCGGTCGATGCGCGGACCGGGGATTTTTTACGTAGTTGAGTTTTCGCTCGCGTAGGAACTGTGGACTCGAAACCGCGACCCCGACCGACGCGACTCGAGCAATCTCTCGACGTCCGGCGGCGATTGGTCGGACTGGACCTCTACTACGGGTGGTTTGTCGTCGCTTCGTGCTTTCTGGGCGGACTGCTGATCTACGGACTCCTGTACACCTTCAGCGTCTTCTTCGGTCATCTGGTCGACGCGTTCGGGATGTCCCACGCCAACACCTCGCTGATTTTCTCCCTCCAGTCGGTGACGATGTACGTCGGCGCAGCGGTGTTCGGGTTCACGCTCGACCGATACGACGTCCGACGCCTGTTCGCGTTGGCGTCCGTGCTGATCGTCGGCGGACTGTTCGGAACGAGCGTCTTCTCCAGTTACCTGGGCGTACTCGTGTGCTACGGGCTCGCCGTTGGAGCCGGATTCGGTATCGTACTGGTCATTTCGTACGTGACGCCTGTGCTCTGGTTCGAGCGCCGACGCGGTCTCGCGACGGGCATCGCGACCGCCGGTTCGGGCATCGGGATGATGGCGATGCCGCCGTTCGCCCGCGTCTTGATCGCGTCGCTGGGCTGGGAGCTGGCGTACACCGCGCTCGCGGCGCTGGTGGGCGTCGCACTCCTCGCCGCGACGGCCGTGATCGCGGGACGGCCCGAGCGGTTGGATATCGACAGGTCTGCGGAGTTCCGAACGTCCAACGCGGGCTACACGTCTCCCTCGACCCGAGAGCAGTTGCGCGGGATCCGATCGACGGTCGCCTCCTGGGCCTTCGTCGCGTTCTTCGTGGCGATGCTCGGCGTGTATCTCGTCCCCCTGTCGCTGACGGTCAACTTCGTCGAGTTTGCCCGGTCGGTGGGGATCAGCCCCCAGGTCGGCGTGTTCGCCATCAGCGTCATCGGCGCGACGAACACACTCGGGAAGTTCGTCACCGGCTATCTCGCCGACCGGCTGGAGACGACACTCGTTCTGGCGGGCAACGCGGTCGCTATCGGGGTGCTGACGCTGCCGATCGCGCTGATCCACGACGCGGGAGTCGTGCTCGCCGCGTCCGCGCTGTTCGGGTTCGGCTACGCGGGGCTCGGTGCACTGACGACGCCGATGATGGCAGAGCTCTTCGGAGCGCGGAATCTGAACGGGCTGTTCGGCGTCGTCTCTATTTCGAGTGCCTTCGCGGGCGCTCTCGGGCCGTACGTCGCGAACCTCTGGTTCGACGCGTTCGGGACATACGTCCCCGTCTTCCTCGGGATGGCGCTGATCAGCGTTCTCTCGGCTGGGCTGTTCGTCCTCGCTCCGCGAGTGGCATCGTAACCTATTCCATCGCCCTCGTCGACTCAACGTCCGATGAGCAACGCGCTCGCCGACGCCGCCGGGATCGACGTCCGCCGGGGGGTGCAGTTCGCGACGCCCGCGAGTGGCCCCCTCCGTCTCGACCTCTATCGCCCGGCGACGAGCGTCGACAGGGAGGCCGGAAGCGGCCCTCGTCGCGCCGCCGTCGCCCTCGTACCCGGTAACGGGTGGCGGGGCGTCGAGCGGGATTCGATGGCGCGCTACGCGCTCGACCTCGCGGAACGGGGGTTCGTCTGCGTTATTCCCGACTATCGCGGCAGCGACGTCGCCCCGTTCCCGGCGGCGGTGCGCGATCTGAAGGCCGCGGTCCGGTGGATCCGAGCGGCGAGCGCCGAGATCGGCGTCGACCCCTCTCGAATCGGTGCGTTCGGTCACGGCGCCGGCGCACAGTTAGCTGTCCTGGCGGCGCTGACGGCCGACAGTGAGTACTTTTCGCCCGACCCCGAGACAGTCGGCCGGGGCGTCGCCGCCGCGAACGACGCGCTCTCGGCCGTGGTCGGCGTGGCGGGAACGTACGTGTTCGAACACCAGCCCGAGACGGCGGACCTCGTCGCGTTCCTCGGCGGGGATCGGGAGTCGGCTCCCGGCGCCTGGACTCGGGCGTCGCCGTCGACATACCTCGATGGGGAAGCAGAGGGCGGTACGGGTTCCCGACCGCCGACCTTACTTCTCCACGGCGAGGAGGACGCCGTCGTCCCGGCGATGGCCTCCGAACTGTTCTACGACCTACTGGAGGAACACGACGTGCCCGCCGAGTGCGTCGTCGCCGCGGACGCCGGCCGCGACGTCCACGAGACCCAGCGGGCGTTCACGCTGCGTTGGACCGAGGGGTTCCTCGACCGGCATCTTCGGTGAGGACGTCGAGACGCCTTCCCCACGCCCGTCGACGCGACGTGCCCGACTGTTGGGCCCCCGTCGCATCGCAGACGTTTTTCTCAACTATCACTTTGTGGGTAGGTGTCTGACGTACGTTTATGTGACCGGAGACGCGGTATCTACCCTATGAGCAACCGCGTGGAGGAACTCGAGTCGAAGGTCGCGGAGCTACAGGCCGCCGTCAACGGCCTGACAGAAGAGCTCGTGGAGACGAAAGAGCGGGTCCGCCTCCTCGAAGAGGAAGTCGAGGTCGACCTCGCGGCCGGAAGCCGTCCGGTCGGGTACGACACGCCGGAACCGACGTCCGAATCCCCGTCGGAGGCCGGGTCGAAGACGGCAGACGAGCCCGAAGCAGCGGAAGGGTCAGAGGCGACCGAACCGGAGGCGGCGTCCGAAGTCGACCCGAACGATCCCCTCAGCGAGTCGCCGGCACAGGCGGAGTCGCGGCGCGAGACGTCCGCACAGGGCGCGGACGACGCGGACTTCATCGACGCCGACGCGGACGAACAGCTCCCCAGCGAGGTCGACTCGCAGGGCGACGAGACTAAGGCGGACGAGAGTGAGGGAGACGACGAGGCGGCGACCGAAGACGACGACATCATCGTCGCGTAATCGGGCGCTCCGCCCGCCACGAGCAACCCATGCACATCAAAGAGCTCGTCCTCGACGGTTTCAAAAGTTTCGGGCGGACGACGCGCATTCCGTTCTACGAGGACTTCACGGTCGTCACGGGGCCGAACGGCTCCGGGAAGTCGAACATCATCGACGGCGTGCTGTTCGCGCTCGGGCTGGCCCGAACGCGCGGCATCCGCGCCGAGAAACTCACGGATCTGATCTACAACCCCGGTCACGCCGACGGGAGCGACGACGGCGAGAGCGGAACGAGCGGTCCCAAAGAGGCGACCGTCACGGTCGTCCTGGACAACGGCGACGGGACGCTCGACCGCGCGCAGGTCGTCAACGCCGCCGGCAGCGACAACGTCGGCGACGTCGACGAGATCCGCGTCAAGCGCCGGGTCAAGGAGACCGAGGACAACTACTACTCCTACTACTACCTCAACGGTCGCGCTTGCAACCTCTCGGACATCCAGGACCTCCTCGCACAGGCGGGCATCACCCCCGAGGGCTACAACGTCGTGATGCAGGGCGACGTCACCGAGATCATCAACATGACCGCCTACCAGCGGCGGGGCATCATCGACGAGATCGCGGGCGTCGCCGAGTTCGACGCGAAGAAGGAGGACGCCTTCGAGGAACTCGACGCGGTCGAGGCGCGCATCGAGGAGGCCGACCTCCGGATCGAGGAGAAGGAGAATCGATTGGCGCAACTCGAAGACGAGCGCGAGACCGCCCTGGAGTACCAGTCGCTCCGCGAGGAGCGCGAGGAGTACGAGAGCTACCAGAAGGCCGCGGAACTCGAAGACAAGCGGGAGGACCTCGAAGCGACGGAAAACCGGGTCGAAAAGCGGGAATCGACGCTCGCCGAGCGCAGAGAGGAACTGGACCGCCGCGAGGGTCGCGTCACCCGGCTCGAAGACGAGCTCGACGAGCTGACGAAGGAGATCGAGCGGAAGGGCGAGGACGAGCAACTTCGGATCAAATCCGAGATCGAGGAGGTGAAAGGCGAGATCGACAGAGTGGAGAACGCGATCGAGGCCGCCGAAGAGCGGATCGAGGACGCCGAGAGCGAGCGGCGGAACGCGTTCGTCCAGTTGGATCGAAAGCAGGAGGAGATCGACGATCTCGACGAGGAGATCCGCTCGGTCAAGGTCGAGAAGGCCTCCGTGAAGTCCGATATCGGCTCGCTGGAGACCGACCTCGCCGAGGTGCAGGCAGAGATCGACGACGTCGACACCGAGTACGACGAGCTGAAGGCCGACCTGAGCGAGCGGAAGGAGCGCCTCGAAGAGCTGAAAACCGAGAAGAACGAGCGCCAGCGCGAGAAGGACCGGCTGCTCGACGAGACGCGCCGGCGGGCGAGCGAGATCTCCGAAGCCGAAGCGGAGATCGATGAGCTGCGAGAGACGATTCCCGACCTGAAGGCCGAGGTCTCGGACCTCCACTCGGAGCTCGACAAGGCCGAGAAGAACGAGTCGAAGATCGAGGGGATCGTCGAGGAGTTGCGGGCGGAGAAGGCCGAACTGAAGGAGGAACTCGACGAGGTCGTCGAGGAGATCCAGTCGAAGCAGTCCGAGTACGCCACCCTCGAAGCCCGCGCGGGCGACGACGGCGACAACTCCTGGCCGCGGGCGGTCACGACGATCCAGAACGCCGGACTCTCCGGCGTCCACGGCACCGTCGGCGAGCTCGGCGCGGTCGACGGCGAGTACGCCAGCGCCTGCGAGACCGCCGCCGGCGGCCGGCTCGCCCACGTCGTCGTCGACGACGACGGTGTCGGCTCGGACTGCATCGACTACCTGAAGTCCCGGAACGCGGGTCGGGCGACGTTCCTCCCGATCACGGAGATGGAGGACCGCGGCCTCCCGCGACTGCCGGACCACCCCGGCGTCGTCGACTTCGCGCGCGCTCTCGTCGACTACGACGCCGAGTACGAGTCCGTCTTCTCGTACGTGCTGGGGTCGACGCTGGTCGTCGAGGACATGGAGACCGCCCGCGACCTGATGGGCGACTACCGGATGGTGACGCTCGACGGCGACCTGGTCGAGCGCTCCGGCGCGATGACCGGCGGCTCGGGCGGCGGCTCCCGGTACTCCTTCTCGAAGTCCGGCGGCGGTCGGCTCGAGCGGCTCGCCGAGGAGATTTCCGACCTCGAAGACCGCCGGCGGAACCTCCAGGCGGAGATCAGAGAGAAAGACGAGGACATCGAGGACGCCCGGAGCCGCGCCTCCGACGCCCGCGACCGCGTTCGCTCGCTGGAATCCGACGTCGAGGACGCGGAGGCGGACGTCGAGGACGCTGAGAGCGAGATCGACGACCTCGAAGCCGATATCGAACGGCTCCGCGAGGAGCGAGCGGAGGTCGACGAGGAGATGCGGGAGATCGACGCCGAGATCGACGAGGTCGACGCCGAGATTTCGGCGGTTCAAGCGGAAATCGACGAGCTGGAGGCCGAACTCGCGGACTCGAAGATCCCCGAGCTAACGGCCGAAGCCGAGGAGATCGAGGCGGAGATCGACGAGAAGGAAGAGCAGATGGACGACCTCGACGGTCGGCTCAACGAGCTTCAACTGCAGCGGCAGTACGCCGAGGAGACGATCGAGGACCTCGAGGAGAGCGTCGAGACCGCCCAGGAGAAGAAGGCCGACGCCCGCGACGTCATCAGGGAGAAAGAGGCAGAGATCGAAGACCGCGAGGAGGAACTCGAAGCCAAGCGCGAGGCCGTCGAGGAACTCGAAGCGGAGCTCAAAGAGCTCAAAGCCGAGCGGTCGGACCTGCAGGCGACGCTGCGGGAGGCAAAGAGCGAGCGCGACGAGAAGCGCGACGAAGTGGACAAGATCGAGTCGAAACTGGAGTCGCTGCGCGACAGCGTCGAGCGGCTCTCTTGGGAGATCGACGAACTCGAATCCGCGGTCGGCGAGTACGACCCCGAGGAGATCCCCGATCACGACGAGGTCGAGGCCGAAATCGATCGGCTCACCGAGGAGATGGAGGCGCTCGAACCGGTGAACATGCTCGCGATCGACGAGTACGACGAGGTGAACGCGGACCTGGAGGACCTCCGGGAGCGCCGCGACGTCCTCGTTTCCGAGCGCGACGCCATCGAGGAGCGGATCGACCGCTTCGAGTCCCAGAAGAAGGAGACGTTCATGGACGCCTTCGACGCGATCAACGAGAACTTCACCGACATCTTCGAGCGCCTCTCGGACGGAACGGGCGAACTCCACCTCGAAAACCCCGAGGACCCGTTCGAAGACGGGCTGACGATGAAGGCCCAGCCCGGCGACAAGCCGATCCAGCGGCTGAACGCGATGTCCGGCGGGGAGAAGTCTCTTACAGCTTTGGCGTTCATCTTCGCCATCCAGCGGCACAACCCCGCGCCGTTCTACGCGCTCGACGAGATCGACGCGTTCCTCGACGCCGCCAACGCCGAGCGCGTCGGCGAGATGGTCGACGACCTCTCGGGAGACGCCCAGTTCGTCGTCGTCTCGCACCGCTCCGCGCTCCTGGAGCGCTCCGAGCGCGCCATCGGCGTGACGATGCAGGGCGACAACGTCAGCGCCGTCACCGGGATCCAGTTGAGCGACGACGAGAGCGAGGAGCCGGAGGTGCCCGCGGATGACTGACTCCGCCGGATCGCCGCCGCGGAGCGAGGTGTTCCCCGACGGCGTCGCGGTCGGTGGGAGCGACGAATCCGGCGGTTCCGGCGGACCGGGTGGATCCAGCGATCCCGGCGGATCCGGCGGCGGTCCCCCGACGGCCGACGGAACGGACGTCGACGAGGGCGAGGTCGAGCCCGTCGAACTCCTCGTCCAGTTGGCCGAGGAGGGGGAGATCGACCCCTGGGACGTCGACCTCGTCGAGGCGACGGACGCCTTCCTCGACGCGCTCGACGAGACGGACCTCCGGACGTCGGGGCGGGCGCTGTTCTACGCGGCCGTCCTCCTGCGGATGAAGAGCGACGCGCTGCTCGAACCCGACGAGGAGGAAGAGGAGGAACTCGAACCGTGGGAGGCCGCCCTCGAAGGCGGCGGGCCGATCGCCGAGGGCGGGGCCGACGGGGGAGACGCCGGCCCCGGCTTCGATCCGATCGACACGCTCGAAGCCGAGATGGACCGCCGACTCGAACGTAAGGACGCCCGCGGGTCGCCGGAGACGCTCGACGAGCTCGTCCGGGAACTCCGGGAGGCCGAGCGGCAGTCGTGGTGGAAGCGCCGCCGCGAGTACGACACCTCCGACTCGCCGCACGGACACAGTCGCGGGACGCAGACGCTCGATTACCGCTCCGCCGACGAGTTCCGCGAGGCGGACGAACCGACCGCGGCGGACGTCACCGGCACGGCGCATTCCGAAGACATCGAGACCTCGATCTCGGCCGTCCGCGACGCGGTCGGGGTCCACTACGACAACGGCCGCGACGAGGTGCTGTTCGCTGAAGTGGCTGACGCAGCCGAGACGCCGGTGACGTCGTACCTCGCACTCCTGTTTCTCTCTCACCGGAGCGAGGTGCGACTCCAGCAGGACGATCTCTTCGGCGACCTCTGGATCCGCGCTCCCGACGCGACGTTCGAGGACGACGGAGCTGAGGCGGAGGCGGAGGCCGAGGACGACGCTGTCGACGCCGAGGAAGCGGTGATACCCGCCGCCGACGACGACTGAAACCGCCGCGGACCGCTACTCCACGTACTCGCCGATCAGCGGCTCCAGATCCGTCTTCGTCGAGTCCGGGATCGCCTCGTCGGGCGTGTTGATCGTCCCCGCGAGCGAGGTGTGGCAGGCGCACTCGTGATCCTCGGGGAGCGCGCGGATCGCCGCCTCGACGGTCTCTTTGATCGCCGTCTCGTTCTCCGCGGCGTTCGCGAGCACCTCGTCGAGCGTCACCTCGCTGTCCGCCTTCCAGACGTCGTAGTCGGTGACGCCGGTGACCGTCGCGTAGGCCATCTCCGCCTCGCGGGCGAGTTTGGCCTCCGGAATCGTCGTCATCCCGATGACGTCCCAGCCCTGCTCGCGGTAGAACTCGCTCTCGGCGCGGGTGGAGTACTGCGGCCCCTCGATGCAGACGTAGGTGCCGCCGCGGACGACGTCGGCGTCGGTGGCCGACTCCGCCGCGTCGGCGAGGACCTCGTTGAGTTCCGCGCAGTAGGGGTCGGCGAACGGCTGGTGGACGACGACGTCCTCGTCGAAGAACGTCAGGTCGCGGTGCTTCGTGCGGTCGTAGATCTGATCGGGGATCACGAGCGTTTGGGGCGGCAGATCCTCTCGGAGGCTTCCGACGGCGTTCGAGGCGAGGACGTGCGTGACGCCCATCTGTTTGAGCGCGAAGACGTTCGCGCGGTACGGCAGCGTGGTCGGCGAGCGCGCGTGATCGGGGCCGTGCCGCGGGACGAAGACGACCTCCCGACCCGTGTCGCCGAACTCGCCGACCGTGAGCGGCGCGGAGGGCTTCCCGAACGGCGTCTCGACGTCGACGTTTCGCGTGTCCTCCAGCGGCAGGGCGTCGTAGATTCCGCTCCCGCCGATGAATCCGATAGTCATAACCGACAGTTCGGGTGCGGGCGCTAAAATCCGTGGGTCTCGGGCGTGCAGGGGAGTCCGGGGAGATTTATATACGAAGCCGGGGCCAACGGGGCCGTGCGCTGAGAGCAGCCCCGCGTCGGGTCGCGGTTGTCCGGCACGTCGGCGCGGGGAGCGGAATCGGCCGCCAGTCGGGCGCGGGACTGGCGGTCGACCCGAGCGGGTGCCGGCTGTTCGCCACCATCGCGAAGGGCGCAAGGCCAATGAGCGGAGCAGCGGGCGTTCACCGACTTGCGGCCGACGGTATCACACCACGACGCCGCTCTGCAGGATCGCGATCAGCACCGTCAGCGTGACGACCGATACCACCGTCGTCGCGAAGATCGCCGTCGAGACGAACTCGGTGACGGGGACGCCGGCGACCTCTCCCTCCGAGAACTCGCCGACGAGGATGAGCGGCGTCACCGCGGAGGGCATCGCGCCCTCTAAGACGAAGGTCCGCGCGACCGCGGGGTCGGAGAAGCCGGCTAGGAGCGCGACGCCGATCCCGATGAACGGCACGACTACCATCTTCAGGCCGACGACGCCTGCGACCGCCGACAGGGTCGTCCCGACGTTCGTTCTGGCCAGCTGAATCCCGAGGAGCAGCAGCATCACCGGAATCGCCGAGTCGCCGACGAGCTGCACCGTCGACATCGCCGTCGAGTCGACGGGCGGGATCAGACCGAGCGCGCGGGCGAGGAGCGCGACGGCGACGGCGTAGACCAGCGGGACGCTGAACACCCGACGCACGCCCTCCAGGCGGTTCTCGGTGCTTCCCCTGGAGGCGATGTACACGCCGACAGTCCAGATGAGGACCGCCTGCACGGAGAGGTAGACGACCGCGGTCGCGCGGCCGGTGTCGCCGAACGCGAAGTTCGAGACCGGCACGCCGTAGTTGCCCGTGTTGGGAAACGCCGCGACGAGCACGATGGCCGAGAGCGCCGTCTCGGAGACGCCGAACAGCCGTCCGGCCGCCTCCGCGACGAGGACCGTGAGGACGTGAAAGAGCAGGATCGCGACCGTGATCCGGACGAGCGTCGACTGCGCCAGCGTCGTCGTCGCGAGGCTGTGAAACACCAGCGCGGGCGCGAGCACGTAGACGACGACCGTGTTGAGCGCGTCGGTCTCGACGTCGCGGAACCGCCCGAGCAGGTAGCCGACGCCGCCGACGGCGACGATCGGGAGGATCGCGGTCGCGAAGACGGAGACCAGAGAGACCACGTCGAGTGAGACACGAAGTCGCTACTCAAACGCTTCGATCACCGGACGGAGCGGTCAGTCTCGGGCGCGTGCGACGCGGCGGATGTCGACCCCGATTCGGACGTACGCGTCGCAGTCGGTTCGGCCCGTCGGCGCTACGCGCCGATACCCTCGTTGTCGATCAGCCGCCACGCCTCGCCGTCGGCCGATTCGATATACCCTCGTCGCTCCATCTCGCTCATCACCTCGGCCATCCGATCGGGCTGGGCGATCTCCATCTCGATCCGGTCGACCGAGTGGAACTCAGAGAGGTAATGACGAACGTCCTCGACCTCGAAGGTCTCCTCGTCGGCCTTCTCCATCACGCCGGAGACGAGATCGATCATGTCCTCGATGAAGTTCCACGGGTAGACGATCCAGGTCCACTCCTCCAGCCGTTCGCCGACGAAATCCGGTTCGAACTCGCTGGTCTGCAGCAGTTGCAGCGTCGCCGTCTCCACCTCGCCGGCGTCGCGGTCGGTCACGTACTCGTAGGCGCGCTCGATCGAGCCGCCGGTATCGGCGATGTCGTCGATGATGAGGACGTCTTTCCCCTCGACGCTGCCCTCCGGCATCGGGTAGCGGACCTCCGGTTCGCCGGCCTTCTGAGCGGTGCCGACGTAGTGCTCCATCTTCAGACTCGTGAGATCGTCGAGTCCGAGGAAGTCGCAGATGCACCGACCCGCGAACCAGCCGCCCCGGGCGAGCGCCACGACGACGTCCGGTTCGAACTCGGCGGCTTTCACCTGATCGCTGACGTCCCGACAGAGCCCGTAGATGTACTCCCAGTTAGTGATCGTGCAGTTGAACTGATCGGGCAGGTCGCCCATAGATTTCGGTCACCGTTCGGAGAACCGTCGGCCGGCTCCTTAATCTATCTGTCTCGGACGTCGGCGCGGACGGTCACGAATCGACGAGCGGGATCGGCCGACAGTGTATTTATTCTCCCCTCCGATCGACGGACACGAGAGGTCGCGGATCACACAGCGTCGGGGCCCGTGCTGGCACCGCCCTCGTCCGGGGACGGACGTCGGGTCCGCTGACGATCGCACAGACGGCCGAACAACACGATAGATCACACCGAACCGGGACATTCAGGTGAGACGACAGACGACGGGAGGGGCAGGCGAGCGAGAGAGCCACCGCGTAACCACCGGGGAATCGAACCGTTCGATCGACGGTCTCGATCCAGAACCGCACGCTTTCCGGCCGCCCGCCGAGCGGAGCACCGACGACCGGAGTCGGCCCCCGCGGAGGGAGGGCCGGGAGTGACCGCGCAGTTGTTCGGGGCGGTTTCCTGGGTCCCGATCGGCGCGCTCGCCGCCGGAGGCGCGCTGTGTGCGCTCGTTTCCGTCCTCTGGCAGTACCGAGAGGAACCGGGCGCGAGATGGTTCATCGCCGCGCTGTCTGCGCAGGCGGCGTGGTGTCTCGCGTACGGCGTCGCGCTGTTCGTCGTCGACCCGCAGGTACGCTTCGCACTCGAAGTCGCGAGCGTCCTCGCCATCTCCTGGGTGGGGTATCTCTTCCTCGGCTTCGCGCTGGAGTACACCGGTCACGGGGCGATCCGGCAGTCGCGGTTCTACGCGCTCCTCGGGGGCGTTCCGCTCGTCGGGACCGCCCTCCTGCTCACGAACCCCTGGCACACGCTCTTCTGGGAGAACGCTCGACTCACCCGAGCGTACGGGTCCGTGGTGCTCGAATACTCCTTCGAGTTCGGCGGCTACGCGGTCCTCGTGACCGGTCTGCTCTACGCCGGTGTTGGCGTCTTCCTCCTGGCCGAGACGATCCTCAGTTACGGGCCGCTGTACCGGAGCGAAGCGGCCGCGGTCGCCGTCAGCACGCTCCCACCGGCGGTCGGCATCGTCGTCTGGCTCGCCGGGCTCGGGAGCGCGTCGGTGATCCAGTGGGGAACGGTGCTATCGCTGCCGCACGCCGCGCTGGACGCGTACGCGTTCGTGGGCAAGCGGATGTTCGAGACGAGTCCGGCGACCCGACGCGTCGCGGACGAGCAGGCGATCGACGCGTTGCCGCATCCCGTCGTCGTCATCGATGACTCCGAACGGCTGGTCGATTTCAATACGGAGGCCGAAGTCGTCTTCGAAGACGTCACCCCGGAAGCGGCGGGAACGCACGTCTCCGAGGTGTTCGCGTTCGACGCCACAAAGCTTCGAGGCGAAGAAACGAGCTATCTGACCGTCGCGGGTGGAGAATCACGGCGCGAGTTCGCCGTGCACTCCTCGCCGCTCCGAGACGCGGCCGGCGCCACCGTCGGCCACACCGTCCTGTTCCTGGACGTCACCGACGAACGCGAGCGGGAACAACGCCTGGAAGTGCTCACGCGCGTCTTGCGTCACAACCTCCGGAACAAGCTGACCGCGGTGATGGGATACGCCACGACTATCGAGGCGGAGACGGACGACGAGCAGATCCGGGAGTTCGCCGACCGGATCGAACGCAACGGCGCGGACCTGACCGAGATCGGAGAGAAGGCCCGGGCGTTCGATCAGTTGCAACAGTCCGACCCGCACTACCGCCCCGTCAGGGTCGAACGCGTCCTCGACTCGGTCGCGACCGATCTCACCGAACGGTACGCCGGGGCGACGGTCGACGTCGACGTCGACGCCGACGTCCGGGTGATCACCGACGCCGACCACCTTCGGCTCGCACTGGAGAACGTGATCGAGAACGCGATCGAACACAGCGGGGTGTCGAATCCGACGGTCTGGATCGACATCGGGTTCGAGGACGGCGGCGAGACGCTCAGGATCGACGTCCGAGACGAGGGACCGGGAATACCCGACACCGAGATCGGCGTCCTCGCGTCCGGATCGGAGAGCAGACTCGACCACGGGAGCGGAATCGGCCTCTGGATCGTCGAATGGAGCCTCCGGCGAATCGGCGGGTCGGTGTCGTTCGAGCAGTCTGAGACCGGAACGCGGGTCCGCCTCCTGATCCCCGATCGGTCCCCGCCGCGCGGAACGGCCGACGTCGGCAGTCGGCAATCGGCGTGAGCACGGGATCGCCGGCGGGCTCACCAACCGGCCGCGGTCCGTAGCGCGGCCAGCGGGGCGGGTGCGTACCCGCTTCCTGGGAAGCACCGAGGAGGGGAGACTTTTCACGAACGCCCGCGTCCGCCCGTGTATGGACACCCGACGCGCGCTGCTCGTCGACGCCTTCGCGGCCGAACCGCTCGCCGGCAACGTCGCGGGCGTCGTCCCCGACGCGGGCGGCCTCGCCGACGAACAGATGCGGGCGATCGCACGCGAACTCGGTGCCAGCGAGACGGCGTTCGTGCGCCCCTCCGACTCCGCCGACCGACAGCTCAGGTTCTTCTCGCCCACCCAGGAGGTCGACCTCTGTGGCCACGCGACCGTCGCCGCGCACGCGCACCTGCAGGAGGACGGCGCGATCGACCCCGGCGAGCACAGCGTCGAGACCAACGTCGGTGAGCTCGACATCGAGGTCGAGAGCGCCGGGACCGTCTGGATGACGCAGGACTATCCGCGAGTTGAGCGCGTCGACGTCGATTACGACCGTCTGGGCGACGCGCTTGGTATCGACTCCGCGGCCCTCCGGGACGTCGGCGCCGACGCGCCGGCCGCGGTCGCCTCCACGGGCCTGCCGTTCCTGATCGTCCCGGTGAACTTCCTGCAGAATCTCGGCGCGGCCGATCCGGATCTCGGAGCGGTCGAGGCGCTCGCCGACGAGTACGACGCCGCGGGGGTCTACGCGTTCACGTTCGACGCGCTCGACGCCGATTCGACGCTGCACGCCCGGACGTTCGCGCCCTCGGTCGGTATCGCGGAGGATCCGGCGACGGGGACCGCGAGCGGCGCGTGCGGCGCGTACCTGCGCGAGATCGGCGCGTTCGACGACTTCCCCGAGGAGATGGTCTTCGAGCAGGGGCACTTCGTCGATCGGCCCAGCGAGATTCGCGTCCGCGTCGGTGCCGAGGTCCGCGTCGGCGGCCGCGCGGTGACGTCGCTCGATGGACGGCTCGCTGTCCCGCCGGAAGAAGCGGACGGAATCGTCGAAGCGTGAAAACGTGACCGGCCGTGTCGACCCGTCTCAGCCGATGTATCGCAGGTCGTCGTCGGTCGGCATCCCCTGCTGTTGGCTCTGCATCTCCTGGATCTTCTCTGCGACCTCCTTCATCTCCTCGGCGCGCTCTTCGAGGGAGTCGTAGCCGACTTCGAAGCCGACGACCTCCTCTAAGACCTCCAGCACCGCCTGCGCGCTGGAGGGATCGACGAGGTAGCCGCTGGTCTCGCCCATCAGACAGGCGGCCGGGAGGCCGCGGCGGCCGCCGAGTCCCAAGAGGAGGCCGCTGACGCCGACGATGCCGCCGGCGGGTTCGCCCTCGCGGAACTCGACGCCGGCGTCTTCGAGCGCCTCGATCTCGTCGGCGTCCGCGACCGCGCCGAGCACGTCCGGCTCGTCGACGAGTTCGCCCGTCGGAACGCCGCCGAGCGCGTACACCTCGCCGACGTCGAACGACTCGGCGACGTCGAGGAAGCTGTCGGTGATGTGGTAGTGCCCCGAGTGCGACTGCGCCTGGTGGTCGCCCGTCAGCACGAGGAGGTCTCGCTCGCCGGCGTCGACGGCGTGGAACTCCGCACACGCCAGCGAGGCGACGCCGTCGTCGTCGATGCCCACCTGCGGCGGGAACTCGTCGGCGTACACGCGGGCGACGAGTTCGGAGTCGAACTCCTCGAGGAGGTGCTCCGCGGCCAACTTCCCGACGTGACCGACGCCGGGGAGCCCCTCGACGAGCGCCGGATCGCGGAGCGCCGGCTCTGCGACCGTCTCGATCTCGATGTCGTCCATACCCTCACTCGCGGACCCGGCGTTTAAGAGCGCGTCGGTACTCGCCGTAGGTGTCTTCGGGGTCGAACGGGGCCGGCGCGGAGTTCTCCGTCTCGCCGCCGCACTCCGGGCAGGTCTGAGACAGCGAGTACACCGGCCGCTCGTGGACATCGCGCCAGGCCGCACAGACTCGGATGTCGGATTTCACGGTGAATCGAAGGTGGGTTCCGGGGAAACGCCGGTCGTCACTCGTCGTCTTCGTGCCGCTCGCGGTGGTACTCGCCGGTGCCGCCGTCGGTCGCGATAGAGTCGCTGGCGCGACCGGCGGCCGCTTCGAGCGCGTCCTCCGCGGTCTTGTAATCGGGCGCGCGGACCTGGATTCGGTACTCCGGCGCGCCGACGTAGGTGACTTCGAGTTCGATCCCTTCGGGGACCGAGTCGTCGTCGCCCTCCGCGGCCTGGAGGGCCTCCTTGATCCGGTCGACGCCGTCGCCGGTCGGACACCGGAGGTCGACGTAGCCCGTGACGTTCACGTACGGGACGGAGACGTTCTCTCTGGCCGTCTGGACGATGGCCTCGACCGCCTCGTCGTCGAGGTCGACGTCTTCGAGCGCGCTCGTGCCGTGGATGGCGGCCGCCTCGAAGCCGTCGTAGAGCGACTCGAACTCGGCGAGCAGCGCGTTCGCGACTTCTCTGTAGCGCTCGTCGGCGAGGTCCTCGCCGAAGGCCACTTCCATCCAGTTGTCGGCCTTCCGCTCGTTCTTCCACTCCTGGATCTTGTCCTTTCGCTGGTGTTCGTTGACGTCCTTGATCGAGAGATCGATCTGCTGAGAGCCCTCGTCGACGTCGAGCACCTTCGCGACGACGGTCTGTCCCACGTTGACGTGGTCGCGGACGTTCTTGATCCAGCCGCTCGCGACCTCGCTGATGTGACAGAGGCCGCGCTTGTTCTCGTACTCGTCGAGGTCGACGAAGACCCCGAAGTCCGTGATCTCGTCGACTTCGCCGACGACGAGCTCACCCGTCTCGGGCCAACCGCTGTACTTCATGTATTGGAACCTCCGAAGGGAGACTTACGCCTCGGTCGAGCGTCGCTCGACCGTCTCGACGACCTCGCCGTGGATCTCCGCGTCGCCGCCGGTCGGCGTCGCGAGCGTCGTCCCGCAGACGGCGCAGTTGACGGTCGTCGAGGCCTTGCCGAAGACGACCTGTTCGTTGTCACAGTCCTCACACTGAACGCGGTAGAAGTTTCCTGCCATCGTTACTCCTGGAACGTGAGACGCCCGGCGCGCCATCCCTCTCGCATGTGTGCTTTGCCGCAGTCCGAGCAGATGTACTTCAGGTGCGTCTTCTTCGTGGGCTTGTCGCCACCGGGCACCTTCGAGAACTTGCCGGCGTTCCCGATGACCGCCTTGCCGCGACGGGTCTGTCGCGCGTTCCACTTCATTCCCGTGGAGCGGCCCGTTCGGACCTTCTCGACCTCGTGCTCGTGGTGCCCGTCGCAGTTCGGGCAGTACGTGTTGAATCGGCGTGGCATTTCCATAGATATCGACCTTGGGCCCAATTCGACATCGCCAGTTAAAACCCGTTTGGTTCGGAGCGACGTCGGCGGGGCAGTACGACGAACGGGAGTCAGCGCGCGGGCCACCGACGCGTCTCCGAAGCGATTAAGCCCCGACTGAGCCAACGACGACGTAT
Organism: Halobellus rarus; assembly: GCF_024494595.1. GTDB lineage: Archaea > Halobacteriota > Halobacteria > Halobacteriales > Haloferacaceae > Haloquadratum > Haloquadratum rarum. Next base: position 119,756 of record NZ_JANHDI010000007.1, on the reverse strand, counting down.
GAAGAAGGTCATCATCCGCGGAGACCCCGACATCGGTCGCGGCGCGACCATCGAAGTCGACGGCGAGGAGGTCGTCTGCTTCTCTATCGACCGCCAGAGCGACTACCACGGTGCGGACCGCCCGCAGTTGTGGTGTACCGTCGGCACCGAAGACGAGCGCGAGGCGTTCGAGAAGCGGGAGTTCGTCCCGCACTTCCTGGACGTCGTCGCCGTCGACGCCGAGGCCGTGACGGTCGTCGAGAAGCGCGGCGCGTAAGAGTTTCCGCGCAGACACCCGCCTCTCACGCGTTCGAGGCCTCGCCGTCGAGCGCCGCCAGATCGACCGCGTAGATCGTCACGTCGCCCGAGCGATGTGCGACGTCGATCGCCTCGCTTCCGAACGAGATCGACCCGTAGCGTGCGCGCTCGCCCGGCCCGACCCAGATGTACTCGACCTCGTACTGCCGGAGCAGATCCGCGCGCGTGGACTCGTTGCCGGTGTACATCGCGTCGACGTCGCGGACGCGGTCGAGGTAGGCCGCCTGCCCCCGGTAGCCGACCTCGTGCTGCCAGCCCGCGACGGTCGGAACGCCCGTGAGACTCGACGCGGGGTTGGCATACCAACTGTACATCACGTTCGGGCGACCGTCGTTCCCGCCGTCGTAACGCGACGTGCCGGGCGCTTCGAGCATCGTCGGCCGCCCGTCGCGGTCGTCGACCCAGTCGATCGCCGCCGCGTACTCGGGGTGGTCGGTCTCGACGAACCGCGTCGCGTCGAGCGTCGTCCCGCCCGCGGCGGCGCGCTCGAAGTGGGCTCCGACCGCGAGGACGCCGTAGACGCTCGTCGACGCCACCAGCGCGATCACGAGCGCGACAGTCGCGACGCGACGCCAGGGGAGGCCCGCGAGACGACGAACAGCACCGCTCTCGCTCGATCCGTCGTCGCCGGCGCGGTCGTCTGCGGCCGCCGACCCGGACAGGGCTCGTGAGAGGAGCCCCGACAGCGCGACACCCATCGCCGTCCCCCAGAACACCCACACCTGCGAGTACGTCTTGAACACCGTGTTCATCCGCCCGGGACCGGCCTGCTCGTTCACGTACACCAGTTCGACGATGGTTGCCAGGCCCGCGCCGGCGACGACGAGGACGGCACCGTACCCGATCGACTCCGAGGTTCGGAGTCCCACCCAGGCGACGACGAGCAGCGGAACCGACACCGCGAGCGCGGCGAAGCCGATCTGCGTCCCGACGACGACCACCGCGGCGAGCGCGGCGAGGAGCGTCCACGGCCGCTCGACGCGGAGTTCGGAGCGGAGCCACGTCCCGAGGCCGACGACGAACGCGCCGTGGACGAGAAGCAGCGCGCCGAGTCCGCTCCGCATCTCCGGGCCGAGCAGTTCGATCGAGCGCTCGCCGCCGCCGGTCGCCGCGCCGAGGAGGAACGGCGACGCGAGGACGACCGCGACGACGGCCGCGAGGGCGGCGACGAGCAGAGCGGCCGTGATTCGTCCGATTTCGCGCGTCGCGGCCGAGGTCGTTTCGGACGCGCCCGTGCCGCCGTTCGTTTCGGCCGGACCCCCGACGGCCGCCCGGAGTCGACGCACCGCCCCCCGTCCGGGCAGCAGCGTCCGCGGATCGGCGGGCGCGAACAGCGCGGCCAGCCACCCGAGCGCGAGCACGCTCGGAAAACTCCACGTGCTCTGGACGGCCTGCCAGGCCGCGACGATCGGAAGGACGGCGAACAGCAGCGCGCGTCGCCGCCGAAGGTCGGACTCCGGCGTGCGGTAGTAGGCGTATCCGACCGCCGCGGCCAGAAGCAGCGTCGGCGTGCCCATCATATGCGCGTGGAGGTCGCCGTTGAGCCACGCGAACAGCGGGAACTCGTTGATCGTCCCCGGGACGACCCGCGAGGCGCTCCAGTAGCTGAACGAGTCCGCCCCCGCGAGGATCCGCTCGACGGTGTAGTCGGTCCGCGCGGCGACGAGTTCGGCCGCGCCGCGCCGGAGGGGTTCCGGGAGCGCGCGCAGCGCGAACCGCCCCGCAGTGACGAGGTTGCTCGCGAGCCCGACGAAGAAGACGGCGAACGCGCCGGCGATCCGTCGCCGCGACCGCGGATCCGAGAGGCGGCCGCCCGCAGTGGCGACCGACCGGACTCGGTCCGCCCCGATCGCGCCGGCGAGTTCGAAGGCCGCAGTGACGAGCGCGGCGTAGAACCCCGCGAGCGCGAGGTTGTAGGCGAACGCCGGCGGCGTGGCGGTCAACCACGCGAGCAGCGTCGCCGTCAGGTGCCCGCCGTAGTAGTACTTCACGGCCTCGTTCGCGAACCAGAAGTCCTCCGGCGGCAGGACCGCGGACCGTTCGAGCGTCTTCAACAGGCCGAAGTCGAGGAACTTCTCGCCGCCGACGGGGTAGACGGCCGGGTCGAACGCGCGCACGGCGACGACGAACGCGAACCCCAGGAGGAAGACCGCCGCGGCGTCGGTGGCGGCGTCGCGGTCGATCTCGACGTCGAGACGGATCTCCCGGCGTCGGAGCGCGGTGAGGTCGAGGCCGGCGAGCGCGCTGGCGAGCAGGAGCGACACGACGCCGGCGGCGAGAGCGATCGGCCCCCAGGTCACCTGTCCGACCCAGTAGGCGGGGACGCTGAGGACGACGAGCGCCGCGGGCACGGCGAGTCCCGCGCCGCGGCCCGCGCTCCGGGGGAGGAGCCGAGCGACGAGCGGGAGGCCGAGCGCGAAGAGCGCGAGATAGAGGACCAGCCAGCGGGCGACGAGGGCGTACTCCATACTCCGTGTCTCACCGACCGAGGCGCCGAGACATACGTTTTGTGATGCGGCGGCCGCGACTCCGTGCTCCCGCCCAGTGTCGCCCGCGTCCGACCCGTAGCGGTTCGCTTTTCACCCAGAAGCGGGTATCCCCGCGTGATGACTCGTTCCGTCGGGATCGTCGTCCCCGCCTACCGGCCCGACCCCGAGCGTCTCGGCGGCTACCTCCACGCCCTCTGTGAGCGCCTCGACCCCGCCGTCGTCCGCGTCGAGGTCGACGCGCCCAGACCGGACCTCCGCGAGCGACTCGGCAGCCTCCCCGACTGCGTCGAGTTCTCGGCCGTCGACGGCCGGCGCGGAAAGGGCGCGGCGATCACCGCCGGGTTCGAGGCACTCGCCGCCGACGTCGACGTGCTGGCCTTCGCCGACGCCGACGGCAGCACGCCGGCAGACTCCTTCGCCGCCGTCGTCGACGCCGTCGCCTCGGGCGAGTACGACCTCGCGACCGGATCGCGCCGTCACCCCGAGGCCGACATCGCCTCCCACCAGACCTTCGCCCGTCGCCGCCTCGGCGACGGGTTCGCCTGGCTCGCGCGGCGGTTTCTGGACGTCCAACTCCACGATTACCAGTGCGGCGCGAAGGCGCTCACCGCCGACGCGTGGCGACGGATCCGAGGCCACCTCTACGAGCCGGGGTTCGCCTGGGACATCGAACTCCTCTCGGTCGCGGGCGCGCTCGACTACCGGATCGGAGAGATCCCCGTCCGCTGGGAGGACCGCCCCGAGTCGACCGTCTCGACCGTCGGGACGACGCTGCGCCTCGCCCGCGCGCTGGTGACGTCTCGACACCGCGCTCGGTTGCTCCGCGAGGACCGCGTCCACGAACTGCTCGCCGCCCGGAAGGCGAACGAACCGTCGCTCGTCGACCGCCTCGCGGCGGCGGACGCGGCCGAGCCCCCCGAGGCGGACTGAATGGTCCGCGAGACGGTCGACGCGCTCGTCTCGGGCGTCCGGTTCGGGAAGTTCGTCTCCGTCGGGGCGATCGGCGCGGTTTTCGACATCACCACGACGACGGCGCTCATCGTCGGCCTCGGCGTCCTCGGGGAGTACGCGAAACTCGTCGGCGCGGAGGTCGCCATCGTCGTGATGTTCGCGATCAACGAGCGTTGGACGTTCTCCGAACTCGGCGCTCCCGGGACGCTCCCGACGCTGAAGCGGTTCCTGCGCTCGAACCTCGTCCGCAGCGGCGGCCTCGCCGTCCAGTTCCTGATCGTTCGCGCGCTCCGACAACTCGACCTCTCAGTTCCCCTGTTCGGGTTCGACCTCTGGCAACTGATCCCGATCCCGATCGCGATCGGCGCGTCGATGTTCCTGAACTACGTCGCCGAGAGTCTGATCACGTGGCGCGTGACGCGGTCCTGAGCGGGGCCGCTGGCGGGAATCTCCCGCGGGTGAAATTGCCACACTGCGGGCGAAACACAACCCTTAACCGTAACCCACGGCTTCGTTTCGATAGCGGGATGGGATAGCCAGGAGATTCCGCCGGGCTCATAACCCGGAGATCGGTAGTTCAAATCTACCTCCCGCTATGATTTTCCCGAACTCGACCTCCGAGCGCTGAGTCTTGTCTCAGCGCGTCCATCGAGTTCGGTGTCATAGCGTCAGTGGATTTGAACGAGAGAATCGAGCGCCAGCGAGATTCTCGTAGTTCAAATCTACCTTCTGATGCTCGCTTGATACTTTCCCACTCAGTCGCTCTACTCGGAATCGAAGCAGACGCCTCGAACGGCTGCGCGTCGGTCGCGATACACGATTCTTAGAAGTCGATTCGACCGCCAGAAGAGAGGTCCCGCTCCTCGGAGAGGCCCGGTTCGGCGGCGTCGAACTCGTCGTCGGTGAGGTACACCGCGCCGTCGTCGACGGTCACCTCGAAGGTGTCGAGGACCGCGCCCTCGCAGGGCCCGAAGTCGCAGTGGCCGCTGGATTTCTCGAACGTCGCGCCGTGTTTCTGACAGACGATCTCGCCGTTCCTGACGAGCGCGCTCGACCCCTTGTCGAGGCGGACGTCCCGCCAGTGCGGGCAGTAGTTCGTGAACGCGACGACGGTGCCGTCTTCGAGGCGGGTGAGAAGCCCCTCGGTCTTCTCGAAGCCGACCTTCGCGGTGAAGACGACCGTCTCCCCGGCGGTGACCTCCTCGGCCGCGACGATGCGGCGGTCCTCGTCCATATCGCGCGTTTGCGGTCGGGCGGTTCAAGCGTGACGGTTTCGCGTGATGGCGTGGTCACGTCTCGTTCGGCCCGTCACCGCCGTAGCGCGCCGCCTCGACGCGTTCGTCGTAGAGGCGCTGAAATAGGGTCGTCACCGGACCGCCGCCGACGTCGATACCGTCGACCGTCCCTACCGGTCTAATCTCCCAGGTGGTGTTCGTCACGAACGCCTCCGTCGCCTCACGGAGGTCGTCGGTCGTGAACGCGCCCTCCCGGACCGGAATCCCCTCCTCGGCGGCGATGTCGAGCACCTCCGCGCGGGTGATCCCGGGGAGGACGGGGCCGTCGAGGCTCGGCGTGCAGAGCCCCTCGTTCTCGACGAAGAAGAGATTGCTCGTCGCGCCCTCCGCGAGGTGGCCGTCGCCGTCGAGCATCACCGCCTCGTCGGCGTCGGAGACGCGGAGTTCGACCCGGGCGAGGATCCCGTTCAGGTAGTTGTGCGTCTTCGCCCGCGAGGGGAGCGCCGCGTCGGGGACGCGTCTCGTCTTCGCCGTCTGGAGCGCGGCGGGCCCGTCCCAGAGGGGATCGCTCCCGACGCCGCCGCGCGGCAGCGGCTTCACCTGGACGACGACCGTCGGGTCGACGTCGGGGTCCGGCGTCAGCTTCCCCGGCTGGACGCCGCGGGTCACCGAGAGCTTCACGTACGCGTCGTCGAGATCGTTCGCGGCCAGCGTCTCGTCGACCCGTCGCTTCAGGTCGTCGTCGGAAAGGCCGTGATCGAGCGAAATCGCCGCCGCGGAGCCGGCGAGTCGGTCGGCGTGGGCGTCCCAGCGGAAGACGTCGCCGCCGTAGGCCCGCAGGGTCTCGAAGACCGCGTCGCCGTACATAAATCCCCGATCGCGGACGCTCACGGCCGCCGAATCGGCGGGGACGAGGTCGCCGTCGACGTGATACAGCAACTCAGCCATTCGGACCGGCCCCCGCTCTCCGCGACGCGTCTTCAGGCGTCGTCCTGCGCACGGTCGATCCACCCGGAGACTCGCTTCTCGGAGACGTCGATCCCCTCGGCGACCTCCGCGGGATCGGCCGCCGCGAGGTCGGAGACGGTCTCGATGCCGATCGAACCGAGGCGCTCGGCGTACGCGGGGCCGATGCCCTTGAGCGTCTCGACCGGTTCGCTCGATCCCTCGGAGTCGTCGGCCTCTGCCTCGGAGTCGTCCGCGTCGTCGGAATCGTCGGCCACCGCCTCGGAGCCCTCCTCATCGGGCTCGTCCGCCTCGGAACCGTCCTCGGTTTCCGAATCGTCAGAACCGCCAGTCCCGTCGGGGACGTCCGGTTCCTCGTCTTCCTCCTCGTCCGCCTCGTCTTCGGGAGCCTCGGTCGGAGCGACGGCTTCGGCCGGTTCCTGTCCCGTCGCCTCGTCGACGAGCGTCTCCGTCGACGCCGCGGCGTCCGTCTCGGCCGCGGCCGCGTCTTCGGCGGTTTCGACCTCGTCCTCGTCGGGGTCGGGGACGACCGCCTCGTCCCCCTCGCCGGCCGTTTCGACCACTTCGGCCGGTTCCTTGCCCTCGGCTTCGTCGACGAGCGTCTCCGTCGACGCCGCGGCGTCCGTCTCGGCCGCGACGCCCTCCGTCGAGGCGGCATCCTCGTCGGCCTCGCCCGGTGCCTCCTCGGTCTCAGTCTCGCCCGGTGCCTCCTCGGTCTCGGTCTCGGTCTCGGTCTCGCCGGCCCCCTTGATCGCCGATTCGGTGGACGCGTCCGCCGCGTCGCGGTCTGTCTCGGCCTCACGCTCGACGGAAACCCGTCCCTCGGCACGGGACGACTCCGACGGAGCCGTCTCGTCCGGCGGCGATTCCGACTCGTCGGTCCGTTCGCTGCCGACGAGCGATCGCAACGACGACAGGATCGTATCGAAGATACTCATCGGGTCGTGGGTATGTTCGTCGAGTATTTAAAAACCGGTCCGAGACGGGACGCTTTCCGGATATGGGGTTCCAGCGACCCTAGGACGTCGGTCGCGCCGCCGCTATCACCGGTCGCACTCGGACGCGTTTCGGCGTCGATACCGGTAGAGCGGTCGAGCACCCGCCTCCGACGGTTACGAGTCGTCCGCCTCGGCGTCGGCGTCGTCGTCCGCATCGGACTCCGTTTCCCCGGTGGGCGATCCGGACTCGGCCGCCTCCTGGAGTTGGCTCCGGAGCTGTGGCATCGTTCCGGTGAGTTCGCCGACGATCTCTTCGGCGTCCGCGATGGACGCCAGGAGTTCCTCGACGGACTCGACCTCCGCCTCCAGGGAGTCTGGCTCTTCAAAAGCGTCCGCGCGCTGTCCGACGATGAAGGTCTTCTTCGCCTGTCGGAGGTGCTCCTGCGCGCCGTCGACGTCGAGCGCCGATCGGAGCGCGTTCAGCACGCCGAGGACGTTGTCGGCCTCGGCCTCCCACACGGTGTCGGGGTCGGGCAACTCGGCTCGCGCGTCGGCCAGGTGGCTCTCGACCTCCTCGCGCATCTCCGCGGCGGCCTCTCCGAACAGGTCGTCGTCCGCGAGTGTGCTCTGGCTACTCATACCATCTTGTTCGTCGGCCGGGGGGTTAAAAACGAGCCCGAAAGTGAAAGTGAAATCAGGCGTTTCGACCGGGTTCGTCCGGGGTTACTCCTCGACGGAGACGAGTTTCATAAGCGGGTAGTCGTCCTCCATCTCCATCCGGGTGCGAACGCTGACGTCCGCGTACCGGATCCGCATCTCGACGTCGAGGAACCTGCCCGTCAGTTCGGTGTACTCGGCCGACCGATCTGCCAGCTCCTCGGCGATGCGGTCGGTCCTGACGTCGACGTCGACGTCGACGCAGTGCGGCTGGTTCTCGATCGATTCCTCCATCGCCCGGCCGAGGCTGTCGGCGCTCGCCGGACTAACGGGCGTCCCCGCGAACTGGTGGTAGAGCGATCCGAACTTGATCCCGGCCTCGAAGCACGCCTGCTCCGCGTCAGTGGGCATAGTCGACCCACGGCACCGAGAGAAAAAGAGATGTCGTCACCGTGATGGCGCGAGGCGTGACGGGCAATCGGTCCGAGACCGCCACGGATCGAGAGCGAACACGTGTCAGCCACGTATCACCGGCGCAAATCGGACGTTTCTTGCCTCCCCTGCACGGATGGACGGGTGAATGGACGAGCCGGTTCTCTTGACAGGGGCGGGCGGACGCGTCGGACAGGCCATTCTGCGCCACCTCGGTGAGACGTTCGAGTGGCGACTGCTGGACAGGGAACCGCTCTCGAGCGCGAAACTCCCCGCAGGCGTCGACACCGACGACGTGTTCATCGCGGATGTCACCGACGACGCCGCGGTCCGCAACGTCGTCGACGGCTGTCGCGCCGTGATCCACCTCGCGGGCGACCCGCGTCCGGAAGCGCCGTGGGACAGCGTTCTCCAGAACAACATCGACGGCACGCAGACGATGTTCGAGGCGGCCGTCGAGACCGGCGTGGAGAAGTTCGCTTTCGCCTCGTCGAATCACGCCGTCGGCGCGTACGAGACCGACACGCGCACGCCGGAGCTGTACCGCCCGGACGACGAGTTCCGCCTCGACGGGACGGAACTGCCGCGCCCGAGCAACCTCTACGGGGTGAGCAAGGCGACCGGCGAGGTCCTGGGCCGCTACTACCACGACCACCACGACCTCTCGGTCGTCAACGTCCGGATCGGCAACCTCACAGAGGGACATCCGCCGATCGACTACGAGCGCGGACAGGCGATGTGGCTCTCCTACCCCGACTGCGCGCACCTCTTCGAGCGCTGCGTCCTGGCGGAGTACGACTACGAGATCGTCTACGGAATCTCCGACAACGACAGGAAGTACTACTCGATCGACCGCGCAAAGGAAGTTCTGGGGTACGACCCCCAGGACAACTCCGCGGAGTGGAACGGCGACGAGCACATCGACGGCGAGCGCTGACCCTCGGCTCTTCGTGCGTTTGAGCGGTTCCAACTAACTCACGCAGAAAACGGCTCGTCGTTTTTCCCGTTCGCTGATTCTTGATACACCACTCCGAGAACGACGTGAGGTATCTGTCGTACAGTTCGAGCGAACGGTCGGCTGACTCGTCCTGTCGGGACCTGAGAGACAGTCGTCTCGCCTCGGTCGGTTGGGTCGGTTCGAGTCGCCTCGGTCGATCCACGTCCGTCGGGGGCGTGTGCTTTCGACTCATAGGTGCTCCGAACCGACGGGCGATACCGACGACTCCCGAGAGATCGTCTACGGGAGTCCCGCGAGCCTGCGAGCGGGACCTCGCCAGACTCGTCTGGCGGTGTCTCCGACAACGACAGGAAGTACTACTCGATCGACCGCGCTCGCGAGGTCCTGGGGTACGACCCCCAGGACAACTCCGCGGAGTGGAACGGCGACGAGCACGTCGACGGCGACCGCCGGTAGCGACAGTCGACCAGGGACGCGAGGCAGTCGGTGAGGTTCAGTCGCCGTCCCAGGCGTCGTGACCCCGGATCTCCTCGCGGACCGCCTCACAGTCGTCCGCCGAGCGCAGCCCGAGGGCGTCGACCGCCCGCGAGCGCGTCTGCCGGTCGGCGACGCTCGTGCCGTCGGTCGTCTCGAATCGGAAGTTCGGGGTCGACGAGCCGAGGAGGTCCGATCCGCCCGAATCTTCCACGACGGTCGGGAGTACGCCGTTTTCGGCGAGCACGCCGACGAGCTCGTCTCTCCCGTCGTCGAGGGCGTCTCTGATGTCGTCTTGGATCACCATAGCCGGGAGGACGTACGCATCCCAACTCGTTCAGTTTTTTGTCCGAATCGGTCCCACGCCGTGACGGTCCGAGCGGCCACGGAGGACGGCGAAACGGCGAAGAGGGCCACCGGTCCGGCAGACGGCAGACCAGCGACGCGGCCGTGCGGTGACCGACAGCACGGCGTCCCGCCGTCAGTACAGTTCCTTTTCGCGCTCTTCGCGCTCGCGACGCTCGCGTTCCGCCTCCTTCTGCTCGCGGCGGCCGCGGAGGTACTGTCGGACTCCCGGGACGATCTTGTTCTTCAGGTCCAGCGCGAACGAGACGAGCCCGTACGCCCAGAAGAAGAACAGGACCGTCACCGCACCGACGTACGCGAGGACGCCCGCCTCGACCATCAGTCGTCCCCTTCGGCCTCCGCCTCTCCGGCCGCACCCGCGCCGGGCGTCTCGACGAGCCCGTGCGCGATGGCGTCGCCGTTCTCATCGAAGAGATGGAGCTTCGAGCGGTCCAGCACCACGTCGACGTCTTGACCCTCCGTGATGTCGCTGTCGGGACCGACGCTCATCAGGATCTCGCCGGGATCCGAGCCCTCCTCCATACTGCCGCCGAGGTCGACGTCCTCGGTCACCAGGTAGACGAAGATCTCGTCGCCCATCGGTTCGAGGACGTCCGATCGCGTCGAGACGGCCTGCGTCGAGTGGGCGACCTCGTCGCGCAGATCACTGCTGTAGACGTCCTCCGGTCTGACGCCCAGCGTAACCTCCTGCCCCGGCGTCACGCCGACGGCGGTCGGATCGAACTCGACGTGGACGTCGCCGTAGGCGGAGCTGAACCCGGTGTCCGTGACCGATCCGGGGATCGTGTTCATCGAGGGCGAGCCGATGAACGTCGCCACGAACAGGTTCGCCGGCTCGTTGTAGCACACGAGCGGCGGAGCGATCTGCTGGAGTTCGCCCGTGTCGAGGACGGCGATCCGGTCCGACATCGTCATCGCCTCCGCCTGGTTGTGCGTGACGTAGATGATGGTCGTGTCGAGTTCGCGGTGGAGTCGCTGGAGCTGCGTCCGCATGTGGACGCGGAGCTTCGCGTCGAGGTTCGCCAGCGGTTCGTCCATCAGGAACACGTCCGGGTCGCGGACGATCGCCCGTGCGATCGCCACCCGCTGTCGCTGCCCGCCCGACATCTCGTCGGGCATCCGATCGAGCATCCCGCCGAGTTCGACCACCTCCGCGGCGTCGTCGACGCGCCGGTCGATCTCCTCCTTCTCGTAATCGCGGAGCCGGAGCCCGAAAGAGATGTTCTCGTAGACGTCCATGTGCGGGAACAGCGCGATGTTCTGGAACACCATCGAGATCCCGCGGTCCTTCGGCGGGAGGTTCGTCACGTCGCGTTCGCCGATGCGGACGGTCCCCTCCGAGGGTTTCGTCAGCCCCGCGACCATCTCCATCGTGGTGGACTTCCCGCATCCAGAGGGCCCGACGAGACAGATGAACTCGCCGTGCCGGATGTCGAGATTCATGTCGTTGACCGCCGTTACGTCGTCGTAGTGCTTGCTTACGTTTTCGAGTTGAACTCGTGCCATAGTTACTCCTTGAGCGCTCCGGAGGTGAGCCCGCTAACGATTTTCTCCTGTGCGACCACGACGAGGATGGCGACGGGGATCACCGCGATGATGCTCCCGGCGGCCATCACGCCGTAGGTGACCTCGAACTGGCCGGCCCGCTGGAGGCTGAGGAGTCCGCCGACGATCGGCGCCCAGTTCTCCGGCTGACCGTTGTTCATCAACTGACTGAAGAAGAACTCGTTGTAGACGGCGATGAAGGTGAGGACGCCCGCGGTCGCGACTCCGGGAGCCGAGAGCGGTACGATCACCCTGAACAGCGCGCCCAGTCGGGTCGTGCCCTCGACCCGGGCGGCGTCCTCCAGTCCGTCGGGAATCTGCCCGTAGAACGTCGTGAGAATGAAGATCGACAGCGGCATAAACAGCGAACTGAAGGGGAGAATCATCGCGCCCGGCGTGTTGTAGAGGCTCAGCCCGTTCACCACGTTTCCCGTGAACAGCTGATACAGGGGGACGAAGAACGCCGCCGGCGGGAAGTAACTGATCGCCAGGATGAGAAGCATCAGCGGCTGGCGTCCGGGGAACTCCAGTCGGCCGAACACGTACCCGGCCAGGCTGGCCAGGAACAGGACGATGGCGGTGGTCGAAAGCGCCAAGACGACGCTGTTGAGCATGTACCGGAGGAAGTTGATCCGGTCGAACACGTCGAGGAACACGCCGAATTCGAGCGTGCTGAGCTGCGGGAGAACCGCCAGACTGCCGGTGTCTGGCGTCACCGCGAGCACCAGCAGGAAGTAGAAGGGAAAGAGCGTCGTCACGAGGAAAAAGAGCGTCGCGACGTAGAACATCGCGCGGTAGACGCGTTTCGGGTCCTTGATCGACTTCTGAACCCAGCGCTGGAACGGTCCCCTGGTGAGTTCGGGTTCGTGGCGGTCGGACTGAACGCCGCCGTCGGAACGCGTCGATCCGTCGCTCATTGTCCACCTCGCACGTAGCCCACGATGTACACGGAGACGGCCACGGCGATGATCGCCGCGGTGATGAAGGCGATCGTCGCCGAGGAGCCGAGCATCCGGTTGTTAAACGTCGTGACCACCAGACAGGACAGCGACGGGACGGTCGTACATCCCGAGACGGTCTCGATGAGACCGTACACGCGCATCGCCTGGATCGTGCGGAACAGCATCGCCACCATCACCGTCGGCAGGATGATGGGGAAGGTGACGTACTTGAACCGCTGCCAGGCCGACGCGCCCGCGACCTTCGCGACGTCGTAGAGGCCGCGGTCGATCGACTGCATCCCCGCGAGGATCAGGAGCGCCATGAACGCCGTCGTCTTCCAGACGTCGGCCACGATGGCGATCATCGTCGCGTCCTGCGCGTTCGCGAGCGGCGTCGTCGACAGCAGCCCCAACTGATTCAGGAACGCGGGATTGTCGGAGGTCCCGACGAGGAACCCGATATTCGGCTGGAACATCAGGTAGAAGATCATCCCCTGGACGACGATCGGGATCGCCCACGGCAGGATGATCGCCACCCGGACCCACCGCCGGCCGCGGAACTCCTGATCGAGTACGAGCGCCTGGACGAACCCGATGATCGTCTCGAAGAACACGCTGATGACGGTGAAGATGACGGTCACCGCGAGCGCGCTGTTGAAAAACGCTCGCGTCGTGAGGGCCTCCGGGAGGAACGGCGACGGCAGCAACGCCGAGCGTTCCCCGGTGATGATCGCCACGTAGTTTCCGAGTCCGATGAAGTTCCCGACGCTCGCCTGGCCAAAACTGTCGGCGAACATCGAGAGCCGGAACGTCGACAGTAGCGGCCAGAAGGCAATGGCCCCGAGCAACAGGAACGCGGGCGTCAAGAGGAGGTACGCGTACTGTGTCTCAGAGAGGTTCTCCATCCAGCTGACCACAGACGCGTACAACCCGCGGTCGCCGCTCTCGGGTGCGTCTCCCGTGCGGTGTTCGGTACTCATAGTATCGACATAGTACGAAAGTCGATCATTAATAATAAATTGTGGGTGTCTCTGTCTTTACGCCTGGCTCTCGATGGATTCGAGCGACGCTTGGAGGTCGGCCATCGCCTCCGAAGAACCCTTCTCCTGTCGGAGCGCGTTGTTGACCTCCGAGGCGATCTGATCCGACTGCTGCGGCCACACGGGCGTGACGGGGCGCGGGAGCGCGTTCTCGCCGGCGACCTGCAGGCTGTCGACGTACCGTCCGATGATTTCGAGCTGTTGAGTCCGTTCGGTGTTGATGAGGTCCGCGATGGGCGGCGTCCACCCGCCGATCTCGAACATCCGGAGCCGGACTTCGTCGTTCTGCAGCGCTCGGAACAGCTGGACGGCCGCCTGCTTGCGGGCGTCGTTGGCGTTCGGGTTGAGCGTGAGGTGCCAGCCGCCGAGCGCCGAGGTGCTGCCGCCGATCGACTCGTACGGGGAGTCCTCCTGAGAGACCGCGTAGGGGATCGGCATCACGCCGAGGTCCTCGCCGAAGGCGTCCTCGGCCCCGTTGATGTTGATCGAGTACGGCCAGTTGCGGTGGGCGACGACGTCGCCGTTGGTGAAGGGCTCCCGCGAGGGTTCCTCGGTGTACTGGACGACCGCGTCGGGGGAGATGTCCGCGTACCCCTCCAGGGCGTCGTCGTCGTCCTGGCCGTAGATGAACGTCCGCATCATCCGAACGGCGTTGATGACGTTCTCCTGGTCGACCGTGACCGGGCGGTCGCCGATCGGGCCGAAGTAGTTCTCGAACTCGCCGAAGTACGACCCGCCGTGCGAGCCCATAAACTCGATGAAGTCACAGCAGGCGAGGCCCTCGTACGCGGAGCCCTGCCAGGTGAAACCGGTCTGCGTGTCGGTCGCGTCCATCGTCTCTCTGACGACCTGGGAGAACTCCTGCCACGTCATCGGTTCGGTGGCCCAGGTGTCGAAGTCGGAGTCGGAGTAGCCCGCCTCGCGCATCAGGTCCTTGCGGTACTGGATGGTCGGGAAATCCGCGAACAGCGGGATACCGAAGAGGTCGCCGTTCGGCCCCTGGGCCGTCGCGACCATATTCTCCAGGTAGTCGTTCATCACAGAGTCAGTGATCGAACTCGGGAGCGCCTGGCTGAGGTTGGCGATCTGCCCCCGCGCGATGAACGGGATCGTCCACCCGTTGTCCATCATCATCACGGTCGGGCGCCCCTGGCCGGCCGAGAGGATCTGCTGGTACTGCGAGCGTCGGTCCCCCGTCGTGAACGAGCCGGCGAGGAACTCGATGGAGATGTTGTCCGGGAGTCCACCGTCCTCGTGGAGCGTCTGGGAGATCTCGTCGGCGGCGTTCGAGAAGTTCGAGTCCGCCGCGATCTGGATGGTGACCTCCTCGTCGGAGGTCGACGTGCCGATCGGGGTGTCGGTCGAACCGCCGTCGCCCCCGCCGTCACCGCTGCCGTCGCCGTCGCCGCCACCCGAACAGCCCGCGAGCCCGACCGCGCCGAGCGCGCCCGTTGCCGCGAGGTACTGTCGTCGGGAGACGCCGTTCGAAGTGCTATCTTGAGGCATCACCTAGGTATAAGTAACAATGATTAATATACCCATGGGATTTTACAACGACAGTTGTTAATAGATATAGAGAAGAGAGACGCCGGCAGTGCTGTGGCTCTGTCCCTCAAATTATCGCGTTCGAGGTATCGGATCACCGGAAGACGGTAAGTCTGGTACCCTCGACGTCCTCGATGATCGCGCCCCAGCCGCCGACGCTCACGTGCTCGCCGTCGACGTCGAGGTCGACGGTGACCTGTCCGGCGAGTTCGAACCCGGTCGCCGCCTCGGCGTCGAACGGCACGCGGACGTCGGTGATGGTCCCCTCGAGGCGACACTCCTCGCCCGTGTTGGTGTCGTAACCCTCCACGCGGAGGCGCACCGGTTCGTCCTCCCAGTCGACGTCGCGGAGGTCTCGAACGAGGTGCCGCACGTCGAAATACTCGATCGGGTAGCCCTCCTCGGACGCCCGATAGACCCGCTCCCACGGCTCCCACAGGCAGGTGAGGAAGTACCAGTAGAACACGTACGTGTGGGTCCGGTCGTTGACGAGGACGCCGTAGCGGTCGTAGGAGTCCGGGTGGTGCGCGAAGCACGCACGGCGGCGGTCGGCGAGCGCGACGAACGGGGCGGGAAGCGGTCGGTGGTGGACCTCCGTGCAGAGGCCGGCAAAACGGTCCGCGTTCAGTGAGACCGCCTCGTCGTCCGTATGTACGGAGACGCGGACGGAGACCCCGCGGTCCATCGCGTCCTGCAGCGCCGGCCGCAACTGCTCGAAGTTCTCGAGCGTCGTCGAGAGCAGGACCTGGTGGCTGGCGCTCGCGATGAAGGACTTCGCGCGGGAGATCACGGTCTGAAAACGCGTCACGATGCTCGCGTCCCCCGCCTCCAGTTCGGGCTGTTCCCACCGCTTTTCGACCTCCTGGGCGGCGCGCTCCAGTCTGTCCGCCCGCTCCGTGAGATCGTCCAGCACCGTCGAGGGACTGTGCGCTCGCGCTCGCAACGAGGCCTGTTCGAACGTTTCGATGTATCCGCGGTCCTCCAGGGCCCGGAGGACGTCGTAAATCCGCGGAGCCGGGACGTCGCTCGCGTCGGCGACGTCGGTCGCCGAGGCGGTCCCGAGATCCAGGAGCGCCACGTACGCGTCCGCCTGGTACGGCGACAGCCCCGCCGATTTTAACGTTTCGACGAGCGACTCGGTGTCCATACGCGTTCGGGGGCGCGGCGGCGACTAAACGGTGTCGCGTCCAGAGTCGACCGCGGCGTTCGGTGAGACGGCGGCACGGCCTCAGTCCTTCCCTGGAGCGGGCCAGCGCGGCGTCTTCGGGGCCTCGATCCGCTCGATCTCCGCGTCGGTGAGCGAGATCCCCAGCGACTCGACGTTCTCTTCGAGGTGGTCGAGTCGCCGCGGGCCGATGATCGGCGCGGTGACGACGTCCTTGTGCAACAGCCAGGCGATGCCGACCTGCGCGGGCGTCGCGCCCTTCGACTCGGCGATGTCGCGGATCTCGTCCAACACGGCCCAGTTCTCCTCGGTGAACCGCCGGGCGGTGTACTCGTCGGTCGCCGCGCGGCCGGACTCGGGCTCTTCGTCTCGTGAGTACTTGCCGGTCAGGAAGCCCCCCGCCAGCGGCGACCACGGCAGGACGCCGACGCCCTCGGCCGCACACGCCGGGAGCACGTTCGCCTCCTCGTGTCGGTCGACCGCGTTGTACTCCGGCTGCATCGAGACGAAGCGCTCGTAGTTCTCGACGTCGGCGGCGTACAGCGCGCGGGTGAACTTCCAAGCGGGCATCGTGCTCGCGCCGACGTAGCGGACGACGCCCTCGTCGACGAGGTGATCCAGCGCCGACAGCGTCTCGTGGACCGGCGTGTCGTCGTCCCAGCGGTGGATCTGATAGAGGTCGATGTAGTCGGTTCCCAACCGGTTCAGCGAGGCCTCGGCCTGGTCGAGGACGTGCTTCCGCGAGAGCCCCGCGCCGTTCGGTCCCTCGCGCATCCGGTGGTACACCTTCGTCGCGACGACCAGTTCCGACCGGTCGTACTCCTCGATCGCCCGCCCGACGATCTCCTCGCTCTCGCCCCGCGAGTAGACGTTGGCGGTGTCCAGGAAGTTGATCCCCAGTTCCAGCGCGCGCTCGATGATCTCTCGTGACTTCTCCTCGTCGTCGATCATCCACGGTTCCCCAGATCCGAAGTTCATACACCCGAGCGCGAGCCGGGAGACCTCCATCCCCGTCTCACCGAGCGTCGTGTATTCCATATCGACCATTGTGTTCGATACCGGAGCGAACGGCAAAAAACTACGCTGAGTGGGTTTCACACGGATTCGAGTACCCGTTCAGTGCACCGTCCCAGCGGCCTCGCCGCCGCCGGCGGAACGTTGATTTCGCGGCGGCGGGTACCTCGAACGGATGAGTCCCTCGCACCTCGCCAGTCTCCGTCGACCGGAGCACACCGGGGAGAACCGCTGCTGGCCGTGCACCGTCGTCAACGTCGCGCTCCTGGGCGCACTCTCGGCGGCGCTGTTTTCGCTCTCGTCGCTCCTGTCGGTCCTCGTTGCGGCCGTCGGACTGCTTCTCGTCGGACTCCGGGGCTACCTGATCCCGGGCACGCCCCGGTTCGCGCCGCGGATCGTCGCGCGGGTCCCCGGCGGCGACGCGCTGTTCCACGGGACGGACGCGCCGGCGGCGTCGGGGACGCTCAGCGCCGACGGCGGCGCGTCGGAGGACGGATCCGAGGAAACTGCCGGATCCGGAAGTACCGATCGTCCCGGGGAGGTTGGCGGACCGGGTGATTCCGGGACGACCGGCGGACCGGCGGATTCCGACGGCGGCGACCTGCTGGATCGGCTCGTCGCCGCCGGGGTCCTGGCGATCGACGGCGACACGATCGTCCCCACCGCGGCGTTCGAGGCGGAGTGGCACGCGGAGATGGAGGAGTTCCGGGGACTCGAAACCGAGGCGCTGGCCGACGCCGCACTGGAGGTTTCGCCGGCGGCGGCCGCCGACGCAGTCAGCCAGGACGGCGAGGAGTGGGTCGCGCTCGCACCCCACGCCGACGCGAACGCCGTCGAGGAGACGTGGCTCTCGCGGCCGGTCGCCGTCGCGGAGGTGGGCGGAGCGAGAGCGGCGGCCGCGTTCGTCGACGACGACGCGACGGCGCTGGCGGCCGCCCAGACCTGTCGGATGTTCCTCGACGACTGTCCCGAGTGCGGGACGGAACTCGAACGGGGGAACGAAATGGACTGCTGCGGCGGTCACACCGGCCCGAACGACGTCCCCAGAGAGACGCTTTTCTGTCCGTCGTGCGAGGTCAGGCTCTATACGTTCGAGTGATCGGGCGAGAACGGAACGTCCGGGAGGGGCCGTCGCGGCGGCCGCCTCAGATCGACTGCTCGTACAGCCGCGTCTCGTACGGCCGCAGTGCCAGCGTCGCGGGCGGATCCGCGGCGGTTTCGTCGTAGTTGCCGAGACGCAGTGACGCGTCCGGTTCGAGCACGTCGAGGTCCGCGGTCGCATCGCGCTCGGAGAAGTTGATCACGACGACGATCCGCTCGTCTCCCAGCGTCCGCGTGTAGACGAACAACTGCTCGTCGTCGGGGCGGTGCAACTCGTAGTCCCCGTAGACGAGCGCCTCGGTCCGGTCCCGGAGGTCGATCAGCGACTCGTAATACGAGAGCACCGACGGCGTCCGCTCGCGCTCGCGGGCGACGTTGATCTCGGGGTAGTTCTCGTTGACCGGGATCCACGGCTCGCCGTCGGTGAAGCCCGCGTGGGCCGTGTCGTCCCACTGCATCGGCGTCCGCGCGTTGTCTCGCGTCCGATGGTCGACGACGTGGCGGATCGACTCGTAGTCTCTAACGACTCCCTCGGCGATCAGTTCCCGGACGTTCCGCACGGTGTCGACGTCGCTGACGTCCTCGAGGCTCTCGAAGGTCCCGTTGGTCATCCCGATCTCCTGGCCCTGGTAGACGAACGGCGTCCCGCGGAGCGTCAGGAGGATCGTCGCGAGCGCCGTCGCCGACTCGTAGCGGTAGCGCTCGTCGTCGCCGAACCGCGAGACCGACCGGGGCTGGTCGTGGTTCTCGAAGAACAGGCTGTTCCAGTCGAGACCGTCCTGCCAGCGGTGCAAGGTCTGCTTGAGGTCGCGGAGGTCCCACTCGCCGACGTCCCACCGACCCCGCTCGCCGAAGTCGAGGCCGACGTGTTCGAAGTGGAAGACCAGGTCAAGCGGGCCGTCGGGGCCCGTGTATTGCCGCGCGTGGTCGAGGTCGAGGTTCGGCATCTCGCCGATGGCGACGGCGTCGGTGCCGGCGAACACGTTCTCTCGGATTTCGCCGAGGTACTCGTGGATTCGCGGCCCGTCGACGAAGTGCTCGCTCCCGACCCAGTCGTTGCTCGGATCTCCGTCCGGGAGCCCTTCGGCCTTCGAGAGCAGGTTCACGACGTCCAGGCGGAACCCGTCGATCCCCCGATCCAGCCACCAGTTCATCGTGTCGGTCATCGCCTCGCGGACCGCGGGGTTCCGCCAGTTGAGGTCCGGCTGGCTCACGTCGTAGAGGTGGAGGTACCACGCCTCGCGCTCCTCGTCGTACTCCCAGGCGGATCCCCCGAAGAAGGATTCCCAGTTGTTCGGGGGCACCGGATCGCCGTTCGCGTCGGTGCTGCCCTCGCGCCAGATGTAGTAATCGCCGTATTCGCCGTCGGGCTCGGACCGCGACCGCTGGAACCACTCGTGGTCCGACGACGTGTGGTTGGGGACCATATCCATCACGAGCCGGATGTCGCGTTCGTGGAGTTCCTCGAGGAGGCGATCCCAGTCGTCCATCGTCCCGAACGCCGGGTGGACCGCGCGGTAGTCGCTGACGTCGTAGCCGTTGTCGCGCTGGGGCGACTCGTAGACCGGATTGAGCCAGACGCAGTCGACGCCGAGTCGCTCGAGGTGGTCGAGGCGTTCGATGACCCCCGGGAGGTCCCCGAACCCGTCGCCGTCGGAGTCGCTGAAGCTCTTCGGATAGATCTGATATACGACCGCTTCCTTCCACCAGGTGCGTTCTCTCATAGTTGGGAGGTGTAGACGGGAGTCCGTCGGCGGGTCGTGGTGTCTGTTTCGCCGGCGCGCGGAGCGAGCGGCCGCGCACTGCGGTTCGACCGACGAACCGCCTCGTCGGCCCACGCGACTCGCCCCGTCGGCCACGAGCAAAGGGGAGGTGACCGCCGTCGGATCCCCGATCGTCGTCTCCGCTTCCGCCCGTTCCGTATTAACCGTTGTGAGAACTACCCGAGATCGAGTTAATAATTTCCCGCCGGATGGGTTGCGTTTTTATTCGGGGGCGAATTAATCTCGGTATGGTTTCGACGCCGATTCGCGTCGGGTTTCTCGTCGACGGGCGCCCGAGCGACCAACAGGCGGCCGCGCGGGAGTGGGCGAGCGGCCGGTACGACCTCGACGTGATCGGGACCGACGACGTCGCCGCATCGATGTCACACGACGTGATCTGGTGGCACCGCGCCGAGGACCCGAGCGATATCGACGAGGGTGTCGCGGCGGCGCTCGCCGACTACGTGCGCGACGGCGGCGGCCTCCTCCTCGGCCTCCGAGCCGTGAGCGCGGTCGAACCGCTCGGGATCGACCCGGTCGCTCCCGACGCCGTCGGCACGGCGAGCGTGTCGGCTCCGACCGGGTTGCTGTGGCGGTCCGTGTACGACGACCACCCCGCCGTCGAGGGGTTCGGGGGCCTGCGGATTCCGATCGCAGACCACGGGACGGTGCCGTTCGCGCGGTACGAGGCGGTCCTCCCGGCCGAGGGCGAGGTGCTCGCCTCGACCGTCGAGGGCGAACACGACCGCCCCGTGCAGACGTCGGTGGTCGCCTGGCACCACGGCGACGGCGCGGTGCTGGGGGCCAGCACGCTGGCGTTCGGGGCCGATCCGGCCGACGAAATCGCCGCCAACCGCGACCGCGTCGCCGCGGGCTTCGTCGAATCGCTGGCGGCCGGCCCCGACCCGTGGTTCGACCGTCCGGTGGACCGAGGGGGCTTCGAGCGCCTCCGCGCGCGCCTCCGCGACGACCCGCACCGCCCCCGGTTCCATATCTCCCCGCCGGCGAATTGGATCAACGACCCGAACGGCCTCATCGAACACGAGGGGCGGTATCACGTGTTCTACCAGTACAACCCGGCCGGGCCGTACCACCACGCGATCCACTGGGGTCACGCCGTCAGCGACGACCTCGTCCACTGGCGAGACGAGCCGCTCGCGCTCGCGCCCTCGCCCGACGGCCCCGATCGCGACGGCTGCTGGTCGGGCTGTGCGGTCGACGACGACGGAACGCCGACGCTGCTGTACACCGGGGGACGCGGGCGCAAACAGCTCCCGTGTCTGGCGACCGCAACCGACGGGTCGCTCCGGTCGTGGACGAAAGACCCGGCAAATCCGGTCATCGAATCAGCCCCGACCGACGTGGACGTCCTGGAGACCGAACACTGGGAGGCGGAGTTCCGGGACCACAACGTCTGGTACGAGGACGATCAGTGGCACCAGATCATCGGTTCCGGCGTCGCCGACGTCGGCGGCACGGCCTTCCACTACACGTCCGAGGACCTCCGGGACTGGACGTACGAGGGGACGCTGCTCGTCGGCGACGAGGCGGACTCGGGGGCCGTCTGGGAGTGTCCGGAACTGTTGCGGTTGGGTGAGAAGGAGCTGCTACACGTCTCCAACTACGAGGACGTGGTGTACTTCGTCGGCGAGCGCAGCGACGACGGCTTCGAGGTGGAATCGCGGGGGATACTGGATCACGGCGACTTCTACGCCCCGCAGTCGATGGCGGTCGACGACGGCTACCTGACCTGGGGCTGGCTCCCGGAGGCCCGCGACGACGAGGCCCAGTGGGACGCCGGGTGGTCGGGGTCGCTGTCGGTGCCGCGCCGCATCGACGTGGACGACTCGGGCGATCTCAGACAGCGCCCGGCAGATCAACTGAAAGATCTCAGAGAGACACAATACGTCGACTCGGCCGCGATCGACCTCGACGACGAGCGGCGGGAGCTACCGGCGAGCGGTCGAACGCTGGAGCTGACAGCGACGATATCGCTCCGCGACGCCGACGCGGTGACGCTGTCGGTCTTCGAGTCGCCCGACCGGCGGGAGAGAACCGAGATCAGCTACACGGCCGAAAACGAACTGGTCGTCGACCGGGCGAACGCCAGCGAGGACCCCCGGGCCCGGAGCGACGAGCAGCGGATGGGGGTCACGCCGTACGACGAACCGCTGTCGCTGCGGCTGTTCCTCGACGGCTCGGTGATCGAGGCGTTCGTCAACGAGCGTCACTGCCTGACGAGCCGCGTCTATCCCACGCGGGACGACAGCACCGGCCTCGCGGTCGCCGCCCTCGGCGGCCGGGCAGAAGTCGCGGACTTCTCGGTGTGGGAACTGGGCGACGCGTGGTCGCCGTCGGGGGCGCGCGAGCGGCGATCGACACCCGCGACTCGCTAGGGTTCCGGGAGACATCGCGTAGTCGTCGTACGAGCCGAGTTCACCCTATATCGAGTAACCGTCGTACGAGCCGACCAGCTCGGGCCGGGGGTCCCCCCCGTCGGTCGCCGCGCCGTCGCAGTCGAGGTACTCCGACTCCCGGAAATCGCGTCTGGCCGACGGGCCGAGCGGCCCGTCGCCGTCCCCGGGCACGGCCCCGGCGGGATCGTCGACGTCGAAGTCGGGAAGCGGCTCGTTCAGCGTCGGGATGTGCCAGTGATCGAGCGTGCCGAGCACCCGCGTCCGGTCGCCGTCGACCCCGAGTCGGATCGTCGGTCCCAGGGTCCCGCCGAACCGGCGGCGCTGTTCGCGTTCGGAGAGGTGCGCGATCTCGTCGAGGGAGTCGCCGGCGAAGTCGAAGTAGTTGAAGAAGCTCTCGACGAGGATCTCCTCGCGGTGCGGAAAGGCCATCCACGAGTACGCCTGGAAGGGGGCGTTGTGGGGGTTCGTGACGACCAACCCGGAGTCGTTCAGCGGCCGGTACGGACCGCCCAGCGAGTCGGCCACGAAGCCGTAGAGCGCGTCGTACCCTTCGATCCCGGGCGCGAAGGTGTGCATATGGCTCGACACGAAGAGGTAGTACCGCCCCTCCCAGTAGACCACGTGCGGCCGTTCGAGCTCCTGGTTGGTGCAGACGCTCTCGAGGATCGGGGGGCGGAGCTCCCACTCCATCGGATCGCCCGACGGCGACACCGCGACGCCGACGGCGCCGTTGAACTCCTGGCGAGCGGGGTCACCGCCGCAGCGGTCGCTGCCCGCCGGGACCGGCGCGTTGGCCTCGAACAGCAGACAGACCTCGCCCGTCTCGGGGTCCTCGTAGAACCACGGATCGCGGAAGGTGTAGATCATCCCGCGGGACTGCGGTTCGGTCTCGTACCACTCGCCGTCGGGGCGGAGCAGTTCGCGGTGGGTCCACGGACCGTCGATCGAGAGCGACGAGTCGGTAGTCGTGACCTTCCCGCCCGACGCGCCCGCGAGACGCTGCGTGTACGTCAGTTCCGCGGCCCCCTCGGTCCCGGCCGCGGTGTAGTAGAGGTAGACGTCGCCGTCGTCGTACAGCGCCGATCCGGCCCACTGCCGCTGTCCCAGGGCGCCGCCGTCGAACACGGGGCCGCCGTCGTGCCACTGCCGACCGTCGCGCGAGTAGAAGTAGCGGATCCTGGCGACGTCGTGGCGCTTGCCGGGGAGGAGGTCTTTCGGAGCGGTCAGCGAGAACACGACGCGCCAACCGTCGAGGTCCGCCAGGCGGCCGTGACGGTCCCGCAGCAGCCACGTGTCCCAGACGTGGACGTCCTTGGCGGGCGTCGACTCCGGCGGGTAGATGATCGGTGCGACCGTCTCGGGCGTGCGCTCGATCCCGGCGGCCTGCTCGCGACTCCACCGTGAACGCGGCGGGTCGCCGCCGACGTTCGGCTCCCTGTTGGACGGTCGGTTGGGCATCGTCAGAGAGTGAACTCACCTCGAAATAACTCTTTTTACTCGGTTGCAACCCACCGGCTCTCGCCCGTCCGGAAAGACGGCCGGCCGTCTCGACGGGGCGGGTATTTTGTGCCAAATATTAACTCAAATCTAAGTTAAAATCTCAAAAGACTCAAGTAGTCGTGGCTCGTTGGTACAACCAAGATGAGCATGAATACGGTACTGCTTGCGTTCGGCCCGAACGACGAACAGCGAATCGACGAACTCCTCGACACGGCGACCTCGATCGTCGACCCCGACGGTACGATCGTCCTGCTTCACGCCTTCGACCGGAAGCAGTACGACGCGATCGCGGAGAAACTGAACATCGACGACGACGCCGAGAGCACCCCCGACGACATCGCTCGGCGATCGCGGGTCGGCCGCGAGATCGCCGAGCGCCTCGACCGCGCCGGCATCGACTACGTCGTCCGCGGTGCGATCGGCGAGACGAGCGACGCCATCCTCCGACAGAGCGAGCTGGAGGACGCCGACCTCGTCGTCGTCGGCGGTCGCAGTCGCTCGGCTACGGGGAAGGCCCTGTTCGGCTCGACGGCGCAGAAGGTGCTGGTCGAGGCCGACTGCCCGGTGACGTTCGTCAAAGAGCAGTCTGCGACGAAAAAGAAGGCCGCCGCTCCCGCGTAATCGCCCGGGAAAAACCCGCAGATCGGTCTGCGTGGACTGGCTTCTTTGCGGATCAATCGAAGAGCCCCGAGACGTCGGACTCCTCGCTTCGCCGCTGTCCGACGTGTCCGCGGAGCCGTTCGTAGACGAGCGAGCGCCGGTCCCGGTCCGCGGCGAAGGCGAAGAGCATCCCGGCGAAACCGCGCGAGCGCCGCTGCGGCGTCCCCTCGGGAGAGCTGTCCGCTGCCAGCTCCTCGCCGGCGTACCGAACCGCGTCGTCGACGACGCTCGTCTCGAACGACTCGTACTCGGTCGCGAGGAGCGTCACCGCGGTCGCGACTTCCTCGAACGACAGGTCGGTCGGCTCCAGCGTCTCGCCGTCGTATCGTAGCGCGGGCGGCCGACGGCGCTCTGCGAGTTCCGGGTCCGCGGCGAGCCGTCGGAGGTACGCGCGGACCTCGTCGACGTTCACTCGCGAGTCGTCGACGTCCGCGAGGTAGTCCGCCGCGCTCTCGGCCAGCCCGCGCTGCCCGCTCCAGTTGCGTCGGCGGCCGTGGTGGACCGCCGCGGCGTACTGGATGAGCCCGTGGAGCAACCGCTCCTCGGACGTTCCGTCCGCCAGCGCGAGCCACGGCTCCTCCCAGGCCTCGTGAGCGACGTGGTGATCGCCCGCGTTGAACACCGCGATGCCGACTCGAAGCGCCTCCTGCACGCCTCGGAATCGTCTCCGCGCGAGTAAATAGTCGGCGCTCGGACGGCGGGACGGCGTCCGCGACTCCCGAGCGGGAGAACCGCCCCGGCGGTGACGAACTTATCCGGCTGTGGACCCTTCGAACATCCGAACGCACGATGACCGAGATCCCCGCCTCCCCCCGACGACGATGACGCGAGCGCACGTGACCTGCCTCGACTGCGGGACCGAGTTCGTCCGGCCGAACGGCTACGACGGCAACTACTGCCCCGAGTGCCACGAGTCGTGGACGGCCGACGACGACCGCGGTTCGACGGACGGAGCGGAGCCGCGTCGGCTCCGGCGCGGCACGAAGCCATCCGTGCGACGGCTCGACGACGAGGACGCCGACCCCCCGTCGCGGTACGACGAGGAGTGAGCGGCGGGACGACGCCGGCGCTCACCGGGCCAAAGAGGCCGGTTTCGACCGTTCCGGACGGACTCTCAACCGAACGCCAGGAGCGACGCGAGAAGGGAGAGCCCGCTGACGGTGAGAAGCGAGGCCAGGACGACCAGTAGCGGCTGAACACCGGTGTTCCGCAGGTTCCTGATCTCGATGCTCGTCCCGAGTCCGACGAACGCGACGAGAAACAGCCACTGGTAGCCGCGTTCGAGGAGCGATACGACCGCCGGCGGGATCAGTCCGGCGCTGGCGACGGCCGCGACCGCGACGAACCCGAGGACGAACGTGGGGAACTGCTCCCAGAGGGACCGCCAGCTCGCGGCCGCCGAGGTGTCGTCGCTGTCGCGGCGAGCGTAGTAGACGGCGTACAGGACGGCGACGACTCCGATGAACACGTTCCGACCGAGTTTGGTGATCGTCGCCCACTGCCCCGCCTGCTCGGAGTAGGCGAATCCGGCCGCGACGACCGGGCCCGTGCTGACCATACTGATCCCCGACCAGACCCCGAACACGATGTCGGAGAGATCGAGGAGGCGTCCGATCGTCGGGTACGCCGCCAGCGTCACCGCGTCGAACAGGAGAATCGTCGCCACCGCGTACGCGATCTCGTCGGCCTTCGCGCGAACGCCGCTGGAGACGGCGACGATGGCCGAGACGCCGCAGATCGAGTAGCCGGCCGCCAGCAGCGAGCCCAGTCGCTCGGGGATCTCGAACACCTCGCGGGCGACGAGTTCGACGAACACGAGACTGAAGCCGAGAAACCCGACGACGAGCAGCAGGAGGGTCGGCCCGGTCGCCAGCAACTGATCGACCGCGACGCGAGCGCCCATCAGAACGATCCCGAGTTCCAGCCAGCGACTGTGCGTCTCGACGCCGGGTTCGGCCCACTCGGGGACGCCGACAGCGTTGGCCAGCAGGACGCCCAACCCGACCGCCAACAGGAGCCTGTTGACGCCGAGGACCGCCGTCGAAAGGAGATGCGCGAGGACGCCGCCGACGAGGAGTACGAGCAGTCCGGGGAGTACTCGCGGGGCAGCTCGAACAGTCATATATGTGATCTTTCGTGTACAGTCGGATCGATTAGGTGTGCACTACAGTCGCAACGAGATCGGGGGGTCCGCGACCAGCGCAGGGAAATCGGAGACGGGCATCGTAGCAGGTCTGAGTCGACATAGTGCGATTTCCGGTACTGATCTGAGTTCGCGACGGTCAGTGGACCATTCTCGTCCGCCGTCGCCATCTCCCGGATCTATTGTGTCCGAGATAGCGGAAATATTAGAGGCATTCGGCTTCGGCCTGATCGAAAGGCGGTCAGTTCACAGACTGTCGGGCCGAGTCGGTCGCAGTTAGCACTGTATTAGACGTCGTATCGAAGTACTAACAAAAAGAGTTCGTCCGGTACGGGAGATATGACAGATCGACGGGGGGCGACGCGACGCGGCGCGCTCAAGTTCGGGGCTATCGGATCCTTCGGGGCGGTAACCGGACTGATCCCGATGGTCTCGCAGGCCGCGCCCGAGGGCATTCAGAACTGTACGACCATCGACGAACCCGGCGAGTACGAGCTCAAGAACGACATCACGGGAGGCGGAACCCTCGGTCCCGACGACGACGCGTGTATCGCGATTCAAGCGGGCGATGTCACGCTCGACGGGAACGGCTACACGCTCGAAGGAGACGGGGACGGAGTAGGGATCCGGATCGGGATGTACGGGCCGGAATCGACGGTACGAAACCTCACGGTTCGGAATTTCGATCGAGGGATCGCACCGGAGTACGGGTCGGTCGTAGCGATCGATTCCGTGACAGTCGAGGGAAACGTCGAGGGGATAAGGGGCAATTTATCCGACCTCACCTGTACGAACTCGGTCGTTCGGGACAACGACGGGAACGGCATTTACCTCAGTAACGAGACCCTAACCGTCCGAAACTGCGAGATACGCGACAACGGCGGCATTCCAATCGGTATGTGTTGCCGTGGGTCAGTGGTCGTCGAGGCATGTGAGATCGTCGGGAACGGCGGTCCGGTGGGGTTCACAGTAAACCCTGACACGAGAATCGAGGGGAGCGTGATCGCCGGATCCAGCGAGGAGGGAATCGCAACGAGTTACGGCGACGTGCACAACAGCCCCGACGAGCCGGTCCGAATCACGGACTGTTACATCCATGATAACGACGGCCCCGGAATCAGCCACGACAGCGGATATCTCGAAGTGAGACAGTGTACGCTCGCCGGCAATCGGGACGGGTACTACGCGGACGGAATCGAAGTGGGCAGCGCCGTACTCAGATATAACAACGTCGAAAATAACGAGGAGTACGGGGCGTTCTTCCGGAAGGAGTTCGAGAACGAAGTCGACGCGGAATGCAACTACTGGGGGGACGAGAGCGGTCCGAAGCACCAGAATAACCCCCGGAGCGACCCGAAAGGCGAACGCGTAACCGAAAGCATCGACGTTACTCCGTGGTCGGTCGAACGGATCGAAGACGGCGAGGGCGTCTGCATCGGCGGTCAGGAACGGGTCGGCTACATCAGTCTGTCGTCGTTCACGAAGGTGACTGGTGACGACGAGGTTGCCTGTGTGCCTGACGAGGACGGCTGGGGAGACAGTTTCTACATACGGCGAGAAGCCCGAAACGGTTGGAGCGACGAGGGCGTCGTCGTCGACGTCCCGAACTCCTCTCAGTCCTTCCGCGGCTATCTCATCTCGGCCGAGGCGGACACCACCAGTAGCGGAGGGCCGAGCGGCGAGGGTCCCTGGGGAGAGGACTGCAGTAGCTGGCTGTTCGTCAACGAGGCCCAGGAGGTCCAGTTCGACGTCGAACACGACATCCACGACCTGGAGCCGACAGTCGCCCACGAGACCGTTCAGCCCACGAACGGCGACGGCGACGACGTCGGACTTCCGCTCGACCTAGTGCGGACCACGTTCGCACCGTTCGCTGAAGCGGAATAGCAACCCATACGATACTCCGAGACGCAGGCTCCTCGCTCCGCGCGTCGCGTTGCGTCTCGCAGAAACGTCCTGACGGAGTTCCACGCGAGCGGACGCGAGCGTGGAGCAAGTCAGGTCGCGAACGAAGTGAGCGTCCTGACGGAGATTTGAACTCACTCGCATCGCGTCGCGATGCTCGCTGCTCAAATCTCCTTTCGGAGTTTCGCGAGACGCAGACTCCTCGCTTCGCTCGTCGCGTTGCGTCTCGCAGAAACGTCCTGACGGAGATTTGAACTCCGGTCCCTGGCTCCGCAAGCCAAGAGGATAGTCCACTACCCTACCAGGACTCACCTCTTCGTACTGCGGGTTGACTTATGAGGGTTACGATGCGACGGGACCGCGACACCGCACCGCACGGGACCGGTTCACTCGGAACGGGCGCGGAGTCGTGCGGTCCAAGCAGCAATATTTTCTGCCATCCCTGGAGATCCTGTGGTTCGCTCGATCACGCATATCCCGGTGTGAAAGAAAAATATATTTTGTATGTGCGGTTATTATTACAGTGTTTCGTAGGGTAGTCCGATATAATCCGCCAGTGGTGGAATTCTTCCCATCGCAGTTGCCTTCAGAAACTGACGAGACGCGGGAGTCTTTATGAACCGACGGTTTTGACTCGTTTGTGGCACATCTAATTCGTTCCCTCTGGCGACAGTATCGATCCGTGGGGCTCATCTATCGGATCTCCGTCGCCTTCGTTCTCGGCTCCGCAGCGGGTATCGTCTTCGGCGAGCAGATGGCCGTCGTCGCGCCGCTCGGGGACCTGTTTCTCCGACTGCTCAATATGCTCGTCATCCCGATCATCGTCTTCACGCTCCTAACCGGGATCAGACAGCTCTCGCCCGCGCGGCTCGGGCGGATCGGCGGAGCGACTGTCGGCCTGTACGCCGTGACGACGACCATCGCGGGAATCATCGGGCTCGCCGTCGCGAACGTCCTCCAGCCGGGTCGCGGCGTCGAGTTCGCCGGCGGGGAGGCACAGTCGCAGGCCCCGCCGTCGGTCACGGAGGTGCTCCTCGGTCTCGTTCCGAACAATCCGGTGGCGGCGATGGCCGATGGCAACCTCCTCGGGACGGTCTTCTTCGTGATCGTCTTCGGGATCGCGCTCACGTACGTCCGCGCGCGGAAGGAGGAGTACGCCGAGAGCGTCGATTCGGTGTTCGAGGCCTTCGAGGTCGGCGCGGAGGCGATGTTCGTCGTCGTCCGCGGCGTGCTCGAATACGGCGTCGTCGGCGTCTTCGCGCTGATGGCCTCCGGGATCGGCACGGAGGGCATCGGCGTGTTCACCTCGCTCGGCGCGCTCGTGCTGGCTGTCGCGGTCGGGGTCACCGTTCACGTCGTCTTCACGTACCTGTTCCTCCTGATGGGCGTCGTCGTCGGCGTCTCGCCGATCTCGTTCCTCGCGGGCGCGAAGGACGCGATGCTGACCGCGTTCGCGACGCGCTCCTCCAGCGGGACGCTGCCCGTGACGATGCGGAACGCCGAGGAGGACCTGCGGATCGAAGAGCGCGTCTACTCGTTCGCGCTGCCGGTCGGCGCGACGGCGAACATGGACGGCGCGGCCATCTGGCAGGCGATCACGGTGATGTTCGCCGCCAACGTCGTCGGCCAGCCGCTGGCGCTCACGGAGCAGGCGTTCGTCCTGCTGGTCGCCGTCCTCATCAGCATCGGCACCGCGGGCGTCCCCGGGGCGGGCATCGTGATGCTCACGGTCATCCTGACGCAGGTCGGCCTCCCGCTGGAGGTCGTCGGCTTCGTGGCCGGCGTCGATCCGATTCTGGGCCGGATCGCCACGATGAACAACGTCACCGGGGACCTCGCAGTCTCCACCGTCGTCGGCAAGTGGAACGACGCGGTCGACTTCGACGGGGGAGTGTGGACGCGCGGAAGAGAGCGCCTCGGTGGCGTCGTCCCAGGTGACGACTGAGCCCCGTCGACGCAGTCTCGACGCCGCCGGTACGGCCGGATGGGACAAGGAATCGTTTGAATCTCCGGCACCTCTTTTGGATCACCCGTCGTACCGGGAGGTATGCGCCGCCGAACCGTCCTGTCCGGCCTCGTCGTCGCCCTCCCGCTCGCACTCGCCGGCTGTACCGGTGGGTCCCCGCCGAGCGATTCGAACGGAGCAGACACCACCGACGAGCCGAGCGAGACGGACACGCCAGATGACGACACGGTGACCCCGGGACGAATCTCCGCGAATCTCGTACCGCGCGAGGCGTGTCCGAACCCGGGCGAGGCGACGGTCAGCCTCGGCGACGGGACGGTCTCGGTCGTCGGCTGCGTCGTCGGCAAGAACGGCTGTACCGTCCCGCGGTTGCAGGAGGTCGACTACGACCAGGGAACCGAGGAACTCACCGTCGTCGTCGCGTCCGTCGAAGAGCGCGAGGAAGACGAAGCCTGCACGGAGGCGCTGGTGAACCTCGGGTACGAGGTCGATATCGAGACCGCCGGGATCGAGCCGGTCAGCGTGCGAGTCGTCCACGACGACGTCGACGGCCGCCGGACCGTCGTCGACGTGACGAAGTGAGCGGCCGACGCGCGCGTCGGACGCCGGGGACGAACGTTCTTATACGAAGCCGACCCCACACCCGCCGTGCCAGGAACCGACGATCGAATCGAGAGACAGCGGCGGGGGACGGGTGCCGAGTCGCGCGGGAGGGCGACCAGCCGCGACCGAGTCGGCACCGCCGACAAGACAACGCTTAAGCGGCGGCCTGCCTTGGCTGTGGATATGTCTGTGGCCGTAGCCGCTCGAACCGCGGGTTTCGCGCTCGGACCCGACGGCCGTCGCCGCGACGGAGGTGTCGCGTAGATGGGTGCGATCGAAGAGGTGTACGACGACCTCGACACCGACGTCGACTTCGAGGAGTTCGAGGCCGCCGTCGAGGACAAGGTCGAACAGATGGGCGGCCTCGCCGACGAGGAGACCGCGGCGATGCTCATCGCCCACGAACTCCGCGACGAGGAGGTCGAGGGCGTCGCCGACGTCGCGCCGGGGATGAACGACGTGAAGTTCCTCGCGAAGGTGATGAGCATCGGCGAGCTCCGGACGTTCGAGCGCGACGGCGAGGACGAGGACGGGAAAGTCGTCAACGTCGACGTCGCCGACGAGTCCGGACGGATCCGCATCACGATGTGGGACGGGATGGCCGAGGACGCCGTCGAACGGCTCGAAACCGGCCAGACGCTCCGCGTGGCCGGCCGGCCGAAAGACGGCTACAACGGCATCGAGGTCGACGTCGACAAGGTCGAACCCGCGCCGGACGCCGAAGTCGACGTGCAGGCCCGCGACTCCTATCGCGTCGAGGACCTCGCGCTCGGCCTCTCCGACGTGAACCTCGAGGGCCGCGTCCTGAGTACCGACAGCGTGCGGACGTTCGACCGCGACGACGGCTCCGAGGGGCGGGTGTCGAACCTGACGCTCGGCGATCCGACCGGGCGGATCCGAGTGACGCTGTGGGACGAGAAGGCCGACCTCGCGACCGAGTTCGACGCCGGCGAATCGGTGGAAGTCGTCGACGGGTACGTCCGCGAGCGCGACGGGACGCTCGAACTCCACGTGGGCAACCGCGGGGCCGTGGACGCGATCGACGAGGAGATCGAGTACGTCCCCGACACCCGCGACATCGACTCGCTGGAGATCGGCGAGACCGTCGACATCGCCGGCGGCGTCATCGAGACCGACCCGAAGCGGACGTTCGACCGCGACGACGGCTCCGAGGGTCAGGTCCGAAACGTGCGAGTGAAAGACGACACCGGCGACATCCGCGTCGCGCTGTGGGGCGACAAGGCCGATCTCGACATCGACCTCGCGGACTACGTCGTCTTCACCGACGTGGAGATCCAGGACGGCTGGCAGGACGACCGCGAGGCGTCCGCCGGGTGGCAGTCGACGGTCAGCGTGATGGACGACGCCCCGGAGGACGCCACCGACACCGACACGGGGGCGGCGCAGTCGACGGGGCTCGGCGCGTTCGAGGCGAGCGGCTCGGCGGGAACGAGCGATGCTGGGCCCGACTCCGCCACGTCCGCCCCCGGGGGCGCAGCCAGCGACGGCGGCCCCGCCACGGCGGCCGTGGCTGAGCGTCCCGACGGGTCCGAGGGTGACGGCGAGACCGAGACGTTCACCGGAACGGTCGTCCAGGCCGGGAGCCCCGTCGTCCTCGACGACGGGAGCGAGACGCGGAGCGTCGAGACCGACGAGTCGCTGCGGCTCGGCGAGAAGGTGACGGTGAGCGGCCCCGTCGCCGACGGGACGATCGCCGCCGAAGACGTCGAGCGGTCGGGCTGAACGCGCGGTCGCCGCACCGCGTCCGGACGGGTCGCTCCGATCGAGAGCCGCTGCGCCGCCGAGAGCGTCGAAGGCGGACGGAGCGGCCTACGGAAAGGATTATACGCCGGTCGAACACGATATAGTGGTAATGAGTGTCGAGTTGCCGTTCGCCCCCGTGGACGCGATCATTCGACGGAGAGCCGGCGACCTCCGGGTCAGCTCCGGGGCCGCAGAGGAGCTCGCTCGCCGCGTTCAGGCGCACGGGGCGGCGCTCGCCGTCGACGCCGCCGAGCGAGCGGCCGCAGACGATCGGAAGACGCTGATGGCCGAGGACTTCGACGTCCAGCAGGTCGTGAGCCGCCGCGACCTCGAACTGCCGATCGCGCCGATCGACCGCATCGCCCGCCTCCGGATCGACGACCGCTTCCGCGTCTCGATGGACGCCAGGATCGCGCTGGCGGACATCCTCGAGGACTACGCCGACAACGTCGCGAGCGCGGCCGCGACGCTCGCGCGGCACGCGGACCGTCGGACCGTCCAGGCCGAAGACATCGAGACGTACTTCGCCCTCTTCGAGTAGCGATGCAGTTCGGCTACAGCGAGACCTGTCTCGCACACGACACCGGCGAACGGCACCCGGAGACGGCCGACCGGCTGCGGGCGATCCGTCGCGCGCTCGCGAAGCGGCACGGGATCTCCTACGTCGAGGCCGACCCGTCCGACGAGGAGTCCGTCGCCTCGGTCCACGACGACGAGTACGTCGAAGAGATCCGCGAGTTCTGTCGGGACGGCGGCGGCAACTGGGACCCCGACACCGTCGCCTCCGAGGACACCTGGGAGGCCGCGACCGCTTCGGCGGGCCTCGCACAGTGGGCCGCGCGGGAGGCCGCAGACGGCGCGGACGGCCGCGACACGCCCTTCTCGATCGGTCGCCCGCCCGGACATCACGCGGTCGCCGACGACGCGATGGGATTCTGCTTCATCAACAACGCCGCCGTCGCCGCACAGACCCTCCTCGACGACCCCGACGCCGACGTCGAGCGCGCGGTCATCTTCGACTGGGACGTCCACCACGGCAACGGCACGCAGGACATCTTCTACGAGCAGGGCGACGTCCTCTACGCGTCGGCCCACGAGGACGGGCTCTACCCCGGGACCGGCGATATCGAGGAGACCGGAGCGGGAGACGGTGAGGGGACGACGCTGAACGTGCCGCTGTCGGCCGGCGCGGGCGACGAGGACTACCTCCTCGCGGTCGACGAACTGCTCCGCCCCGTCGTCGAACGGTTCGATCCGGACCTCTTCGTCGTCAGCGCCGGATTCGACGCCCACCGGCACGACCCGATCTCTCGGATGCGCGTCTCGACGGAGGGGTACGCACTGCTGGCGGACCGCGTCCGCTCGATCGCCGACGACGTCGACGCGGGACTGGCGTTCGTCCTCGAAGGCGGGTACGGCCTCGACACGCTCTCGGAGGGCGTCGCGACCGTCCACGAGACTTTCGACGGCCGGACGCCGATGGAGCCCGATAACGAACCCAGCGAGTCCACGGAGCAGCTCGTCGAGGACGTCCGCCGGGCACACGATCTCGACGACTGAGGACGTCCGCCGCCGTCCGCCGCTGGAGGCAGCGACGCTTCGATCCGCGCGCCGACCCCGCCGACGGTTCGGACCGAGCACTCGGCGACGTGCGCTCGTAGAGCCGATCGCTGTCAGGCGTCGGTATCGCGGACGACGAGCACCGGTGACTCGGACCGTTTGATCACCTGCGTCGGGACGTCGCCCAGGATCTGCTCTATCAGCGACGGTTTCGTCTCGCCGATGACGAGGACGTCGTGGTTCCTCGCGGCGTCGACGATGTCGTCGACCGGCGATTCGCTCTCGACCGTGGCGGTCGCGATCCGGTCGTCGTCGACTCCCGCGTCGGTCAGGCGGTCGAACGCCCCCTCCAACAGTGTCTGCCCGACGGTGGGATCCTCGTCACCCGCCGGTGCGGCGTGGAACAGCGTGACCGACGCCTCGCTCTCCGCCAACAGGGTGGCGACGATCGAGAGGATCCGATCGAGGTTCACGTCGCCGCGGACGGGTACGAACACCCGTTCGACGACCCGAACGTCTCGAGGGACGACGATAACCGACGCGCCGTACTCCTCTGCGACGCGGTCGACCGTCTCCGACCGATCGCGCGTGAACACGACCAGCGTCTCGACGTCGCTCCCGTCGGGGAAGTGCGACGCCACGTTCTCGATACGCTCGACGGCTTCCCCCTCGTGTTCGTCCCGCATCTGTTCCGGGGCGACCTGATCGGGGACGGGATACCACCCGACCAGCACGACCCGCGCCGGTCGGAGCAGATCGAGCAGATCCGGATCGGGCCGCTCGTCGGTCGAGACGTCGACCGGAACCAGAACGGTGGGGGCGAACTCGTTCATCGGTTCCTCTCCTTCCGGACGACCAGCACCGGTCGGCCGGTGGTGTCGTGGACGCGGTTCGGCAGGTCGCCGATGACGCGCTCGCGGATGCCGGGCTCGTGTTCGCCCATCACGACGAAGTCGTGCGAATCCGCCAGGTCGAGGAGGTCTCTCTCCTGTGTCTCGGCGGTCGGCTCCTCCCAGGATATCGACTCGCGGGGGAGCCCCTGTTCGACCAGCCAGTCGGTCGCTCCCCGGAGGTAGAGTTCCGACCTGGCGCTGCCCCGCTCGACGCTGTCGGCGTGAAACAGCGTCACTTCGAGGTCGTTGGCCTCCATAACGAGCCTGATCACTTCGAGGACGCGGAACATGTTCTGTTCGTCCTTCAGCGACACGAGCACGCGGGATAGCGTCGCGGCTTCGCCGGGGACGAGCACGGCATCGCAGTCGTACTCGTTGGCGACGCGATCGGTCGTCTGGACGCGATCGCGGGTGAACACCAGCACCGATTCGAGGTCGACTCCGGCGTCGGCGAACCGTCGGGCGCACGCCTCTAAGGCGTCGGTGGCGTCCTGTTCGTGCGCGTCCCGAATCTGTTGCGGCGCTGTCTGATCGGGCACGGGATGGTATCCGAGGAGGACGATGCGGAGGGGGTGCACCGCCCCGATCAGGTCCAGCGCCGGTTCGTCCGGGTCCGATACGTCGATCGGAACGAGTATGGTTGGATTCTCGATCATATGCCATCACCGCTGCGCGTCGGCGTCCGAACCGCCGTTTCGATCGCGGGGGACGTGGTCGGCCGATGGCGATCAGACATCAGTACCACGCTCCTGAGTCGTCGCACCGTCGTCGGTCGAGAGGTCGAAATCGACCTCGACCTCGACTTCGACGTCCGGCGGCGAGCGATACCGGGCCAGCGCGCTCGTGTCCTCGACGCGCTTTCGGACGTACGCGAGGTACCAGACGACGCCGGCGACGACCAGCGCGCCGGCCAGCAGTATCTGCTGGAGGTCCATAAAACCGATCAGCCCGAACGACAGGAGCGCCCCGAGCACCGGTACCACGGGGTAGCCCGGAACCTCGAACCCGGGGTCGTAGCCCATCGCCTCGGTCTCGCGCATCGCGATGAGCGAGACGTTCAGCAGCCCGTACACGAGGAGGTGGAGGACGCTCCCGGCCTTCGCGAGCGCGTTGACTCGCCCGGCGACGATGAACACCAGGATGAGCGCCCCAGTCAGCGCGATCGAGCGGTACGGCGTGTTGAACCGGTCGTGGATCGCCGACAGTCGTTGGTCCATCAGGCCGTCTCGACCCATCGCGTAGTTGATGCGAGACGCCGACAGCACCGACGCGTTCGCCGACGAGGCCGTCGCCAGCAGCCCGCCGAACGTCAACAGCCCGACGCCGACGACTCCGATCCCGAACCCGCCGAAGACCGCTCGCGCGCCGACGGCGATCGCGGTCCCCTCGCCGGCGACCCGGTCCAGCGGGACGACGCCGAGGAGGACGAGCATCGACACCGCGTAGATCACCGTCACGAGCAGGACGCTACCGACCATCGCCCGCGGGAGGTTCGTCGAGGGCTCTTTGATCTCGCCGGCGACGGTCGCCACCTGCGCGAATCCCAGGTACGACACGAACACCAGTGCGGTCGTGGGGAGGATCGCACTCGGACCCGTCGCCTGCGGAAAGAACGGCGTCAGTTCCGCGAATCGGACCTGCGTCGCGCCCAGCGCCATAAACAGTCCGAGGATCGCCAACAGGACGATCACGATGACGTTCTGGAGGTCACCCGTGCCGTCCGTACTGAGGTAGTTGACGGCGATGAACGCGCTGGTGGCGACGACCCCACCGATCTGTGCGCCGCTCAGCGGGACCGCGGCGACGATCCCGAGGTTCAGGTTCAGACCGGCCGCCAGCGGAGCGACGTAGTTCCCGAACCCGACGGCGTAGAACGCCGTCGCGAACGCCAGCCCGAGCCAGTTACCCAGTCCGGCGATCGAGCCGAAGAGCGGTCCCAGACCCTTGTTGATGAAGTGATACGGACCGCCCGACGCCGGCATCGCCGTCGCGAGTTCGCTGGCCGAGAGTGCGGTCAGCATCGCGATGCCACCGGCGATCACGAACGCCGCCGCCGACGCCGGGCCGGCCAAGGCCGCCGCCGATCCCGGAAGGACGAAGATGCCGGCACCGACCATCGTCCCCACGCCGATCATCGACGCCTCCGTCAGTCCGAGCGTTCGTTCGAGTTGCGTCTCCGTCTCCGAGGCCATTACGGTGCCACAC
Source organism: Halobellus rarus (assembly GCF_024494595.1). Lineage (GTDB taxonomy): Archaea > Halobacteriota > Halobacteria > Halobacteriales > Haloferacaceae > Haloquadratum > Haloquadratum rarum. The sequence goes on along the minus strand of NZ_JANHDI010000007.1, from coordinate 82,263 downwards.
GTGATCCACCATCAAAATGTTTGGATTCGTCGTCGCACGACCGGCGTGCGTCCGCCGAGGCGGTCACGGCCGGGGATCGAAATACGCCGCCAGCGCCGCGCCGAACTCCTCTGACAGCGTCGCGACCGCGTCGCCGGCGAGAACCTCGTAGCCGGTTTCCAGTCGCGGTTCGATCTGGGCCCCGAGACCGACTCCGAGCAGGGCCTCCGATTCGAGGAACGCCACGGCGTCGGTGAACTCCCTGTCCCGCTCGATGACGTACCGGTCACCCTCGACGAACGGACCGTAGGTGTCGGGCGGGGCGTCGTCTCCCGGAGCGGCGTCCGCCGGTTCGTCCGCGTACGCCTCGCAGAACCCCTCGGCGTGCGCCCGAACGTGCACGGGCGGCCCGTCGTGGCGTTCGATCGCCGGGAGGGTTCGGTGGGCGAGTTCGACGAACAGGACGGCGCGGTCGTCGGCGAACGTCGTCGCCCGAATCGGCTCGAAGCCCCGGCGGTCGAGTTCGTCGCGGACGCCCGACAGCGACTTCCGGAGCTGGGGGTACAACTGGTCGTCGACGAGGTCCGGGGCGTCGAAGACGACCGCGACGGGCGTCGTCCCGCGGCGATCCAGGTGCGCTCGGACGGCATCGGAGCCGATCGGCTCCGGCGTCCGGACCTCGAAGAGATCCTCGCTCGGAGCCGAACGGAATTCGCGAGCGTAGTGCTGGAGCCGAGCGACGTTCTCCGCGGCGCAGACCGCCGCGACGTTCCGCGCGGGATCCGTCGGATCGACCATCACGAGCGGGTCGTCGTGCGATCTCGTCCCGTGGTCCTCGGGGTCGAAGACGATCGGCGGGTGCCAGTCGGCCGCGGCCGACAGGAGGGCCTCCACGTCGCCGTGTTCGAGGACGAGCAGTTCCGAGAGGTAGCCCGAGAACCCCTCGGTCTTCAGGTTGCTGCCGTAGACGCCGATCCCCTTCAGGAACTGCTTGAAGACGCGCATCTCGCCGGCGAGGTCGGCGTCGATCCGTTCGCGCAGGTAGGCGTTGTGGTGCGGTGTCCGGTCGACCGCCGACTGGAGGGCGGAGCCGTCGCCGACGTCGTAGCAGGGCACGAGATCGACGTCGAAGCCCTCGAACTCGCCGGTGACGTAGGGGTGTTCGGCGTACTCCTCGTGACCCTCGGGCAGGACGGCGTTGCCGATTTCGAGCCCGTAGCGTTCCAGCGTCTCGCGGTCGAGATCTGCCGGGAACCGCACGAAGAGGTCGATGTCACGGTCGCCGGCGAGCCAGGTCCCGCGGGCGGTCGATCCCACTTGGACGACGTCGGCGTCGACCGAGAGATCCGAGAGCTCGGCTTCGATCCGCGCGGTGAGCGTCGAAACCGCGGACCGCATCGCCTCGCGTTCGCCCGCGTCGGGGGTGACGCGCTCGCGGACCCGCTCTATCACCCGGCGTCTCTCGTCGGCGTCGGCCATCGTTGTCACGGCTTCGAGAGGGTCCGGCGAAAGGGTGTCGATGCGGGCGGGTCGGAGAGGCGTCGGTGCGGGCGGAGCGAGGCGGCGTCGGTGCGGGCGGAGCGAGGCGGCGTCGGTGCGGGCGGAGCGAGGCGGCATCGGTGCGGGCAGAGCGAGGCGGCGTCGGTGCAGTCCCCGTGTCCGTACCTCGCATCCGTGCGGTGAAAACGAAAGCCCTATCATACTACCTCGGTGTACGTTCGTGTGCAGGCACACCGAGCCGTCGTAGCTCAGTTGGTAGAGCACCTCGCTGTTAACGAGGTGGTCCCAGGTTCGAGCCCTGGCGACGGCGTCACTTCCGCTCGACGTCGACCCGGGAGCGGCCGCTTTGCCCTTCGTCCCGCGCTGTCGCCAGCCAACGACACGTCTAAGGGGGAGACCGGGAAACGGTAGACCGTCGGGCCCTTAGCTCAGTCTGGTCAGAGCGCTCGGCTCATAACCGGGTGGTCAGGGGTTCGAACCCCCTAGGGCCCATCTCGAAACTAATCGCTTTTGAGCCGACGGCATCCCCAATAAAGCCGAGTTTGAAATCGTTAAAACACCGAAAATAGCCTTCAACGGCGGAAAATCGGGGGTATTCCGGGTCATAGAGTCTCCGAACTAAGTGGTAGCCGATCCAGGAACGAGACACGATGAACCGACAGAAACCGACGACCGATCTGAACAGACGGACGTACCTCAAGGCAGCAGGAATCGCGGCAGCGGGAACGGTCGGGCTGGCGGGGTGTGCCGGAACCGCATCGGCGACCGGAACGCTCGCCACGCAGGTGACGGATCAACCCGGCGACATCGCCGACTTCGAGTCGTGCGTGGTCGCGATTCAGGGAATTTGGCTCAAGCCGAGCGAGGGCGACAGCGACGCCGACACCGACACCGCGGGCACCGAAGCGGACGATAGCGGAACCGACAGCGAGCGGACCGAAGCCGACGGCACAGGGGAACAGACCGAAGCGGACGTCGACGAGAGCGACAGCCGGGAGTACCACGAGTTCGAGGAACCGCAAGAAGCGGACCTCGTGGAGCTACAGAACGGAAACACACAGCTGATCGACGAGCGCGAACTCGACGTCGGGACCTACGAGTTCCTGCAACTCGACGTGACGGACGTAGAAGGGGTGCTCGACGGCGGTGACGAGGCCGAGGTCGACACGCCCGGGAGCGCCCCCCTGCAGTTCAAAGAGCCCTTCGAGATCCGCGAGGACCAGGTGACGACTTTCACGGGGGACTTCACGCCCGTTCGTCGGGGCCGGACCGATCGGTACCTGCTCCAGCCGGTCGCGAGCGGTACCCAGGTCGAATACGGCTCTGGAGACGATGGGACCTAGTACCGCGTTGTTGTTCGGCGGTCAGCTCACTTCCCTCCCCGGGATCGTCGGGACCCTGCTCGTCCTGCTGCTCGTGATCGTGGTGGGGCGCATCGTGCTGGCGCTCGCCTGGCGCGTCGTCCTCGTCGCCCTCGCCGTCAGCCTCGTGCTGTGGCTGCTGGGCGCGGTGGGGCTCGGACCGATCTAAGCTGACGTGGGACTCACCCCAGCGAGATGTCGAGATACAGCATCACGACGACGCCGATAATCGTTCCGAGCGTCGCGATCCGCTCGTTGCCGCCGGTGTGCGTCTCGGGGACGATCTCGTCGCTGATGACGAACAGCATCGCGCCGGCGGCGAAGCCCATCGCGTAGGGGAGTAAGACGGAGACGGTCTGGACCGCGTAGGCACCGAGGACGGCCAGCGGAATCTCCACGATCCCCGAGCGAATGCCGGTGAAGACGGCGTAGGCGCGGCGGTTGAGCCCGGCGTTGACGGCCGCGACCGACACCGCGAGCCCCTCGGGGATGTTCTGGATGCCGATCGCGAGCATCAGCGGAATCGCACTCGCGACGTCGCCGCTGCCGAATCCGACGCCGACGGCGAGTCCCTCGGGCATATTGTGGATCGTGATCGCGAAGATGAAGAGCACGACCGGAACGAGCCGTTCGTCGTCGAGCGGGAGCGCGTCGCTCGGGTTCGCCGCGTCGGAGCGCCGCCGTCCGGTCAGGAGGTAGTGGACGTGCGGGACGAGGCCGTCGGATCGATCCAGGAAGAGCGCGCCGAGGAGGACGCCGACGAGAGTCGGGATCGGGTTCCCGTTCGAGTAGATCTCGATTCCCGGAATGATGAGGCTCGTGAAACTGGCCGCGAGCATCACGCCCGCGGCGAAGCCCAGCGCGCCGTCGAGCGCGCGCTCGGAGGGATCCCGCCAGACCAACACCAGGGACGCCCCGAAGAGGTTCATCCCGGCGATGACGAATCCCCCGACGAGGGCGTGGACGATCGGATTCGGACCGAACCACTCGACGAACAGGTCGGCGATCACGTCGTCGCCTCCGGGTCGGTCCGACGAGACCGAGTGGTGGGAGCGATCGTCGACCGTCGACGGCGACCGCCCCGCGTGACGTAGCCGTCGTCCGGGTCCCGGCGTCTCGAACAGTCGATCACAGCAGGGGACTCATCGCGGAACGCCTTATATTATCGGTCGGATGACCCGGTCGTGTTTAGTTACGGACGAAGAGTGAGGCGGTATGGTTCTGTGCTGGTCTATGCAAAAATCAACCCTCTGAGAGGATGTGGGGACTGGATTGATTGGGACCTCCTGGAGCGACAGCAGACACCCGAGCGTGCGATGACGCTCGGTATTCAACTGCAGTTAGCGGGGTTGTCGCCGTCGACAACTGTCTCAATGCTCCAAACTAAACACTCTCCCCGTCAGGATAGCCGGGACACAACCGTGCAAAAACCGACCCACAAGACCTAATCGGGGGCGTCCGAAGTAGGGGATATGGATCGGAAGCGGGGGAAGCGGCCGTGGCTCGCGGCGCTCCTCGGGACGCTCGCCACCGGACTCGGACACTTCTATCTGCGGCGCTGGCGACGGGGGCTTGCGTGGTTTGCAGCGGCCGTCATCGTGTCGTACCTGTTCGTCCCGCCAGAGGCCGCACAGGCGTTGCTGTCGGGAGAAGGGAGCGATCCGGCGGATCTGGCACCCGTCTTCGCGGTTGGCATCGCGAGCATCGCCGACGCGTACGTCCTCGCTCGCCGCCGACAGCAGCAGGCACGCAGCGAGGGCACCACACGGACAGCGGACGGAGCCGCGGGTCTAAATGGTGACGGGCGCGAGACGGGCCTCGCCGCGACCGCCACGATGGGATCGGACGGGCCGTCGGTCGCGTCGGACGCCGAGAGCTGTCCGAACTGCGGGAAGGAGTTGGACCCGGAACTGGACTTCTGTCCGTGGTGTACGACGCGACTGGACACCGACGACGGCCGGGGGGAGTGACGGGGTCACCGAGAGACCGTTCTGCCCGTCCGAATCACTCCTCGACGTCGAAACCGCTGAACTCGTCGACCGGCATCACCGAGTAGTCGACGCTGAGCGTGTCCTTCGTCGCGCGGATCTTGCCGACGAACGTCGAGATGTCTTCGAGGCGACCTTCGAGGACGAACAGTTCCATACAGCGGTGCTCGCCGACGTGGCTGTGGAAGTTCGAGGCGACGAGGGACTCGTATTCGTGGCGGAGTTTCATCATCCGTTCTTCGACGTTCGTGGTCTCGTAATCGAAGACGACGGTGACGACGGCCATGAGATCGCGTTCCTCCAGTCGTTTGTCCTCGAACTCCCCCAGGAGGTTCCGCGAAGCCTCGCGGACGACTTCGCTCCGGCCGGTGTAGCCGTGCTCCTCGGCGAAGGAGTCGATGCGTTCGACCAACGCTTCGGGCATCGAGACGCTGACGACGGTCATATATTAACTCAGTCGGTGTTCGATATTAATTCCTTGCAACTTCGGTCCGGAGGTCGGCTGTGACAACATCCCGGGGCGGACAGAACTGAGTCTCTCTATGTATTTTCTTTTGGCCCTTCGACGTCGGTTCCGAGAGGTATTATATCACTTTGGAATATAGATATTTTATCTTATAGGAGTTGGTCAGTAGTTGAGGTTATGATCAGATATACCGAGGTATGGTCGTGTTAATCCGTATTTGAGCCATTGAAACCGTTTCTGCTATCAGATTCTCTCCCTCCGGTTGCGACCGTTGAAGTAAATTTTACAATATTTTGTGATAGTATTCAATATTTCAATGTTTCTATGCGCGTTTGTACCGTGGACGTAGCGGTCACCTCCGGATAGTCGTATGGGGCTCCTCTTCGAAGCCGAGGAACGACGAACGCCTCCTTGGTTCGGTCACGAGGACCGTCCCCAGACGATAGTTCGGACGCTTCGTTCCCAATCGCCGCATCCGACTGCCGGATCCGATAAGAAACCTCCGACGACGGGACGGGCATCGGAACTGGCGAAGCGTACGTCGAGAAACCGTAGCGATACAATGGTCTACGTCCGATAGAGCGGGTCGACGACGACTTCCGAGAGTTGACGAGACCGGGACACGGTCGGATCGAGATCCACTGTGGGCGATCACTCGTTTCCGGTCCGAGGAGATCCGTCGAAACACGGTCTCCGGATCGAGCCGGTGAGCCATTCGGGGAGTATCGTAGCACTTCGTCGATTCAGGTTCATCCGAATCGACGACTGTAGCCAGTCGGGGGGGTCGAGCTTCTGGGCTATCATACTCCCCTACCAAATCCCAATCAGAGCGTTTGCTCGTCCACGAGATAGTACGCGTCGCCATCGGACGCGAGCAGGCACTGACGGCGTGACCACGCCAGTGTCTACATCGTTGAAGCGACGCTGGGATCGCGGTCGCGTTCCAGAGTAAACCGCCTTTCGCACCGTTAATGTAGCTATTAACGAGTTAATTATCAGATATTGGTGGCGGCTAAGATCGGTTTCTACTGCTATTTATATTATTGGAAGAAATAACTTCACTAGATCGAGAATGTAACGAATGTCTACTAATACCTCCAAAAAAGGAAAGGTTTATCCTATTAAGCTATAACTAACGGATGATGGAGTCGAACGAGCACACCACTCCGGAGAACGAATTATGAAACACGGACTGTACCTGCTGACGAAATCGAAGGTCGAACAGTTCGAGGATGACTGGCTGGACGGCCAGCAGATCGACCTCGTTACGACTACCTTTACCGCGGGATTCCACGACGTCGTCGGAATCACCTGGGAGCCGGGCGCGGGCGCATCGAACACTCGACAGTCGCTCCAGGAGACGTTCGGGAACACCGACCGGAATATGGTGATCGCCTACGAGTTCGCGGGCGAGAATCGCGGGGACTACGGCCCGCCCGCGCGAGGGGACTTCGACGCGAAGTACCGTAGCTTCGCCAGAGACCTCGTCAGCGTCGGGATGGGCGACGCCTACATCGCACCGAACCACGAGTTCAGCCTCGAGTGGGGCTCGAAGTCAGCGTACGACGAGCCGGGGAACTACCGGGACGGATATGCCCGCGTCGTCCGCGAGATGCAGTCGGTCGACGGCGCGGACTTCACGTTCTGCTATGCGCCCTCGCAGAATCGGATCGGCGTCGCCGATGAAGCGTGGCCGGTGCAGTCCGACTACTGGCCGTCGGACGAACCGGCACCGATCGTGACGCCCTCGTTCTACGACGCCGGTAACGGCGTCTACCCCGACGACCCGTCCTCGCTCACAGAGTCGGAGTTAGAGCAGGTTCGGGACGAGGCGTGGAACCAGAAGCACAAACCGGTCCTCGATATGTGGCAGGCGTTCGCCGACCAGCGAGGCGCCAAGATGGGCTTCCGGGAGTGGGGCTGTGCGACCGAGGCCTGGACGAACAACGGCGGACTCGACAATCCCGAGTTCATTCATCGGGTCCTCGATTACGCCGGACAGCACGACTGGGTGTTCCAGACCTACTGGAACGGTGACTCGCCCAAACACCGGATCTACCCGCCCGAGGAGTCGGGGCTGCCGGACGTCGGCCAAGCGTGGCGCGACCGCGTCTTGTCGGACCTGAACAACACCGTCGACAGCGGCGGCAGCACCGACTCCACTGACACGGAGTCGGGGACCGACGACACAGTATCCGCGTACGGCGGGTACTCTCGACCCGATGAAGGCACGCTGGACTGGCACGTCCCGTTGAACGACAACTTCGCATCGATCGAGGAGGACATCAAGGACCTCGCCGAGCGGATCGAGCAGATCGAGTCGACGTAACTGAATCTCGGCCGCGCCCCACCGGTTCGCCCCGTTCGACCGCACAGAGTCCTCGCGGGTCGAAAGCACCGACTTCCGGGCACGAGAACGGGGTATGCTCGATCCTACCGCCGTCATTTTTTATCGATCGAGCGCGCAGTTCCGCTCCCAGTCGTACGTCCCGTCTGGATCCGCTCGCACGTTAAACGAACTATAACAATGTGCGAAGGGGCGGAGAGTTCAGTTCGTAATGAGGACTGATCCTTCGGAGTGTGACGTACGGACCGCTCGAATCGGAACAGCGGCCGGGCGGTCGTCGAGCGTCACGGGAACGAGCCGTTCGTCGCGGAGCCTCCCGTCGGTGGCCGCTGTCGGCGGTGACTCCAACTGGGGCGACGCGAGATCGCGTACGGCTCGCTGGGTGGGGAGTCGCGCTTCGGTTTCCGAGCAGGTAGCCCCTCGACACAGCCGGTGAGAAGATGGGTGGCGACAGTTCGCGTGGTCGGGACATCGTTCTACTCACGATCGACTGCTGGCGACACGACGCACCGGCGAGGATGCCCCGGTTCCGACGGCTGGTGTCGGACTTCGAGCGCGGGGAAGCGATCTGTCAGGCGGCGGCGACGAACGGTGTCTTTCCCACGGTGTTGGCCTCGCAGTTCTTTCACAATGCCTACCGCGAACCCGACTTCGACGCCGTCGCTGACGGCGTCACGACGCTGCCGGCGCTACTGAGCGAGTCCGGATACGAAACGGGGGCATTCATCGCGTCGAACCCGTTTCTCGGGAAGTGGGCGGGGTCATTCGATACGTTCTGGAACGACGGGATGAGCAGTCAGACCGAGGAGCAGAACCGCTCGGAATACACGCAGTTCGACCGGCTCTGGAATCTCCTCAGGTTACAGTCGAGGGTGCGAGCAGAGGAGATCGGTCGTCGGGCGCGGAAGTGGTTCCGTGACACCGACTCCCCCCGGTTCCTCTGGATGCATCTGATGGACGTCCACGGGCCGTACTATCCCGGACTGCGTCGAGGGCTGTTGTCCGGACTGGTCAACACGTATCGATCCATCGTCCAGTTCTCTCGAGACGGGATGGACGCGTCGGAGTCCGTGCTCGAGACGATCGAGCGACTGTACTGGCAGTGCGTCAGACTGCTTGACGAGCAGATGGCGGCGGTGCTGGAGTTCGTTCCGGACGACGCGACCGTGATCGTGATGGCGGATCACGGGGAAGAGCTGTACAACGGGTACATCGGGCACGCGAGGCTGTACGACGAGTGCGTGCGAGTTCCGTTCTACGTACGCGACCCGGGAATCGAGTTGACCGAAGCGCCGATCAGACAGATGGATCTCGCCCCCACGATAGCCGAGAGATTCGACCTCGAACGGCCGGCAGACTGGCGAGGCGAACCGTACGACGGCACCGCGCGAGATAGCGTCCAGGTGAACCACTCCCACCTCGGCGACCGAGAGATGGTGTATCTCGCACACCGGACCGCCGACGCGAAACTCATCGAATCCTACGACGCCGACGGCGAAAAGCAGCGGTCGGAGTTCTACGGTCTACGGACGGACCCCAACGAAACCCACTCGATCGACGATCCGACCGATCCGAGGCGACAGTCCGCCTCGGATCGGCTGTCGGAGTTCAGAGACGCCGAAGAGGTCGTCGAGCGAGTGCTGTCGTCTCGGAGAACCGCCTCGGAGACCGTAGAGAAACGCCTGGAAGAACTCGGATACCGGTGACCCAAACAGCCGAACCGATGACTGACCGAGACAGACGCGGGGACCCGCGCGGCCGACCAGCGAGCGTCGCCGTCTCGGAGGCAGCACAGGTACGAGCCCCTTCGTACGGTAACGCGGTGATCGGCTGATGGTGGGGACGGACCGTTCTCTCGATTACCCCTCGGACCTCCTCGCTGTCGCCGTCGTCACCGTCGTCACGGGGCTTTTCGTGTTCGTTTCCCCGTTGAACGGGACGCCGCTCCGCGGGGTGCTCTCATTCGGCTTCGTCCTCTTCGTTCCCGGATACGCCGTCGTCGCCGCACTGGTCCTCCCCAGCGACGGCGACACGGCGGAAGGGAGACGCTGGCCGACCGAGTCCACGGGGGACGCCGACCGAACGTTCGACCGGCTCGAACGTCTGGTTCTCTCTTTCGGGGTGAGCGTCGCGCTCACCATCGTCGTCGGACTCGCGCTCGGACTCGTTCAGGGGAGAATCACCCCGACCGCCATTTTTGTCTGCCTCGCCGCAGTCACTGCGGCCGGTGTCGGGGGCGCGGCCGTGCGGAGGCAGCGGTCCGAAAGACCGTTCCGGTCCCCTTCCGAGGCGGCCGCGGAAGACGTTCGTCCGGGGATCTCCGACTGGACGACCGCGGAAACCGCGGTGAACGTCACTGTCGCGGCTGCGGTCGTGCTGGCTGCCGTCTCTGTCGGCCTCGGTCTCGGCGATCAACGGGAGGACGACATAACGGGGTTCGGCCTGCTCGCGACGGACGACGACGGCGAGCTCGTCGCGTCTGACTATCCGTCGTCGTTGATTCGTGGCGCGAGCGAACCGTTCGCCGTCCAGATCGACAACCGGGAGGGAGAACAAGTCACGTACACGGTGGTCGTGCTTCTGCAGCGATACGAAGGGGGCGAATCCGTCGAAGAGACGGAGCTACAGCAGTTCGCTGCGACCCTCGAAGACGGTGAGACCAGACGGGTCAACCACTCGGTCACTCCCGAGGTGGGTAGCGGGAACTACCGGCTGACGTACCTGCTCTACGCCGATTCGCCGCCGACGAACCCGTCGGTCGAGACCGCCTACCGCGAGGTGCACATCTGGGTCGACGTCGAAGGCGGATCCTGATACTGTCCGACGTACCTGTATGGAGATTCTCGGCACCCCGTAGTGCCGAAGTATTCCACGAACGAACGAACGTCCGAAGTACGACCACGCGGTGAAGTCGAAACGCTCTCCTCACGGATTTGCGCGCTCGAACTGCGATCCGTCCGAGTGATCTGCGAGCAGTCCGACTTCTCCGGTCGTATACACCTTGTTCTCGGTCCGGACGGTTTCACCAAGCCACTCCTCGGAGACGAGAAGCGTCACTAACGACGCCTGTTCGGGGATCAGTCTGACGCTGTGGTCGGTCCACCGCTGTCGGTAGAGCAGAAGCTCCTCCTCGGTCCTGATACGGCCGTCGTCGACCGCGAACTGCTCGGAGTCGGTACCGTACCGGCTGAGGCCGATCGACGACGGCCAGTCAGTCTCTACGGTCACGTCGTACCGCTCCGCGTAGGCGGCCGACTGCCGGAAGCTCTCCATCTCGGTGGCGGTGAACTCCTTCTGCGGTTCAGGGAGCGTCCGCGTCTCCCAGAGGTCGGGCCCCGAGTGGAGGTCGTAGAGGTCGTCCGAGACGACCGCCGGGCCGGCGGTCGCGAGCAGCACGAAGACGAACAGTCCGGGCGCGATTCGTTTCACCGGCACGTTCCGAGCCGAGACGACGGCGTAGATTCCGCCACCGACGAGGAACGCCACGAACACGCTGAGCGGCAGTTGAATCCGTGTCAACCCGTGGATATCGATCGGAATTCGGAGCATCAGGACCGAACCAAGCAGGCCGACGGCGACGAACCCGCCGGCGCGGCGGTATCTGGCAGGGGCCCGAACGATGCAGACGACACCGAACGCGAGCGCGCAGACGAGAAGTATATTGTAGATTCCGCCGGCGCTGGCGAGGCTGAGCACTGCCTCACCGACAGAAGGTTCGGGAATTTCCGTCCCGAGCGCCTCGATCGTCGCGCCCGCTTCCGATTCCGCGATCTCTCCCTGACTGAACACGTTGGCAACCGAATCGAGGAGCGAACTAACGAACACTCCCTGTGCAAGCCAGTACTGGACGCTCCCGAGGACCCAGATCGCAAGTACCGGTATCCGGGGTCGGATCATATCTCCGACCCCGAACACCCGCTCGGCGAGAATCGGAATCGCGACGAGACACAGGAGGATCGGTACGAAGAGAACGACCGTCAGGTGGTGCGTGAACCAGAGTGCGACGACCAGCGGCGCGCTCAATAGGAGGTACTCGACGTAGCCCGTCGAGTCAGCGTCGATGTACCGAACGGAGAGAAACACCAGTATCAGCACGAGCGCCACGGCGAAGGCCTGTGGGTAGAAGTAGACGCTGTACCGATGGATCGGCGCGAGCATACTGGTGCCCAGCGCGACGCAGAGCGCGATCGGCTGGGCGGAGAACAGGAGTCGCGCGAGAAGATACGAGACGCAGATGACGATCGCGTAGGTGACGATACCAGTGAGCATCAGCGAATCGTACGCCGGGAATCCGGTGAGGAGGCTGATCGAGCCACCGAGCGTCTGCAGTCCCGGGAAGTAGTGGTAGAACGATAGTTCGGGGATCGACCGCCACGTGCCCGTCGTGGCCACGAGATCGATGTAGTGGACGTGTTTCGGGATGTCTCCCCGTCCGAAATAGAACGCGGTCGAGAGGTACTTCGTAAGCGGGTCGAGCGCGTACAGCGCGACGGCCTGTGCGAGGAATTCGCGGGTCGGCACGCCACGCCGGAGCTGAAGTATGAGGGCGCTGTACCCGACAGGGAGCCCGACCACTATCGCACCCGTCCGGACGGCAGACGCGTCGATTCCGGGAACCGCGTCGGCCGCCGCGACCGCGGCGACCAGCACGCAGACAAAGACGAGAACCAGTTTGTACGGCGACACCGCTGAACCGAACCAGGCGAACTCCGAGCGACCCCCCGCGTCCGATTTCCAGTCTGAGCCGATCCCTTCTGCGTCCCAGCCGGTCTCGAACTCTCTGGCACCGACAGCGAGGTACAACACCACCGCGAACAGCAGCCCGATGAGTATGTACCCGCTTTTGATACCGGCGACCGGTCCGAGCAGTTGGAAGGCGGTCACTGACGTGATCAGCGCCAAGAGAAGGGCCGCCGGGAGAAAGAGACGGAGTATGATTCGAGGATAGACGTGCACCATCTACACTCCCGTTTGTGAGCCACCTCGTATTATTATGAGTAGGTTACGAAGGGCGTTTCTCTCCCCCGTTTATCGGCGGAATGGCCGCAACAGGCCACCACGACGGCGTCGATCTACCCGTCGGCTCAGATGGTCTATCGATCGACACTCCGTCTCGGGGATCCCGACGTTGTCGACGTTAACTTCCAGATAACGGCACAACAATGAATACGGGGCACGTTCCACTCGCTATGGAACGATGCACACACAACAGCCGATGCCCCGCTATGAGAGTCCGTTTCGGGAGTCGGATCATCGATTCCAGGGGTCGTGATGTCGGGTGTCACCGAACACTCGGGCGACACGCCGACAGTCGGAATCGTCGTCCTCACGTGGGAGAACTACGGGGAGACCAGCGACTGTCTCGACTCCCTGGAGTCGATCTCCTACCCCAATTACCGCGTCGTCGTGGTCGACAACGGCTCGGAGGACGGGTCCCTGGAGCGACTGCGACGCGAGTACGAGTGGTGTGAGTTCGTCGCCAACGACGAGAATCTGGGCTTCGCCCGCGGGAACAATGCCGGCATCCGCCACGCCCTCGATGCCGGCGTCGACTACGTCCTCCTCCTGAACGACGACACCATCGTCACCGAGGACTTCCTCGAACCGCTCGTCGAGACCGCCGAGCGATACGAGCGGGTGGCCGCCGTCGGCGGCGTCATCCACCACGCAGAGACGGGCGAGATACACAACGCGGGCTATCGGTTCTACCCCTGGGCCGGCGGGAAGGCTAGGCTGATACGCGAGCCGCCTCGGGACGAGCCGTACCCCGTCGACTACGTCCAAACGTGTCTCGTCCTCCTCGATCCGGACTTCCTCACCGAGATCAGTCTCCTGAACGACGCCTACTTCCTCGGGATGGAAGACGTCGACCTCGCCTGGAAGGCGCGAGCACGGGGATGGAAGGTCCTCACGACGCCCGACTCGAAGATCTACCACCGTATCGGCCTCACGGGGGGCACCTCGCCGTTTATGACCTACCACAGCACGCGGAACAAACTCCAGTTCGCCGCGGAGAACTTCTCGCTGACGGAGCGCACGATGTTTTACCCGTCGTTCGCCGCCGTTCTCCTGCTGGCATTCGTCAAGTGGGCCGTCACGGGGCAGACGGCGGCGATCCGAACCGTGCTGATCGGCCTCCGAGATTACGCCGCCGACGCGCCGTTCCGACCGTACTCGGAACTCGCCGGGTGACGCAGTGCGGGCCGCTGGAGTGCATTGCTACGTGGCTGGCCGACCGCATCCGCTCTACTGATCGACACCGTCGAGTATCTCGTCGTACTCCGCCATCAGCGACTCCCACGAGTGGTCGGCGGCGATGTCGCGCCCCGCCTCCGACAACTCCGCACGCAGATCATCGGACGCCCTGAGACGGTCGACGTCCGCGATGATCCCCTCGACGGTCTCGGAGACGAGCGCGTCTTTTCCGTCCTCGACGGGGAGTCCCTCGACGCCGACCGGTGTCGTCACGACAGGGAGCCCTGCCGCGAAGTAATCGAGGAGTTTGAGTTTGGTGCCGGAGCCGCTGAACAGCGGACAGAGCGCGACGTCGGCCATCTCCAGCGCACCCGCGAGATCGTCGACGTAGCCGGGCGCGTGGACGTTTTCCCCGTCCGTCGTCGGCGGATTCCGTCCGATGAGAACGAACTCGACGTCCGGGAGCGCCGGCGCGATCTCGTCGGTGATCGCTTCCGCGGCACGCCGGTTCGGCGAGTAGTCGTACGAGCCGAGAAACACGCAGACGAACGCCTCGGGGTCGATGTCCCACGCCCGTCGCAGCGCCTCCGAATCTCCGCCAGCTCGAATCGACTCGAAGTCGCAGCCGTTCGGAACGACGAACGTCGACTCGGCGGGTGCGTCCTCAAACCGGTCGGCGTCGTCCTGGGACTGAAAGACGACCGCGTCGGCGTGCGCGATCCCGCGCCGTTCGAGCGACAGGAAATTCTCGACGGCCCGTCGGCGGATGGGTTTCGGCACGGACCGCTCTCTGAGGAAGCCGTCCAGAATCCGATAGTCGGCGTTGTGCTTGTTCAACAGCAGCCACGCGTCGTGTTCGTTCGCCAGTCGGATCGCCGCGTCGGTCAGCTGCGGGAACTCGCAGACGACGACGTCGAAGGCGACGTCGTGATCGTCCACCGCGGAGACCGCCGCGCGCGTGAGCAGCGTCCGGAGCGGGTGGCGCTTCGAGACGACGAACGACGCGGTCCAGAGTTCATTCCAGAGCGGCCGCCGTTCGAACAGCATCGAGTCCAGACTGATCTGTGTGATATCGCCCGGAATCGGTTCGTCGCCCGGGGGCGTCGCCAACCAGAGATCCCCCTGCTCCGACAGCTTCTCCGACGTCTTCCAGACCCGGACCTCAGCGCCGTTCTGTGGTGGGTGCGGCGCGACCCGACTCAGTTGTAGCAGGTTCATCGCTCAGCCCCCGTACAGCGATTTAAACGCCTCCGAGGCGTCGGCGTGCCGCGGGAACTCCGACGACTGGTGTTCGCTCTCGGGGCCGATGTAGTGCGACCCCGCGACGAAACTCCAGACGTTGTGCCACTCGACCACGTCGCTGTTGGCGAGCATCCAGTCGGCGAACCACCGGAAGAACAGCGGGTTGTCGCCGCCACCTGCGCCGTTTCGATTACGTGCGGTCACGCCGTACTCGGGGAACACCAGTGGTTTGCCGTGGTCGCGGGCGAACTGGGCCCAATCGTTCAGGCCGAAGTTGCCGTCGACGATGTTGTCCCACACCTGCCGTCGACGGTTTCGCACGCACTCGGGGTCGCAGTCCTCCGGGTAGTAGAGGTCGTTCACGTCGTAGACCGTCAGACCGACCTTGTCGACCCAGTCGTCGCCGGGATAGGCCTCGGTCGCGTCCATATGGAGTTCCCCGATGTGCGGGGCCCATATGTAGGAGAAGTCGGTTCCGTCGACGCCGTCCAACACGTCGACGACCTGTCGCCACGCCGCGACGTACCACCTGGGGCGGCCGACCGCCCCGGTCGCGGCCCAGCGCCCGTTCATCTCGTGACTGATTCGGAGCGTCGCGTCCGCGAGGTCGTTGTCGAGAAAACTCCGGGCCATCGCCCGAAACTGTTCGTCGTGGTTTCCCCTGGCAACCGCGATCATTCTCGTCTGTTCCGGCGGGTACAGATGGACGGTGACGACGATCTCTCTGTCGGCTGCGATGTCGGCTATCGGCCGCTCAAGCGGCATATTCTCGATACGGTACTTCTCCCACCCGTCGCGCGGGACGTTGAGCGAGTAGTAGTCGACAGTCCGGCCGAACCACTCCTCCCAGGGTTCCAGCGCGCCCTCGTCTCCGAGGTAGACGCCGACGCCAAACTGGTCGAGTGACGGTTTGGCCGAAGTCTCGGTTGCTGTTCCCGTCGGATTCGCGTCTCCGCCGTCCTCGTTCGCCGAACAGCCGGCGAGCAGCCCCGACGCGACGACTGCTCCCTGTCCGGCACGTTTCAGTAGCTCCCGCCGTCGGACGCTCGTGTCCGTGTCGGAGCCGTCTTCAATCCTGTCGGTCCGGCACCGTCGGCTCGTTGATCCGGCGTCCATAGCAGTCAATTACCACTGTATTTCCGTTTCCTCCAACTTAACTTCGTGGGATAGAACGGATCGCCGAACGGAGTCTTCGCGGAACCGAGGAGGTCATCGAGCCGGTCTCCACGGAATCGAAGTGGCCGCTCAGTCGGGTGTCCACGGTCGCGCGTAGGTCCGTCGGGTTCCTCTCGCACGTCGGTAGCGGAAACTCACCAGCCGGCCCGCCGAGATATTTATTATACTTGCGACGGACGTTTATCGAAGTGTCAGACGGTACCGCACGCGTTCCAACGGATCGCCCGCTGTTCTCGCGGCGGGCGGTGGGGTCGGCTCTCGTCAGCATCGCCGCGTTCACCGGCCTTGCGCTTATCACAGTCGGTCCGTCGTGGCCGCTGACCGGACCGGTGCTGCTGCAACTGCTGCCTGCACTCGCCGCACTGGCAGGTCTGTTCGCGGGGCCAGCGGCGGTGGTCGGGACGGTCCTCGGCTACCTCGCCTACCAGCTTTTCCACGGCGTGTTCGACCCTTGGCTGTCCCTCGGCTATCTCGCGTTCGGCCTCGCCGCTTCGGGACTCCGAAACGCTCTCGACCGTCCGTCGGATCGGGGAGTCGACACCGATTCCGGACTGGGGATACGTCGTACCGTCGCCGTCGTCGCCGTGGCGTCGCTCTACGTGGGAACCGTCACCGCGTGGGGCTACGAACTCACCGGACGGTTTCAGTTCTTCCCGACGAGCGTCGTCCTCTCGATCAACAGTTTCCTCTCGGCCGTGCTGCTCGGCGGCGTCGGTGCCGCGGTGCTGACTCGCTCGACGGCGATCGGACGAGCGCTCTCGCGACTCCGAAGTTCGCAGCCGTCTCTGGAGCCCCCCGCCGACGCCGGCGGACGGTGGCCGCTCGCGGTCGTCGCCGTTCCGGTCGCGTGGCTCTGTCTCGGGAGCATCGCCGCAGTCGGCTTCTATCTGATCGAACTCGTTCCGGCGGTCCACTTCCGAAGCCGGGGCCTCGAGCCGCTCCTGTTCCTCGAGCAGTCGTGGATTTTCGGCCGGCATGGGTCGAAATTGCAGACGGCGTTGGGTGTGACAGCGATGACGCTTCTGGTGCTCGCGCTGCGGCGGTGGCGGCTGAACCGACCGGAGTCCGACGCCCGAAATTGAAGTCTGGGGGGGCGCCCCGCGGCGGGTCGACAGCCCGTATTCCTCGCCGGCCATAAAACTGTCAGTTTTTGTTATTTTCATCCTCACGTGAATTAAATATGATATGTGTGGCGATTGTGAGGACGCAGTATGGAACTCACGCGACGGGACGCGGTAGCCGCCCTTTTCGCCGGTGGCGGCTCGGTAATTCCGGCGGTTCGAGACGTGCCGGAGCTGGTCGGAGAACCGTCCGCGAGCGGTGGAGTCGAGATCACCGACGACGGCGTCGGTGTCCTGACCGCCGTCGCGAGGGTGGTCTATCCGTCGGAGGTGACGGGAATCGGGGAGTTCGTCGATCAATACGTGCGGGGGTTGCCGCCGGCACGGCAGCGTGAGATTGCCTCGGCGGCGAGAGCGCTCGACAAACGCGCCCGAGGGACGCACGGGGCGGCGATGAGCGCGCTGTCACCGACCGAATGCGACTCCGTGCTGCGATCGATGGGCGTCGATCGAACGGTCTCCAGTCCGGACGGGAGCGTTCCCCAACGGGTCCGCTACCACGTCGTCAATCAACTCCTGTACGGACTGTACACCTCACCCCGCGGAAGTCGGCTGCTCGGAGTCGAAAACCCGATCGGCCATCCGGGCGGGTACGAGTCGTATCAGAAACCACCGTCGACCACGTCCGGATCGGCGTCGGTGAACGGTGTGGGACCTCAGAGCGATGAGTGAGTCGTCCTCGGAGTCGCGTGATCGCACCCCCGTTCCGGACCCCGACGTCTGCGTCGTCGGTTCGGGCGTGGCGGGCGCGCTCGCCGCCTACTCGCTGTCGAAGGGGGGCCACGAAGTGGTGATCCTCGAGGCCGGCCCCCGGTTCGATCGGGAGAGCCGCCGTCAGCGGATGGAGGCGGCGATTCGCCCGGAAGTGGGCTTCGAGGAGGTGTGGGACGTCGGGGGCGCGCGAGACAGGTACGCCTCTTCGGGCGACGTGTACTACCGGTTGAACCGGACGCGCGTGAAGGGGATCGGCGGGACGTCGCTCCACTGGCTCGGGATGGCGACGCGCTTCCACGAGAAGGACTTCGAGATGAACAGTCGGTACGGCCTCGCGTCGGACTGGCCCATCGGGTACGACGATCTCCGCCCGTACTACGCGCGCGCCGAGCGGGAGCTCGGCGTGGCCGGTGCCGACGACAACCCCTTCGGGCCCCCCCGCGAACAGGAGTATCCGATGGACGCGTTCCCCCCGAGTTACTCGGACTCGCTGTTCGCAGCGGCGTGTGAGGAACTCGGGATCACGATGCACACTATCCCGCAGGCCAGAAACTCCGAGCCCTACGACGACCGGACCCAGTGTCTCGGTTTCAGCACCTGTATCCCAGTCTGTCCCTCGGGCGCCAAATACAGCGCCGACATCCACGTCAGGAAGGCGGAAGCGGAGGGAGCCCGGGTCGTCGACCGCGCGCCGGTCCAGCGCCTCGTCCACGACGACGAGGGCGCGCACGTCGAGGCAGCGGTGTACGCGACGCCCGACGGCGAGCGGCACCGACAGACCGCCGACCGGTTCGTGCTCGCCTGCGGTGCCGTCGAGATCCCTCGGCTGCTGCTTCTGTCGGCCTCGGAGACGTATCCGGACGGACTGGCGAACACCAGCGGCGCGGTCGGCCGCTACTTTATGGATCACCCGATCGTCCGGGTCGAGGGCGTCCTCGACGAGCCGACGAACCAGAACCCGATCGGGTTCTACACGAGCGAGACCCACCAATTCTACGATCACGAGGAGCCGACTCCGGGGAGCATCAAACTCGCGTTCGAGAACATCGACCCGGTGTCCGGGACGACTCGCGCGCTCCGCGGCGGAGACCGCGACACGCGAGAGGATATGTTCGACCCGCTCGTCGGAGACAAGTGGGGCGACGAAGCGCTCGAAGAGATGCGAGCCGACACGCCGAACCGGCGCGTCGGGATGATCGCGAATCCCGAACTCCTTCCGAGAGAAGGGAACGCCGTCACGCTCGATCTCTCCCGGACCGACGGCTTCGGAAATCCCGTCCCCGACGTTTCGTGGTCTCTCGGCTCACACGCTCGCGAGACGATGGCGTACGCCCGGGAGATACAGCGCGACATTATGGACGAACTGGGCGCGGAGATCACCTTCGAGAGCGATTTCGACAGCCCGCGGCCCGCCTCCCACAAGATGGGGACCACCCGAATGGGAACCGACCCGGCCGAGAGCGTCGTGCGTCCGACGCTGCGGACCCACGACGTCCGGAACCTATACGTCGCCTCGGGCAGCGTCTTCGTCACCGGCGGCGCGACGCATCCGACGTTGACGATCGCCGCGCTCGCCCTGAAGGCGGCCGATCACGTCGACGAAAGTCTGTGAATCCGCTCCGAGATCCGATCGATACCAGGCGTCTTAGACGCTGTTGGAGCCACCTATCGAAGGTCGCGACCCCCGCCGTACGATCACCGGTACGCAGTCCTCAGTCCCGATCAGCGGAGGGGGCCGACGACCGTGTCGAACAGATCCGAGACGGCCCGGATTTCGTCCTCGCGGAACTCTCCCAGGACGTAGACGACCGTCAGGTAGATCGGGGCCCCCAAGAGGCTCGCGGCGACCACGAGCACGTGGGTGTAGCTTCCCGTGAGATACACGGCGGCGGGCGGAAGGCCCATCAGCGTCCCGGCGAGGACGGTGTTTCGAATCGTGTGTTCGGGGAAACTCCAGTTGATGTGTCGACTCGAGACGTACCAGACGAAGACGACGTAGATACCCGAACTGATGAGGGTAGCGGCCGCAGCCCCCATATACCCGAAGTAGTAGATCATCGGGAGGTTCAGGAGGAAGTTGGAGCCGATCGCCAGCAGCACGCCGATCGAGAGCGTCAGCGTCGCCTCCTTCAGCTCTAATCCCCGTTGACCAGCGTCGGCCAACCCCCAGAAGAACACGCCGCCGGCGACGAACGGAATGATCGTGTACCCCTGGTTGTACCCCTGATCGAGCAACAATCCGCTCAGCGGTCGGCCCAGCCCCATACCGAGCACCATCACCGGGATCCCCAGGAGTACGAAGTACCGCGAGAAGTTCGAGATGATGTCGCCGACCTCGTCCTCGTTGTCGCCGTCCCACTCGTTGACGACGATCGGCTGCATCGCCCGGAGGACTGGAAAGTACGCGAGTCTGAGCCCCTGGTTGATGAGCGTGTAGTTCGAGGAGTAGATGCCGACGGAAGCGCTGTCGCGGATCACCTCCAACAGGATCCGATCGAGTTGCGTCAAGAACGGTTCGCCGATGATGAATCCGATCATCGGCACGCCGTAGCTCATCATCCGACGCAGGACGTCCTTCTGTATCCGCGGGACCACGCGCAATTCGTCGGTCGTGATAAACATCAGGGCGATCGTCCCCAGAATCGCGAGCGCGGTCCCCCAGAGCCAGCCGACGATGTGGTTGAGGACGACGAGCGCCAGCACCAGCGAGATGAGCAGTCGGCCGAACGCGTTGAACGTCCGGAACTTCGCGACCGAGCGGGACTCCAGCGTGCCGCGGAAGAACATAATCAGCGGCTGGAAGAACCCTTGCGCGACGATGAGCGCGACCACCGGGAAGAAGAACAGTCGGTACGCACCGAGCGAGTCGCCGAACAGCAGATAGCCGCCGATAGCGACGAGCACGAACGCTCCGGACACGAGCGTGAAGACGGAGAGGAGATTCTGAATGACCTTCCGGTTTTCGAACTCGGGTGTGAACCGCACGACGGCCTGCTCGAGCCACCCGAACAGAAGCGTGCTCACGATGGCGACGATCGCCGCCGAAGACGCGTAGCGACCGTACGACGCGGGCGGGAACGCCCGGGTGAAGATGAGGAGCGAGACCAGCCCCAGCAGCGACGAGAGGGAGACGGCGATGGAGTAGAAGCTAGTGTCGTGGATCAACTTTCGAAGCCTGCTCTCGACGTCGCCCAAATTATCGGTAGCCATTCACAGTCGCAGATTGGTATGGCAGAGCCCGACTAAGTTCTTTTCATAGAATAAACGTCCTAACACGGCTATCGCGATCGTTTCCGTCAGTTAGACGCTCCCTCACTCGCGAACGTCACGAGACGCGGCAGCGATCTCGACCCCGACGCCGTGCGATGTTGTGACCCGCCACAATCTCCGATGAGGCTGCCCGTACCGGGCGGTAGAACGCGAATAACTTTACCCGAAACAGTCTGTATACGTAGACGACCGTGGACGTGACAATCATCGGCGCGGGCGTCGCCGGCTGTTCGCTCGGCCACCTGCTCGACGAGGCGGGGTACGACGTGACGATCGTCGAGAAAGACGCGATCGGCGGGCTCCTCCGTGAGATCGAGTTCGACAGCGGATACCACTGCGACTCGGCTCCGCACCTGCTCTTCTACGACGAAGAGGAGGAAGCGATCGTCGGGGAGCTGTTCTCACAATTCACCGACCTCGATGCACACGAGTTCTACGCTGCGACGTATCCGCGTGGGGGCCTCGAGGATCCGCACCACTACCCGGTGAGCAAGCAGAACATCGACCGATGGGACGACGCCGATCAGATCCGCGAGGAACTGGCAGAGGCACCGGGGAAGACCGACGCCGAGTTCTTCGAGGAGTATATGCTGAACCAGGTGGGCCCGACGCTGTACGAGCGGTACAACAAGCACTACACCGAGAAACACTGGGGGATCGACCCCGCGCGGATCACCGGCGATTGGTTCGACTTCAAGATCAGTTTCCCCGAGGAGGAACAGGAGTTCTTTGGCGACGGCGCGTACTACCCGACGGACAAGTACACCGAGATCCTCTCGGGGATGGTTTCCGGTTGCGAGGTCGTCTTCGACGGGGTGACCGATCTCAACACCGACGGCGACACGATCGCGAGCGTCCGGACCGAGAGCGGCGAGGAACTCACGAGCGACTTGTTCGTCAGCACGATCGATCCCAGCATCCTCGTCGACACCGAGGAGGAACTGAACTATCGGAGTATGGTGATTCTCGGTGCACACCTCGAGGCCTCGGAGCGACTGTTCCCCGAGCACGTCGACTGGGGGTACTTCCCAAACCACTACGAGTTCACGCGCATCACCGACTACGAGTTCACGCCCCAGTCGATCCCCGGGGGCGAGTACATCCTCACCGTCGAGTTCCCGTGTTTCGTCGGCGACGACGTCTGGTCGCGCTCGGAGGAGTGGTTCGAGAGTTACCTGCTCGACTTCCTCGACGAACAGGGCATCGAAGCGGAGACGATCGACGCTAAAATCCGCCGTGCACCCCACGCGTACCCCCTGCCGGTGAACGAGGAGATCGAGAAGTTCGAGCGCATCAACGGGAAGCTCAGTTCCTATGAGAACGTCTTCAACCTCGGCCGCGTGAGCACGTACGAGTACATCTGGATCAAGGACATCGTCCAGCAAGCGTACGAGACGCTCGAAGAGATAACCACGACGACAGACGTCAGAGCCACCGACTAGGTCGCGTTCAGCGTCGGATCCGATCGACGGTTCCGAGTCGATTCCAATCGACGAGCGGGCGTGCTCCCCATCAACGGTCCGTTAGGCGACGGTTACCGGGTCGGTAAGACAGTAATCATTTAGTCGACGACGACCGTGTGTCCCCCAATGAAGAACCTCCGGTACCTCCCGGATTCGATCGTCCGCCGAGTCCCGCACGCGGGCCGGTTCAGGCAGGCCGCCGACGCCACGCTGACGGTGGCGTCCTCCTGGCTCCCACACGGGGTCGACGTCTTCGATCGGGAGTGGGACGTGTTGGTCATCTTAGACACCTGCCGGGTCGATGCGATGGAAGCGGTCGCGGACGAGTACGACTTCCTGGCGCCGCGCGACACGGTGTGGTCGCGCGGCAGCGCGACGCGCGAGTGGGTCGCGCACACGTTCACGCAGGGCAACCGCGCAGAGATCCGAAACACGGCGCTCGTCACCGCCAACCCGTCGAGTCGGTGGGCTCTGCTGCACGAGGCGGAACCGGACTGGCCCGAGTTCTCGAAGCGTCTCACCGGCTGGGACACGGTGACGCCCGACGCCTTCCTCGCGTTCGACGAAGTGTGGCGCTACGGACCGGTGAACCCCTACAGCGGGACCGTCGTTCCCGAGGCGGTGACCGACAGGGCGATATCGACGTGGCGGTCGCTGTCACCCGATCGGATGATCGTCCACTACCTCCCGCCGCACCATCCGTACGGGAGCCGAGCCCTGCGGGAGAACCGTCCGCTGCGCGAGTTCGAACGCGACCCGTGGACGGCGCTGAAGAACGGAACGCCCCGCCAGGAGGTGTGGGAAACGTACCTAGCTGATCTCCGAGACGGGCTGGATACTATCGCGACGCTCGTCGACGACATCGACGCCGACGACATCGTCGTCACGGCCGACCACGGCGAACTGTTCGGCGAGTATGGCCTGTACGCGCATCCGATGCTGCCGGTCCCCCCGCTCCGGAAGGTGCCGTGGGTGCGGACGAGCGGGCGCGGCCGCGGCGAGTACACTCCGCAGCTACAGCGGTCCGACGAGTCGGCCGACGACCTCGAAGACGAGGTCGAAGAGCAACTTGAGATGCTGGGCTATCGCTGAAGTCACGGAGTCGACGTCGAGACGCACCGCCGATGAGGATCGACGGCGGAAGGCTGACCGCCGAGTCTCAGTCGCGAGTGCCGATCGGTTCGGCCGGCACGCCGGCGACGACGGTGTACTCGGGGACCGATTCGGTAACGACGCTTCCCGCGGCGATCACCGATCCCTCGCCGACCGTGACGCCGTCAAGGACCGTGCAGTTCGAGCCGATCCAGACGTCGTCGCCGATCTCGACGCCCTCCCTGGACAGTTCCTGCTCGTCGATCGGTACGTCCGGGTTCTCGAAGGTGTGGTTCGCGGCGACGACGGTCGTGTGCGGACCGATCAGTACGTCCCGCCCGATTTCGAGGCCACCTTGCCCCAGCAGCGTTCCGAAGACGTTCACGAGGGAGTTAGATCCGATCCGAACCCGTCCGCCCGACGGCATAATCACGGCGTTCTTTCGGATCCGACAGTCCTGGCCGATACGTATGCGTCCGTCCGTTCCGAACTTCGTGTCCCAATCCACCGTGGCGGAGCGATGAATACTCGTGTTGTGCCGGGCGTTCAGCGCCAATCGCCTGAGTTCGCCGGCGACGCGCGACCGGACGATGGCACTGAAGGTAACGGGCCCTTTCTCGGAGAGCAGTGCGACGGCCGAACGGATCGTCTCCATCGTGATTAGTATTCGAACGCGAGAATAAAAGTATCCCTGCGTTATCGGTCGTCGCGCCCGATCGATCGCGGTAATCGCTCGAAACGACCGCCGGTACGGCCGGACGATCGACCGAGCGCGGGCTGGAGAGCCGCTGCGACGCTACGCGCCGCTGCCGCCGTACCCGTACTGGCCGAATCCGAGTTTCCCGTAGTCTGAATCCGAGCCGGGAGTCGCCGTCGGCGTCGCCGTCTCAGTTGCTGTCGCCGTCTCGGTTGCCGTCGGCGTCTCAGTCTCCGTCGGCGTCGCCGTCTCAGTTGCCGTCGCCGTCTCAGTCGGCGTGGGAGTGTCGGTTGGCGTCGCCGTCTCGGTCGGACTCTCCGAAGCGGACTGGACAGTCAGCGTGTAGTCACTGGCGCTCTGGTTGATGTCGACGACCTCGACGAAGTACGTCCCCGACTGATCGGCCGTCTCCGGAAGCGCCGTGGGCTCGTCGCTTCCGACGTATATCTGGTCGAGGTTGTTCCCCTCCGGATCGAACAGCGCGACCAGCGACACGCCGTCGGCCGCCACCCGGTCGAGTTCGACGGTGAACGACTGCTCGGCCGCCACCTCGAACGCATACCAGTCGATGTCTGCCGACGTGAGCGTCCCAGCGACTTCGGTCCCGAGTTCGATTCCCGTCGCGTGGCTCCGGTGGTCGTTCGGTTCGCTCTCCGATGTCGCTCCGGCACTCACGGTCAACGACTCCTGCGAAACGATCGGACCACCTCCATATCCGTACGCCAGAAGCGGCTGCATCTCCGTCGCCGTCGATTTACCGTCGCCACCGAGACAACCGCTCACGAGCGCTGCTGCGGTCGCACCACCGAGCTGCAGGTAGGAGCGACGACTCAGTCCCGAGCCCTCTTGACCCTCTGTTCCGTCTTTCTCACGCATAGTTCATCCGTATGGACCCGTTTGCTTGCGTTTTGGCCGTACTCTAATGGTATGTCAGCCGAAAAAGTACTATGTATATAGTATAGACTTTTTTATATATTATATATGGCTATTTTATATCATCCCACGTAGTAGGTTTTGTCCATATAATAACAGGTTACATATGAGAATAAACGAACGACGAAGGGCGACCCGACTGCACCCGCTTTCACCGCCAAGACGAGGAATACACGTCGACCACCAGGTGACAGAACAAACGAGACCGGGTCGGTAGTGAGATACTACTTTCAGTTACCGACGAAAAAAATATTATCCGGCGTACGGTCTGGTGTGATAGATTTATGAGAACGCGTTCACCGTCCCGACGAGCGGTCGCCGACGGCTTCCCCGTCGACACCGTAGGACCCGAACCGTCCCGGCTCACCGAACCCTGGCCTATCCCCTGAGATGGTCGAGAACGTCCTGCTGATAACGATCGATTCGTTGCGCTACGACACGTACCAGGAGATGCAACCGTCGCTTCCGTCCATCGCAGACCTCGAATCGGAGGGGAGAAGCTGTAGTCACGCATTCGCCACGGGCCCCGGGACGACGACGTCGTTTCCGGGGATCCTGACCGGGACGCTTCCGCTCTCTCACGGCGGTCTCGGTCCGCTGGCTCCCTCGCGTCCGCGGATCGCCTCGGAGCTACGCGACCGGGGGTTCGAAACCGGCGGCTTCCACAGCAACCCATATCTATCGTCGTACTTTCACTACGACGAGGGGTTCGACTCGTTCGAGGACTACCAGAACCCGCTGATGGGCGTCGCAACGCAGATCTTCCCCCGCGGCATCGAAATAAACAACCCGAAGCTCCGGCGACTCGACGACGTCGTCAACCTCACGGGGCTGCTCAAGTCGGCCTACCAGCGCGTCAGCGGCAAGGCCCGCCCCTACGTCAGCGCGGAGGTGATCACCGACGACACGGTCGCGTGGCTGGAGGAAACACGGGAGCCGTTCTTCGGGTGGACTCACTACATGGACGTTCACCACCCGTGTCATCCGCCCCGGAAGGACCGCGAAGCGTTCGGCGTCGAACACGTCGACACCGCGACGGTGTCGGAGATGTACTCCTCGCTCATCCGCGACCCCGACTCCCTCACGGACTCGGACATCGACGAGATGCTCGCACTCTACCGGGCGGCGATCAGTTACGTCGACCGACAGGTGGGACGACTCCTCGATGCACTCCGTCGAAACGGCGTGTTCGAGGAGACGCTCGTCGTGTTGACGTCCGATCACGGCGAACTGTTCGGCGAGTACGGCCGGTACGGGAAGCCCGAGCGGATGTACGACGAACTGCTGCGCGTTCCGCTCGTCGTCGTGAACACACCGCCGTCGATCGACCTGCCGACGGAGGGCCTCGTGAGTCTCCTCGATCTTCCACCCCTGTTCCACGCCACTGTCGACGAGGACGTTCCCACGGCGTACGAGGGCCGCGTTCCGGACGCAGACAGGCGGTACGTAACCGCCGAACACGAGGTCGACGGCGATCCGATCGTCGGCGTCCGCTCCGAGCGATGGCTGTACGAGATCGACGAGATCGAGAACGAAAGGAGACTGTTCGACCTCCAGTCGGGTCGGCGTGTCGACGGCACGGACGACGACGAGGCGACGATGGTCAAACAGGCGGCGGAGAACCGGCTCCGACGCGTCAGCGAAGCGGGCGAAGCGAGCGACGAGGGCGAACTGACAGCCGATGTCGAAGCCCGGCTCGAAGACCTTGGCTACCGGTAGGCGCACACCGCTCGTGGATCCGCGTTCAGATCAGCTGTTCCGTCCACGTCTCCGGCGTCTTGTCGTTGACGATCTCGAGTTCGAGGTGGTCGTAGTCGAACTCCCGGGGGCCCTCGCGTTGGATGTAGTCGACCATCTCTTCGAGACCGTCGCGGAGCGTGTACTGCGTCTCGTACCCGAGCAGCCGACGGGACTTGTCGGCCGAACAGTTCGCCAGTTTGACCTCCTGCGGTCGGTCCTTCATATAGATGGGGTCGAGGTCGAACTTGAGGATGTCGGCGATCACCTCCGCGAGCGTGTTGATCGTGATGAAGTTGTCGTCGGGGCCGATGTTGATCGTCTCACCTACGACCACGTCCTGATGGGCGAGCTTCTTCAGCGGTCGGACGCAGTCCTGCACGAAGGAGAAACACCGCTTCTGTTCGCCGTCGCCGTAGATGACGGGTTGTTTCCCCTGGAGCATCCGATTGATGAAGATCGACGCCACGTTCCGGAAGGGGTCGTCGAACCGCTGGCGAGGTCCGATGATGTTGTGCGGGACTGCGATGACGTAGTCAAAACCGTGGACGTCGGACATCAGTGCCACTAGCTCCTCGCTCGCGACTTTGCTGATCGCGTACGGATCCTGCGGCTTCGGTTCCATAGCTTCGGTGAACGGGGTCTCCTGTTCGCCGTACCGCGACATACTCGAACAGTAGACGAACCGGTCGACGCCGTTGTCCGCCGCGGCCGAGAGAGTGCATGTCGTCGCCTGGTAGATGCTCTCGTTGATCTGCGCCGGCGAGAACACGCTCAGTCCCTCGTGTGCTCGCGCCGCGGTGTGATAGACGATGTCGGCGTCTCCCATCGCCGATTTCAGTTCGTCCAGGTCCGTGCAGTCGACGCGGTGGAACTCCGCCCCGTCCGGAACGTTCGACTCGTATCCTCCGCAGAGGTTATCGTTTCCAGCCACCTCGTGTCCCGCTTCAATAAACGCGTCTGCGAGGTGGCTCCCGAGAAATCCCGCTATCCCGGTGATGTACACTTTCGAACCCATAAAATGGGAATCGGGGCCCTGCGTGTTAAATATACATCATAATTTTGGCCCCCAACCGTACGGGCCGCTGAACGAACCCTACGCAATAATTCCCGTTATACGTTCACAAACTCTTGGGACGACCTGCCGGATTCGACGCGGTATCGTGAGGACTGCCTCGCCGACGGAGTCGCGATCGAATATCCACATATTAACTTTGCCACACCGTGCGCATAAGGAGAACGTGTCAGCCCACTCTGAATCACCCGACGAACCGAACCAACGAAACGAGAACCGGCGGAGCGTTGGATTCGCTGAAGCGACCCATCTCCCCGACACCGGAGCTCCAAAACCGGAACGGCCGGCGTGTCAGCCGGTTCGGGTACCGCTCCGTCCTCGTCGAGGCCGCAGCCGGGAGGCGGTATCTCGCTACTCCCCCCGTCGTACAGCCGTCACTCGACCGCCACGTCCCAGTCGACCGCTCCGTCTCGGTCGATGCCCACGTCTTCGATCCATCGTTTCCGTTCCACAGGGCGAAAGCGAGCCCACACCCCGACGGGACACGAGCGTGACGATGCCGCTCGACGGCAAAGTTCCCCGTTTCCAGGCATCTGCGCTTCTCGTGCGTCTCGAAGACGAGAGTCGACTTCGAGCCGGGTTAAAATACCAATATCGGAATTTTTCTACGACTAACTATTCACAGATAATTGAATACAGGGAGAATTGTTATACAGACAGGGATGACTACACTAGCTATGACAGATAGTTGGAACGAGAGTACCGTCCTCGTGACCGGGGGCGGTGGCTTCATCGGCTCTTTCCTGACCGAGAGACTGGTCGACGAGGGAGCAGAGGTCGTCGTGGCGGATAACTTCTCGCGGGGAAGTCCGGAGAAGTTGAAGCACCTGCTCGACGACATCGAGGTCCGTCGCGTCGATCTCACGACGCACAGGGGCAGTACCGCTGCGACGGAGGGCGTCGACCACGTCTTCCACCTCGCGGCCAGCGTCGGCGGCATTCACTACATCCAGCGGGAGAACGTAGACGGATTGACGCCGAGCGTCCTGATGAACCAGCATATGCTCGAAGCCGCCAGGATCAACGACGTCGACCGGTTCCTGTTCGCCTCGAGCGCGTGTATTTATCGGCAGCAACACGACGGGCTCAACCTGTTCAGCGAGGATCAGGCGATTCCCGCTGATCCGCACAGCACGTACGGCTGGGCGAAGGTCCTCGGCGAAGTGGCGTGTGACGCCTACCGGCGAGACACGGACCTGAGGACCGAAAGCGCGCGTATCTTCAACGCGTACGGTCCCCGCGAGAGCCTGGATCCGGCGAGTAGTCACGTCATCCCCTCGCTCTGTCGCAAAGTGATCGAGGAGCCGAACGGCGGTTCGATCGAACTGTTCGGTGACGGCAGCCAGGAGCGCGGCTTCATTTACGTCACGGACCTCGTCGACGGGATGATTCGGATGATGGAGACCGACACCGGCGGCGAACCGCTCAACCTCGGGAACTCCGAAGAGGTCGTCAGCATAAACACGCTCGCCGAAAAGATCATCGAGATCAGCGGAAAGGACCTCTCGATCGAACACGACCTCTCGAAGCCCACGGGAACCGATCGGTACGCCGCGGACACCACGAGGATGGAGCGGACGCTCGAGTGGGAACCCGCGGTGTCGCTCGACGACGGCCTCCGTCAGGTCTACGAGTGGGCCGAAACGGAACTCGGCGCGACCAAGCGATCGACGCTCGCCGACGGCGGTGGTCCCGATGAGTGAGTGGGTCGGCGAACGCGTCCTCGTCACTGGCGGCGCGTCGTTCATCGGCAGTCACCTGACAGAGGACCTTGTCGCGGCGGGTGCGGACGTCCGTGTCGTCGACGACCTATCGAGCGGCATAACAGAGAACCTCGCGGCGGTTCGAGACGAGATCGGACTGATCGAAGGCAACCTCAAACGGTGGGAGGTCGCCGACCGGGCGACCGAGAACGTCGACACGGTGTTCCATCTCGCGGCCGACCACGGGGGGCGCGGCTACATCTCGAACTATCCGGCCAACTGCGCGACGAATATGGCGCTCGACAACATCGTGTTCGAGGCGGCCGCGAAGAACGGCGTCGACCGGATCACGTTCGCCTCCAGCGCCTGTACGTATCCGACCGACATCCAGCAGGAGCGACGACGGCTCCGCGAGGACATGGTCAGCTTCGACGAACGCGGCGGTGCGTACGCGGACGAGGTGTACGGCTGGGCGAAGCTGATGGGCGAGCGGTCATTGAAGGCGTACCACGAACAGTACGGCATCGACGCCAGCTCCGTCCGCATCTTCACGGCGTACGGCCCCCGCGAGAACGAGACACACGCCATCGTCGCGCTGATGGCCAAGGCGTACGCGCGTCAGGATCCGTTCCAGATCTGGGGCGATGGCGAGCAGACGCGAAACTTCACCTACGTGAAGGACATCACGCGCGCACTGCGACTCGCCGCGGAGAACATCGCCGACGCGACCCCGGTTAACGCGGGTATCAGCGACTATATCACGATCAACGAGGTCGCCGAGTCCATCTTCGAGCGACTCGGCTGGCGACCCGATTCGATCGACCACCTGACCGACAAACCCGTCGGCGTTCGCCACCGGGCGGCCGATACATCGCGCGCCGAGGATCTCCTCGGCTGGGAGCCCGAATACACGCTTCAGGAAGGCATCGACAACACGCTCGACTGGTACGTGAACAACCGCGACCGAACGTACGTCGAGGAGAACCTCGAAACGCTGCTGCACGAGCGGTGACTTACACCCGTGACCGACTCCGAGAAAGAATACGTCCTCGTGACGGAGTACTTTCATCCCGACACGGCGTCGACCGGTCAGTTGTTGACCGACCTCGCCGTCGGGTTGCAGGAGCGCGGGCTGGACGTGACCGTCTACACGGGTCAGCCGAACTACCACAGCGGTGCAAACGAACGACAGCCACGTATCTCGACGTATCGGAACGTGCTCGTCAAACGGATACGCGCGCCGCAATTGCGACAGTCATCGCTGCCGCGGCGGCTGTTCAATTGGGGAACCTTCACCGTCTGGATGTTCTTCGCACTCCTCGTGAGTTCTTCGGAGAACGAGCGGGAATTCGTCTTCGTATCGAATCCCCCGATGCTGCCGATAGCGATGTGGGCCGTCTCGAAGATCCGAGGCTGGGAGTACACGTACATCGTATACGACCTCTATCCGGATCAACCGGTTGAGCTTGGATACATCAAACGGGGAGGCCTCGTAGAACGCGTCTGGTCGGCGCTTCAGCGGTACACGTTCTGCGACGCCGAGCACGTCGTCGCTCTCGGCCCCGTGATGAAAGAGCGGATCACGCGCAACGCGGGACCGGAGTTCGATCCCGAGAAGATAGAGATAATCCACAACTGGGCCGACGAGGAGTTCATCGAACCGATCGAGAAGGAGGACAACTGGTTCAGTCGAGAACACGACCTCGTCGAACCGTTCACGATCCTCTACTCGGGGAACATCGCCCACTTCCACGACCTCGAAACTGTCGTGAGAGCCGTAGCGCGACTCGACGATCTGAACGTTCGACTGCTCGTCATCGGCGAGGGGGACAACAAAGAAAACGTCGTCGAGCTGGCCGCTCGACTGGGAGTGAAGGGCGGTGCTGTGCGATTTCTCTCATATCAGGACTGGGACGACCTCCCGTACAGTCTGACGTCGGGCGACGTCTCACTCGTCACGGTCCGCGAGGGCTTCGAGGGCGTCTGCGTCTCGAGCAAACTGTACACGTCGATGGCAGCGGGCGAGCCCATCCTCTGTATCGCACAGCCGTACGACGACGAGGCGCGCATCGTTCGGCAGGCCGACGCAGGGATCCAAGCGGCGCAGGGCGACGTCGACGCGGTGGCCGACGCGATCAGGGCCTGGCACGACGACCCAGACTTGGTTGAGCAGCAGGGACAAAACGCCCGCGAGGCATTCGAAGAGAATTTCACAACGGACCGCTCGATCGACGCGTACTACCGATTACTGACGGACACGAATTCGGATCACGGAGGGCCGAGACAGAAGTCGCACACCGGCGAGGCGAGAACGGCGGGAACCGACGGTCGCGAAGCCTAATTCGTTCTCGGGAACATCGGTTCGAATCATCGAGCAGGGAGTCAGCTGGTATAGAGCGTTTGTAACCGTTCCTCGCCGTGAGGCGTAACGGTACTCATTACAACGCTAGTTTTGTAATACCGTCGTCGATTATGACCGCCCGGAATCTTTCCATCGACAATCAAGTGCACGACGACTCGTTCGACATCGTGATACAAATTGAAAAATAGGACTGTGTTTTTAACTGCATTTAAAAAATGAATTTCATATAGAGTTACTAGTCAGATCTTATAATATCAATCTTGTTTGAACTTTGTCGCTTGAATAGTTTAAACAGTGTTTTAAAACGTTCTTAGAACAACATAGGTACTATAAAGTTATTTATGATAGAATTTATTATATGTTTGTTTTAGATAATAAAGTACCGAATAGTAGTGGAATTCTCTGCAGTAGCGTACGCCCGCGACACCGCGCTCCGATAATTCGGAGATGGACAAACGACAACGCGAACTGCCGATCGACCCCCGGTAGGTCGCGCCATCGAGAAAGCGGCGAGTCCGCCGCCTTTCCCCCTCCCAAAATAAGTTCAAAAAATTGGTACGTGTTTGGGATAGAAGCTCTGCAGTCAAAGTAGTATTTAGATATTTGGATATAATATCATATACAGTATGTTAATTTACTTCTAAACGTTTGGAAAGAGGTGACTAATATAATCCCGAATAGTCGGTTTTAGTGGACGTTTATCCGCGGTTAACCGATGTCGAATTCACTGAATGGAGGCGGGTTTGGTCGACTATATCAAATTTAAGAACAAATTAACGTAAAAACACTTTTGTGATCCCAATCGTGTTGTATAGGCGTAATGTCTCGGTGTCGGAGGGTGCAAAAAACCCGCGAGGCGGTCGAGTGCGACGTCTCGGCCTCTGGTACCGTCAACGCGACATCCGGAGAAGGGACCCGCGGCGACTTCGAGGAACGGCCGACCGACCGATCGACAGTCCCCACCTAATATTATGGCATCTACGACATCAGCGGGAGAACAGCAGTCACCGAGCGTACGGATACCCGACGAGGGAAGCGACGTCCTCGTCGGACCGGACAGCGACGTTGATCCGCTCGTCAGCATCGTGATGCCGACAATGAACGAGGAAGAGGGCGTCGGAACGTGTATCGACTACGTCAAGAACGCCGTGCGGGAGTCAGGCTACCTGACGGAAGTCATCATAAGCGACGATTCGACCGATCGAACGCCCGAGATTGCCCGCGAGGCGGGGGCCATCGTCGTCGAACCCGACGAACCGGGGTACGGGTACGCGTACCGATACGCGTTCCAGCACTGCCGGGGCGACTACATCGTTATGGGCGACGCCGACACGACCTACGACTTCCGGCAGTTCCCCGAGCTGTTGGATCCGGTAGTCAGCGGCGAGGCGGATATAGTGATGGGGAGCCGTCTCGAAGGGGAGATCGAAGACGGGGCGATGCCCGCCCTCCACCAATATGTCGGTAACCCCCTTCTGACGAAATTCCTGAACGTCTTCTACGGGGCGGGCGTCAGCGACGCGCACTCGGGATTCAGAGCCTTCCGTGCGGATATACTCGACGAGCTCGAACTGGAGACCACCGGAATGGAGTTCGCCTCAGAGATGATTATGGTCGCCGGAACGCAGGATCTGACGATCGAGGAGATCCCGATCACGTACCACGAACGCGAAGGAGAGGCGACCCTCGAGAGCTTCCAGGACGGGTGGCGACACGTCCGTTTTATGCTGTTGAACGCGCCGATCTACCTGTTTTCGGTCCCGGGCGCCGTGCTGGGACTGCTCGGCATCGGCGTGATGGTCGCGACCTACAGCGGCGTCTCCGTCGGCGGTATCACCCTCGGCATCCACTCGGCCATCATGGGATCGCTGTTCACGCTTCTCGCCTATCAGGTCGCGAGTATGGGGGTCTTTTCGACGATCACCGGCGACGCGATCCAACGACCGGACGATCCCGTCACCACGGCCGTCGTCGAACACATGACCCTCGAACGGATGGCGACGCTCGGAGTCCTCGTCTTCACCGCGGGCGCGGTGTACGCCGGGTGGCTAGTGACCCAGTGGGCGGCCACGGGCTTCCAGCAGCTGCCGATGGTCGTCGGTGACGTTATCGCGTTCACCGCGATAGTCATCGGCGCACAGACCGTCTTCAACGCGTTCTTTATGAGTTCGATCGCGAAACGAAGATAGACGGAACGGTTACCCGTCGTGGCCCGCCCGAAGCTCCTCGACGAGTTCCCTCGTCGCGCGGCGGACCGCCTCGTCGCTGGACTGGGTCGGTTCCCACCCGAGCGCGGAGAGCTTCTCGATGGAAAGTCGCATCTTCGGCACGTCGCCGGTCCACCCGCGGTCGCCGCCGGTGTAGGTGTACTCGGGGTCGAGCCCCAGTTCGTCGGCGACGATGTCGGCGATGCGGTTGACCGAGGTGGTCGTCCGCGTCCCCAGATTGTATGTGTTCAGCGCCTTGTCCGCGTGTTCGACGACGTGACACATCGCGTCGACGCACTCGGAGACGTGAAGGTAGGACTTCTCCTGGCGTCCATCGCCGAGGATCTCAAGCGTCTCGGGATCGTCGAGGAGCTTCTCGATGAAGTCCGGGATGACGTTTCCCCGCTGCTTCGGCCCGACGATGTTGGCGAACCGGAAGCACCAGGCGCTCATCTCATAAGAGTGCGCGTACGTCGACAGGAGCGCCTCGTCGGTCAGTTTCGAGGCGCCGTAGATCGAGATCGGTTCGAGCGGGGCGTAATCCTCCGGCGTCGGGCGCGGGGCCTCGCCGTAGACCGTCGACGACGAGGTGAACACGAAGTTGTCGACGCCGACGTCGTCCATCCGTTCGAGGAGGTTATACGTCATCTCGGAGTTCTCCTCGAACAGCTGTCGAGGCCGGTCGTAGTTCGTGTCCGTGTACGCCGCGAGATGAAAGACAACGTCGACATCCTCAGTGACGACGGTGTCGACGTCCGCTGGATCGGTCAGGTCCGCTTCGACGAACTCGACACCGTCGGGAACCCGGTCTTGAGTCCCTTTCGAGAGGTCGTCGGCGACGACGACGTCGTTCTCGTCGTGGAGTCGATCGGCGAGGTGGGAGCCGATGAGGCCGGCTCCGCCCGTGACGACGACGCGTTGATCCGTCAGGTCCATACCAGATATGGTCAAGCAGATGGAAAAGAGGTTGCGGTGACGACCAGGCTACGTCGGAGTCGCCTGCAGGTGGACGGACCTTCTCTCGTGTTCGGGCAACTGTCCTCTTGTCAAGCCAAGCATCCTCGTGCCAATCGGTGGTCTCTTCGGGTCGAGCAGCTGCTCAGTCTGTCACGGACCGCTGACTCGTGATCAGGTTCCATAGCGTCCTGGGTCCGGGGAACCCGTCGAACGCCCACACGCCAATAAGGAGTGCGAAGAGAACGAGTTGCAGACCGAACTGGGTCTCCACCAGGAGACGTGGAGAACTACCGGGCACCGTTTGGAAAAAACCGAGCCACTCTCGGAGGTGATCGAGCAGGCTGTCTTTGGGATACGTCGGCGGCGAGAGCAGGGGCCACAACAGAAACGATGCGCGACCGTAGCTCCCCGACAGCAGTACGTTCCACGAGTCTCCGAGAAGATGAGTAAAGACTCCAATCGAGAACGCCCCGACAAGGTCACGATGCCCGTATTTTCGTGCTGCGACGAACAACAGCACACAAATGACGACTGTCGTAATCACCGAGTGTCCGATGGCCCTGCCGTCGAAGATGTTAAACCACCAATTAAGTGGCTTGTCGAAAAGATCGGGAAATTGTGTTCCGAACGCGAGTACCAGGGTCGGCGCACCACCAGGTGCGCGTCGGTTCCAAAGTCTTGTCCCCAGCGTGTAGACGAGATAACCCAGTGCGAGGTGACCCCAGGGTAGCATCGTCGTCAGATCGATCGATTTCGACGACAGTAACAGTTCCGTATTTTGTGTCAGCCCCGAAATAGAACGGCGGCCACGGCGACCCGAAAACCACAGTCGATAATTGGATGCGTGGTTTTTTTATATTTCAGTTGGATTTACGCCCCTAATGGTCGGCCAGGGGGGGACACTGAAGCACGCGTACGACGTCGGGCAGATCCTCGCGCTGTTCGTCGTGTACGTGGTTGCGCTAACGTTCGGAACGCTCGTTACCTCGGTTGGGGACGGATTCAGACGCCTACGGACGACAGACAGCCACCTCATCCGACGAGTCACCCGTGCGTACACAGCATTCTGGAAGGACTGAACGTCGATCTGCTTCTGCGTTCGCCGATTCGGTATCGGTTCATCCGAATCCGCGAACTCATACTGTCGAAAGTCCGTTCGCGACGTATTCCGGCAAGGTGCCGAGAACCTCGACAGAGGTACGTCCGACGGAATCAGTCCGGCCCACCGTACGTCGATCGAAGCGTCTCCGCCAACACGCCGTCGCGACGAAACACCACGTAGACGACGACGAACGGTTCGTCGGCCGGTCGCAACACGAACACTGCGCGGGGTTGATCGGTCTCCGGTGGTACCGACTCGGCGTCGTCGGCGCGCCTGACGAGCGGATCGATCGGCGTCACGCCGGTTCGGAACTCCTCGAAGAGGTCCCGCGCGCCCGACTGCTTCGCGAACACGTACAGCGCGCCGTTGGGTTCGCCGTCGGTGTTCTTCGTCACGCGGCCGTTCATCGCCGCGTTGTCCGCCTCGGCGACCATCCACGTCTGCTTGGCCGCCTCGAAGATGCCGGTGACGCCGTCGTAGAACTCGAAGGCGCTCTCGGCGACGACGTCGACGGACTCGAAACGAGGGTCGCCGTCGTCCCATACGAGCGTCGCGTCGATCAGTTGCCCGGCCGAGACCGAGGCGACGGCGTCTGCGAGTTCGCCCTCGTAGCCCGCCGTCCCGACGTACGCCGGGTCGAATGTCGAGTCGGCGTCGATCTCGTCGGCCGCCGAGTCAGCAGCAGCCTCGTCCACGGTCGAGTCAACCCCGGCAACCGAGACGAGCAGGAGTTCCTCGGAGTCGCGCGGCCGTCCGAGGACGCGGTACCGCCCGGTCGTCGTCGGGGTCATCGTCATCGTGGGGTCACCGCGAGATACCGCCCGCGCTCCGTTCGACGACGGCGTCGACCTCCGCGGGCGTGACGACGGCCAGATCGCCGTCGACGGTTCGCTTCAGCGACGCGGTCGCCGCGCCGTACGCCAGCGCGTCGGGGACGTCGCCGCCGTCGAGTCGCTTCGCGAGGAAGCCGCCGACGAAGGCGTCGCCCGTCCCGATCGGATCGAACGTCTCCGCGTCGTAAACGTCCTGTTCGTACACCTCGCCGTCGTGGACCGCGACGGAGCCGCTGTCCCCGCGGGTGAGGACGACTGTCTCGAAGTCGAAGTCCCGAAGCAGGCCGTTGGCCACCTCTATCGGATCGCCCTCGCGACCGAGGCAGGTCGCCGCGTCGCGCTCGGCGGCGAAGAGCAGATCGATGTGTGGGAACAGCGACTCGTAACACTCGCCCGCTTTCATCGGCGACCAGAGCTTCCCCCGGTAGTTCAGGTCGAACGCCGTGGTCGTCCCCGTCTCCCGAGCCGCCCGGAGGAGGGCGTCGGTCGTCTCCGCGAGCGTCGGCGAGAGCGCCGGCGTGATGCCGCTCGTGTAGCAGACACTCGCGTCGTCGAGTGTGCCCACCGGGAGTTCCGCCGGGGTCGCGGTCGTCACCGAGGCGCCGGCCCGGTCGTAGATTACCTCGGTCCCGCGCGGCTCCCCGCCGTGTTCGAGGTAGTACGTCCCCAGTCGCGCGTCGTCGGAGCCGTCCCACGCGACGTCCGTGCGCACGCCGTGGCTCCGCAGTTCCGAGACGATCCGGCGTCCGAGCGCCGAATCCGGCAGCTTCGAGATCCAGGTCGCATCGCGGCCGAGGCGGGCAGCCGCCACGGCGACGTTGCTCTCTGCGCCTCCCGTTCGGACGCCGAGCTCGGAGGTCCGTTCGAGTCGCTCGCCTCTGGGCGGCGAGAGCCGGAGCATCGTCTCGCCGAAGGTCACGATGTCGCTCATACTCTCTCTTGAGACAGGGAGTACATAATTGCGATTATCGTCGGAAGGCCGAGAGGGGTGGACCGCCGGGGCGTTCAACTCCGTCATCGGCCGAGCGGAGCCACACGAACGTCGGCCTACTCGTCGGACGCGCCCGCCGCGAGAAGTTCTGGATACGCGAAACACCGTGGGATTCGATCCTCCGCGCCCGTCCGATCGAAGAGGTCGCCCACGTCGCGGTCGGGATCGGTGTACCACTCGTGGATCGTTCCGAACTCGCTGGTGTTCTCGAGTGCGATCGAGGCGTACGTCGCGACCGCGTGGACCGAGAAGGAATCGGCGTGTCGGACGTCATAGGCGTCGTCGAACCGTTCGAGGACCGTTGGATCGGGCAGTTCAGCGCCGTCAACGGTTATCGCGTTGTCAGTCATCCCGATCAGGTCCCGGTCGGAGTCGGAGACGGACAGCGCGAGTTGCGGGTACCGAACCGGGTCCACCACGGGTCGGAGGCGGTCACAGACCGTCTCGTCGAGCCGGGCCACCGTCTCCTCCAGCGCGTCCGCGACCGCGACGGCCGCGACGACGTCGGCGCTGACGAGATCGCGGAGAGAGTCGGCCGACAGCACCTGGTCGGGATCGGCGTTTTCCAGGGCCTCAACCGGAAGCGTCGAATACCGCTCGGACGATGGATCGGCGAGAGATTCGTCGAGCGCATCGAGTCGCTGTTCGAGTTGCGCTCGCCTGTCGGTGAGTTCGGTTCGCTTCTCTCGGAGTTCCTCGACCTCTTGCTCGAGACGCTCTTGCTCGATCCAACGGTCCTCGCGTGCCGCCTCGTGCCGCTCGGAGATCAGCGAACTGGTCTCTCGGAGGCGTTCGTACTCGGCCCGGAGCTCCCGGAGCCTGTCGTATCGCGCTCGCAGCCGCTCCAGTTTCGACTGCTGTTCGCGACGATGGAACAGCCGCACGGCCAGCGTATCGTCGATGGTGCGCTCGAGCAGCCGTTGGCGCTGCCGGAGGAGCGGTTCGAGCGTCCGCTCCCACCGCGTCTCGGGATCGGCGTTCTCGCCCGGAATCGGGTCGTCGAGGCGGTCCCGAACCTCGTCGGTCAGGGCCTCGATCTCCTCGGAGAACGGATGCGAGCGCAACTCCTCGTCGACTCGTCGTTCCACTCGCTGCGTGACGAGATAGGCAGCGAGGACGTCGTCGACGGATTCGTCCACGCTGATCTCCTTTTTCACGGACTCGATGGCGGCGTCGACTCCCGAGTCGGTGGGCGACGGGAGTTCGAGCGACGCCACCTCGTTCCGAACGCGCTTTATCACGTCTCGGGATATCGGGAGGTCGTCCGCCTCGTCGAGTAGCGTCTCCAGAGGTCGGGATTCGGCCGACTGAAGGACGTCCAGGGCATCCTCGACCGAGGGCAGTCGCGTTTCGATCCGCTCGCTCTCCGCGTCGACACCTTCGAGTTCCACTGCCGTCTCGTAGAACTCGCGGACTTCCTCGATGGGGGCGCTGAAACCCGCCCCGTCGAACGAGAACAGCGTGGCGTCGTTCGTCCACCCACCCGCCGGCCGACCGGCGACGAGGTCGGTCTCGACGGTCGAATCGACGATCACGTTGGCCACGGTTCGGTTCATCGCCTCGCGATAGGATCCGTTTGCGACCTCCGCCTGGTCCATCCCGAAGACCCCGTAGGCCCCGATCGGGCTCTCTTCGAGCGTGATCGAATCCGACACCAGAGATCGGGGTTGCGACCGGAGTTCGAGTTCGAGGGGATACGGATCCGCGTCGTCGAGGCCGAGCAGAGCGCGGAGTTCGCGCAGGGCTGCGTAAGCGTTGTAGTAGAGCGACGGCTCGCCCGCTGGGGGACTGGGGTCGTCTGCCAACATATCCAGCCGCGGTACGGATCCGATCCCGAAAACGTCCGCCTGTGGCGAGAGCGTGTCGACGAGGCCGGCGATCAGGGGAACTAACCCGCTTCCGGTGCCCCCACCGAGCGAGCTGAGGAGCCAGACGTGGTGCGTGTCCGAGGGGTCCGCAAGCTGTTCGGATGCCTCGTCGAGAACCTCAGCGAGCCCGTTGACGACCGAATCGACGTTTTCGGCGTTGTCGACGTAGTACCGACCGAGAGCCCGCTGACGGGCCGTTCCACCGCCGGGCGGCAGTTCGACCGATTCGTCGAGGTAGCCAGCTTCCGCTCGATCCTTCGCAAGCAGGGTCGTCGGGGGTTCTAAGTGGATCGAAGTGGCCCCCGCCGGCGCGAGCCGTTCGAGGTCCTGGGCACGAGAGTCGATCGCGACGGAAGAAAACGCCGGGCCCGGATCGGCTCGGTCGACGGCGTCGTTCACGGCTTCGAGCATTCGACAGCCTCCTGCTCCGATCCCGATCACTGTGACTGCCTGGGGCTCAAGGGGAGACAGCGGGATTCCACCGTTGGGCATACCTGTCGGTATGAGACCAGATCAATAAACGTGGGTGGCGATGACGCGCAACAGTGCGGCCATAGGGTGGTCGACGAATCTCCCGGTCAATGTCCCGGATAGTCCCGCTCGAACCGATCGCCGATCTCGTCGCCGTCGACGTGGATGAGCACGGGGCGGCCGTGCGGGCAGGCGTAGGGGTTCTCGCAACCGTCGAGCGCTTCGAGGAGTTCCACGACCGAACCCTCGGTGAGCGACGTGTTCCCGGTGACGGAGGGGTAACACGCGAGGTCGGCGAGCAGGTCGTCGGCGACCGCCTCGACCGTCTCGGCCCCGCCGTCGCCCTCGGCGACGAACGCCGAGAGGACGTCACGGACCAGTTCCGGATCGAGCGCTTCGGCGAAGACCGCCGGCACCGTCTCGACCGCGACGGTCCGGTCGTCGACCCGCTCGGAGCGGAACCCGAGGTCCGAGAGCGCCGCCTGGTACTCGGCGAATAACGCCGCCTCGCGGGCGGTGAGTTCGAGTTCGACCGGCTCTGCCAACGCCTGCGTGACGACGTCGCCGTCGAGTTCGGCTTTGAGGCGCTCGTAGTTCACCCGCTCGTCCGCGGCGTGCTGATCGACGAGGATCATCCCCGAGTCGGCCTCGGCGACGACGTAGGTGTCGTGTAACTGCCCGAGGATCCGCATCGACGGCAGCGCGTCGAATCGCGGTTCCAGCGTCGCCGCCTCGCCGCGGAGGTCGCGCTGGACGGTCGGACCGACGATCCCCGTGGGCCGCGACTCCCGGTCGCCTCCACCCGTCTCTCCCGGTCGGTCTCCCGAAGGCGATCCGGACTGAGTTCGCCGGTTCGCTCCGTCGGCGTCCGATCGTCGATCTCGCCGGCTCGCTCCTTCGGCGTCGGAGTCGCGTTCGAGCGTCGGCTGTCGGCCGTGATCCGGTCGCTGCTCGGATCTCGATCGCCGCTCGACGTTCGGTCGCCGCTCGGAGGCCCGCGTCCGCTCGGTCGGCGTCGACTCCGGGACGTCGTCAGCGGTCGACGCCGACGCTCGTCCCGTGTCGTTCGGGTTCGATGCCGTCTCCGCGCCCCGAGTCGAGTCAAGGCCCGGAGACACGTCCGAGTCGGAGCCGGATCGGTCGGTCGGGTCGGTCGGTGCCGAACCGCCCCGACCGGTACCGCGGCCGAGTCCGTCGACGGTCCAGGCGTCGTCGTCGGTCGGGTCGACTTCGGCCGCGGTTCCGGGTTCGGCGCGTTCGAATTCCGAGCCAGGGGAGGATCCCGCGGCGTCGGCCTCGCCCGCGGCGTCAGAACCGGCACCCGGTTGGGGTGTGTGTCCCGCGCCGCCCCGGACCTCTGAATCGGGCGATTCTGGTCGGACCTCGGTCTCCTCGGGCGCGGAACGGCCCCGGGGCGCGGTCGACCGGATCAGCCCCTCGTCGAGCAACGCGGTCCGGACAGCGTCGGTGACGGCGGCCCGGACGCCCGATTCGTTGTCATATCTTATCTCCATCTTTCGCGGGTGGGCGTTCACGTCCACAGTGTCGGCAGGAACGTCGACGAACAG
Organism: Halobellus rarus; assembly: GCF_024494595.1. Taxonomy (GTDB): domain Archaea; phylum Halobacteriota; class Halobacteria; order Halobacteriales; family Haloferacaceae; genus Haloquadratum; species Haloquadratum rarum. The sequence continues at coordinate 39,845 of NZ_JANHDI010000007.1, read as the reverse complement.
CACGGCGAACGGGTATCGGTCGCCCGCCAACTGCCCGCCGTAGGCGTCGAGGACGGCCTCCCTGAGGACGCCGTCCGTGACGTACCGACCGTTGACGAACGTCGAGAGGTACTCGCGGGTGCTTCGGGTGGTTTCGGGGTGGCTGACCAGACCCCGAACGCCCTCGACCGTCCCCGTCCCGTCCGTCGAGTCGGATTCGGCCCCGACCGCCGAGCCGGTCTCGGTCGGCGGATCGGCCTCATCCGCGGGGTCGTACTCGACCTCGATCATCGACTCGGCCACCTCGCGGCCGTACACCGACAGCACCGCCGACTGGAGGCTCCCGCGGCCCTCGGTGGCGAACACCTCGCGGCCGTCGTGTTCCAGCGAGATGGCGACGTCGGGGTTCGCGAGGGCGTAGTGCGTGACGACCGTGTTGACGTGGTCGAACTCCGTCGCGGTCGTCTTCAGGAACTTCTTGCGCGCTGGCGTGTTGAAAAAGAGGTCCTCGACTTCGACGACCGTTCCCTCGGGGCAGCCCGCGGCCCCGACGGCGGTCACGTCGCCGCCCTCGACCCGGATTTCGGTGCCGGAGGCGCCGCCGCGTGTTTCGCGGTTCTCGCCGCTGTCGCCGGCCGAACGCGCCCGGGGCTTCGTCCGGATCGTGAGTCGGGAGACCGCACCGATGGTGTGCAGCGCCTCGCCGCGGAAGCCCAGCGTGCCGACGCCCGCCTCGAGGTCGTCGATGCCGTCGATCTTGCTGGTGGTGTGCTCTTCGATAGCGCGTTCGGCCGACTCGCGGTCCATTCCGACGCCGTCGTCCCGGACTCGGATACCCTGCGTGCCGCCGGCGTCGACGGCGACCGAGATCCGGTCGGCGTCGGCGTCGAGGCTGTTCTCGACGAGTTCCTTGACGGCCGAGGCGGGGCGTTCGACCACTTCGCCGGCCGCGATCTGTCGGATCGTCCGGTCGTCGAGTTCGCGAATCGTCGGCGTTCCGCTCGGTCGGTCCTCGCTTTCCGGCGTGTCACCCGCACGGTCGGCGTCCGCCGGCGCTTCCTCCGCGTGATCCTCGCCCGCCGGCGCTTCCTCCGGGTGGTCGGCGTCCGGCGGCACTCCGTCTCCGCTCACGGCTCGTACACCTCGGTCGCGACGTCGACGGCCCGCTCCTGGGCGTCGCTCAGGCGGTCGGTCGCCGATTCGGGCGGGAGCCACGCGTAATCGGTGTGCTCGTGGCTGAGCGTGACCGGGTCGTCACCGTTACGAACGTCGAGATCACCAGTCGCCTCACACCAGTAGTAGACCGCGAACCGCCCGCGGTCGCCCTCGTTTCGCCACGACACCGCGTGGATCGGTCGACCGATCCGAGCGTCGATCCCGGTCTCCTCGGCGATCTCCCGGCGGACGCCGGCGGGCGCGTCCTCGTGTGTGCCGAGCCGCCCTCCGGGAAGCTCCCAGCCGCCGTCGCTGGCGCGTCGGACGACGAGCACGCGGCCACAGGGCGCGAACAGCACGCCGCGGAGGCTGATCGTCGCCTGGAGGTGATCTTCGGTCATCGACCCACCCCCAGGGTGGACGGCGGCTCTCGATCGGGCGCGGCCGAGTTCCGCACTCGGTGGGAGGGGATCGACGGGTTACGGCGTGTCTCGCCGCCCGCACCGGCGTCCGGAGAACGGGACGCACGCTCGTTCAGACACATTGAGTGTGCGTGTAACTGGACCGGACAGGGCCTAATCGTTACCGGTCCCAGCGATCGGAAGCGACCGCCGGCGCTACGGGAACCGATCGTGGAACGTGTCGACGAGTCCGGAGAGCCGGCGCGTGCCGAACAGGGCGACCAGAATCGCTCCGACCGTATCGAAGACGAGGTCCAAGATCGTGTCTCCGAGGCCGTACTGGACGAGGACGGCCTCGACGCCGACCGCCGACGCCGCGATACGCGCGAGGAACTCGAGCACCTCCCAGAGGACGCCGAGCGCGAGCGTGAACAGGAGAATGAAGGCCGAGAGAAACCGCGGCGGGAACGACACAGCCTCCGAGTAACGATCGAGCGCGCGAGTGGCCGCATACCCCACGGCGGCGACGATCGCAGCCGAGAGCGTGTGCGTCAGGTGGTCGTACCACCAGAGGTGCTCGTAGAGGCCGAGCATCCCGATCGTGTGCAGGAGCACCGCGAGCGTCACGACGAGGGTCAGTTCCGGCGAGAGCCGGAGGTCCCAGTCGCGACGCAGCACGGCGGGCAGATACGTGACTCCGAGTGCGAGCACCGCGTTGACGACGACGCTCACGTTCAACGTCGCGAGCCCGTAGCCGAGGACGACGGCGATGCTCATCCGCATCGCGCTGGCGATCGAGTGGGTGTTCACCGACCGGATCAGTCGCCGCATACCGGGCGGTAGACCGGCGAAGAGGAAAAATCCGCAGTGTCGGTCGCGACGTTTGAGTCCCGATCGGGGGCGCGTCGTGGGATGCGACTGAGCACGGTCGACCCCACCGACAGCAGTGGTACCGAGACACACGCAACGGTCATACCGTTCATCGGCGTACGACCCGGTGATGATGGCAACTACGCACGCGCTGGCCGGCGTCGTGCTCGCAGTGCTCGTCGGCGTCGTCTTTCCGGGGAGCGCCGCCGAAACGTCCGTGATACCCGTCGCGGCGGCCGCGCTCGGCGGGCTGTTTCCGGACTTCGACCTCTACGCCGGCCACCGCCGGACGTTGCACTTTCCGGTGTACTTCAGCGTCGCGGCCGCCGGAGCCGCCCTCGTGGCCGTCGCCACCCCGACGACGATCACCGTCGCCGCGGCGCTCTTTCTCGCGGCGGCGGCGCTGCACTCCGCGATGGACGCGCTCGGCGGCGGGCTGGAGCTGAAGCCGTGGCTCGGCACCTCCGAGCGGGCTGTGTACAGCCACTACCACCGCCGCTGGATCCGTCCCCGACGGTGGGTCCGCTACGACGGCGCGCCGGAAGACCTCCTGGTCGCGATCGCGTTCGCCGCGCCGGCCGTGTACGTCCTCGACGGTCCCGCCCAGGCGGCAGTCCTCGCCGCCGTCGCCGTCTCGACGCTGTACGTCCTCGTGCGCAAGCCGATGGTACTCGTCACGCAGAAGATCGTCGACGCGCTTCCCCCGCAGTTCGTCGACCGACTGCCCGCCCGGTTCGTCGAAGATTTCCAGTAGGCTGCCTGTGAGCGCGGGACGACGCCGTCAGTCGTCGCCGGTATCGACCATAGACGGGAGCGGTCGCACCGAGCCACAGCATTGCTGCGACAGTGCCTGAACCGCCTCGAAAGTGCCTGAACCGCCTCGAAAGTGCCTGAACCGCCTCGACAGTCCCTGTTCCATCTCGACGATCCGTCGATCGATCTCGCGTGCGGTGGTCAGTTGTGCCCGTGCGGTGAACGGTGCTAGATATATAACTATATTCGTCCAGAGATTTTTTGTATTAGTATATTGTATAGGAATATATGCCGGGAGATACTGGACGTTCTCTGATCGAATCTCACACGCAGTACACGCACAGTCGGTTCCGGTGCCGCCGCTGTGGTGCGGTCGTTCCGAAGGAGGCCGTCGAAGGCGCACTCTGTGTGAACTGCGAACGGCCCCGTTGACAGTCGCTCGCTCCCGTGGCCCTCGCAGGAGTGACCGCTCCCGAGAGATTGGTAGTGACCGCTATGAAGTCAGGGGTGAGACCTTTGCCGCCGGCGCGAGTGAGGGCCCGTATGGTACTGGTTTCTATCGGTCTCGCTGTCGGTGCGATCGTCGTCCTGATCGGAGTGAGCGCGTTCTTTTCGAGCAGCGAGACGGCAATCTTCACCCTTCCCGAAGCGTGGTTCACGTCGTCGGAATCAGCGGCCGACAGTCGGTTCACGACGCTGCGGAATCTCCGAGGCGATCCGCACAGACTGCTGGTGACGCTTCTGGTGGGAAACAACGTCGTCAACGTCGCGATCGCGAGCATCACCACGCTGCTTTTCACCGAGCACCTGCCGGCCGGCGTCGCCGTGACGGCCTCGACCGTCGTCGCCAGCACCGTCGTGCTGATATTCGGCGAGATCGTGCCGAAGTCCTACGGACTGGGTCACGCCGAGGAGTGGGCGCTCAGAGTGGCCCAGCCGATCGCGCTGGTCGGACGGGCGCTCCTCCCGCTCGTGGTGCTTTTCGACTGGATCACCCGGCACCTGAACACGGCGATCGGCGGCGAATCCGCGATCGAGAAGACGCACGTCGAAGAATGAGACGGTCGGCCGTAACTTCGTCCCGATACCCCGCCGGACTCCCGTTTCGCCGGCCGGCCGCACGACCTTAACGACTTTTATTCCGGTGAGTGTACTCAGCGTATGAACGTATCGGCGGCGGTCAAGAGTAGCTTCCTCGCTGGATTGATTTTACTCACACCCCTGGTCGTCACGCTCTACGTCCTCCGGCTTCTCGTCAACTGGTCGCTCCAGTTCGTCAACCCGGTCGTCCGGGAGACGCGCCTCACGCAGTACACGGCGAACATCGAGGTCGTCGCCCAGGTTCTCGCCGTCGTGCTGATCCTGGGGTCGATCACAGTCTTGGGTTATCTCGCCCAGCAACGCGTCGGACGGGAGATGTTCGGCAATCTCGGCCAGGTCGTGAACGTGATTCCCCTCGTCAGCACCATCTACGTGGGCGTGCGGCAGGTCGCCAACTCCCTCGTCGACCGGGACACGGCGTACGAAAGCGTCGTCCTCGTCGAGTATCCGCGGAAAGACGTCTACTCGATCGGTCTCGTGACCGGCGAGAGCCCTCCCGTCGCCGAGGACGTCGCTGGCTGCCAACTGTACAACGTGTTTCTGCCGCACAGCCCGAACCCGACCGCCGGACGGTTGGTGCTACTCCCGGACGAGCAGATCCACGAGGTCGATATGAGCGTCCGCCAGGGGATGCGGCTCATCGTCACGAGCGGGATCGGAACGGATCAGAGCCCCTCGACGCTCCCGAGACTCGACGAGTCCGCGGAGTGAGGTTCGAGCGGCAAGAGATGTCTAACGCAGGCGGACATCTCTCTGCAACGGGACCTACAGTGCCTACTGTGCTTAAGTGTTACACAGAAAGGCAGAAGCCTAGGCCGGGATTTGAACCCGGGGTCTCGTCCTTACCAAGGACGCGCTTTACCGCTAAGCTACCCAGGCGCAGTTCTCCGTAGCGCGGATTCGTCTTTAGGAGTTTCGATTTGATGGTCGGGTCCGGCGATCCACTCGCCCGCCTGTCGTCACGAGTCCGTCGCCGACGACGGCACTCTGTCGTCGGGGCCGCTCCCGACGGCCGACAGCGACGCGAGGCGCTCGGCGGTCGTCTCCGAGAACGCCGCATCGGCCGGCTGTAGCTCCCCGTCGGCGTCGCAGTCGCGGCCCAGTTCGGCCGCGTACTCCAGCAGGGCGGGCGAGGGCGTCGCGCCGACGGCCGTGGTTCCGGCGACGACGGCGAGCGCGAAGACGTCCGATTCGAGGTTCCGATCGAGGGAGTCGACGTCGGCCCCGTCCCCGCGTCTGAGCGTCTGGTCCCGCCCGAACGCGCGGACGACGTCGACCGCGCGGCCGGCGGCGTCGGTCCGGGCGAGCAGGTAGAAACCGCGCGAGACGAACACGTCCGCGGCGAGCACGTCGAGGTCTGCCGCGATGTCCCCGGTGGCGTCGCCGTCGGCGATCCGCGTCCAGGGTTCCTCGTGGGCCAGCGTGCGAGTGAGTCGCAGGCCCTCGTAGATCAACTGTACGCCGGCAGCTCGCTCCGCGAGGCCGTCGGCATCGGTGTCAACTCCGGTTTCGGGTGCGCGAGCGCTCAGAAGCGCCAACACGGCCGGCGTCATCGGCGCGTCGGAGAGGCGCTCGAACAGTACCTCCCGGAGCCGGTCGGGTTCGACGTCTTCGACTGCCTCCTGCGCAGCGTCGCGGACCCGCACGGCGTCGTCCATCGACACTTCCTAGCGACGGGAGCGGCAAAGACCTTTGGAAACCCCGTCCGCCCGGATGCGACCCCGAGAGCGGAGGTCGCGACCCCCCCGCGCCGATTCTCGGATTCGAGGCGTTTTTCAGAACTGAGACGAATGCGTGGGTATGTTCACCGGAATCGTCGAGACGACAGGAACGGTCGTCGAGACGAGCGACGACGAGGGGGGCCGACGGCTCCGCATCGAGGTCAACGGAACCGGATCCACAGCGGCTGCCGCGTCCGGGGGAGCACAGTCTGCACCTGACTCCGGGACGGAACCGGAGCCCGGCGCGGACACCGACTCAGACACTGTTGCCGACTCCGCGTCGGCCGCCGATCCCGAGGCGGAAGTCGCGTACGACGACCTCCATCACGGCCAGTCGATCGCCGTCAACGGCGTCTGTCTGACCGTCGAGGCGTTCCGGACCGATCCATCACCCCAGTTCGAGGTGTTCCTCGCGAGCGAGACCGTCGAGAAGACCTACCTCGGAGAGATCGGGGCGGGCGATCGGGTGAACCTCGAACGCGCGCTCGCCGCTGACGGCCGGTTCGACGGCCACCTCGTGCAGGGGCACGTGGACACGACGACCGAGGTGACGGAGATCGAGCGCGTCGGCGACGACTGGTTCTTCGAGTTCGCGCTGCCGCCGGCGGTGGCGCAGTACGTCGTCGGAAAGGGGTCGGTCACGCTCGACGGGATCAGCCTCACCGTCGCCGACCGCGGCACCGAGCGGTTCACCGTCGCGATCATCCCGACGACGTACGACGTGACGACGCTCTCGGAGAAGTCGGTCGGCGACCCGGTGCACCTCGAAGTCGACGTCGTCGCGAAGTACGTCGAGCAGATGGTCGCCGGCTACCGCGACGCGATCGAGGGGGCCTAGCGGGCGTCGGAACGCACGGCCGCAAAACCACACGGAGCCCGCCGAGAGCGCTCGAACGGCCGCCGAATCACTCGAACTCGGTCAGTTCCGAGTCGAAGTCCGATTCGGTCGCGGGCGGCGCGTGGGCCTCGCGGTAACTGTCGCGGTACCGCTGGATCTTCCGGAGGAGAAAGAGCCCGAAGACGCCGTCGTAGAGCACGACGTAAACCAGGAACGGCGCGAGCCCCGAGAGCCCGGTTACGGCCGCGATGATCGCCGATCCGACTCCGACGGTGGTGTTATAGGTCGCGTGGACGAACGCCGCGAGCAGGATACCTTTCACGACGATCGGGCCGCGTTTGCCGGGATTGAACTTCGCGAGACCGAGGTAGTAGCCCGCGATGGCCGAGTAGATGACGTGACCCGGTCCGGCGAGGGCCCTGATCGCGGTGATGCCGCCGCCGACCCCGATGAGCCCGAGCCCCATATCGAGTCCCTGATCCGGTAGCTGTCGGGTGATGTAGAGCGCGTTCTCGATGACGGCGAAGCCGAGTCCGGCCATCGCGCCGTAGACCGTCCCGTCGAGGACGGCGTCGAACCGGTCGTCGGTGTAGGCGTACAACCGAACGGCCAGGAGTTTCACCACCTCCTCGACCGGCCCGACGACGATGTAAAAGAACAGCGCCGTCCCGAGGAATCCGAGCACCTGGAAGTACGGTCGCAGTACGGTGTTGAGGACGGCCGCGAAGTTCGCCGTCAGGACGCCGAGGAGGAACGTCGCGACGAGAAGCGACAGCGGTTCGCTGGAGGTCACGTCGGTCGAGTAGACGTAGGCGGCCAACCCGATCGCCGGGATCGCAGAGAGGAGCGTGAGCAACCCGATCTGGGGGTCCGTCAGCGCCGCGAGGCCGCCGATCCCGAGGAGCAAGAGGAAAGCGAACCCGACCACGGCGAGTCTGGCGGAGCCGGCGACGACCCGCCAGATGAGCGCCGATACCTTGTCCAACGGGGTCCGAACGTCCCACGTCGCGACGTCGTAGAGGTCCATCGAGTCACCGGCGGCCTCCTCGACCGGGTCCTTTCTGTCCCGCATCGACGACGGGTTCTCACGCGGCGACCTAAGGTCTTCGGCCCGAGCGGTTCGGAAACAGTGTCAGCCGCGTCGGCCGCGGCCGGAGACGGACGGTCGACCGCGACCGGTCGGGTCTGTACGAATCCGACCGCGACTGGTCGGGGCCGTACGGCGACGGCCGCGACTGGCTGGATTCAAAAGTCGTCCGCCCGTACCGACGCGTACCGATGCACTTCGATCAACGCACGCAGGCCGCGCTCCGAGACGTCGGCCTCTCCCGCGAGGAGGTCCGGGAGGCCTCCGAACGCGTCTCCGCGGCCGTCGACCGCGACGCCGACAGCCTCCGGGAGTTCTTCGACCGCGACGTCGTCTACTCGGACATGGAGATGGCGCACAGCGCCGGCGGGATCAACGAACACGCCGTCGAGTACCTCGACCTGTTCACCCACGGCAGCGACCTCCGCGGCTACCTCCGGTTCGACGCGTGGGGCGTCCCGGTCGAGGGCGGTCGCGTCCTCTCGGACGACGTCGTCGAACTCTCCCTCGGGCCCACGGTCCACGACCGCGTGCGGTTCGCCCGCGACGAGGACGCGCTGCGATGAGCGGCGATGGAGGCGGCGACGAGAGCGACGAAAACGGAGAGATCGACGCACCAGACGTCGAGACTGTCGAACCACGCGTCCGCGTCAGAGGGATCTACACGACGGCCGTGACCCGACTGCTTCTCGACGCGGGTGTCGAGGTCGTGCAGGCCTCCGAACCGATCCGCGAGCGCTTCGACGCCGAGTTCGGCGACGGGACGCACGACGCCACGGTCGCGACGACGAGCGACCGCCAGGGCGTCGGGGTCGACGGCGACCCTGAGACGGTCTCGGCCATCGCCGACGAACTCCGAGGCGTCGGCCGCGACACCTTCGCGTGGGGCGATCCGACCCCGCCGGGCGCGGTGTTCGAGGCGACCGTGAGCGAGACGCTCGGCTCCGGCGCGGTCTGCGACCTCGGGGAGAGCGAGGGCTTTCTCCCCTACAGCGACGCAGAGGAGCACCTCGAAACGGGCGACGACGTCCGGGTGCAGGTCGGAGAGAGCGCGCCGCCGTGGGCCGACCGGCGCGCGCGACTCGGCACCGAGATCCGCGCGGACGCCGGGCTCGCGACCCTCGTTCGCGGGCGAGAGGGTGTCACAGTCGACACCCGCGACGACGCCGCCGGCCGCGAACTCGCGGGGATGACCGACCTGCTCTCCGTCGACGTCCCCGACGGGTGGGGCGTCGAGTGGTCCCACGCCGCCACGAACGCAGAGATGAGCGCGCTGGAGGCCGCGCTCGAACGGGCCGTCGAGCGCGCGGAGGATCTCGCCGCAGCGTTGGACGGCGAAGCGCTCGACGGCGAAGCGGAGTCGGTCTCGGAGAGGCCAACCGCGCTCGCGACCCCTGCGGCCGGACGGTGGCTGTGGTTCGGCCGCGAGTCCCGGTTCGCGCTCGACGACGCCCGGCGGGAAGTGACCGCGACGATGCCGGGACACCACCGCACGAAGACCGCCAGCGAGTCGGCGAGCGCCGGGGTGGATCTCGCGGAGGCGCTCTGCGGGGCGGGCGGGTTCGCCGGAGCAGGTGGCGAGAGGGGCGAAACGGTCGACAGAGGGGGCGACGCCCCCGCCTTCCCGTTCGACGTCGTGACGCGGCAGTTCGGCCCCGTCGAGGGCGACACCGTCGAGATCAAACACGGCAAGCCCGACGGCCGCGCGTTCTCGCTGGGCAGCGGCGAGGTGACCAACTGGGACGTCGACGGCTCCCTGGACGTGACGCGGACGCTCTCGGGCAGCGGCACCTACGACGGACTCGGGACCCGCCGGGAAGCGGGCGATACCGCCCTCACGAAGTTCCGAGAGGGACGCTGGTGGTACCCGACCGTCTACCGGAGCGCAGAGGGCGACCACCGCGGGACCTACGTCAACGTCTGTACGCCCGTCGAGTGCTTCCCCGACGAGGTCCGGTACGTCGACCTCCACGTCGACGTGGTGAAGCGGCCCGACGGGACGGTCGAGCGCGTCGACGACGACGAACTCGACGCGGCGGTCGAGGCGGGAAACGTCTCCGAATCCGCGGCCGAGAAGGCGCGGGCGGTGGCGACGAGTCTCGAACGCGCGCTGTCCGAATAGCACCCAGTCATAGTGGCGGAGTCGAACGCCGTGGAAGGTCCTCCCACACCGCTGTCGGTCGGAGAACAGCAACTTTATCAGTCGCTCGCGGCGAATTGCACGCAAGATTACTCTCTAGGAGGTCAATAGTGACACAACAAATACAACAACCGGAGGTGAACATCGGACTCGTCGGGCACGTCGACCACGGGAAGACGACGCTCGTGCAGGCGCTGTCCGGATCGTGGACGGATCAGCACTCCGAGGAGATGAAGCGCGGAATCTCTATCCGACTCGGCTACGCTGACGCCACGTTCCGGAAACTCCCCGACGTCGACCCGCCGGAGTGCTACACGGTCGAGGAGACCGGGCCGGACGGCGAGGAGACCGAGGTGCTGCGGACGGTCTCCTTCGTCGACGCCCCGGGCCACGAGACGCTGATGGCGACGATGCTGTCGGGCGCGGCCATCATGGACGGCGCCGTCCTCGTCGTGAGCGCGACCGAGGACGTCCCGCAGGCCCAGACCGAAGAGCACCTGATGGCGCTGGACATCATCGGCATCGAGAACATCGTCATCGCACAGAACAAGATCGACCTGGTCGACCGCGAGCGCGCGGTCGAATCCCACGAGCAGATCGAGGAGTTCGTCGAGGGCACCGTCGCCGAGGACGCGCCGATCGTCCCCGTCAGCGCCCAGCAGGAGGTCAACATCGACCTCCTGATCGACGCCATCGAACGCGAGATCCCGACGCCCGAGCGCGACGAGAGCGAATCGCCGCGGCTGTTCGCGGCGCGGTCGTTCGACATCAACCGGCCGGGAACGACTTGGGAGGACCTGAAGGGCGGCGTCGTCGGCGGATCCGTCGTCCAGGGCAAACTCACCACCGGCGAGGAGGTCGAACTCCGCCCCGGCCGCGAGGTCGAGGAGGGCGGCTCCTCGGAGTGGGAGCCGATCACCACGGAGATCCGATCGCTGCAGGCCGGCGGTCAGTCGGTCGAGGAAGTCCGACCGGGCGGCCTCTGCGGCATCGGAACGGGCCTCGACCCGAGCCTCACGAAGGGCGATGCCCTCGCCGGACAGGTCGCGGGCGAACCCGGGACCCTCCCGCCGACGCGCGGGGAGTTCACGATGGACGTCGAACTCCTCGATCGGATCGTCGGCGAGGACGAGGGCGCGGTAGAGGAGATTTCCACGGGCGAGCCGCTGATGCTCACCGTCGGAACCGCGACGACGGTCGGCGCGGTCACGAGCGCCCGGACGGGCGAGGCCGAGGTGTCGCTGAAGCGCCCCGTCTGCGCCGAATCGGGCGCGAAGATCGCCATCAACCGCCGGGTCGGCGCGCGGTGGCGGCTCATCGGCATCGGGACGCTGCAGTGACGGCCGATCGCGGCGCCGTGATCCGACGGCGGCCGTGAATGCACGACGGCGAGCAAACCGAAACCAGACGACGACACACGAGGATGACGACCGTGATACTCGATACGAACGCGCTGATGATGCCGGTCGAACTCGACGTGCGGGTCTTCGAGGAACTCGACCGCCTCGTCGGCGCCGACGCCGACCTGGTCGCCCCTCGCGCCGTCGTCGCCGAGTTGGAGAAGCTCGCCGGCGAGGGAAACGGCGTCGAGGCGACCGCCGCGAGCGTGGGGCGGGACCTCGTCTCCCGGTGCCGGATCGTCGAGACCGGCGTCTCCTACGCCGACGACGCCGTGGTCGAACTCGCAGAGACGGAGGGCGGGTACGTCCTCACCAACGACAGGCCGCTCCGCGACCGGTTGCTCGAACGCGGCGTTCGCGTAATCGGTTTAAGGGGTCGAAACGCATTGGAGATAACAGAACCATAACATATGTACAAACGGGTACGACTCAAGGACACAGTCGAGGTACCGCCGAAGCACCTCGCGGACGTGACGCCACAGCGGGTCAAGCGGCTCCTGCAGGACAAACTGGAAGGACGGATGGACGAGGACGTCGGCAGCGTCGTCAGCGTCGTCGACGTCCACGACATCGGCGAGGGGACGGTGCTCCCCGGCCGCGCCGGCGTCTACTACGAGGCGGAGTTCGACGCGATCACGTTCGACCCCTCGATGCAGGAGGTCGTCGACGGCGAGGTCGTCGAGGTCGTCGAGTTCGGTGCCTTCGTCGGCATCGGACCGGTCGACGGGCTGCTGCACGTCTCGCAGATCTCCGACGAGTACCTCGCCTACGACGGGGAGAACCAGCAGCTCGCGTCGACGGAGTCGAACCGGACGCTGAGCGTCGGCGACTCCGTTCGCGTGCGCGTCGTGACGAAGAGCATCGACGAGCGCAACCCGCGCGACTCGAAGATCGGCCTCACCGCCAAACAGCCCGGGCTCGGCAAGCACGGCTGGCTGGAAGCCGACCGCCAGGCGAACACCGCGACGACCGGAGCGGAGGGCGAGTAGATGGCCGAGTCCCGTCTCGCCTGCCGGGAGTGTCACTACATCAACCACGGCGACGCGCAGGCGTGTGAGAACTGCGGCTCCAGCAGTCTCACCGAGGACTGGGCGGGCTACGTCGTCATCACGCACCCCGAGCAGTCGGAGATCGCCGACGAGATGAACGTCAACGAGCCGGGCGGCTACGCGCTGAAGGTCCGCTGACCGGATGCTCACGCTTCCCGACGACATCCGAGGCTCGTTCAAGGAACCGTTCGGCCCGGTGTACACCGACGCAGCGGCGCTACTCTCCGATGCCGGCCGGCCCGTGATCGCCGTCGGCGACGTCGTCACCTACCACCTGCGGCGGGCGGGCCACGTCCCCGCGGTGGCGATCGTCGACGGGAAGACGAAGCGGGAGACGGTCGACGCGGAGATCCGGGAGGCGCTCGCGGATCCCGAGCACAGACGCGACGTCGAGAACCCGCCCGGGGCGCTCTCGGAGTCGCTGCTCGTCGCGCTCGCCGAGGCCGTCGCATCCGACGAGCCGATCACGATCGTCGTCGACGGCGAGGAGGACCTCGCGACGCTGCCGGCGGTGCTCGTCGCGCCCGACGGCGCGACGGTCGTGTACGGCCAGCCCGGGGAGGGAATGGTGCGGGTCGACGTGACTGACGACACGAAGGCGGAGATGCGGTCGCTGATCGAGCGGATGGACGGCGACGTCTCCGGCGCGCTGACGGCTCTCGGCGTCGAAGCAACGGACGAATCCCGCTGAACGCCGTCGGAAGCGAGATCGAGAACCGCGTTCTCCTCTTCGAAATCCTTTTACTCCTTTCGGGAGGATGGTAGGACAACTGAACCATGGAAATCGACATTATCTCCGAGGACGGGAACCCGATGTTACATCGGACCGACGTCCGGTTCGAGATCGTTCACGACGACGCGACGCCCTCGCGGCTCTCCGTCCGCGACAGCCTCGCCGCGAAGCTGAACAAGGACTCTGCCGAGGTCGTGGTCCACAAACTCGACACGAAGTTCGGGATGCGAAAGACCGTCGGCTACGCGAAGGTCTACGAGTCGCCGGACTTCGCCCGCGACATCGAACAGGACTACATGCTCGATCGGAACAAGATCGAGGCCGACGAGGGCGCCGAGGCGGAAGCCGAAGAGGCCTGATCGGTCGCACAGCCAGCAGACACCTACTTTTCGATGCGAATCGTCGGAATCGAAGGGACCGCCTGGGCCGCCAGCGCTGCGCTCTACGACGCGGAAACCGACGACGTCGTCATCGAATCTGACCCCTACGAACCCGACAGCGGCGGGATCCACCCGCGCGAGGCGGCCGAACACATGGGAGCAGCGATCCCCGAAGTCGTCTCGACGATCCTCGATCACGCCGCGGCGACCGCGAGTGAGTACGGAGACGGACTCGACATCGACGCCGTCGCGTTCTCCCGCGGACCAGGGCTCGGTCCGTGTCTTCGCATCGTCGGCACGGCAGCGCGAGCGCTGGCGCAGACCCTGTCGGTGCCGCTCGTCGGCGTCAACCATATGGTGGCCCACCTCGAGATCGGCCGTCATCGATCCGGCTTCGAGTCGCCGGTCTGTCTGAACGCCTCGGGCGCGAACGCGCACCTCCTGGGCTACCACGACGGCCGGTACCGAATCCTCGGCGAGACGATGGACACCGGCGTCGGAAATGCAATAGACAAGTTCACGCGGCACCTCGACTGGTCGCACCCGGGCGGCCCCAAGGTCGAGAAGCGGGCGAAAGAGGGGAAGTATCACGACCTCCCGTACGTCGTCAAGGGAATGGACTTCTCCTTCTCGGGGATTATGTCCGCCGCGAAGGACGCCGTCGACGACGGCGTACCGGTCGAGGACGTCTGTGCCGGCCTCCAGGAGACGATTTTCGCGATGCTGACAGAAGTCGCAGAGCGGGCGCTGTCGCTGACGGGTACCGACGAACTCGTCCTCGGCGGCGGCGTCGGACAGAACGAGCGCCTGCGAGAGATGCTCGCCTCGATGTGCGAGCAGCGCGGCGCGGAGTTCTACGCGCCCGAGCCGCGTTTTCTGCGGGACAACGCGGGGATGATCGCCGTCCTCGGGGCGAAGATGTTCCGAGCGGGAGATACGATCGAAGTATCAGAGTCCTCGGTCGATCCGAACTTCCGCCCCGACGAGGTTGCAGTGACTTGGCGTGGCAGCGACGAGTCAGTCGTCCGGGATCCGTCGGCGTCGGGGACGATCCGCGGCGCCGAGGCGACCGTGACGATCGAGGACGACCGCGTGATCAAGCGGCGCGTCCCGAAGGCGTACCGACACCCGGCGCTCGACGACCGCCTCCGCGCCGACCGCACGCGGGCGGAGGCGCGGCTCACGAGCGCCGCGCGTCGCGTCGGCGTCCCCACACCCGTCGTCTACGACGTCGACCCCGCAGAGGGGACGCTGATCTTCCAGCGCGTCGGCGACGACGACCTCGCCGCGGCGCTCTCGGAGGGACGATGTCGGGCGGTCGGCCGACACCTCGCAGTCGTCCACGACGCCGGCTTCGTGCACGGCGATCCGACCACCCGGAACGTCCGCGTCGATAGGCAGCGGACGTACCTCATCGATTTCGGCCTCGGCTACCACACCGGCCACGTCGAGGACCACGCGATGGACGTCCACGTGTTCAAACAGAGCGTCGCCGGGACCGCCTCGGACGCGGAGCCGCTGCTCGCGGCCGTCGAGGAAGGATACGCCGCCGTCGGTGACGATGCCGTCTTGGACCGACTCCGGGCGATCGAGGGACGCGGCCGGTATCAGTGAAGCCGCTGCTGGAGCGGGTTTGCTGGGCTGACAGTCGGCACCTGCTCGATCCGACCGGACCAGTCCGCGCCCGACTGGTCCGGTCGCTCGTCCCGCATCGACGTGCCGAGCAACCGCGGCCCGACGCGGGATGACGCTTACGTCACGGGGGGCCTGGCCGCTCGTTCGCATATAAACGCCCGCACCTCCGGACGGTCAGCCGTCCGCGACTCGTCGATCCGACTGTCAGCGAGCCGATGCCAAAACGATTTATTACCGCCCGGCGTACGCTGTCGTATGGCAGACAAACCGAAGCAGGGAGAGATACTCGGGATTCCGTACAACTTCGAGCGCCCCTCGTTCGGCCGGATGCTCGCGTCGTACTGGAAGCCCGGCGAGGGGATGCTCGTGAAGAAGCCCTTCGGCATCGGCTACACGCTCAATCTCGCGAACTGGCGCTCGTGGGTCGCGCTGCTCGTGGTGGGCGGCCTCCTCTGGCAGGAGCAGAAGTCCCGGAGCGGGGACGACGACCTCGAAGCCGACGAGGACGACGACGGCCCCGTCGAAGTCATCGTCGACTGACGGCGCCCCGCGGGCCGACCGATCGAGGGCCGCGGCGGTCGTCGACGCGGCCAACGCGGTCACGAAACCGTCGCGCACCGACGTCGTCGCCGCGTCGGCGGCGCGGAACCGACGGGACTTTCTCTCGACTGGACGCACGTCCCGGTAGATGCTTCGCTACGTCACGACGAACGCGGGGAAAGTGCGGGAGGCGCGCGAGTACCTCGACGGCGTCGAGCAGTTGGACTACGATTACACCGAGGTACAGGCCGCGGAACTGGCCCCGATCGCCGCCCGCGGCGCGCGGGAGGCGTACCGACACGCGGGCGAACCCGTCCTCGTCGACGACGCCGGCCTGTTCGTCGAGGGGTTCGACGGCTTCCCCGGTCCCTATTCGGCGTACGTCGAGAATACGCTGGGCGTCGAGGCGGTCCAGCGACTCGTCGAGCGCGAGACGGCGGAACCGCACCGGGCGTCCTTCCGGTGCGTCCTGGCGTACTGCGACGGCGACGACTTCGAGGCGAGTCCGGACCCGATCGACCGCGAGGACCGGAGCGCCGCGGCCGCCGCGGATGCGACGCCGGCGGAAAACGACGGTTCCGACGCGCTCCCGGTGAAACTGTTTCACGGTCGGGCCCCCGGCCGGATCGTCGAACCGCGCGGCGAGGGCGGGTTCGGCTACGACCCCGTCTTCGAACACGACGGGACCACGTTCGCGGAGATGAGCCCCGAGGAGAAGAACGCCGTCTCCCACCGGGGGCGAGCCTTCGCGAAGTTCGCGGAGTGGCTGCAGGAGCGGACGCAGTAGCGACGAGGACGCCTCGACGACGCAGCGATCCGACGAAGTCGACGTGGAAGATCGACGGTCCTCTCGCCGAACTGCGTATCGAATCTGATACCCGGACGCAAACCTTGATACCGGTCCGTTCTCGTGCCGGTTCCTGTTATCAGTGAGTGAGAACACGATGGCAGACTTATAAGTGAGCGTCGGGTGAGCCAGCGTATGAGCCTCCTCGAATCGTACGAACGACTCCTCTGGGGAACGATGGACGTTCTGGGCGTCTCCCACTCCGTCGCGCGGAAAGTGCTCGCTGCGGTCGGGATCCAGTTCGCCATCTCGATCGCCCAGGCAGGTCTCCCGTGGGTCACGAGCGGCGAGACGACGACCGTGCTGTCGGCGCTGCTGCTGGTCGGCGCGGCCGTCGCCTTCCTCAACACGGTCCTGATCGTCCGCCGCGACGTCGTCGACCCGATAGACAGCCTCTCGACGTCGGCGTCCGCCGTCGCCGCGGGCGATCTCTCGACGTCTCCCCCGACGACCGACGGCAACGACGAGATCGCGGAACTCGTCGAGGACTTCGGCGACATGCACGAGCACCTCCGACTCGTCTCGGCGCAGGCGACCGCGATGGCCGACAGGGAGTTCGACGATCCCGTTCTGGACGAGCGACTGCCCGGAGAGTTCGGGGACTCGCTCGGTCGGATGGCGACGGATCTCACGACCCACACGCGGGCGCTGCAGCGACTCGTCGACGCCTTCGGCGAGGCCACCGAACACGCCCGTGAGGGCGATCTGACGGCGCTGATGCCGGCGGCAGAACTCGCCGAAGAGGACGAGCGGTACGGCGAGGTGGCGCGCTCGTACAACGAGTTCCTCCGGACGCTCTCGGCGACGATCGGGGAGGTGCAGACGTTCGCCGACCGAGTGGCGGAGATGAGCGACGAGGCGCAGACCCACGTCGAGCGCGCGACCGAGTCGAGCGAGGCGGTCGCCGCCGCCGTCGACGAGATCGAGGACGGGGCCGACGAGCAGACCGAACACCTCCAGACCGTCGCCTCGGAACTGTCGACGCTCTCCGCGACGGTCGAGGAGATCGCCGCCTCCGCCGACGAGGTCGCCGGGACGGCCGAGCGCGCCGCCGAGCGCGGGCGCGAGGGACGCGACGTCGCGACGACGGCGATGGAGGAACTCGACGCCGTCGAGCGGCAGATCGACGAGGCGGCGGCCGCGATGGAGGAACTCGCCACGCACATCGACGAGATCGACGAGGTCGCGGAGTTCATCGACGAGATCGGGTCGCAGACCGACCTCCTCGCGATCAACGCCTCGATCGAGGCGGCCCACGCCGGCGACGCCGGGGACGGGTTCGGCGTCGTCGCCCGCGAGGTGAAGGCGCTGGCGGAGGAGACCCGCGAGTCCGCCGACGAGGTGTCCGGGCTCATCGAGGACGTGACCGAGCGCTCCGAGGAGACGCTCTCGATCGTCCACGAGACCGACGAGCAGGTCAAATCCAGCGTCGACACCGTCGAGACCGCCATCGACGAGTTCGAGTCGATCGTCGACGAGGTCGAGGGGATCGACCGGAGCATCCGCGAGGTGAGCGACGCCACCGACCAGCAGGCCACGTCCGCCCAGGACGTCTCCGCGCGGGTCGACGACGTCGCGAACATCTCCGAGGAGACGACCGCCCAGACGACCGCGGCCGTCGACGACGCGACGAAGCAGTCCGAATCGCTCGGCGAGCTCGAAGCGCAGGCGGCCACGCTCACGGCGCAGGCGAGCGGCCTCGACGACCTGGTCGACTCCTTCGAGATACTCGACACCGACGAGGAGCGGGAGGACGGACGGCGGGTCGGAGAGGACAGTGATCCCGCCGGACCGAGTCCCCCGCCGGCGGGCGTTCCCTCCGACGACTGAGCCGGTCCGTCGGTGACGACGGGTCTATTAGTTGACGACGATGCCGTCAGTTGACGACGACTCCGCCTGTGTTTCTCGACAGGTCCGTCTGTGAGGTGAGGTTCGTCCGTGACGACAGGTTCGTCTCCCGGCGAGCGAGGCGGAGCGTCAGTCTATAGCCTTATCCGTCCGCCGGTCGAACCGGAGAATATGAAGATAGTGCCGGACACGAGCGCGGTCATCGACGGTCGCGTGTCCGAGCGGGTCGAGTCCGACGACGACGCGGGGCCGATTTTGGTCCCGGAGGCGGTCGTCGGCGAACTCGAATCGCAGGCCAACGACGGCTTCGACACGGGATGGGAGGGGCTCGAAGAGCTCCAGCGGCTCGCGGAACTCGCAGACGAGGGCCGCGTCGACGTGCGATACGTCGGCCGCCGGACGAAGCCCAGCGAGGCCACCGGGGCCCACGAGGGGGACATCGACGCGCTGATCCGCGACGTCGCCGAGGAGGAGGGCGCGACGCTGCTCACGAGCGACGTCGTCCAGGCAGAGGTCGCGAAGGCGAAGGGCCTCGACGTCGAGTACGTCGAACCGCGCGTCCGCGGCTCCGGCGAACTCGTCATCGAGAAGTTCTTCGACGAGCAGACGATGTCCGTCCACCTGAAGACGGGGACGAAGCCGAAGGCCAAGCGCGGGGCCATCGGCGAGATGAGTTACCAGACGATCGACGAGGAGGTGACCGACGAGGCGACGATGAAGGAGTGGGCCGACGACATCGAGGAGACCGCCCGAAGCAGTTCGGAGGGCTTTCTCGAACTCTCGGAACCGGGGATGAGCATCGTCCAGTTCCGCGATTACCGGATCGCGGTCGCCCGTCCGCCCTTCTCCGACGGCATCGAGATCACCGCCGTCAGACCGATCGTCAAGACCGATCTGGAGGACTACGAGTTCGCCGACGAACTCAAGGATCGGCTGAAAGAGCGCCAGCGCGGCGTCCTCATCTCCGGGTCGCCCGGTGCGGGGAAGTCGACGTTCGCGCAGGCGGTCGCAGAGTTCCTCACCGACTCGGACTACGCGGTCAAGACGATGGAGAAGCCCCGGGACCTCCAGGTCGGCGACGACATCACCCAGTACACCGCCCTCGGCGGCGACATGGAGAAGACGGCCGACTCGCTACTCTTGGTCCGGCCGGACTACACCATCTACGACGAGGTGCGGAAGACGAAGGACTTCGGCGTCTTCGCGGACATGCGCCTCGCCGGCGTCGGAATGGTCGGCGTCGTCCACGCCACCCGCGCCATCGACGCCCTGCAGCGACTCGTCGGCCGCGTCGAGCTCGGGATGATCCCGCAGGTCGTCGATACGGTCGTGTACATCGAAGACGGTCGCGTCGACACCGTCTACGACGTCACGACGGAGGTGAAGGTCCCCGAGGGCCTCACCGCCGAGGACCTCGCCCGCCCGGTCATCCAGGTCGCGGACTTCGAGACCGGGAAGCCGGAGTACGAGATCTACACGTTCAACCGCCAGGTGGTCACGGTGCCGATCGGCGACGGCGACGGCGACGACGAGACCGGCGTCGGTCGCCTCGCCCGCCAGGAGATCGAACGCGAGATCCGATCGATCGCCCGCGGGCACGTCGACGTCGAACTGAAGGGCCAGAACGACGCCGTCGTCTACGTCGAGGAGGACGACATCTCCTACGTCATCGGCAAGGGCGGCGGCCGCATCTCCGACGTCGAGGACCGACTCGGCATCGACATCGACGTGCGCACCCACGACGAGAAGCCCGGACGACCCAGCGGCGAGTCCGCCGCCGGCAGCGGCGGGAGCGGTGGAGCGGGTGGGTCCGGCGGCCCCGACGACGGCATCGTGGTCACACCCGAGGTGACCTCACGGCACGTCGTCGTCCGGATGGACGAACACGTCGGCGAAACCGTCGAGATCCGCGCCGACGGCGAGTACCTCTTCACCGCGACGGTCGGCCGCGGCGGCGACATCCAGGTGTCGAGAGGCAGCGCCATCGCCGACGAACTCGAGCAGGCGATCGACCGGAAACAGCGGATCACCGTCCATCCGGCCTGATCGGGACAGTCGCGGCAGGTACCCGGTGACGGGGAGAGGGCGGCCCCCGAGAGCCGTGCGCGCCGGTCAGAGGCGGCAACCGCCGCTATGAGACACGCCGTTCGGATCGGAACCGCCGGGCGTCCGAAACCGCCGAACGTTCTCGAAAACCGTCGGACCGAGGGACGGCCCGGTTCGAAAACTGATAATCGGCCCCGGTGGCTTTATGAAATCAGGCGTCGCTACCCAGCGAGTGTAGCAATGGTCGGGTCCCCCTGTAGTTGCACACGGACGGGTCGGGTCCGGCCGAAGGTTCGTTCGGGGGGCCGGCGCTCGTGTTCGTGACCGCTCCGATCCTGCTGTCGCTCCTGCTTCGTATCCTCGGCGTCGGCCTCTCGGTGTATCTGCTGTACCGAGAGCGCGACCGTCGGTTCGTCTTCCTGGTGGTGCTGCTCTCGCTGATGGCGCTGCGGCAGGGGCTCACGCTGTTCGACGTCGGGTCGACGATACGGGAGGTGCCCGCTTTCCTGGTCAGCGTCCTCACGGTGGGTCTCGCGTTCTACTTGGTGCAGTACGTTCGAGAGGAGAGCGAGACCAAGGCACAGTTACGAGAGATGAACCGAGAACTGCAGGCGAGTCGGAATCGGCTTCGGGCGGCGATGAACGCCTCGCCGGAGTACATCTTTCTCTTCGACGAATCGGGTCGCTACCGGGAAGTCCTCTCCGGAGAGGACGGGATCACGATCCACCCGCCGGAAGACCTCCCCGGCAGGACGGTCGAGGAGGTCCTGCCCGACGAGACTGCCGCGGCGGTCCGGGCGGCGGTCGAGCGGACCGCCGAGACCGGCGAGATCCAGCGGACCGAATACCCGATGGCGCGAGACGACGGAGTGGAGTGGTACGAGGCGCGGACAGCGTGCGTTCAGTACCCCGACGAGGAGGTGCGACACGTGCTTCTCACCGCGCGCGACGTGACCGAGCGGAAGGAACGGGAACAGAAGCTACGGCGGTTCCGTCGCGCCATCGAGACCGCCGGTCACGCCATCTACATCACCGGCGACAGCGGCACGATAACGTACGTCAATCCCGCCTTCGAGGAGATCACGGGCTACTCACGCGACGACGCCGTCGGCCGCACCCCGGAGCTACTCAACTCCGGACAGATGCCCGACGATTACTTCACGGACTTGTGGGCGACGGTCCAGTCGGGAGACGTGTGGGAAGAGGAGATCCTCAACGAGCGTCGCGACGGCTCGCTGTATTACGCACAGCAGACGGTCGCACCCGTCATCGACGAGTCGGGGGCGGTACGAGAGTTCGTCGCGATCCAGACGGACATCACGCCGCTGAAAGAGCGGGAACGCCAACTCAACGTGCTCTCTCGAGTGTTACGACACAACCTCCGAAACGATATGAACGTGATACTCGGGAAGGCACAGGCCATCGAGGAGTCGACGGAGGGGGAGGTCGCATCCGATGCGGCACAGATCGGGCGGGTCGGAGAACGGCTGTTGGATCTCGCCGAGACGTACCGCGAGATCCTCGATATCATCGAGACGTCGGGGTCGAACCACCGGATTCCGCTCTTGGATCGGGTCCGAAACGAAGTGGGAGAACTCCGAGAGGCTCATCCGGACGCGGAGATCGAGGTCGAGTTCGACTGCCCCGAAGACGTCGCCGTCGTCGCGATCCCGGGCGTCGAACGCGCCGTCGGCGAACTGCTCGAAAACGCCGTGATCCACTCGGACCGCGAGCCGCCGGA
Source organism: Halobellus rarus (assembly GCF_024494595.1). Lineage (GTDB taxonomy): Archaea > Halobacteriota > Halobacteria > Halobacteriales > Haloferacaceae > Haloquadratum > Haloquadratum rarum. Next base: position 17,581 of record NZ_JANHDI010000007.1, on the reverse strand, counting down.
CGTCGACCTGAACATCGAATCGACCGCCGATGACGTGCGGATTCGCGTCGCGGACACCGGCCCGGGGATCCCGCCGACCGAGTGGAAGATCCTGACCGGCGAACACGAGATCAACCCGCTGTCGCACGGGACGGGGCTGGGGCTGTGGCTGGTCCACTGGCTGGTCACCCGCGCCGACGGACACCTCTCCTTCGAGGAGAACGAACCGCGCGGCAGCGTCGTGACGATACAGTTGCAGCGCGCCTCGGAGGCGGAGGGCGAATCCGGTTCGGAGTCGGGGACGCGGCGCGATGACGAGAGCTAACGGCGAAGCGGCGAACCGGACGATTCTTTTTCCGACCGCGACACCTAGGCGTATGGAGTCGGACACGCCGCCGGCGGAGGTCCTCGACGAACTGTTCGCGACGATCGAGGACCGGAAGGAGACGCTCCCGGAGGGCTCGTACACCGCGTCGCTCTTCACCCACGAGAAGGGAGAGAACGCCGTCCTGGAGAAACTCGGCGAGGAGACGACCGAGACGATCCTGGCCGCGAAGGACGACGACGAGGAGGAACTGCTGGCCGAGAGCGCCGACCTCGTGTATCACCTGCTGGTTCTGCTCGCGATGGAGGACGTCACGCTGGAGGACCTGCGGACGGAACTTCGCGACCGGTTCTGAACGCCGTGTGCGACCGGCGTCGGCGCGTCGACATCGAGCGATGCGTCCGAGGCGCTATTCGTCGACGCACTCGACGCCGAAGATCTCGAACCGCGCGCCGCCGTCGGCCCCGTCGGTCGCGCGGACGTCCCACCCGTGTGCCTTCGCCACCTGCTCGACGATGCTCAGCCCGAATCCGGTCCCGTCCTGACTCGTCGAATACCCGGTGTCGAAGACGTCCTCACGTTCGTCCGCGGGGATTCCCGGACCGGTGTCCTCGACGTAGAAGCCGTTCGGAAGTTCGCCGACGGTGACGGTCACGCCCGTACCACCGTGCTCGACGGCGTTGCGGACGAGGTTCTCGAAGAGCTGTTTCAGTCGGCTCTCGTCGGCGCGGACGGTTCGGTCGAGGTCGGCTCGGAGCGTCGCCTCGCTCGTCGCGACGTTCGCCCAGCACGCCTCCAGAACCGCGTCGAGGTCGACCGGTTCGGGGTCAGTCACGACCGCACCCTCCCGGGCCAGCGTGAGCAGGTCGTCGATGAGAACTTCCATCCGGTCGTGCGCCTGCGCGACGCGATCGAGGTGCTCGCTGTCGCACTCCTCGCGGGCCAGTTCCAGCCGTCCGTCGGCCACGTTCAGCGGGTTCCGAAGGTCGTGGGAGACGACGTTTGCGAACTCCTCGAGCCGCTCGTTCTGCCGCGTGAGTTGCCGCTCTCGGGCCTCGAGTTCGCGCGTTCGCTCTTCGAGTTGTGCCGTCCGCACCGTCGCGCGCGTCTCCTGAATGCCGATAGCCAGTCCGCCGACCGAACCGATCATCAGCGCGATGGCCTGCGTCCCGACCGACCACTCGGCGGTGACGCCCGGGTGGAGGTCGCGTAGCAGGATGAACCCGAACATCACGACGATAGCCCCGACGACCCAGGCGATGAGTCGCGGGTAGTACCGAGGGACGATGTCCGATCGGGGCATCCAGCGCCCGGTGTACAGCAGGATGCTTCCGGGGACGCCGACGAACAGCAGGTCGAAGAGCGCGACGGCGAGCGGGCCGTCGCTGAAAAGGGCCAAAACGGCCTGGGAGACGCCGACGGCGAGGACGAGGACGCCCGCGGCGAGCACGAGCAGCGGCACCGACGACGCCGGGAGGACCGAGGTGTGCTCGTTTCTCGCCGCCCCTGACGGATCCATCGTACTGCTACGCTCTCGGGTGCGTCGGATATAGTTGACTGTCGCATCAGCGGGTCGCTGCATCGATCAGTCTCCTCGGCCGCTCCGGGACGGCCTCTTCCCCCCGCGGACAGCCACGGCCGATCGGTCACCTCCCGCGTCGTCCTGCAGTCGGAGACGGTCGGATCAGGAGCGCGAGCGAGCGTCGGACGACGCTCGGTGAGAGACGCGCAGAGCGCGCCCGCGACACGCGACGACGGAAGGACCGAACTACTCGAACCGCACCCCGAGGTCCGCCAGCCCGTCGTTCTCCCGCGCGACGTTGATCAGGAGCGGCGGCAACGACTCGACTTCGGCGGCGTTCGCGAGGCCGCCCGCGTCGAGCGCCCGGAGGCCGTCGATGTCTTCGATCAGTCCGGCGACGGCGCCCTTCGCCCGATCGTCGTCGCCGACGAGCAGCGCGTCGATCCCGAGGTCGGCGTCCAGGTCGGCGAGGCGGCCGGCGGGGAGAGTGTGAAGCGCGCCGACGACCGGGACGTCGTCGGGGGCGGCGTCGGCGACGAGCGCCGCGACGCTGCCCGCGCCCGGCGGGTGCGCGTGGAAGCCGTCCTCGTCGCGCTGCATCCCCGCCGCGGGCGTGACGAGGACGTCGTCTGCCCCGAGACCGTCTGAAACGGATTCGACGGTGTCGGCGACGTTGTACGGCGGGACCGCGAGGACGACGACGTCGGCGCGGTCGGCCGCCATCCCGTTCTCGAAGCCCGTGATCTTGACGTCGCGACCGTGCGCCGCGACGGTTTCGGCGTACTCGTCGGCCGCCGCGTGCGCGTCGTCGGGGTCGCAGGAACCGATCACGACGTCGTGGTTCGTGTGGAACGCCCAGCGGAGCGCGAGCCCTTCGCCAAGGTCCCCGGTTCCGCCGAGCAGTGCGATTCGCATAGGAGTCCGTGCGGAACCGAGGGGGTAAAGGATTGTGAGAAGCGGCGAGCCGGAGTTCGAAGGGGAATGGCGAGCCGGAGTTCGAGGGGGAGAATGGCGAGTCGGTGCGCGAGCGGTGAGACGACCGCGCGCCCGCCGTTCCGTTACTTCGACGCGGAGACCGCGGGGGCGTATACGACGAGGAACCCCAGCAGGGGCGCGACCAGAAGCGTTCCGAAGAGTATCCCCGTTCGGACCGTCGTCTCCGGCGGGAGCAGGCTCCACAGTCCGAGGCCGAGGACGTCGACCACCAGGACCACGGCGACGAACCGGAGGAGGTTCGATTTCACGTCGCCGAGTGGGGAGTCGTCACTCATCGCCGATCGGCCCCTCGACGCCGGCACGGCGGCCGCGTCCGCTCACGCCGCCGCCTCCCGGTTCCAGCGCCGCGGGTTCAGCCGCCGGGCCTTCGTCGCGGCGAGCCAACCGGCGGCGAAGGCGAACAGACTCGGGCCGGTTCCCTCGTAGCCGAGCGAGCCGAGCGCGACTTGCCCGACGACGGCGACCACAAAGAAGACGACGTACTGGACGGTCTGATCGCCGGGCTTCTCGTCGGCCGAGATCGCCCCCAGCGAGAGGCGCGCGGCGATCGGTGCCACGGCGGCGAACGTGACGAGCGCGACGACGAGCGGCACGACGCCGGTCAGGTCGGGGACGGGCACGAACGCGGGGACGAGCACGAACGCGACGACGAGCGCGACGAGGGCGGCGAACACGACGGCCCAGATCAGTCGTTCGATCCGGAGCGCGTTCATCCGGCAATCACTCCCCGAACAGCAGCCCCGGGAGGTCGTTCACGGAGTCGACGACCGCCGCCGCGCCGACTGACTCGTAAGCCACTCGTCCCGACTCGCCGGTCAGCCCGCCGGTGAGGACGCCGATGCCGTGGTAGGTCCGATGGGGGTCGACCTCGGCGGCGTTGACGGCAGTCTTCACGTCGTCGAGGGTATCGCCGGCGAAGGCCACGCTGTCGGCGTCGAAGCGCTCTGCGAGCGTCGTGAGCGCGCTCGGGTGCGGCTTGCCCTCCGCCCAGTCGTCCATCGTGAAGCGGTGCTCGTCGGGGAGGTCGAGGCCGACGCGTTCGAGCGCGATGTCGGCCTCCGCGGCCGGTCGACCGGTGAGGACGCCCACCGCGGCGTTCGATGCGAGCGCGTCGAGCGTTTCGGGATCGACGAGGACCGGTTCGTCGTGGATGTAGCCGGCGGTCTCGAACGGCGGGTCGCCGCCTTCGAGGTCGCGGTACAGGTCCGCGCCGAGGTACAGCGCCTGGAACGCGTCGCGAAGCCCCTCGCGGTCCCAGTCGTCGCGTACTGCGGCGAAGGCGTCGTCGCCGAGGTGGTCGGCCGCGACCGACTCGGCGGCGTCGAGACCGCCGCCCGCCGCCTCGATCCCGTCGGCGAACGTCGCGAGGTCGATCGCTTCGCGCTCGTCGACGAGGACGTACAGCGCCGCCGCGTACGTCACGTCCCAGTCGTTGTTGAAGCCGCCGGCGTCCTTGAACAGCTGGACGTCCTCGCGGTCGATCGTCCGGCCGCACAGTCGCTCGACGGACTCCACGATGGCGCGCCGGTAGGAGTCGGCGACGTCGAGGAGGACGCCGTCGATGTCGAGGACGACCGCGTCTGCGTGCATACCAGAACGCGGCCGGCCGGCGGCCTTAGCGTTGTCCCTTCCGCGCGGGGTCCCTCCACGAGAAGACGCCGCCCGTCCGAGTTAGGAGCTATTTTACCGTCCCGTTCAGTGAGGGTAGGTATGGACTACGACCCGCAGGAACTCGAAGCGCGCTGGCGCGAGCGGTGGGCCGAGGAGGGTCGCTACGAGGCCGATCCGGCCGAGGCCGAAGCGGCGGCCGCGGTCGATGCTGATGCCTCCGATGACGCCCCCGACGTCTCGGACGCCACTGACGCCGACAGCGACGATCCCACGTTCATCACGGTCCCCTATCCGTACCCCAGCGGCGGGATGCACATCGGGCACGCTCGGACCTACACCGTCCCCGACGTCTACGCCCGCTACCGACGGCAGCAGGGCGACAACGTGCTCTTCCCGATCGCCTGGCACGTCACCGGCACGCCGATCATCGGCGCGGTCGAGCGGCTGAAGAAGGGCGAGGAGGAACAGCTCTCGGTCCTCCGGGACACCTACAACGTCGCCGAGGACACCCTCGAAGACCTGGAGACGCCGATGGGCTACGCCCGGCACTTCATCGAGGAGCACTACAAGAAGGGGATGAAGGACCTCGGGCTCTCGGTCGACTGGCGGCGGGAGTTCACCACCAACGACGACCGGTACTCGAAGTTCATCACCTGGCAGTACGAGACGCTGCGCGACCGCGGCCTCCTGGAGAAGGGCCTCCACCCCGTCAAGTACTGCACCAACGAGAAACAGCCGGTCACGACCCACGACTTACTCGAAGGCGAGGAGGCGGAGTTCCAGGAGTACACCCTGATCCGCTTCGGTCACGGCGACACGGTCGTGCCGATGGCGACGCTCCGGCCGGAGACCGTCCGCGGCGTCACGAACGCCTACATCGACCCCGACGCCGACTACGTGATCGCCGACGTCGACGGCGAGGAGTGGTTCGTCTCCGCCGCGGCGGTCGAGAAGCTCCAGTTGCAGGGCCACGAGGTCGTCTCCAAGCGCACGGTCTCGGGCGAGCACCTCGTCGGCGAGCGCGTCACCAACCCGATCACCGGCGACGAAGTCCTCGTTCTTCCCGCCGACTTCGTCGACGCCGAGAACGCCACCGGCGTCGTGATGTCGGTGCCGGCGCACTCGCCGGACGACTACGTCGCCCTCCAGGAAGCGAAGGCCGACGACGAGCGGATGGCCGAGTACGGGATCGATCCCGCCGAGGTCGAGGCGATCGAACCGATTCCGATCCTCTCGATCGAGGGCTACGGCGAGATCCCCGCGAAGACGGCGGTCGAGGAGGCCGGGATCGAATCCAGCACCGATCCCGCGCTCGAAGCGGCCACCAAGGAACTGTACAACAGCGAGTTCCACCGAGGAGAACTGAACGACGAGTACGGCGAGTTCGCCGGCGAGGTCGTCGAGGACGTGAGAGGCAGATTCCGCGACGCCTACCGCGACGAGGGCGCGTTCGGGACGATGCGGGAGTTCTCCGAGGAGGTCGTCTGCCGCTGCGGCGGCGACGTCGTCGTCGCCGAGCAGGACACGTGGTTCCTCCGCTACAACGACGAGGCCTGGAAGCAGAAGGCTCACGACGTCGTCTCGCGGATGGAGGCGATCCCGGAGAACACCCGCGGCGAGTACGATCACACGATCGACTGGCTGAACGAGTGGCCCTGCATCCGGAACTACGGGCTGGGCACCCGCCTGCCGTGGGACGACGAGTTCGTCATCGAGCCGCTGTCGGACTCGACGATCTACATGGCGTACTACACGATCGCCCACCGGCTCGATGAGATCCCCGCGGCGGACCTCGACAGAGAGTTCTTCGACGCGCTCTTTTATGGATCCGACGCCGTCGACGACCCCGACGAGCGCGCGCTGGAACTGCGCTCGGAGTGGCTCTACTGGTACCCGGTCACCTACCGGTTCTCCGCGAACGACCTCATCTCGAATCACCTGACGTTCTACCTGTTCCACCACGCCGAACTGTTCGACCAGTCGCAGTGGCCCGAGGGGATCGTCATCATGGGAATGGGCCTGCTCGAAGGCGAGAAGATGTCCTCCTCGAAAGGTCACGTCGTCCTCCCGGGCAAGGCCATCGAGGAGTACGGCGCGGACACGGTTCGGTTCTTCCTCCTGAACTCGGCGGAGCCGTGGCAGGACTACGACTGGCGCGCCGAGCAGGTCGCCTCGGTGCGAAATCAGCTCGAACGCTTCTGGAACCGCGCGCAGGACGTCATCGACGATCCGGGCCCCGAGGAACGTCCCGAACTCGCGACGGCGGACCGATGGCTGCTGTCGCGGCTGCAGCGCACCGTCGAGACCGTCACCGAGGCGATGGAGGGCTCCGAGACGCGAACGGCGAGTCAGGCCGCCTTCTACGACTTCGAGGAGGACCTGCGGTGGTACCGCCGCCGGACGAACGGCTCGCGGCCCGCCGCGCGGTGGACGCTGCGGGAGGTCTTGGAGACCCGCCTCCGCCTGCTCGCGCCGTTCGTCCCGTTCCTCACGAACGAGCTCCACGAGCGGCTGACGGGCACGCCCGCGGAGGACGCCCCGTGGCCCGAGGTCGACGAGGACCTGCTGGACCGCGGGATCGAGGCCGCGGAGACGCAGGTCGAACGGCTCGTCGAGGACATCCAGGGGATCCAGCAGTCGCTGCAGAACGCCGAGGAGGACGTTCCCGAGGCCGATCCCGACCGGATCCGGATCACCGTCGCCGCCGACTGGAAGCACGACGTCTTCGCGACGGTCGCGGATCTGGGCGCGGACCAGGGCGCGGTGATGGGCGAGGTGATGCAGGATCCCGACCTCCGCGAGCGCGGGAACGCAGTCAACGACCTCGTGGGCGAACTGATCGAGTTCGCCCGCGGTCGCGACGACGACGAACTCTCGACGCTCGCCGAGATCGACGAGAGCGACGCCTACGACGGTGCTGCGGACTTCCTCGCGTCGGAGTTCGAGGCCGAGATCGTCGTCCAGCGAGAGGGCGACGACGTCGAGGCGCGCAAGGGGGCCGTACCGTTCCGTCCGGCGATCGAACTCGAAGCGGAGTAACGCGGTTCCTCTCCGGGTCCGCCGTGACACGCTCGGGCCCGATCAGAGCGAGATGTGCGACGTCGACCCCGGCCCGTCGTCGGCCCCGCCCGCGTGCAAGAAAGCGTAGTTGTCGTCGGTCAGGAACACCGAACCGGACTCGACGGCGACCGCCACGCCGGGGAGTTCGGTCCCGGCGGCGGGTCCGTTGTCGCACGCGCCCGAACAGGCGTCGAACATCGAGCCGTGCCGCGGGCAGACGATCTCGCCGTCGCGGATCGCCGCACCGTCGCCCCGGTCGAACCGCTGGCTCTCGTGGGTACAGGTGTTGCGCCACGCCTCGATTCCCGGATTCTCCTCGCATCGGACCAGAATGACTTCGGTCTCGTTGGTGAACGCGTCCGTCGCCGTGAAGCGGTACGATCCCGATTCGGGGACGTCGTCGACGTCCGCGATCTTCGTGCCCTCCGGCATCGACTGCAGATAGCCACGGCTGTCGCAAAAGCGTGACGTCCGGGGTGGTTACCCGTCTGTAACCCGCTATCAGACCGTTATTCGGCCTTCCTCGCCGCCCGGACTCGCGAAGGTTTATGACGGTTCGGCCGCTGAATACGACCTAATGGCAGAGGCAGAACAGGAGAGTCTCGACGACCTCCCGCCGAGCGCGAAACTGGTCTTCAAGGTACTCGAATACAACGGACCGCTGACCCAGAAGGGGATCGTCCAGGAGTCGATGCTGTCGGCTCGGACGGTCCGATACGCGCTCGAACGGCTCGAAGGCATCGACGTCGTCGACGAGGACGTCTACTTCGCGGACGCGCGGCAGAATCTCTATCAACTCACCGACGACGCGCCGGAGACCCACCCCGCCGAGGGCGACGCCGACGAGGCCGAAGCCTGCTGCGCGGAGTGACGTTCCGAACGGGACGTCGCGCGGTCGGCGGTACAGTCGCGTCCGGGTCCGACCCGTGACCGACAGAGACGGTTCGCCGATCGTTCCACGAGAAGTTATCCCGCTCGCCGACCGAGGACACCTATGTCACTCTCACTCGACTCGACGCAGTTGGACCGGTACTCCAGACACATCATTATGGACGAGGTCGGCCCCGAGGGGCAGGCGAGCCTGCTCGATTCGCGGGTCCTCGTCGTCGGCGCGGGCGGCCTCGGCGCGCCAGTGATTCAGTACCTCGCCGCCGCGGGGGTCGGCACGCTCGGCGTCGTCGACGACGACGTCGTCGAGCGGAGCAACCTCCAACGGCAGGTCATCCACGGCGACGACGACGTCGGGCGGCCGAAGGTCGACAGCGCCGCCGCGTTCGTCGAGAACTTGAACCCCGACGTCGACGTCGAGACCTACGAGACGCGGTTGACGAAGGAGAACGTCGACTCGGTCGTTCCGGGCCACGACGTCGTCGTCGACGCCTCCGACAACTTCCCCACGCGCTATCTGCTGAACGACTTCTGTCGCCTCCGGGAGATCCCCATCGCTCACGGCGCGATCTACAAGTTCGAGGGCCAGATCACGACGCTCACTCCCGAGGGCCCGTGCTATCGGTGTCTGTTCCCCGAAGCCCCCGAACCGGGGACGGTTCCCGACTGCGCGACGACGGGCGTGCTCGGCGTCCTCCCCGGGACGGTCGGCTGCATCCAGGCGACGGAGGCGGTGAAACTCGTCTTAGACGCCGGCGAGACGCTGACCGGTCGGCTGCTGTTCTACGACGCGATGGAGATGAGCTTCGAGACCGTCCCCTACCAGCAGAACCCCGAGTGCCCGGTCTGCGGCGACGGTCCGATCGACTCGATCGACGACGTCGAGTACACGGACGCGTGTACGATCGGCGCGGAGTGAAGGGGAAGAATCGCCGCCGGACCCGTCTCCGGGACCGTCACGCCCGACCGCCGGGGACCGCGTCGACGACCCGTCGCAACACCGTCGCCTCCGCCTTCCTGAGGTGTTCGGCTGCGGTGCCGGTCGAACAGCCGAGTTCGGCGGCGACGGCGTCGAGCGTCGCCTCGCGGGTCTCGTTGTAGTAACCGTGCCGGACCGCGACGCGAAGCGCCTCTCGTTGCCGGGGCGTGAGCGCCGCCGTCGGGTCCGTGAACCGACCGTCGTACGATCGGATCTTCCGGACAGTCACCCCGACGTCTGAGGGGAGACCGTCGATCGCGGTCTCGACCTCGTCGGGAGCGCCGACGATCGAGACGTCGATACACCGGTCGTCGCGGTAGACGATCGGGGGCACGACGACGACGCCCGTGTCCAGAAACGCCGCGGTCAGTCTGGCGTCGGCGCTGCGCTGATCTTCGGTGACGACGAGATGGAAGCCGCGACGCGATTCCTCGTGTGCCACCTCGTACTCCAGGATCGACTCCTGGTCCTCCAAGGCCGCGGTGTACGCGTCGATATCGTCGCCGTCGACGAAGAACACGAGGGTGTTCCGCTGGCCGACGGCGGGGTTCCAGTGGCGCAGCCGCGTCGCTCGGAACCCCGGCGTCTCCGCGACGAACGCGTGCATCGGGTGGACATAGGGCGACGGCAGATCGAGTCTGAGCTGGACCGATCGCATCGAGATCGAGTGGTAGACGGAGAAATAAAAATTCACCTCAGCTGTGAGGCAGTAGTTCCAGAGGTCTCACCCGCGAGTATCCGCGTATGCAGACGCCGCCCGAGCAGTCATCGACGCCCGAGGTTGGCGATCAAGAGCTATCGGCCGTCGACGCTGCAATCGAGTCCCTCGAAGCGCAGTTCCGAGTCCGTCGGGAGACGCACGAGCACGCGCCCGCGGTCGTCGTCCGTCCCGACGGGGTACAGGCGGTCCTCCGGGACCTCCGCGACGAGGCGGGGTTCGACCACCTCTCGTGTGCCACCGCCCAGGAGTATCCGGACCGCTACGAGACGATCTATCACCTGAAGCGGTACGACGATCCGAGGACGGAGCTGAGCGTCGTCGTCCCGACGCCGGGTGACGATCCTGTCAGCGAGTCGGCCGCGCCCGTCTTTCCGACCGCCGGGTGGCACGAACGCGAGGCCTACGACCTCGTCGGCATCGAGTACGCCGACCACCCGGACCTGCGTCGGCTCCTCCTTCCGGAGACGTGGCAGGGGCATCCGCTCTCGCTGGAGTACGACGAGGATCGACCGCAGATCGTCCCGTACACGGAGAACGTGAACCCGATCGAGGAGGACGAGCGCGCGGGCGACACGCTGCTTTTGAACATCGGACCGCATCATCCGGCGACCCACGGCGTCCTCCACCTGCAGGTGGTCCTCGACGGCGAGCAGGTGGTCGACGTCGACCCCGACATCGGCTACATCCACCGCTGCGAGGAGCAGATGTGCCAGTCGAAGACGTACCGTCACCAGATTATGCCGTACCCCGACCGCTGGGACTGGGGCGGTGCGGGGCTGTTGAACGAGTGGGCCTACGCGCGGACCGCAGAGCGACTCGCTGGCATCGACGTGCCGACGTACGCCCAGGTGATCCGGACGATGGCCGCGGAGCTCTCGCGGATGCTCTCGCACTTCCTGGCGGTCGGCGCGTACGCGCTCGACGTGATCGGCGACTTCACGGCCACGTTTATGTACGCGATCAAGGACCGCGAACGGGTGCAGAACGTTCTGGAAGACCTCACCGGCCAGCGGCTGATGTTCAACTACTTCCGGCTCGGCGGCGTCGTCTGGGACCTCCCCGAACCCCGCGAGGAGTTCCTCGGGGAAATATACGACCTCGTGGACGACCTGCCCGAGCGACTGGCCGAGTACCACGACCTGCTCACCGGAAACGAGGTCATCCAGCTGCGGACCGTCGACACCGGCGTGCTCCCGGCGGAGACGGCGAAAGCCTACGGCTGTACGGGACCGGTCGCACGCGGCTCCGGCGTCGACTACGACCTCCGCCGGGACGATCCCTACGGCTACTACGACCAGTTGGAATGGGACGTCGTCACCGAACCCGACGGCGACAACTTCGCGCGGTTGCTGGTCCGGTTGCGGGAGATCGAACAGTCCGCGCGCATCGTCGAGCAGTGCGCGGATCTGCTGGCCGAGTGGCCCGACGACGAGCGGACGATCCAGTCGAACGTCCCGCGGACGATCAAGCCGGATCCCGACACGGAAGTGTACCGCGCCGTCGAGGCCGCGAAGGGCGAACTCGGTATCTACATCCGCGCCGACGGAACCGACTCGCCGTCGCGGTTCAAGATCCGTGGCCCCTCGTTCTCGCACCTGCAGGCGCTCCCCGAGATGGCCCGCGGGGAGTACATCCCGGACCTGATCGCGACGCTCGGCAGCCTCGATACGATTATGGGCGAGGTGGATCGTTGAGGGCGGTATCGCCGATCGCTGTCGTCATCGACGGCCCGCCTCGACCGCCGAATCGTCACCGACGGCTCTCTCACGCCACCGAGGACGACACCGGCAGCCCTACTCGACCACCGAACCCGTCACGACGCGGCGCGCTCGGCTGAGATGGGGCGAACAGTCGGCACCCGCTCGGGACACTCACCAGTCCTCCCCGACTGGCGACCGTTCCCGGATCCCGCGCCGACGTGCCGAGCAACCGCGGCCCGACGCGGGGTCTCGCTTACGTCACGTCGGTGCTGGCCGCCCGTTCGTATATAAATCTCCGTCGGAGGCGACCGACGTGGAAGACGACCGAAGAGCCCCCAGACCGTAGCGTTTTATCACCCAGACGCCCACGTGCGGGTATGACCTCGCAGGGGATCGTCGAGCAGTTTCTCGCTCTGAAGTCCGAGACGGACGCGGACGTGCTGACGATGCAATGCGGCGACTTTTACGAGTTCTTCGCCGACGACGCGGAACTGGTCGCCGACGAGTTGGATCTGAAGGTCTCACAGAAGTCCTCCCACGGCTCGTCGTACCCGATGGCCGGCGTCCCGGTCGACGACCTCACGCCGTATCTGAAGGCGCTGGTCGAGCGCGGTTACCGGGTCGCCGTCGCAGACCAGTTCGAGGACGAGAGCGGCGACCACTACCGGGAGGTGACGCGCGTCGTCACGCCGGGGACCCTCCTCGAAACCGACGACGCCGACGCGCGCTACATCGCCGCCGTCGTGGGCGACGGGAGCGGATCGGGCGGTTCGGACGGGTCGGACGGCTCCGCCGGGGTCGGCCTGGCGTTCGCGGACGCGACGACCGGGCAGTTCCTCGTGACCGTCGCCGCCGACGCCGACGACGCGCTCTCGGAGCTGTATCGCTTCTCGCCGGTCGAGATCCTCCCGGGACCGGACGTCCGCGCCGACGACGAGTTCACGCGACGCCTCCGCGAGGAGACCGACGCGTCGGTGTCGCTGTTCGAGGCCGACGCGTTCGCCCCCGGGCGGGCGAAACACGCGCTCGGCGAGCAGTTCGGCCGGGAGACGCTTTCGAGCGTCGGCCTCGACGACGCGCCCGCGGTCCGGGCCGCCGGAGCGGTGCTCCGCTACGTCGAGGAGACCGGTGCGGGGGTGTTGCCGTCGATGACGCGGCTGCGGACGTTCGAGACGAGCGAGCACCTCGAACTCGACGCGACGACCCAGCGCAACCTCGAACTCACCGAGACGATGCAGGGCGAGCGGACGGGAACGCTCGTGGACACGATCGATCACACCGTGACGAGCCCCGGGGGACGGCTCCTCCGGGAGTGGGTGACCCGCCCCCGACGCGACCGCAAAGAGTTGGACCGGCGGCTCGACTGCGTCGACGCGCTCGCGTCTGCCGCGCTCGCCCGCGAACGCGTCCGCGACGCGCTCGACGGCGGCTACGACCTGGAGCGCCTAGCAGCGCGCGCGACGTCCGGCAGCGCCGACGCCACGGACCTCCTCGCCGTCCGGGACACGCTCGCGGTCCTCCCCGCCTTCGCCGACGCCGTCGAGGGCTCGCCGCTCGCCGCCTCGCCGCTCGCCGATATCGTCGACCGTCCGGACCGGGACGCCGCCCGGGAGATACGCGGGGAACTCGAATCGGCGCTCGCCGACGACCCGCCGAAGACGGTCACGCAGGGCGGCCTGTTCCGCCGCGGCTACGACGACGAACTCGACGAGTTGCTGACGCGCCACGAGGAGGCCAGCGAGTGGATCGACACCCTCGCCGAGCGCGAGAAGCGACAGCACGGCCTGAGCCACGTCACCGTCGACCGTAACAAGACCGACGGCCACTACATCCAGGTCGGGAAGTCAGTCGCCGACGAGGTGCCCGAGCATTATAAAGAAATCAAGACGCTGAAGAACTCAAAGCGGTTCGTCACCGACGAACTGGAGGAGCGCGAGCGGGACATCCTCAGACTCGAGGAGGCCCGCGGCGACCTGGAGTACGAGTTGTTCTGTGACCTCCGCGATCGGATCGCCGACCACGCGGCGCTGCTGCAGGACGTCGGCCGCGCGCTCGCCGAGGTCGACGCCCTGGCGTCGCTGGCGACCCACGCCGCCGGCAACGACTGGGTCCGTCCCGAACTGACGGAGCCGGGGCCGCTCGACATCGACGCCGGTCGACACCCCGTCGTCGAGCAGACGACCGAGTTCGTCCCGAACGGACTGCGAATGGACGAAAAGCGGGGGTTCCTGCTCGTCACCGGGCCGAACATGAGCGGCAAGTCGACGTATATGCGCCAGGTCGCGCTCATCACGCTGCTCGCCCAGATGGGGAGTTTCGTGCCGGCACGGGCGGCGACGGTCGGCGTCGTCGACGGCATCTACACCCGCGTCGGCGCGCTCGACGAACTCGCGCAGGGTCGATCGACCTTCATGGTCGAGATGCAGGAGCTCTCGAACATCCTCCACTCGGCCTCCGAGGACTCGCTCGTGATCCTCGACGAGGTGGGGAGGGGAACGGCGACCTACGACGGCATCTCGATCGCGTGGGCCGCCACGGAGTACCTGCACAACGAGGTGCGCGCGAAGACGCTGTTCGCGACGCACTACCACGAGCTGACGTCGCTGGCGGAGCATTTAGAGCGCGTCGTGAACGTCCACGTCTCAGTCGATGACAGCGGGGAGAGCGTGACGTTCCTCCGGACGATCGAGGACGGACCGACGGACCGCTCCTACGGCGTCCACGTCGCGGAGTTGGCGGGCGTTCCCGACCCGGTCGTCTCCCGCGCCGACGAGGTGCTCGCGCGCCTCCGCGCCGACGAGGCGATCGAAGCTCGCGGGAGCGGCGGCGGAACGGGCAGCAGTGAACCCACGCAGGCCGTGTTCGACCTCTCAGCGGGGGAGTTCGCCGGCGGCGGGGAGACGAGAGACGGCACCGGCGCGGCCGCCGAAGCGAGCGCGGCCGACGGCGGTCGAGCGGAGGGCGCGTCGGCGACGGGCACGGCGTCCGGTGACGAGTCCGCGGCGACCGAGCATCGGCCGGAACTGGAGGACATCGCAACCCAACTCGACGACCTGGACCTGAACGAGACCTCGCCGATCGAACTGATGGCGACCGTCCAGAAGTGGCAGGAGCGACTGGACGAGTAGCCGCGATCGATGTACTCGACGGGCGGGTGTTCCAGCACCCGACCAGCCCGCCGCACCCGAATCAACGGGTCTACGCTTTTGTACCCGGAGTGTGTTACGTTGGCATATGTCGTTCATCATCGTCGGGTACGGACGAGTCGGCAGGCGGACTGCCCGGATTCTCCACGAAGAGGGGTACCCGGTCGTTGTCGTCGACAACGACCCCGACAGGGCCGACCGCGCCCGCGAGGCCGGCTTCGAGGTCGTCGAAGGAGACGGGAGCAACGAGTCGGTCCTGAAGCGCGCGGGCGTCGAGAACGCCGTCGCGCTCGGCGGACTCACCGGTGATCCCAACATAAATTTCGCTGCCTGTATGATCGGCAAGGACTTCGGCTGTCGGGTGGCGATGCGGATCAGCGAGGACTTCCGAGAGGAGATCTACGACCGCTACGAGGAGGACGTCGACGAGGTCATCTACCCCGAGCGGCTCGGCGCGGCGGGGGCGAAGACGGCGCTGCTCGGGGGGAGTTTCAACGCGCTCGGCGAGCTGACCGAACAGCTACGGCTCACGACGGTGACGATTCCGGAGGGCGCACCGGTGATCGGACGGAAGGTCAACGACATCGACCTCGACGATTTCGGCCGGGTCTACGCCCACGGTCGAAAGCGCGAGGCGATGACGATCCCCCTGCCCGGGACGATCGTCGAGGCCGGCGACCAGCTCGCGCTGGTGGTCGACGACGAGGACGACGGACTCGAACGGGCGCGTTCGACGCTCCTCGGCGAGTAGTCGGGGAGCGCAATACGATCGAGGGATTACGAGAGCGAACGGAAATCGTCCGATGCGTCGTCGCGGGGGACGACGACGCGCCGTCGAACCGGGGTGCAACGTCCGCGTGTTGGGCGCGCGGTGGGAGGATGGGAACTGAGGCCGTCAAAGGCTGTTGTGGTCCCTCACCGGCGGTCGCGTCGAATGGGGAAGCGACCGCCGAGAGAGGGTACGACAGCCCTCGGCAGCGGGACGGAATGACCGTCCCTGGGAGTGCGCGCCCGATCGTTTGCTCTTCCGTGTCACACTTAAAACCGCGTCAGACGACCGGCAGACTGCGTCCGTGTCAGCCCCCGCACGACTCGGGAGCGAAAAGGGATCAACTCCGCCAGTACCCCTGCAGGTACGCGCCGACGAACATCCCGGCGAGCGCCCACAGGATGGTGACGTTACCGATACCGAGGCTGGCGTAGGCCGCGCCGGGACAGATCCCCGACAGCCCCCAGCCGACGCCGAAGATCGCGCCGCCGATCAGGACGTTCCTATCGAACGGTTTCAGCCGGCGTTCGTACCGGCTTCCGGTCAGCGGTGCACGATCCCGGATCCGCGGCAGTACCGCGAAGGCGATCCCGGAGACGATCGCCGCGCCGAACATGACGAACGGCAGTCCGAGGTCTTCGAACTGAAGGAAGTCCAGCACGACCTCCGGCCGCGCCATATGACTGAATCCCAGTCCGAACCCGAAGATCACGCCGCCGACGAGGATCAGCGGGATGAACAGGGGATGGCGGTCCTCGCTCATGGGCTCACCCCCAGCGCGGCGACGACCTGCGCGGTCACGATAGCGACGAGTAGGAACGTCGCCACGCCGACGAGCGAGGTCTTCGACGCCGAGCCGACGCCGCAGACGCCGTGGCCGGAGGTACATCCCTTACCGATCCGGGTTCCGATCCCGACAAGGATGCCGCCGAAGAACAGCCGCCAGGGCTGGACGGCGGTCGTCCAGAGCGTAACGCCGGCGACCTCGTACAGTTCGCCCGTCGTTCCGGGTTCGTAGAGCGACGTCGTGACAACGCCGGACTGTACCGTCGCAGCGAACGCCAGACCGCCGAGGACGATGCCGAGCGTGAAGACGACTCGCCAGTCCCGCGAGGAGACGTACTTCTGGAACCGCGACTGGTCGGAAACGTACGACAGCGTCGACTCGAGGAACGTACTCGCTCCGGCCGGGATGCCTGTGCCGATGTAAATAACGATCACGCCGAGACCGACGAGGAGCCCCCCGACGGCGTAGCGACTGATCCCGTTCGGGAACAGTTCGGCGAATATCTGCAGCGGAAGTGGATCTGTTACCATTCGTGTGTTATTGGGTCGTGTATTTTAGAGTCGTTCGCCTCAGTCTCCGGCGAGAGATTCCTGGCTGGCCGCGCAGTTGTTCGGGCCGAGTTCCAGGGTGAACGCCTCCTCGTCGTCGACGGCGTTCTGTCCGAGGTTCGTCGCGATGATCTCCTCGTAGTTCGCCGGCCGCGGCGGCATATCCGAGAGGATCACCTCCACGAACTCCGATTCCTCCATCGTCAGCGCGTCCATCTCCGCTTTCAGGTCGCCGATCGGGGCCGTGTACGTGCCGTCTTCCGCTGGTTCCGCGGCATCACTGAAGTGCGCGCCGCCGACGAGCGTGTCGTCGGGCAGGGAGAGCACGCGCTCTTGGAGGGACTCGTAGAGCAGTCGCGCGGCGTCGGGCGCGCCCTCGTCGCCCTCTTCGAGGTCCGGGCGGGCGACGCTCTCGATGAACAACCCGTCGCCCGTCGCCAGCAGGCTCTCGTCGAGTAGGTACGACGTCATGCCCGTCGTGTGCCCCGGCGTGGCCACGGTCTCGACCGTCGCTTCTCCGACACTGAACGTGTCGCCGTCCTCGGCCGTC